>JABJJN010000093.1 GCA_018660835.1 Gemmatimonadota bacterium | reverse complement strand
GAGACAGTGGTGTGGGCATGATGGCGATACTCCATTTGGCGTCAGGGAGACGTTGAGTGTTGGTCCCGCGATAGAATCCCAAGCTACAGTATGCCAAGGAGGGAGGCCAGATTGCCTGTCTCTTACCTACACACCGAGGACAAAACGGCCAAAAATTACTTTGACCTTCTGAGTCACGTCCTTATCTTCCAGCCCTGATTATACCTAAGCCTATCCTTACTATACCCAGGCTTATTCGGTTCGCTGTTTTCCGCTAACAAACGCCAAGGAGTGTGCACATGCGGAAGTTTCTCGTAGCAGGGATCGCAACCCTGCTCGTTGCCGGCGCTGCAAGCGCTCAGTTTTTCGATCCTCCTGCTCTTGAGGATCGTAACGGCAGCACAGGTCTGCCTTTCTTTATGCTCGAGGTACCGAATGCTGACGCCATGGTTTCTGATGGTAACAGCGGCGACTGGGGCTGGTTTGATGCCGAGTTTACGCTGACCATGGATGAGTGGCGTGATGAAGGTGATCGCCCGGCACCGTCGCGTGGTGATCTGAACATCACAACCTTCATGGGTTGGAAGGGTGGCGACGTGAACCGCTGGTACGTGTTCATGGAAGCCTTTGATGACGTCCTCGACCACGACGGTACCAGCGTCGTTCGTTGGGACGGCGACATGCTGCAGGTCGGCCACGATCCTCAGGATCACGGCCGTCAGCGTGGTCCCGCTTCAGGTTTCACCATGGAGTGGATGATGGCACCTGGTGATGTCACCGAGCCGAACAACGTGACCTTCCGCTATGGTGGCGTCGAGGGTGAGCCTGACACGTGGGGTGAGTATGGCACGCAGCCATGGATCAATCACACGGTCAAGGTTGATCCGCCCGAGGCCTTCGCCGCTGAGTTGTGGACCGATGGTGGAACCACCACCTATGAATTCGATATCAAGGTCCTGGCCTTCCAGGAAGATGGTGGCCCTGGTGCCAGCGAAGAATGGCAGATGGATGCCGTTGCTGGTCCTGATGGCGCTGGATTCCCCATCGCCTTCTGGTATGAAGATGGTGAGGGTCCCGATTCCTCCTTCGGCACCAACGAAGATGGAACACCTGGTGGCCGCAATGACTGGACGATCCGTGGTCCTGAGGCCTCTGGTCGTCAGTACTACGCTCTGACAACGCTGCTGCGTATCGGCGAGTACACCGCCGGTGCTGGCACCGCAGTCGAGGCTTCCACGTGGGGTAACATCAAGAACTCCTTCCGCTAGACAGAATGTCGCCACACGCGACAGCTGTTTGAGGAGTTTGCAGGAAGTCGCAAGATCGTCGGGCCAGCCGGTGTAGTTCCCGGCTGGCCCGATTTTGTGTTCTGCCACTCTGGCTTGATGAGCATTCGTTTGCTACTCTACCAGTCATAGCAAACGTCGTAGCTTGGCCTTCATTCGCAGTACCTAGGATGTCTTGAATGAGATTGGTAAGAAACTGGCGCGCCCTCAGCCTGCTAGTCGTTTTGGCTGTGTCGGCCATGACCGGCTGTGGGCGTTATTTTCCGACCCCATTCCAGCCGACACCACAGCAGCCCTCAGGGATGACGGTCAACGATGATGGTTCTATCACCTATGACCTCGATCGATTGGCCATCACGCTGCGTGCAATGACGGATGAGGAACTCAATCGCCTCGTGTCTCCTTCGGGAGATTCGTCAGTTAATCCCTATACCTTCGGCGACTTGAAGACACCGGGTGACACGTGGACGCCGAGTCGCTTCACCGTGTTCCACCTTCAGGTGGCAAACTACCAGTTTCCCAAGGTGCGGCTCGATCCGGTCAACAGCCAGATCACGACGAGCAATAGCAGGCAATACGCTCCGTTGAGCTTCTCTGAGCTGTACGATTACTATCGTGCTCATTGGGTAGGCCGCACGGGCCGTGGCCGGACCAAATTCCGTACACGCACGGATGTGCTCAACCGGACGCTCTTTTCAAAGGATTACATCTTTAGCGGTAGCGATGCCGATGGCTACATCGTCTTTCCACGCCTGCATGACGATGTGCGCAACATACAGGTCGATCTCACCGATATTGCTGTTCGTTTTAACTATACGGATGAGCCCGTCGAAACGATTGATCTGACATTCAACTTCGACCGAGATATACTGCGCGGAGATACCCCGGCGACTGCGATCAGAGACAACTGATGATGTATCGTCCTGCTGTCATCTGCGGCCTGTTAGGGATGATGGCAATCGCTGCCCATGGGCAATTGCAAGTGTGGCGAATCGGTGGCTCTGGCTTTGGTTTCAACGAGATGGCCAGTTCTCAGAGTGGAGCCCTGGAGATTGACGGTGGGCTGCAGCCACTCGAGCTGCGCGTCGGTGCAAATCTGATCGAACTGTTGGAGGAGACTGGCCTGAACTGGGCCAATGGTCAGCCGGCGGACTTCGTTGCCACAGGACAGCCGCGTACCTGGTCGAACGATGGTCTCTTCAACCAAGTGAATGGGCCCTTGGCTCTCGTCGATGGAGACGAGGCGACCTCTTCGGATGGCATCTTCAAGGCCGCCCGCAATCAAGCAGGCGCCGCCTTCTACTGGGATCTGGGTGCTCCCTTCCCGCTGAATCGAATTCGCTTTTTCCCCGACATTAACGACCCCGATGGCTTCATCAAGGCCTTCGAGATCCTTGTCAACGATGGAGAGACCTACAACGACATCCGTCGACCGGTGTACGAGTCTCTTCGACGTGTCGAGGTGAACAAGGAAACCGTCGTCGACATCGAATTCGCCCCTCTTCAGGGGCGATTTCTGCAGCTCTTGGTACTGTCAAAGACGGCTTTTAACCTGGCGGAGTTCGAGATCTACGGTGAAGGGTTTGTACCGATTGCCAGTTACGACTCAAAACTTTTCGACCTTGGGGACCCTGTAAACTTCGGCAATCTCAGTCTGCAGGCGACGCGATTGCTCCGCGACGGGGGCGTTGAGTCCACCCCAGATGAACGCCCTTCGGCGGTTCTGCAAGTGCGCAGTGGGGCAGATTCAACAACTCTCGTGTTCTTTCGGCGAGATCGTGACACGGGTTCGCAGGAAGAGGTGGATTCCGAGGAATTCGACAAGCGACTTCCACGGCAGGCATTGTTCCAGATTGATGCAACTTCCAGCCAGATTCTTGGTGAAGTCGATCGAGCAACCTACCTGGCCCTGCCAGCTGCTGAGCAAGGGCCGGTCCGTGACTTCGTCAAGGGCGATATTCGTGGCGATGTGGACAACTGGAGCCCATGGTCACCGTCACTGACTATCGATTCCACGGGCGCCATTGAAATCCCCATCGATCTGCCGAGTCCACGGCAATACCTGCAGTTTCGCTACGCTTTCGCGGGTGATGCTGACAATGTCATGCGTATCGACTCGATGGAGGTCGAGTTCTTTCCACGCCTGGTGACGGACGCCGTGGCCGAATTGGCCCTCGCCGCTGATCCCAGTCCGCTTGACCGTGTTTTGCAGGTACCGGGTGGGATCGACACATCCTTTATCATGGATATCCGTGCCGATTTTGATTCCGCCGACCTGCCAGGATTTCAGGGACTACGAATCGAGGCCTTTCCGCCACCCGTTTTCACGCAATTGATGGCAGGTGACCCACTGCAGCCAGTGGAGGGTGCTCAGGTGGTTGTGACTCAGAGCGGTTTCGATGTGTTCTTCGATCCAATACAGATCACGGGCAGTCGTTCCTTTCGGTTACAGTTTGATCTGCGGATTCTTGAACACAATACACCCGTGGATGCATGGTTGATCGGTGACGTCAATGCGCCACCCCATCCGGTGCGGCCCGGAGATGCCTCTGATGAGATCTCGACAGGTGTGACCCACGCTTTCAGCGTCGAGACTCGTCCCGTTGTTGAGGCCAGGTTGTCGACGACCGTGATCTCACCGAATGGTGACGGACAAAACGATACAGCTGAGATCCTGCTCATTCTGTCCCAGTTTACGAGTGGTATTGAGGTGGAAGTGGAGATCCTCGATCTCAGCGGTCGTCGTGTGCGTCGGCTCATTTTCGATCAGCGCGCAGCCGGTGCTTATGACGAAGCGTGGGATGGGCGTGATGACGATGGGCATCTGGTGCCGCCTGGGCTTTACGTGCTTCGCGTTAGTGCAGCATCCGATGCAGAGACCTTCCACAGTTCGAACACAGTGGGAGTCGTGTATTGAGACGATTTGATGACATGAGTGGTCGCATCACTGTAATGATTCTGCTGGCTCTTGGTCAGCAGGTTGCTGCTCAAGGCACGACATGGATCATCGGTGGAGCGAGTGGAGTCTCCTGGGCATCTGCCGTGAAGCAATCGATCGCTCTCGACGATTCATCGCGCCCGGGGTCGGTTCAGCCCCTGCAGTTGAGGCGCGGAGTCAACCTCATGCGTGAGCAGGAGCGAAGTGCGGCAACTTCCACGCAGAGAAGCTTGTTTGGCTACCGCTGGACGATTCACAAGGGCCCCCGCCAGCTCGAGGCGGATACGCTCCAGGTCGGGTGGCATCCGCGTCACTGGGACAATGGTGAACTCAACGCTCGTGCGGAAAATCTGAGTCTGGTCAATGGTGATGACCTGACAGCGGCGATCACCCTCAGCCAGTCCCAGGCGCAGGAAGAGAAGGGCGATCCCAGTAGCGTCAGATACTACACTTTCGACCTCGCCGTCCCGGTGCCCATCGACAGCATCGTTTTCTTTCCGCCGCAGAGTGGAATCACGGCTGAGAATCAACGTCAGCGAGAGCTGTTTCCATCCAGCTTCGAAGTGAGCCGCACAAACACGCCCGTGGAGTGGCTGATTTTTGAGGACGAGAACTCAGCCGTCGGGACCAGCGGCTATCACCCTCTCGACGAAATCGTCGGATCGACCTTCGCCAACAACACGAGTGTGATCTCCCTTACGATGGGGCTTGAATTCACGCGTTTTCTCCGCTTTCGCTTTGGCCAGGAGCTTCGTCCGATTATGGTGGCCGAGATCAAGGCATTCGGACGCGGTTACCCACAAGAGGCACGATATATCTCGGCGCCGCATTCTTTCGGTACGCCAGTCAGTCTGGGCACAGTCAACTGGAACTTCACCCGCTATCGGCAGGCGCCCTCGGGCGAAATCTTTGAGGACCCTTCGGCCCCGGTAGAGTTGGTTTTGCGCACACGGGCGGGCGCCGATGCAGACCCGACGGACTATTTCATTTTCGACGATCTTGGTCGCTCGCTCTTAGTGGACAAGACGACCTATTTCCGTGCCCCTCGAGTGGATGGCAGATTCAGCGAGGGAGTCCCTGGTTTCAGGGCACGTCGTGCCGACGACACGGAGGACTGGAACAATTGGTCCGTTCCATACGAACGCTCCGGTTCAGAAAACAAGTCTTCCGATGGCAGCAAGTTCCTCCAGTTCTCCTTCGAGATCGTCACAGAAGATCCGATGGCCTTCGGTGTTCTGGATAGTCTCTCCTTCGAGGTGTCGCCACTTCTGGCCGATAGCGCTCTTGCCGAGATTTCGATCGATGGTGTGCCAGTTTCTGCCCAGGGCGCGGTTGAGGTGCCCATGGGAGTGGACACCCTCTTTGCCTACGATTTGAGAACTGTCGCCGGCAGTGGCGAACTCGCCGGTTTCGACGGAGTTGAACTGTCCTTGCCTGCTGGAGCGCGTTTTGTCGATGTCGAGATCGATGGAACATTGGGCGTAGAGGGAACCGACTTTGTTCTGACCCAGGAACCCGGCCGCCTTGCTTTGACATTGCCCACAGTGATCCAACGAGATGCGGCGATGCGAATTCGATTCCGCAGCGCCATCTTTCAGGCGTCCCTGTTTCTGGAGGGCCGTATTTTCAACAGCGGTGTGGGCAGCCAATTGCCGCAGTCGATCGAGGCAGGGGATGCGCGCGAGGATATCAATAGCGATGGTGTCCAGGTGATCGCCAGTGACACAAGATTCGGTGTCTTGCGCCAAATTCGATTGTCGACCCCTGTTGTTACGCCGAATGGAGACAACATCAACGATGAGACGAAGATTCTCTTCGATCTGTTCGGCGTGCAGGATGGAGCCTTCCGTGTAGATGTCTACGATGTGGCAGGGCGTCGGGTGCGCGCCGTCCTGTCGGACCGTGCCGTATCAGGTGCCTACGATCCGGCGTGGGATGGCACAAATGATGATGGGGGCCCCGTGCCGCCAGGGATGTATCTGATTCGTGTCGAAATTGATGTTGACGGGGGAGTGGTTTCCCGTTTTCAACCGGTGGCGGTTGCATACTGATCGTCCCAAGCCGAGAAACGCCATGAAACGTAATCTACGCACACCCACTTTGCTCACGGCCCTTCTGCTGACAACTACGATCAGTGGGGCGACCGCGCAGGATTTGGTCTTCGACACGAGTGACTTCGCAGATTGGCAGCACCCGCAAGGGTTGGTCAATGTGACGGACGAGGGTGTCGCAGTGAAGCGTTTCGACAGGACATTTAACGCCGTCGCCAATATCGATGGTCATTCTTCCATCACGATCGGCTCTTTTGGGTCACGCCCGGCACGATCTCCATCGAATCAATTCTCGGCTGACAACATCCGCGATCAGGATCCCAATACATACTGGCAGCCGAATCCAAATGATCCCGTCCAGCTTTGGTGGGTCGAACTAGACCTCGGTCGCGCCGTCGTAGCTGACAAAATTCGTGTCATATTTCCGGACGAAGAGGGAGCTCGGCCCTTCAGTTTCTTCTCCGTCTTTACAAGCCCAGGTATTCCCGTCTTTGGCAGCGCTCAACCACTGGTCGTCTACGATCGAGTCGGACGGCCGATCAACAACAATTCGAGCCAGGTTGTCGAATTCAATCTGCAGACGACGGGTCTTGGGACCAATGCCGAAGGTGCTCACCTCGACCTGAGTTCGACGGCGAACTTCGATGTGATCCGGTTCATTCGCTTCGAGGCGGCTGGTGCCACTCCAGATGCAGCGCTGGCTGAGATCGAGGTCGATGGGATCGGCTTCAATCTCGGCGGCATGGTTGGCACACCCACGCGGCGCGAAGACGGCGATCCTCATTGGGGTGGTACGACGTGGACCTCAAAGGATCGCGATTGTGAGGGCTGTGGGAAGGGTAGTGGTGCGGATGAGATGCTGGACGAGGATGTTGGCTTTCGCACGTGGACGATTGAAGGCTCGGACAAGGGGGACTGGCGCAAGTCAGGTGTGTGGCAGACGATTGATTTTGGATCTGTCTTTCGTATCGACCGAGTTGTGTTTTTCCCCATCGTCGGAGGCCAGAGTCCAGTCATCTATGGCTTCGAACGAGACAAACAAGGGTCCTGGTCGAACTTTGATTTCCTTACATCCAATGGCTCTTCCAGCAATAGCGCCGACCCAGTTACCGAGGGACCCTACCACTACGATCTTCTCTCCGAAGTGCTGAACACGGGTCGATTCATGTTCGACTTCAATTTCGCACCTCGTGACATGCGTCTATTCCTGTGGCGAGTCACCAAGCCGCCGCAGTTTCACCGTGCCCTGCAACTATTTGTTTTTCACGCTGAGGGATATCCGAAACAGGTTGAAATAGAGTCTGCGGACCTGTCTCTAGGCGGAGCTCGTAGCATTCGTTCGGTGGAATGGGTGGCTGACATCCCACCAGGCACGAGGATTGAAGTCGATACGCAAACGGGCGACGGATTCGATTCGGTCACTCGTTACTACTTGATCAATGGCAAGGAAGTCACCAAAGCAGCCTATGACGCCGCTAAGTCGCGAAATCGCGGTGACACGGTCATCGAGCAAGTCCGCGACGACACATGGAGTGACTGGAGCTTGCCGCATCGCTTCTCCGGTCAAGGCTTCGAATCACCCTCGCCGAGACGATGGTTGCGTGCCCGTGTACGGCTGATCAGCGAAGACGCCAACGTCATGCCCGTTCTTCATGAACTACGATTTGTTGCCAATGACCCCGTGATCTCGGCGGGCCTCATCGGTTCGATCACGCCAAGAGAAGCCTCTGTCGATTCTCTGCAGAATTTTCGCTACTCGATCGCCCCCACTGGCACCAGTTTCGGTGACGTCGGCTACAACCGTGTGGTGCTCAGTATTCCCCCTGGTGTGGTCGACGTGAACCTTGTAGACGCCACGATCCGCGGCGAGGTGATCGATGCGACCCAGGAAATTTTCGCTGATTCTCTCGTCGTGATCCTGCCACCACCGGTGGTCAAACTGGACACCGTGAGCATCACGTTCCAGGCCCGATTGGCCGAAAGTCCGACCGTCTTTGACGCTTTTGTCCTGAATGCTTCCCAGCCCCAAAATACTCAGGGAGTCGTACCGGAAGACTTTGGTGCCCAGCGAGTGTTCTTGCCGGACGCGATTGCTGGCACCAGGCTGATCAGGAATCTCAGCGACACGAATGTTTTTACACCGAACGATGACGGTGTCAACGATCTGTACGAGCTCACCTTCTCGATCGTAAAAACCGATCGGCATGCAACAGTGTCTGTCTTTGATCTTGCAGGCAGGCTCATTGCAGAGTTGGAGAGTGTGGGACAGCAAGTAGGTCGTGCCAGTTTTCAGTGGGACGGCGAAAGTGGTGGCAGCAGAGTACCCCCTGGTGTCTATGTGCTGCGAATCGAAATCGACACCGATGCTCGCAATGAACGTGTGCACCGTACCGTGCACGTGGCGTATTGAAACGGGAGAATGACGTGAGACGTCGAACCCTGATCCTGTTGGGCCTGGCAGTGCTGTGCCAATCTGCCACCAATGCCGGCGCCCAGCGCGCTACAGGATTTGAAAATCCTTACTACACCACAGGAGCGAAGATCGCTCCCTCGACGCTCGTGCCCTCTGTGCGCAAGTGGTACCTGCCACAGAGGCTTTATTCACTCTACGAGTGGCGGCAGGAGACGTATTCAAATTACGCCAGGAATAACTACGAGCGTTACAACAACGTGTTCCTCGAGGGATCACCGTTCTACGACGTCTACGGTAATTATATCACTCAAGGTTGGCAGATCTACAATTGGACAGAGGACTACCCTTCAAACAATGGTAGCTCTATCACGAAGAATCCTCGCTTCCAATCCTGGTTCAATAATATTCTGATTTCCTCGAGTCACGCGGGGCAATTCCATTCTTCGTTGATGATCGGCGATGGCATCCGAACCACGTTGACACCGTTGACGTTCTCGAAGCCGCGCTTCGATGGTGTCCAGTGGGATTTCCAGACAGACAAATATGCCGTCACCTTGCTCTCGTCCCGAGTAAACAATACGGCCGAGGTGGCGCAGTCTGAATTTGGTGGCGCCGTGCCATTCGGCACATTCACCAACATGTATGGCGCACGGGCCCAGGCTCAGTTGGGTGATTTTGCGCGCATGGGTGTCACCTTTGTCAACGCAGCACACCGCAACTCTGAACTGCCATTTGGTGACAACGCCCTCACCGGCCTCCTGAGTGGGCCGATGAACAACGATTTCGTACGCTCCATTGTTGTACGTGTAACTGACGATTCACCAGAAGATGGCGAAGGTGGCGCGTTGCTGTCGCGCTGGCGGATTTTCGTCGATGGTGTCGAGCACACGGACGATATCTCACCCACCGTCGAGGGTGGTGTGCGCCGCAGGGGGGTCATCGAGGCCAGCGGCGCTGACGCGATCACGTTGACTTACAACATTGAAGATTTTTCGCCCAGCGTCGATGACGAGATCATCGACTTCCGTGAGATCGGGCTGATCGAGATCGGCCTCGTTGTGGCGAACGACTATCGGATCGAGATCACGTCTAACAAACAGACAAACAACCTCGGGACACCGGTCTTCCTGCCGGTCTTGCGCGCCGCCGGGAATGTGAAGGATGGTTCAAATCAGGCCTTCCATCGCTTTCGCTACGGCTTGCCCACAGCGAATCGGTTACTCGGATTCGATCTGCAGGTTACCGACATCGGTGGCTTCGAGTTGCGTGGTGAATTCGTACGGAATTCTCAGTTTCGCCGTTTTCCGAATGAAAATATCACCAAGGATCAGGCGCTGGCGACAAACAAGGCGGACGCCTTCTACTTGACGGCGCAACAGCGTGCTTATCCGTGGACGGTCTTCGCCGAAGCTTTCAGTATCGACGCCGACTATTCGACGAGTGCCTTCATCCCAAATGCGGAGGGTGAGGTCTTTTACGACAACGAGACCCGCCATCTCTATGAATTCGTTGATGACAATGACGACCAGGATGAGTTGCCGGATTGGACTCGTCAGAACTTCGGCCAGCGCGTCAATACTCGTCAGGGACAGGGATTGCTGACGGACAATGCCGTCTTTCCTGGAATCGACGAGAACAACGATGACATCTCAGACTTCAACCGGAATTTCAATTCGCAGCCAGACTTCGTTGAGCCCTTCATACGATTCGATGTAGACCCGCCCGAATTTCTCTTTGGTATGGATATGAATAGTAACGGCGTCATCGATCGGTTCGAAGATGACAACGAAGCCGACTATCCGTACAAGCGTGGTCGACGAGGCTACAATACCTACGCGGGGTTGGAGGTTAGACCCGAGCTCAATGTCATGGCCGGGTATCTCGACCAGCGTTTGCTGCGGACGGCCAGAGAGAATCAGTCGCTCTATCTGCTGCTCACAGCGAGACACGAGATTCCCGAGCAGGACTTCAGCGTCTGGTTTATCACCCATCCTCGCAAGGTGAAGGACGATATTCCGGACGATGTCCTGCTGTGGACAGAACTGCCAGGAACGCGTGGACTCGCCGTGTTTACCCGCGATCCACTGGCCGCGCGGGACGCTTTCGTGAACACGTCGTATCTGGAATTGAAGTACAATCGCTACTTGCCGATCACAGCAAAGGTCAAATACGAAGCATACAATCAGCTGGGCGATGAAGACACGGGGTTGAGAGATCAGTCCTTCTTCGGCGTCATGACGAAGGGTGAATACCCCTTCCACGTCGAGCGCTTCACCCTCCTACCGAGGTGGAAGCAACTCTATAGCAGCAGGACACCGCCGCTAACATCGAATCTGAAGACGCGCGAGCTCAGGGAAATTCTGTCGATGCAGGTCATCAGGCCCATCAACAAGAATATCAGCTTCATTTCCGGTGCTGAATACGAGATCTTTAACAATCTGCGCAAGCGACCAGACCCATTACCTTCAGGCTTCCTGCTGGATGGCAATACGTGGATTCTGGCGGGTCAGGTAGCCAACCGGTCGGCCTACCTTGGCTATGATCTAACGACGAATGTCGGGGTGCGCTGGATCCGCCGCGACTTCCAGTCGTCGCCTGCGTCATCAGAGTTGCTGTCGTTTATCACCGTCTTCGCCGGCCTCGGTACCGACTGATAGTGCCGACGGATAGAGCATGATAGAACAGCGACGGGTGGGGTAGAGTCGGGGCAGGTTGAGTCCAGTTCGCCAGCGGCTCGCTACCTCGCGTTTTGCTGCACGTAGGATTCCAACTGCACGCGTAGCCTTCTACCTGCTGCGGTCGAATCGGCGCCAACGATCGTGAGGGCGCGGCGCGCGATCGCCCGAGAACTATCAAAAGCCTCGACTGCGG
>JABJJN010000092.1 GCA_018660835.1 Gemmatimonadota bacterium | reverse complement strand
CAGATCGCCTACGTGCGACTCGAACCCGTCGATGCCATCGCCACAGAGGCACGACCGGATGCAACGCGCACCTCCGGGGCGATCATCGATGGTCACGAGATGCTGGGCACCTATGGTCCCACCTCGGAAGATGACATCCGCAGCATGGTCGCTCCCCTCTTGGACAGCGATTTCCGGCGCATCTCCTTCGGCTGCACCTGCACCACCATGCGCCTCACGTATCTGACCGAAGTAGGTCATTGGCTGGGCAAGGATCAGCCGGACGATCAGTTACACTCCGACGCAAATCGGCGCTGTGCTGGTGCTCTGCGCGCCGGCGTGCAGCAGGGCTATGATCCGGTTGATGTTCTGATCGACCTGTGCCGCGCAAATGACAGTGAGTTGTGGGCGGACTTCAGGATTCAGCAGGACTACCCATACGACTATGCTGGCGGTTTTGGCGAGGACTTCAACTCACCTTTCACCCGCAATCACCAGCACTGGCGCCACGTCGATATTCAAGGCCAGGTTTCCAGCCACAGTTTCAGTCATTTCCATGAGGGCTGGGAGCAATACAAACTCGACCTGCTGGCAGAACTGGCACGCAAGGGTCCCGCCGGAATCCACCTGAATCTCACTTGCGAACTGGGTGCATTGTGGGACTTCGAGCCTGGCGCGGTGTCGCGCTACCAGCAACAGACAGGTGTCTCTTTGAACGCCAGCGCTGATCCACCGGACACATGGTATCAGTTCCGCTGCGATCACTTCACCGAGTTCATGCGGCGCCTACGACAGCAGACGCAGGACATCGCTCGCAACCTGGGTCGACAGATTCCGCTCGCCGTTCAGGTTTCCGGCGACTGGTCCATCCTGCACAGTGGCAGCCTCGTGCGCGCCGTTTCGCAGAATTGGTTGTCCGGCTTCGACGTGGGTCGGTGGGCCCGCGAAGGTCTCGTTGATGTCATCAGCCCATCCTTCCGACGCAGCTACAAACCGATGTTTCTCGAGCATCTATGGGATGAACTGGGAGAGTCGCGCCAGAGTGTGCAGATCATTCCGTGCATCGGCCAGCACGACAATGCTGTTTTTCCTCGGGGATACGAGTGGGCCCTGTATTTCACAGATGAAGGCGAGGGGCGCGAAGACCTGCTACCCTTCGGCGAGCTCGACGCGTGGCGGATCCTGCGCGAGGCGCACGATCTCTATCAACAGGGCGCAGACGCCGTCGATGTATGGGAGATGGGTCACGCAACGGTGCGCCTCGCACGGTGGAATGTGCTGCGCCAGATCGGCGATCGTGACTTGCTGAAGCAGGAATTTGGCAACCGAGTCACCGGACTCATGGGACCACCGGAGCAGTCGATCCGCTTCACATGAGTGCTTGAATCCTGGTGGCGCTTGACAGATGTGAATCCGATCCTGTTCGTTGGTTCCGCTTGCGAGGCGTGACGCCGTGGCTGGTAACCCGGCAGGAACCCGCAAGCAGAGTCGGTGCAGACTCATTCTGGGATAGTGCCCTGCCGTCGCCGTGGCAACGGTAGTGTCAATCTGCCCAGCGGTGTAGCTGCGCCGAAGAAAGACCTCGGGGCAGCGGTGTCGCTGACAGAGATCGCCTGTTGGCACCGGTCCCTGGAGAACTACATGAAATATCGCTGGCTTTTTCTGTTTGCGGCAGTTGCTCTGATCGGAGTTGGCTGTGGCGAGGGATCGCATGATCCCGTCTCGTCATCATCCCTTATTGAACCAGCAGAACGTCGTGCCACGTCCGGCGCCGTCGCCGGCACGTGTGAGACACCCCATTGCCGTCCCGGATTCACACGCACGCCACTGACGCTGAGTGCAACACTCGGTCGTGATCAGTCGGTGCCGGCCATCCCAAATTCTGGTGGTACCGCCACATTCAGCCTGAATGCGGACAGCACGCAGTTGACCTACGAAATCCGAGTTCAAGGGATCCCCAGCGTCAGCTCCGCCCACTTTCACAATGCCCCCGCAGGTAGCAATGGTGGTGTTGTGCGCACATTGTCGGGCGATATTGTGGACTCTGAATGGGTCAGTTCGGGTGTCTGGAGCAGTGACGAGGCCGATCAGCCGCTGACAGCGACGCTGCTCAGTGAGGTTCTCGCTGGGAATATCTACATCAATGTGCACACGGAGGACTATGGCCCGGGCGAGGTCCGTGGACAGATCGTTTCTGGTGATAGTGGCCTGACAGCGACACTGGACCGTTCACAGGCAGGGAACCCCGTTTCTGGTGGAACCGGCACCTTCACACTGAGCGCGGATCGTACCTCTCTCACCTATGAGATCAGCGTCGTCGGTGTACCCAATGTGACGGCAGCACACCTTCACAATGCCGCTGCTGGTAGCAATGGTGGTGTCGTGCGCTCCCTTTCGGGCAGCATTGTCGATGGTGCCTGGGTCAGTGCGGGCGTTTGGACGGCGAGTGATGACACACAACCACTCACCCTCGACGCGGTGAGGCTCTTAGTGACGCGTCAGATCTATATCAATGTTCACACCGCTGATTACGGCCCAGGGGAAGTTCGCGGCCAGGTTCTCAGATAGAGAGACGTTGTGTCTTGCTGGAATGGGCCCCCGAGTTCGTCGGCATTCGGGGGCCCGTACCAGTGGTGCATTAGCAACCTCTACCCAGGAAGTGTGTGATGCCTTCTCTGTCCTTGAGCCTGTCCGACAGCCGATGCGACCGTAGAAATTGCCGCTGGCTTATTGTTGGCATGTGTCTGCTTGCTTCGCCCCTTGCAGCGGAGACGGTGAACCTGACACCCAATCAGGATGCAACCCTGGTCGAGCACAGCCAGGGCGGCCTGGCCAATGGCGTTGGCGAATACCTCTTCATCGGCCGCACGGGTCAACCCGAGAACCGACGACTACTGTTGGCCTTTGATCTTGTGGGATCAATCCCGGTCGACGCGACGATTACCAGCGCCACCCTCAGGCTAAACATGTCTCGTACCATCTCTGGGGCACACCCCAGCAGTCTGCATCGTGTGCTCAGATCCTGGGGCGAAGGGCCCTCTGACGCGCTCGCCAATGAGGGCACCGGTTCGACCAGTGCGAATGGGGATGCAACCTGGCTTCACAGCATCTTCCCTGACGAGGCCTGGGATCAAGCAGGTGGAGATTTCTCCAGTCTATCGAGTGCCACTGTCGCCGTCGCGGCCGAAGGCACCTACGACTGGGTATCGTCGACGATGGTCGATGACATTCAAGGTTGGTTGCAGGAACCCTCGACAAACTTCGGTTGGATTCTGTTGGGAGATGAATCCACGTCGCGTAGCGCGAAACGATTTGACAGCCGCGAGCATTCGACGGCTTCTCGTCGACCCATCCTGACCGTTTCCTTCGAGGTGGCCAATACCACTGCCGGTCTACGCGGGGATTTCGACGCCAACGGTCGGGTCGACTTCGATGACTTCTTTGTTTTCGTCGTCCACTTCGGCTCGGTCGAAAGTAGCGACCTCTGGGATCCGGCATTCGATCTGGTTGAGGATGGAATCGTGAATACCGATGACTTCTTCGCCTTCGCCGCCACCTTCGGCCGCACGACAGAAGACTAGTACCACTCAGAAGGTCGGAATCTTCATGAATTCGCCACCCCGGGCAGCCGATTCCTGCGCCAGCAGACATGCCTGAGCTACGGCCAGTGTATCACGTGTGCTGACAAAGTGTTCCTCGCCCCGATCCCAGGCGGCGACCATCTCCTCGACAAACACACCACCACGACTGGCGGGAAATTCGGGTCGGGACGGTGACTCATCATCGGTCACCAGCAACAGATCATCCTCAGCATAGGCACGCAGGTGGGCGGAGCCCTGGGTGCCCATCAGCACAAAACGCGTGTCCCCGAAGGATGGCGATTTTTGTGGCGTCAACCAGTCGGCCGTCAGTGTCGCCAGAGATCCATCACTCATTTGGAAGGATGCCTGCACGTGGTCGGTGAGACGTGGCGCATCCGTGTATTTCTTGCACGTCGCCAGACAGTGCACACCGACACATTCAGCACCGCCGAGCCAGCGCACCTGATCGACACCATGACAGGCCAGGTCGTGAAAGGGTCCCGTGTAAACGTTGGGATCGAAATACCAGGATGGCGCCCCATCCCGCGTGGTCTTGTGGGGATGGGTTGAGATCATGCTCACAAGCTCACCCAGTTTGCCCTTCGTCACTGCCTCACGCAGCGCAATAAATGGCGGATGACTGCGGGAGGTGAACCACATAGACAGCTTGATGCCACTGGTTTCGACAGCCTGGCGGATGCGCTCCCAGTCCTCCAGGGTCCGGCACAAGGGCTTGTCGAGCAGGACATGCACACCGGCCGCAGCGCAGGCCTCCACCAGATCAGCCTTGCCCGCGTGGGTGATCCCCTCCAGCACAACATCAGGCTTTGCCTCGTCCAGCAGCGCCTGAACGCTGTCATAGCGAGGGATCGCCTCGTCTTCGGTGTAACGGCTGTAGAGCGAGTCATCGGCCTCGACCAGACCCACTACCTCAGAACCCACTGCTTGCCGGGCCGATTGGACCATGCCAGAGATATGCCCGTAGTGAACGCCAACGATACCAATTCGCATGCTCGCTGTGCCTGTCTTGTGGTTGGATCTACGTGAGTTGATCGCAGCTCGCGTTGAAGGGCGGCTGCAACGAGGGTCGAAAGAAGGTCAGACGAATGTTGCGATCTCGTCCAGCGACTTGCGTTCAATCGCGGGAACGGTGGCGCCTTCAGCGGGATAACCAACCACAAGCAGCAGATAAGGGCGCTCGCTCTCCGGGCGCTGCAGAAGTTCGTTCAGAAACCCCATGGGACTGGGCGTGTGCGTCAGACACGCAAGCCCCGCGTTGTGCAGGGCCGTGATCAACATGCCCGTTGCGATCCCTACCGATTCATGCGCGTAGTAGTGTTTTCTACTGGCTCCCTCCTCATCGGTCCCCCAGCGCTGCAGGAAAACCCCAATGAGCCACGGCGCAACCTCCAGGAGAGGTTTGCTCGCATCCGTCCCAAGAGGCTCGAGTGCCTGCAGCCACTCAGGCGTTGCACGGTGCGTGTAGAACTCCTCTTCTTCGTGTTCGGCGCCGACGCGAATCTTCTCCTTCACCTCAGGACTGCTCACAGCCACAAAGTGCCAGGGCTGAAGATTGGCTCCACTCGGTGCAGTTCCAGCGGTGGCAAGGCATTGTTCAATCACTTCGCGCTCGACGGGCGTATCGGCGAAGTCGCGGACCGATCGGCGTCGCGCTAGTTCAACATGAAAGGCAGTGGCACGCTGGCGCATTTCTTCCTCGGAATAGTGAGGAAAATCCGGCAGCGGAATCTGTTTTAGCATTATCGGACTCGAAGTGAGTTGGATTGGACTCTATGTTTGGGCGCTTAAGGCAACCGCCTCGTCACCCACTTCAGCCTAGGGCACCAACCGTGTTGGCGCAATCACCGGAAACATCCTCACACAACACAACGAATGAACCGAGCCGAATATGACCGCTAAGATCACTGCCGTCGAACGCTTCCTCCTGCATGTCCCCTTCGTTGATCGTGTCCGTCGTGAGATGGAACGAGCCGGTGTCCATACATGGTCTGAGTTGGAGATCACCCGCGTCGAGACGGACGCTGGCATTGTCGGTTGGGGTGAGACGATCCAGAACTACACCTGGGGCCGCGTACAGGCACAGGAGCGTGTCATTGGCCAGACACCTGCGTCGCTCATGTGGGACGACTCACTCGGCGCAGGACTGCAGATGGCACTACTCGATGCCGCCGGCAAGCTGGCTGGCGTCCCCGTTTATCAGTTGCTCGGTAGCAAGGTTCGTGACTGGTGTGCGATCTCGTTCTGGGATCACGACATGTCGCCGGAGAAATACGAAGTCGAGGCCAAGACCGCCGTCGGCCTCGGCTACGATTGCATCAAGATCAAGACCCGCCCCTGGTTCGATGTGCGTGAAACGATTCAGCGGATCAGCGATGTCACACCTGATCACTTCCGCATCGACGCCGACTGGAATGCCTTCCTCAACAATGCTTCCAATGCCATTCCCCTGCTGCGGGAGTTGGAGAGCACCTTTCCGAAGATCAAGATCTTCGAAGACCCGATTCCTCGTCACGACGCCTCTGGCAATCACTTCATGCGCAGCCAGATTGAAACGGCCATCGCCCATCACTACGGCGCGATTGGGGCCCGTCAAGGCCTGGAGTTGGGTGGTGTCTGCGATGGCTGGGTCCTCGGCGGCGGTGTCTCGCAGATCATGCGCCATGGACGCACGGCGGAGTCACTCGACATGCCCTTCTTCCTGCAGATGGTGGGCGCCGCACCCACCACAGCCATGTCGCTGCACCTGAGCGCTGTCTTGCCCATGGCCCAGTGGCCGACGATCACCTGCCATGAGTTGTACGAGCACAGTCTGCTGACCGAGCGCATGCCCGTACTCGGCGGCCATGCACGCGTCCCCGAAGGACCGGGCCTCGGCATCGAACTCGATGAGCAGGCCCTGAGCAAGTATCGCGTCGAGAAAGCAGACCACTCCGTGCCCAAACGCCTCATCAAGGTGTGTCGACCTGGTGGCGTCAACATCTACTTCGCCAATTCGGGGCAGAAGTGGACGTTCTATGGCAAGGGCAATCAGCCCGTAGATGAATGGGGCTGTTCAACGGAGTATCTCGACGACGACGGCACGAGCGATTTCAGCAACCTCCTCGAACGTGCAGCGCAGTCACCGGTGATCACCACTGAGTAGCCAGATAAGATTCCTGTCAGGGTGACTGCAAGGTCACTCTGGCAGGCTCAACCAGCCAGAAAATCGTGCGCAATCGTCGCGAAGCCCTCACTGTAGCTGGCCTGCATGTGGAAGGCTCCATCATACGCCGTTGGCACCAGGGCACGCAGATCTCGGGCAGCCGATGCATCGAAGCGGACCACGCCTTCGCCGCGCCGACACCAGGAAATATCCAGGTCTTGGGTCGCCGTTGACCCGTCGACCAGTTGCTTGATCGCTGGCCCCGGACGATCCGCTCGTGGGATCACCTTCAATCGCCACGACGGTGCCAGACTGGGTAGGTCTTGCGGTGTCACCGACTCGGTCGCACTGCTGGCAATCGTGATCTCCAGTTCGCCTGCAGTACCTGCCTCGGTTCGAGCCTGCTCTGGTGCGGCGTCGATGTTCACATCCGCCAGGAATTTCGGTGTCCCATAGATCTCTCGCCCTGCCGCGATCCCTGCGGGGCCATTGTGCCACACATGTGAGCAATACCAGCCCTCCTGGTCACCGAAACGACAGGCAAACTGCAGAGCCACCTCTTCGAAGGTTCCATAGGCACTGCAGGTGGGAATACCGATGCCCATGGCGACGCAACGGCCATCGGCTGACGGTTGCAATGGCTCCGGTAGTAGTCTTTCCACGACAGTAGGATCACTGCGAAAGAAAACGAGCTGAAAAAACACTTGCTCGTAGCGCGCGGGGAGAGGCGGATAGAAAGGGCTGTCGAAAGGCACATTCCAACCCTCATCTGCTGACAGTCGCATGGGGAGCTCCTGCGAAGGATTTCTTCTACAAGGCACAGGGTACGCAGGGAATCGCCCACCAACCAAACGATTTGACCGTCGCACGCCAGTGACATTCGGTGGCGCATTCCAGCTTTACACGCGCGTGTAAAATTGGGATGGTACCACTTATCTGTACGTATCCATGGACACACGTCGATGCAGATGCCGCAGTGGCTGCAGATTTCTCCTCGTCGGAACCACCTGTGAAATGGAGACCCTATCATGATGCGGACTCTGCTTCTCCTCTGCCTCGTGCTGTGTTCTGGCCCCGGCCTTGCACAGTCCGAGACACCGATCCTCTTCGACGACGACGGGGTGATCTACTCGATTCTGCCTGACGGCACCGATCGCACACAGCTCTCCGACCCCACATCCGAGCTCAGCGGCTGGGACGCTCATCCCTCCCCGTCGCCCGACGGCCGTCGGATCGCCTTCACCACCTATCCGGGGTCTTCCCTCAGTCAGATCTGGACGATGGCCCCCGACGGCACCGACCGTGCCGCTCTGACCACTCCTCGTGCCTCGACGTACGACCAGGCGCCGGCCTGGTCTCCGGACGGGCGACACATCGCCTTCGAAGTGATCGTCGACGGTAGAGTTCAGATTGAGATCATTGATGCGGGCGGCGGAAGCCCGGTCCGCTTGATCGACTCGTCCGCCTACTCGGTTAGTTGGTCCCCCGATGGTTCGAGGCTGGTCTACGGTGGTTCTGGCGTCTGGGTCGCTGCAGCCGATGGCACCACCCCGTTGCAGATCCACCCCGATGGAAGTTGGCCCGTCTGGTCGCCCGATGGGCAGCGAATCGCCTTCCTGCGCCGGGATACTCGGCCGGGCCAGCCCGCCGACTACCTGGATATCTGGACCATGGACGCCGACGGCGGCAATCCGGTGAATCTCACGCCCTATGACATTGTCGGCGGCAAGACGATCGCACGGCCTTCGTGGTCGCCCGATGGTCGTCGAATCGCTTTCCACACCTGGCACGAGTTCCTCAGTCCATCCTCCCTCTGGGTGATGGCCGCCGACGGCAGCGAACTGACTTCGCTGGGCTGGGGGCAGAATGCCTCGTGGCTGGTGACAGCACCCCAGACCGTCATCCGACCCGAAATCACCTGGGGGCAGTTCAAGCTGTTGGTCGAGTAGGTCCGCCGTTCGGTCGGCGGCCTGGTGTTGGTTCAGCGCACGGGCATTGCCGGCGAGCCGACGGAGTATTTCGGCCGCATGGACATGCCTCCGGCTACACCAGCTACATGCGCGGAGTAATCAACAACGGGGCGACGAGGTGACTGTCAAGCAACCGTTTGGGCTGATGGTGGCCGGATTGGGGGGACTGGCCTCGCTTGGCGCCAGGCCGGGGGAGGTGATAGTTTGCCATGGCGAGCCTTCCACAGACCCCTGGAGACAACATGAACGTCCTGTTCATTCTCGCTGATCAGTTCCGCGTCGACTGCCTCGGACACATGGGCAACGACGTGATCAAGACACCGAATCTCGATCGACTGGCGCGGGAAGGGGCCTCCTTCACGCGGGGCTTCAACCAGGCGGCGCCGTGTGGGCCGAGTCGCATGTGCATCTACACGAGTCGTTATATGTGTTCGACGCGGGCGGTGAACAACATGACACCCCTGCGCGATGCCCATGAGAGTCTGCCACAACATCTGCGCGATGCAGGTTGGAATCCGGGGTTGATCGGCTACAACGATTACACGCCGGACCCGCAGACCCTGGCCGCGGATGACGAACGGCGCACGACGCTGGGATATGACAACTGTCTGCCCGGATTCGAGCGGGTCTACTATCACGAATACGACAGCGAAGAGTATTTCGGCTGGTTGCGTGAGCAGGGATACGCCGAAGAGTTGCTCAGCCATGATGCCATCCACCAGCCCGATGTGCCGGCGGATGGAACCGGTGAGCATCTGCCGCAGCACTTCAAGGCCAAGTACAAAGCCGAACACTCCGAGTGCGCCTATGTCACGGATCGCGCCATCGACTATGTCACTGAGCGCAAGGCGTCGCAGGAGAGGGGCTGGGTTCTGAGTCTCAACTACATCAAACCTCATCCGCCGAATATCTGCTGTGAACCTTATCACGACATGTACGACCCCGCATCGATGCCGGCGGCAGCCCGCAGCAGGAGTGAACTGCCACCCAGTCATCCGTACCTGGTGCAGCTGGTCCTTGATGACCTGCTGGACGAGCAGCACCTGCGGGAGTATCAGGCCTGCTACTATGGCATGATTACGGAGGTCGATGACAATCTCGGCCGGCTGTTTGCTGCGCTCGACGAGAGTGGCCAGTGGGAGGACACGCTCATCATCTTTTCGTCGGATCACGCCGAACACCTGGGTGATCACTTCCTCACGGGGAAGGGCCAGTTCTTCGATGGGGGCATGCGTATCCCCTACATCATCCGGGATCCGCGACGGTCAGCGGATGCGACCCGGGGCCAGCGGATCGACAGCTTCGTG
>JABJJN010000073.1 GCA_018660835.1 Gemmatimonadota bacterium | reverse complement strand
CGACATTTGTCACGGTCAGCGGTCCGGTGCCCGTATTGGTCACCGTAATCGGCAGCACCGAGGGCGTACCGACATTCACATTGCCGAAAGCCAGCGGATTCGGTGCAACGCTGAAAACGGGCCCCGTCCCGGTGCCCGTCATCGTCACAACCGAGGGACTGCCCGCGGCGTCGTGGGTGAAGGTCAGGGATTGGCTCAGCGCTCCTGTGGCAGTAGGAGTGAAGGTGACGTTGAAGACCACGTTAGCGCCTGCGTTCACAACAAAAGCGGTCAGATCGGGTACAAAATTGCCGTGGTCGGAGACGACATTTGTCACGGTCAGCGGTCCGGTGCCCGTATTGGTCACCGTAATCGGCAGCACCGAGGGCGTACCGACATTCACATTGCCGAAAGCCAGCGGATTCGGTGCAACGCCGAAAATCGGCGCCGTTAACACGCTACGACGAATCGTCCCAGCGTCGCCGACAGCAAGCCCCGTGCTGCCGTTGTAGATGATGTCGTTGAGATTGTTGGCTGTAGCGCTGGTTTCGGTGGCCCACGTAGCGCCTCCATCAGCGCTGCGTACGATGGTTCCGCCATCGCCGACGGCGATGGCGGTGGTGCCGCTGTAGACCACGCCGTTGAGGTTGTTGCCCGTCACGGCAGTGCCCACGACTGCCCAGGTGGCACCGCTGTCTGTACTGCGCACGATGGTGCCAGCCATGCCTACGGCAAGAGCCCGCGATGCGTCGCCGGCGTCGATGGCAACATCGACCAATTCGCTTCCGGTCACGGCCGCGCCCACCACCCCCCAGGCAGCGCCACCATCCGTGCTGCGCAGAATGGTACCAGCCGCGCCGACGGCGACGACATTGGCGCTGGTGGAGAAGGCGACGGCATTCAGTTGCTGTCCCGGATCTAAGGTGACCGCCTGTAGGTTCCATGAGACGCCGCTGTCCGTGCTGCGGAGTACGGTCGAGGTGCCGCCCGCGTTCAGGCCGACGGCGATACCTGTGCCCCCGCTGGTGGCGACGGCTAACAGGTCCCTGCCGGGGTCACCGGTGACCGCCTGAACGGTCCAGTTGAGGCCGCTGTCGATCGTGCGCAGAATAGTCGAGGCGGGGGGGGCCACGCTCTGACCGACGGCGACGGCATCGGTGGCCGAGAGGACGGCGACAGCATTGAGATTCTGTAAGGGATCCGCCGCGACGGTGCCGGTGAGCCAGGTCGACCCCTGGTCTGTGCTGAAGATGATGTTGGAGTTTCCCGCTTGGTTGCCGACGGCGATGACGGTGTTGCCGCTGGCTGCAATACCATTGAGCAATGCCGCCGGTCCGGGCTGGATGGGATTGCTCCACGTGGCGCCGCTGTCGGTGCTGCGCACGAAGGAACCACTCATGCCAATAGCGATCACCGTGGTGCCGCCGTTGGCGGCGACTTTTTCAAGATCCTCGCCGGGATCATCGGCAAGGGACAAGACGCTCCAGTTGGCGCCGCTGTCTGTCGTGTGCAGAATGGTCGAGGCCGCTCCGTTCGCCTTACCGACAGCAATGGCCACGGTGGCGGAGAGAACGGTGACATCCTTCAGATCCTCGCCTGGGTCAGAGCCGACGGCGCCGCTGAGCCAACTGGTGCCGCTGTCGGTGCTGTAAGCGACGGTAGAGGCCGCACCCACCCGCTTACCCACTGCGATGACCGTGGCACCACTGGAGTGGATGGCCTTGAGGTCGCCCGTCACCGAGGACGGAACATCGGCCCAGTTGGCGCCGCCGTTCACGCTGCTGATGATCGTCCCAGCCTTGCCGACAGCAGCCCAGGTGGTACCGCTGATGTAGGTGACCTTTTCGAGGTCTTCTCCCGGGTCGGCGGTGACGTCGACATCTACCAGCGCCCAGGTAACGCCGCTGTCCGTGCTCTGCAGGACAGTCGAACTCCCACCGGCCTTCTTGCCCACGGCGACGAGTGTGGTGCCGCTGGCATCGACAAAGACGTCATTCAGGTCCTTTTTAGGGTCACCACCGGTGACCGCCTGAACGCTCCAGTTGACGCCGCTGTCGGTCGTGCGCAGAATGGTCGACGAGGCCCCCTTTTTGCCGACGGCGACGGCGACGGTGGGCGACAGGACGACCACACTTTTCAGCTCCAGGCCAGGATCCGGGGTGACGGTGCCGCTGGCCCAGCTGACGCCGCTGTCTGTGCTGTAGATGGTCGCGCCGTTCTTGCCCACCGCAATAGCGGTCGTGCCATTGAAGTGAATGGCCTTAAGTTCATCAGTGACCGGGGTGGTGACCGCCGACCAGTAGGCGCCGCCGTTGGTGCTGCGCACTATGGCGCCGGCCTTCCCGATCCCCACGCCGACGGTGGAGCTGAGGAAGACGATGTCCTTGAGATCCTCGGTCGTCGGCACGACGGAGGAGGCTGTAGTGCTCCAGGTTGAGCCCGTATCGCTGCTGAGCAACACGATACCATTGTCTCCCACTGCGTTGGCGATTGCGGCGGTGACGAACACGGCTTCGCTGAGGTTCTCAATTGTGCTACTGCTCGGGCTGTCCCACTGCGCCAGCGTGTCCTGTGCGAACAGCAGCAGGCTTGCCAGGAGGATGAGGGCGCAGATCGGCGACTTGCCGCGTCCACAGCGCTGAGCCATCCGCACCATAGACGTGGATCTGTGCTGGACAGGTCCGCGCACTCCCTCTAGCAGGGGTACCCAGAACGAGAGTCGTTCAGCCTTTGCGAGTTGAGGTTTCACTATGTTGCTCGGAGCCGATGTGCTTCCAGACGCGGGGCGGGGCATACTTCTACGAGAGGACCACACTGCAAAGAACGCTCCATCAAATGTGTGCGCTCCACAGGAGACCCTGTTCAACGTATCGGCATCGAGCGCCAAAGTCGTAAAGGCTCTTTTTATCGCCGAGGATGGCCGTTTTTATCGTATAAATATAGCGGTTATAACATGTTGTTTATAAAATACTTACGGACGAATTAAATAATTCCAAAGGGACACCTCAGGCCGCACCAGGCGCAAGCCAGGCGGGTACCCCCGGGGGTAAAAGGGATAAAAAAGGATAAACAGGGACATTATCATGCATCTTGGTCGGCCCTGAACAAGAGATATTTTCTTGCCGGGACCTCCACCTTCTCGAACTTTCAACCGACGACAGAACGACCGAAAGGCCCCAAAATCCTACGATCCAAGGGCCTTCTCATGATCATTCCATCAGTTACGCCGGTTCAGACCTCGACATTACTGGTGCATGCAGATTGTGCGTCCGCACGTAGTCAGGCCGCCTCGAGGATCCGAAAGTCCTGCGCCATCCCCGTGATCTCGAACACCCGTCGGAAGTGCGCCTTGGGATGCGCCAGGGAGATCTGCTTGTCCTTGAGGGGCAGCAGGAAATCCATCAATACCGCCAGCCCCCCCCCGGGCCTTTGGGTCTGCTCGCCGCCCTCCTGCACGATGGACTCCAGCGCATCCGCACATTCGTCGGCGAGGGCCCGCACATCGACACAATGATAGCTGCTCGTTGGGCAACCGTTAGATGAAACGAAAAACGGGCAGCAAGAGGAAAGACGGAATTTCTCCGTAACTCAAGCTACCCGTTTCAGTTACATATGGTGGGCGATCGCGGGCTCGAACCGCGGACCCCCTGCGTGTAAAGCAGGTGCTCTGACCAACTGAGCTAATCGCCCTTACCTCATGATGTTTCGCACCAATAAGCCTACGGCGGAATCTCTCTGCCCACAACATTCGGCTTGTCTATTGCAATGTGGCTCCAGTGAACGATCTTGATGCACACGTCCACTTCAATGCCTCAAGCCAGCGACCCCTGATGAAGATCCTCGTCGACGCCGACGCCTGCCCTCGTGCTGTAAAGGAAATCTTGTTTCGGGCCGTGCAGCGGCTAGCAATTCAAACGACCCTCGTCGCCAACCAATACATGCGAGTACCCTTGTCGGAACACATCGACAGTATCGCCGTTGCTGCGGGTCCGGATGAGGCGGATGACCATATTGTGGAACTGGCCGAGGAGGGCGATCTCGTGATCACGGGCGACATTCCCCTCGCGGACCGGGTCGTCACCAAAGGCGCGCTCGCCCTTGATCACCGTGGCACGATGCTCACCGCCGACAATATCAAGGAGCGACTCGCGACGCGTGATCTTCTCGATACACTACGCAGCGCCGCCCTCGTCGAGGGCGGCCCATCAGCCTATGGGCAGCGGGACTCACAGGCCTTTGCCGATGAGTTGAATCGGTTCCTTCAGTCGCAGGCTGTCTAAGCCGAGAGCACTACCCTGCGACGGTGTTGACGGCTTCTTCTTCCGTTTCGTGCAGTGTGGCAGTTTGCAAGAGCCCGATGATCTGCAGCGTCTTGGCAATCGTGAGTGAGACTGAGCACCAGGCGGTTACAACCTTCTCCCGCCAGGGCCGAGGCAGCGGCGCTGATTTGCTCACCACCATCCTGATTGATGTCATTGGGTGGCGGTGATCACCGCCACGTCGTTTGATCAGAGTGAGTGTTGTGCCACCCGGCCCTGAATGGATTCGCACGTCATCCATAAATTCACCGATGAGTTCCAGTCCCCAACCTCGACGCATATCCCCCGTCTCGCGTCGATCCCGGACTATCTGCAAGGCCGCGTCGACGTCGAAACCGTGTCCCTCGGAAACGGTCACGGCCAGAGCATCCGGAGTGAGCACAAAATTTAGTGAAGTCTGTGCAATACCTCTTGAGAGGTCCGGCTTTTTAAAGTGGGAATCCTGGACGGGTGAGCAAAGGAGATCCATAGGGTCTCGTTGTCATCCTCCTCATCTACTTCAATCTCAAGCTTCTCGCTTCTATCTATAACCTTCTTTTCCCGTCGAATCTCGCCGAGATGACATCGCTGTTCAGGAACTGTTTGACTTGCTGGAGGCAGGGAGTAGTTGCACTAGCCTTTCTCCCAAGCAAGACCAACCCTTGAAGGCAAATCGAAGGATCTGGCGCAGCTTCCACCACGCCTTGACGGTGGCCGGATCTGACCCCGTACATGTGCCAGAGGTTACAGAGGTGATAGAAATCTATTTTTCACTTTACCATATATATCACAACCATTTGTTTATAAACATTTTACGACGCCATCTTCGACTCTGGCAGCCAGAAGAGGGCCGTCTTGTCACCCGCGGCCACTTCCACGGCCCGATCCATCAAATCCGACTCTTCCTCTGAGGTGAGGGGCGCAAAGGATTCAGCGAGCCGCACATTCTCTTCTACCTGCTCAATCGTGTCCATGCCGACGATGGCCACATCGATATCGAGTCCCATCGTGTAGTGCAGAAACTGGCGGCGGTAGTCGGCGGGAATCTGATTGTAGGCCATCACCTTCATACCGATGATCCCCATGCCTTTGCCACGGGCCGCCGGAATCGTCGTCGATGAGAAGTCATTCCACACTCGATTTACGGCCCCCATCGGGTTCAGGACCGTGTCGAAGTCGTATTCCCCGATCATTTTCACAAAATTTGCCGAATGCGTGTGACCCGTGAGACCGACATGAGTAATCTTGCCGGCCTTCTGGTATTCCTCGATCACTCGCAAGGCCCCATCCGTTCCCAGGACCTCAGACAGAGCCTCATCCTGGTCGATGGCGTGAAGTTGGATCAGATCGATCGTCTCGACACCCAGATCTTCGAAGCTCTGGGCGATCTCGCGCTTTACGTCGTCGCCTGAGCGCTTGATACATTTCGTCGCAATGAACAGCGGTTCCCGATCACGATCGCGCAGGGCAATGCCCATTTTGCGCTCGCTCTCCTTATAGCCGGATGCTGTGTCGAGGTAGGTGATTCCGAGATCGATCGCTCGATGCACGACCCCAGCGGCGATGGCATCGTCCTCAACGAGATTCCAGCACACCCCGCCAAGACCAAGAGCAGTTACCTGGCGGCCTGTGGATCCGAGTGTTCGAATGGGAAGTGGCAAAAGGTCCTCCTGGGATAGCGTTGTCTGGCACCTGTCATCTGGCGCTTCAAGATAGCCCCGTGCGCCCTTCATGCAATCTGTTAGGTCCTTGCGCAATCGGTTGGTGCCGGCGCGATCTGTTGGATTTGCCCATGATATGACGCCAGTGCCCCCGCGTGCTTTGTGCTTGCGACTGGCCTGAAGAAAAAAACGATATCGCCTCACTCGGAGGACGTCGACCCGTCCGGGGCCAAAAGCCCTCAAGACGCCCTGTAGGGTGGCACAATGACGACGTAGGAAGGATCCGTCATGCACAAAAGACCCCTGTCGATCAGATCGAGCGTGTCGCTCGGGTCTATCACAGCAATTCGGTCTGGCGAATCGGTCTGAGACCATGTAGATTGGTAGACATGCAACCGATCAACCGCCGATACCGTAGCCGCACGTATTATTTGAATCTCCGCAGGATCGCCATCGGGAGACGCGGCTGACGAAGTTGGACTGATTGGTTCGATGCAGAGCTGCCCCCGGTGATGGTCACATCTCCGGGGGCAGCTCTTTTTTTGTCTTCACCTGCTACGCAATTTTCTGAAACCGTCTCAGAGGTAACGATGAATCTGCTCGAAGATCTCGCATTTCGCGGTCAACTCTATCAGGTCACCGACCAGGATGCCCTGAATGAACGACTGAATACGGGACCGATTTCCTTGTATTGCGGCTTCGACCCGACCGCTGACAGTCTGACGATCGGGAACCTCGTTCAGATCATGCTTCTGCGACGCTTTCAGCTCGCCGGCCATCGCCCCATCGCGCTTGTTGGTGGTGGCACGGGGCTGATTGGCGATCCCTCAGGCAAGGCGCAGGAACGCACCCTGAACACAGCCGACATCGTCGAGCAGTGGAGTGCCCGAATCCGCGGCCAAATCGAGCCATTTCTCGACTTCGATGGGCCTGCCGCTGCACGCATGGCCAACAACTACGACTGGCTCGGGAGTCTTGGCGCCATCGAATTGATGCGAGACGTGGGCAAGCACTTTCCCGTCCCCTTCATGCTCGCCAAGGAATCCGTCAGTTCTCGCCTGGCTAGCGGCATCTCTTACACCGAATTCAGCTACATGATCCTGCAGTCCTACGACTTTCTCGAGTTGTATCGTCGTCAGCAGTGTCAACTACAGGTCGGCGGCTCGGATCAATGGGGGAATATCACCGCGGGAACAGAGCTGATTCGACGCGCGGACAGTGGCCGGGCATTCGGCTTGACCTGTCCCCTCGTCACCAATGCTGACGGCACGAAGTTCGGCAAAACAGAGAAGGGCACCATCTGGTTGTCCGCAAAACGGACATCTCCGTACGAGTTCTATCAGTTCTGGATGGGCTCAGATGACCGCAGCGTTGTCTCCTACCTAAAGACCTTCACGTTCTTGTCTCACGGTGAGATCCTCGATCTCGAGAAGTCTGTCGCGGAGAATCCGGGCCAGCGCGAGGCGCAGCGAACGTTGGCAGCATTGGTAACGGAACTGGTCCACGGCAAAGACGCGGCTCAGAAAGCAGAAAGAATTTCGCGCGCCCTGTTCTACGGTGAACTGACCCAGCTATTGGAGGATGAGATCGAGGAAGCGTTCCACGACGTACCAACGCACGCTATGGAGGGCGCCGAATCGCCGCTCATAAACCTGCTCATGGACGCATCCGTCGCCAGTTCGAAGAGGCAAGCACGCCAGGACATCACGTCAGGAGCGATCTACCTGAACGGTGAACGCTGCACCGATCTGGACCACACCGTGCGCAAAGCAGACGGCCTGCACGGCCGCTACATCGTCATCCGCCGCGGCAAGAACAAATACACGCTGGTTCAGTAGGTCTCGGATCAGCTACCAGGACCTAGCGTCGAGAATCACGCAACAATTCTCGTCTTGAGGCGTCAGTATCACCGCTCGAGAGAGGCCCAGCGATCAACGCCGTCATTCCCATTCCACCGTGCCCGGTGGTTTGTGGGTCACATCGTAGAACACCGCTTCAATGCCGCCGAGCGACATCAACTGATCGCGCACGTCGATGAGGTATGCAGTTGGCAGCCGATCGAAGCGGACCGTCATGAAATCACTCGTCGTGATCGGCCGCAAGACGAGAGACTGCGACACACCGTCACTCGAAAGCGGCAGCAACACAGTCGGCATTTGGGTGACGTGTCCCATCAAATCATGCGTGTCGAGAGCGTCCATCACGATCGCATCCGCTTCACGCAGCAAATCGAGCCGGTCGCGTGTCAGATAACCCTGGATCAGTCGCAACTCACCAAGAAGTCGATTCGGGGCCAGCTGAAAGACAACGCGATTGATCTGATCAACGGCATTGGTCAGGTCCGTCGACAGTCGCTCAAGGGTATCCCAGTCGACGGCTTCCTCTTCACCAGGCAGGATCGCAACGGTCTCGCGTCCGTGCAATACGGCTGGGTGGGCGTAGGTTCGACCATCACCTTGGACACCAACGGACCGGATCGGCAAAACATCGATTTCGAGCAGTTCCGCATCTTTTGCAGGCAATAGGTCGCGTATCTGCGTGCGATCAACGGCGCCATTTCCAGTATCCCCATTGCTGCACAGACAGCGCACAGCCAGACCCGGGCCTGGGAAGGGATGTCGCCACACGAGATGGTGCGGTAGGCCCAGCTTCTCCCCTACTTCGCGCACTTCATCCTTGTAAAGTTGACTGAGTGGCTCGACGACCTTGCCTTCTGCCAGCAATTTCTCGATGACACCGACACGATTGTGGTGGGTCTTGATCACTTGCGCGTGATCGGTTCCTCCGGATTCAATCGTATCCGTGTACAGGGTCCCTTGTCCAAGCAGCCATTCTTCAGGGTCTAGTTCCAACTGCTCCAGGGCGCGATCGCGAACGGCGATGAATTCTTCGCCAATGTGACGACGTTTTTCTTCGGGCTCGGCAATTCCCGCAAGACGATCAAGGAATTCGTCGCTCGCGTCGATCACTTGCAGATTGCTGAAACCCGACGCATTGAGCAACTCTTCCACGAGGGCCGTCTCGCCCTTGCGCATGAAACCATTGTCGATGTGCAGCCCCAGAACCCGATCCGTGCCCAGCGCTTGATTCAACATCAGAAAGGCCACCGTCGAATCGACGCCGCCACTGACCAGCAGGAATACTTTTCGATCTGCCACCTGATCGCGAAGTTCCTGTGCGGAGCGCTCGATGAAGCCTTCCATCGTCCAGTCACGATCACACTCACATAGCTTCAGGAAATTGTCGAGCACCTGCATACCCGACTCGGTATGGGTGACCTCTGGATGAAACTGAAGTCCATAGATTCGTCGATCATCGTCTCCCATCACGGCGACGGGGCAATCATCGGTGACACCCAGGATTTGAAACCCTTCAGGGATCTGCGCCACCAGATCGCGATGACTCATCCAGATAGGTTCGCGTGAGCGCAGGCCGCTTAGCACGCCCGTTGCCTGCAGAACGTCGAGCTCGGCTGCACCGAACTCCATCGTGTCTCCACGCTCGACACGACCGCCGAGGTGATGGCAGATCAGCTGGTGGCCATAACACAGGCCGAGAACCGGAACACCAGCATGGAGAATCTGTTCGTTGAAAGGTGGGCGGTCCTCGGCATAGACGCTCGAGGGACCTCCTGAGAGGATGATCCCTGCAGCATCCTGCACAAGACCTACGTCGGCGTCAGGAGGCAGGATCTGCGCCCAGGCATTGAGCCGGCGCACACGGTTGGCGATGAGATGGGCGTACTGGCCGCCGAAGTCGAGAACGACGATGCCGCGGCTCAATCCGAGTCGCTCCTCTGGGGAGAGGATGTGCCGTCAACTGACGGCGAGGATGTGCCGCCACAGGCGGCTAGGAGTGCCGACAACTGACGACGTAGGAAATACAGGAAGAAGCGGGAATATACACAGCCGGCGCACGCCAGCAAGATCTCAGTCGGGCTACTCGACACCAATCAGTTCAAACGGGCGTAGAAAAGCTTGCCATCTGTGAGGGTCATCGTCAGCGTACTACGCTGAATCGCGATCTCGACCACCGTATCTCCTGATGGTAACTGGAGATTGTCGGCGGGGTCATTCGACTGAGCCCGCGTATAGAAGAGCGTCATCAGATTGCCAACCAGAGTATAGGTCCCCTCAAAGACACGGACGCGTGTCGTTGGAAAGGACTGATTGCGATCGACGTCACCACCTGCGAGACTACTATAGGATCTTAGTTCTACAGATCCATCCACTTTAAAGATGAAAACTTCGTTGGCCGCCGCTTCGTCGCGACTCCAACTGCCCACCAGCTGCTCGCGCAGAGTCACCCCGCCATTGACACCAGGATCGAGTGGATTCTCGCGCTTGAGATCACCACAACCACTCATCCATAGCAAACCGACGGCAAGAGCTGCGCAGATTCTGGGAACGATCGACGTTGATTTCATGACTGTAGTCTCCGTCCTCAAAATCGACGACGGATCTGCAGCAGCGGTTGGCCACGATCCGCCAGACCGATGCCAACCTGCGTGCGTGGACCCGCAGTAGATGCAAGGCGGGGGGCACTGCCCATCCACAGAACATCAGCCCAGTTGTAGATGTAGAGAGCGCCTGCGACCCAGAAGAGCCGATTGCTCATCGTGCGCCGATCCTGGGCCTCATTGAAGTAGCGGTCAAATTCACTCTGTGGGAAGCTGGCATCCAGTGCTTTGTACTGATCGAGCCAATCATTCGAGCTCGAGCGATAGGTGAAACCACCGATCAGCGCGACTGTCTCCAGACCGAGTAAGGCCCATCCCTTCGTTCGCTCCCCTATCTGCTTCTGATAGATACCCGGAATGACCGCCGTGCGCAGCGATACACCACTGCTGGCGACACGAAAAACCTGGCGTGTCATGGCCTTGGCTAGGTCATCAATGCGGTCAGGACTGCGCACGCGCATGAGAGGCTTAAGCATGGGATCTTCACCAGCATCCAGATCGATGACCAGAGCCAGTGACATGCGTGGAAAGACCTGTTTGACCTGTACCGCGCCAATTGCCTTCGGGGTGACGGCCAGAATAGTATCTCGTAGTGGATGTCGCAGAACCTCGGCGGAAACGATATCGAACAAATCGCCAGGAGCCACGCCATCGCCCTGTCCAAGATCGATGAGCACGAGGTTACCCGTCTGCACGCGAATGATGTAGCCATCCCCATCGATACCAGGCATGGAAGGGGTCATACTTGCCTGCGCCGAGAGCAGCGTTGGTGCGGCGAGTATGCAGGCCAACACCAATCCTCTGATGAAATATTGTGTGCGTGTCATGGTTTAACTCGTCTCCTCAACGACGATATCGTCTTCCTCTTCGACATCGACTTCGATCTCGTCGTCGTCGTCATCTTCCTCGAACTCCTCGACGACTTCCTCATCCTCGTCATCTTCGTCGTCTTCGTCATCTCCGCCGGCCATCTTCATGTAGGCAAAGAAGGCGATGCCAGCGATACCCAAGACACCGACGACGATGATAAACCAGGGCTGCAGGAAGAAAGGGGTCTCAGCTTCGTCCGCGGGCGGCTCCATGCCGTCCAGCGGCGGCGGCGGCGTATCGGCACCAATAGTGGGCAGCGGCGTGGCGGCAGTGATCTTAGATTCCAGATCCGATATCCGCCGATTCAGCTCCGCGATCTCTTCCTCACTCATCGCCGCCTCGCCCTCTTCAGCTTCCATGCCTACGGGCACGGAATTGAGCAGACTGACGGTCGTGCGCAATTCACCGAGTTCATCGCGCATCTCAGTGATCTGTCGGTTGATCGAATTGAACTGCGGTTTCACGACATCATCGTCATAGCGACGCAGTTCGCGGATCGCCCGCTCCAGACTCTTGATGGATCCCTGGATGCTGCTGATGTTGCGAGCGAGTCTGCCCGCATCTGAACGGATCTGATTGCGCTCGGTGGCGGCTTTCTCTGCTGTCTCCGTCGTCATCTCCTGATCCATGACCATTTGCTCTTCCATGGTCATGAAGCGCGCCACGTCACCTGGTCGCAGGCCCAGCAGGGGAGCTCCCAATAACGTGACCGACGCAGCTCGAGCCGAAACCATGCTCACCTGTCCTATGACGAGCTCGATCTCAGGCGAACCCAGATTCTCTCCCGTCAGCGGATGAATGATCGCCTCTTCGGGAGGACGCACGATGACCATCTCGAGACCTACCTCGAGTCCGTCGTCGGCCCCCTTGTCTATCGTTAGCGTTGAGCCACGTGCCTTGGTGACGAAGGCCTCGCCAGCCAAAGCCGGAGATATCAGGGCCAGGGTCATCAACGCCGTGAGCGCCATGCCTTTACAGTTCATTATCCTCATTGCCAGTCTCGTCAAACCTTTCACTGGTTCCGGCTGGCTATCGTGCCAGCTGGACCAGACTCTCGTGCTGCCAGTTCTCGTCGTCGCGACGCGGGTGATCGGTGTTGTAGTGCACCCCACGACTCTCTTTGCGCATCCGTGCAGTGTTGGCCACCAATTGTGCTGCAGTGACCAGATTCCATACCTCCAATGATGCCTGATCGTGCGTCCGTCGGGCATCGATTTCCTCGGCCAGCTCAGCGAGCCGATTACAAGCTTTCTGCAGACCCCCATCGTCGCGCTCGATGCCAACCCATTCCAGCATCGTTGCACCCATCTCAGCACGCCAGCGCCGACAGTCCTCTCCTTCGCCCCCCTCGTGTTTCTCTGGAGGGGAGGGCCAGTGAGCCTGGTCATCCGCCGACTCCTCTATCACTACATCGGCAGCGCGCCGGGCGAACACGAGTGCTTCCAGCAGCGAATTGCTCGCCAACCGGTTTGCCCCGTGGAATCCTGTATGGGCCACTTCACCTGCCGCATAGAGTCCCGGCACATCGGTGCGCCCGTGCAAATTCGTATGTACGCCGCCGCACAAGTAATGTGCCGCCGGCGCGACGGGGATCGGATCCCGCGTCATATCAATCCCGTATTCCCGACACGTGCGGTCGATATTCGGGAACCGACGACGCGTCTGTTCCGCATTCTGTGCGGTCACGTCGAGATACACATGCCGTCGGCCACTTCTTTTCAATTCTGCCACGATCGCCCGCGCCACTCGATCACGCGTCGCCAGCGAACCGCCTTCGAGCTGTTTTTCGACGAAGGCCTCGCCCTCGTCATTGACGAGAATTGCCCCGTGGCCACGCAACGCTTCCGTAATCAGGAAGGTGTTGCCCTGCTCGTGAGCCAAGGCCGTCGGGTGGAACTGGACAAACTCCATGTTCGCCAGTGTCGCACCAGCCCGATAAGCCATCGCCAGACCATCTCCGGTCGCAATCCCCGGATTGGTCGTGCTCGCATACATCTGTCCGGCGCCTCCTGTCGCCAGCAGGGTCGCTCGCGCCTGCAGCGCCAGCGGCTCCCCCCCGGATCCTTCCAGGGCCCACGCCCCTCGACAGCGTCCTTTGCCATCGATGGCCAGGTCGACGACGGTCGTATCCGCTACGAGCCGAATCCCTTCTTGAGACTTGGCTGCAGCCACCAGAGCACGAGAGATCTCCCGCCCTGTCCAGTCGTCAGCATGAGCAACGCGATGTCGCGAATGACCCCCTTCCCGTCCGAGGGAAAGCTCTCCCGCTGCCGTGCGTGAGAACTGGGTGCCAAGCCGCAACAGATCCGCTACCACACGGGGGCCGTCTTCAATGGCCACCTGAACCGCCCCGGCGTCACAGAGTCCGTCACCTGCATCCAGTGTATCCTGGATATGCACGGCGACAGAATCATCGCTCCCGAGAGCAGCTGCAATGCCACCTTGGGCATAGCGGGTATTGGACTCTCCGGCACCGGACTTCGTAACAACGGTGACGGATGCGTCTCTCTGAGCAGCGAGGATCGCAAAATACAGGCCAGCGGCCCCACTACCGACGATCAGATAATCGGACTCGATGCGCATATCTTTAGGAAAATAAGTGAGTTACCACTGTTTTAAGAGGTCAACTTCGGATGATCCCCGACGGAACCAACCATTGACTTCAGAAGCGTCGCCTACATGTGGAGTCGATATCCCTCGCCTGATACAGGATGTTGGGGAGGGCCGAATCAAGACCAACAGACATTTGGCGTCTATCTACTCGGAAGGGAAAATGCTTCCACTGGTTGAGAATCTACACGAAGCGATAATCCGTGCACGACGGGTTGAGCTATCGGAGTCGTAGCAGCGGTGAGTAGAGCAGAAGCCCTCCCACATCGAGCTCTGCATAATAAAGCCCTGCCGCAGCCGCGTGCCCCTGGTCGTTGAGGCCATCCCATTGGACACTGTAGATACCGGGGACAGAGAGCCCACGGAACAGCTGTCGGACAAAACCTCCTACGACATTGTGGATATCCAGCGTCATCACGCTGCTTTGCCCTGCGAGTGTGATCTCACCGATACCCACAGTGAAGGGAATCGTCACGGGACCGGTGCTTGGATTGGGAAACGCCGGTCCAATATCAAAGGTGACGGGAGACAACGGATCGAAGTTGAGGAAGGGTTCGAAGCGCACTGCCCCGAGCATGCGGGAAGCAATCGACGCGTGATCTGCCGTTCCCCACCAGTTTCTGATCGCCACAACATCTGCGCTTGTTCGATTGTCAATGAGCAGGCTGACATTGTCGAGTCGATTCAGCTCCATGCGCTCCGGTTGCGTGACCCCTTGAATCTGAAAGGCTGTATCGCTCCGGGAGATCGTATTGCCGTTAATCCATGCATGGCCGTTGTGATGAACGAGTGCGACTCGCGTTTCGATGAACAGATTGTCTTCAATCTTGACCTGCCCGGCACCGTCGACGAAAACACCCGTACCACCGCGGAAGCGGTTGTCTGCGATCGTACCGAAGACACCACTGCCTAGCTGCATATTGATCAACCCCGCCTGCGCCTGACCATTGTCCAAAAAGTCTCCCCCTGTGCACTCGAGGAATCCGCCCTCTCGATGCAGCCCGGGACCGCCGCACAGACTGATTTGCGGTTCCTCAATTTGCACGGGTGCCTCACCGGTCAGCAGCAACCCCGTTGCGCCAACATCTTCGAGGGTGATGCGCGTCATCACGTAGCCCCCTTCATCCGCGTCCAGATGCACGGCGTTGCCGGCTACATGGCGAATAACGACATCTTCCACGAGCGTGCTGCGGCGTGCGTCGACGATACGCAGGGCGTTGTCAGCGTATTCGACGACGGCGTTCTGCAGAAGAAGCGAACCAAAGGGTTGTACTCGAATCCCGGCCCAGTCTCCCGCAGCGGGTGAAGAGGCGCCCGACGTGAACGTCGTCGTTGCTCCGCCGCCCACACTCAAGACACCCTTCACAAGGATCTCACTACGTTCTACATCGAGGCCGCCCGAACGCCCATCCGGGAAAAACCGCACCGTCGTTCCCGCCGCGATGCGCAGTCGTACCCCTTCGGGAATCTCGATGTCTGCCACGACATCGACTGGGCCACTCCAGGTTTCATCGCCTGCGAGAATGCCCGCCTTGCGGTGGTCGCCGATGATCAGATCTGCGATGATCGAGGTGCCTTCTCGGCGAATCTTTTCAACAGCAACGCCTCTTGAGGCAGGATTCGTGAGAGGATTGAAATCGGTGAACATCTCGCCATCGAACACATCGGTGGCATCACCAAGATTGCCATTGTGAGCGCGGCGATAGGTTTCGTCGTGCGCCCAGAAGTCGAGATTGTCTCCTCCCAGCGTGCGCGCCGGTTGACTACCCAGCGGAAAGCCCGCATCCGAGAATCGACCATCCGCGCACACGAGGTCCACGAGTTTGGTGAGTTCATTGTTGTTGCCACCGGTGTTCTCGTCGATCTGCCAGATGAGTAATCCATCGGTTGGAATCCGACGATTGTAAAAGCTGGCCCCCGCACGGCGGTGTTCGATCAACAGATATCTAGCAGGTTCCAATGCCATCCGGTAGACGCGACCGCCATCAGCAGGATCGTCGATCAGTTCATCTGTCCGTGTGCGGTCAACGAAAACCAGATCTTCATTTTCTACGCCGAGCCACCCAAGCCGCAACAATGACCACGGCGTGAAGGACGTAGGGCCGCCGAGATCCTGCCAGCCACGAGCACCGTGCCCCATCAGTCCCCAATAGCCAATCCCCGCACTGTCGTCAGCTGGACCGAGTTCACCGAGGCTGGAGAAGCCTGTATCAAATAGATCGGGCAGACCAAGCAGGTGCCCCAGTTCATGAGCAATGATCCCTACGGCGCTCGCAAAGGTGCGGCCCTCCTGAATCGTTCCTCCTGGGGGCTTGCCGACGCGCAGATCATCCCGAATCAGGATACGCCCGCCATTTTGGCTCAGATCATCCGTAAACAGATTCGATGACAAGCCCAATACGGCAACACCATTCGCTTCACTGACGAGAAATCGACTCGGCGTTTCTGGCACGACGACGAACAGCGCATCCACGAAGCCGTCGTCATCCCCCGAGTTCGGCTCGCCATCGGGGCCATCGTTGTCATAGGCGCCGAAGTCGATGTCTGCATCTGCCGCATCCACAATCTCTTCGACGAATCGTCCAAAATCTCCGGAGACACCCGCTGTGGATGAGACATAGTCCTGCGCACGATCACGAGACCGATACATCTTCCCGGGGACTGCACCGGACAGTTGATACTGTCCGTGGGACATCTCATTGAAGAAATGCGTCAGTGATCCAGGCAGATCGGCAAGAAAGAGACTGTCCGCGAAGGCGGGCGTCGTCAGACTCGAGACATTGTCATCAGCAAAGGTGCCGAACAGCACCAGGGCGTGAAGATTCCCTGTGGATGGAAGATTCTGCGCCGGCGCGCCGATACGTGCCGCTGGATGGGCGCAGAAGGACGGCTGTGACAAAGACATCGCCGGCGTCGCCAAAAACCACAGCAGTAACCCGGACGCCAGCCAACTCTGGAGGCGGATCAACTCTCGTCCGCTGGTCCACCGGTGGCCATCGACCGCTTGATCTCGTCGAGCTTCAGGAACAACTCCTGGCTGATGAACAGATCGTGGAGATCGCGATCCAGATGGCCGCGCTCGACTTCCTCGGCGAGGATCTTGAGCACCAGTTCACGTGACATCGGCCTGGCGCGATAGGGACGATCGTCGGCAGATAGTGACTCGAAGATGTCGACGAGGGCAAGAATGCGCGCCTGCAGGCTGATCTGGTCACCCTCAAGGCCTTGCGGATAGCCACTCCCATTCAGTTTCTCGTGATGAGCACCGGCAATGTCTGGAACCCTGGCGAGTTTTCGTGTAAAAGGAATCTGTTCGAGCATACGAATACTCATCGCCGCGTGATCATTGATCTTCTTGCGCTCATCGTCCGTTAGACTGCCTTTACGGATGAGGAGATTCACCAATTCCTCGTCCGTCACCGGCGCCGGCAGTGTATCGAGGTAGCGCTTGTCACGGATCTGTTTCAAATGGGCGAGATCTTCGTCGGCCATGAACTCGCCAGGCTCATTGGCACGTTCAAGGAATGCCAGATCCTCAGCCATCTGCGACAGGAGAGTATCTACCGCCTCACGCTGTTGGGGCTCCAGTGGTTTCCCGGCGACGGCGGCATCGGCTCGCCGCCGCTCCCAATCGGCCTCTACTGTGGCTGCAAACCAGGCATAACGGGTTCGCAACAGATCAACTCTATCATAGATCGTCGTGAGTTTGGTTGGCTTGTCGACGACCCATTCCGGTGTTGTAATCTTGCCGATATCATGCATCCACGCCGCCAATTCAAGTTCCTCGAGTTCATCGATATCCAACTCGATATCCTGCAGGGGACCTTCCTTGCAGTCGTTGACGGCACGCGCCACGAGCATCGTCATCTCGGTGACTCGGCGGATGTGACCACCTGTATAGGGCGACCGCTCGTCAATCGCCGTCGCCATCACATGCACGAAAGACTCGAAGAGGCGTTGGGTATCCTCGATGAGGCGCACATTGTTGATGGATACGGCAGCTTGAGAGGCCAGGGACTGCACCAGACTCTCGTCGGTCGTGGGAAAGGCGACGATCTCATCGGAGCCACTGATCTTCGCATTGATCAGTTGCAGGACGCCGATGATCTGCTCTTCATGATCACGCATGGGCACGACCAGCATGGATTGCGAATGATAGCCAGTCATGGAGTCGTAGTAGCGGGGGCCCTCAAAACGCTGGGGTGCCTCTTCGGCATACACATCGACGATGTTGAGTGTTTCGCCCGTCACCGCGGCGTAGCCAGAGGCGCTTTCTTCGTTGAGTGGCACGGGCGGAACGTCTACGGGGCGATGTGGCCCGCCACTGAACAGTTGCAGCGTATCGTTCTGAGCAATCTTGAAGGTCAGTTCCTGCCCCTGCAGCAGATACAGAGTCCCTGCATCGGCGTTGGTGAAACGCCGTGCCTCCAGCAGAATGCGATCCAGCAGCGTGTCCAGATCACGTTCCAGGGACAACGCAGCGCCAATCTCATTTAGCCGTCGTAGGCGATCTTCGAGATCTCTGCCGAGAGGCGGTTCCTGCAAGGGATCGAACCTCCAAAATGGGTGGAAATGCAAGGTATTCAAGCACTTGCGACATGTCAACGGATCGCATCAGATCCCCGAAGAGCGATCGATCTGCACACCAATCCGGGTCCGCGTCGGCACCCGTCGACGCCACTGACGGCGAGCAAACATCGCTACCCCAAAGCCGCACAGTTCGAGACGCATGGAGCCATTCAGGCGTGCCCCTCTACCGGCAAGAGGCAAGATGGCGACGGCTCCAGGCAGAGTGGACTCGTATTCATAGATGCGTGCCTTCCAGGCGGAGACATTGAACCAGGTGAATTGCAGTTGAATTTGGTGGGTTTGGGTCCGCCGTCTCCCATCCAGTCCGACACTCCTGCCTCTCTCATCGTCGACCAGATGCCCTTGCAGTAGCGCACGAAAGCGATAAGGCTGGTTCGTCACCGTACCCTGCAATCGAGCTCTAGCGGAGCGGATGATCTGCTTCTGACCCGCTGCCCACTCGGCGTCGGCTCGGCGCCGCAGGTCCAGACGCAGTTGCGTCGATTCTCGCCGCCAACGTCCCTCGAAACCCAGTTCCATCGATTCGTCCGAAATCGGCATCGACTCTGGTTCTGGCCGGATCGACTGATCGTACCACCCGCGCCATCGCCGACCACGCAGGTCGACATACAGACCTCGTTCGTTGGAAGTCTTCCAACGCCGGTCGGATGATCCAAAGGGGCTGAAGAAGCCAAACTCATACAGTCTCGCCTGCAGAGAAACTCTTGCTCGCCGCGGCCCGAGATTCGTGAAGCCCGCAACACCACCCCATGTCGTCGACCTCGCCGAGGTCACCGCCACTTGCGAATACATCTGTGCCTGTCCCACTTGCCACTGGCCGTCCATCGCTGCCGCCATCTGGTCACGCCCGACAAATAGATCATCGCCATATCGAGTGGGAATCTTCAGCCGTTGATCAAACCACAGGTTCTGCACGACGATACCAAGGTGTCCGGTCTCATGAAGATGACGCAGTCTCAGCCCCAGAACGCCGCCGCTCAATTGCATTCTTCCATTGATCGCCGTGGGACCTGTGTGCAGGCCATCCTCCGGAAGAGACTTCACATTGCTCTCCGCGTCGAGACGCGCATCGCGGCGAAAATCGGCGAGTACCACCGCGGTCTGCCAGCGATCCCCCACCTTAAGAGCGATGCCGCGAAGGGCTTGATTTTCTGAACTGGAGTGGAAGCCGAAAGCGCGCGCTTCCTGGCGCCCACGCCCGCGCCCACGGCCACTGCCACGTCCGAACAACAGGCCCTGCGCAAAGCCTGGTCTGATACTCCCGCCGACCACTTGCAGCGGTCCGCGACGCCATTGGACGTATCCTGCGAGGTGATCGGTCCAGCGCTTTTCCCCCGGATCCCGCTCGGCGACAAGAGAGGCGACCCAGTTTTCAGACGTCACACTCCATCGACCGTAGGTGCGCGCTCCATCGACACCCGTCAGATCTGTCGCTCGCAGACGACTCGACCATCCTGTGTCGGGTACACGCTCCTCGATCAGTTGCCGCCATCGTTCCAGAAACTCGGGATCTCCGAGAATCTCCGTGGGTTCGTCGGCTCCCAGACACCTGCAGGTCAGCAGGGCCGTAGTGGACAGCAGAGTGAGTATGATCCGTTGAGGCCATCGCATCGTCTCATGATTGCAATGGCTGTGCCAGAGTCTGTCTCTGAGACACGGACGTCAGGTGAGAGCTTCAGGAGTCAGCAGTGTATCATAGGTGACCCGGAAAGCGACTCGGTGCCAGTGGCTGGAAAGGGTGCTCTCACCCTATCTTAGCCGGCGCAAATGTAGATTGGCCTAGAGGACACAAGCGAGGATGAGTGGGATGAAGTTCGGAACGTGCAATGAGTATTTCGAGGGCTGGCAGATTGAAGACGTTTTCAACTATGCCGCCGACATTGGCTACGAAGGTGTTGAAATCGCCCCCTTCACCCTGGCAGACTCTGTCGATGATATTCCCGCTGCAAGGCGACATCAGATTCGGGCCGCTGCCGAAAGTGCCGGAGTTGACATCATTGGCTTGCACTGGTTGCTGATCAAACCCGAAGGGCTCTATACGAATCACGTGGATGATGAGATCCGCAACCGCACGCGTGACTACTTCCAATCTCTCGTACGCTTCTGTGGCGATCTCGGCGGCAAAGTGATGATCATCGGTTCACCGAAACAGCGGAACGTCATGGATGGTTGGGACTATGACGAGACCTGGGAACGGACGAAGGGTGTCTTCGCAGACTGTCTCGAGTTGGCCGCCGAGAACGACGTGACCCTCTGCATCGAGCCACTCAGCGGTGAGCAGACCAATTTCATTCGCACCGCCGAGGAAGCGCGCCGAATGGTCACCGAGATCGACCATCCGAATTTTCAAACCATGGTCGATGTCTGTTCAGGGTCGACGGAGCAGATCCCCGTGCATCAGTTGTTGCGGGACTCCGGACCCCATCTACACCATGTTCACGTCAACGACGCCAACCTCCGCGGCCCAGGATTCGGCGACACGGATTTCGTCAGTGTCCTGCGAGCCCTGCGGGAAGTCGGCTATGAACGCTACGTATCTGTGGAAGTCTTCGATTTCAAGCCTGATCCGCGCTCAATTGCCGCCGCCAGCCTCGCCTATCTGAGAGGCATCCTCGCCGCCCTATGAAACAGCGGGACTGTTTGCTGCTGTACGGCTGCTAATTCGGATTCGCGCCGGGACCACCGGGTGACGGGCCATCACCTTCGTCCTCAGGTGCAGCCGCTTCACTCTGCGAATCATCTGCCTCACTGTCTTCACCGGACTTCTCGTCGTTGTGGACGATATCCCACACCATGGCGTCGAATTTTTCCTTCGCCTCATCCTGCTTCTGCTTCTCTTTCGAGAGAATATTGGCCAGCAGGGTCGCGAGTCGCTCCGGATCGCGCTCGCCAACTTTCTGCAGCTGACGAATCTCGGCGATCGATTTTTCGAGGGGCGTGAGAGCCTTCTTCTTTTCCGACGCCGTCGACTTGCCGCTGTCCCCACGGGACTTCTTGTCCTCCCCGTCACGCTTGAGAAGTCGCTTAAGGAATGAGGGCTTCGACGCCTTCTTTGCGGCCTTCTTCTTCTTGCCACCGGCCGGCTTCTTCTTGCCGTTGCTACTCATGCCGTTGGATCCATTTCTGGCGCTTCTTCCTCGTCGTCGAAAGGAAAGCCCATCTCGCGCAGGCGGTCATAGTCTTTGTTGAGGGAATGCGTCATCTCTTCCGCCAAGCGCAGCAAAATCATACATCCCGTCTCTGGACTGGTGGCGATGATATCCATCAGATCAGGCTTGAAGAAGCCAATCAACTCGCTTTGCTCGGCGGCCACGATGGAAGTACTCCTTGGCGAATCATCGAGCAAAGAAAACTCACCAAGCAATTCCGGGGGATGCAACGTGGCTACGACCTCACGGCGATCGTCACGCTCGCGCACGATGTTTACCGAACCGGAACGGATCAGATAGAATCCGGATTGCAGCGCCCCACGCTGAATGACCGTTTCGCCACGGCGGAACTCCCGCACGTGGACGATCCGTGCCAGCTTCTTCAGTTCGCGAGGCCGCAGCAGATCGAAGACGGCGATCTTGGATAGCAGCTTTTCCAGCGAGCTATCTGCATTGTCACCGCTTCGAGCGAAGAAGTTCTCCCACTCGGGATCGGTGATAGGGCCTCGGTCGGTCGCGCTCATGTCGCAAAGATAGCCAGATCCGCCCCACCCTGTCGACTATGACTGGTGATGGTTTGACACATGCGCTGATAGAGGCCGAATTTGCAGGTCTGACACGATATGAAAGGATCTCCTTGGCCACTCCAGTTCGCATCGGCATCGTCGGTCTGGGCCAACGTGCCCTGCAACATCTCAAGTGCCTCTGGAGTATACCGGAAGCACAGATTGTCTCACTCTGCGACCCTTTCCCGGAGAATCTCGAGGAAGGCAAATTGCAGAGCTACGTCGAGGGGTTCGAACTCCGAGACATTCGCACATTTACCCAGTTTGATGAGATGCTCGCAGCGGGCAATCTCGATGCCGTCTATTTCTGCATCCCACCGAATCGCCACAATGGCGAGGTCATCGCCTGTGCCGCAGCGGGTCTTGCCCTCTTCGTTGAGAAACCGGTGAGCCTCTACTTCGATGAGGCGGTGGAGATGGAGAAGGCCATTGGCGCCGCTGGCGTCATCGCCTGTGTCGGCTTCAATCAGAGACACGTGCCCAACCACGAGGGAATCCGCGACTTCCTGCAGGACAAGCGACTCGTGATGGCGACCATCGTTTCCAATGGCACCCTCGAGAGTCACTCCGTAAAGCACACACGGACAGAGGATCTTGATGGACCTGGCAATCGTGTCTGGGCTGCCTCTGCTGCCTGGTCAGGAACAACCGTTGTGGAAGCTGGAATCCACCAACTCGACACCATGCGTTATTGGGCCGGCGACGTGGATTGGGTGCGAGCAGACTATGTGCACAGAGACGACGATGACATTGAGGACGGTGGCGACAATCCCTATGCCTATTCCGTCACCTTCGGCTTCGCTGGTGGCCTTGTCTTCAATCTCCTCCTGTCTCGCCTGCGCAAGACATTCTACGGGGATGGCTACAATGACCTGATGTGGGATCATGGACATCTCAAAATCGAAGCAGGAGCGCCCGTCGCCTATTACTACGAGGGACCCTATCCGCCGGAGACGAATCCTTCAGTCGAACAGCTACGGCACCAGGTCCCTGTCCCCGATCAGGGTCGCGATGGGACGCATCACATCAATGAGTGTTTCGTACGCGCCGTCGCCAGCAACGACGAAACCTTGATGCGCAACACGTTCCGCTCCAGTATGAACAGTCACGCCGCGGTGCTGGCGGCGAATGCATCGGATCAACTGGGCGGTGAGAAGATCGACCTCAACGCCTTCTTATACGACGACACCTATGCCCGTTTCCGGGCCAAGCCCTCCAACTGAGGATTCTCATGCCAACGTACAGCTTTAATCATGTGCATCATGAAACGACCGACGTGGATGCAGCCGTCGATTTCTACCGCCGCGTCTTCGATGCAACGACGGACGAACCCTTCGAGCGCGGCGGCGCAACCTGGGTTGGCGTACACATTGGCAACACCAAGATCACTGTAACAGATCGTGAATTCGCCCCGATGGAGCTTCGACGCTATCAGGGATACGATCACCTGGCGCTCAGTACAGATGACTTTGATGCCAGCATTGCGCAGATCGACAAAGAAGGTGTGCATATCTGGTTGGGGCCGGTGGGTGACGCACCAGGTCGGATCGTCTTCATCGATGGCCCCGATCACATCAAGATCGAGATCATGGAACAAGCGTGAGCGCCACCCCCATCGACATACGCCAGCTCACCTCCCAGATCAGTCTGACTGAGCCGCAGTTCGACAGTGATGGCCAGACCCTGGTGTGGCAGGAGCGTCGTGGCGCCGATGCCGTGCTCGTGAGTCGACAACAGGGCGAGTTGGCCGATCGTGACATAGATAAGGTTGGGGACCTCAAGGCGCGTGTGTTCTATGGTGGGGGGACGTTCACCGTCTCACATGGCGATGTCTTCTACGTACGCGATGGCGATCGGCTCTCCTGCCAACCACTGGCAGGTGGTCCGGGTCGAGATGTGACACCAGCCCACGGACATCCTGCAGCACCTGTCGTATCCCGAGATGGTCGCTGGCTCGTGTATGTCCATACGGATGACAAGACGGATCGAATCGCTATCGTCGATACCGATGGCCAGTTGTGGCCACAGTCCCTCGTCTCAGGGGCAGATTTCTACATGCAGCCAGTTTGGCATCCGAAAGGACGACAGATCGCCTGGGTCGAGTGGGACTCGCCGAACATGGCGTGGGATGGATGTCGCCTCGTATTGGGGACCCTTCGTCTGGTGAAGGGCGCAGCACCCATTCTGGCAGCGCGTCGCGTGCTGGCTGGGGGCGATGACATCTCAACCTTCCAACCTGCCTTCTCTGCCGACGGACACTGGTTGGCCTACGCCAGCGACGAGGGCGGCTGCAGCCAACTTTGGCTCTATGACCTGAGGAACGACGAGCGCCGCTGTCTGACACCTGACGACGAGGGCGATGTCGCCACACCGGGATGGATCCAGGGTCTGAGCGTACTGTCCTTCAGTGGGGACAGTCGCCGCCTCTACTTCACCAGATCACACAATGCCAGTCGCTGCGCCTATTCAGTTGATCTGGCCACCAGGGCTATCGAGCCGGTCTCTGCACTGTCGCAGTATACGGACATCTCCTATCTGGCGACTTCCCCACGAGGTGACGAAGTCGCCATCGTCGCCTCATCGAGTGTGATTCCGGACCGCGTCGTCACCCTGCGAGGGGTACGTGCAAAGGTCGAAGCGCGAGCCAGTTCAGAAAATCTGGTCGAAGCCGATCTGTCCGTCGGTCGTGCCATAAGTTGGCCTTCTCCTCTGGGAGAGCCCGTTCATGGCCTGCTGTATCCGGCCGTTGGCAGTGAGGGGCCGCGCCCACTGCTTGTGACGATCCACGGTGGCCCCACGAGCCAGGATCGGCTCTGCTTTGATATCGAGACGCAATATTGGACATCGCGTGGCTGGTCTGTGCTGTGCGTCAACTATCGTGGCAGCACCGGATATGGACGTGCCTATATGACGTCTCTACGAGGTCAGTGGGGCGTTTATGATGTGGAGGATGCCATCGGTGGCGCGCGTCATCTGTCAGACGAAGGACTCGCCGACCCGGATCGACTGGTGATCATGGGTGGCAGCGCCGGCGGCTACACCGTATTGCGGGCACTCACCCTGCATCCAGGATTCTTTCGCGCCGCCATCTGCCGTTATGGAATCTCCAACCTCTTTGGTTTGGCACGCACAACTCACAAGTTTGAAGCCCGCTATACAGATCGACTCGTTGGGCCTCTGCCCGAAGCGGCCGATCGCTATCGCGAGCGCTCACCGATCTATGCAGCGGATGCCATCCGGGATCCACTCGCCATCTTTCAGGGGGATGAGGACGAAGTCGTGACGCGCGACCAGTCCGATGATATCGTCGCCTCTCTGCAGGCCCGTGGCATTGACCACCAATACCATGTGTACGCCGGGGAGGGCCACGGTTGGCGTCGTCCGGAAACAAAAGAATCGTACATTCGCTCCGTAGAATCGTTCCTTGAACAGCATACCCTATGAGCCAGATGAAATACGAGACCGTGATCGGCATGGAGGTTCATGTCGAACTGCACACGAGTTCCAAGATGTTTTGCTCCTGTCCGGCCGACCACTTTCAGATCGGTGCCAACGAGCACATTTGTCCCGTGTGTACCGCGCAGCCGGGCGCATTGCCCGTCATCAATGGTCGTGCCCTTGAATTGACGGCGATGACGGGGCTCGCTCTGCATTGCCAGATACGCCCACATTCCGTCTTTGCGCGCAAGAACTACGTCTATCCGGATCTGCCCAAGGGTTATCAGATCTCGCAATACGAGTTCCCTATCTGTGAGGATGGCTGGGTAGACATCCCCACGTCGGCGGGCACCAAACGCATTGGCATCGTGCGCGTTCATCTTGAGGAAGACACAGGTAAGCTGGTACACGAAGGCAATGCGAGTCTCGTCGACTACAATCGCGCCGGTGTGCCGCTCATGGAGATCGTCACAGACGCCTCCCTCAGGTCGGCAGACGAAGCCTTTGCCTATGTGCAGAAGATTCGGCAGCTCGTCCGCTATCTCGACGCCTCAACAGGTGACATGGAGAAGGGTGCCATGCGCTGCGAGGCAAACATTTCTGTGCGCCCAGAGGGCAGCGAAGAATTCGGCACGAAAGTGGAAGTGAAGAATCTCAACTCCTTCCGGTCTGTCCGAAATGCCATCGACTACGAGGTCAAGCGGCAGGTCGAGGTCATCGAAGAAGGTGGCGTCGTCAGACAAGTGACGATGGGCTGGGATGAAGGCGACGGCTCGACGCGCGAACAACGCTCGAAGGAATACGCTGACGACTATCGTTATTTTCCAGAGCCCGATCTCCTCGATGTTCGCGTCGACGCCCCCTGGATGCAGCGCGTCGAAACGGAGCTGCCAGAATTACCTGACACCAAAGCCAGCAGATTTGCTGACACCCATGGTCTTGAACCAGATGAGGCGGCAATGCTCGTCGAAGACCGCTCCGTGGCGGAGTATTTCGAGCAGGTCATCGGCGTGGATGGGGTCGACGCGAAGGGCGCTGCGAACTGGATGACGGGGGAATTTTTCCGCCGCCTGAAGGAGACGGATGCAGCGGATATCACGGCGATCAGAGTGCGCCCACAACAACTTGGGCAACTGTTGAAACTCGTCACGGACTCCACCATCAGTGGTTCAGCTGCCAAGGATGTCTTTGGTGTCATGTGGGAGTCGGGCGGCGAGCCGGACAAGATCGTGGAGGAGAAGGGCCTCAAGCAGATCTCTGATTCTTCCGAGTTGGAGAGCTCTGTGGAAGCGGTGATCGCCGAGCAGTCGGAGGCAGCCGACAAGGTTCGTGGTGGCGACGAAAAGCCGATCCAGTTCCTCATGGGGCAGGTCATGCGTGCAACCAAGGGCAAAGCGAATCCGCAGTTGGTTCAGCAACTACTCAGAGAGCGCCTGTCCTGAGAGGCTCGTGCGAACCGAGTCACGTTGCTGGTTATCCGAACTGCACTGTCACCATCAGGCCACAAACCATCATCAGGCCACCGACCAGGTCTGATCAGGCGACCGATCTGGCGGCATGCATGATCGCCTGCACGCGCCCAGGGTCCGTTTCGTCTCGGACCAGGTCCGCATTTGCGTCACTTCCCATATTCACCTGACGGACGGCTTTGACGACGTGACAGGTGGAACGAGCAGAAAAGTGCAGTTCCTGCACGCCGCTGTGGCGGACAAGCTCACCCACGTTCTGCTCATTGATTCCGGCCCCCGCCAGCACAGTGAGCCGACCTGTTGCGACATCGACCAGTTGTCGCAACAGGTCTCGTCCTTCGTGAGCCGTCGCCGCCTGGCCCGAAGTCAGCACATAGTCGACCCCTAAATCGATCAACTCTTCCAGCGCTAGATGAGCATCAGAGCACAAGTCGAAAGCACGGTGAAACGTCACTGCCATAGGGCGCGCCAAGTCGATCAAACGGGCACAGCGAGTGACATCGACGGTCCCATTATCTCGCAATCCGCCGATCACCACGCCATCAGCACCCCACTCGCCTGCAAGCTCAACATCCCGCGCCATGATGTCCCACTCCTCGTCGTTGAAGCAGAAATCGCCCCCCCGGGGTCGAAGAAGCACGTGAAGTCCCAGTTGACAGTTGGCTCGGACGTGTTGGATCATCGCCGCTGACGGCGTCGTACCGCCGACGCTGAGGGCCTGGCACAGTTCAACCCGATGCGCTCCTGCCTGTTGGGCAATACTCGCCCCGACAACGGAATCGATACAGATTTCGAATTTGAGTTCGCTCACAATCCACTTCTCATGCTGGCGTGAATCCCTTCAGTTGGCTAGTGTCGGTAGGTCTCTCAACAGGAATTATCCGGATGACCGCTGCGGTGCGCCCTCTCAGAATATCAAATGACATTCTCGGCAACCCGGATCAGATCCGACACCGCGTGGCCGACGAAGGCTATGTGTTCTTCAAGGGACTGCAAAGCGCCGATCGTCTCAGATCGCTGCGCCATGACATCATGAGTGTGCTGATGGCCGGCGGCTGGCTGCAGCCAGACACGCCAGTGGACGATGGCATTGCCAATGTCGACGCCCAGTGCACAGAGGGTGATCCTGAGTACACCGATGTCTACCACCAGGTTCAGCGCCTTGAGTCCTTCCACACGTCGGGCCACTGGCCGGAGGTGATGGCGATCATGGAGAAAGTCATCGGCGGTCCGGTCTTGCCGCAACCACAGAAGATCTGTCGGTTATGGTTCCCCCGCTACACACAGCACACGACACCGACCCATCAGGACTTCGTGCACTTTCAAGGCAGCTACGATACGTATACCTGCTGGGCCCCCGTCGGCGACTGCCCCATCGAACTCGGCGGTCTCGCGGTCCTGCCCGGTTCGCATCGGCCTGAGCAGATCAAGCCACACCATTTCGCCCTGGGTGCAGGTCTGCTCGCAATCCACGACGATGATCTGGAAGGCGAGTGGTACACAACGGACTACGAGATCGGCGACACCCTCATCTTCCACAGTCTACTCGTGCATCGGGCTCTCCCGAACCTGACACCGGATCGCATGCGTGTCTCACTCGACAATCGCTATCAATCCATCGACATACCGATTGCCGAACACATGCTCTTGCCGCACCTGTCAGGCATCGCGCCGCTGGAATGGGATGAGGTGTATGCGAATTGGCAGAGCGAGGAATTCCAGAATTACTGGCAGGAACGCGACCTCAATGTCGTGCCAAAACAGGAACAGTGGCTGGAACAGATTTTCGAAGAAGTAGTCGCCTTGGTTCGCCAGGGGGATGAGGCAGGTACCCACCACTTACGTCGGTTCGTGCGGCGCGAACCCGACTCAGATCGCGGTCGCATTGCCCGTGAGGTGCTCGTAGAGACCGGTTTGTCGAAGACGGCCCGTAAGAACGTGCTTGCAGATCAGAAATGACGGTCGAGACCCTTTCAATATGAGTCGGCGCATCACGGTTCTGTGTGTTCTGATACTGTTTGGTCATGCCGATGCTGAACTACGACTGGCATCCGTCTTCGGTGACCACATGGTCCTTCAGCGGGGTAAGTCGATCAACATTTGGGGTACTGCCGATTCTGGGACGTCGATCCAAGTTCGCATCGCCAACATTTCGGCATCGATTTCGACCGACACGACAGGACGATGGCAGACCCTCCTGCCACCCCTACCGCCAGGCGGGCCGCACACTCTGCACGTGAGTTCTGACATTGAGTCAGTGCAACTGGCCGACGTCCTGATCGGGGATGTCTGGCTCGCAGCAGGTCAGTCGAATATGAGTTGGCCTCTCCACCGCGTGACCAACGCGGCGGAGGAACTCTCCGAGGCACACTGGCCGAATCTGCGTCTGATGACGATGCCAACTGTCGCCTCAGATGTTCCGCAGGAAGGCACAGACCGGCTCGAGGCATCAGGTGGGGGCCGATGGGTTGTGTGTCAACCTGATTCGGTGGCGGAATTCTCCGCCGTCGCCTATTTCTTTGGCCGCCGCCTGCAGAGTGAGATCGGCGTGCCCATCGGACTGGTCGAGATCGCCTGGCCATCGAGCCCGATTGAGACTTGGATCGATGAAGAATCCCTGCTGGCAAATGCACTCCTCTTTCAGGGATTGCAGGAGTCCCTTAGCCACTCGAAGGCGGTTTTCGCCCGCCACGCACGGGGTCGCCTGCAATGGGAAACTGCTCTTGCTGACCCCGGCGTCGCAGCCGCCTTCACCTCTCGTACCGTCGACATCCGAGACTGGTCGCCCCAGCGCATCCCGGGTACATGGAAGTTTCATGGTATGGTCTGGTTCCGACGCGAAGTCAACATTCCTGCGTCGTGGCGTGGTCAGGATTTGCTTCTCGATCTCGGGGCGAGTCACGGACTCGATATGGCCTATTTCGACGACCGCGCTCTCGACCTCGAAACGGCGGGCTGGCGTGTACCGGGCCACTGGGTCGATGCCGCCATAGCAACGATCACCGTCCGCGCCAGTGATCGCGACTATGCGGGAGGGTTGTTCGGCAGTGATCCGCAGGCCCTGCCCCACATCTCCCCCGCGAAAGCCCCGGAAAATGGGCAGTCACTGGCGGGGCTCTGGCATCAGCGGGCGGGCCAACGCCGCCCCACGTCGATCCCTCTACCGCAGAAACTGCCGGCGTCCGCCTATAACGGGATGGTTCATCCACTGCAGCCGATGAGATTGCGCGGCGTGATCTGGTATCAGGGCGAGGCCAATATCTCCGATGGTGCCCTCTACGCCGACAAGATGGAAACCCTCATTCGCAACTGGCGCAGAGTCTTCGTGACACCTGACCTGCCATTTTACTTCGTACAGCTCGCGCCGCACCGTTACCGAATGGGAGAATCCTTACCTCTATTGTGGGAGGCACAGAGCACCGTACCGACCCGCGTGACGCATACCCATATGGTCGTCATCCACGATGTCAGTGACCCCGACGACATGCATCCACGAAACAAACGCCCCGTCGGTGAGCGTCTGGCACGACTCGCCCTCGAGGACACCTACGGCCTCAACAGCCCCAACGTTCATGGACCAATTTTCTCGGCACTACGCGTGGAAGGCACCCACGCGATCCTCGAGTTCGCTCATGCCGAGGGCCTGACCACCTGCGATGGCGAAGCGCCATCTCTGTTCGAGGTAGCCGGCGCCGATGGAGAATTTGTTCCTGCCGAGACTACCATCCAGGGACATAGCATTATCGTTCAGCACCCGTCCGGGATCCAACCCACATCGGTGCGGTTTGCCTGGAGCGAGACGGCCATGCCAAATCTCGTGAATGGGGCGGGCCTGCCGGCAGCACCTTTTCGCACCCAAGACTCGCGTCGACCGATCGGCGACTAACGGGATGACACATTTCTGCTTCAGTGGTATCTTCGAGCTCCCCTCGTGTTGTATCAGCCCTCCCGTTTCAGACACATTTTTGACGTCCTGAGGTCGTGACGTCCTCATCCTGTGCCCTACCGGATTCTGACCCGGTGTGGGACGTGCAGAATGTCTCGGAGTCTGTGTATGTCCGTCAT
>JABJJN010000089.1 GCA_018660835.1 Gemmatimonadota bacterium | reverse complement strand
TGCACAGTATTGCCGAGTGGCCTGCGGATCGTGACCGCGGCGAGTTTCGTCAGGCACCGCTGTTTGATGTGGCTGTGCTCAATGGCGATCTGCCACCGGTAGCAGACCGGCTTCCTGAGAATCCCCTCGTTGTCACACCACCGCGTCAGTTCGGTCCCTATGGCGGCACGTGGACACGCATGGCGACGGGTCCAAGTGACATCGGTGTGATCAGTGCCAGGCTGGCTTACGACGGGTTGGTTCGATGGGATCCGATGGGCACCGAGGTGTTGCCGAATCTGGCGACGCATTGGGAGATCGGGGAGGAGGGCCGCACGTATACCTTCTTTCTGCGCAAGGGGGTGCGCTGGTCGGATGGGCATCCCTTTACGGCAGATGATCTCGTCTTCTGGTATGAGGATGTTCTGCAGAACAAGGATCTGACGCCTGCCATCGACATGCAGTACATGCATGAAGGGGAGATGGTGAAACTCGAGAAAGTGGACGACCACACGATCCGCTTTCGTTTTGCCGGACCGAATGGTCTGTTTTTGAAATTCATGGCGTCCAATCTCAGCTACGTGATGGTGGAGTATCCGGCGCATTTTCTGAAAAACTATCATCCACGCTATGTCTCTGAAGAGGTACTGAAACAGCAGCAGCTTGAGCGCGGCATGGACTTCTGGCACCAGGTCTTTAAGGATGTGAAGGACTGGCGTACGCCGGAGACACCGCGAATCTGGGGATGGACCTGTACAGCACCACCGCCAGCGCGTCCTGCTGTTTTTACACGCAATCCCTATTACTGGAAGGTCGATGCTGAGGGGCGCCAGCTGCCCTACATCGACAAGATCACCTTCGACATCTACGACATTGAGACGATCAATCTGAAGGCGATCAATGGCGAGATGAATATGCAGTCGCGCCACATCAATCTGCCGAACTACCCGCTGTTCATGGCGAATCAGAAGGCTGGTGGCTACAAGGTCTATCACTGGATCGATGGTGGGGATGGCACGATGTCGCTGACGCTGAATCTGAATCACAAGGATCCGGTGCTGCGCGAGATTTTCCAGGATCGTCGTTTCCGCATTGCTCTGTCTTACGCGATGGATCGTGAACAGATCAACCATGCAAATTTCTTCGGCCTCGGCGAGCCGCGACAGGTTGCGCCACCACCGCAATCGGCGTGGTACAACGAAGCGTATCTAAAGGCGTATACCGAACACGATCCGGCTGAGGCCAATCGGCTGCTGGATGAGATGGGTCTAACAGAACGCAACGAGGATGGCATTCGTCTGCGTCCCGATGGTGACCCTCTTGTGATCAATCTCGAGTCCACGTCGACGCAGTCGGCGATGGCACGATTGTTCGAGATGACGGCGGCGCAATGGACGGCTGTGGGTGTGAAGACGAAGGTGAAGATGACGGCGCGGCAGTTGTATCGCGAGCGTCGCAATTCGCGTCTGTGTGATGTGCACGTGTGGGGCGGCGCTGGTGAGATCATCCCCGTGTTGGATCCACGCTGGTTCATGCCGTATTCGACGAGCTCTTTCCAGGGCCTGGATTACGCGTTGTGGTATCGGACGGGAGGTGAGCGGGGCGAACTACCGCCGGAGCCGATGCGTAAGTGTCTGGATCTGTTCGCCCAGATCTCGCGCACGATGGATGAGGCGAAGCAGATCGAACTGTTTCACAAGATCATCGATATCAACCGCGAAGAGCTCTACGTGATCGGCTCCGTCGGTGGTATTCCCATCATCTTCATCGTCGCCGACAACTTCAAGAATTTTCCTGAGGTAGCCGTCGGCTGCTGGCCCCTGCGTACGCCGGGGGCGACGGCGCCAGAGATCTACGCCATCGATGAAACGGGCGGCGCCTGATGTTCGCGCTCATCGCCCGTCGGCTGCTGTGGATGATTCCGACTCTGTTTGTGATCTCTCTGGTGAGCTTTGCCCTGATTCAACTGCCACCGGGTGATTACCTCACGTCCTACATCTCTGCCCTGGAAGAGAGTGGCGAGAGTGTCAATGAGGAACTCGTCGAATCGTTGCGGAAACGCTACAACCTCGACGAACCCTTCGTGCTGCAATACAGCAAGTGGCTCAATGATCTGATGCTCTTCGGGTTCGAGCGTGGTGATGATGGCAACTATCTGTGGGTCACGGACGCTGATGGAGTCGAGCACTTCAACTGGCCCGTGTTCAAGTGGCCTGATCTGGGCAAGTCTTTCGAGTGGAATCGACCTGTTTCCGAATTGATCGGCGAGCGACTACTGCTGACGATGACGATCTCGATTGTGACGCTGCTGTTTACGTGGGCTCTGGCGATTCCCATCGGCATCTACTCTGCCGTGCGACAGTATTCGTGGGGTGACTACGCGTTCTCCGTGCTTGGCTTCATCGGTCTGGCAACGCCCAACTTCCTGCTCGCTCTGGTCTTCATGTATGTGGGCCACTCAGTCTTCGGCATGTCAGCGGGTGGTTTGTTCTCACCCGAATACGCCAGTGCTGAGTGGAGTATGGCCAAGTTTGCCGACTTGCTGGCGCATCTGTGGATTCCCGTCATCGTCATCGGCACATCGGGTACAGCGGGACTCATCCGCGTCATGCGTGGTAACCTTCTCGATGAATTGCCGAAGCAGTATGTGATGACGGCCCGCGCCAAGGGCGTGTCGCCGTGGAAGCTGCTGCTGAAGTATCCCGTGCGGGTGGCGTTGAACCCGCTGATCAGCACGGTGGGTTGGGTGCTGCCCGGGATCGTGTCGGGATCGGTTATCGTCGCTGTCGTGCTGGGCATGCCGACGGTAGGACCACTGTTGCTGCGGGCCCTGGAGAATCAGGATATGTATCTGGCGGGTTCGATGGTGATGATTCTGAGTTTTCTCACCGTCATCGGCACGCTGATCTCCGACATCCTGCTGCTGATCTTCGACCCTCGTATTCGCTACGACGAGCGGGGAAGGTGAGCGCACAGTGAGCGAAGCCACGGCGGCCACCGTCGAAGAGCGCGTCGGTGACGAAGATCGCCAAGGCGATTCCGATCGGCGAGCCGATTCCGCACCCGAACTGTATACGGCATCCCAGTGGCAGCTGATGCGACTCAAGTTTGCCAAACACCGACTTGCCGTGTGGTCGGGTTGGGCCATCGTTGCCCTGTATCTGATGGCTGCCTTCTGCGAATTTGTCGCGCCCTATGGCCTGGCCGATCAGCATTTGGAATACATGTACGCACCACCGCAGCGCCTGCACATGATCAGCGACGAGGGTGTGCACCTGTGGCCCTTTGTCTATGGCCTGAAGGGACAGCGCCATCCTGAATCATTGCGCTATGTCTATGAAGAAGACAGAGAGCGGATCTATCCACTGCGTCTGTTTGCGCGTGGTCCCACTTACAAATTCTGGGGACTCTTCGAATCGGACATCCATCTGTTGGGTGTCGACGAGGGGGGGACGCTGTTTCTGCTGGGGACCGATTCGGTTGGCCAGGATCTGCTGACGCGGATCATCTACGGATCCCGCATCTCCCTGACGGTTGGACTGATTGGTGTGACCCTGAGTTTCATCTTCGGCCTCTCTATCGGTGCTGCGTCTGGCTACTATGGCGGCTGGATCGACAACATGATCCAGCGCATGATCGAGGTGTTGCGCTCCTTCCCATCGATTCCACTGTGGATGGCGCTGTCGGCGTCGTTGCCCGCATCGTGGTCACCGCTGCAGGTCTACTTCGGCATTACGGTGGTCTTGTCGTTCCTCGGCTGGACGGGTCTGGCGCGTGTCGTGCGTGGTAAGATTCTGTCACTGCGCGAGGAGGATTACGCGACGGCGGCCTTGTTGGCCGGCGCCTCGCAGCGTCGAGTGATGCTGCGTCATCTACTGCCGGGATTCACCAGTCACATCATTGTGTCACTGACGCTGACGCTGCCGAATATGATTCTTGGTGAGACGGCGCTGAGTTTTCTCGGTCTGGGTCTGCGGCCGCCGATCACCAGTTGGGGTGTGTTGTTAAAAGAGGCGCAGAGTGTGCAGGCCGTGGCACTGCATCCGTGGCTGCTGACGCCGGCGATCATCGTCATCATTGCTGTACTTGCCTTCAACTTTGTGGGAGACGGTCTGCGTGATGCAGCCGATCCGTATTCAAGATGACGACTGATTCCCATAGGAATTCTCAAGCTGATCCGCTGATCACCATCGAGGGACTGGCGACACACTTCTTCCTCGATGAGGGCACGGTTCGTGCCGTGGACGGTGTCGACTTATCCGTGCCACGTGGCAAGACCCTGTGTGTCGTCGGCGAGAGTGGTTGCGGCAAGAGTATCACCGCGTTCTCCTGCATGCGGATGATCTCTGCACCGGGGCAGATCGTGGAGGGCACGATCACCCTGCACCATCCACCGGGGCAGTCGGTGCGGCTCACCGACCTTGACGAGGATGGCGAGCAGATGCGGTCGATTCGTGGCCGGCACATTGCCATGGTCTTTCAGGAACCGATGACGAGTCTGAGTCCTGTGCACACGGTGGGGCGCCAGATCGACGAAGCGGTGCGGCTGCATACGGACAGTGACAAGAAACAGGCGAAGGAACACGCCATCGCCATCATGCGGCGCGTGGGGATTCCCAATCCGGAGGGTCGCTACGATCAATACCCGCACGAGCTGAGTGGTGGCCTGCGGCAGCGGGCGATGATCGCCATGGCATTGTCCTGCGAGCCGACGCTGTTGATCGCCGATGAACCGACGACGGCTCTCGATGTCACAATTCAGGCGCAGATTCTCAAGCTCATGCGGCAACTGCAGGCGGAACTTGGCATGGCGATCATGCTGATCACGCACGATCTGGGTGTGGTGGCACAGATGGCGGATGAAGTGGCCGTCATGTATATGGGACGCGTCGTCGAGTATGGGCCCGTGGAGGCAATCTTCGCCGATCCGCGCCATCCCTACACACAGGCGCTATTGCGTTCGCTACCGGGTACACACACCGAAGATCGCAAGGGTGAGCTGGAAGTCATCGAGGGAACCGTGCCCGATCCTTTCGATCCGATCGGGGGTTGTGCCTTCCATCCGCGCTGTCGTGAAGCACAGGTGGGTCGCTGTGATGTTGGCGGACGGCCACCGCTGCGAGCTGTTTCTGAGGAAGAGACCGGGACGCATCAGACGGCGTGTCTGCTGCAGCATCCAGAGGTCAGCGATGGCTGAATTTCGCGAGCCTGAATCCGGAAAACCAGCGTCACGCGAGCCACTGCTGCGTGTAGAGAATCTGACGAAACACTTCCCCATCACGAAGGGCTTCTTCAACAAAGAAGTGGCGCGGGTGAAGGCGGTGGACGATGTCAGCTTCGAGGTATTCGAAGGGGAATGCCTGGGCATCGTCGGAGAAAGTGGTTCGGGCAAAACGACGGTCGGTCGCTGCATTCTGCGGGCGATTCATCCAACCGGTGGAGAGGTCGAGTTTCGCGTCGACGGCGAGATGATCGATGTGGCGCACGCCGACTCGCACCAGTTGAAGCAACTGCGCAAACACATGCAGTTGATCTTCCAGGATCCCTATGCGTCGCTGAATCCGCGCATGACTGTCTTCGATATCGTCGGCGAGCCGTTGTTGGTGAATGGCATGAGCAACCGCGGCGAACGTGAGCAGCGGGTGCGCGAACTGATGGCGCAAGTAGGGCTGAATCCGGCGCACCTGCGGCGATATCCGCATGCATTTTCAGGCGGTCAGCGGCAGCGAATCGGGATCGCTCGTGGTCTGGCTCTCAACCCGCAGCTGATTGTCGCCGACGAGCCCGTGTCGGCGCTTGACGTGTCGGTGCAGGCGCAGATTCTGAATCTGCTGCAGCGACTGCAGTCGGAGCTGGGCCTCACCTACATCTTTATCGCCCACGATCTGAGTGTGGTGCGGCACATCTGTGATCGCGTCGCGGTAATGTATGTGGGCAAGATCGTCGAACTTGCCGAGGTGGGGTCCTTGTTCGATGCGCCGCTGCACCCCTATACGGAGGCGCTCCTGGCGGCGGTACCTCTACCTGATCCAACCAAACGTTCCGACCAGGCTGAGTTGGCGGGCGAAGTTGCCGATCCATCCGATCCGCCCCCTGGGTGTGCCTTTCACCCGCGCTGTCCCTATGCTGAGGCTCGGTGTGGCAGCGAGATCCCGCAGTTGCGGGAGACAGCACCTGGTCGCTGGGTCAGCTGCCATCGCGCCGAGGAACTGTCGCTTGGCTCCGGGGCCAACCCTTCCGTCGACGACGCATAGCGACCCTGACGAGCGATTCTGATGACGACGACAGGATCGAAATGGCTGCATGGCTGGCTCGTGGGGGCCGATGGTCTGCACTCAAGCGAGGATGCCAGCGACTGGCAGCTTGTCGGTGGCACGGGACACCCCGTACATGATCTGATCCGCCGACCGGAGGATCTGTTTTGCGCCACCATGTTTGGTCTGTGGCAGGTCCGAGATTCCCGGCAGGCTGATTCCCCACAGGCCGACGAACCCTCTCCTTGGTTGCAGCTGCATGACGAGACGCTGACGGAGATTCTCGGCATTGCGCCGGATGAGGGTGATCCGGGTGTCGTGGCGGTATCTCCCTACGGACTCGCCTTTGGTGCGCAGGTCGACGGCGTGCATCGTTGGCAGAGTCGTTGTGATGGTCTGACGCTGAACGAACGATTCAGCAGTGCCGTCCTGCCGCACCCTCTTGCCCCTGGACACTGGATCGTTGCTACCGAAGACGGTGTGCGCATCTACTCAGACTCAGATGGTCAGACGCAAGGGCAGTGGGAAGGCACCGATCTCACGGGTCTGCCCTGTCGCGCGCTGCTATACGCCCATGATCGTCTGTGGGCAGCTACCGACGGTGGTGGCATCTGGCGCTCCGATGATGGCAGCAGTTGGCGGCGAGCCGGTACTGGAACAGACGAGGAGAGTGTGTTTGCCCTCGGTGCCACAGCGGATGGGATTCTTGCCGGTACTCTGCGCGGCATCTGTTTTGGAGACGGCGAGTCACGCTGGCAGCGCAGTGGGCCGAGTCTGCTCGTCTCAGCTGTGGCGGCTCACTGTGATGACGACCGAATCTGGTTGGCGGGTGCGACGCCGGGTGGTCTGTGGCGCAGCGAAGATGCCGGTGCCACCTGGGGCCAGACGGGGAACTTCGACAGTGTGCGTGTGATCCTTCCGCCGATCAGCGGACATGGGAAAGTCGGACATGACTGAAGCAACATACCGTCAGCAGGTCGACGCTCGGGGGCAGCAGATTCTGCAGGCCTGCTACGAGCGCGGGAGTCATCTCTCCCTTTGGAGTTTCCATGCGGCCCTTGCCTGTGGTGGAGACGCTGACGATCTGGTCGCCGTGGCAGAGCGCTATCACGAGCCGGGTCCCTTCAGCATCATTCCCGGCATCGTGCTGCTGAATCGCTGGCCGGAGCAGATTCCATCCGCCGCTGAACATCACATCAAACAGATGTTCACTCACAGCATGCAGCAGCGGGGGAATACGGAAAACCACTGGCTCATGTTCTACGTGGGAAATCTGCTGGCAGCAGAGCGTTGGGCAGATGAACCAATCTTCTGGAATGGTCTGCCTCCAGCGGTGATGCATGCCGAGGCGAGTCGGTGGATCTTGGGGATGATCGCCCGCATGTCGACGATCGGCCACTACGAATACGACTCGACGGGATACCACACGGAACACTTTGTCCCCTACCTTGCACTGGCCGAATACGCACATGATCCACTGGTGCGTGCGCAGGCGGCCAAAGCGGCGCAGCTGTTGTTGGTCGATATGGCGTTGGAATACTTCCACGGTGCGTATGCTGGTGGCCACAGTCGCGAAGGCAACGTCAACACATGGACGGAGATCGGACCCGGCCAGGTGCTCAACTATCTCTACTTCGGGGACGAAGAATTCGAGCCGGATCGACACTGCCACGGATTCGCCATCCCAGCAGCGGCGGCGGCCTTTCGTCCACCTGCGCTGCTGGCGCGCATGGCTCTCGATCGTGATACGCCACATGTGGTGCGCAAGACGAAACCACCGCGAGCCGTCTATCGACACGTGCAGCACACACCAGGTGTGGTGCGAAAATACACCTGGATGAGTCGGTCCTTTGCGTTGGGCTCGACGCAGACCGGCCTGACGGAGGCACCGGCCGGTCCCATCGATCTGACATCCTGGGATCTGACCTGGCAGGGAGCACGGAACCGTGCAAAGATCTGCTGCAACCACCCCTATCGTTCGGCGCGTCGCTTCAGTGCCTTTCTACCAGAACTGCCGCAGCGTGTTGGTCGAGCGGTTGGTTCCGTGAAACCGCATCTGCAGGTGCCTGACCGTCTCTTTGGTGCCTCGCCCTATGAGCGCATGATGCAGCACGAGGGCACGATCATCGTGCTCTATCAGATTCCCGCCGCCGACGAAACTCCCTATGTCAATTGCTTTCTACCCAAGGGTCACACTTGGTGCGAGAGAGATGGATGGATCCTGTGTGATTTTGGTGATTTCTATGCGGGCGTGCGGCCGATCGGTTCGTACCGATGGGAGGACATTTATGAGGCCGGCCCCTATGGCAATTGGCTTGAGGGGTGGCTGCTGCGCATCTCAGATCTCAAGGCAGGTCTTGTCCTGGAAGCAGTCGAGAAGGAGCAGGTTGGTGGATTCGATGAGTTCTGCCAGATGCGGGGTTCGGCACATCTCGATCTGAGTCAGTGGCGCGAAGGAGGATCGGTCTGTGTCGATTCGCTCAATGGGTCGAACCTGCAGATGACATACGACGGGCGGCATTGTGTAGATGGGCAGGATATCGACTATGACGACTATCCACTATTTGGCGGACCTGGCGTGGATGCGCCTCTAGGAAACGGCAAGTTTCGTGTCACCCATGGTGGCGACGAGTTGACGCTGGACTTCGGCGCTGACCAAGCCAAGGAATTCACACCCATGCGGGTCATTGGATGACCAGAATAGAGCGAGGGAGACGCCTTGCGCCGGCTTGGTCGAAGTAAGTTCGACGACTAATGTTGTGCAATTGCCACCCAGAGTGAGTCTCGCCGTCTTCAGGCCGCGCGGCATCACCCATCATCCTCTCCATCGGAGTACTGACACATGAGTATGTCGCGACGATCCTTTCCCGCCCGTTCGTTCTTGCTGCTGGCCATTGCCGCCTTCAGTCTCCCGGTAGTCGCAGAGGATGAGAAGCCAGCCTACATAGATGCTACAGTGGCTGCCGCTGATCACTACAAGTTGCTCTCACAGGAAGGTGACTTGCGAGTGATTCAGATGGAATTGCCCGCCGGCGAGCAGGACAATCTGCATTCTCACCACAACGAGACTGTGTATTTTCTCTCAGGCGGCAAGGCGATGATTCACGTAGGGGATCAGGTTGTGAACGCCGAAATACCTGACGGCCATGTGATGCATCACGGCCCCTGGACGCACAGCGTCAAGAATGCAGGTGAGGCAGCGATTCGAGCGATCATCGTCGAGCAGATGGGTATGTCGTCCATTGAGCCGATGGAAGGTTATGTGGATGCCACCGTTGCAGCGGCTGATAACTACTCGCTACTGTCCGCAGAGGGCGCGATGCGAGTGATCCATATGAAGCTCGGACCAGGTCAACGTGACAAGAAGCATTCGCACTATGGTGAGACGGTGTATTTCATCTCCGGTGGCAAGGTCAAGATTCACGTGGGAGACCAGATCGTCGACGCAGAGATTCCCGATGGGCACGTGATGCACCATGGTCCCTGGACACACAGTGTGGAGAATGTTGGGGACAAGGCGGTGGAGGCGATCATTTTTGAATTGGTGCCGGTGATGCCGATGGAGGATCACGATCACGATCACGGTCATGACCATGATGATGGTGACGGCGACCATGATGGATGAGCAGTAGGTCGATACCGACACAGAAGCAGTTAGTAGAAAAGGCCTGTTGTCACGCGTTTAGCGTGCAACAGGCCTTTTTTGTGTTCAGCCTACAACTCTTGGTTCTGGGAGGTTACGTGGAGTGGACCCTAGGCATAGCGTTGGGAAAAGACTTCAACGGCTGTGCGAACGGTGGTCATCGCCAGATCAACGCGCCCGTCGAAGGTGCCGAACATGCCCATCTCTGTGCCAAAGGCCAGGCCATAGGTGCGCGAGGCGAAGTCCATCAGATTGAAGCCTTCGCCGCGCTTTGTGGCGTCGAGCCAGCAAGCGCCCGGCTCCGAGGTGTCGAACCAATTGCCGAGGGCTGATACGTCTTCGTCCCGTGCCAATTCTGCACCAGAGGCACTGATCGCCTGGATGATGGCGGTCGCAGCCTTCTGCTCCCACTCCTCGTTGGTGGGGTCAGGCTGTCGTCGTGCCGACAGAAAATAGCGGTCGTCCATCAATTGCGATTCGTGCAGATCGAAACTGATTCCTGGACGGATACGAGCCATCAGATCTCGCGTGCCACGAGGTTCAACGGGCGACCACGGTGTATCGTGGAAGCGGTTGATGTGCAGGATCTCTCCCTCCAGCGAGATGATCAAGGTATAGGCGCGGCCAAAATCACCCGTGCCGGCGACACCCGTCTGCCCAGGTGTCATCCAAACACGGCGACCTCGTAGAGGCGCGATGGCTTCAGGCTGCTCGGAAGCCAACCGCTGCAGCCGCTGATAGAAGTAATACTGCGGACAGGCGCGACCTGAACCCGGTCGAGCACTGGCGTAGCCATACTCGCCGATCAGCGACAGAGTCAGATCGTCCTCCTCGAAAAGCACCTCACCATCGCGCAGGATCGTCTCGACGTGATCGAAACTGTCGATGGTCGGTGTCGTACCCAGGCCGAGGGACAACACGTGCGCGAAGCCTTGCATGCCCACAGGATCCCGCGTCGGAATCACGTGTACCTGGTGATCGGTCTCCAACTCGTCGATGCAGGCAACGGCGGCACTGACACCCGCCTGCTCCGTGGAGTGTGATCCGGCGGTGATGAAGATGGCTGGCAGCTTGTCACCGCCACCACGAGCCACGACCAGAGGCGAACCATTCACTGTGTGACCGAGCACTTCCACCGACTGAGCGCGGCGCTCTACGTCGGCGAGGAGTTCCTCGTGTGTCCAGTAGATCTGTGCCATCGTGTCAGGCCGTTACATAGCTACGCAGGTCAAATGGATTCGACCAGGCCTTGTTGCCCGTCGCATCGATGATCTCGAAGCGCACCCACTTGGCATTCTTGCGCAGGGCGAAGGTCGCCTGTGTGAACAGATTGCCACCCTCGCGGTATTCGGTACCATACGCGTCCTGCACGGCGTGAATGCGCTGCGCCTCGCTGCACGTCACATTCACTTCACTGCCATCGGGTGCTACTTCGATGGAGTGGATCTCGGGGCCCGTTGTGCCATAGCTGGCACCTGTCGCCAATGCTTCGAGCACGGCCTCGGTCGTACGCTCTTTGACCCGCGCCATCGTCCACGACTCGTAGGTGTCACGGTTGTCTTCAGGGGCGCCATGGGTGTCGTCGTTGGCGAGACAGGGGTAGACGCGATCCTCGAGGCTCATCCAGTCGTCCCAGTGCACGGCGCCTTCGCCGCGTCCCATGAAGCGGCACGTGCTGTTGAAAACCTCGATGCCGGCAAAACCCTTCAGTGGCAGTGTGTCACGGATGATGTTGATCGAACTCCAGTGGGGATGGGCGAGCCACACTTGACCACCCTGCTCGTTGACGTTGTCGATCACATGCTGCGGCGGCATCGTACCGCAGGCCATGTCTTCATGAATGTTGAGACAGATGAAGTGATGGACCTGGCCGCCGAAGGGATTCGCCGGATGCAACTCGGCGCCTTCGATGAGGACGAAATCCTTCGGCACATTGACGGAACTGACGGGTGTGATCTTGCGATGGTCAGAGAGGCAGAGAAAATCGTAGCCCTGGGCGACGTATTGATCGAGTCGCTCCTGCGGTGCGACGCGGCCATCTGAGTTTGTCGTGTGACAATGAAGATTGCCCTTCACCCAGAAATAGCCGTCGCTGTCGGAGAGGGTATAGGGGTCCGTGAGCGGGCGCGGTGCGTCGGCCATTTGTCGGCTCCTGTCAGGTGAGAGAGTTTTGTTCTGAGACGACGGAAGATAGGGGAGGGGAATAGAGGCGGCCAGCGACGCCTTCGAAAGGGCCTTAGTGACTCAATAGTGCGCGCCCCGTTCCTGCCCGGTGACATTGCCCTTGGTGTAGGCCTCGCGGAACAATGACTGCCGCAGGGGCGGCATGGCATCCAGGAGCTCCTGACTCGGTTTGGACGTCGACCAGCGGCTGTTCACGTCGTTGTAGGCATTGAATAGAGCGACCCGATCTCGATCTGGATTCACCCACGGCACACCGCTGTGACTGACTGCTTCGGTGAAGAACAGGACAGAGCCTGCGGGACAGGAATAGGTGTCCCATAGGGGAGACTCTGGTGAGTAGGCAGACTCTGGTGCCGTAAAAGCGGCCTTGTGGCTGCCACTGATGAATAACGTGCCGCCGTCGCCTTCCTCTATCTCATTCAATTCCCACACGACACGGGTGAGACCACTATGTGCTTTGCCCGCCTGGCAGTGATACATATGACCATCACCGGGCATACGGAAAAAGCCACTGCCATTGTGAGGGTGGAATTCGAAGGGCTTCTCGTCGTCCGTGGATCTCAGACCTGGAAAGCTCATCTCCATGCGAAACCCATAACACTCCTCTGATGCCAGATAGGGTGTGCACAGAAACTCGTTCATGAAACCGACGACGACAGGATGGTCCATCAATGGCTGTAGTGGGGCACCGAAGATGGTCTGCTGCTGTTCGGGCAACGACTCACGATCGCGACCGAGGCGATAAATGAAATCCCGTATCGGTCCGATCTCCGCAGCGGACAGGACCCCTGGTATCATCAACCAACCACGCATGTCAAAGATGTACTTCTGCTCATCCGTTAAGGGCACGATGGGCAGGCCATCGGCATTGGTCCGAGGCAGTACCTGCACCCCCTCAAGGGGGCGGCCCATGTCCTTGCCAAACAGTGATGGTTCCATCCTCATGATCCTTTCTCATCAAGAGCAGCTACGGCATCCTGTTGGGCGTCGACAAGGGCACCCTTGAGCATGGCCATCGGCTCGCCGACACAGAGAAAATGGAAGCCTTCGCGTACCATCGTCGGACCGTCACCGATACGCCACATAGCTTTGCCGGCGGCTTCCCCTGCAGCATGAATACGGCGGATCGCGGCCATCATGTCAGGGTGCCCGAGCTGGGCGCCCACACCCAGTTCCATGGACAGATCGTAGGGTCCGATCGCTATCGCAGTTGTGATCTCGTGTGCGGCGATCTGATCGACATTCTCAAGGCCCAGACGCGATTCGATTTGAGGCAACACGATGAAGTCGTCCTCGACCTGCTGCTTCCAGCTGTCGTAGCCGAAATCCGAGACCCAGTAGTTGCCCGGACCACCCGGACGACGACGGCCACGGGGTGGCATCCAGATGCTGTCGCGTACCCGGTCGAGCTGCGATACCGTTTCCACTGTTGGCAGCAGTAGTCCACAGGGCCCCCGATCGATGGCGCGGCGAATCGTCGAGGTCTCCGTATCGATCGGTCGGATCAGAACAGGGAAGTCGAGCTGACGTCCAAGAGCACAGACAGCGGCGACCAGATCATCCGAGTGCGTCCCATGTTCCTGATCAGCGATCAGATAGTCCATCTGCGCCAATTGCAGGAACTCGATCAACTGCGGCCACAATAGATCCGTGGCGAGCACTCCCGTTGTGATCTGCTCTGCAGCGACTTTCTGCATCAGTTGACGAGCTGCTTTCATTGTAGTTCCTCAGTTTCTGATCTGGTGGTATGGGCAATCGGCTGGTGACAGACAGTGGATGACGTCGGGCGCACCATTCTAATGCAATCGTTTGACGGGGTCGAAACACATTCGTTCTATGCTGGTGTGCTGACAAGAGACCGATCGAAAGGACGACATTGATCTCACGCGAAACGACAATGAAGCGGGTCGTACTGGTGCGCATTGCACCAGGCGAAGACATCCTGCTGGGTCTGCGCCAAGCGGTGGTCGACCACAGTATCAGTAATGGACTGTTTCTGACGGGCTTCGGCTCGGCGAGCCAGTCTCACTTTCACGTGGTGATGAGTAACGAGTTGCCACCAAAGGAGAGTTATCCCAAGAGTATCCAACCTCTGGATATCTGCTCTTTCAATGGCTACGTGCTCGATGGCAAGGTGCATTGCCACATCGACTTTTCGGATGAGCGCAATGGTTTTGGCGGACACCTGGAAGAAGGCACCCTGGCACTGACCTTCGCCAACATCGCCATCGGTGAGATTGAGGACAGTGTGCGTATCGCCGGCTGGGATACCATTGCCGATGAACAAGACCTGTAAGTGACAGACTCTATGAGAGCGAGAGTGAAGGAGACGTTTTGAGCGATACGGAAAAGGCGATTCAGGAAATCGATGTCTACGGATTCACGGTCCTGGAGAGTGTGATCAGCAGCGACGAAGCAGCGGCGATGCGGGAGGCACTCATCGTTTGCATGGAAGAGCATGGCACCGACTCAAATCATCGTGGCACAGCGGGTCATGTATCGAATCTGCCGACGATGGACAAGATCTTCTGGCCGACCATCGACCATCCGCGCACGCTGCCGATTCTCGAACATTTTCTGGGGACAAATCTGATCCTCGGCTCCCTGAATTCGCGCATTGTGCGGCCCGGTGATGGCCTGCAGGGGCTGCACAGCGACATCCCTGAGTCGATGCTCAATATGGTGTCGCCCATCATGCTGAATACGGTGTGGATGCTTGATGACTTCACGGAGCAGATGGGCGCGACACGGGTGATTCCGGGGACGCATCGATCAGGTCTGGTACAGCCGCCTGAGGGGCTTGAGCTCAAGCACGTTGTCACGGCGCTGGCACCGGCAGGTTCGGTGCTGGTCTTCAATGGCCAGACGTGGCATGGCGGCGGGGCAAACAATGCCGACAAGAATCGACACGCTCTATTTGGTCACTACCGCAAGCACATGTGTGTCTTTCAACTTGATCCACATGATGGCTTTCCGCCCGAGTGGTATGACGATCTCAATGACCGGCAAAAGCAGCTGATGAGAATGCAGAGGGGCGTGGGTGAGCTACACGCAGCGGACGCACACTTCCGCTAGTAGCAACCACGATCGCGACTTGAATTCGGTCGGTCACGGGACGCTCCAGCTCATCTGTCGCTGCCATGTTTGGTTCCATCCCTGCCAACGGGAAGGATGTCGGCCGCAGGCGTCGCACCGGGCTCAGGCATGGGGCCCCCCGCAAGACTGGCAGCACCTGGTCTTGGTGTGTGTGGGCGGCGCCGCAGACTCAAGGGCGGCTCGTAGGATATGTCGAGATGGGGGGTTTCAATCTGTGTGCCCTGCCGGTCGTGGGAAATCATGACCGCTTCGAGAACGCCTGTTGTCAGCAAGGTGCGCTCCACAGGACTCTGCGGCACGCCGTCGAGAAAGAAATCTTCAATTGCCAGTCCGAAGTAGCTGAAGTGGGCGTGATTGGGACCGAGGTCGGTGTGGTATTCGAAAGCGTCCAGGGTACTGCCTCGCCGCGAAGCATAGGCAGACTTGCTCACATAGCCTGAGTCGCCCAGCATCAGGACGACGCCTCTGAATCCGTCATTGTAGTCCAGCAGGAACACGTGTGGGTCTACCACCTGATCGCGCTCCAGTCGATCGGGTCCCGGATCCATTGCTGCCAGCGCCGCATCGGCCAGATCTGTTGACCAGGTACCGGCATCGGCGGCACGCCAGACATCATCACCTGACAAGCAGGTGACGGTCCGTACACCGGACTCGCCTCCCGAACGACGCTCGACCTGACACTGCAGCGCCTCCAGACCATGGAAGCCATACCGTTCGAGCATGTGGAAGCTGATACTGAGGGCCTCGTCGAGTGCTTCGCCCAAGGGGTGATCATAGTCAGGCTGCCGCCACGTAACAGGGATCGATGACCCGGCCCAAAGAGGAATCCGCAGGCGTCGTGCCTCGTTGCACATCCAGGAGGCATCCTGCCATCTGTACGCCAGGTGTTTGTCCGTGAATACGGGAATCGGATGTCCAGCTTCGGCAATCACCGCACAGACCTGTTCGAAGAACCACCGCCGCGGCAACATCTCCTGACCGAGGGCGGTGAGAGGGTAGTCGCCATGTTCGCCAATGATGAGGACCGCATCCACATCGAGCTCGGTACCACCGTGTGTCAGGGCGGCGCGGATACTACTGAAGACGGGGATGTCGTATTGGTGTGCCAACTGCAGGCCCACATCTCGATCGTGGATCTGATCCAGGTAGATCGACACGACCTGTGTGCGTGGTGCGATCAGGCCTTCGTCGGTGGCGAAGCCTGTCAGAAATTTCGTCGCCAGGACACCGGCGTGGCTGTTGGGAAACCAGGTGGTGGCGATGATGGCAATGCGCAGGGGATCGGCCAAGGCAGACTCTTCAGCTCACGAGGAGGAAACGTTGACATCATGCTACGACGCCCAATATAGTGCCCATGAGTCCCGACCTGTCTGGCGGGGGGCCCTCGGTCTACCACGAGGAACGTCTGCTGTGGGTTATACCACGGCAGTCTCCAGCAACCAGGGATGCGGGTATACGGGTCGGACGCGTATGAGTACATCCGATCGGACTCAAATGGAGGCGAGGGCTCTTGCTCTCGCCTCTCTGTGTTTAGGTCCTATTGCCAAGGCTAATTGACGCCACCCTGGGAGCGGGATAGAGTGAGTGGGATCCCAGCCAGGGATGATGCAACGGTCTCGATACTCAGCGAAGGACAGAAACAATAATGGCTACCGATCCACAACGTGTTGTCGTCTTCGGCGCTGCCGGCTGGGTAGGTCGTGCTGTGTTAGCCAATCTGGAAGGTCACCACACCATTCGTGCCTCCGACTATGGTCCCGACTCGTGGAAGACGTATCAGAATGTCGAAACCGATCGCGTAGCAGTCGATGGCGAGTGGTCGGCGGGTGAGATCGTTCACTGTGATATCAGCAACTATGCGCAGGTCGATGCGGCCATCGATGGCATGGATGCGATCATCCATACCGCCGTACTGGGCAGTGCGCAGGGCGGTTATGGTGCAGGCAACGATCTTCCATGGCTGGTCAATCTCAAGGGTCTGTGGAATGTGCTCGACGTGGCACGCGAGCGGGAGATTCGGCGCGTCGTCCATATCGGCTCCTGCCAGGTGCAACATCCAGAGGGGGTGTTTTTTGACGCCGACGTGCGTCGTCCGGATGGTTCCGCCTACGCTGTGAGCAAGCGTCTGCAGGAGGAGATGTGTCGCCAGTTTCACGATGCTTTCGGCATGTCCATCGTTGTGCTGCGACCATGTTCCATCGGGGACAGTCGCCTGGGACTCAGCAAATACGGTAAGCCTCTGGGCAAACAGGATGTCGGCTCTGTCTGCAGACACGATCTGGCCGAGGCATGCCGCCTGGCTATCGAGGTCGACGGGATCGAATTCGAGATCCTGCATACGGCAGGCCTGCCTGAAGCGGACGAATTCTGCAATACAGCCCACGGCCGTGAGCTTCTCGGACTGACCTACCGTGGCGATCTGCGCCGATTCCCCGTGGATGAGGCGACATGATCGAATTTGAGCTAAAGAATGGCGTGCGTTTCATCAAGGATGTGCGGGTGCCGATGGCGGATGGCATCGAACTGTCATTGGATATGCACGTGCCCGATGAAGGAGACTGGCAGCAGACCCCGCGCCCTCTCCTGCTCGAATACATCCCGTATCGAAAAGATGACAGTCCGGCGTATTCGAGTTACCACAACAGTTTTGCCGAACATGGCATCATCGGTGCGCGTCTTGACTGCCGAGGCTCAGGTGCAAGTGGTGGTGTGACAGCGGATGAATACACCGAGCAGGAACAGGCCGACGGTGCAGCAGCGATCGAGTGGCTGGCGACGCAATCCTGGTGTACGGGCAAGGTAGGTATGATTGGCGCTTCCTATGGTGGTTTCACAGCGGTGCAGATCGCTGCCCTGGCGCCCGAGCATCTGACAACGATCATCCCCATCTACTTCACTGACGATCGATATACCGACGACTGTCACTATCGTGGTGGCGCCATGCGCTGTTACTACGATATCGGTGCCTATGGCGCGTCGATGATCGGCATGAATGCGATGCCACCCTATCCGGAATACAGTGGCCAGGACTGGGCCGGTCTGTGGGAGGAACATCTCGAACAGAACACGCCGTATCTGCTCACGTGGCTGAGAAATCAGACAGACGGCCCTTACTGGCGTCCGGGTAGCATTCGCGATCGCTATCAGGATGTTCGCTGCTCCGTGTTCATGATCGGTGGCTGGCGCGATGGATATCCGAATCCACCGCTGCGCACATTCGAACACCTGACGGTCCCCAAGAGACTGCTCATGGGACCGTGGAATCACACGAGGCCCAATGCGGCGATTCCCGGTCCACGCATCGACTATGTCAACGAGGTGCTGCGCTGGTGCGATCACTGGCTCAAGGGCGAAGACAATGGCGTGATGGATGAACCCGCCGTGCAGGTCTACATACAGAGTTTCGATGAACCGCGAGCAGACCGCACGCAGACCAGCGGCTACTGGCGCGCCGAGGATGAGCTGCCCACAGGGGCGCAGAGCTGGCGACTGGCCAGCGAAGGTCAGCTATTGCTCAAGACGGATGAAGACGCCGCCGCCGAAGCTGACTCAAGCGATTTCGACAGTTATCGCTACAATCCCACGGTCGGTACCAGTGGCGGTCTGTGGAGTGGCGGTGTTCCCTACGGATTGCCGACAGACCAGCGTGCCGACGAAATCAATTCCCTCACGTACACGACACAGCCACTTGAGCAGCCATTGGAGATTCTCGGCCAGGGGATGGTGTCGCTACACGTGCGCACGACGGCGACGGTCATGGCTTTTGTCGTCCGCCTGTCCGACATCGCCCCGGATGGGACGAGTGCATTGGTCTGCACAGGTGTGCTCAATGGGACGCGGCGCGAATCATTGGAGGATCCGCAACCTATGACGCCGGGTGAGATGTACGCGCTCGACATCAAACTGGATGCAACAGGTTGGCGCTTTGGCACTGGACACTGCCTGCGACTCAGTGTCTGCAGTGCCGACTTTCCCAATCTGTGGCCGACGCCCTATGCTGGCACAAATGAGATCTTCTTCTCTTCCGAACATCCCTCCAGCATAACGCTGCCCGCCATTCCCGTGCGCCAAGCTGTGACGGACTCACTGCCACCCAGCGAGATCGACTTTGAGCCCGGTGAGGACGCTGAGCCCTATCGTCAGGCGCCGAACGAGCAGGTGTGGGAGATCATCCGTGATGTGATGGGGCGCCGCACGGGGATGGCGATGCAACAGAATGGCGTCAGCCGCATCAGCGATGAGATGGAGGTCCGGAATCAGCGCTCGCTGATGGTATGGGCATCAGAGGATGATCCTGCCAACGTGTCAGCGAAGGGTCGGCACACACGGCACATTGTACGTCACGATGGGGTCACCGTTGTGGATTCGATCTGTCATCTGCGCTCGACGGTGGAGGCTTTCCACTGCACCATCGATCTGAGTGTCACCATCGATGCGTTGCCCCACGCCCAGCGTCGTTGGGTGGAATCCTTCCCGCGGCAACTTCTTTAGCTCGACGAGGCGATGTATTTGTCGAGGTGCCTAGGCGATGTATTTGTCGAGGTGATCGTAACCGACGGTCTCGCGGTCGAGCCATTGGCGTAGAATCACGTGGGCACGGCCCATCAGATACTTGTAGCGCTCGTCGAGCTGTCCCTTGAATCTCGTGCCGCCACCGGCGTTAACGGCTGGGCCCTGCGATTCGCGATCCGGATTGCTGTTGAAGCGACCCCGTGCTTGGGTGACGACGCGAGACTCGATGTCGATGGCGACCGTGAGGATGCGCTTCACCCGCTCGCCATCGACGACCTGCACAGACCAGATCGACGTCTCGGACAATTTCACTGCCGTCGAGCTGAGACAGTGGCCCATGGCCTCACCCTCGTTGGCCAGGGAACGGGCGTTGGATAACTCTTGAATCGTCCATCTGAGGGTGCGTCCCGTCGTTTCATCCTCTTCCTCGGTGTAGTAGAAGGCCATCGTACGCTTCGAGGTGGAGGTCGCAGACTTGGCCAGCTCAGCGGCGGCTGCAATCATCTCCGGCGTAAAGGTCGCCCGCCAGCGGTCGACGCGGGCCAGCAACTTTGGCAGGGAACGGCTCTTCATCGACAGATTCGGTTCGAGGGCGGGCCCTAAGTCGACGCCGCCATCAGGCCCGGGTATCTCCTGCGGCTCAAATTTGCGGAACTGCAGGTAATCGATGATCGGCCGTACCTGATCGGTATCCAGAGATCGTTGGCGCGCCAAGAACTGGATCACCGAGCACCAGAATTCCTCGTGCTCAAATTCACGTCCAAGTCGGCTCGCAATGATGGCGTGGGCGAAGGCAGGGGACCCGTCATATCCTAGACACTGTCCCCAGCGCAGAGCTTCTGCCGCCGTCAGATCGTTCGGGGCGAGCAATACCTCGTGGGCCATCCGCTTGGTCAGATCGACAGGTACATCCGTCGTTCTCAGGTTGCCACCGCTGCCGATGTGGGCAAACCAACCCCATTGGGCGCGTGCAGCAGGATCGTCCCCGGCAAACCAAACCGAGTCGAAGGGGGCTGGCACCCGATAGTTGGCCAACAGATGGCGCGACAGATCAGTGAACTGTCGTCGCTGGTTGCGGCCCCGAGGTCGCCACTTCTGCGGGTCTCGAGTCCAGCGCTTGTGGAGTAGAGCCAGGGCGGCCAGACCATCTACGAGTGTGTTGCCTCGGCGTGGACCGTAGCGATCGCAGCCCCAAGCCGTAGACAGCAGATCCGGTGCACGATGCTCGACGTGCAATAACAGCCGCAGGTAGGCGTCGCGAGCATCCGTTGCGGAGAATTTGCTGAAGGCCGCTGCGACATGACGCAGCAACACCGTCTCGAGTTCGGGCGCTTCGATCGTCCCAGCATGGATCTGCTCGATCCAGCTGCGCAGACCCCGCATCTGCCGTTTTGAGCGCGCCAGGGCCTGCAGGGCCTGCTCACGATCGAGGGCCACAGATGGTGGCTGTATTGGAAAGGGAAGGGATTGGCTCACAGTATGATCTCTTCAATTACGCCGGTTCGGATGCACTCTCCCCGCTTGGGCGCCGAAATAGTTCAGGCTCTGAGGTCGAACCGAGCAATTACTTGCCTGAGACCTGCCGAGCCAGATCGAAGAAGGCACGCTTACGAGTCGTGTTGATTCGCCATTTTACCGGAGGAGACTGATAGCCATTCTCGTAGTCGTTCTCCCCGGGATCGAAGTAACCCCACGATGCATAACGGGACAGGGCGGCCGTGAAGTTGTTGAGATCCTGGTCGAAGTCGAAGTGATCGTCCTCGTTGAAGAGGATGGGCATCGGTCGGTAGCCGGCGACGTCACGTGTCTCGCCGACCATCTGCGCGATTCGATTCGGATCGGAGACGCCATTGCCGTGAAGCAGAAGGAAATCGGCACACCCGACAACGTTCTCCAGAGGAACGAAGCCGCCGCCATAGCTGGTGGAGACCAGCAATCGGCGTCCATTCAGCGTCATCGCCTGGGCCCGTTCGATCAGTTCGTGCACGCGATGAGGCTTGAGAATCTCGTGCTCATATTTCTTCACATTGCACTCGTTGTTCACTTCCAGCAGCACGTTCTGAAAGCCACTCTTCAGCACCCAATCGACGGTCTGCTCGAGAGCTCGTATGACGGCCGCTTCGTCTTGCAAACGCTCATCCTGGCCGAAGTAGAAGCAGCCGAGGATCGCCACCATGCCCAACTCATCGAGACGCGTGATCACGCGACCCATGCGTTCGGCATAGGCCTGATCAAGATCGCCTGCCGCTGTGTAACCAGAGTTATGCCAGGGTTGCTCCTTGCTGTATCCTTCGGGTGATCCTCCTTGGAAGTTCAGGACCACCGAGAGCAGGCCGTGCTCACGATAATCGGGCAGTGCATTGATGAACTCCGACACATTGCGTTCAGCATCCCAGGTCCGGGTGTCGGGGTAGGCCCAGCGATGGACGGTTTGGGGGTTGCTGTCATCGAAGGTCGCTTGAATCATCCGACTGTTGAGAAGCAGTCCTTCGATAGGCCATTCACGAAATGTTCTGCCCTCGTACGTCAGCACACCATCGATGAGGAAGTGATCATCCTCTATCTGAATCGTCGTCATCATGCGTCCTGTTCGATCGTGAGGACTGGGAAGTCATGGAAAGACACGGGAAGCTAAATCAAGACAAGCCAAATCAAGACAAGCCAAATCAAGACAAGTGGGGAGATAGACAGTCGAGCCCCACTAGGGTTACTGTAGGAGACGACTGCTGGTCCCTACAACCCCTATCCTGATTCCAGAGAGACCTCAGGTGCGATCATTCCTTCTCCTCGTCAATGAGCGTGCCCGTGGTGGCGACGTCGTATCGCGTGTGGAGCGTCTGCTCAAGACGCCACCTTTGGATGATACAGATGTGCAGACCGCGCTCTTTGTCGATGACGATGGAATTTGCAGGGGTCTGTCGACTCTCGATGCGACACGCACTCCTGTTGCTGTCGGCGGAGATGGAACGGTGGGGTCCGTGGCGCGATTGCTGCGTGCCGAAGGGTTGTCTGATCGCCCGATGGGTGTCCTGCCTTTGGGGACCGGCAATGGTCTGGCGCATTCGCTAGGTATTGCAAGCTTATCCAGGGCTGTTGCGACTCTCCAGGATGGCGTGCCTCAGCCCGTCGATGCCCTGATGACGACCCATCCACAGGCGCCGGTGTCCATGTTGAATATCAGTGTGGGCCTGGAATCTCTGGTCACCAGAGACTATCAAGCTTGGCGTCACAAATCGCGATGGACTGCTGCGTTGGCTGCTGGGATGCGTCGGGGCCTGTGGCGAGTATCGGGCGTAGCCGTCGACGTCGATGGCCAGCGAATCGTGCAGAGACAGGACAAGATCTGCAATGTGGGCATGCACAACATGCCGTGTTACGGATTCGGTGTGACGCCGCAGCCATCGGCTGATCCTACGGATGGACAGATGGATCTTCGCATCCATCTGTCATGCGCCAGCTACTGGGCTTATATGGCGTCCGCCACCATCCGTCGCGCAAGCCCCATCGTCCCCCGTCCCGATTGGCCACGAATTCGACAGGTGAAAATTTCCACGGTGCTACCCGTGCAGGCGGACGGAGAATCGTTATCTCCCGCAACCTTCGAGATTGAGGTTGTTCCCGCGGCGATGACGATTCTTGCACCGGCTTTGTGAGAGCCGCCGTGGCGAGAAATCGTCGTGGTCAGGATCCCGCGCCGGCAATCTGCGTCTGTGGATTCGTCAGACTCCAGATATACCAATACGTATCAAAACCGGTAGCGCTCTCAAGAGCCAGTGCGTCTGGGAAAGAACGCGTCGTCGCATCGAAGGCGAAGGCCGATTCCCCACGGCGTAGGATCCAGCCGGGACCGAGCTGCTCGACGACATCGCCCGGGGCCACCCAGAATGCGGCTGTACCCTGAAAGGGCGAGTCCGTAGACAGGCGATAGAGAAACAACTGGCGACCCCCTACGTCAGCGACCCCACCTCCGTCAAAGTCTCTATGGCCCACGATCCATGGTGCATCACCTACGTGCAGGCCATAGAGCAGGGCCTTGTCCTTCAGCCTGCGATCCGTCGCCCGCAATCCGCGAAAACCCTCTGTGGATGTGAAGTAGTGATCATACGGATTGCGTGGGGCATGTTGGACGCCATTGTTTGACAATACGCGCGTATTGGGATGCAAGGCGCGCCATTCTCCGAACTTCATTTTCCTGGCGCCCTGTAGTGGTTGTAGTCGTTGGCCCTTGAACTGGCCCCAAATCGACTCCTCCGTCATGATCGACCAGTAGGACTTTGTCTCCCGGTCAAGCATCACGAGGCCCGCATTCAACAGACCGCCACTGGCCTCAAATGTGACAACTTGCTCATCGATCACTCGGCTGTACACGACAGCCGTATTGGCCAGGGGTCACCACACGGCTGCGATGGGCAGCTCTCCTGCCGTGTGATTGGCGATTTCGTGCTGGTTGAGCATGTTGAGGTCGTAGGCAAAGGCCTCGTCGCCGACGGCATAGCCGAGCACCCAGGCGTCGTTTGGGATTCTTGCCCTGTCGGCAGCAACGAAGTCCGGATTCACGAGGGCAGGGATGCCCCCATGGGGTAACAACTGCTTGAAGCCTGGCACCGGAATCGGATCCGGCAGTCTGGGCCGATACTGAGCCGCGACAGGATCGGTCAGCAGCAGGCCGGCGCTGAAGGCGAATGCGACAAACGAGCGGATTTGCATTTTGGCTATCACCAATTGGAGAAGGTGAGAGGAATGACCAGTACAGGTTGGACGGCAAGATCCCACGAAAGGATGCAGGTTCAGCCTTTGACGGCGCCGACGGTCATTCCCTTGGTGATCTGCTCTTGGAGAATCACATAACAAAGCAATGTGGGCAGCATGACGATGACGAGTCCCGCGAACAGGGCGCCGAAGTCAACTTCGTAGAATTGCACGAACTGCAACACGGCGATGCCCAGGGGCATGGTGCGCAGGTGCGACGAAGACAGCAGCACGAGCGCGAGAATGTATTCGTTCCAGATGGAGATAAAGGTGAAGATGGCCACCGTCGTGAGTCCCGGTTTGGCCAAGGGCAGCATGATGCGCCAGTAGAGGGTGAAATGGCCGCATCCGTCCATCACGCCCGCTTCCATGATTTCCGTGGGGATCGTGCGGAAAAAGGCGGTGAGCACAAAGACGGTAAAGGGAATACCGAAGGCGGCATATACGACGATGAGCCCCAGGTGTGAGTCGAGTAGTCCGAGACTCTTCACCAAAAAGAACAAAGGCACAATGCCGAGGAAGATGGGAAACATCATGCCAGCCAAGAATCCGTAGTAGACGATGCCTTGAGCGCGGAATCGATACTTCGCCAGGGAGTAGCTCGCCATGGAACCGACGAAGAGTTGCACAAGAAGTGTTGAAATCGTGACGAACAGAGAATTCCAGAAAAAGTCACCGATGCGAGCCTCAGTCCAGGCTTCGACAAAGTTGTCGAATTTCCACTCCACAGGCAGTGACCAGGCGCTGGCGAACAACTCGTGGGTCGGCTTGAAGGCAGTATAGAAGAGCCACACCATGGGAAACACGACGATCACGCCGTAGACAACGAAGATGATCTGCGTGATGGTCTTGCGCCCATTCTCACCGAGTCTCTCGAAGATGGCTGTGCGATTGAACCTCATCAGTATTCGACCGCTTCCTTGCGCTGCAAATACAGCGACAGCAGGGCCAGAGAGAACGTGATGATGAACAGACTCATCGCGATGGTTGTGGCATAGCCGAATTTCCCGAGTTCGAAGGCATTTTCGTAGATGTAGGTCGCCAGGGTTTCCGTGGCTCGATCCGGCCCGCCATCGGTCATGATGCGCACCAGGTCGAAGGTTCCAAACCCATTCAGCAGCAAGAACACGACAGTGACCTTCATCATCTCAGACAGGAGTGGAAAGGTTACGTGGCGAAAAGATTGCATCTCGCCGGCGCCGTCGATTTTTGCCGCGTCGTAGTAGTCGTTGGGAATGCCCTCGATGGCAGAGACGTAGAGGACCATGTAGAAACCAACGGCGGCCCAGACCTTCACGGCGACCACACACCGACGAGCCCAATCTGGGTCGCCGAGCCAGGATGGTAGATCAGCCAGGCCAAGGAGGCGCAGAAAATTGGAGAGGATACCGAACTCCGGATTGAGGGCGAACCACCATAGCACGGCAATGGCGACCTGCGAAATCAGATTCGGGAAGAAATAGGTGATGCGAAAGAAACGTGCGCCGACGACGAGCTTGCGCGTCACAGCCACAGCGAAATAGAGGGCCATGACGGGCACGATCAGACCCGTGCAGACAGTGAAGAAGGCCGTGTTGTAGAGTGCCTTCCAGAAGAATGGATCACCGAACATGCGCTGGAAGTTGCCGAGGCCGACGAACTCCAGGTGCAGAGATACGCCACGCCACTTGGCAAAACTGACACCGAAAGCCAGTGCATAGGGTACGACGAGGAAGGTCACATAGAACACCAGTGCGGGCAGCACAAAGAGCCAACCCGCACGTGCGTCGGATTGCAGCTTCATGAGGAGGCCTTCGCTGTCACAGCCTGCTCGGGTTCGCTGTCGAAGCGCAACGTATCGGGATCACGACGCAGACGCTCGGCCATCGCCTCCATGCGTTCGACGAAACGCTCTGGCGTGATGTCGCGATTCAGCAGGGCGCCGAGGGCATTCTCAAACTCATTGGTCAACTCCAAATACCAGCTTGAGAAGCGGAAGTTGAAAGTCTCGCCACCGGCAGCCTCTACTGCGTCGAGGGCGCTGCGTGTCGCGGGACGAACCTCGGCATCATCGGTGCTTCCCAGAATCGGCTGTACGGAGCCGACGTTTTCGACGAATCCCGCTGCGAGTTTGCGCGACAGCATGATACGCAGATACTCCATGCCCCAATCAGGATGGGCAGCATCTGTCGGCACCCAGAAGGCGGGATCGGAACTGGCCTCCATGGCGCCGAGACCGCCCTTGCCATCGGCGAAACCGGGCACGGGCATGATACGCATTTCGAATCCATCCGGCAGGGCATTGATCATCTCCGACTCGAGCCAGGTGCCACAGGGGATCATCGCCGCCTTGCCCTGGAGCCAGATCATCTGCGCTTCCGTGTGCGAGAACGATGAGGTGCCGCTGAGGATGTAGTCGCGTTCGTACAGTTGCTGGCTCAGTCGTGCCGCTTCGATCAACTCGGGGCGTGACCAGGCGCCGGGTTGCAGCGTGTCCATGGCGTTGAGCAACTCTTTGCCGCCGAGTTTGTAGACCAGGGCCAGATAGATTCCGCCGAAGTAGGTGGGATACTTTCCCTGGTGTGTCAGGGGCGCGATACCATTGCCCGTCTGCTTGATCAACTCGCACAGGGCAAGGAACTCATCCCACGTGGCCGGCACCTGCCATCCGTGCTCGTCAAACATGCCCTTGTTGTACCAGATGCCACTGATGTTGTAGACGATGGGGAGGAAATACTGACGCCCGTCTAACTGACCCTGTTCCAATACACCCGGGAAAAACGTCTCGCCGAAGGTCTTGTCCGGCTGGCCATAGGCGGGGGTCTGCATGAGAGAATCGAGAGGGGCTACGAGGCCGTCCTGCAGATTCACCCAGAAATTGATGTTGTGAATTCCCCAGAAGACATCCGGTGGGTTGCCGGCGAGAAAACGCGGCCGTGTCTGATCCCAGGACCTGGGATTCCCCCAGACATAGGCGCTGATATCTGGATGGGCCTTCTCGAATTCGGCAGCTGAGTCCCAGACCCACTGCATGCCATAGCCGCCCTGAAAGAACACACCCTCCACGACGCGATCGCCCAGCAGTTGTTTCTCGTCCTGTCCGCGAAAGAAAAAAGACAGGACGTAGAGCCCCGCGAGTAGGGCGACCATGATTTTTGAACGCACGGGCCTATTCCCAGATCGATTTCAGAGTCCACGCGTCCGGTGACAACAAGCGGCTGTCAGCCTTCGGTGGACACTGCTGAAGGCGAGCAGGTCCTGGCGGTGAACAAGGAGAAGTCAATCATCATGTTACTCATAGCAGCGGCCCAGGGCTCCACGCGCAAAGGAAGGATATCTTGCAGGGCGCCTAATCTACAAGAAGGCGGCCTGCAGATACAGCACGTCGAATCCTTGGTTGGTCTGCAGGAAAAAAACGTTCCCCTGAAACTCCCAACTCACGCCCAATACCGGCAGTCGGCCGAACCAGCTCGTGTCATCACGGAAGTAGATGAATCCGCCTTCACGATTGAAGCGCACATCCATGCGGTGGTAGGCGGGATAGTCTTCGCCGCGAAACACGTTGTGCGCCGCCGCCATATGCAGATCCGGTGCCTGAGGATCGCTGAAGGGGCGGTTGGCGACGTATGTGTATCTCGTCTGAGGCGAGGTGGAGTGTCCCACATCAGATAGCAAGTGACGTGCCCGCGGACGTCGGCCCGTCCTCAGGGAGGAAGTTGCACAAAGCGCTGATCCAACAGGCACCGCTGAGTTTTCAGCGCTTGCCCTTGAGCGGTTGCTCCACCAGATCGACCTCACGCCAGCGCAGTGCTCGACCTGCCTTGTTCACAGCGATTGTCGCCAGGCCATAGGAGCCAATCTTGAGGTGGATCTTCTGACGATGTGGTTTGACGCGAATGGCCACATCACGTTCTCGGCTGCTCGTATTCTGCAGGCGTACAATCAGCTGTTTGCCAGACTCGGATCGCTTCAGTGCGACGATCTGTATATGCGCATCATCCGCCGTGACCGTTGCGGCGACTGAACTACGCCGCAGACGATCGACACGATCTGGCTGCGGGTAGTAGACCTGCCAGACGGGGGGTGTGTTGAATACCTGTGCGGCGCGGCTGATACGGGATTCATCAAAGCGTTTGCCCACGAGAATTCGATAGCCCACTTCGTGTTCGCCCTGATCCTGCCGCGGCATGAAACGGTTATTCACTTCCACGTCATCCGGATCGAGATTCATGGAGCTGTAGGCGGGGGCGCGCAGAACATTGATGCCGAGGTCACGCTCGGTGAGGCTGTGGGCAAAGCTGCCTGTATTGAGGACAGCGAGGTGGACGGGTCGTTTCGCCTGTGTTCCGCGTACTGCAATCCAGCGTTGATTGGTGTATTCCTCGTGTCGCGGCGTGGAAGGCCGCTCTGCAGCAGAATAGATGGTCTCGCCGATGCTGTTTGCTGCGTCGAATGCTAGAGGTACCATGAGTTTCAGCATGACATCGCGGTGATTGTTGAAGACGCGATCACGAATCTCCAGTGAGCCTTCCCCGTGGCCGATCACGTATTGACGAATGATGGCGCTAGGACCGCAGACAAAGGCCGCCTCGACGACAGTGCGCAACGGGCCTTGCTCGATGATGTTGATCGGGCGAGCGACAGTGCCCTTGCTCGAAGCGTCGTCCCCCCACTTGTCAGCTGGCGGTGGTGACAAGGCCGCCATCTCGGCATTGGTGGCGAGGCGAAAACGTTCTGCGGGCGTTCGGTCCCACGGGGAGGCGGCCAGTCCCGGCCGTCGCGTCGCAGCTTGCGGGCTGCCACTGGTCCAGCTGTGATCGAGATCTGCCCAGAAGACAGGTTGGAAGGCCTTGGCGCCGACGAGTGATTTGGCCGCACCTGGAAGGGACAGATGTTCGATCAGTCCCGTGCGCGGGCCGATCCTCAATTCGAAGCTCTTGGTTCTGAATGCGAGTGTGCGTGGGCCGATCTGTGAAAAACGCCGCTTCGTACCCTTGTCATTCACATAGTATTCGTCGAAGCGCAGAATCTCCCAAGGTGCCAGATCGACTTCTGCTGCGACCCGCACCCGCCAGTTGCCAGCACAGTTGGCGTCGACACGTAATCGCTGGCACACAACATCGCGTCCCTTGTGACGCAAGCGAATCTCCGGATTGCTGATATCGCCCTGGTTGCTGTTGACCTGCAACTCGAATTCCACCTGTTCGCGTACACGAAATCCATGCGGATTGGCAATGAATACCGGCGTCTCCAGGTCGGCGGCTCTGGTGTCGGAGCTGATCAGGCTGTGCAGTGAGCGCATGCGAGTGCGACGCATGATCTCTTTGGCGTGAGACAGCATCTGCAGACTGTCGCGTTCTGCCGTCGGTATGCCGGATCCTGGCAGAATGTCATGAAACTCGGAGAACAGGATGTCGCGCCAGGCGATCTCCAGGGCTTTCTCTGGATAGGGCGCCGTATCCCACCACCATGCAAGTGCCGCAAGTCGCTCGGTGGAAGCCATGAGGGACTCCGCCTCGCGATGGGCACGTTTGACGCGGCTCATCGATGTGTAACACCCGGGGCAGGAATTCTGAATCTCGCCACGTACTTCTGGCAGGGAGGGGATCTGCTGCAAGACGTCGTCGAAAAAGTCGTCGATCGTACTGTCGATGAATTCGTATTCCGGGTGTTGCCGTGCATACGCCTTGATCTGGGTGTATTCATCGTGGGACGGACCGCCACCATGATTGCCGATCCCCCACAGGATCATGGACACGGGCTCCGTGTCGTAGTGCGGTAGATGCGTCTTTGCACGGCCGACAAAATCTCCATTGGTCAGATAGTGATCGTCGGAGCGCCGGGCGATGACACGATGTCCCGATCGATCTCGCCATAAAAAGGGCCCCACAGGCAGATCGAAGCTGCCGTAGTCAGGGCGGCAGAAGACGTAACGCTCCATGCCACAGCCGGCCAGAACCTGTGCGAAGCCCTCGCCATGTCCGAAGGGGTCGAAGTTGTAAGCAGTTCGCGGATATCTGTAAGCCGAGGTAGAATCGTCGTCACCGACGGCAGAATTCTTGCCGAAGGTATCTTCGAAGTAGGTGCGCCCCGCGAGGAACTGGCGAATGTGGCTTTCGCCAGACGTGTTGTTCACATCTGGTTGCAGGTAGGCTCCACCGGAGATTGACCAGCGGCCGGCGGCAACGTGTTTCTTGATGCGCTCAAACAGTTGTGGTTCATATTCCTCTACCCAGCGATAGAGGAGCACTTCGTTGTGATTGAAGACAAAGCCCGGGTAGCGATCACAGAAGTCGGCGGCGACGCGGTAGGTGGAGAGAGTCTCCGTGAGTCCATCCTCCCAGTGCCAGAGCCAGACGGGATCGATGTGCGCGTTGCAGACGAGGTGGAAACGTTTCCGGGTCATGGGGCAAGCCTCTGCTCAAGAGAATCGTGCAGCTGACGCGTACGCACCGAAGCTGACGTGTAGTCTTCCTGCATTCAGTCTACGCCGATTCGGTGCTGTGGCGCACCTGGCTACCTGCTCAGCGACTCGTAAACAGGTCCTCTTCTTCTTCTTCCTCGTCGTCGCCCAGCCCGCGGGACTTGGCACGTTCCTCGAGGACCTCCCAGATCACGATCACCTCAAGTCGGCGGTTCATCGCTTTTGAGGCGGGAGAGTCATTGGGGGCGATGGGACGTTCTTCGCCACGACCACGCGACTGGATCGTTTCCGGTGTGATCGCGGGGTGATTGTCGAGCAGCATTTGCCGCAAAGCATTGGCGCGCCGTTCGGACAGATCCTGATTGGGCAATTCATCGCCATCCGAATCCGTGTGACCTTCAATGATCAGCGTCGGTGGATTGTGGTAGAGAATGAAGTCGGCCACCTTGGCAACCTCCGCTTGGGCACTGCCCTTGAGTTGTGCCTGTCCAGGATCGAAGAGCACATCAGAGTCCAGCACGAGACTGGGGATGGCGACGTCGCCTTCCATGATATTGCGATGGCGGAGAATGGGATTCTGGATTGCGTCGGGATCGGGCGTGAAGATCCCCATGGAGGAACCATTGTAAGATGAGGTGACGATCATGGATCCGAGAAATACCTGGATCGGGGCAAGAGGCCGAGTAATGATCCGCTTCTGCCGATAAATGTTGAGCAGGTCGCCTTTTTCCATCTTGATCTCGGTGCCGCGATTGATGACGCAGTATTGCGGTGGGCCGAGATGATGGAGGGACTCATCCATCGATGTGGAGCGAATGACCTGTGTAATGCGGGGAGGATTAAACTCTGCGGTACACGGCGTGACAAGCAGGCACATCACCACAGCCAACACACGCAGCCGTATCAGGCCGATGCGCAGACGGTGCGCCTCGAAAACTGAGACGAGGGCTGTCGAAGACGGGTGCATGGACATCACCGATCTTCCGCGATGCCTGCTGGCTTCCCTGCCAGTTCAGGGACCGAATCGTGGTGCAGCCAACGAAATCGGCCTGGCGCAGAATCTGCGAATATTACTCCAGGACGAAGTGGCGTCCAACAGAAAAAGTTGCCTCAAAGTATGTGATACTCCGTGATAGTTCCCGGTGCCACGAGTGCCTACTCCACTGACCATGCCGAGGGGCCGCCATCGTCTCCCCGGGCAACGGTATAGCGCGCCAGTGCCTCGGTGTCGAGCTCCACGCCCAGACCCGGACCCTCAGGAACCATGACATGGCCGTCCTCGTAGACCAGTGGATGAACGATGAGATCGTCCTCACGAGCAAACTGTCCGACGATGTCGCTGCCAAGAGTACAGGATGGGGTCGCCGCACAGACGTGGGCATAGGATGCATCGAGGATTCCAAGGTCGAGTCCCGAGCCGCGCCAGATCCGCATCCCCGCCTGCTCGGCGAGATAGCCGAGACGATTCACCGTCGACATGGTGCCACGCAGATTGAATATGTCCGCCGCACCGAGTCGAATCGCCGACAAGACATCTTCTGGCCGCTCCAGATGCAGACCCACTGGAATGTCGATCTGCTCTCTGAGTGTTACATAGTCCGCGTAGCCATTGGCTTTTGGTAGCGGATCTTCGAAGACTTCGATCGGATAACCCTCCAGGGCCTCGGCAAGTTTCACGGTGTCGGCTATCGTGTGGAAGCGTTGGTTTGGGTCGAGGGTAATGCGAAACTTCGGGCCACAGGCTTCGTGAATGGCCTGTACTCTTTCGACATTCGGATCCTCAAGGACACACTTGATCTTGATGCCACCAAAGCCCTGGTCTTTCGCCATCTGCGCGACACGGGCAAGGTCTTCAGGGGGACGGCGACCAGACCAATAGTGAACCAGAACACGATCGCGAACGGCACCACCCAGTAGTTGCGATATGGGCACCCCATGTGCCTGACCGACAGCGTCGGCGATGGCGATCTCAAAGGCGTGGATGGAAGGATTGTGATCGACGGGCGCGACGGCGACGAGGGCGCCTTTGTCGCGTGCGTTGACCAGATTCGCGTCGTAGGGGAGTGGTAGATGAAGCAGGGACAAACGCGTTGGATCGAGGCCGATCAGGGCGTGGGCGGCAGCATCGACGGCGGCATCCGGTGTGCCTTTCCACGTTTCGCCCAGGCCTGTGATCCCAGCATCCGTGTGCAGTCGGATGATGTGTTTGTCGAGACCCGCCGTCGGGACGTAGCCATCATTCTTGGTCTCTACGGGTTGGTCTGAGGGACTCGTCTGCTGTGGCACGTGCACGCGGGTGATGTCAATATGGGTGATCCTCATCGGGCATCACCGTGGCGCTGCCAGGCGATCACGGCGAGGGCGCCGACCCAATAGATGGCGATGTCATAAAGATCCGTCGGTCGTATCAACTCAATCGCAGTCATGAGCGCGGCCACCGCAACCAGGATGAGCCAGTGAATATGGCTGCGCCAGGCGATGAGGACTCCTGCCACGATGGGCACAACCATCACATCGTTTACGTAGTCATAGATCAGTCGGTCCGTTGTCAGACCCGCTGTGACGAGGCGCTGACACATGACATTGAGAACCGTCAGCAGCAAGGCGCTGAGGGCGACGAAGCCAGCAATGATCCGGTGACGTTCGACGCTTTGAGTTGCTCTCGGACTCACGGCATGACCAATTGACAGCTGGCAGCGAAGGTGTCCGCCGTCGCTTCTTCGAAGTCGCGCTTCATCGAAGGCGGTGGATCATTGCGCAGCAGACAACCCGTTTCCGGATAGGGATAGATGTCGTCAAAGCGGGCAACTTCTGTCATGCTGATGCGACGATTGATGTGCCAGCGTCGCAGATCTTCCGAAGTGAACAGGCCCGCAGCGGCGATCAGCTCAGCGACACTCTTGACCGTTTCCCCGTGGTAGTTGGCGACGCGGACCTTCTTGTCTTCCGGTACGAGTCCCGCCGTGAGATTCGGGTCCTGCGTCGTAATGCCCGTGGGGCACGTGTTCTTGTTGCATTCCAGCGCCTGAATACAGCCGAGAGCGAGCATCATGGCGCGCGCGGAGCTGCACATATCGGCACCGATCGCCAGGGCGCGCACCAGATCAAATCCGGACAGGATCTTGCCCGAGGCGATGACGCGAATGTCCTTGCGCAGGCCATAGCCGAGTAACACGTCATGCGCGAAGGACAATCCCTCGCGCATGGGTGAGCCGACAGAATTGCTGTATTCAGGTGGTGCAGCTCCTGTGCCACCCTCACCACCATCGATGGTGATGAAGTCTGGCTTGATGCCCGTCTCGACCATCGCTTTGCAGACGCTGACAAATTCGCTGCGTACACCAATACACACCTTGAAACCTATCGGCTTGCCGCCGGACAAATCGCGCAAGGTCTTGATGAATTCCATCATCTCCAGCGGCGTGTGGAAAGCCGTGTGCGACGGCGGTGAGATGACATCAGTGTAGGGTTCCACATCGCGGATCTTGGCGATGAAGGGTGTATTCTTGCCCGCTGGCAGAATTCCACCGTGGCCTGGTTTGGCGCCCTGTGACATTTTGATTTCGATCATCTTTACAGCATCGATCTGGGAGGTCGCGGCAAAGGTCTCCGGACAGAAGGAGCCATCTTTCGTGCGACAGCCGAAATAACCGGTACCCACCTGCCAGATCAGATCACCACCTGGCTCCAGGTGATAGGGGCTGATCGATCCCTCGCCCGTGTTGTGGGCGAAGCGGCCAATCTTTGCGCCGCCATTGAGCGACAGGATCGCCTGGCGACTCAATGCACCATAACTCATGGCGGAAATGTTGAGAATGCTGGCGTTATATGGTTTGAGGCAGTCAGGCCCACCGACACGCACACGCAGGTCGCGGTCGATGCTGTGCGGATCGTGAGCACCCATGGAATGGTTCAGCCACTCATACCCAGCTCTGTATACGTCGAATTCGGTACCGAAGGGGATTGTGTCGAGATCGCACTTGGCACGTTGATAGACGAGATTGCGGGCGAGACGATTGATGGGTGTGCCATCGACGTCAGATTCGACAAAATACTGATAGATCTTCGGCCGCAGGTCCTCCATGATGTAGCGCCCGCGACCCAGGATCGGAAAATTGCGCATAATCGTCCGTTTCGTCTGCAGCATGTCGTACAGGCCGAGCAGGACGATCGGGGCAAATAGCACGTAGGCCCACAGAGCAGGCGGCCAGTAGTATCCCGCGGCGGCGGTGCCGCCCACGGTCACGAGGGCGAAAAGGAGGAACTGTCTCCGCATCGATTCCGACTCGTTTCAGATGGTGAATTGGTTTTTGCTCGGTCGCCAAGTGGATCAGGCTCCTGAAGTGTAAGAAAAAGTCGTCCAAACAGGACTCGATTCATTGACAAGCGGGGCCTGGTGGGCAAACCTACGCAACAGATACAGACGCCATCCTTCGTCCAGCGAGAACTTTCTATGTCTACGGTCACCATCAAAGACGTCCAGACTATCCTCACGCAACCGGCGGGATCACGACTCGTCATTGTCAAGATCATCACGTCTGAGCCCGGTCTCTATGGGGTTGGATGCGCGACCTTCACGCAGAGATTTCGCGCCGTGCACACAGCTATCGAGCAGCACCTGAAACCCTTCCTCATCGGTCGCGATGTCGATCGTATCGAGGAGATCTATCGAATGGGTGCCGTGCACAGCTATTGGCGCAATGGACCGGTGCTGAACAATGCGCTCTCCGGTGTGGATCAGGCCTTGTGGGACATCAAGGGCAAGCGCGCCAACATGCCAGTCTATCAGTTGCTGGGTGGCAAGTGCCGCGAGGCGGCCGCCTGCTATGCACACGCGGGAGGATCGACGAAGGAAGAGATCGTGGATTCGATCCGTGGTTTTATGGAAGAGGGCTACCAGTATATCCGTGTGCAGAAGGGTGGCTACGGCGGCCTGTCGCCAAATCGACCGGCACCGGAGAATTCGCCGGAGGGTGCCTACTATGATCCGCGCAGCTATATGCGGCAACACCTCGAAGTCTTCGAGCATGTGCGGGAGGAACTCGGCTTCGAGATCGAACTGTGCCACGACATCCACGAACGACTGATTCCGATTGATGCAGTGGGCTTCGCCAAAGACATGGAGAAGTTCAAGCTATTCTTCCTCGAAGATCCACTGGCACCAGAAGACATCGAGTGGTTCAACAATATTCGACAGCAGTGCTCGACGCCCCTTGCCATGGGTGAACTGTTCAATCATCCACGTGAATGGCAGCCACTGATCGAGGGTCGTCTGATCGATTTCATCCGTATGCACGTGTCGCAAATGGGTGGAATTACGCCGGCAAAGGCGGTGGCCTCCTTTGCACAGATGTATGGCATCCGCACCGCCTGGCATGGCCCAGGTGATACGTCTCCCGTCGGCCATGCAGCCAATCTACATCTGGATCTGTGGGCGCCGAATTTCGGAATTCAGGAATGGTGCCGGTTTCCGGAGGTCTGCTACGAGGTCTTCCCCGGATTGCCTGAACTGCGCAAAGGCTATCTCTATCCCAACGACAAGCCGGGTCTTGGAATCGATGTGGATGAAGCAGCGGCGGCAAAATATCCGTGCCAGGATTCGGTGGAGATGTGGACGCAAACGCGTCTGCCCGATGGATCGCCGGCGCGGCCCTAGGTGGCAATCCTAGGTAGGTCTGCCGACCCTCAAGTCCAATCTGGGTAACGCCGGTGGATTTACTAATTGAGACGCACACGCAAACGCAGGCCTGGTGCCTGTGTCATGGGTTGCCAGCTCACGCGGCCAGAAGATTGTTCGCGTCCCACCGTACCTCCCACGATGATACCCAGGGTCGCTCCCATCAGGACATCGGACAGATAGTGCTGCCGGCCCTCGACGCGTCCGGCGCCGGTGATGGCGGCGAGGGCATAGAAAGGGAGAGAGATCGTCGTGCTCGTTTCGCGCTGTATGAAGCGGGCCATGGCGAAGGTGTTTGCCGTGTGGCCCGAAGGGAATGACCGGTGATTGGCTTCGTTGGGGCGCAGCCGATGGCTCAGGACCTTGATCGGCCCCACCACAAGCTGTGTCAGTCCAAGAGCGCGTGTCAGTCCGTGGCCAAAGTCGCGGACCGGCTCGTTGTGGGTGGCATGTCCGAAACCCCAGAGCCCGATGGCAATGGGAATATTGAATGTACCAGCGCCGTAGGTGTCCGTGATCCGGGCGGGCCCGTCGACAGAGGACAACTCGCTGCGTGGTGCGTCATTGGTGGCGTATGCTGCTGTTGCCAGCGACGCACCGACGCCGACGACGAAGACATTGTCTGTCTGCCAGAGGTTGCCCGCGTCTTGTGGTAGATCACGCGCCGGTAGCGTCAGAGAGGCAAGGATGCATAGCAGTTTGGTCATGGCAGTTTGGTCACGGGCGAGGTCCGGAGGAGAAATCGGGTAGCTGTCGTTTCGCCAAAGGTAGCACACACTGTGCCATGCCCCCTGATGTCCGTCGCCAGCAGTCTGCCCCTTACGACGAGGCAGACAGCGGACCGATGTTGGGCAGCACAGGCTGGAGATCTCGGGTTCCGCTGAGCAGTGCGCGCTCAGAATTGAGCACCTGACTTTCGCCATAATGTGGGCAGATTCAGTGCGTGACCCTCTTCCGTGTCATATCGGCGCAAGTGGTCGTGGCTGTGGTTGTGGCTGGATTGGATGAAAGGACCTAAGCTGTTGCGGATGAAAAGCGAAATGATCCTGATGTCACTGCACGGTGGACTTCTATCCAATCCTTCAGGCATAGATAAGACCGAAGACCCGGAGACAGAAGAATGAAGGCGGCCGTGATTGGTGGCGGTGTCATGGGACGTGAGCACCTGAAGGCGCTGGTGCAGATTCCGCAGGTCGACGTAGCTGCCGTCGTCGATCCGGACACGGCAGCGGCAGAACGCGTGCTTGGTGTCGCTGAAATCGAAGGGGCACAGGTCTTTGATAGCAGTGACGAGATGCTGCGCCGCGTGTCCCCTGACTACGTCGTTGTCGCATCCCCCGTTCGTTTCCACGCGCAGCAGACCGTCGCTGCCTTTGAATCGGGGGCGCATGTGATGTGCGAAAAGCCACTGTGCATGTCATTGGAAGAGGCGGCGGCGATGAAGCAGGCGGCACTCACAGCAGGTCGACTGTTCACGATGGGCCTGCAGATGCGCCAGAGCCACGCCAATCAGGCGCTACAGAAATTTGCTGGTGGCGGTGGACTGGGTTCGATCTATCACACCCGCGTTTGGGGTGGCCACATCATGAACTATCCCTGGGGGCGCTACTTCCACCGCAAGGATCAATCCCTTGGCGGCGTGCTGGCAGCAACGACCGTCCATCCCCTGGATGTCGTCTACTGGGTTATCGGTGCACCTGAACCGGTCGCCGTGAGTGGTTCCACCTTCTGTCGGCTGACACAGATGCCCAATCCACCCATCAATTTCGAGGGAGATTTGAGCGAAGTGTCAGTAGAAGACTTCGGCCATGCGCATGTGCGCTTCGCGGATGGTTCGTCCATGTCTGTCGAAGGCAATTGGCTACAACACCCACGTTCACGCGCCCACGGATTTGAGGTGCTCGGTACACTCGGTGTTGGCAGCGACATTGAGCCACACGTGCAGGTCTGGGATCCTGAAGCCGGTGAGGTGGCGACCATGGAACTGTCGATTACAGAAGAGCAGGACCATCGAACGCTCGCGGAGCACAAGAATTTTCTCGCCGCCATGGATGGTGCCGCCGTGTCACTCGTGACACTGGACGAAGCGATCAACGTGCAGCGCATCATCGATGGAATTTACAGATCGGCCGAGACCGGTCGCGAGGTACGTCTGTGACGAAATTTGTGGAGAAGGAGCAAGGTTGATGAAGATTCTCGTATCGAATCTGGGCAGCACCACATTCAAGTACAAATTGTTTGATATGCCCGGCGCAGCTGTGCTCGCCCGTGGTGCAATGGACCGCATCGGCGATGATGGTGGGGACTCTGTGCACAAGTTCCAGGTGGGTGATGCGGGTGAGACTGAACAAGTGTGCGACCTGCCGGATCATGCGGCGGCCATCGATGAAGCGCTCAGATGTCTCACCGGCGCAGCAGGCCCGCTCGCGTCGGTAGACGATTTGCAGGCTGTCGGCTTCAAGACGGTTCACGCACGCTCCATCACGGGTGTCGTCGAAATCGACGAAGATGTGATTGGACGCATGGAAGATTTCTTCCGTCTCGCGCCAGCGCACAATCCAGCGTATGTGGCGGCGATTCGTCAGTTTGCGAAGGTGGCGCCTGCAGCCCCGCGGGTGGGTTGCTTCGAACCGGCTTTCCACGGCAAAGCACCGACACGGCGTCAGCTTTATGCGATCCCGCAGAAGTGGGAGCAGGAGTATGGGATTCGCCGCTATGGTTTTCACGGCGCCAGCCATCGATATGCCGCCGAGAAGGTGATCGAACTGGAAGGCACCTCGACGCTGCGTCACATCAACTGCCACCTGGGTGGTTCGTCCTCACTGTGTGCCGTGAAGGATGGTGTGTCGCACGGGGCGTCACACGGCTTGAGTCCACAGGGTGGTGTGCCACAGAACAATCGGATAGGCGATCTCGATCCCTATGCGCTGCAGATCGTGTGTGATCGCGAGGGGATCTCTCTCGATGAGGCGCTGGAGATCTGCGCCTCTGAGGGTGGTCTGCTCGGTCTCAGTGGTGGCGTCTCCAACGACATGCGGGATCTGCAGGAACGGGCCGTCGCAGGTGACGAGCGCTGTGCTCTGGCGATCGAAGTCTACACCTCATCGATCCGCGACTATCTAGGTGCCTACGTCGTTGAACTAGGTGGACTCGACGTGATCAGCTTCACGGGCGGCATCGGTGAGCACTCCGAGATCGTGCGAGCACAGGTCCTGCACGGGCTGGAGTTTCTCGGAGTGGAGTTGGACGCGAAGAAGAATGCCAGTGTGCACGGCGAAGGCGTGCTGCATGCGACGGGCAGCCAGGTTCGACTGCACGTATTGCAGACAGATGAAGAGCTCATCGTGGCACGACAGACGCACGAATTGCTGACGGGTCAGTAGTATTCGACTGGAGAGCAGTTCAGCGTCGTAGCTGCATCCCCGCCATGAAAGTGCGCCCCGGTGCTGGTTCGAAGAATCGGTTGCCGAAGGCGTTGGGCACGACTGAACCGTTGTAGTCGGTATCAAGAATGTTGTCGATGCCGATGATCGATTTTGCATCCCATACGCCGAATGTCCAATCTACCGATACACGCAGGTCCACGACGGTAAAGGCCTCGTTGAAATAGGCATGACGTAGATCCGTACTGCCAGGCGACGGGCCATTGAGGTCATTGCCGAACATACGATCCTGATGTCGAATCGTGAACCGAAGTTGGGTACGCGTCGATGGTCTCCAGCTGGTGATCAGATTCGCGGACCACGGCGGCACTGCGGGCACCTGGTTTCCTTCAACCGACACACGCTCTCCACCGACTGTGACTGTGTGGTTGGTGAAAACGAAGTCGACGATACTCACACTTCCATCAAGGCTCAGAGCTCTGAGAGGCTGCCATCCTAGATGCACCTCGGCGCCACGGTTGCGTGCGGCGGATGCGTTGCGATAGAAGGTCTCATCGGAGTCGACACTCTGAAAGGGAACGAGCATGTCATCGAGGTCGAGCTGGTAAATCGCCAGTTCGCCATCGATGTGGTGTCGAGGCCAACCCCAGCGTACGCCCGCCTCTACACTGTCGTAGTGTTCGGGGTCGAGATCCGGGTTGAATCCGCCTACACCGTCGGCGCGATTGCCGAGTTCAACCGTTGTCGGCGTCAGATAGGCTGTGGAGAAATTGGCAAAGAGTGTCAGCCGTGGAGACGGTGTATAGGTCACACCCAGCGTCGGGCTCCACTGCAGCAAGTTCTCGTCGCCACTGTCGTCGCCATCGATGATCACGCCCTCCTCGACAATCTCCAGATTGTCATCGACGTCAAAACCATGACGATCAACACGTGCCCCAGCACTCACAGTCCACGCCGTCGCGGGGTGCCACTGGGTGAGCATGAACAAGCCCACACCGACGGCGCTCTCGTCCTGACCAATCTGCTGCTGTCCTACTGAGATGCGGTCGAAGATTCTGTCGTCGATGAAGCGATCAATGTCATCGTCATCAAGCCCCTCATTGGCGAATTCGAGGCGCTGGTCCGATTGCGACTCGACCTCCACACCCAGTGTCGTTTCCCAGGCAGCCTGCCAACGATGGTGAGCGACGACACGAAGTCCGAAGGCCTTACGATCCAGATCGATGATGCGCCCGGGAATCGGATTGGCCAGAGACCGGCTCACCACGTGTCCGGCGATCTGAAGATGACTGGCTGTGGAAATTCTCCAGCCGAGGCGCGCGCCCAATTGTGCATGACGCACTTGTTTGGCCGCTCCTTGTTGGCGGACGAAGAAGCGGACGCCCTTAGGATTCTGGTCGGCTGCGTCACGGTCCAGAGAAGAGGGATTGTATAGCCACGGGGCATCGTACAGATGTCCCGTGATACCCAGTTCCAAGACGTCGGTCAGGCGCTGCCAGCTTGCCTGCAGCGTTCGCTGGCGGCTGTAGGCGTGTTGGCGATCGCCGTTGAAGTCAGTGTGTGATGCGCCCAGTTGAAACTGGTCGCCCTCGTGCAGGATGTCGACGCCCATTCTGATCTGTCGCAGACCATCGCTGCCTGTGAAGCTGGAAATCTGCAAGGCGTCCTTCACGACCTGGCGGGAGCGAAGGTGCAGGACCCCCCCAGCGGCATTGCCATACAGCGCCGAGGCGGGGCCGCGAATGACATCGATCGATGCCATCTGTGACAGGTCGATCACACCGAGCTGGGACTGGCCATCGGCCATGGTCAGGGGGATACCATCCACCAGAACACGCAAGCCGCGGACACCAAAAGAGGCTCGAGCACCGATGCCGCGAACGGCGATTCGATCGCCCTGGGACAGATTGTTGCGCTCAGCGACCATCACCCCTGGTACACTCGCCAGGGCCTCGGTCAGACTCAGTCCTGGTTCGAGTTGAACGATCTGGGATACGTCGATTTGGTTGACGCTGTAGGGTATGGAGCCCAGCGTTGTGGGGGTACGCAGTGCCTGCACCGTGAGCGTGTCGACGACGTAAACGGGTGTCGCAGGGGGGGCCGAGTCGGCTGCCCTGTTGCCGATGATCAGCAGCGTGATCGTCGTGAAGTGTCTGATCGTGCGACGTCGAAGATTGAAGCGCTTGAAGAATCTCATGATCAGCAGAGGGGCTTTCATGGTCAGCATTGATTTCATGGTCAGCAAAGATAAGTGCTCGCGTGCCTGCCTGAGATTTTTCCTCTTGCTGGCCTTGTTCGGCTCGCCTGCCGTCGCGGACGACGAGTGGAGCCACCACGGTGCCGACCGGCGAGCGACGAAGTTTGCCGATTTGACGCAGATCCACGCGGGCAACTTCGATAGTCTGCGGATCCTGTGGCGCTGGAAGACCGGCGACCAGCAGATCATCGATGACGAAGGAGTCGAGTCTGCCGGATTCCGCAATACGCCCATCGTCGTCGATGGCGTGCTCTACACGATCAGTCCCCTCAACCGTGTCTCCGCCCTTGATGCAGCGACGGGGACCGAGCTGTGGACCTTCGATCCCAAGGCGTGGAAACTCGACGGGTTTTACAACGGCTATGCGCGGGGAGTCAGCTACTGGCACGACCCCGGCACCGGCGAGGGACGTATCATCTTCGGCACCGCTTCCTCCTACCTCTATAGCCTCGACGCAAAAACTGGCGAGCCGGACAGTTCTTTTGGAGATGATGGTCGCATCGACCTGACCGAGGGATTGGGTCGAGAATTTGACCGGCGCTTCTATGCCTTCATCACACCCCCCGTGATTTCTCATGGTGTCATTGTCGTCGGATCTTCCCTCGTCGATTGGCGGACGGGACGTGAACAGCCGGCGCTGGTGCCACCGGGTGACGTGCGTGGTTTCGATGTCCATACCGGAGAAAAGCTGTGGACCTTCCACACAATTCCTCACGACGGCGAGTTCGGTGCTGACACGTGGGAGCCAGGGGCCTGGCAGGAACATGGTGCGGCCAACGTGTGGACACAGATGTCGCTGGACGAGGAACTGGGCTACGTCTATTTGCCTGTATCGACTCCTGACAACGACTTCTATGGCGGTGAACGCCCCGGTGACAATCTTTTTGGTGAGAGTCTCGTCTGTCTCGACGTGCGCACGGGTGAACGGGTATGGCATTTCCAGACGGTTCATCACGGTCTCTGGGACTATGACCTGGCTGCAGCACCGATCCTGCTGGACGTCGTCGTCGATGGCAGACCGATCAAGGCCGTCGCGCAGATCACGAAGCAGGCCTTCACTTTTGTCTTTGATCGTGTCACGGGTGAACCGATCTGGCCCATTGTCGAGCGGCCTGTACCTCCTTCGAATGTGCCCGGAGAGGTGGCATCACCGACACAACCCTTCCCAACAAAACCTGCTGCCTTCGATTTGCAGGGCTTGAGCGAAGATGATCTGATCGACTTCACTCCCGAACTTCGTGCCCAGGCCATCGAGCGGATCGGCGATCGCACCATCGGGCCGCTATATACGCCGCCGACGGAGAATGTCATCATGATGACACCCGGTTCCATCGGCGGTGCCGATTGGACGGGCGCTGTCGTCAATCCGCAGACGGGTGTGCTCTACGTGCCCTCGCGAACACTGCCCCGACCCGTTTGGGTGCGAGCACCGAAAACGAACAGTGCCGTTGGTCACTATCGCTACATCGGCAACAGTCGCTTCCGTGATGGTCCCCAGGGCCTACCCCTGACGAAACCACCCTACAGTCGGATCACGGCGATTGATCTGAACACGGGTGATCACGTCTGGATGCGGCCGATGGGACGAGGGCCCGTCGATCATCCGGCGATTCGCCATCTGAATCTGCCCGATCTCGGCTGGCCGCGATTCACCTTTGTCATCGGCACGCCTGAACTACTTTTTGTGACGACGGCGTGGATGCGGGGTGGTGGCGACTATTTCCGAGAACCCGAAATGTTGTTGTCTGCTCTTGATCCGGTGGATGGGCATCTGGTGGGAACGACACCGTTGCCGCAGCAGAGCTATGGCGGGCTCATCACCTTCGAACACCAGAGACGGCAGATGATCGTCGCCACTGTCGGCGAAGAGGGTCAGGCTGAACTGGTGGCTCTTGCGATCCCCCGGCCCGATGAGGCATTGCCACCGCAACTGGTGGAGCGGGTCGACGCGGAGCATCCCAGATTCTATGACGCAGTGGACCTGATGGATGCGGGCGAGGTGGACGGCCTGCGAGGGTTGCTTGCTGCCGAGGGGGAAGCATTGATCCACGCTCGCGGCTACCTGGACGAGTCCTATGAGGATGGCTACTTCGCCGGATCCACGCTCCTCCACCACGTGGCTCTGAATCCGACGCGGCAACGAGCACCTGACAACCATCTCGACATCCTGCAGGTCCTGCTCGATGCGGGGGCCGATCCGAATACGCTGAATCACGACGACAACAGCCCCCTGTTGCTGGCCATTACAGGACGACAGTTGTGGCGACAAGAGATGATGATGCCCGTACTGAAGAGCCTGGTCGGTGCAGGAGCGGATCCGGCGCAGAACCACGGGCGGGCGATCCAGGCGATGTTGACGCAGAATCGTCTCACGGATCCGATCTATCGCTCTGCTATCGATCTAATGGTCTCCGCCGGCGTCCCTCACGACATCCGCTTCGCCGCCGCAATGGGTGACCTGGATCGCCTGGAGAGTCATTTCGGCGATGACGAGCGGTTGCGCGACGAGGCGATTCCAGGCTTTGAATCGGCAGATCGAAAGAAACAACAGGACATACTGGATCGAGCACTGCAGTATGCCGCACACTGGGGCCAGACGGATGCAGCAGATTTACTCGTCCGCCGCGGCGCGGATATCAACGCCCAGCCGCCTGGCGTCCACGGCGAGTGGGACCTGGGGGCAACTCCTCTACATCGGGCTGCCGATGCGGGTCAGGGCACGATGATCCGCTGGTTGGTTGCAAGAGGAGCGGATCTGTCCATTGAAGACAATCAGTGGAATGCCACCCCCCTGAACTGGGCAAGATACAGTCAGACAGACAGTGTGCATGTGATCATGCAGGAGTTGCAGAAGGTCTGGGAAGAGGCGCACAAGGACTGAACGTAGTATCTTGTAACGCCTACAGTTACGTCCCTTTTTCATCTCAGATTGTCTGTGCCCACACCCAATCGTACTCGTCTGAATCCATCTCAGCGCCAACTGTTGATGTGCGTCGTCGGCCTTGGTGTGCTGATGCTCGCAGATACGGCTTATCTGCTATTGCATCGGTTGGCTGTTGCTGTCGGCTGGATCAGTCTGAGTGGCCCCGAATTTGTCCTACCCAAATTCTATCAGTCGATGATCCTGTCGCATACGGGCATCGGTGTGCTGTTGGTGATTCTGGCGTCGGCCTTTGTCGAATGGCATTTGCCGCAGGTTTGGCGCGTGCATCGTCGACGCGCGATCACGACGGGACTGCTGACGGTTGTATTTGGCGGCACGCTACTGATCACGGGCCTTTTCATCCTGTCCGAGGCGAATTCCCGCGACAATGCGTGGGCCTGGTGGATGCATGTGTTGTGTGCAGCCCTGGTGCTGCCCGTCTACATCGCGCATCGCCAGGTGTCTATCTGGAAGCCCTCGCTGTTGAGCTATCGGGTCGTCCCGGCCGCGATCGTGCTCCTCACGCTGCTGGCTGTTGTAGCAAACCAGGGTATGTCCGAATCCGAAGATGCCGCTACACAGATTGCCCAGGTGGGCACAGGATCAGGTTCACGCGCACGCAACATCGGCGGTTCATCGACGGAGTTTGTGCCTGCCAATTTCGTCCCCCACGACAGTCCATTTTTTCCTGCGGCGACGACGACGACGACGGGTGGCTTTCTGCCTTCGCGCATTATCACACGCAGGGGATTGCCCGAGCAGGAAATGCTCGACCAGGAATTGCGCGATCGCGGCTTTGCCATTGAGCACACGGTTGGTTCGAAGGAATGCGCGCGCTGTCACGCAGCCATCGTCGCTCAGTGGGAAGATTCGGCGCATCGCTTTGCCTCGTTCAACAATCCCTTTTACGAGGCCACAATCAACGACCTGCGTGCCAGCGATGGTGGCAGCAATGCCGAGCTTGCTGCCCACATCGAACACTTCTCGCGCCTCGCACGCGATGCGGGTGCAAGGCAGGGCCTGGAAGGCCGCGAAGGGATGGTCAAATCAAAGTGGTGCTCCGGCTGCCATGATCCAGCACTCATGTTGGCGGGGAAGATGTCGGGTCCCATCGACCGGCGCACACCACAGGCCCAGGCAGGACTTACTTGCCTTGCCTGCCACGCGATTGACCACATCCACAACAATACAGGCAATGGCAACTACAACATCGCCGACGAGCAGGAAGATCCCTATCTGTTTGCCGATGTCGACCATGGCTTGTTACAGCTATTCCATGACACCTCACTGAAGGCGCGTCCCACTGTCCACAAGCGACAGATGCTCAAGCCGTTCTTTCGCAGTGCTGAATTCTGCGCCACGTGCCACAAGGTGAGTCTCGACACACGTGTGAACGACTATCGCTGGCTGCGTGGCCAGAACGAATACGACAACTGGCACGATTCAGGCGTCGCTCTCAACGCATCACGCACGTTCTATCTGCCTCCCTTCAAGCGTGTCTGCCAGGATTGTCACATGCCACCGGAACGCGCCGTAGAGGGGGATGTGTCGGCCAGGAGTGGCTTCGTGCGCTCGCACCGATTCATCGCGGTGAACACAGCGCTGCCATTCCTGCGCGGTGACACGACGACGGTCGAACGCATCGAAACTTTCCTGCAGGACGAGAAACTGCGGGTCGACATCTTCGCCTTGCATCAGGCGGATGGTCGGATTGTACGGAATCTCGATGCAGGCTCTGTTGTGACCACAGGTGAGCAGATCGAACTCGATGTGGTTGTCCGCAATCAGGGCGTGGGCCACACCTTTCCGGGTGGCACGAATGATTCAAATGAAGGTTGGCTCGAACTGACTGTGCGCGGTGCCGACGGGCAACTGCTGGCCATCAATGGTGCCCTAGGCGACGATGGCCACGTGGACCCGGCGGCACACTTCTACAAAGCAGTGCTCGTCGACAAGCATTCGGAAGCCATTCACAAGCGCAATGCACAAGCGATCGTGGCACCTGTCTACGTTCGGACGATCGGTCCAGGTACGGCAGATGTAGCTCACTACAGCCTGACCATGCCGTCGACGCAGCAGCAACTCACGATTGAGGCCAGGCTGCTGTGGCGAAAATTTGATCGCACCTATACGGAATTCGCCTACCGGGCGAACCCCGAGGGCTTCGCCGCATTCGATGATGTGCCCGAGCTTCCTGTGACGCAGATAGATATGCATCGCGTGCACCTGCAGGTCGAGTCGTCGCCATCGAGTCACAAGGCGCTGGATCGCTCGAGTCAGGTAGTCGATGCAACGGCGACCGACGCGGGTCGTGCAGGTGCGTCGGACTGGGTGCGATACAACGACTATGGCATCGGCCTATTGCTTCAGGGGGATACACGCAGCGCGGCGTTGGCTTTTGCCGAGGTCGCTCGACTCGCACCCGAGCGCGTCGATGGTGAACGCAATCTTGCACGAGTGGCCCTGCGAGATGGAGATCTGACGCGTGCCTGGGAACATCTCAATCGTTGCCAGCAGATCGCCCCAGGGGATCCGCAGACAGCCTGGTTCTGGGGGGTCGCGCATCAGAAGGCGGGCAACTACGTCGATGCAGAGAAGGCCTACCGACACGTATTGCAGCGCTTCCCTGAGGATCGCGCCGCGTGGCGAAATCTGGGGAGAGTGCTCTATCTGGATAGTCGCCACGACGAAGCACTGCGCGCGTTGGGACGGGCGCTGCGAATCGATCCGGAGGACCGCAGTGCCCACTATCACCGCATGCTTGTATTGCGGGCACTTGGGCGTGAACAGGAAGCGTCAGCGGCGGAAGAAGCCTACGAATACTATCAGGTGGATGAATCGGCGCAGACCAAGACTCGTACGTATCGCCAGGCCGATGCCGATGCCAACCGTGAAGCACAGCCGATTCACGCCCACGCCGTCCCGCTGCTTCGCGGCGGCCCTGGAGATGGCACATGATTCGCGGCCCGTCGAGATGGAAATCGTCGAGCGAGATAGGCTGGCGGCAGATGCCAACTTGGGAGATATCGGGAAGAAGGCTCATCCGTGTCGCGGCATTCGCCGCGGTGGCATTGACGTGGGGGTGCGGTGACGACGACACATCGGCACGGTTGGCCAACACGGATTACGCGACGCCAGCGACGCCTTCTTATGTGCGAGCCCCTACTCAGGTACAAGTGCCACCATTGTCTTTTACGGAAGTCGCCGCTGCCGCGGGGATAGATTTCACCCATGCGAATGGATCCTTCGGCGCCAAGTGGATGCCCGAAACCATGGGCAGCGGTGTGGCCTTCGATGATCTCGACAGCGATGGTGACGCAGATGTCGTGCTCATCAATGACACGTGGTGGCCAGGGCACGAAGGTCGTGGCGCCGTTCCTACAAGTGCGGCATTTGCCAACGATGGTTCGGGATATTTTTCGAATGTCACGGATGGCTCCGGTCTCGATGTGCCAGTTCACGGGATGGGCATCACGGCGGCAGACTACGATGCCGATGGCGACAAGGATCTCTTTCTGACGACGCTCGGTGCGAACTTGCTGCTGCAGCAACTGTCGCCGTGGCACTATGAGAATGTTGCCGCAGCAGCGGGCGTCGAGGGCTCGCTGTGGCAAGACGAAGAGGGGCGTAGCCACCCGGAGTGGTCGACAGCAGCAACGTGGATCGATGTGGATGACGACGGTCTGCTCGATCTGTTTGTCGCCAACTATGTCCAGTGGTCACCGGAAAACGATCTCTATTTCTCCTTTGACGGGGAGAATAAATCCTACGCGACCCCGCCGCAGTATCAGGGTTCGACACCGCGACTGTATCGCAACCTGGGAGACGGCACCTTTGAGGAAGTGACCGAGGTGGCGGGTGTCTTCCTGCCGGAGGCGAAATCAATGGGTGTCGCCGTTGCCGACTTCGACGACGATGGCGACGCGGATCTGGTCGTGACAAATGACACGCAGCCGAACTTCTTGCTGCAAAATGACGGTGGTCATTTCGTGGAGATTGGTCTCGCTGCGGGGATCGGCTATGACGAGAGTGGTCGGGCTCGTGCGGGAATGGGTGTCGACGTGGCCCTGCTGGCAGATGACGCGGCGCAGACGATTGGTATTGGCAATTTCAGTCGTGAAGCGATGTCCCTGTATCGGCAAACACAACCACAGTCACAACTCTTCCTTGATGTAGCGGGTCGATCGCAGCTCGTGGAGTCGACACTATCAACCCTGACCTTCGGCTTGCGGTTTGCCGACTTCGATCTCGATGGTCGTCAGGATCTGATCCTGGCCAATGGGCACATCGAACCCGAGATCAACAGTGTGCAAAAGGAGATTTCCTATGCACAGCGACCACAGCTGTTCTGGAATGACGGTGACGGACATATGCTCGAGGTCGGTGCAGCAGGAGGGACCGTCTTTACCGAGGCCATCGTCGGACGTGGACTGGCCGTCGCCGATCTGGAGGGCGATGGGGATGCCGATGTGCTGCTGAGCACGAATGCGGGTCCCGCGCTGCTGCTGCGCAATGAGACACTGCCTGCATCCGATTCGACGGGCCCGCATGCGTTGTCTGTGCAACTGCAGGGTGAGTCGCCATCGCACCACGGCTTGGGCGCCATCGTCGAGGTGCGAACGAAAGGCGGGCGCCAGCGTCAGCGTGTGCGTACGGGTTCATCCTACATGAGTCATAGTCAGACACGACTCTTGTTCGGTCTCGGTACGTCGTCGAAGGTTGACCGTATCACCGTCCGCTGGCCCGATCAGCGGGTCACGCTGTTGAACAATCTCGATGCCGACTTCCACTACCTCATCGATCATCGTGGTGTCGTCGAGCGTCAATCGCTGACCACCCGGTAGCCTGGCCACCTGGCAGCCTGCTGCCGCATCTGCTCGTGATCGAGGGTCACCGCCTGTCGGCGCGCATGCAATAGAGCGGACAGGCCAGTGAGTTGTGGACAACCCAGGTCCTGAGCGATGGGTGCGCCGACGTCATCAATCACTCGCTGCAGTGTTTCCAGGCGTTGCGCGCCAGATAGTCCGATGCGCAGGCCGCCACCCAGCCTGACAAGCAGTGGTGCATATCCGACCCAACCGCAAAGGGCGTCGGCGAAACGCTGCAGAGCCTGATCCGGGTCCGGCGTCTGCGCTGCCATCGACATCGGCTCGCCATCTTCGGCACAGTGCATTCGGCCAAAGGGATCGTGGAAACTGCAGGCACTCACCCGACGTACGGGCAAATGGCGGACGCGTGCACCGAGCAACGCATCCTCGCCGCGTGCCAAGGGCGGATTGTAGTAGGGGGGAATCCTGCCAGCGCGCATGGCGCGCAAATCGATCGCCAGATTACCACCTGTCAGTGGCAGAATCCCACGTCGACGCAGCATCGGGGCATCGAGTCGACACGAGGGTCGGCAACGCCAGCGACCGGCATCCTCGACAAAACTGCGTCGATGCAGAAACTCACTCCCAAAGCGCAGGGCGTGGCCGAGGTCGACGAGATACCGGGGATCTGTCTGTTGGGGCAAGATCCACGGCACCGGTGAGACCTGACCCAATGTCACACCACAGGTGATGACAGCACCCGCCGCAAGACCTGCCAAATGGGGAACGAGGGGATCGCTGTGCCGCCAACCGACCGTCTTGTCAGCGTGGAAGATGGGTCGCACCCAATGCTCGTCATCATCGTAGAAGAACAGGTATCGACAGTCCGCTTCCAGGGCTGTCGCCAGGGCCTGATTGCGTCTGGTCGCGTACGAATTGCTCTCCAGTTCGATGATCGTGAGGGTTTGCAGGTCGGCCGACGCGGCCAGACCGGAGAGATTGAGTCGATCGACCTTGGCATGGACGACGATCAGGTGAAGGTCGTAGCGCCGTGATACACCTTGGGTGGACAGTCGTCGCAGTAGCTGCGAAGTGACGGCGGCAAAGGAGGCGCGGGAAGCGCAGCAGGCGAGGGCGAGCTTTGTGCCCGGCGCCGGCAATAATTCTCGCTGACCCGATTCATGGCGCGTCGGATCTCTGCTCACGGCGTTCCAGCTTCCGACAGCTTGACCCATGAGCCTGAGAGAGATTGAACCTGATCGAAAAGGGTGCTCAGGAGTTGCTCTTCAATCTTGCCAATGGCCTCGATGCCGTCGGCAATACTCGCTCTCCCTGGGCTGGCTACTACGGCCCGCCTCGTTTGCCGCTCATGTCGCAGGACGCTCATGCGCAAGGCACCCGCTCTACGAGCGAGCACTTCCATCTGTTTCGCTGCGAAGGAAGGTGCTCCGTGCAACTGTGCTAGCCATCGCAGCCGATGAGCCATCAGCCTCTTGTGCTCCCACCAAAGGCGGAGGCAGATCATGGGGCAATCAGTTCCAGGTTGGCGCATGGCGTCGATGATGCCTGATTGCGCGCCATGACCCCAGCGAGTATCCGCGGGCAATTGCGTATCTGCACACGATCTAGCCTCTGGCAGATCAGCTGCGGGCTGGTTGGTCACATAGTGGGCAAGCTCTTGAAGTACCCGAGCAGGATCTGCGTCATCTACACCTTCTTCTACGTGGCGTGTCGGCTCATGAAGGATCCATTGTGGGCGCCCACACCAATCAGCTCGGAGCCAGGCGGGGACTGTCTCACCCTCTTGTGTCAGCGTCCGCAGCAGCGCGCCTCCATCAACGTCTAGTGCGGCTGCAAGACTCGTGGCTTCAATCCATTGGCGACGCAGCCGTCCACCTGTATCGAAGGCGAGCACTTCGAATCGGGTCGAGTCGTGGCCACACAGTAGGATCTCATGTAGGAAGGGACGTCGATCGCGGGTCAACCCGAGTCGCCCCATGTCCACATCAACCTGTGGATAGACGCCCTGCGAGAGTTGCTTTTGCAACTCATGGAGTGGGTCACCCTGCAACTGACGAGGGTCGACAAGCTGCTGAGCAATTCCCGTGAAATCAGCATCGTACACCTGCGCCATGTGTGTCGATGTGCAGTGCGGATGGGTGTATACCTTCAGACCGCGGGACGGTGTGTGGTAGAGTTGCACGAAGTGTTCATGTAGCCACGACTCGCCCCTGCCACGCGACGCCAGGATTGCCAGCGGATACGCTAGAAACAGGTAGCTGCTAGAGGCAGGCCTTCCCAAGGGCAGGCGGATGGATGCCGGCGCGGCAGGGGCAATGATCGCAATCACGGGTGTTCAGGCGGCGCGTCGGCAAGTGTTCAGGGATTGCAGCAGTTCGAGATAACGATCTGCCTGTTGTTGCACGGGGAAGGCTCGCTGTACATGTCGCCGTCCGATGGCTCCCATGCGACGACGAAGGTGTTCATCGCCAATCAGTGTCAGCAGGCATTGGGCGATGTCGGCCGGTTCACGAGAATCGACGAAGACGCCACCGGCGCCATCGGCGAAAACCTCCGCCATCCCCTCGGTCCGGGTCGCCACGACGGGTGTGCCACAAGCGAGGGATTCAGCCAGAGCCAATCCGAAGCCCTCCGTGCGACTGGTCATGACACACACATCGGAGCGGCTATAGAGGGATGGCATGTCCGAGGCGGCGATGCTGCCGCGGGCGAAACGCACGCTGTGACGCAGTTCCTTGAGGGCAACGAGTTGGCGCAGGTGTTCGTAGTAGGGGTTCGCCAGGCCCAGATCGTGACAGATGGAGCCATTGCCGGTGACGAGCAACGTGGCATCGGGTCGCAGGGCGTGCAAGATGTCGAAGGCCTCGATGAGCAGTTCCACATCTTTCGCCGGATCAAGTCGCACAGGGGCAGTGATCAGTGGTCCGGGCAGATGGTCCGTCGCCTTCAGTGTCCGGGGCCGGACGGGTCGAAAGAACGCGGTGTCGATGCCGTTGTAGATCGTCAGCGAATGCAGGTCGAAAAGGCGACGGGCGCGGTCGCGCATGCAGCGCGAGACGGTGACAAAGACATCGGCATCGCAACGACGTACCTCATCGAAGCGCCGATCACCCACTTCTGGAATGCCCGGCAGCACAGCGATGAGGGGCAAACCGAGTCTTGCCTTCAGCAGTCCACCGGCGATGGCAGGAGAAGCGCCGAAGGTGACCAGTACATCTACATCGGCCAACTCCTGTGCCCACGTCGGCACCAGATCGCGATAGGCCTGACTCGGGATCTCGGGTTCAGATAAGGGATCATGTGGGACAGATGGTCGCAGCACGGGGGAGCGCAGCACATCGATCGGCTGCAACGCGGCGCGACGATTGCCGGGCGAGGTGTGGGCTGCACGCACGGGCATCTTCTCTCGCGTCGGCAGACGAGAGCCTTCACCGACGATGGAGAGCACGCGCACCTGACAGCCGCGGCGCACCCAGCCGATGGCACAATCCTGAATCTGTTGTTCGAGGCCTCCCACGAGTGGCCAGAAGCCGTGGCCAATGGCGCCGATGATCATGTGCGCTCTCCGGTCTTGGAGCTTCTGAGATCGCGGCGAGAATGCCGAATCGATCACAGGCGTCGAGGACGCGAGCTCCACGTGTCGTTTGCAGCAACGACGGGACGGCAAACAACTGGCAAGGCGCGTGCCAGTGGCTCTTCAGGAGAGGATGGTTTCAGCGGCCCGGGAGAGTGTCACCTGTTCGGGTCGTGACTGAGAGCAAAGGGATGCAAACTCAATACTTCATGGCCTGCACTGAATAGACAGGTGGCAGCCAGTTGAAGAGGGTCTCCCAGTAATCACCGCGATCGCGACCGATGAGCACCTGACCACCCTGGGTGCCGCAATAGATCCCTGTGTCAGCGAAGGTATCCGTGCACAGGCCGTGGCGAAGGACATTCACCCAGGCATCAGTTTGCGGCAGGCCCTGGGTCAGCGCCGTCCACTGGTTGCCACGATCACGACTACGATAGACACGAAAGGCGCCATCGCAGGTGGCGCGATTCTCGGAGGACTCCTCCGGGACGACGTAGATCGTGTCGCCGTCGTTGGGGTCGACGGCGAGAGGAAAACCAAAGCGCGATGGCAGTCCCTCGGAGATGTCGATCCAGTGATTACCCCCATCGTCGGAGCGATAGATGCCACAGTGATTCTGCTGGTAGAGTGTGTTGGGCTCTTCAGGGTGCATTTCCATGTGATGAACACACTGACCGACGGCGGGATACTTGTCGGGCAAAAAGTCAGCGAGGACGCCGCTGTTCTTTGGCGCCCAGCTGACTCCACCATCCTCGGTGAGAAATGTGCCTGCCGCAGAGATGCCCACATAGAAGCGGTCTGCATTGGCGGGATCGCAACAGATGGAGTGTACCATCATGCCTCCCGCACCAGGTCCCCAGCTGTCGCGGGTGGGATGATCGGTGAGGGCACGTACTTCCTGCCAGTCACCACCGCCTGCACCGATGAACAATGCGCCCGGGTCGACACCGGCGAGTAATCGATCGCCGGCGGCTTTCAGGATCCAGATACGCTCGACGGTGAGACCGCGGTCCTCGTGAAAGCGGACGGGTTCACCCTCTTCCCATGTAGCGCCCAGATCGCGAGACATCTGAATGCCTGGGCCCCACCAGGCGCTGGCCCCGGCTGCATAGAGGGTGACGCCGCCGCCCTTGGCGTGGGTCTCAGGGACGGCGGTGACATAGTGGATCTCCGCGCCCTTGAAATGAGGTCCTTCAAGGCGCCACTGCTGGCGGCTCTCGTCACTGAAAGCAAGGAAGACGCCCTTGCGCGTGCCGAGCATCAGCATGATCTGGTTCATTGATTCGGCTCCTTGTAAGGAAGGAAACTCACGCGCCAGTCGCTTACTTCGACGCGGCCGTGCGTTGTAAGAAACAGGCCGTACTCGCGATTGGCTACGACAGGTGCCAACGCGACATCAGCGTGCACCGTGTCTCCCTCGACGATGTGGATCGCCGGGGCGGCAAGGGGGGTCACCATCTGTAGTGCCTGTGGTTCATCGTCAACGATCTCATACAACGATGCATAGCCATTGCCACGTTTGTGGAGTGCGATCAGGGCCAGTCCGTTCTGCGTGAAGCTGACCCGTCGACGCGAGTGGATCACAGCAGCCTTCCCCCCAGCGTCGAGGCGTAGTGCCGACGCGGCGGTAGCGGTGATGGATGTGGCCGCTGGATCCTGGGCATAGTAGAGATGCCACGCGTCGGCCTGGTTCAAGATGCCAAGATCGATCGGTGTGGCCGACGTTCTGGTCGCGTGCACGACAGTAGATCCAAAATGCCTGATGGCAGTGAACGCCGCCGTGGGAAGCTGCAAGTGGGCATACGTATCGCGGTGATCGGCGGCATCGGTGGTGAAGTTGGCAGCCAGCATCAAGTCATCGAGTCGGAAGTGGTCCGTGTCGGGGCGGTCGACGAAGAGCACGCGATGGATGCCTGTCTCCGGTATGGCTCGCACTCTATCTACGGTGGCGCCCGCGGCATAGAAGCCGATGGCGGCATCCATGATGTAGGGAATGATGACCAGATCGCCAGCACGTGTCTGTTCAGCCACGTAGCGACCCGCATCGCGATAGCCGGTCTCTATTGGGGCTGACACGTTGCTGTAGAAAGCGGCACCCACGGCGAGGATGGGAAGTGCCGCTGTCCAACGAATTGCCCCAGCTGTCTTACGCTGAATAAGCAGTCGCAGTGACTCGGCGCCGGCAGCGATGGCAACCAGCGAGAAGGGCACGAGAAACAGATAGAGCCGAGGCTCGGCATGGGCACCGAGGGCAAGAGTGAGCACGAGAGGTAGACCGACGATTGCACCAAGGAACAGTCCGGCACCACGACGTGCACCTTCCAGTGTGATCAAGCCCCAGGCGGCGAACAGGTGCATGAGCCAGGCCAGACGCGGTGGACCGATGGCAAGCCAGGTTGCTGCAAGGAAGTCGCTGAATCCGGAGATCGTCAGTGGTTGGCCGAAGCGATCGGCGTGAGCGCGAAGTTCTTCTGCCAGTGGCAGGTAAACGAGGGCCGTGTGCACGGCGATCACGAGTGTGGCCAAAGCAAGGGGTAGCAACACGATGAATCGGGATTGGCCTTTGCCAGAGGACTCACCAGGTGAGGATCCAGCCTTTGCCGAGCGGGCCAGCAGCAAGGCGCCGATCGTGCCGGCACCGATCAGCAAAGCGGCACTCGGAAGGGTCAGTGTTGCGAGAGATCCAGACAGAGCAACACCAAACCAGATCCACGTGTCGTTGTGAGGATTACTGCGGACCGTCCAGACGCCAGGTGCGGTGCCGGTGTGGCGAGTCAGGGAGCGGGTGACACCGAGCCACAGAAAGCCTGCATAGAGAATGGCACATAGGACCAGCAGCGTGTAGCCGCGAGATTGTTGAGAGAGGCTGATGTGGAGAGGGTGTGCTGCTAGCAGCAATGCCGAAAGGAGGCCGACACTGGGTGCGCCCGTGAGACGACGTGCAAACCAGAAAAGGACCGGAATTCCTGCGAGTCCAGCGAGCAGTGCTGGTAGTCGAAGAGACCATTCGCTGTCGCCGAGTAAGCCCTGCATGGCACGCACGCAGAGGGTGTGGAAGATGTGATTGTTGGGTAGGTCGTAGCGCGCAATGATGTCGAGGATGGAGTGTGTGGTGAAGACACCAATCGTAAAGAGCTCATCGGGCCCCAGAGAACGACCGATTCCTGGCAGACGCAGTGCCGCGCCGAGAACGACACAAAGTGCCAGCAAAGGCAGGACGAGTCGAGTTGGGATCGAGAGAGATCGGGTGTCGGTCACGGTATCCTGTTTCAGAACAAATCCAACTGCAAGCGATCAAGACGACGGAAGTGATGGGTGGCCAATTCGTGTGAGGACCCATCCAAGCCGTGACGTCTGCGTGCCAGAGTGAAGAACCTGGAGATCAGATCGGCAAATTCACCCTCGCCACGCATGCGTGATTCGAAGCGTGGATCTGACAAGTTGCCGTCGCGAACCTGCTTCAATCGATTCTGAACTTTGCTGGCTCGGTCAGGCATATGTCGTTCAAGCCACTCGAGAAACAAGGGACGCACAGCACCGGGTAGACGCACCATGATATAGTTCGCCCACTGGGCGCCGGCTTTGGCTGCTGCATCGAGAATGTTGGGGACCTCCTCGTCGTTCAACCCCGGGATCAGTGGTGCCACATTGATGCCCACGGGCACGCCCGCTTCGGCGAGGGCTGTAACGGCTGCGAGGCGCTGCTTGGGACGTGACGTACGAGGTTCAAGAACACCGGTGAGTGCGGGCTTGAGACTCGTTACGGAAAGTGTCACGTGTACAAGGTCGCGCTCTGCCAGTTCCTGCAGCAGATCGATATCCCGTGTGACGAGCTTGTTCTTGGTGATCATCGTCACGGGATTGCGGAACTCGAGGAAGACCTCGAGGCACCTGCGTGTGATCTCGAGCTGTCTTTCGACAGGTTGATAACAGTCGGTGTTGCCCGAGAGGGCCACCACCTGTGGTTCCCACGATCTCTTGCTGAAGGTTTCCCGTAACAGATCCGGTGCGTCTTGTTTGACGAGGATCTTGGTTTCGAAGTCGAGCCCTGCGGAGAAGCCGAGATACTCGTGCGTAGGGCGGGCATAGCAGTAGACGCAGCCGTGTGAACAGCCTCTGTATGGATTCAGACTGTAAGCGAAGCCTACGTCGGGGCTGTCGTTCTTTGCCAGGATAGAACGACTCGCATCGTCGAAGTATTCGGTGGGTTGTCGACGTTCGAAATCTTCTTCATCCGGTTCGACTGTGTCAGGTTCGATGTGGAGTGGATCGAAGCGGTTGGGTGTGTTGGTGACGGCGCCACGGCCTCTGGCGTTGGCTGGCGTGGTTTTGCGGGCTTCGGTGGTTGTTGATGGATGTAGGAGCATGAGGTGTCCCGTGGGTGAGGGTTGTATCTGATATCGTGGGTCTGCACTGATGCCTCCGGGCCCTGTCACTCGGCCTGGGGCTTGCCTCACAGGCTGACCAAATGCCGCATCCTGCGGCAGTGGTCAGCGCCCGCCTTCCCTGGCGGGCGCCCTTTCGGGCCTATCTGTTCGGCAAGCCGGTCCTTCGTTTTCGGGCCCTGCGGCATCAGTGCAGACCCATCGAAGGCAAGCCATTCACGCCACATTGATATGAGAAATTCATGCGGCATCGAGACCGCATGTCGAGAAGCCACTGCCATCCACATTTTCTGAGGAACCGGCGCTGATGTGAAATCTGGTCTCGGGAGGTGTGTGTGGCGCCGGGTTGGGGTGGCTGATCTGGAGAGGTGCTCTCTTCGCGCGCATGGTAGTTCGGTTTGTCCTGTGGGTATCCGCCGATGGTGCAGGCGCATGAGCGTAGGGCAGGTTCTTCGAGCATGGGGCCCAAAGGGCGCACGCCAGGACGGCGTGCGCTGATCGTCACCGCAGGATGCGGTGTTCGATCAGCCCGTGAGAAGAGCCGCAGCCCGTAGCTCCAGCGCCGGAAGCATCGGCGGATACTTGCAGAACACGATCCGTAACCCATCACCCAGTCCTCTTCGTCCGCGAGCGAAACACCGATCCCCCTGCTGCAATCTTGGCCAGATCGTCGCCGGAGTCATCGTCTTCCAGAGCTTGTCCGGCACGCACGACCTGTTCGCCGGCATCGACGGCATTCTGATGACCTGCGGCGGACGGGAATCCGGCGTAGCCGCCGAAGACACCTTCCAGGGGCCAGACTTCTTTGGCCATCAGAGCACGCCAGGTGCCGGTCGCCTGCAGGGGGCCTTTGAAGAGCAGGGCGGGTCTGATGAGTAGCTCGTAGTACTGCTCGTAGATTTTTGGGTGGACGATGACCTGGATGAAGCCGGTCCCGTCTTCCAATGTGACGAACATGAAACCTTTCGCTGTCGGTGGTCGTTGACGCATGATGACGACGCCGGCGAGTGTGACGGTGGGGCCTTGCAGGTCGTTGGGTGTTGCTTTGGGACTCGTGCCATCTCCAGGTAACACCATCGTGCGTTGACAGCTTTCGATGGTGGGGATGCCCAGGTCGTTGAGGTGGCGTCTGGCCAGGGTGATGGGGTGCACGCGCCCGGCGCCCGTTGATCTGTAATCCCAGGACAATCTCTCGGCGGCGCCCAATACGGGGAGATCCGGTATGTCCTCTTCCATCAACAAAGGCATGTCAAAGAGACTCGGTTGGTGAGACCGATCGCCGGCGGCTTCTCGTCGGTTGGCGACGACGCCGACTTCCCAGAGGGCGCGGCGACTGGAACCGGTGAGGGTGTCCAGGGCGCCGGATTTGGCCAGGGCATCCAGGTCGCGGCGATCGAGATCGGGGACTCTGGTGGCCAGGTCTTCCACCGAACGGAAGGGGCCGGTCAGTCGGGCCCAGAGGATCTGCTCCACCGCTTCTTCGGCGAGGCCTTTGATCGACGTGAGGGGCTTGCGGATGCCGAGGCGGCCGTCGGAGAGTCGCACCAGGTCATAGCGCGCGGTCGATTCGTCGATGGTGGGTAACAGCGTGGGGATGCCGAATCGTCGGGCTTCTTCTTCCAGGGTCATGAGGTTGTAGAAGCCGGGGCGATGCTGCATGAAGGCGGCAAGATGCGCCGCCGGATGGTAGCGCTTCATCCAGGCGGAGTGGTAGACGGTCTGTGCGAAGGCGGCAGCGTGGGAGCGACAGAAACCGTAGCCGACGAAGTGGGAGACTTTTTCGAAAACAGATTCGGCAATCGGTGGTGGTACACCTTTGGCGATGGCGCCGGCGATGAACATCACGCCCATCTCTTCCATTCTGACAGGGTCGTGGGTCTTCGACATGAGTTGGCGAAAATCATCCGCATCGGCCAGTGACATGCCGGCGAAACGGTGCGCCACGTCGAGGATCTGTTCCTGGAAGAGGATGACGCCGTAGGTATCGGCGAGAATCGGTTCGAGACTCGGGTGTTCGTAGACGACGGGTTCCAGGCCACGGCGTCGGCGGATGAAGGGGTGGACCATACCAGACTGCAGGGGGCCGGGCCGAAAGAGGGCGACTTCGGCGACGAGGTCGTCGAAAGACTCGGGCTGATTCTGCGCGATCAGATGCATCTGACCTTGTGACTCGATCTGGAAGAGGGTCACCGTTTGCCCCGAACAGATCAGCTCGTATACACCCGGATCATCGAGGGGAAGGGTCTCAAAATTTATTTCGATGCCTTCGTGACGATGGACGAGGTTGGCGCCCTCGCTCAGGCAGGCCATCATGCGCAGACCGAGGACGTCGAGTTTCACCAGTCCCATCGCTTCCACGTCGTTTTTGTCGAAGGTGACCATTTTCACGCCATTGGCCGAGACCTGGATCGGCGTGAAGTGGGAGAGGGGTTTGCGCGACAGGACCATGCCACCGGAGTGCAGGCCGAGGTGGCGGGGACACAGATGCAGATCGGCGACGCATTCGAAGAGCAGCTCCACGAGGGGCGATTCGCCGAGCACACTTTGGATGGGGTCGCGGTATTCGATGACTTCATTGGCCAGTCCCGAGGGCACGGTTTGCGACAGGGCGTCGACTTTGGGCATGGGCCAGCCGAGGGCCTTGGCCACATCGCGCAGAGCGAGGCGCAGTTTGTACGTGATGAGTGTCGCCGTCATCGCCGTCTGTTCGATGCCGAAGCGACGTTCCATCCAATCGATGACCTCGTCGCGGCGATCGGCGTCGAAGTCGACGTCGATATCCGGTGTACCTTTGCGTCCACCGTGGAGGAATCGTTCGAAGAGCAGGTTGTGACGGATCGGGTCGACGGCGGTGATACGCAGCAAGAAGGCGATGATGCTGTTCGCCGCCGAACCACGTCCGGCGCAGCGGATACCGCGTTGACGCGCGACGCTGACGACTTCGTGCACAACGAGGAAGAATTCCTCCAACTCCAGATCGGTGATGACTTTGAGTTCGCGGTCGTATTGTGCCTGAGCCGCGGCGCGTTTGTCCGGTGCGTAAAGGTCTTGCAGGCCGGCATTGCATAGCTCGGTTAGATAGCTGCGCGCCGTTTTGCCTCCTGGAATGATCGCTGAGGGGGGTGTGATGAATTCGGGCACGAGATCAACACGACAGGATTCGGCGATCTCTACGGTGTGATCGAAAGCTTCCGGGTAGGGCAGCAAGTGTCGCAGTTGCGCTTCGGACTTCAGATAGGCTTCCGCATTGCGTGGTCGCTCAGCGTGAGGTTCGCTGACGCGGATGTTGAGTCGGGCGCAGGTGAGCAGATCATAGCGTCGCCAGTTCGCCGGGGTCGCAAAACGCACGTCGTTGGTGGCGACGGTGGGCAGTTGCTGACCTGTGGCCAGGTGATGAAGACGGGCGGCAATGGCAGCGTCTTCCGGTAGCAGTCCGTGGATGAGTTCGACGTAGAGTCGGCGGCCGTCCTGGCCGTCGTCGAAGATCTCGCGCAGTGTCCGCAGCCAGGCATTCGCTGCCGTGTCCTGGCGACGTGAAGCGAGTTGCCACAACGTGCCTGTGCGTCCACCTGTGAGACAGATCAGATCGTCCGCATAGGTGCCAAGCAGTTCGAGATTTACCGTCGGCACGGGCCGCATCGGTGTGGGTAGGATGTTGAGGGGTGTGTCCGTTTTACCTGAACCGATGAAACGGATGTCGCCAATGTTCGGTGTCGTGTCTGGATCGCCGCCGGAGAGATTCGCGGAGTTGCCAGCGTTCATGGCGTCAACCCTTGCAGAGACCAGGCTGCCCACATCAGCCACGGTGCGGGTTCCTGAGACGGCCATGCGTTCACCGAGCAGGGCGAGATCCCCATCCTGCAGACCGGCGCTGGCAAGGTGCGCCCGCGTCAGTAGCGAACACAGATCGCGATAGCCCTGCGGCGATCGTGCGAGCAGGACGAGGGGTGAGCCATCGATGAGGACCTCGCCACCCACGACGGCATGGATGCCCATCGCCTTGCAAGCCTTTTGGAAACGCACCATGCCATAGACGCCGTGCAGGTCGGTGAGACCCAGTGCGGGTTGACCGAGTTCAGCGGCACGGGTGACGAGGGCTTCGGGAGAGGAGCCACCGGCGCCAAAGGAAAACCAGCTGCGTGTATGGAGGTGAACGAACACGAGAAGGGGATGCCGGAATCGCTCAGTCGACAACACGGGCGAGGGTCCAGTCAGTACCCTGCAGATACAGCTCGAGGTGCTGTACAGCATCGCCTACAGCGAGGCTCGCTTCGACGAGGACGTAGAGGCGCCTCTCTTCGCGTGCCCACCAGCGGTTCTGCAGCACCCAGCGATCGAGGATGCGGGATACGTGGTAGGTATTCGAACGCCAGTAAAGGCGTACGGGTCGGCAGCGATCGTCAGTGTCGACGTCGATGGGGCTGTGGATCGATTTCAATTCGCGGGTACCTCGGCAGCGAGTCAGGTTGCTGGGAGGTGGGGAGCGCGATGTTACAAAGGTTAGCTGAACATTTGTTCAGTATATCTTAGAGGCAGAACGAGGTCAAGGAGAGTGTTGACCGGCGGCCTTCCGTGCGCAGGATGGATGTTTGCGGATGTCCCTCAGGACTGCTCGATCACCGTCGCCAACGTCGAATTCGGTGACAACCGCGTCCCCTTGCCGCTGGCAGTCTCGAGTCCTCGAAGGCTGATCCGCTCGCAGGGCGTATACGGGAAGGGCCGCTTTGCAGGTAGTGCATCAGCATCCGCGCCGCCATCAGGATCGGCGAGCAGATAGGGTCCCTCATACCCCTCCGGTGTGTTCGCATCGTCGATGAACAATCCGTCGATCTTGATCTGGCGTGGCATCGAGCACTGATAGCCGAAGTCGTGCGTGCCGTCATTGCTGAGGCCGATCACCTGGGGTTGGACAGAATCGCCACAGGCGGGAATCCATCGGCAATTCGTGATCGAAAGATCTCCCTCCCAGTGGCTGCCATAGTCGGGACGCAAGCCGATGAGGGAGCGACCATAGAGCGTCGAGTCTTCGATGATCAGCTCGCCGCGTCCGATGGCATTGAGCCCCATGTGGCCCAGGGAGCAGCGGCGGATGATGTAGCTGCCCGAGACGCCCATGTGTGTATCCATCCTGGATAGATGGCAATCCTGCAGCAGGATGTCCTTGCAGAAGTTCGAGCCGATCACGCCCCAGCGGGTACGATCGGTGATGTGGTTCATGCGGCAATTGATCAATGTGAAGCCGACGACATTGTTGGCATTCATGTCGTAAGAGCCCATGCTCACCGGCTTGCCGACGGCACCGATCGTCGAGTAGATCTTGTGTCCCGTCGACCAGCAGTCGCGGAAGGTGACATGAGCGCAGTGATGGACGTTGAGAAAACCACTATAGGGGCAGCCCACATCGATCTCGCCTGTGACATAGTGTGTCAGGCCATTGATCTCGGTGTTCGAACGCGAGATGGCGATGTTGCGGCTCCAGTAGTTGTAGCCGTTGGGATGATGCTCGCGATTGGCGCAAGTCGTGAATACACCGCCGCGTACGAACAGGGTGTCGTCGTCGATCGGGTGCGAATCCAACCGGGTGATCTGCTCATAATCCCAATCGATATCGGCCTCGATCGAACCATCCCGGCGCAGGACGAAGCAGTCGCTTTGTGGGACACCAGCGTTCTGATTGAGTCCACGACGGATGAAGAGTCGTTTTGAATCATCCTCGACGCGTACGAAGCAGTCGTGTTCGGGCCGTGCATCGACCTGTCGCTGATCGCGGGACAGGTGATGGAGAGCCAGGCCATCGGGTGACTGAGCCCCGGACTCCAGGAGCGACACGATTTCGAAGAGGGATGCCCGATGGTCCTCGACATCCTGCGCATCATCGATCGTGAATCGCGAAGTGTTCCAGTCCGTATCGGTGGCGATCCGTGCGGTCAGTGCGCGTCGGCCGAGATGATAGGTCGCGTCGGCGCGTGTTTTGACGCTGAGACCCTGCTCGTTGGCGTAGTCGTGGGCTTTGCAGATCGCGGGCAGGTCGTCGGTGACGCCGTCGCCCTGGGCGCCGAAAGATTCGTAGTTGACGGGGTCCTTTGCAGATTCCATGTCGTGTCCGTTTGTGTACTGGTGTGCCTGGGCTCTCTACTTAACAGGTACAATCTCGACGCGCCGCGCCTTCCAGGATTCCGAGGAGGGTCGCTGGATGTCACGTCGCACACGTACCTGGACGCGCCACTGCTCGATGCCCTGCGCTAACAGCGCCTGTTCCACCGCCTCCGCGCGGCGTCTTGCAAGGTGTGGATTGCGTCCTCTGGCATCGGTGTAGGCGCGGGCCTCTACGATCACCACGTTGCGATGCTCGACAGACTTGGCGATTTCGGCGATCAGGCTCAAGCCATTGGCGCTGATGCGGGTGCTACCCCTGGCGAAGTAGAGGGGCGCGAAGCTGAGCTCGGGCGCCGGAATGGGAACAACTGGCGGTGCCTCCACAATCGACGGAGCGATCTCGATCGGGGACGATTCGATGTCTGGCTCGGGCTCCGTTTCTAATGGGGGCGCTTCCTGTACGATGAGTTCGGGGACCACCTGGATGGGGGGCTCGGGTGTGGGCGGAGTCGGTACGGGTTGGGCTGCGGGCGGCGTGGAAAGCACGGGTGATGGCGACTCGTCACGGGGGTTGAAAGCGCCGAAGGTCAGGCCGATGGTCACCCCCCAGTGGACGTCATTGCCCTTTTCGTAGATGGCGCCGTTGATGTCATCCTTCAACGTATAGGTATATCCTGCCAGGATCTCGATCGCCCGCGAGTCACTGCGGACGAATTGAAGTCCCAGACCGACGGGCACGGTGGCGGCAGTCCCAAGGGCTTCGATGTCGGATGTGCGACCCGGAGGCGACTCAGCCAGGTTGTAGCGGACGGCGCCGGCGCCGGCATAGAGCAGCGGACGCAAGCGCCCTGATCGTTTCGCAAGCAGCAGACGTAATTCGCCCACGGCAAGATTCGAGGCGTAGTCGGTCCCATCAAGACGGGCGTACCCGCCACCCAACTCCCATAGGAGCGGTCCAGCCAGAGCGCCGCGCAGCGCCAGGTGTGCCTGTCCGTGGGGTTTGTCCGTCAACTCGGTGTCGCCAATGAGCCCCCCGGCGCGGATGGCCACACCGAGCCCACCGTGGGACTGAGGCCACACGGTGGTGGTCATGGCAAACAAGCAGAACGCCAAAGCGATCGTATTTCTGCGATATGGATGGGATGTGCTCATCTGCTGCTTCCCCCTCGGGCCGTGATCGTCACGTGATGTTGTGAGACTCAACAAACTGCGGGCAGAAGGGAAGCCGTGCCGTGACACAGGTCACCGTGGCCTCACACCGCAATCGGCACCAGCCGATATTCCTCCTCCGGAAAAAATGGATCCGCGTGGGCATGCACCGGTCGCACCAGTTTCCCCGGAAATCGCGACTCCACGCGCAGCACAACAGGCTTGAGCTCCGGTCGCTGCCGGAACAACTCCGCCTGCTGCGACATGACTCGTGTCAGCCCACTCATCGTTACCGATACACGATCCACGGATCGTCCCGTCGGTGCTCGACGCGCACCACTGTTTGCCGTCAGGGCCTGCATCAACAGGGTCTCGCCCACGGTGCCCAATGTCTGCAGTGAACGGGTCGGATCTTTCAGGATGCGATGGGCAAACCGATCGTCGCGCCGGCGATGATGGAGTCGCACTTCCAGGTGTCGTGTGCTCAGTCCTTGCATGCCTTCGAGCAGATCCTTCAATAACCGACGCAGCACGGGTTGCAGGTCACCCGGTTCAAAGACGGGCCAGTCGAATTCATACTCCGCCTGCAGGATGCGTCGGTCGTAGTTGCTGACAGGGGGTTCCATGTCATCGGGATGGAGCAGATCGAAGAGGCGTCGACCTTCATCGATGAACTGTGCCATCAACTGACGTTTCGTCAGACCGAAGATGTGACCGATGGCTTTGAGTCCGAACAGATGCAGTCGCTCCACCAGCTCACCGGTAAAACAAAGCCTCTGCAATAATTCGATCGGTGCCTGTCGCAAAAACTGTGCGATCATCGGTTCGGGCACGGTCGTGATCTGTCCCGGTTTCGAATACGCTGCGGCGAGCATGGCCCAACTGCGACGGTGTCCACGGCCGACCTGAGCACCCCACTCGGTGGCCAGTGCTTCGATCCCATCTGCATAGGGTCCCTGCAGAATCGCCCAGGCGCCATTGTCCCACAGGCCGACGCTGTCATCGGTTTCGGTCAGCTCGGGATCACCCACGGAGGCGAACAGATCGTTGGCGTCGGTGCCGCGCTTCTTCCGCTCTTTTCTTCTGGCCGGTTTGCGGGGCACCGGACGCAGGGGATCGGGGATGGGCTGGATCTGTGGGGTCAGTTGATACAGTCTGCCGAGGATGCTCTCCCACAGAGCTCGTTCCACATCCGGATCGCGCAACAGAAACTGGGCGCCCGGTGCCAGGCGCCGAGCACGATCCACAGGGTCGCCCAAACGGATTCCACGGTGGCTGATCCGCTCGTCGATGAAGGACAACACCCGACCACCCTGACAGACGATGATCGGTCGCTGAGAGCCATTCGAAGAGGTGGATTCGTCCAAGTGCCAGCGTTGGGACAGGGCCCAGGCTGCGAATTGGGGAATGTGGAGACAGGTGAGATCCAAGGGCTGCACGCACGTTGGTGGAGGTTAGATGGTGAACGTTTGTGCAGTATATCTAGGCGATAAAGCATGGTCAAGGATTGGGTGATAATGGCCGGCCTGGGGGTGGTGGTTCTTTGTTTTTTTTGGTGGGGCTCAGGCCGGGTGTTCTGGTGAGGCTGGCGGTGAGGTGGATGAGAGAGAAGGGACTGCTGTTGCGCGTCTTCGCGCCGGCACCTCCGGGCGCTGGAGCTACGGTCTGCGGCTCATCTCGCGGGCTGATCGAATGCCGCATCCTGCGGCTCGATCAGCGGACGCCGTCCTGGCGTCCGCCCTCTGGGCCCCGTGCTCGACGAGCCTGCCCTTCGCTCATGCGCCCTGCGGTGTCGGCGCGAAGACGTGAAAGATGTCAAAATTCACATGTCTGTCGGAATTGCCGCGGTGAGACCCCTTTGTCTCGGACAAATGCCTCCGCGAGACGGAACGATTTCAGTAACCGCATCTGTCGCAACTTCCGGGACTTGCAACTTGCTCGTCGTCAGCAAAAGTTTTGGCGCGCTTTAGCCTCGACCCAGTGGAGATCTTTAAGGACAGTTCGAAGCTTCAGCATCGGATCGGCAAGGTTCTTGATAAAACGGGCAGTTGGATGCGCCTTAAGATGGGGTGAGAAAATGTTGTCGTCGCGCAGTTGATCTGGCTCAGTCGTGGCGCCTGAAACTTATGTTGTGTTACATCCATATGGGTTCGAGACAGAACTCGCATGATTGCCGATCTCGCTCGATAGGGGTGCGGCTACAGCAGTTGGAGAAATCTCCATGAGGAATAGATGAAGCAACTACGCACCATCGTCGTCGGCCTGGGCCGAATCGGCTGGCCATTCCACGTACCAGAAGTTGCCGCCCACGACGGCTTCGATCTCGTCGGGGTCGTCGATCCGCTACCAGAGCGTCGCAAGGAAGCGCTCGAGCGATTCGATGCTCCAGGCTTCCCCGATCTCGCATCAAGCCTCGAAGCCGCCTCACCTGATCTGGTCGTCATCGCATCACCCACTCCCTTTCATGCGGAGCAGGCGATCGCCTCCATGGAAGCTGGCTGCGATGTCTTCTGCGACAAGCCAATGGCGGCGTCCCTCGCCGAAGCGGACCAGATGGTGGAAGCGGCAAGGCGCCACAAACGCAAACTGATGCTGTATCAGCCAACACGCGGTTTACCGGATGTGCTCGTTCTACGTCGCATTCTCGACACGGGTTTGATCGGTCCCGTCTACATGATCAAGAATGCGCGCACGAGCTACACGCGCCGCAATGATTGGCAGGCACTGCAGCAGCATGGTGGTGGGATGCTCAACAACTATGGAGCCCACTTTATCGATGTCTGCCTGTACGTGGCGGCGTCACAAGCGACTCGCGTTACGTGCCGCCTGAATACAATCGCCAGTTCGGGAGACGCAGACGATGTCGTGAAGGTGCTCATCGAGACGGCCAGTGGTGTCCTCATCGATATCGACATCAACATGGCCGCCGCTCATCCGATCGAACCACGTTGGCACGTATTGGGAAAACACGGCAGTCTCATCTATCAAGAAGGCGGCTGGCACGCTCGTTATTTCGATCCTGACGCTCTACCCGGGCTGGATCTTTCTCAAGCGGAGACCCTGGCCGCGGATGAGCGCAGGTATGGTAGTGGTGAGACGATTCCCTGGCAGGAAAAGGTGTTCGCCGCTGATGAGGATAAGCTCAACTACTACGACTACTGTCACGCCTACTTTGCTGGTGACGAGGAGCCCTTCGTTTCGCTGGACGAATCTCGTGAGTTGATGCGTGTGCTGGATGAATGCCGTCGAGATGCAGCTTCGACTTCAGCATCTGGGTAGCCCGGTTGAATGCTTCCTGGTACCAAGACTTCAAGGGCGTGATCCTCGCGATCATTCCGCTGGCCAAGGATGCGGTCCACCTCTATATCGGTGTGGGCGCGTTGTTGCTCACGTGCCTGTTCACCAGAAGTGCGCTGAGCTCAACGCGCTCTCTGATCCCAGGAGCTCTGCTTTCGATTGCCATGGAATTGCTCGACCTGGTAGGTGATCTGGACTCACCTGTAGGTCCCATGTGGGGAGCTTACCTGCACGACCTGATCAACACGAATCTGCTTCCTGTCCTCATCGTGATTGTGGCGAATGTGCGTTCTCGGTGGGATGGTCGGTAGGGCGCCCAGATCCACTCGCTCCTTGGGCCTCGGCGGTGGCCAGCCGGGCAGGATTCCTGAATATTGAAATAGAAGTGAATCCTCCCATTGAGAGCCGGTTTTGGCAAGATCGAATCCGATGACAGAGAGGTGCATGCGATGCACGGGTATGTGATTGAGATGCTGGAGTGTGCGGCCTGCCACGGAAGCCTTGTTTGGCAGATCGACGAGGCCGACGGCGATCGTATCGAGACAGCAGACGCGACATGTGGTGACTGCAGGATGTCTTACCCTGTGCGAGAGGGCATCGGCGTCTTCCTGCTGTCCGATTTCTCACGAGATGATCTGTGGGCCCAGATGGAAGGCTGGTTACCCAAGTATCTGCGAGAGCACCCTGACGTGGAGCGTCTGTTGATGGAATCTCCACTGGACACGTTGGATCCAGCAGACCAGCGATTCCGGGCCAACGTCCTGGAAGAGCGCGGCCAGCTAGACGAGGCGCTGGCCGTTCGGGCAGAGGCTACCCCGGTCTACACTGCGGAGCAACTGACCGCCTCTGAAGACCAAACGGAGTACGTCCTGAGGTTTCTTGAGGCATCTGAAGGCCCTGTTGTCGATCTCGCATCTGGCGGTGGTGCATTGGTTGAGGAGATCGCACGCAGCCTCGATCGTCCTGTGATCGCAACCGACTTCAGCCCCACAATCCTTCGGCGGGCTCGAATCCGTCTGCAGCATCTCGGTCTATATGATCGTGTCAGCCTGCTCGCCTTCGATGCGCGTCAAACACCCCTGAGGAATAGCTCAGTCCAGACGATGACCTCAAACCAGGGGCTGCCGAACATCCGCGAGCCCGGCCCACTACTGACGGAGTTGCGTCGTGTCGTGTCAGGCCATTTTGCGGCGATGACCATCTTCTATGATGAGGAGGATCAAAGCAACGCCGCGGCGATTCGGGAACTCCAGGTGACAGACCTCCTGTATCGCGACAGGGCAGTTGCCGCATTCCGGACTGCTGGGTGGGAAGTGGAGATCCTGAACTCACGCTCGGCTCTGGCGCGTCCGACGCCACGCAGCCAACTGCTGGGGGTTGGCATCGACGGCCTTCCTGTGGTCGAGACAACCCTGGATTACTGCGTCCTACTTGCTACATCTGCTGCGTCGGAATTGTGAGATCGCCGCGACGGAGCAGATTAGCTCCCCTCCCGATTCGCCTGTGACCGCGGCGTCAGATTGAACCTCGTCTCGTGGCCGTGGAAGAATCGCTCCAGTTCATCCACCATGAGCCCGAAAAAGTGTGGATAGGTGTCGCCTGTGATGGCGGCGTAGTGGGGACTCAGGAAGACATTGGGCAGGTGGATGAGTTCGCTGTCAGCTGGGATCGGTTCTGGGTCGAACACGTCGAGACCGGCAGTGATGTCACCGACCTTGAGCCGGTGGATCAGCGCCTGAGAGTCGACGATGGCGCCGCGGGAAACGTTGACGAATGCTGTGCCCGGTCGCAGCAGATCCAATTCCGCTTTGCCGATCATGCCCTTCGTCTTTGGTGTCAGCGGTGCAAGACAGACGACGACGTCGCATTCAGCAAAGACGTTCTCCAACGAGGTCTGCAACACGTCGACAATGTCGGCGATCTCCGCCGGTAGATAGGGGTCGTGTACCCAGATCTCGACCTTGAAGGGCCGCAAGAATTCCACCAGCCTGCGCCCGATGTGGCCGCAGCCGATGAGGCCGACGCGTCGACCCGTAAGGACACCAGACATCTCGCGACGTTTTGATGCTGCTTCCTCTGCTCGGCCGTCGATAATCTCGCGGAAGCGGGCGCCACCATTACGCAGGGCGACCAGAATGTGAGCCAGGGCCCACTCGGCGACGGGGTAAGATGAGCCATTCGTCGTGTCCACCGTACGCACGCCGCGGGCCCAGGCGGCTTCGAGGTCGATGCGGCTGGCGAAACGGTCGCCTTCCAACTCGCCGATAATGCGAAGGTTGGGCGCCTGCGCGATAACCTCCGCATCGATGCGCGTGGCTCCGTGACACACGATGAAGCCCTCCGCGTTGTCGACGTGCTTCATCAATTCAGCCTTCGCCTCAGGATCGTCGTTGTTTTCGTAGATGCCGCCACCCTCCATCTGCACCCATTCCCAGTCGGCGAAGGTTTCGAGTCGTTCGATCTGCTCCGGTGGCAGGTAATTGTTGCGGACGCGCTCATCGCAGATGAGCAGGAGCTTTGCTCGGGTCTTGGTCAATTCGTCAACTCCGGGAGGCTGGCATCGTCGTGGACCGTCTCCTGCCAGCGACGGATACGGTGATGGAGATCGTGGCGTCGGTTTGTGTGCTCGCTTGAGTTGAAGAGGTTGTGGATCTCGTGGGGATCACTCGTCAGATCGTAAAGCTCACCGGGCCCCTGCGTGTAGACGTTGAGCTTCCAACGGTCTGCCGAGATGACCGTGCGCAGAGGTTCGCCCATGGATTGGTTAATCTCTGCCTCACCCATGGATGCACGGGGATGGCCATCAGCGCCATTCCACTGGATGAAGATGTCCTCCTCGGATAAGTCTTCTTCCCCCCGCAACACGGGCACGCGACTGACGCCCTGCAGGTGGTCGGGCGCCTCGCACTCCATCAAATCCAACAGAGTCGGCACCAGGTCTATGTGGCTGGCATTGCCGTCGATGTGGCGCGGTGGGGCCTCGAGCATCGGCGCTCGCAGCAGCAGCGGGACGCGCGTCGATTCTTCATACATGACCGTCTTGCCGAGAATTCCATGGTCACCCATCTGCTCACCGTGGTCGCTGGTAAACACGACGATCGTGTCATCCGTGAGACCGCATTCGTCCAGAGCGTTCAGAATCTTCGCCACGGAGCGGTCAACGAGGGTCGTGTTGCCCCAGTAACGAGCCATCACTGCACGCCAGCCTTCTTCGGTACGCAGGTCGAAGCCGTATTCCTCTGACTCCATATAGATGGCGGACATCAAGCGCAGGATCAGGGGCGTGTCCAGGCCGGGGCTCTCCATGAAGCTGGGACTCGTGGGCAGCAAGGCCGGATCGTAGAGATCATTCAGTGGACCCGTATGTGGCGGGTGTGGTTCGAGATAACTCACGCACAGAGTGAAGGGCTGATCTCGGTGTTCGCGGATGTAGTCTGCTGCCTGATCTCCAAGAAAAGATGCCTTGGTGAGAGGCTCCGCCATCTGGGCCTCTACGTGGCGCGTGAAGATCTTCTCACCTAGCAATTCCTGATTTGGTTCGAACCCCTGATCCAACAGGTGGCGTGCGTAGGCGCTGTGCTGAGTCAACTTCTCTTCGTCGGAATAGTGGGCGCGGTACGAGTTCTCTGAACCCACCCACGTCTCGAAGCCGTGCTGCGAGAAGATCTCGTCACCGAGGTGCCATTTGCCCATATAGGCACACGCGTAGTCATCGGGCAGCATTTCGGCGATGGTGGGTACATCGGCTGGCAGAGGTTTGTTGCAGGAGGGCACACCTGATGTATGCGGCCACAGGCCCGTGAGCATTGTCGCGCGCGATGGACTGCAGACCGGCTGGCTCACGTAGGCCCGGTCGAAGACGAAGCTGTCCTGTGCCAGTTTGTTGAGAGCTGGCATCTGAATCTGGTTGTTGCCGTAACAAGCCAGCGTATCGGCGCGCTGCTGATCGGTGAAGATGTAGAGGAGATTTGGTCGCTTCATCAGGATACTTCCGCAGAAAGATGAGCCGGTTCAATCGGGCAGAGACCGTGAAAGGGTTTGGCGCTGGCATGTAAGCATCATTGACTATGTGAATCAAGTCGACGCCTCATCAGAAGGTCACACATCGTGCCAGCACCTGCAGAACTCAACATCCGGCCCATGACACAGGTAGATATCCTGGCAGTTGTCACCATCATCACTGAGTTCTCGGTGGACGATGGCAGGCTGGCCCAGGACTACTACGAGCAATACTTCCGTTCAGGTGGCCATGGAGATGAACAGAATCACGTCGCCACCATCGGCGAAGTGGTCGTAGGTGTGACCGGTCTGTATCCCGATAAATATGACTGGCCCGGCATCCTCTGGCTTAACTGGTTCTACGTCAGTTCCTCGTACAGGCGCAGGGGCATTGGCGGCTCTCTACTAGACTTCACCATCAAGACGGCAGAGAGTCTCGGCTGTCGGAAATTGTATCTCGATACGAGCAGCGACTCTGACTATGCTGCGGCCGTCGCCAAGTACGAGAAGAGTGGCTTTGTGCGTGAAGGAGAGTTGCGCGACTACTACGCCAAGGGTGACCACTACCTGATATATGGCCTGAGTCTTTCTGCAGACGGCTGATCGGAGTTCGCTACGAGACTCCACCAGGCGATAGCATAGTTGCATGTATCAAGCATAGTTCCATGTATCATTGCAGCCACTGTCTCCCCATCATCAAGTGAGGTTTTTTTGAACCGATTGCATCGTGTTGACCTGTTGGTTCTCATTGCCGCCGTCGTCGCCATCACCTCCACGACGTTTGCAGCACAAGCAGACGACACCCCACCCAAGCCAAGACTGGAGACACTACTTCACGCCGTGCTCGAGGGTGTCGACAGTACAGAGGTGATCCTCAGCCATATCGATATACCGCCCGCCGCTGCGTTTCCCCGCCACTACCACCCGGGAGAAGAGTTCGTCTATGTCCTCGAAGGGTCGGGTACCGCGCAACTGGAGGGCGATGAAGAGATGCAGTTCAAGGCCGGCGACGTGGTAAAGATTCCCTTTGAGCGAGTGCACTGGGCCAAAGCGGGTGCAGAGGGCTTCAAGGCGATCGTCTTTCGCGTCCACAAGACAGGGATGCCCGAACGGATCATGGCAGAGTAAGAAGTGCTGAAATAGGTATCATGGAGGAGCCGACGCATGGCCTGGAACGTGAGTTACACAAGTTCGTGAGCAAATATCCTGACTATTGACTGATGGTAGGTAAGCGACCTTAGATCGGTTCCAGTCTTGTCATGGATGTCTTTTCGCACCACTAGCCTTGGAGAACCGTGATGGAAGCATTCGGCATTATCGGGATGTCCATGGGTACGATGGGTTTCATCTTTGGTATGAACGCCATGAATCAGGTGTCGAAGCTGGAAAAGCAATTGAAAGAGGCAGGTCTGCTGCCTGAAGAGCCTGACTCGGCCCAGAACGACTCGGGCCAGAACGACTCGGGCCAGAACGACTCGGGCCAGACAGAATAGTTGACGGGATCTCATTGACCGAAGCATCCGACGTTCGCGATCCAAATCCCATTCTGCAGTTGTTGCGTAGTCGTTTCAAGTGGCTGTTCTACAGCAATCTCACCAACGCCATCGGTATGGAACTGCGCATCATGGCGCAGGCATGGCTGATCCTCGAGTTGGGTGGATCGCAGTTCTGGGTAGGCGCAGCGACGGGCCTTCGTGTGTTTCCTTACATCCTGGCCTCTCTGGCGGCAGGTGTGCTCATCGATCGTATCGGTGGACGCACGATTCTGCTGTGGGACCGTCTCGGACTGATGCTGCTCGCAGCGGTGACAGCACTGATTGTCTTTTTTGATGTAGCCACGGTGTCTCACGTTGTCGCGTTGTCAGTGGCGGCCGGTGGTGTGCTCGCTCTGGGGATGCCCTCCTCCAACTCACTCGTTGTAGAGTTAGTGCCCAGGGAGCGCCTGCAAACGGCGAATTCTCTCAACACCTTCACCTTCAGTATCGCACGGGCTCTCGGTCCGATGAGTGGTGGGCTGCTTATTGCCGCCTTCGGACTCGTGTCGCCCTGGCTGGCTCTGGTGGGGTTGTATGCAATTGCCGCTCTGTGTACGCGGCGCCTGCCGAAGGTCGAGGTGAAGTCGACCGGTTCCGCCTGGGAGAGTCTCGTAGGTGGATATCGACACGTGCGATCACACCCGGTAATCAGTCGAGTCATGGTGCTGTGTTTTTCGATCATCATGGCAACGACGGTGATGCCTGTCTGGCCAATTTATGCGCGCGATCGTTTCGACGTCGGTGGCACCGGTTTTGGGACGATGATGGCCGTTTTCGCCGTGGGCCAGGGTATCTCGGCCATGTATGTAGCCAACCGCAAACAGTGGCCGCGTCTGTCGGTTCCCATCCTCTATGGTGCAACCGTATGGTCGGCGATGATGATCCTCTTCGGATTCTCCACATCCTATCCGTTGACCCTCGCAGCACTGTTCATGATGGGCACGGCGATCCCGCCCTGGGTGACGAGTCTGGCGACGATCCTGCAAACGCAGACAGAGCGCGCGATGATCGGACGTGTCATGGCCCTCTACAGCATGGCGATCCAGATCGGCTTCATGGGCTGGTTGCTGGGTGGATGGCTGGGGGAGCTGATTGGCAACGACTGGATGTTGCTGCTCACAGGCAGTGCAAATGCTCTGCTCACGTATTTGATCTTCTTGTCTCACCGGGACATGAGGCAACTGTAAACAGAATGAGCGAGAGAATCGTACACGTCGTGTTCAAGACCCACCTGGATCTCGGCTTCACTGACACGGCTCAGCAGGTCTGCGCCGCCTATGTGGAGGATTTCATCCCGCGAGCCATGGATCTGGCCGAGGCCACCCGAGAGCGGGGAGAGGAGCGGTTCGTCTGGACAACGGGTGCGTGGTTGATCGACTACTACCTGCGAACAGCTCAGCCTCGAATGGTCACACGTATGGAAGACGCTATCGAATCGGGCGACATCGTGTGGCATGGCCTGCCCTTTACGACGCACACGGAGTTGATGTCGCCGGAACTCTTCGTGCATGGATTGTCCATCTCTCGGGCGCTGGATAAGCGCTTTGGTACCAGGACGATCTCGGCGAAAATGACAGATGTCCCCGGACACACACGCTCGATGATCCCCTATCTCGCTGACCACGGCATCGCCTATCTCCATGTCGGCGTGAATCCAGCGTCGAGCATTGTCGATTGTCCTCCTCGATTCCGCTGGTGTCATCCCGATGGTGCCCAGATTCTCGTCAGCTATGGTTCCGGATACGACGCGGCCGTCGAAGACGTTGGGGCGATGGACCTGCTGCACTTCGCTCACACGGGTGACAATCATGGGCCACCCACTGCAGAGGCGGTGGCGGCGGAGTTCTCGGAGGTGAAAGACCGCCATCCCGGTTACAGGCCGATCGCATCGAGTCTGGATCGCTACGCCCGGGCCCTGATCGCTCGACGAGAGAATCTGCCGATAATACAGGAAGAGTTCGGTGATACGTGGATCCATGGTATCGGCGCCGATCCTGGAAAAGTGGCGCGTTATCGCTGTGTGGATCGGTTTCTTACGGCCTGTGGCGACGAGCATCAGGCCGTCGTAGCAACGGCACGGCAACACCTGTTGTTGGTTCCAGAGCATACGTGGGGGAAGGATGAGAAGTCCCACCTGAAGGATTATGTGCACTACGGATATCAGAGTTTCACAGATGCCCGAACAACCGATGTGGTCGACGCGCCAGCAGCGGATGAATTCCGAGCGGACAGAGACATCTTTCGCTATTCAGATCTTGAAGCCTCGTGGCAAGAGCAGCGTGCCTACGTCGATGGGGCAGTAGGAACTTTCGAGGGGCATCCTCTGCAAGAGACGCTGCGCAACCAACTGCACATGTTGGAACCATCGAGACGGACACTCTCTTCGTCCTCGTCTTTGCAAGGTGTCGAACGTCTTCGTCTGGGAGGTTTCGACGTCCGCTTCTGTCATCACACAGGAGCTCTTGCATCCTGCGTGGATCAAGTAGGCGAGGAATGGGCGGCCAATGGCCCTCTCGCACAGTTCCGCTATCAGTGTTTCGATGCTGCAAGCTTTGATCTGTTTCTGAGCCGCTACAATCCCCATCTCGCGGACACTGCCTCATGGGCAGTGAAGGACTTCACCAAACCCGGCCTGGAGTGTGTGGAAGGGGTGGCGCAACAGGACCTGTCACCTGCATCCCTCAAGTTCGAGCGGGATGTCGACGATGTGTGGGTGGAGATGGTGATGCCGGCGCGTGAGGAATCTTGCTACGGCGCCCCACGGATTGTGCAACTGCACTACCACTTTGGTGATGATGAAATCGAGATCGATTTTCAGTGGTTCGACAAGGCCGCATGCCGTCTTCCGGAAGCTTCATGGATTGGCTTCGGTCTGCCTTCGGATGGCGACTGGATGATGGAGAAAATGGGAACTCCTGTTTCGCCATTGGATGTGGCCAGAGGCGGAAACAGGGCGCTGCACGCACTCGACTCGGGAAGGGTGTATCAGAGTACAGGCGCAGGTCTTTGCCTGGAAAGCGTGGACGCGCCGCTATTCAGTCCGGGGCGACCAAGAATCCTGGAATTCGACTGCGAACAACCAGAGCTGGCCCAAGGGTGGCATATCAATCTTCACAACAATCTGTGGGGAACGAACTTTCCCATGTGGTTTGCAGATAACATGAGATTCCGCTTCAGATTAGCGCGTCGACACCCGGCCTGACATCACTGTCAAACGCCTGGTACCGCTGGCTGCGTCCACGCCTTCTGCAAATCCCCAGGTGCCGTCGGATTCGGATGGGGGACATCCGATGTTATCACGGCTCGCACGTAGAGTTCGTCTCCCGCAAAGGAATAGGACGGTGCCAGAGTGGTCGTCTCGTGTAGCACCTGGCCGACCCGATCCGAGTATTTCCTCGTTGTGCGTACTTCTTTGCCTGTTGCATCCAGGACCGGCTCACCAGACAAATCCGCACCTTTGCGTGTGCCGATAAACTGCGTCGTATACTGAACACCCTCGTCTGGATTGATGCTGAGAGTGATGCTCGCGTTGCCCAGTTGGATTTCATCGAGCGTCACTCCGGAACTGCCGTAGAATTCGCCTCGTTCGACGGCGCCGAGGATCTTCCGTGTCGTGAGTTCATCGGTGCGCACGCAGATCCAGGCTCGGCCCGGCAAGGCGGTATCTCCGAACTCAAAGTGATGGGCGTAGGCATGGCAGTCATCGGTAGCCAGTCCATAGATGAGATCGCCACCCGCGGCCAAGCGCAGCGACAAGGCCACATCCCACAGACGCTCGACGGGGCAGTGCACCTCATCCCCGTAGGTCTCGCACATATTCAGCGCCGTGTAGATCTCCATGTGTCGCAGACCCCGCACGGCGGCAATGTCTTCGGCCGTCGCATTCCAGCTGCAGTTCGGATGGTTCAGATATGCCAGAGTCTGTTCGCCCGATGCTGCGCTCGATCGCACCGCGTCGAGGGTCTTGTTCATGGCACGCTGGCTCGAGTGCGGATCGTGCTGGGGTGCCACGGCGTCAGGTGTGTTGAAGACATTGATCCAGTGGGTTCGACTCCAGTCGTGAGGTTCCCCCCAGGTCGTCATAACCTCCTCGCCGGTGATCATCAGGAATTGGCCCTCCTCCTCCACCAGGTGGCGATACTCGGCAAGGGCTTTCACACGAACCTCTCCGTGATCACCACCCCGCGTTTCGACCCAGTCTGTCCCGAAGCGTTCGACGTACTTCGCCAGCAGGCCGCCTTCCTGCATCGATCGCCCTGAACCTCGGGCCGGATCGCGACTCACCCATTTGTCTCCCACCTGATGCAGATCGTGTTCGGTGAAGGCGATGAAATCGTACTTCTCGTTCTTGAACCAGGTTGCGATCATTTCGGGGAAGTCGTGACCATCCGTCCAATACGAATGCATATGCAGGTTGCCTCTATACCAGGCCATGCAAGTTCCTTTTGTTATCAGCCACGTGCAGCACAAACCACGAGCAGCAACAAACATCGTGACAAAGACATGTAGCCACTACCACACAAGTCTGGAGGTCCCATGGTAGATCAGACACAAGCGCCTGTGCTCTCGGCAGCGGATCATACCTTTTTTCAGGAGAATGGCTACCTCGTTATTGACGATGTTGTCCCACAAGAGGTCTGCGAAGCGGCGAAAGCAGATATCATGGCCTATCTGGGCCTCGATGCCGACGCACCTCTTGCCGACCACTACGACAAAGTCTTACCCGATGATCGTGGTGGCTTCGTCAATCTGACCCAGTCACAAAGTTTGTGGGATGCCCGGCAGAGCCCGCGTCTGCACCAGGCTTTCGCCGAGATTTACGGCTCGCACAAGCTCTGGGTTACGACGGATCAGGCACATATGAAATTGCCCTACCGCCAAGTGATCGACGAGGACGGCACATCGCGCAGCTGGGGCGATGGCGGGATCTATTTTGGTCCGGGAGATGAGCGCAATGAGATCGGTGGTCTGCATTGGGATGTGGGTGGGGGTGACCGCCCCGAAGTCAGGCTCAAGAAGAAGAGCGAACCCACAGGTGGCTTGTGGGCCGGTGCGGGACTGCCCAGCATGCTGGAGTTTGGTGACGGCTATCCCTGTGGGCCACAGGGTGTGGTCTATCTCAATGATCGGGACGAGGACGGCGGTGGCTTTCGCTGTGTGCCTGGTTACCACCGGCGGTTCAATGACTGGCTTGCGACGTTATCCCCAGAGCGTAGCCTGGACCCGGCGGACGAAGGCAATTGGATCAAGAGTCACCCGGATCTGCAAGGGATTCTTGCCGAGGCTCGCACGATTCCGGCCAAAGCCGGTAGCATCGTCATCTGGCATCGACTGCTACCCCATTCCAATGGCCGCAATCTGTCCGACTCGCCGCGTTTCGCCCAGTACATCACGATGGATCGTGCGCCCAGCGACCCGGATGAATTCGAAAAGCAGAGCAAGGCACGGGTAGACATGTGGCAGAAGAGAGGTGAAGGGTGGCGGGCGCCCATGTCAGAAAACCCACGTCAGGCACGCTGGCAACAATGGGAATCGAGCCGCCCACCGGCACAGCTGACGACGTTGGGCAAGAAATTGATTGGCGCTCTACCATGGGACTGAGGCGGCACGGCCGTGCATTCACGGGCCAAGTGGGTCTATTGCTGACGAAGTCGTGACGCGAATTCACCGGTGAGTAGCGGCAACGGAATCAGGACGATATGTCATTGGCCACTTCCTCATCCTCAAAGATTTCCTCAACGGCCAGACCAAAGAGCCGTGCGACGCGAAATGCCAGGGGTAAACTCGGATCGAACTTGCCCTTCTCAATCGCATTGACCGTCTGCCGCGAGACCTGCAATTCCTTCGCCAGGTCGGCCTGGGTCCAGTCTCGTTCTGCACGCAGCACTTTCAGTCGGTTCTTCATCGATTGCGCAGATATGTGAAGGAGAGAGAGGCCATGTAAGTAACTGCCATGAGAAGAATGATGTCGCTGATTTCCGGGTCGGTGACGAAACCGGTCGTCGTGAGCAGCGAGTAGGTGAAGCTGCCGACGAAACCGACGCCCATGGAAAGGGCCAATGCATCGAGTTGGATCTTCCGCTGCATCTCGTCCATATCTCCCAGATGACGCAGGAAGGTGCGGACCACAACCAGCCCCAGAAGTGCGTTGACGACAATGCCGATCACGGAGTAGAAACTCTCCGTGTACCAGCCATACAACACGGCCTTGTCGACGAGAACCATGGACCCGGTCCAGGCAAGGCTCCACAAAACGAAGCGGATCGCGCCCCTCACGGTGCGGGCTTCGAATTCATTCGATTCAGTCATCCGTCTTCTCCAAGGAAAGTTAGCTTGTCATATAGTAAAGCACGCTTGACAAAGAGGATAACGAGATGGAACTAGAATGTCAACTAAACTTTACAAAAAGTCATCAACGCATGACTCGACGCAACCCTTCCTCAGCGCAGACCCTTGATCGTTGAAACCAACCCAGTGGGAGAATCCAATGAATGACGCGACGATCTATATCCCGGTTCAGGATTGGGACGATACGTCTGACCTGCCGTCAGGATGGCAACCACCGGAGGGTTGGAAATACGCCAAGCGACTCGTGCTGACAAACGAGACCGAGCACGATCGCGTCGGTGAACCCATGGAGGTTGATCTAGATATTCATAGCCATCATATCACCGATCTGCGGCGCGAGATCCGCGTGGGGCGTGTTGCCATGGGACAGCCACTGGCGATGGTTGTCAGTCAGATTCAACTGCTGGCTGTGGAAGATGAAACACTACGGTGTCGATTGTTCTTCCTCGCCGATGTCGCCGCCAATGAAACAACGACCTACGTCGTGCTCTACGGGAATTCGGCCGCACCAGAGCCCGCCTATGAGACTGATCTGGTTGTCAGTGGGGAAGGGTATGCGCTGACCATCGAGAATGCGCACTATCGCGCCGAACTGTCAGCACTCAGTGGCAACTGGAAGAGTCACGATCCGAAGGGCTGGCAGGCGATCCTCGACAGCGGTGGGGGGCATGGCGTCGAAGGGACCATCCATTGGGGACCGGATTGGAGTGAAGAGAGTGTGGGGCGCTATCGCATCACCAGCTGGGACGGGCCCCCTATGTTCGAATACGAGGTGGAGAGTGGTCCCATCTGTGTGCGCGTGACGCGCCGAGGGCATCCGATTCTCTCTCTCGGCCCGCAGATCGGACGTCCCCACAAGGTGACGGCCACTGTCGTCTACACATTCTGGGCGGGTCAGCCCTACGTCATCATGGAGTCAAAACTCGATGTCCTCGAGGACGTTCGATTCCGCGACTGTCGCAATGATGAGTTCGTCATTGGTGAACAGATGCCGGATCGCGCCTGGATGGATCCCGACGGCACGATTGGTTTCGATGCCAAAGGTTGGGATCAGGAGGATCCGCGTTTTATGACGCATTTCAATCGGGCAACAGGGGAAGGGTTCGGCAGCGTCCATCTGGAATTCGAGAATACAAATTCCAACTTCACCGAACCTGATGGCGCCGGATTCTCGCGCACAGGTGTCTGGGTTCGTTCCCCCGTGCATCATGGCAACATGGTGGCGGGAGACTATGTGTATGAGAAGAACGCCTATGTCCTGCATCGCTTCGTCGATGGCGGTGATCATATGGGGTTCGGCGATCTTGTCAGCCACCAGCAGCGTCTGCTGCACCCCATTGCCCAGGCTGAGATGACATCGCAGCCTAGACCCGTCAGCCATGAAAGCGTGATGGATGCTCTGCGCGGGACGAACGAGTTCGAGCTCTATCTGCTGGGATCGCCATGGGGTCAGCGACAACTGAATTTTGTCGATATCGGCATCATCCAGCAGGTTGTCGTGAAGGGCGACGACATCCACATCGATCTGATCATGCCCTATGCGGGGCGTGCGACCTGGTTTGATTGGTTTGCCGAATGCATCGAGGAACAAGTCGCTGCGCGCCTCAAGAATGTGGGCGCCGTGGATATCCAACTCGTGCACGAACCCAAGTGGACACCCCAACAGATGACGGATCGAGCCAGAAGGGCCATCGATCCGTGAGGTGTTGAGACAAAATGCCATCAGAGGATCCAGGAATGCAGATCGACTTTGAGCCTCAATTCTTCATCGACGACCACATCGTCGACAATCGTTGGGGTGTCGAATGGCTGACTCAGACTGTTACGCGTGTGTTCCATACACCGGTCAAACACGTTGCCAATCCCGTGATCGAGGGCAAAGGGGGCGCCGTCAATGTCATATGGGATGAGGACGCGGGGCTGTATCGCATGTGGTATACAGACTATTGGGACCAGAGCCTGGAGCCCCGGTTGTACACCTACGCCATCGCCTACGCCGAGTCGAAAGATGGTATCGACTGGCACCTGCCGCAGATTGGCAAACACGAGTTCAAAGGCACGAAGGACAACAACATCGTCTTGTTGGGCCCCACAGGTGGACGTGCAGAAGCGGCCTTCCTGTTGGATATCCCCGAGCATCTGCGACGCGGCTACAAGTATGTCGCGTTGTATATGACAGACGATCCAAAAAGCACCCGACTGATCGGCTCCCAGGACGGGATCAACTGGGATCGGGACAGCGACATAAGCATTGCCACGGGCTTCACCCCCGATGCACATCACAGCATTGTCTGGGATCCAAAGACCGAACGTTTCGTGTGGTTTACGCGGGCGACCAACATCTATCGCAATCGCGGCGAGCGCCGCAAGGTGGCACGCCTGGAACACACGAGTCTTTGGGAAGAGTGGCCGATTCGGACGGAGAATATCCTGCTGCCCGACCAGGTCGATGCTCAGACATTACACAATTACTTCTACAGCATGCCCACTCGGTATCATGCGGGCATCTATTGGGGATTCCTGTGGTCCTATCGCCATCAGGAAGACATCTTCGTGTCCCTTGCTTTCAGTCGCGATGGACGAAACTTCCAGCGACCTGCTGATCGGCCTGCGCTCATCTCACCGGGTGACGAAGGCGACTGGGATAGTGGTATGGTCACCGCGTCGCGTTGGTTGGAGGTCGGCGATGAGTGGTGGATTTACTTCTCCGGCACCAATGGTCGCCACAAGGTGCGCGAACCCGTGCCTGGCATCGGGCTGGCACGCCTGCGCAAGGAAGGATTCGCGTCCCTGCGCAGCCCCGAAGATGGTGGGTTCATCGTGACGAAGACATTCACCTGTCCCAGTGGCGGATTATTCGTCAATGTCGACGCGAAACACGGCGAGCTCAGTGTGCGTGTAACGGATTACGAACGACAGGCACTGCCCGGGTTCGAAGCAGAAAGTCTGTCGCTGTCAGGGGATCACGTGCGGCACGAAGTGACGTGGGGCGACAAGCAGATTGAAACGCTGTCTGGGCAGGAGATCCGTCTCGAATTCGAGATGAAGGGTGTCGTCGATCTCTACAGCTTCTGTTTTATGACGCACGAGTGACGCGGCGCGTGTCACTCATTGTCGAGTAACAGGTGCTGTCGGTCGGCGCGAAAGGAATCCTGTAGTTTCTCGCGCCACGCTGAGCGGACCTCACGAAGATTGTGATTGCCACTGGTCTGTTTCATCATCCCCAGAGGGCAGAAGTTGACGAACATGATCTTGCGCGACTGGGTGTCGATGTTGGTGCTGCCACAGTGCACGACGGCCGTGCTGAAGGCCGCTGCTTGACCTCGTCTGGCCACGATCGGCGTTAATTCGGTGAAGATCAGCTCCTGCGGTAAGTCGTCGAATCTTGTCGGTTGTGCTTTGACGGGTTCTTCACCGTGTTCGCGCAGCCATTCGGCGATGACGCGATGGCTGCCGAGGCGTACGAAGGTGTTGCCGCGTCCTTCCGGCAGGTCATCGACGATGACCATCATCATCGCCAGCATCCGCCGTGGCGTGGATTCCATCTCTTCGATGCTGAATTGAATGTCTACGTGTTCACTCTGCGTTTCCCATTCGGTGACGTCTTCGGGTCGCTTGAACAAACAGGCTGAGGAATTGAGTACAACGTCGTCGGCACCGAGCATGATCTTCGCAGCCGCCTCGAGATTCGGATGTTGCAGCACATCGATCAGACCAGGTTCGTCGAAATACTGCGTAATGCCATTCGTCTTTTCGCCGTGCGTGTAGAGGTGGTCAAAGCCGGCACTGGCGGCGACCATCTCTTGTTCGGTGCAAACGTCATCGATCAGGGTGAGCCCGTCGTTGACGAATTGATCTATGTGCTTCGGTTCGATCTGCATTGATTTGGGATCCTTAAGCGGATAGCAAGACAGGGGTGCGCAATGTTGATGGCTACACAGTGCATATGATGCTGATTACACAATACGACGCTCATACACGATACGACCTGGAGGGTGGACAAATGAGAAATGTATGGTTCCGGTGACTAGCGTGGGCGATGACCGTTCGGTGCCGCCCTGGGTCCCCGCCGATATGGGACCGGATCCCCGCGTGGGCAAAGATCTGCCAACGATCGCTGCGCTGTGCAGCAGTTACTTCCCCGGCTCCCACAGCCAGCACACGGTCGATCGTTTCCTCATGGGCTACGAATACGACGGACAGTTTCACTATCCACCATTTCGCGTCGTCTCCCTCTTCGTTGATCGACCACACGCAGAACGCGAGCTGAGTGCGAGGCGAGCAGAACAGTTCGATCTGCAGATCTATCAGGACATCGCAGGTGCCCTGACTCTGGGAACGGGCAAACTCGCCGTCGACTATGTGCTGCTTGTCTGTGAGAATGGGGAATATCCAAAAAACGATCGAGGTGCCATCCTCTATCCACGGTATGAATTTTTCCAGGAGATGATCGACGTCTTTCGAGCCAGTGGGCGTAGTGTGCCTGTCTTCAATGACAAACACCTGTCCTATGACTGGTTGCAGGCTAAGATCATGTACGAGCAGCAGCAGGAGTTCGGCTTCCCCATGCTGGCAGGGTCTTCACTGCCCGTCACCTGGCGTCTTCCCGACCTGGAGTTCCCTGTTGGCTGCGAGATCGACGAAGCGGTTGTGGCATATCCTGGCGACGTGGAGTCGTACGGAATTCATGCGCTGGAGACGCTGCAGTGTATGGTGGAGCGACGTGGTTCGGGAGAGAGTGGCATCCGGCGTGTGCAGTGTCTGCAGGGAGCCGCCGTGTGGGAGGCGGCGGACGCAGGCGACTGGTCGCGGAAATTGCTGGACGAGGCCCTCGGACGCAGTCTGCCCCGGTCGATCGTGGAGCGACAACGCACCTGGTCTGCACAAGAGTTGGCCCGTGCCTCTGCGCAATACTCACCGCAGCAGCCCAGCCTTGAGGCGGTCGTCGAGAACCCGACGGCGTTGCTCGTCGAATATAGAGATGGTCTGCGCGCCGCCTGTATCAATCTGCAGAGCCACGTGCAGGACTTCACCTTCGCCGCACGACGAACGGATGGGCACGTGGATTCAACCTTGTTCTTTCTAGGTGGACCTCCCGAGTCAGGTTATCACGGAATCCAAGTACATCACATTGAAGAGCTGTTTGTCACAGGGGAAGCGAACTATCCGCTGGAACGCACACTGCTCACAACAGGGGCCCTGGCCTTTCTCATGGAGTCGCTGCCAGATCAGCGCTGGGTGGAGACACCCGAACTGGCGATCGAGTATCAGGCGCCGGCGGCGTCCCAGCATGCAAAGGGCCTGCTGCCACTTCACTGTCCCTGGTCGCGCCACGGTTTGTTTGAACCCGCAGCACGTGCAATGGGCATTTGGCCTGATGAGTGACCGGACTGGTCCTGACGGAGTGAGAAGTAGAGATTCGACGTACGAGAACACCATTCACCTACACAGAGACCTCGTTGGAATTCAGCGAGGCCCGATGAGAATTTCATGAGTCCGAGCTACCAACCCATCGCCTTTGAAGACAAACTCAGCAGGTTCACAGATCAGTGGGCACCTCGTGTCATCGCCGAGATGAATGACAATCAATTCAAACTCGTGAAGATCGAAGGTGAATTCGTCTGGCATACCCATCACGACACGGATGAAGCATTCATCGTATTGGCGGGAGAGATGGCGATCGAGTTTCGCGATGGGCAGGTGACGCTCAAGTCTGGAGAGATGTTTGTCGTGCCCAAGGGTGTCGAGCACCGACCCTATGCAGCGTTGGTCTGCAGCGTCCTTGTGGTCGAACCACGCGGTGTCGTCAACACAGGCGATGTCGGCGGGGCGATGACGGCGGACAACGACATGTGGGTATAGGCCACGAACACATGCCAACAGTTGTCGTCGCTGCCTGCCAGATGCCCGAAATCCGTGACGATATTCAGCGGGCTCTGTCTCTGATTGCCGAATACACTCAACGTGCCGATGCACAGGGCGCACGGCTTGTGTGTTTTCCTGAGTGTTTCCTGCAGGGCTACTTCGTCAGCAGTGATCAGGAGCGTGAGCACGCCTGCACCATCGCTCTGGATCTGTCATCCCATGCGTTTCAGCAGATTCTGCTGCAACTGGCTGATCTGCGTCCCATGCTTGTCTTCGGTCTGATCGAAGCCGATGCTGATCAACTCTACAATACGGCCGTCGTCATTCAGAAGGGTGAGCTCGTCGAGCGTTATCGGAAGAAACACTTGCTGGGAGGGGAGAGCTTCTTCGCCAGTGATGGGAGGTGCCCAATCATCGAGATCGATGGTCTGCGATTTGGACTGAATATCTGTTACGACACGGCTCACCCAGATCCGGCTCAGGCCGTTGCGAGCCAGGGCGCAGATCTGATTCTCTGTCTGGCGAACAACATGCATGTGCGAGAAACGTCAGATCGGATACGGCAACTGCACAACGACGCACGTGGTGAACGTTGCCGGGAGACAGCCTTGTGGATGCTGTCTTCAGATGTGACTGGCGAGCGTGACGATCGAGTAAGTTATGGGCCGACGGCCCTCTTGAATCCACAGGGTGAGGTTGTTGCGCAGGTGCCTCTTCTTCAACCAGGCTTGATCGTTGAAGAAGTCCCGTACAATTCCCGCCGATCAAAACCAGTGTAGGAGACATCCATTGAGCGAGACCGATCGACAACGCGAGATCACACTGAGATTTCTGGCGGAGCCAACGGATATCAATTTCGGTGGCCAGGTCCATGGTGGCGTCGCCATGAAGTGGATCGATCAGGCCGGCTATACATGTGCTGCCGGGTGGAGTGGCCAGTATTGTGTGACGGTTTATGTCGGTGGTATTCGCTTCTATCGACCCATTCAGATTGGCGAGGTCGTCGAAGTACGGGCGAAACTCGTCTACACGGGTCGCACGAGTATGCACATCGCCGTGGATGTACAGGCGGGAGATCCACGCAGTGGCAACCTGGCGCAAACGACACACTGCATCATCGTCTTCGTTGCTGTCGATGACGATGGCAAACCTGTGCCGGTCGCTGCCTGGGAACCGAAGACGGATGAGGACCGAGCACTCGAGCGCTATGCCATCCGTGGCATGGAACTACGTAAAGGTATCGAGGATGAGATGAAGAAGGCGGAGGTCTGATGGCTTCCTTCACCTCTCTGCTGGCCGATGTTCGCGCCTGCACGATATGCAAAGACGATCTGCCTCTGGGGCCCCGCCCCGTCGTACAGCTACACCCACAAGCGAAGATTCTCATCGCTGGCCAGGCACCGGGAAGCAAAGTACACGCCTCTGGCATACCCTTCGACGACCCGAGTGGCAAACGTCTCCGCGAATGGCTCGGGGTACCTCGCGAGACATTCTACGATCCTAAACAGATCGCAATTCTACCGATGGGGTTCTGTTTTCCTGGCACGGGGACGTCCGGTGATCTGCCACCCCGCCCCGAATGCGAACCCGCCTGGCGTGAGCAGTTGCTGGCGAAACTGCGCCATATCGATGTGACCCTCGTGCTCGGACAATACGCGCAGGCCTACCACTTCGGCGATTCGAAGCAGACACTCACCGATCTGGTGAAGGACTGGCGCAGTCATTGGCCTGAACTGGTCCCGCTACCGCATCCGAGTCCGCGCAACAATCGCTGGTTGCGGAACAATCCGTGGTTCGAAAAGGAGCTGGTACCGGCTCTGCAAAAGCGTGTCGCAACGGCGCTGGCCTGATGGCGGCGACCTGATGGCGCTGGCCTGATGCTTGGGCGTGCCGAAATGGCTACAGGTGCTCACTCTACAGCCGACGAGTTGCTGCCCCACTACGACATCGAGAGTGCCCATGATATCACCATCGAGGCGCCCGTGCAGAGTGTGTACGAGGCGGCGCGTGGCCTGGATCTAGCCGCATCCTGGACGATACGATTTCTGTTTCGGTTGCGGGGTTTGCCGACGACGGCGCTGAATCTGGAGGGACTGAACCAACTCCACTTCAAGACGCTCCTCGAAGATCCGCCTTATCGCTATGTGTTGGGTTTGGCTGGCCAATTCTGGCGGCCATCAGGACACCTGCTCGACTTTGATCCTCAATCATTCACGACGCTGGAGCCACCCGGATTCGCCAAGGCGATCTGGTCTTTTGAGATCAAGGTCCTGACACCGGCCCGGTGCAGCATTCGCACGATGACGCGTGTTCACTGTATCGATGAAACGGCGCGCCGGAGTTTTCGACGCTACTGGCGATTTATCGGACCCTTCTCTGGGTTGACCCGCCGTCGCATGCTCCACCTAATCAAGAAATCAGCCGAGGGCCGGTCTGATGCCGGGCGTCGCTAAGACGACGGTCCGTTCTGCAGGTAGCCTACTTCCATGGATGAAGCGCGATCGGGATGATCGTGGTCGCGTAGATCGAGACCGTGCTCGAGGACCGATTTCAGATTGGTCATGAAGTAGAGCCAGCAACTGCGGCAGTTCATGTGGCTCATGACCTGGTCTTCGATACCACTCTGACACAGCACGACTTTTGTCCCTGCGTCGATCGCTTCAAAAGACACGTTCACCTGCATGGAGCCGAAGGTGAAGGCGAGAGACTTATTCTCTTCTACGCGTAGAAAGCTGCCATCGTGTTCGAAGGGCTGGACATAGCGGAATAGATACTGCTCGCCTGCCGAGACGAGTTCGTCCTTCGGCCCCGCTGTCCGGCACTCCTTGATATAGAAGCTCTCCATCCCTGCCGGTGTCGCCCAGGCGCGATACACCTTCTCCAGCGGCGCATAGTAGAAGAAGGTGATTTCGAAACGCGACCAATCGTAGTTCGTCCCGCTCAAGCGACAGCCACTCGTCCTGGATTGTATTCGATCCGTCGCAGGAAACGCTCGCCGATGTCGTAGTCGGGCTGACCGGACAGATAGCGCCACAACTTCATGCGGTGCATCAACTCGTAGCGGTGTTCGTTGCCCTCCCAGCCGTGGTTCGTATTGAGGATTCCGGGTATCGCCGGATCGTCAAGATCGGATGTGTCGAAGTTGCGGATCTGGGGTCGGGTGGGATTCAGGCGCAGCTTGAACATGTAGCGATCTTCATCTGTGTGGTTGCTGCGTGCTCCGTGCCAGACACGTGTGTTCCACACATACATCGTGCCGGCAGGACAGGTCGCCCAGATCTTGCCGCGCATGTGCTGATAGAGACCGATTTCGCCGGTACGCACGTTGCGATACTGCGTTCCTGGCACAAGGAAGGTGCCACCCATCTCGTCCGTTGTGTCCACGGGGAAGAAAGACAGTTGGATGTCGAAGTAGTTCTCACGGAAATCGATGACGGAATCCTGATGGGCATCGGGTCCCTTCATCTGATTGCCCTTCACCAGATGCGCCGCATGATGATCGTAGAGTGGATCCGGTCCAATCAGAGAATGAATCAATCCCTGGACCTGGGGCAGACGGAAAGCGTCACCCAGGGGTGTATTCTTCGGCCAGGTTTCTTCGAAGGGCGAACCGACGGCCATGTAACCACCGAAGGTGGGCATTTCATCGCGACAGGCCTTACATAGATCTGCGGGAATCATATCCTCGAACTTCAGGTATCCCGAGGCAACGAATTGTGCCATTTGTTTGGAATTCAGTAGATGTTCGGTCATTTCGTGTCTATCCCTCTTCCTGCAATTCGTTGAATCTCGACATCACGGTCTGATAGGGGAGTGGGCCCAATTCGTAGCCATCTTCGGGCACACGATGCTTGAGCTCTGACATCTGCAGCACCTGCCAGCCATCACGCATCGCTTCGATCGCCGTGTTGTATGGGGGGTCTGCTTCTTCTACCAGATCCTGAATCCGCGTTCCCTTCGAGGCCTCATAACGTGCCCAGGCAACGACCTGTGAATCGAGGGCAGGGGCGGTCTGAAACAGGACGAGTATGTCTTGTACGGAAGGCATGGAGCGTTCTCAATTTCTTGAATGTCGAATGGATACAGCTTCTGAGGGGAAGGTAGAAACAGGTCAGCAAAACGGCCAGAGGCCGCAAGCAGAGCAGAATTCACACCTGCTAGATTACAACCCAGACGCCGGCCAGACACAGCAACATCCCTGTGGCAATCCACCGCGTGATCGGCTCCTTGAGGAAGATGGCGGCCATAATCATGCCAAACAGCGGAGAACTGGAGGTGAGGGTGACGACTTTCGCCGGACTCGCCTGCGAAATGGCATAGATAAACAGGTTGGCGCCCACACCCATACCCAATATGCCCGTCATGCCCACAATGAGAAAACTGCGCCAGCTGATACCGCGCATCCGTCGATTGCCACCTGGCAGCACACGAACCAGATAGACAAGCAGGGCGATCAATGGCATGCGGATGGCATTGGCCTGCAGTGAACTCATGTGAAGGGTCGCCGGCTTGAGCAGGGTCGAAGAGAATCCCCACATGAGGGAGGCGACCAGAGCCAGAGCGATGCCATAGTACAGGCGTACCGTCGTGTCTGTCTCTGCACTACCCCGGGAGAGGCACACGACACCCAGAACCACCAGACCACCGCCAAGCGCCAGTGATGGTTCGAAGGGATAGTCCAACAAGACCGTCTGCCAGAAGAGCGTGGTCAGAGGGAACGTACCCGTGAGGGCCATTGTGCGCGAGATGCCGATCTCTTTGATGGCGACCAGATAGAGTGTGTCCCCGAGAGCGATGCCGACGCTGAAGGAGGCGAAGAGCATCCCCCACTCCTGGGCTGACACGTCCAGTAGGCTGGACAGGGACGCCGAATCGAAGGGCAGGGCAATCCACATGACCAGCCCTGCCAAGCCGCAGCGAATCGTGTTCATTGCCGCGGGCGATACCAGCTCTGACTGGGTACGCAACACCAGACCGTTGAAGGCCCAGATAAAGGCACAGATCAGGGCAGCCCATTCGGCGGATGAGATCGCGATCAAGGTCTATCGTCTGTTTGAGATGGATGGCTTACGGGCGAAATAGGTAGATAGTCGCCAGCATCCCCAGATGGCGCGCAGCTGCTAATGTAGCGAAACTACCTGATGATCATCCGGGACTTCCGTCCCACCTGACTCTTACTGGAGCCGCTCATGTTGAACATCGGATTTATCGCTTGCGGTGGAATTGCCCGCCATCATGCCAGTCGTCTGGCCAATGTGCGCGGGGCGCGTATCATCGCCTGCGCCGATACCTTCGCCGAGTCGGCCGAGTCCTTTGCTGCAGAATTCGGCGAACCAGGTGCTTCCACCTACACGGACTATCGACGCATGCTGCGCCGTGCCGATCTGGACGCCATCTGGGTCTGCACGCCCACCTTTCTGCACGCGCCGGCGGTGATCGCGGCGGCCAAGGCAGGCAAGCACATCTTCTGCGAAAAGCCCATGGCCATGAAGCCCGGCGACGCCCAACGAATGGCGGCGGAGGTTGACAAGGCGGGTGTCCGATTCACCATGGGATTTGTGCGCCGCTTCTGCCCCGAATGGGGCAAGATGAAACAGATCGTACAGTCCGGTACTCTGGGCTCGCCCGTGATCTGGCGCTTCGCAGCCGGGGGCAAACCGCCGAATCAGTGGTTCCGCGATGAGAACAAAGGGGGCGGACCACTGCTCGATGGGGCGATACACAACTACGATTTCGCCTTGCAGATGTTGGGCCCTGTGGCTTCGGTGCAGGCCTCATCCTGCCAATTTGACTCGACCAGTGTCGGTGCCGACACCGCTTCGGCGATCCTGAATTTCGCCTCAGGCGATCAGCACACACTCATCTGGTCGTGGGGGATGGCAAAGGGTGCGCCGGCGGCATCGCTTAACGATCTGATAGGGCCGAAGGGCACGCTGCAATTCGGTATGACGGCCGATAAGGCACCCAAAGGCTTCAGCGCCAAGACGCACGGCGCCTTCACCTTTAAAGGGGCGGGTGGTAAACAGCGAGTCTTCACCTACAAGCGGAGTGACATGTTCCTCGATCAGGCCAAACACGTGGTCGCTCATTTCGAGAAGAATGAGCAACCTCTGGCGACAGCGGCCGACGGTATTGCCGCTCTCGAGGTGGGTCTCTCTGTGCTCAAATCAGGCAAGTCGCAACGCACCATCAGACTGTAGCCTGCGCCAGACTGGTCGTCACAGAACGCGACACGAGATCGGCGACAGGGGTGCGCGCCGATCTCGTGTTCGTGTATTGCTGCTGTGACCCTACTGGTCCAACGACTGAATGAAGGCGATCAGATTGGCAATCGCCTGTTCATCTGAGAGTGTCTGAGCGATGGCCGCCATCTGCTGACCTTCCAGGTCAGCGGCGTGCGCGCCTCGTACACCTCCCTGGAACTTCTTCAGCTGACCCGCCAAATACCACGCGTGCTGGTGCGAGAGGCGTGGCCCCTTCTGTGCCTCCAGACCCTGGGCAGCGGGACCGTGGCAGGTTGCGCAGATGGCGAACAGCTCATCTCCCGAACTGGCGTCCCCTGCGCCGGTATCAGCAGGCTTGCCCGGATCGATTGTGGCGATGAAAGCAACGACGTCATCCACGGCTGTGCCTCGCAGCATGCGGGCCATGGGAGCCATCTGCGCTCCCTGTGGATCTGATGGGTGTGCGCCACGTACTCCATCCCTGAATTTCTCCAGCTGTCTCTTCAGATACCATGGGGCCTGACCTGCCAGACGCGGCGCCTTGAAGCCGCGACTGCCTTCCGCTTTCAACCCGTGGCAGCCAAGGCAGGTCATATAGGTCATGCGACCCTTTTTTGGATTCCCAGGTAAGGAGGCGATCATCTCGGCGCGGGCCTGGGCGGCCTCTGCCTTGCGCGCCTCTTGTTTTTGCACGCGCCACTGCGTGAGAAAATCCTCGTATTCCTGATTCAGTTGTGTTGTGTGGGCGGCGCGCGTCTCTTCGATCTGCTCCAACTGGGTCGTCGTCTGGCTTTTGGAGAATTCGTGGACGCCGGAAACAAACCCCAGACTGGCGAGGCCAAAGAAGGCAATGGGAACAGTGTTGCTGACAAGGGACACGGCTCACCTCGTTTTTTGTGGTTGGTTGGTTGAAAGTATTCTTGGCAGAAGGTAAAGAATTCTCGCCGAGGGTATTGACCCTAAAGTGAGAATCGCATGATATTAAGACAAAAGAGTATTATGTCCGTTTATGCAAGAGTTCGGCTTCTCGAACTCATATCCACATCAGTTGCAGGAGGGGAAGTATGGAAGGGCAAGAGATGGAGCAGGAGCGACAAGAGGGACTGTCCCGTAGAGACATGCTGAAGATAGGTGGACTCGGTGGCCTTGCTCTAACGGCGACGGGGATGGTTGGTGCCGCGACACCGGCCCTGGCCGAGGGCGGGGAGATGACCCCGCATGTACCGCCGGGTGAACTCGATGACTACTACGGCTTCTGGTCAGGTGGCCAGAGCGGTGAAGTGCGTATTCTGGGTTTGCCGTCGATGCGCGTGTTGAAGCGAGTACCCGTGTTCAACTTCGACTGTACTTTCGGTCACGGTGTCACCAACTACACCAAGGGACTACTCCAGGGTCGGAAGACGGGAGATACGCACCATTTCCACCTCTCCTACAAGGACGGCTTCTACGACGGCCAGTATGGCTTCGTCAACGACAAGGCGCAGGCCCGTCTGGCTCGCATCCGTCTCGACTATATGGAGACAGATGCCATTGTTGAGATTCCCAACTCCCAGGGTACACACGGCATTTTCCCATCGCGGCACGACCTGCTGAATGTGTACTGCAACGCCGAGTTTGCCTCACCTATCGACAACAATGGCCTCACCGCCGACGATGCCGAAGGCTACGTAGCGCTGCATACATGTGTTGATGCGAAGAAGATGACGGTGAAGTGGCAGGTTGCCGTCAATGGCAACCTCGATCTGTGCGCCACCGATTACGCTGGCAAGTATTCGATGGGAACCTGCTACAACAGCGAAAAAGGCATGACCCTGCCCGACATGATGGGCAACGATCGTGACTGGCTTGCCGTATTCAACCTGGCCGCCATCGAGAAGGCCGTCGCTGCGGGTAAGACCTTCACGATTGGTGACTCGGATGTGCCTGTTGTCGATGGTCGCGCTGGAACCAACCCATATGTCCTTTACATCCCGATCCCGAACAGTCCGCACGGTGTCAATGTCGATCCTACCGGTCGATATGCGATCTGCTCAGGCAAGTTGTCTCCCACCTGTTCGGTCGTAGATATAGAAAAACTCGATGCTGCCTTCGCCGGCACCATTGAGCCGCGCGACTGTGTCGTTGCCGAACCTGAAGTCGGTTTGGGGCCACTGCACACGGCTTTCGATGGACGTGGCAATGCGTATACGTCGCTGTTCCTCGATTCCGCCGTGGTGAAGTGGAGCATCGCCGAGGCCGTTGCCGGCAACAATCCGATCCTGGACAAGCTCGATATCCATTACCAGATCGGGCACATCAACGCGTCGAATAGCGAGACCAATCGTGCAGATGGCAAATGGTTAATCTCGTTGAACAAGTTCTCCAAGGACCGCTTTCTGAATGTGGGTCCCATGCATCCGGAGAATGAGCAGTTGATCGACATCTCTGGTGAAAAAATGCGGATCGTCCACGATTCGGCGACGCATTCGGAACCGCATGACGCCGTCATCGCATCGCTGGAGCCATTCAAGCCGAAGAAGCGTTGGGACCGCAGTGATCCGAAGTTTGATTTCGAACGCAAACTCGCCGCCAAACACGGTGTCGAGTTGGAGGTGGCGAACGAGGTCATTCGTGAGGGCAACAAGGTCACCGTCTTCATGACCAGTGTTGCTCCGACGTACGGACTCAATGAGATCAGGGTGAAGAAGGGCGATGAGGTGACGATCGTGCAGACAAATCTTGACCAGGTCGAGGACTTGTCGCACGGCTTCTGTCTGTCTCATCACGACATCAACTTCGGTGTCGCGCCGAATGAAACTGTTTCGGCGACCTTCACAGCCGACAAGGTCGGTGTATACTGGTTCTATTGCCCCTGGTTCTGCCACGCACTCCATCTTGAGATGCGCGGCCGTTTCATCGTAACCTAGATTCATTCACTACCGCGGAGGTGTGCTCGCTATCGGCGAGTATACCTCCGCGAAGTGCCTCGCAACTGAAAGACGCTCGAACACCGCCATGCGCATTCTTCTGGCGGGTCTGGTGGTGCTTCTCGCCACCGGTCCGCTTGTTGCCCAGTCTCATCTTGAACTACGTGACGGCGAACCGATCGTGTTGCCGCAAGAGCATGCGCCTACCTCTTTCGCAGGATCGACGTGGCAGCAACTCGAGATCAACGGCAAACCCGTTATGGAGGCTCGGCGTGAGGACGAGCCCGTGGGTTACTTGTTTCTTACCCATGAACTCGATGACATGGTCGCTTATTCCGGTAAGCCCCTGGAAATTCTCGTGGCCCTTAGTGCACAGGGGATCATCGAAAAAGTCGATCTGATCGACCATCACGAGCCGATTCTCTTAATCGGCATTCCTGAGCAGGTCCTACACGACTACATCGATCAGTTCGAAGGGCGACACATTGAGCGCCTTCTAAAAGACAATATTGCCGGCGAATCGCAGATCTCCCTCGATGGGGTCTCCGGCGCCACAGTCACGGCCCTTGTTGCTGACCAGGTCGTGTTCACGGGTGCGCGCATCATCTCCCAGCAGATCGGGGTGCTGCCGCGTGATCGTGGACGTGAGGTTCATCTGAGTGACCAGTTCGAACCCATGACGTGGGAACAACTGGTAGACGCAGGACTGCTGCATCAGACGACGCTCGGCGCTGCGCAGGTTCGTGGGCCAGAGCACGCGGATGAGCAGGACTGGCTCAATCTCTACTACGGTGTCATTAATCAGCCAACTTTGGGGATCAACCTACTCGGTGAAGAGGTATTTCGCTCGATGGTGGCTGATCATCCTGGCAAGACCCTTTTGATCTTGCTCAACAATGGCAGCTACTCCTTCCGTGGCTCGGGATTCGTGCGTGGTGGCATCTTTGATCGTCTCCAACTCACGCAGGGCTTGGAGATCATCCGTTTTCGGGATAGCGACTATATATACCAGTTTCGGGTGAAGCTGGAGGACGGTCCCCACATCAGTGAGAAGGCGATCTACGTCGTCCCTTCTGACGCCTTCAATGCCGCCATGCCGTGGGAGTTGGAAGTGCTCGTAATGGAGCGTGTGCACGACACATCCAAGTCGAAGCGCTGGTTGCACTACAAGGCTCCCTTCCAGATGCCCAGCGACTATGTCGTGACACCAAAGTTGGCCTTTGGCGAACTGGTTGCTGGCTCCATGGCAGCACGAATCTGGTCTGAGAAGAAAGTCTGGATCGGTCTCTACGCGGCACTGTGGTTCGTCGTGGTGCTCACTTTTGCCAATCGCGAACGTATCTCGAAGAATCGGAAAGTCCTCGAGCGCTTCCACATAGCTGTATTGGCCATCTCCATACTGCTGTTAGGTATCGGGCAAAAAGGACAGCCGTCCGTCGTCAACATCTTCACCTTTGTCGACGTGCTACGCTCGGGCAGTGAGGTGTCGATTTTCCTGAGCGAGCCATTTCTATTCATCTCGTGGATCATGATCACGATTACCACCATCCTCTGGGGGCGCGGGCCATTCTGCGGTTGGATCTGCCCCTATGGTGGCATGCTGGAAATCATCCACTGGATGCGCAATCACCTCGTGCCGCGAAAATGGCATCATTGGTGGGAGATGTCGGACACCTGGCACCATCGGCTCAAATATCTTCCCTACTTTATCTTCGTCGCTCTGCTGTCGATCTCCGTGTTTTCGCTGAATCTCGCCGAGATGATCGCCGAATTGGAGCCCTTCAAGACCACGTGGCTCGTAGGTGTGACGAATCGGCCCTGGTATCTGGCTCTCTACTGGGGCTGGCTACTGATTATGGGGTTGGTGACCGTGCGCTTCTTCTGCCGCTATCTATGTCCTCTGGGTGGGTATCTGGCGATTCTCGCGCACTTTCAAATCTTCAAATTGCCGCGTCGAAATTTCTGCACTGTCTGCAAGATCTGTACGAAGGGCTGCTCAACACGCGCCATCGATGACAACGGTGTGATCGACGCCAAGGAGTGCTTTGGCTGCCTGGAATGCACGAATCAGATGTATGACAAAGAGGTGTGTCCGCCATTGATCAAACCGGATCTCTGGGAGAAGTATGAGGAGGGTGAGCGTGTTGCTTCCTAGTTTGAGCCACACCGGCGACCGTGTGGTCGGCCTGTCCTGGATCAGGTTAGGCATTGTGACGGCGTTGCTGTGTTCCGTTCAAATGAGTGACTCCAGACCGCAGCGATCGGTTTCGACACCCCACATCGATCTCCAAGCCCTCGTTGACGTGACACTGGCAGGCGATACGCTGCAACTGGAGGCAGGGCGATACTCAGCTGCCAGCATCAATCACTCTCTAACACTACGTGGTCGAGGTGTTGCGACGGTCATCGATGGCCAGGGGGATGGCACGACCCTGCGACTACTGGCGCCATCCATTGCCGTCGAGTCGCTGCGCGTGACGGGCAGCGGTACGAGCGTGTCTAAAAAAGAGACCGCCATCTGGATTGATCGAACGGCCATGGATGCTCGTGTCACCGATGTCCGAATCGACAGCAGTGGCTTCGGCATCTGGGTCGACAAAGCGGTGCGACCTCTGATTACTGGGTGCGATATCGAAGGTCGCAATGACGCGGCGATCATCTCCGACCTGGGCAATGGCATCCACCTGTTCAACGTGGAGGGGGCCATCGTTCGTGGCAATCACATCGTGCAGGGCCGCGATGGGATCTACATCTCTAATTCCACGGGTTGCCTGATTGAGGGCAACCGAATTCGTCGCAGTCGTTTTGCGATCCACTACATGTATGCCCATCAGAACAGGGTCATCGACAACGACACGGACAGCACGTCCGTCGGCATAGCCCTGATGTATTCGAAACGTATCGAAGTGCGCGGCAATCGCGTCAGCAACAGTCATACACATGGTGTGCTGCTGCGAAATCTTTACAGCAGTCGCATTGAAGCCAATGATGTGAGCTCGAGCAAAGATGGATTCTTCTTCAGCGGTTGTTATGAGGATACACTCGAGGCCAATTGGATTGTCGCCAATGACGTAGGAATTCAGGTGTCGGATGCAAAGCGAAATCTGCTGGTGACGAATGCCTTCATCGACAATACGGAGCAACTCGTCTACGAGGGGTATTCTCACATCACCTGGGAGGGGAATGCCGAGGGTGGCAACTATTGGAGTGACTATGTCGGTTGGGACCGAAATGGCGATGGCATCGGCGACAAGCGTCACTATCCGTCTGATATCGCTTCGTACATGGTGAATCGTTTCCCCGCTGTGCGACTGGTCATGCACTCGCCGGCGATGCTGTTGCTACAGGGCCTTGAGACACAATTCCCTGTGATGCGTCCGCCCGGCGTGATGGAGGTGCGGCCCCTCATGCATCCACCGGCGCGTCCGCTCACCGCTATGAGTGGGAGTCATCGATGACACTGTGCAGGTTGCAGGATATCCGTATGGGTTATGGTGGCGAGCAGGTACTTCGTGGTGTGGATCTGGCGATCGAGGGCGGCACCATCCTGGGTCTGGTCGGAGAAAATGGCGCCGGCAAGAGCACACTGTTGAAGATTCTCGCCGGTGTGTTACGCCCGGTGCATGGCTCCCTCGTCGCTGCCGGCAGCCGACCTCGTGTCGGCTACATGCCAGAGAGCAGTCAGTGGTATCCCTACCTGTCAGGTGCACAGGTCCTGCGCTACTTCGCGCGCTACACGGGTGCCTCGAAGCAGGCCCAGGACGAGACCCTTGAGCGTGTGGGTCTGGCGGCGGTACGAGACAAGAAGCTGGCCGCCTATTCCAAGGGCATGCGGCAGAAGCTCGGTCTTGCTCAGGCGATTCTTGGACAGCCGGATCTGATCGTCCTCGATGAGCCGACGAATGGCCTGGACCCTCCTGGTATCATCGATTTCTACCAGATTTTGCAGGAGCGTGCCGAGCAAGGTGTTGCCATCGTGCTCTCTTCGCATCTGCTGGCCGAAATCGAGGGTCGTACAACACACGTCGCTTTTCTACGCGACGGACAGATTGCTGCAAGTGGTTCCTGTGCGCATTTGATTCAGCAAGCGGGGCTGCAAAGTCGTGTCTGTCTGCGTGGCGCAAGGCGACAGGATCTCCTGTGTGGCCTGCTTGACGGCAGTGGCTGGCAAGTGCAGACGCAGCAGGATGGTGTGGATGTATATCTCGATCGAAATGAAGTGAGTGTGCTGCTGGCATCCCTCGACCTGTCTCTGCTGGGACACCTGGATGTACAGGTTCATCATCCGACACTGGATGATCTCTATATGCACACACTGGCAGCCAACCGAAGCGCTGTGACACCCGGCACGAATGGACGAGCGAAGTCCGTTCGCGTGGAGGCAGGATGATGGATATGCGGCCCATGTTGTATCTGGCGATGAAAGAGTTGGTGGCAAATCTGAAGAGCTGGTGGATTGTCATCATGGGTCTGCTATGTGCCCTGCTGTCGTGGACGGTCGGCTCCTATGGATTCTCCTTCGCTTCAGGTGATATCGGCCAGGAGACGGTCCTCGTTTCCCTGATTCATCTGCAACTCTACATCGTTCCACTCCTTGGACTGCTGGTTTCCTATGATGCTGTTCTGGGAGAGCGGGACAGTGGCATGTTCGACGTGCACCTGGCCCTGGGGGTCGGCAGACTCAGCTTTCTGGCAGGAAAGTGGATCGGTTTGTCCGCCAGTCTCTTCATTGCACTGATTCCAAGTCTGATCTTGCAGGCGACGGCTTTTCTCGCTGCGGGGGGAGCGATGTCCTCCTTCTTCATTCTGCTGCTTCACTGTGGTCTGCTCTGCAGTGCGGTCATCTCCATCGGTCTCTTCATCTCCAGCTGGAGTCTCAATCGCAGCACGGTCGTTTCCTTATGCATCGGCAGTTGGCTCGTATTGGCGATTCTCATCGACTTCATCGTCGTCAGTCTTCTCGCGGCGACGCAGGGCAATGTGCCTGACTGGCTTGTGAATGGGATGATCATTGGCAACCCCCTGGGCAGCTATCGACTACTCAGTTATCTCCACTTCTTTCCCGAACAGGTGGAGGCATTGCTCTACACGCGGGAAACCGGTTGGATGGCGGCGACGTCCGTCATGGCACTGTGGATTGTCGCTCCACTGCTGGCCACTGGATATCGTCTGTCGAGGATCTATCGACCGATTACGTGGCAGGAGGTTGAGTGACATGAGACAAGGTTGTTGCATCGCTGCTGCCCTGGCCGGTTTCCTCATGATCAGCTGTGCTGAACCTGAGGCGCTCGATGTGGTTGCCGTTGACGTGGACCCTGCTGCCTCCTGTGCACTCGATGGTATGCTCCTGGCCGTCCACGACGGACCCAAAGCACAGTTGCTGCGCGCCGATGGCAGTCGCGGCACCTTCTGTGACACGAAGGAGATCTTCGAGGAATTGCTCGATCCGATACGCCGGCGTCGAGTGGTCGGTATCTGGATGCAGGCTCTAGACGCACATGGGTGGGCAGCGCATGCCGATGGCTGGGCCCCGGCAGACTCGCTCCTGCTGGTCGTTGGATCGAGTCGCATGGGTGCCATGGGCCCGACCCTGGCTCCCTTCGTAGATCGTTTGCACGCGCAAGAGTTCATCCGCGACTACGGCGGCCGAATCCTCCAATTCACCGACGTTGATCAGAAGTTGCTGGAGCAACTGCAGCATCAAGGCATGGCGCACCTCGACTGATGCTGACTCCCTCTTCCAGGACAAGGCGAATCGCTCGTTGGCTGAGTCTGCCCATCCTCGCCCTGTATCTGTTGCAAAGTGGAGTCGTCGTCTACGAGCACTCTCTGGTCGTAGCTGAAGCAGATGTCTGTTGTGACCAGTGTTCGACGGGTGGTCCCTGTTGTTGCCTGATCGCTGCGGGGGTGACGTCATGTGATCTGGTGCCGCAATCTGGCTCGATGATTCGGCCGGCGCCGTGCGGTGGACTCGGATCAACGACGCTCACATCGACGCGCTCGCTGATCGATCATCTGATGCCTGCCAGATACGGGCAGTCGGTGATCCACGTTGTCACCGTCGAAGGTCCCATCTTCACACAGGCCGCTCACTCCGTGCGCCTTGGGCCTCCCGAAAAGGTCCCGATCGTCTGATGTCGGCTCCCGCCGGCTCTCCAGGATGACTCGTCGCAACAGCTGGTGAACCACAGCGGATCCATCAAGTCCTTCGCTGTCGGTGTGCCGTGCTGTGTGCGCCTCACCTGATCCTCAGATACATCGGAGATCCCTCCATGCGTAGTCACTATTCAGTAGTCACTGCCGTTCTGGTCGTGGGTGCGTCGGTATTGCTCAGTGCCTGCTCCGACGACAGCCGTCCCATGGCTTCTGGCTCAGTAGATGATGTTGCCGGCCAGATCGAACTCGTCGCCCTCGGTTCCATTGAAGACCAGGGGATCCGTGTAACCCTGCACGGTCCAGAAATGCTCCAATCAGGCTACACACCCCTTGAAGTCGAGCTGGTAGATATCGCCACAGGTGCACCGATCCAGAGCGCCCAGGTGCAGATCACACCGATGATGCACCTGCAGACTGACGACGGGGAAATGAATCACAGTGCCCCAACCGAACCACCGCTGGCACAGGAGTCGACGGATGGCTGTTTCAGCAATCCCGTCGTCCTCATCATGCCCGGTAGCTGGCATCTGCACGTCTCATTTGCAGAGGCACAGGGAAAACAGGGGACTGTCACTTTCGATCTGGATGTGGAGGAGGGTGACCGGATCGCGCGTCTGACAGGAGAAGATGGCGCTGCCTACTTCGTCGCCCTCGTCGCACCGCAGACAGCCGTTGTGGGCCGTCACGATCTCGAGCTGGCTGTATTTCGGCGCGAAACGATGATGTCCTTCCCGCCAGAAATGGATCTGGACATAGATATGGAGCCATCCATGCCGGCAATGGGTCATGGCTCGCCTGAGAATGAGAGTCCATTGCACACCGGGGCCGGGCACTACACTGGCAAGGTCAACTTCATCATGACCGGTGATTGGCGCATTGATCTGACCCTGCGGCGCCAGGATACCCTGATCGCCTCGACACACTTCGATTTAACCGTCGAGTAAGGGATGGAGGCGGCGTGTCTTAGCGACACGTCGCCTCTGGCCAGGAGATTGATGACGATGATTCTTCGCTCATTGTTGCTCGGCATCGTGTTTTGTGGATTGGCGGTGGCCGAATCCGTCACCACAGTGACGGGCCTCGTCGTAGATGGGCGGACAGGTCTGCCCCTTGGTGAGGTCAATGTGGTCGCTGTAGATGCGGGTACTGCAACTGTGACCCATCGCGATGGAATGTTCACGCTGCCTTTGCCCGTCGGGACGACTCTGACTCGGCTCTCCCTCGTCGGATATCAGTCGCGCGTGCTACGGCTGGAAGTGGTGGACGACGCCGCCCCCGAGATCGATACAGTGCAGGTGCAACTGCACCGCAACGTGATCCGAATAGCGGACGAGATCGTGATCGAGGCGGCGTCCTCCGATCCGGCACAGACCCGCACTGCAAGGGGGGCTGACCGTCGAGTACTCACGACAACAGCCCTCATCGATCGCGCCGAAGGTGTGTCGCTTGTGCGTCGTGCGAACTTCGGCCAGGATCCCGCCATTCGTGGCACGCAACCTGCACAGGTAGGCGTCGTGATCGAGGGGATGAAGATCTTTCATGCCTGCGTCGATCGTATGGATCCTGTGACATCCTACGTGGAGACGGAGAATCTTCAACGGCTGGAGATCAGTCGCGGTGGCTTTGATCTGACCCAGGCTTCGGCTGTGGGTGGTGTCATCAATCTTGTGACACAGAAGCCCCGTTTCGATGCGGCCCTCGCAGGCCACAGTCAATTCGGCATAGAGAGCGCTTCACGCCACCGCTTCAGTCGAAGTGTGCTGCATCTGTCGAAAGGAGATTTTGCCGCGCGGGGGTCGTTTTCCTATCGACAGTCCTCCGATATGGCTGCCGGTGGAGGTGGCCCCATCGACAACACACAGTTCGCCAAATACAACTACAAGCTCGACGTGGTTCGACGTTCCGATCAGCATCGCTTCGAGGCCGGTGTGTTGGCCGATGAAGCGTGGGATATCGGCTATCCGGCGCTGTTGATGGACGCACGGCGAGCAAGTTCACTGTTGCTCAACGCAGTGCACGAGTGGACACCCGAACATCCCCGCGTCCATTCGTTGCAGACAAAACTCTACGTCAGCGATGTCGATCACTGGATGGACGATGAGCATCGCGATGTCACACAACGACAGGTGATGCGTGATATGAACATGCCCATGCAGGGGCAGACGCGTACGTGGGGGTTGCTGCAGACACTGAGCCTGAGTGCCCACCGGCAAACGTTGCGCGTGATTCTCGACGCCTACCAACTCCAAGCCTTCGCTGACATGGAAATGATCAGTGTCCTGCCCGATGTATCACCCATGTATCTGCTGAATCTCGCCGATGTGAATCGGCGCCACGCCGCTCTGACGGCTGACTATCAGCGGACACTGACACAGCGACTCGAGGCGCGGGTGAATATCCGCGTCGACAGGATCGCCCAGAATCTGCAGGATCCTGTGGGACGCCAGCAGCTGTCGGCAACCTGGGGCAGTGAGGATCTCGACAAGCGCCTCGGCGCTCGCAGCATGAGCATGATGCTATCCTATGCGCAGAACACGGTCTCAAGTTGGACCTTCGCCTGGTCCAACAACGCTCGTCTGCCGACGCCATTGGAGAGCTATGGATTCTTTCTGTTTAATCCAGCGGACGGCTATTTCTACACAGGCAAACCAAGTCTGCGCCCCGAACAGAGTCAGCAGATGGAGATTGGCTGGCAATATGAGCGCGAAGGACGCCGCGTCAGTCTGCGGCTCTACGACAACCGCATGAGCGACTACATCGTAGGCGTTGTGCAGGAATCGATCTTCAAGACGTATCAGAACATCGATCGAGCTCGACTGCAAGGTGTGGAGCTTGGTTTTGGCTCACCTCTCGGGCATTCTCTCACACTTCATGGCGACGCTTCCTATACGTACGGGCGCAATGAAACGTTCGAAGAGCCACTGCCCTTTGTCGCGCCGCTGGAGGCGAGACTTGGCCTCACCCGGGAGGGGAGGCGAACATTGTTCGAGATCAATTCGCGGCTCGTGGCGCGCCAGGCACGAATCGCACATCGAACAACGTTGGAGGATGAGACGCCAGCCTTTGCCGTGATCGATCTACGCGCAGTCCTCGATGTCGGCGACAACTACCGGCTGGATGTTGGCATCGACAATCTCTTCGACCACTACTACTACGAACACCTGAGCGTGGGGAACTTTCCCAACCCGGGCAGGAATCTGCGCCTTGCTCTGGACGTTGGGTTCTAAGCTGCAGCCAGTTTGCGGAAAAGATCGGCGAAGATCGGGTTCCGTCGACAGTGTGTTGCTTCACGCATGAGATGTCGTGATCGATCAAGGGACCAGGTGACCTGTGATGTGAGGATGGGGGTCGGCGTGAGCACAGATGGTACCCAGCTGGCATCCAAAAGCCAGGCGACGACGGAGATATCCCAGATCTCTTTTGCCCATGCGTAGTGGTCCTTCGAATACCCGGCGAATGTCTCGTAGAGGAAGTCACACAGCGGATTCTTACCGGCAATGTGCGCCTCAAGTTCAGCCTTCGTCGTCGTCAGATGCTCGGCAACGTTCTTGCACGGGATCTGCACGAAGGGAACACCGCAATCCAGGATGACCTGTGCTGCCGTCACGTCCTGTCGCAGGTTGAATTCGTGCGCTGAATGCCATGAATGTGGATGACCACCAAGCCAGACCACGACGATATGCGCTGCAATTTCCGGGTTCAACAACAGGGCAGAAGCGACATTCGTGATGGCGCCAATGGCGACGACATAGAGGGGCCCCTCGCGTGGTGTCAGGGCCCTGCGCACCAGATCAGCGGCGGCATCACTCTGCCGTGGAGCATCGGGCGCCGTCAGATACCCACGCGATCCCTTGAGCGCGAAATCATCGCCCGACTTTCCCAAGCGTTCGAGGATTCTCAAGATCTCGTCGTAGCTGCGTTCCATTCCATCTTCAGGCCCCGATGAGCGGTCATTGTGGAAAGGGGCCGCATAGATCGCTTCTACATCCAGTCTGTCCGGAGACAGCAGGGCGTGCGCGACGGCGAATTGATCATCGATCTCGTTATAGGTGTCCGTGTCCAGCACCAAGGACACTTTGCCCGTAGGTGGTTGCAGACGCTGCTGGCGAAGAGATTCGTCCAATGTGGGGAAACTCATTGAGACTCCATGTGTTTGGCGGCGATCGTTTTGCCAATGACTCTGAGAAGGTTTTCTGGAGAGATGGGTTTGCCAACAACGGCAGCTGCATCATCCAGATGCAAGCTGTCCGCATTATTTCCCGTCAGAATGATGATTGGCAGATCGGGGTTTCGTGCGCAGAGCGTTGCCAGGACCTGTTCTCCAGACATACCAGGCATCGAGATGTCGAGCAGAACCAGAGAAACTCTGTCAGACATTCTGTCCACCAGATCCAGGGCACTTTGCCCGTCGGCGCACTCGCGGACTTCGTATCCGGCCCGATTCAACGATATGCTCAGGACCCGTCGGACGGCTGGGTCATCGTCTACGACCAGAATCGTCTCACCCGCTGCCGCAAACTTGCCCGATACTTCATCTGTGCCTGAACTCGGTGGCGCCGTCTCTTCACCAGCGGGCAGGTAGATGCTGAATTGGGTACCCGTGCCCAATTGACTTTCCACATCGATCCAGCCACCATGATCGTCGATGATGGCGTAGGCCGTCGACAGGCCTAAACCCGTGCCCTGACCAATTTCCTTGGTTGTAAAGAAGGGGTCGAAGATCCGCGTACGAGTCTGCTCGTCCATGCCGATGCCGTTGTCACGTATCCGAAGACGCAAATGTCGAGTCGAACTGTCCTGGCGGAGTCGTTCGGGCAGGCTAGGTACATCCAGCTGATCGAGAAAGACCTCAACGCGCGGTTCAGTGACGGACGCTGCCTCGATCGCATCGCGAGCGTTGAGGCAAAGATTCACTACGACTTGCTGCAGTTGACCCGCATGACCATAGACAGTTGGCAACATCCCATGCAAGGTCAACTCGAGCCTCTGGCCGTCATCTGTGCCCTCACAGAATGCGATCGCCTGGCGCACAAGCTGTTGCACGTCAGTCGGCTCTTTCTTTGACACACCACGACGACTATACAGCATGAGTTCCTCGATGATCTCTGCTGCCCGTTTGCCTGCATCAACGGCGGCGTCAACGAATTCAGAGGTTGGTAATTCTCGCTGGACGATACTCAAGTTTCCAAGAATGACCATCAGCATGTTGTTGAAATTGTGCGAAACACCGGTCACAAGCTGACCGAGAGCCTCCATCTTCTGAGATTCGCGTAGCTGCTCTTCGAGTTGATCGTGCCGCATCATGTCGACGAAGCGATGGAACCCCTCCGACAATACAAGCGCGAGTCGCTCCAGCGTCTCAATGTCCGCATCTTCAAAAGCTTCGGGCTGTCTGCGATTGATCGCCAGCGTTCCATGAGAGAAGGCGACATCGATCAAGGATATTCCCGCGACGAGTTTAGCGTCTTCACTCGTGCAGGAGTCGTAGCGAGACGTGCCTGATTCGAAGACTTGTGCCACCCACGGATGGACATCCATGTTGGTGGACCGCTTTGTCCAAGCCATGGTACGCAGACCGTCCAGTTGCTCGATCATGTGCTGGCGTTGATGGAACTTGCTGCAACTGATGAAATCGCTGAGATCCTCGTTGACGATCTGGATCGAACAGGCATCGTGCTCGACACCGAGTTGCCCGATCTGGTCACTGAGTTCGCTCACAACATCGATCAAGTCTCGATTCTTCTGCATGCGCGCAATACGTAGCCGAATCGCCGCTTCTGCCTCGCGAATCCGTGTTTCCCGCGCCAGTGCTGCTTCGGCCTGCTTCCGATCGGTGATGTCTTGAATGACTACCTGAACCGCGTTGACGCGCCCATCGTCACCCATGACCGGATAACAAGCGGAGGCTGTCCATCGTGACTCACCGTTGCGGTGCATGAGACGGAACTCGTTGTGCTGCGAAGCACGCCCGAGGAGGGCATTGCGAAAAGCCCGCATGCCCACACTATGATCCTCGGGGTGGGTCAGGGTAAATCCAATACGGGGATTCTTGACGAAATCCTCCGGCGTATAGCCAGTCATCTCCTGAATCTTCGAATTGACGAACAAGTAATTGCCCTGACAGTCCATCAGGAAAACGCCGAGATTGGGGTTCTCGACGAGGGTGCGATATCGTGCCTCAGATGTACCAAGGCGTCGCGCCACATCAGCCGAATTGTCTCGGCGGCGTTTCAAGAAATCGTGCCTTTGGGGCGCAATTCAAGCAGAACGGGACGATGATCGGATGCGAGGCGTTCATCGACTACACGCGACTCGACGATCTCGTAGGAATCGGCGGGCCGATATAGAATGAAGTCAATCTCCTTTGACGGCTCATCTGCAGGGAATGTCAGAGTGGGTGACGCCTTTGGCGCAATCTGCCAGTGGCAGGACAGGGCTTCCATGACGACCGAATTCGGCTCTGAGTTGAAATCACCGGCGACAATAACGGGTCCTTCTTCGTCGGCAAAGGTCTCGATCAAGCGTTGCGCCTGTGCCAGTCGTTCTTGTTCGGTCCGGTACAGATGCACACCGACAAAGACAGCACTCGCGGTACGAACCCACAGTGAGAAGCGCGGCTCCTCTCCTGCAGGTAACTGAAGTGCGGCGAACTCCAATGCGGGTTCACGTGTCAGGATTCCCATCCCGTATTCACCACCGTCATGGTCCATGAACTTGCCGAAATACGGCGTCATACCTGTCAGCTGAGCGAACTCGGCCATCTGATCTACGCCACCGCTGCGCCGCACGCCGTTGTCGACTTCCTGCAACAGCACGACATCTGCCTGCAGGGGATTTATGACCGCCGCAAGACGCGGTAGATCGACGGCAAGATCCATTCCTGCGCCATGGCGAATGTTGTAAGCGAGAATGCGCATCGGCATCTGCCCTTAGTCGGAGTCGTCGGTTAGTGTATGCTGGGCCAGGTCTTCCAGCACTTTGAGAATGGCAATGTGATCCTCTCCACCCTCTCCACGAGCAACACATGAATTGTAGAGTTGCCAGGCAGTCGTCGCATTGGGCAGCACGAGTCCCAATTCTCGTGCCGCCTCAACGGCGAGGCCGAGGTCCTTGCGCTGTAGCTCTACGCGGAAACTGGCATCAAAATCACGATCGAGCATCCGTTGGCCGTGGTTCTCAAGGATAAGCGACCCGGCTGCACCACCCATGAGTGCCTCTCGTACCTTGAGCGGATTGGCCCCGGCCTTCGAGGCGAACAACAGGGCCTCGGCTACTGCCTGAACTGTGGAGCCGACGATGATCTGGTTGGCCACTTTGCACACCTGCCCATCGCCATTGCGAGTACCAATGAGGGTCACCGTTGACCCCATCGTCGACAATAGGGGAAGTAGGCGCTCAAAGCTCACCTGTGGACCCCCGACCATGATGGTCAGCTCACCCGTGACAGCACGAGGCGCACCACCCGAAACGGGGGCATCGAGATAGTCGCAGCCCAAGGAATTGATGCGTCGGGCAAAGTCGACCGTCGCCGTAGGTGAAATGGAGCTCATGTCGACGACGCTTTTGCCCTGATTCAGCCCGCCGGCAACACCATCTGCGGCGAAGAGAACCGTCTCGACGTCAGGCGTATCGGGCACCATCAGGATGACGACGTCCGATTGCTCCGCAACCTCTTTGTTCGAGGCACAGACGGTGGCACCTGCCTCAATGAGCTGTGATGGCAGAGGTGGCTCGAAGTCGACGATGACCAAGGGGTATCCCGCTGCCTGGACGCGGGTCGCCATGGGTTCGCCCATGATACCCAGACCGATGAAGCCCACCGTTGGCAGGGCCGTTGTCATGCAATCATCCCGGCGTTGTGATATCTGACCTGGCATTGTGATATCCAATAGGACAGAAGGTATCTTATCCGGGTGACTTGCTCCAAGATGGCAAAATCCCTGGGTACCCAGCCCGCCTTGAGCATGGCGCTCTGCCAATGGGAGGGCGACATTGGCGCTGGCAACATTTTTTGCACACTCAAGATTCCACACCAGGGATTCAAATGACCTACCAGGGCAACGATGGCAACTGAGCGCACATTGCTGTTCATCATTGCAGACCGTCTGAGTCTGCTTGTGAGCAAGGGCGAGATGATTCCCCGCTATTACAATCCGGGGAATGTCTTCACCCAGGTGCATCTGCTGACAACGAGCAATGACCTGGTCGATCCGGCCCTGGTGCAGATCATGGCGGGCAACGCGATGGTGCATGTGCATCGGCTTTGGTCCGGGGATGATCGTCTGAACATGGCGCTGACGCCCCTGACGAAGGGTAGACTCGCACGACGAGCGATCGATCTGGCGAGAAGAATTCAGCCAGATGTGGTGCGCACGGGGGATCGCTTGACCGGTTTCCTTGGCCATGCAGTCAAGAAGTCACTCCGCATCCCTCACATCGTCTCCCTGCACACACAGCGCGATGACGGGCGCAGACATATCCCGTGGGGGGCGGTGCGGGCGATGCTGGAGATCGAGAAAGGCTACGCAAGGCTGGCCATTACGCATGCGGACGCAGTCATCATCGTCTACGACTCGATTCGCCCATATGCCGAGAGCAACGGCGCACGCAGGATCGAGAAGATTCACAACGTCATCGCCCCGGAGCAGAATGAGCCCAAGACTGATTACCAGCTGCACGCACCGCCACGAATCATCAGCGTCGGCCGGCAGCTGGAGCGCAAGTATCCGACTCACATCATCGACGCCGTGAAGTCAACCAATGCAGAGCTGCTGATGATCGGTGATGGCACGCATCACGATGCGCTGCAAAGAAGGGTCGCCTCTCAGGATCTGGGTGCCAGAGTGCGTCTGCAAAAGTCGATGCCGAATGCAGAGGTCTGCCAGATGTTGCGTGACCACGACCTTTTCGCCGTGCACACCGACTATCCGGAGTTTCCCAAGACCGTGATGGAAGCCATGTGGCTGGGGCTGCCCATCGTGATCAACGATGATCAGGCGATGCCTGTGCCAGAACTCGAGGGAGATTGGGTACTACGGGTGCCGAATACGCACCAAGGGTACGCCGAAGGATTTCAACAACTCTTCGAGGACGACGTTTTACGAGAAAATCTCGGAAAACGAGCACGAGACTACGCCCAGAGTCACTTTGACCCTCAGTCCACCGAGCGACAGCAGGCACAACTGTATGAGGAACTGATGAAGGATTCAGGGTCGGTGGAAGCTCTTGTAGGAGGGGCGAGATGAGTCAGCTGCGACTACGGCGCGTGTTGCGCTATGTCGGCGTCGTCGTGTTGCTGATCGTCGTCTTGGTGGTCGTTGGCTATCTCAGTGGTCTGGGTGCGATGGGGGCTGGTGCAGTCGGCGAACGACTGGCACGTATGCAGGTGTCGTCCCAATGGACAGGCGAGCATTTCGCCAACTCTCTGCCAAGCGAAGAGCCCGCACTATGGCCGGCAACGGTTGCCTGGTTTACGGGAAGCAGCCCCTACTCCATACCGGCCAGTCCGCCACCCATTCTGCGGCGCAGTGCCAGTGATTTTGAGTCCTCACCGGCGAGTGGTTTGCGCATCACCTGGTTGGGACACTCGACCTTGCTCGTTGAGATCGACAGCTATCGAATTCTCATTGATCCCGTCTGGGGAGAGCGCACTTCACCTTTCACCTGGATGGGCCCAGAGAGATTCCACGAACCACCGCTGCCCTGGAATGAGTTGCCACCTCTCGATGCTGTCCTCATCTCCCACGACCACTACGATCACCTGGACATGCCGACGATCCGGCGACTCATCGACACCGATGTGCCGATCCTTGTTCCTCTCGGGGTGGGGGCGCATCTCGAACACTGGCAGATACCCGCTGAGCGCATCATCGAGCACGATTGGTGGGACGAGTATCAGCTAGGAGACTTGCGTCTGGTGACGACACCGGCGCGGCATTTCTCCGGTCGTTCGATGCTGATGACGGATCGCATGCAGACTCTTTGGGCCGGGTGGGCCCTGATTGGGCCAGCCCATCGCATCTACTACAGTGGTGATACGGCGATGTTCCCGGGATTTCACGAGATCGGCCGCAGGCTCGGTCCTTTCGACGCCACCATGATCGAGTCGGGTGCCTACAACCAACTTTGGCGCGACGTGCATGTTGGGCCAGAGCAGGCGGTGCAGGCGCATGTGATGGTCGGCGGCAAGGTGATGATTCCCGTCCACTGGGGCACCTTCGATCTCGCCTTGCATAGCTGGACGGAACCTGTCGAGCGGGTAATGATTGCGGCACAGCGCTTCGGTGTGACTGTGGCGACACCACAGCCGGGGCAGAGCGTCGAGCCGGCGACGGTGCCGCCACCAACACGCTGGTGGCCAACGACGGAGTGGGAAACAGCTGAGGAAGCACCCGTCGTGTCGTCGAGTCTGAATCAAGCCCTGTTGCCGCAACCCGGTTCCTGACCTTCGCCGTTTCCTCTGTCATTCTCTACAACGACTCTCTCCAAACCGTGGAGTGCTTCTCATGGCTGAGCCTCTAACCTGGCCCGCCGCTACACCCGAGTCGGTTGGCCTGTCGACGGCTAGACTCGAGGCGATGTGGGATGTGTTGTGTCAGCGAGGCACGAAGACACTCGTCGTGGCCCGGCGGGGAGAGCTAGTCTTCGAAGGTTATGCTGACGGGTTCGATGCGGCCCGGCCGCACCACACGGCGTCGCTTGCCAAGACGCTGGTCGGTGGAATGTCGCTGGCCTTGGCCATCGATGATGGTCTGCTCGAAGCGGATGATCTGGTGTCGAAATTCGTCCCCTCCTGGGCGCAGGATTCGCTCAAGGCGACGGTGACCATCAGGCATCTGGCGACCCACACTTCGGGTGTCGAAGACGCCGAACCATCGGATGCAGATCGTGCTCAAGCGGAACGAGAGGGCGCCGCCCTTATCGATGACCACATGGAATTGCCCGGCTGGAAAGGGGCCTTCTGGCGTGGCACCAACACGGCCCATTCTCGCGACGAGGATATCAGTCCCTTTCTCGCCGCACGCGATCAGGCCCCCATCATGTTCTCTCCGGGGAGCCAGTATGCCTATTCGAATCCTGGCATGGCGATGTTGTCGTGGTGTGTCACGGTGGCTCTGCAACGGGCGGGTTTGCCAGACATTCGCACCTATCTGGCTGATCGACTGTTCGAACCGCTGGGCCTACGCCAGGATGTCGACTGCAGCATCGGCTACAGCCGCATCTACGAGGTCGAAGGGCTGCCGCTGGTCGCCAACTGGGGTGGCGGTTCTTTCACAGCGCGGGCAGCGGCACGGGTTGGCCAACTGCTGGTCCAGGATGGCGTGTGGGAAGACCGGCAGCTGATCAGCCCTGCTGTGCTGCGGCAATCGCTCGAATTCGCCGGCATGCCCATACCCGAACAGGAGCGCAAAGAAGATCCATCTGCACCCGGATCCGGTCTTGGATTCTGGACCAATGCCGACGGGGCTTGGGCCGGCGTCCCGCGTGACGCCGTCGCCGGAGCAGGCGCGGGCAACCAGGTCCTGTTCGCTATCCCGAGTCTCGAACTGGTCGTCGTACGCAATGGCTCAGTCCTCGAAGCCGATGCAGATCGCATGTTCTGGGGAGGTCTGGTGGAGCATCTGTTTACCCCCGTCGTCGCCGCCTGCCGACTGCGATCACAGCAGCCAGCGAGCGAGCGGATCACCGGCGTTACATGGGATCCGCCTGGGCAGACTCGTCGGCTGGCCATGGGAGGACGTCGCAAGGATGGCTCCGATAACTGGCCTCTGGCGTGGGCTGACGATGGCCATCTCTATACGGCCTATGGGGATGGCTATGGCTTTGAGCCCCAACTCGATCACAAACTGAGTATGGGTTTCGGCGTCGTCACCGGGGGGGCCTCTGACTTTGTTGCCCGCAATGTCCGCTCCGACGGTGAGCGCCTCGGCTCGGGCCGACAGGGGGAGAAGTCCAGTGGTCTGCTCTGCATCGATGGGGTGATCTACATCTTCGTACGCAATGCCGACCATGATGGCCATACGAGTCGTCTCGGATGGTCCACCGATCACATGAAGAGTTGGTCGTGGGCGGACTGGTCCTTCGCTGAGCTTGGACACGTGTCCTTCATCGACTTCGGCAGAGACTACGCCGATGCGCGTGACGATTTCGTCTACGTCACGTCCCATGACGATCCGAGCGCCTATGTGCAGGCCGACCACTATGTGTTGGGCCGCGTGCCGAAGGAGAAACTCGCCGATCCGGGGGCATACGAATTTTTCGTGGAAGTGAATGACCGGGGCGAGCCGGTGTGGTCGCCATCGATCGAGGATCGCGGCCCCGTGTTTTCACACGAGGGTCAGTGTCGCCGCTCTTCCATCAGCTACCACCCGCAACTCGGTCGCTATATGCTGTGGCAGCAGTTGACGGGTGAAGACGACACGGATACGCGCTTCGAGGGTGGTTTCGGACTCTACGATGCGCCTGAGCCCTGGGGGCCATGGACGACGGTGTTCTTCACCGATCAGTGGGACATTGGGCCGGGTGACCTGGGGCACCTGCCGCCGAAGTGGTCCAGCGAGGATGGACGCGAGGTGTGGATGGTGTTTTCTGGCAGTGACAACTTCTGCGTGCGGCGAGCTGTTCTTGAGTTGAGCGGAGACGGGTGAGTCTCTGCTCGGTCTAGGCTACACGCTGGTTGGGATTCGAAGCACCCGTCAGATGGCGGCGCAGATGCGCCAGATCCTGCACCAGGATGGCCCCCGCCTCTTGCAGCGCGTTACCGTACGCCGCTGCGACGCGCCCCCCAACCAGCATATCCACCCCCACGCCGACACCCTGCCTGATGAGCTCAAGCTCACCTGGTATCAGCGGGTCATTCTCTGGATACACCACGCTGAGGCCAATGGCACGAGCACTGTGCCTCAGGGCGGCGGCACAGATCTCCTCCGCCGGTAGCTGAGGCCCGAGGTAGACGACCTTCCAGCCACAAGCTGACGCTGACGCTGCTGCCAGCAACGCGCCGATCTCGTGACTCTGACCGGTGGGTGTCGTGACGATGATTGTCGGTGCACCCGCATTGGGGCGATCCGATGCGAGCAAACGGCCAACAAAACTGCGGATCGTGGCACTGGTCAGGTGTTCCTCTGCGATCCTCAGTGATCCCTGGTGCCACGCTTCTCCGACCTGGCAGATCAGCGGTACGACCACCTCTTCCAACAGTCGGATGCGGCTGAGTCGAATACCTGCGTGAGCCAGCTCTTTCTCAAGCGATTCGCCATCTAACTGATGCACAGCGCCCAGGGCTCTGGCCACAATGGCTGCAGGTTCGTCGTCATCGGACTGCGGCTGAGGTGTGCTCAGTTCGCCAGGTGCATCCTGGTGCACCAGGTCCTGCAACTGCCCCGTCTCGAGTTGAGCGATCTGGCCAATGCTGTGGCCGGCATGGGTGGCCGCGCTCAGTAGCCTGAGTCGTTCGATATCAGCTTCACTGTAAAGCCGTCGATTGGTCTCAGTTCGTTGGGGTTGTACGGCACTATACCTGCGCTCCCACACGCGAATGACGTGTGGTGACAGACCTGTGCGACGCGCTACGACTCGTATGGCAAATCCGGTCAATTCAGTCTTCAGATCCGTTGTTGGTGATCGGGAAACCGGTCTCGCGCTCAATCTACCGAGCGCGGATCTGCTGTCAACGTTAAGTAGACAACTATTAAACAAGGCCTCAAAGAGAAGAGGATGGGCGAAGACGAAATCCAATGTTGTCTACATGTTTTCTCTAAAGATAAACAAAAGATTGACAAAACATAGACAAAAGATACATTACATCCTGTTCGTCGTTTCGATTCATGGCGCAGTCATCTCATTCAGTGGGAGCCCATTCCATGAGCAGCCGTTCCACCACCTCCAGCGAAGAGCAGCTTCTCGACCTCTACTGGCGAGAAATTCGAGACCATGCTCCCCTGAGCCGTCAACAAGAGCTCGAACTGTTTACCCGCCTGCGCAACGGTGACGATTCCGCGCGGCGCCCACTGGTCGAGGCGAATCTCCGCTTCGTGATGCGGGTCGCCAACGATTATGTGCGAGCCGAAGGCCCGTCGATTCTCGAACTGGTAGCTGAGGGGAATGTGGGCCTGATGAAGGCCATCGATCACTTCGACGAGAACAAAGGTTTCAAGTTCATCACCTATGCGGTCTGGTGGATTCGTCAAGCCATCCACAAGTGTCTCGCCGAAGATCGTCGTTCCATCCGCACACCGATGAATCGTCTGGAGGATCTCAGGACGCTGGAAAAAGGCGCCGACGCTCTGAGCCAGAAGGCAGGGAGGAATGTCAGCTACCAAGATGCGGCAGAACAAAGTGGCATGAGTGCTCCTCGAACGGGTAATGCTCTGTCCGCCGCCCACCGCGACCTGTCCCTCGACGCGCCCATCAATCCGGATGGTGCGACCCTGTTGGACGTCATCCACATGAAGGAAGCCACTGCTGATGCGGTAGAGGATTTCGAAGGACAGCAGCGTGACGAGGCGATCTACCGCAGCCTGGCGAGGCTCGATCGCCGGGAGGAGCAGATCCTGCGATCCTACTACGGTCTGAACGCCGAAGAGCCCAAAACCCTTGAGGAGATCGGCCACGAGCTGGGTCTTACTCGCGAACGCATTCGACAATTGCGAAATCGAGCCCTGTCTCGACTCGAGCAAGTCCACGGCAAGTCCTTGCTCGATTGGTCGGCGAACTGAGACCGACCATGATTCACACCGCTCGCAAGCGAATTGCCATTGTCGGAACCGGCATCGCCGGGCTCACCGCCGCCTACCTGCTTCGACGCCAGCATGATGTGACCGTCTTCGAGGCAGCTGGCTACGTCGGTGGCCACACGAACACCGTCGCGGTGGATGTTGAGAGTGGGCGTTGGGACGTCGATACGGGATTCATTGTGCACAACCCCAAGGCGTATCCAAACTTCGTCTCCCTTCTGCAGCAATTAGGTGTCGCCAGCGCGCCCACGGAAATGAGTTTCAGTGTGAAGTCGCTGCAAAGCGGCCTTGAGTACGGAGCGTCAGGGATGCGTCGTCTCTTTGCTCAGAAGCGAAATGCTCTGCGACCCTCCTTCTATCGAATGCTGCTAGACGTGCTTCGATTCTACCGCGAAGCTCCCGAACTGTTGGAGTCGGGGGGTGATGACAGCACAACACTCGGAGAGTATCTGGATCGCAAGAAGTTCTCCCGGCCCTTCATCGAGGATCACCTCATCCCCTACGGAGCGGCCATCTGGTCTGCCTCCGCCGATGACATGTATGCATTTCCAGCGAGGTTCTTCGCGCACTTCTTCCACAATCACGGATTTCTTTCGACGGAGAAACCTGCGTGGCGTGTGATCGAAAATGGTTCGCGCACGTATGTGGAACGACTGATCGAACCTTTCCGAAATGACATTAGGCTGCGGACGCCGGTTACATCTATTCGTCGCGATGAAGCGGGTGTTCAGATTGTGACGGCCAATGATACCTATCCCGAGCGCTTTGACGATGTGGTCCTGGCCCTGCACTCCGATCAGGCTCTTCGGCTTCTGAGCGATCCGACGCCAACGGAAAAAGATGTGCTGGGCAAACTTGGGTATCAGAAGAACGACGTGCTGCTGCATACGGACGAGAAAGTCCTGCCCCGACGACGCAGGGCCTGGGCGAGTTGGAACTACCACGTCCCCGCCAAGAAGCAGGATCGAGTCTCCGTCACCTACAACATGAACCTGCTGCAGAGTCTGAAGGCACCCGAGACGTTCTGCGTCACCCTCAACGGTGTCGAAGCCGTCGACGAGGGACGCGTACTGAAGGAGATCGTCTACCATCACCCACGTTACACACTCGACTCCATCAGTGCCCAGCGGCGGCGTCATGAGATCTGCGGTGTTCGTCACACACACTACTGCGGTGCCTACTGGGGATACGGCTTCCACGAAGATGGTGTCGTCAGCGCCCTGGAAGTCACCCGGCGCTTCGGTGAGCCGACGATCTGATGACAGCACGTCTCCACAGCAGCCTGTTTGAGGGTTGGGTTCGCCATCGGCGATACACACCGGTCCTTCACCGCTTCCGTTACCGGTTGTTCATGGCCTATCTCGATCTGGACGAGATCGATGAACTCGCTGACCGCTGTTGGCTCTTCTCTGCCAAGCGGGGTGTTCTGGCAGTGTTTCGACGCCGTGATCACCTGGGTCCTGAGACACAGCCCCTTCGCGAGGCTGTGGCAGACCTTGTAGAGGAGCAATCAGGACATCGCCCGTCAGGCCCCATTCGCCTCCTGACCCAGTTGGCTTGCTTTGGCCACCGATTCAACCCTGTGAGCTTCTACTACTGCTTCGATTCTACAGGAAGCCGTGTTGAGCACGTCGTCGCAGAGATCAACAACACGCCGTGGGGAGAGCAATTCTGCTACGTGCTGGATGTCCCCCAGGACAAGAGACTGCAGGAAATGCGTTTTGGCTTTGCCAAACGCTTCCATGTATCCCCGTTCCTGCCCATGGAACACTCCTATCGATGGCGTTTCACACCACCCGAGGAGCGCCTCGCCGTTCACATGACCAACATCGACGCCGATGGGCAGGAGGCATTTGACGCTTCCATGTCATTGACGCGGAGACCTTTGACCTCACCGCAGCTGGGCCTGGCTCTGTTGCGCTTTCCACTGATGACCGTGCAAGTGATGGCCGCCATCTATTGGCAGGCCTTTCGACTCTGGAGCAAGAGATGTCCAACCTTCCCGCACCCTGGACCTCGGAAACATTCTCGTACTCGACAGATGACCGCAGTCTAACGAGATCGAATCCCGCCCACGCCGTTGCTCGGCGTCTTGTGTTGCGTTCGTTGGAAGCCCTCGATCACGGGCTCATCCACATTGTCGAAGGTGGAGAACGTCGCTGTTTTGGTCGGCCGGCAGATGGGTTGACGACGACGATCCACATTCACCATCCCTTGGTCTATCGACGGATCCTGATCGGTGGCAATCTGGGTGCATCGGAAGGGCTCATGGCGGGCGAATGGACCTGTGATGATCTCGTCGCCCTGTGCCGAATCCTCATTCGCCACGGCCAGTCTCACGGGACCGAGAATCCATGGATGACCCGACTCCTTCGACCGGCGGCACATCTCTATCACGCATTTCGACGCAACACGCGGCACGGAAGCCGCCGCAACATTGCCGCCCACTATGATCTTGGCAACGAGTTCTACAGGCTTTTCCTCGATGAGAGCATGATGTATTCGTCGGCCATCTTCCCAGACCCCGAGAGCACGCTGGAAGAGGCGTCGATCTTCAAGCTCGACCGCATCTGCCAGAAGCTGGACCTGTCTGCCGACGATCACGTGCTGGAGATCGGTACCGGTTGGGGTGGATTCGCCCTGCATGCTGTAGCCATATATGGCTGCCGCGTGACGACGACGACGATATCTCAGGAACAGTATGACCTCGCCACCGAACGTGTTGCGGAGGCGGGGCTCTCTGATCGAGTCACGGTCCTGCTGCAGGACTACCGCGACCTGACAGGTGAATACGACAAGATCGTTTCTATCGAGATGATCGAAGCCGTGGGTGCCCAATACGTCCCGACATTCTTCCAGCGTTGTGCCGCCTTGCTCAAGCCCCACGGGCGGATGTTGCTGCAGGGCATCACCATCGCCGAGTGGGCCTTTGCACGTCACCTGCGATCCGTCGACTTCATCAAGAGATACATCTTTCCCGGCAGCACGCTGATCTCCATCGGTTCCGTCGCGGCGGCAGTGCAGACGACGGATCTGCGCTTTGCCCACGTCGAAGACATTGGTCTGCACTACGCACGAACACTGCGCGAGTGGCGGCGGAGATTCCTCAGTCGACTGAGCGATGTGGCTGATCTCGGCTTTGACGATCGTTTCGTGCGCATGTGGGACTTCTATCTGGCCTACTGTGAGGCCGGCTTCAGCGAGCGCTACACGTCCAACGTTCAACTCGTGTTGGCGAGAGGAACTGCGCACGAACCGGATCCGTTGTGGGACGTACAACCGACGTCATGATCATTCTCATCCTGCCATTCGCTACGACTTGGCTGATACAGGGGCTTCAATGAAAAGAACACTCGATGCAGTGGAACGTGGCTGGGTTCCGGATGTCGCTGTGCGAGCCGGTATCCGTGAACTGGTTCGCCGACGGCGCAGATCGTTGCCCGACGGTCCGCACGAGGCGATCAATGCCGCCTTCGCCGAAAGTCTCCGTGTGTCGCCCGTCGCCATTGCCACAACAGAGGCCAACCAACAGCACTACGAGGTGCCGGCGGGTTTCTTCGAGCGGGTCCTGGGTCCTCATCTCAAGTATTCGTGCTGCTACTATCCGAAAGGCGACGAGGAACTGGCCCAGGCGGAGGCGGCGATGCTCGAGCTGACTTGTCAGCGTGCGGATCTCGTCGACGGCCAAGACATCCTCGAACTCGGGTGTGGATGGGGTTCACTTACCGTGTGGATGGCGACTCACTACCCACAGAGCCGAATCATCGCAGTGTCGAATTCGCATTCGCAGCGAGAGCACATCGGTCGCCGATGCCAAGCCCTGGGGCTGACCAATGTTCAGATCCTGACGGCAGACGCCAACGACCTGGCCGCCCAATCGCATGAGCAGATCGCTGAGGGTGCTTTCGACCGTGTCGTTTCGGTGGAGATGTTCGAACACATGCGCAACTGGCCGGCTCTGCTGGCACGGATCGCAAACTGGTTGACACCCGAGGGCCGCCTGTTTCTGCACGTGTTCTGTCATCGCGACTCCCCATATCTCTACGAGGATCGTGGGCCGAGTGACTGGATGGCTCGTCACTTCTTCACCGGCGGCATGATGCCGTCGGATGATCTGCTCCTACAGTTCCAGGATCACATGCAACTCGAGCAGCGGTGGAGTGTGGACGGTGATCACTATGAACGCACGGCAAATCACTGGCTCGAGAATCTGGATCAGCAGCGAGCGGACGTGTTGCCGATTCTCGCCGCGACGTACGGGCAGAATGAGGCTCGCCGATGGCTGCAGCGTTGGCGGCTCTTCTTCATGGGTTGTGCCGGCACGTTCGGTCACAGGAAGGGCCAGGAGTGGCGCGTTGCCCACTACCGGTTGAAGCCTGTGGGCAGTTCGCACGGCTCGGACGCTTCTGCGAGCAGTGGATGAGCCGCTGGTTGTGGTGGGTGAGACGAGACCTGCGCCTAGAAGACAATGCCGCCCTGTCGGCGGCGGCTGGGTCAGGTGAGGTCATCCCTGTCTACATCCATTCCGACACTGAAACCGGCGGTCTCCATGCGCCCAGTGCAACGGGCTCAGCATCGGACTGGTGGCTTCATCATTCGCTGGCCTCGCTAGATAACCAGCTGCGTAGTCAGGGTTCGAGGCTGGTGATCCGCAGGGGGGAATACCCGACGGCATTGACCCAATTGTTGCGTGAGACAAAGGCCGATGGGGTCAGGTGGAATCGCATCGTCGAGCCCGCGCAGGTGGGCATCGATCAGATCGTCAGCGCTACACTGCAGGAGTCCGGGTTCGCGGCCCATTCCAGCGAGGGCGCCCTGCTCCACGAACCGACGATCCATCTGACGAAGGCGAACACGGGCTACAAGGTCTTCACGCCATTCTGGAAGGCCCTGCGTCGTCAGGACCCGCCAGACGAGCCGCTGCCGGCGCCGGCGATCACCAGCCCTGCCACCTGGCCGTCGTCTGAAGCACTCGCCTCTCTGAACTTGCTGCCCACCAGCAGCTGGACTGATGGGCTGCAGGAACAATGGACACCGGGTGAAGAAGGAGCACATACCCGACTGCAGAGGTTTACCGATTCGGTGACGGCCTACGACGATAAACGCGATCTCCCCGATGTGGAGGGCACGTCATCTATCTCGCCTCATTTACACTTCGGCGAGATCAGCGCTCGTCAAGCATGGTGGTGGGGGCTTCGCGCGGCCGGTTCGAAGGCGGAGCCCTGGCTGCGCCAACTCGCGTGGCGTGAATTTGCCCACCATGTGCTGTGGCACCACCCGACCATGATTGACACGCCTCTGCGACCGGAGTTTGAGAGGTTCGCCTGGGAACCCAACCCACGCCTGCTTCGGCGCTGGCAGGTCGGCCGCACGGGTTATCCGATCGTCGACGCGGGCATGAGGCAACTTTGGGAGACGGGATGGATGCACAATCGAGTACGCATGATTGTCGCATCCTTTCTCGTGAAGGATCTGCTGCAGCCCTGGCAGGGGGGGGCTGCCTGGTTCTGGGACACCCTGGTGGATGCCGATCTGGCCAACAACACCATGGGGTGGCAGTGGACCGCGGGGTGTGGCGTCGATGCAGCACCCTTCTTTCGCATTTTCAATCCCGTTACACAGGGAAGACGCTTCGACCCTGCCGGCGGATATGTCCGGCGGTGGGTTCCCGAAGTTTCCGGGCTTGCAGATCGCTGGGTGCACGAACCATGGAATGCGCCCGCCGTTGAACGAGCTGAGGCCGGCATCAGTGACACATATCCGGCGCCGATTGTCGACCACAAACAAGCCAGGCAACGGGCTCTGTCCGCCTATCAACAGATCAAGTCCACCTGCCCATCGTGAACAGAGGACCATCGTGCACATCTACCAGCTTCGTACCACGCAAACCCTGCCCATCGACATCCACACGGCGTGGGCGTTCTTCTCTGATCCGAGGAATCTTCAGCACATCACGCCGTCCGATATGGACTTCGTGATCACATCACCCGTCGCCTCACAGATTCACACGGGGCTTTTCATCAGCTACCGTCTGCGGGTGCCTCCTGGGGTTCGCCTCCGCTGGTGGACGGAGATCAAACACGTGGAAGCCCCATCTCGTTTCGTCGACGAACAGCGATCTGGTCCGTATCGGCTCTGGTACCACGAGCATCGATTCACCGCGGTCGATGATGGGGTTGAAGTGGAAGATATCGTGCACTATGCCCTGCCTTTGGGGTGGTTGGGCCGACTGGCACACTGGCTGTTCGTCCGTCGACAACTGCAGCAGATCTTCCGCTTCCGAAGGCAGGTGCTGGACGAAAGCTTCCCAGCCAGCCAGACCCTCGAGGCAACGGCATGAATCCCGCCGAACGCCAGAGTCTGATCGGCCTTCCTGTCATCGTACTGACAGGGGCCGGCATCTCGTGGGCGGGCAGCCAGGAGGGTGTTGTCACCACGAGCGGTCTGCCCCTGTTCGCCCTGTGCGGAATCGTTGCTTTCGCGCTGAACTGGCTCGTCTTCGTACATGCGTTCCGCGGCAGAACCGAACACTTCTTCGACCTGACAGGCGGCCTCACCTACGCCGTGGTCACGGCGTTGGCCCTCGGTCTGGCCGGTCCGCTGGAGCCACGATCGCTGATTCTTGGCGGCATGATCATCATATGGGCGATGCGTCTTGCGAGTTACCTCTTCGGACGCATTCGTCGCGAAGGCTCAGATGGTCGTTTCGATCAGATCAAAACGAGCTTCCATCGATTCCTGCTGGCGTGGACCCTCCAGGGCCTGTGGGTTCTGCTCACCCTCGCCGGTGCCCTGGCGGCGATGACGAGCACTCAGCACGTGCCACTTGGCGCGTTCGCTGTCGTGGGAACATTGGTCTGGCTGGCGGGCTTCGGGATCGAGGTCGTCGCTGACCGGCAGAAGGCAGCGTTTCGCGCCGATCCAGCAAACCGTGATCGTTTCATCCAACACGGTCTGTGGTCGTGGTCCATGCATCCCAATTATTTCGGTGAAATCACACTGTGGATCGGCGTGGCGATCGTGGCGTTTCCGACGCTCACTGGTTGGCAACACTTGACCTTGATATCACCCGTGTTCGTCTACCTCCTGCTCACGCGCATCAGTGGGATCCCGCTGCTGACCGCACGAGGCGAGAGGAAGTGGGGGCACGAGGCGGAGTACCGTGCATATCGTGCCCGGACTGCGCTCCTGGTGCCGCGTCCTCCCCGGACGACCTGATGGTCAAGCCGGCCCGCTGGAAGGCCCTGCCTCTTGCGGCGTACTCGGCACCCTCCCTGATCACATCCGTCGCCGCTCTGCCCATGGCTCTCTTTGTACCGGCCTTCTATGCCGACCAGCTAGGCCTGCCTCTTGCGGCTGTGGGCATGGCCCTGGCTGCATCACGTCTACTGGATGTGGTCACGGATCCCGCCATTGGCGTCTTGAGCGACCGGCTACGACTTCCCCTCGGACGACGCAAACCGTGGATGCTGCTTGGCACGCCACTGTTCATGATCTCACTATGGAAGATCTTCGTGCCGGGGGAGACAGCTTCGGCTCTTTATCTGGCAGGGTGGTCGGCCCTGTTGTATCTGGGATTCACGATGATCGATCTGCCCCACAAGGCGTGGGGGGCAGAACTGTCGACGGACTACGACGAGCGCTCCCGCATAACCAGCTGGCGTGAGGCCCTCTCCACGACAGGGCAGGTCGCTCTGCTCGCATGTCTGGTTTGGCTCGTGGAAATGGGCGTTAACGATGTGGCTGTCCAGCTGCACGCCGTCGCCGTGGCGATCGTGTTGGCCCTACCGGTCCTGCTGGGGCTCTGCCTTTTCACCACGCCCGAACACCCACCTGAAAGACTGGATCATGGGCCGCGTAGCACGCGCGAAGGTTGGATCATCGTAGCGCGCAACCCCGCGTTTCTGCGCATGGTGGGCTGTGTGTTCTTGTTCGTGTCGGGTGTCGTGATTCAGGGAACGCTGCACCGCCTGGTGCTGGCTGATGTGATGGGTGACGAGGCACGATTTCCACTGATGATCCTGCTCGAGAACGTGGCGACCTTGGCCATGGTGCCTGTCTGGCTCGCCATCTCTATCCGAATCGGCAAGCACCGCGCCCTGGCGGTGGCCGCCTTGTGGCTTGCCGCCTGGAGCCTTCCCCTCGCTTTTCTGCGCGAGGGTGACACGACGATCATGATTATCAACATCGTGATTCGAGGGTCCAGCTTCGCATCGATCCTGTTTCTTGCGAATTCTATCGCCGCTGACGTGATCGATGTAGACACGTTGGAAAGTGGAGAGCAACGATCGGGACTCTTCTTCGCCGTCTGGGGCATGGTCATCAAACTGGCCCTCGGCGTGGGTGTCCTGTTGGGCACCGCCCTGCCCGCCGAATTCGGATATGATCCGTCGGCGGTATCGGTCAGTGGCGATGTGCAGTCAGCCCTGATGTCGATCTATGGGATCGTTCCTGCGGTCTTGATGGGGTTGGGTGCTCTGTTCCTGCGCGGCTTTCCTGTCACCAAGCAGGTTCACGCTCAGATCCGCGCCAAACTCGAAGCTCGGGCGATGCCACGCAGCATTCCCCTGAACACCAGTGCGTGAAAAGGACAAACCAAGATCCAATACACCAGCCCGGAAAGGCCTCGAGGATCAAAGATGGCCGTCTGACGGATCCTCGTTCGTCCCTCCACATCTTCGACGCTGAATCGAAGCCATGCCCTGCCGGGTAAACGCATGTCGGCCCTCAACTGCAGGCACTGATCCGACTCGATCTTCTCCACTCGCCAGCAGTCGACCACGTCACCTTCGCGAAGTTCTTCTATATCCCGTCTGCCGCGGGACATTCCCCGTCCACCGATCAGACGATCGAGCCACCCTCGCAGCACCCACAGGCCATTCCAGGCATACCATCCGGTGGAACCACCGATCCGCCGAATGGGATCGAAGGCAGACGACGGGGACACGTTGACGAGGATCGACCGATCGTCGAAAAGGCGGTTGCGTACACGAATTCCAGCGATGGGTGGATGATCCGGCTCTCCAACCGGACAGGTCTCATCTGCCAGCGGCTGAGCCTCCTCGTACTCCAGTGCTGCGGCGATGGCCTGTTTCATCCCCTTACAGTCCACCTCGAACAGGGTTTGGCCGGGCTCAGGGTTCTCAACGACGGTCGGGTGACGCGTGCTTTCGATCAGTGACCTGCCGACCCGGGCATAGAGGGGAGTCACAAGTCCTAACCACAGGCCCGACAGGTGCGGCGTGAGCATGGGCACTTTGATCATGGCACGAGACAACCCCCTCTGTCTGCCATACTCGCGCATCAAGTCACCATAGGAGCAACGGTCTGCGCCACCGACTTCAATGACTCGGCCATTTCCGATGGGAACGGTCATGCTCTGCAACAGATAGTCCAACAGGTCGTCGATTGCGATGGGTTGCGCCTGAATCTCAACCCACTTCGGCGTCACCATCATCGGCAAACGCTCGACCAGGGCACGGATCATCTCAAAGGAGAGGCTGCCCGAGCCAAGAACGATGGAGGCGCGTAACTCCAGCGTCGGCACGTATGAGGCAAGAATCGCGCCGACTTCCTGCCGGCTGCGCAGATGAGCAGACAGGTTGTCTCCACCACCGAGTCCGCCGAGATAGATGATCCTTCGAACGCCGGCCTGGCGTGCGGCATCCCCGAAGTGATGGGCGGCTCGCCGATCCTTCTCCTCGAAAGAGCCCGAAGATCCCATGGAGTGGACCATATAGTAGGCGATGTCGATGCCCACCATGGCGGGGCCAAGGGTATCCGGCTGCAGCAGATCGCCCACGGCCATCTCTGTGCGCGCACTCGGGGAGCCTGCAGAACGGCCGTCACGGATGAGACAGCGAAGTTGGAGATGATCCAGCGTCTCCAACTGTGTGCGCAGCAGGCCACCGATATATCCCGTCGACCCGGTCAGCAGAATCCTCGTCTTCTCTTTCACGCTTCACTCTCGCCGATGGAGGTTAGTTGGTAGAGCGACAGAGGTCGATCCTTCCCCTTGACCGAAATGGGAAGCAGTGGAGAGACGCTGGTCGCAAGGCGCAATCGCTCGTAAACCGTATCGCTGATCAACGCCGTGTTCTGCCCGGGCGGAGCCAGTGACTCGATCCGCTTGGCCGTGTTGACTGTGTCTCCGGTGATCGAGTAGGAGAGGTGGTCCTGGGTCCCCAGGTTGCCGGCCACAACCGGGCCAAAGTGCACACCAATGCCGGCGTAGATCGTTGCGTCGACGATGCGCTGCATGCTTTCATTCAGAGACTGGACGCGCTCCGCCATCGCCATCGCGCAACAAGCGGCCTTCTCCGCGCTGTCTCGCAAGGGCAAGGGGGCGCCGAAGGTGACAAAGATCTCGTCGCCAACGAACTGGTTGATCACCCCCTCGTGTTGGGTGATCACTTCGGACATCAGGCGGTAGTATGTGTTGAGCAGAGCGACGACACCGTCGGGGGGGAGGGACTCACTGATCGCCGTAAAACCACGCAGATCGCAGAAGAGAACGGCAACCTCAAGGGTCTCGCCGTGAAACAACGACGTGTGACTTGCCTCAAGACCGCGTCGGATCACTGGCTCAGGAACGTACTTCACGAACAGATTCAAGGTCTTCTGCTGCTCGTCATTGAGCTGGCGCAACTTCCGGTTGGTGTCCTCCAGCTGCGCGAACCACCTGTGTTCTTCCTGTCGAGCGGCGGCGAGGTGGTTCTCGAGGGTGGCGCGCTCGGTCACATCGTGCTGTACTGCCATATGGCATGCCGCTCTGCCTTGATCGTCCACGATCGAAACGATCGACCATTCCATGATGAACTCCGAACCGTCCTTGCGGTAGTTGACGGTCCGTCCACGCCACGGCCGCTTTGATTCCAGCGTGGCGCGCAGATCTGAGAAGATACTTAGATCCGTCTTGTCCCCCTGAAGGATTCGTGGAGACTTGCCAAGCACTTCTTCTCGCGACCATCCCGTCATGCGCTCAAAAGCCGGATTCGCATATAGGATGTCGGGCCCGGGGCGGTCCAGGTCCGGCGAGGTTACGAGGACGCTCTCGGTCATATGCTCGAGGAGTGCCCAGGGGACCAGGGCGTTGGTGGGTTCACTGTGTCGCATGGAACTCGATCTCAACCATCACTTCGTTGCGTCGAAGAAACCAAGGCATGAAGGTGGGTCGTAGCGGGCTAGAATTGGCTTCCCCGCTGGCTCGAGCCCGTCGACTCTCAGTGCCTCGAGCAGTGCTTCGGTTTGGGCTTGGTATTGTTGCTCTGTCCATCGCCCCGAATACGTTCGGACCGCCATCGTGCGCGGCCATTTCCATCTTCCGCTCGGCCTCATTGCTGCCGAAGGGAACCTGGTAGTCGCTCTCGTGTGAGAGGATCTCAAATCCCGGCTTTTTCAGAGACATGGCCCTCTCCGCTGTCACGAGGAGGGAACTCAACAGGAGGGTGGGTAATTTCATGGCACCTCGAAAAGGTGAGGGGACGATCTCGGCTCGGGATCTTGGAGTGCTGAGGTCGAGGTGTTCAAAAGCAAACTTCAGAAAACAAGATACTCTATTGTCTATATTATGTCTAATAAAACTATTATCAAACATTGAAACCCTAAGTTATTGACAATACATAGTTTATACAATAGTTGGTGAATATTCCACGACATCAGAAACAGAACATTGAGTCAATATTTTGACAAAGAATAGACATTCCCTATCATCTCCTCCGTAAGACGAACCGTGGAATACTTCACCCATCCAAGGAGCAGATGATGACACGCTTTCGCAGTTTCGCCCTCGCCGTCCTCGCCACCGCTGGTCTAAGCAGTCAGCCGACGCATGCACAGGACGCGGACATCGTCGATGTCGCCATCGGCGCCGGCTCATTCAATACACTCGTAGCAGCCCTGCAGGCCGCGGATCTGGTGGATGTTTTACGAGGTGATGGTCCGTTCACCGTATTCGCCCCGACCGATGAGGCCTTCGCCGCACTACCGGAAGGAACCGTCGAGAGTCTCCTGGATCCCGCCAACAAGGCCCAGCTGGTCTCAGTCCTGACCTATCATGTCGTTCCGGGTCTCGTCGCTTCAGCAGACGTGGTTGCCTTGACGTCGGCCACTTCCGTCGGGGGCTCCGATATCACAATCAGCGTCTCTGATGCAGGCGTAAAGGTGGACGGCGCCAATGTCGTGCAGGTCGATATTGGTGCCACGAATGGCATCATCCATGTCATCGATGCCGTCATCCTGCCGGCGGCGCCGACAGCTGTCGAGACACAGAGCTGGGGCGACATCAAGAATCGATTCTAAGAACCACTACGATATCGTTCGCGAAGAGGGAAGGTGTGCGCTTGCACATCTTCCCTTTGTGTTTCGGAGTCGTAGAGAGATACAGGGAAACACCAGCCACTTGAGCGAGTTGGATCGTGCTCGCCGGCAGGGTACTTTGTGATGGACGGCCCTCGTGAACCGCGGGAGCATGGTCAGCTTCTTCAGACAACGGAAAGAATAGGGTCCTTTGAGCGACATCACCTACCAGCCCCGCTCTGTTCAGATGGTCTGCGACGGCTTCGCCGACGTGCCGCAGGTGGCGCTGCCGGCGGGATATCGATTTCGCGGGTATCGCGCCGGCGATGATGATGTGTGGATGGCCATTCAGCGGGCGGCGGAGCCTTTTATCAACATCGTGGATGAGCTGTTCGAGAATGAGTACGGGGCGCACCGGGCGGCGCTGCCGCAGCGGATGTGGTTTGTCGAGACCGAGGCAGGAACGCCCGTGGGCAGTATCAGTGGCTGGTGGGAATCCGGACCGGACGTGCCCAATGATCGCGGGCGGATTCACTGGGTCGTCGTGCATCCTGATCATCAGCGACGTGGCTTGAGTAAACCGATGATGACGTTGGCTATGAATTACATGTCCGAGCACCATCCCGGTGCGGTGCTCGGCACATCCTCTGGACGACCCTGGGCGGTGAAGGTGTATCTGGACTTCGGTTTCCTGCCGGATCCGACGAAGTTGGCAGAGGCCGAGACATTGCAGGCCTGGCGGGATGTGCAGTCGGTGATCGACCATCCAGCGCTTGTGCCGTTTCTGGACGCCTGAATTGTTTCCGGAGTTGGTGTATCAATGCCAACCTAGTCGGGCCTGATCTTGGGCCGGCTGATCTGGGCTGGCCGATGTGGGCTGTTCCGTTTTACGGATCGAAACTGATCTGATGTGTTCCTGCGGTGATGTGAATCAGCTGGCCTGTCGCCCGTGGTGTCTCCTGATCCTGCGTCTGTGGTGCCACTGCTTGCGGATCAACGGTCTCGCCATCGAGTTGAATCGGCCGGGTTGTCATAAACAACACGTCCGTGCCCGGTGATTCGATCTGACCTGAGTCTCCCTGCAGGACGATGCTGATGGGCTCATCCGCTTCGAATCCAATCGCCCCCGGTGCCGTCAGCCTTCGCGCTTGCCGTGCGAAGTAGAATACGGTCGCGTCATCTCTCAGGCGCACCAGCACGGCACGGCCGCGCGCCTCCACATCACCATGTCTGGCGACACTCTCACCATCGCTCACCAGAGACAGATCGCGGATTCGGCTACTATGGCGGATTTCGACCCCTGTGTGACCTCGGGCCCCGACTCGGTTCATGGCGGGCGTCGTGTCCACTCCTCTGTGTGGTAACAGGACGGTCAGCGCCTGAGTCGATTCGGTGTCGAAGTCGAATTCGGCGTGCAGATACATCGGCGCCTGCTCAAACTGGGACAAGCCGCCGCGCTTGAGTCTGGTACCCTCAGCGGTCGGTGTGGCGACGAAGATCGTCAGGAACACATCATCATCGAAGGCCCAGCGGTACTTCGTGCCCTCTGTGACGACCTGTTCGTGATTGGACGCCGGATGGAGAGCCACACGAAGAGGCGTGGGGGATGGGTCAGCATCCTTTAGCGAGTCGTCTTGTGCGGTGTCTGCGCCGTCACCGTAGTCATTGCCGCCGACCGCATCTGCAGCCTCCCGTGTCATCTCATCGATGAGCAGGAAGTAGGGGAGCGTATCACTCTCCCGGTCCTTTACCAACACAACACTGCGCACGTGGTGACCACCCTTCACCGCCGCCGCTGCATCTCCAGCCACATAATCGACGACCGGCTGCAGGATGCCTTCCTGTAGTCCACCTCCCGTCTTGGATACGTGTGGTTCGTCGCGATCCAGATAGGCGATGTTACCTCCCACGGCGTAGTCCCACTCTGGTCGGATATCGAAACGACTCAGATAGGGCCAACTGAACTCAGCGGGCGCGTTCCCCCAACCCTCGTATCCCGTATTGCGCAGCAAGGTCTGGCCATAGCCGGTCAGATGGATCGCGTTAATCTCGTAGTGGTCGTGGTGGTAGGCACGATTCGTCGCCCACAGCGCTGCCATGAGTGCGTCCTCCCCGTCGTCTTCCCATAGGGACGCGTAGCCGGACATCCACAGATGGCTCAGCGGTGGGCGGGGCGCTGGCAAGGCTTTGTCGATGAGCACATAACCGAGCAGGCCTGGTGTCGGTGGGCGCGGTTGTAGCCAGGCGGCGTGTTCAGCAGCTTTTCGTGAGAATCGATGCGCCCGATGATTGGCGATCATGCCCTGGGTTCCGGAATGTGCCAGTTCGCGGCAATCCTGGAAGATGGTGAAGTGTTTCGTCGGTGTAAGCATGCCGGCGTAGAACCACTCGTAGAAGGCGCCCATCAAGGGATCGGCGTAGTAGTCATACCATCCATGGATGGTCAATACGTCCATGAAGTAGGTCTTGGCGAGTTCGCCTCCAGCGAGTCGTGCGGAGGCATAGTTACCACCCACGAGTGCGACGCCATCGTCGCTGAAGTGCTGTCGCAGGCGTTTATCGTAGGCACGAGCGTGTGCTTCGAAGGCATCCTGATCGTTCAGATACAGAGCCCACAGACCCATGGCGCCATACTTGGCCAGATACCAGGAACCCGACGCCTCGTCTCTCTCGTATTCGTACCACGTCTGCAGGCGCGTTTCGATCGTCACCAACTGCGCGGGAGTCAGATCATCGTGGATGATGTCCAGGGCGAGAATGGAGGTGAAGAACGCGTCCCCCCCATTGATCATGCTGGCCCAATCTGCCTTCGGGCGTTGTCGACGGATTGCGTTGAGATCGTCCCAGTGGGCCAGCTGATCTACTATGTGATCGACATAGCGTTGGCGGTCCTGCGGATACAGGATGACTGCCAGGGCGGCTTGCCGCATCACCGCGGTGATACTGGAGTATTGACCGTAGATACTTGCATCTGGTGTGTACACGAGACTCGTGCAGGAGCGGACCCCCTCTTGCATGCTGCGCCAAGGTTCGGTCTGTGCTCGCCGGCGCAATTGCTCATACTGATCGCTGCGCACCAACAGACGCGGATGCTCATCTATTGCACGGGTCTGGGTCGCCATGGCCATCATCATCCCAAAAAACAGGAGGATCGGACAAGCCGACCCTCCTGTGAGATACGTTCGAAATGTCTCAAACACGTCTACTGTCGACGCCCCTCAATCATCTTGCTGATCATCGCCACGACGTCACCGACACCCTTGAAGGCGACGACGGTGACTGTGCAGTAAAACATGAGACTGGCGAAGAAGAAGATGAAATACCAGGTGCTCTGCCAACTTGAAATGTCCATGATCGATCCTCCTATTTCATATCGCTGAAGTCTAGGGGGCGGGGTGGATTGCTCTTTTGCGTGAGCAAAGAGCCAACGATCATCCCGAGTGCACCCATGATCAGACTGGCCATGACCGTGAGATTCGAGTTCTCCACAAAGCTCTGCATGAAGGCCGGTACCAGTTCGGGTACCATGGACATGACAAGGAAATTAATCGGCCCCATGCCACCGAAGATCAGCGCACAGTAGGCGCCGACGCGATTGGCCTTGCTCCAGTAGAGTCCGAGGACGACGGTGCCCACGGTACCGGCGAAGTAAATCGTGCCCGTCAGATACATCCACTTGAAGGCTGTTTCGGGCAGCCGATCGATGAAGAACATGCCGAATCCCGCCAGCAATGTCGCCAACAGAATCACGAAGATTCGCGTCCAGTAGATCTCCCGTTCACTGCTGAGGCCGCCCCATGTATCGTCGGCGCTGCGTCCCTCAGGGGCGCCTTCCATCATCGCCTTGATCGGCGAAACGACATCGCGAACGAACACGCCACTCCAGGCCAACAGATAGGAATCATGTGTCGACATGAAGGCGGCGAACATGCCTGCAAGCAGAAGTCCTGCCACGCCCACGGGTAAGATCTGGCCGAGCATCTCCGGCACGGCAGACTGACCATCGCTGGCATAGGTGCCCGTATAGGAAGGCAGGTGAGTCCAGGCGAAGGCGGCAGCACCCCAGAACATGGGGATCACGGCGCGACCGACGGAGGTTAGTCCCTGAATCCAGAAAACCTTGCGGGCGACAGAGGAGTCTTCAGTCGACAAGGGTCGTGATATCTCCGGTTGCCAGACGATACTGACAAAGGAAATAGAGATGAAGTAGAGAACGAAGATCCAGCCATAGGAGGGGTTGGTGATGGGATCGAAAGCATCAACTCCCTTATGCTGCTCCAGGGATGTCGTGATCGTATCCCAGCCGAGATCTGGATGGACGAGGATGAAATAGGTACCGAGCAGGAAGCCGATGGTGAGCAGGACAAACTGCGCGAAGTCCGTCAGGACGACGGATACCATGCCACCCATGAGCGTGTAAAAGACGACGATGATCAGCAAAATGATCATCACTGGATTCACCCAACTGGGGTCCATGCCGGTGAAACCCACGACAAATTTGGATCCGAGGATGGGGAACAGGCACATGTTCAGCGTGCCTGCGAGTCCCAGAATCGAACCACCCAACAGGCGCACACCCCGAGAGTACTTGATCTCATACAGTTCGGGAACGGTCATCACCTGTGTATGACGCAGACGGCTGACGAGGAAACCCGTCTTGCCAATGACGATGTGGGCGACCGTCGCGATCACGCCCACGATGAATGGCGAGAAGCCATTCACAAAACCCTCCTGGGCGAAATACATGACCGTTACCAGTCCGAGACCGGTACTGACCATGGTCGCGACCGCCATATGCGTCTTCAACGCGCGACCCGCGACGAGAAAGTCCGAAATGCCTTTGATCGATGATCGTGCCAGGACGCCGGCGGCAATCGTGCCGCCCACATAGACAAGGACGATCAGTAGATCGATCCAGTGCAGATCCATTGGTGGGTGCCTGCCTTTCTTCTATCTGATCTCGAGGATAGGGGGCGAAGTATAGTGAATGGCAGGGCGGTGAGCAGCCTGGGGCGGATCTATTCGTCGATGTTGGGCAGGGCGTCGAAGTCTGGGACCTGCGCCAGATAGACGTTGCCATAACCGGTTACATCGCTCGTAAATACAACATGGCTGCTATCGGCACTGAAGCGAGGGTGCACGTGCAATTGTTGGATCTTCATCGATGAGTCGTGGCGACACAATAGTCTTGGGCCATCATAGGCTTCGCCCGTCCACTTCCACAGGCGCACCTGCTTGCCGCCGTCTCCGACGATCAACTCTGGTCCATTGGAATGGATATGACCCGTCTGGCCCGGGAAACTGTTCTCCACGTGATCCGTATCGTCGTAGCGGCAGTGACCGAGAAACTGGGTCCCGTCAGGGTTTCGACCGTGATAGCCAACTCTCTCTCCATCTGCGTACCAATACTCGTGGCCCACGGCCTCGCCGCGCTGTGGGGCACGAATCTTCCAGGCACGCCCTGTCGTCGTATCGAGACCCCAGATACGCTGGTCGACCTTTGCCCACGGTCCCTCGTGGCAGAAGGTGAGAACGTCACCGGCTGTGGGAGACGTATTCACATGACCGATCCAGTATTTCTCCTCGTAGAGCACATCGCTGCCTGATCCATCGGTGGCAACGCGCAGCACACGACTCAAGGGTTTTGCCGCCCACGTCTCGGCAAAGCCGACATATCCGCGCAGGTAGTCGACGCGAAACTGTGAGGACAGGTCCTCACTGAGGCTGGCATAGACGAACTGACCGTCTGCACTGCAGTTGATCATCGATACATCCCACCCCTCTGCCATCTGATAGAGAATGCGTGTTTCAAGGGATGTCAGATCGAGTGCCACCAGATCGAGGCCATACCAGAAGTAAACCTCCTCAACCGTTCTACTGACACACGCGCGTAAGAACTCGACCTCACGGGGCAGGGCCAGCGGCGCAAGGTCCGTCACCTGCAGCAGCTCCCCCGTGGTCAGGTCGATGCTATACAGATTCGTCGCATTGCCACGGTCAGAGGCGATGAGCAAGCGCGTGTCGTTGGCATGCCAGCCCGTATTGGTGAAGTAGAAGTGGTGGCTATGTGCCCGATAGTTGGTCAGCTGCCGCACGCTTGTGGCTGAGTCGACATCCGAAAATGTCGTCGACTCCGACGGCCAGAGGCGGCCGACATTCGGGCCCTGTTGCAGCGACTGGGTCATCGGCGTCTACCCGGCGGGAATATGGTCGAAGATGCGGAACGTTGGATCGCCCACGAGCAGGGCGCCAAAGTGATCCGCAGTGCCTGATTCACCACGCCACTTGAGGTAGGCTTCCTGTTTCTCTCGCGAGATCCACTTCTGGAATACGACGAAGCTGCAGGGATCGTCCTGATTGTGCAGCTCTTCGCACATCAAGTTGCCATCGCGATTGCGTGTGACTTTCAGGGCATCGTGGAGTTCGCGTGCAAACTCGGTGGCGGCTTCAGGTGTTGCCTGGAATTCGACGATTACGGTGCAGGTCATTCTGGCCTCCATGTTTGGTTGAGCCTTAGGGCGATTGACTACCGATGGACCTGATGCTGGAGCTAAGTACCGATTCTCGAGGTGTTGTCAGTTCAACACTCGATCCTCGATGCGTTCAAGCAGGTCTTTCAACCAGGCATCTTGCCCACCATGCATGGCAAACTTGCTCTGCACATCTTCATTCGTGTGGCTATCCGACCCACCTGTAGAAAACAATCCATGTTCCTCGCAGTATTGGCGATAGATCGGCGTAAAGTCAGTCGGTACACTCTGATGTGCACATTCTACGCCATCCAGCATACACTCAGTGCGTAGAGTATCCATCCGTTTGCGATTGCCTTGAGCGAAGTAGCCATGCGGGTGGGCGATGGCTACGACGACACCCAACTCTTTGACACTTGGGATTACAAAGTCCGCTGCAGGATAGAGTGGAAAAACAACCTTCTCACCAGCTGCACGCAACAGATCTCTGTAGTCATCGATGTGGTTGATGAAGCCACGCTCAACGAAATAGCTGCGTTGTATCTTGTTGCTCACATGCGTCTGTCCTTGTACATCGATGGTACGGGAGGGCCGATAGCCAGCAAGTAGTTCAGCACGATGTGCATCGGTGTAGTCGTGGCCCAGTGCCTGCAGACCCTTGCACGTAGCTGCGCCGAAATCCTGCTGCCATGTATGGTAGGCATCAAGTACGGGTTGCAGTGAAGCGGTTTGGGAAGGAAAGCCGTAGCAGAGCAGATCAACGGCACCGACGGAGGTTGTGACTGTGAGTTCCGCTGCAGGAATAACACGCACCTCTGGATACTGGGAGCTCATAGCGATCACGTCGGGTATCGAATCGAGCACATGATGTTCAGTAATGGCGATACAGCCAACACCAAGTGCCTTGGCGCGCTCGAAGTGATTCTGCAGATCTGCGTGGGCGTCATAACTCCAATACGTGTGCAGGTGGAGATCGTAGTTGGCCGGTTTGATCGAGTGTTCGCTCAAGGCATGACTCCTGATCACTTGTGGGGAGGAGCTGTCCAGATATCTAATACAGCCAGCACAGGCGTGACCACAACCAGATGAAACTGACCGGTATCTGCGTATATCATCTACAACTCAGACTCACGACGAAAGGTTCAATATGGCACCAAAGAAGGTGATGATCACAGGCGTCTCCGGTATCGTCGGTAGCTCGGCCTATCTGCTCATGCGGCAATCTCCGGATCGCTACGATCTATACGGTCTTGGCAGAAGACGTTCTCTCTCTGACAGGGTGAAGGACGCGCGTGAGATCGATCTGCCCGCGGAGAAGCATCGTGTGGCGGATATTGCAGACTTCGATTCTGTGCGTCAGGCAGTGGATGGCATGCATACGGTCGTACATCTGGCGGCAGATCCCGCCGGCGGCGAGTGGGAGAGTGTGCTGCGCAACAATATCATCGGTGGCTACAATGTATTTGAAGCATGTCGCCAGGCAGGGGTTCAGCGGATCGTCGCGGCGAGCACGATCCAGGTATCGACGGGTCACCGCCAGCAGGAACCCTACAACGCGGTGAGTTCAGGTCGGCACGCAGCGCTGCCTGAAGGGGCGCCGGCAATTGGTGCGCAGGTGCCCGCTGAACCGCGCAATCTGTATGCATCCAGCAAAGTCTTCAATGAGTCGCTGTGCCGGACCTATGCGCATGCCCACCAGATGTCATGCCTGGCCCTTCGGATCGGATGGGTCGTGGGCGAGGATGTGGTACCGAATGCGACAGGTGAGGATATCTGGTGTTCGCAGCGCGATATTGGCGGCATTATTCAGGCCTGTGTAGATGCACCTGGCGAATTGCATTTCGACATCTTCTACGGCATGTCCAACAATCGCTATGGCTGGGTGGATATGACCAATGCGCGGGACAAACTCGGGTTTGTGCCACAGGACCGTGCTGAGGATCACTTGCCTTCGCAGTAGCGTCCGAAAATGGTTGCGTTCCTGACCATGATTCAGGAGCTCAGTCGTGTGTACAGGCGTGATCTCAGATCTCGGAGCATACGAAAGTGATCGCGCGCCCGATCATTCTTCAATCCAATTGGTGTTCGACCCAGACGTTCGGTTCCAGATAGACCCCACTGTCATTTTCGCAATCCATTTCGACAGGTAGCAACGCTCCGGGCACGATATACTTGCCCGTCTCGGGAAAGGACATCTGCGTCCAGTCTTCCCACTGGGCGATGGTGCCCGCAATCGTCATCGAACGCTCGCACGCCTTGACGATGCGAGCTCCAGCACGCACATGGACACGGAGCCATGGGTCGAAGGGCAGTCCATCGCGGGTCCAGGTGATATAGCGGCTGATGGGTGTCAGCGGATATAGATGCTTCAGGGTCGGTCGCAGGGGAATGACCAGGCGCCGCAGTCCCATGGTCTGAGCGACGTGGCGGAAGTGTGAGACGAATTGGGCGCTCAGACCTTTCCCCTGATATGCGGGGTCCAGGGCAATCTGGAGGCCGACCAACGTGTTCGGCGTCGTCCCCCGGTCAGCGCCATCGATTCCCTGCAAAAAAGCCCAATCCCAACCCTCGTCTGGTAGCTGTTCAACGTCCCCATCCCAGGGAATCGGGATTGTGTTGCCCTGACCGATCACGCGATCGCCATCGACAAGGGCGACCTGACATTCTCCGAAGGTCGAATACAACCGACCCCAGTGTTGGCTGGCGATCGGGTCCTGCAGCATAAAGGTGGGCCAGATACCCTCGATCAATTCACCCATGGCATCCGCCAGATCGGGTTGTTGCTGAAGGGTGATGAGTCTCGGATTCATTTGGGCTCGGCCCCCTCTGGTGGCTCTAGACGACGAATGAACCCCATGTCCCAGCGACGTTCGCGCATTCGTGTGCGTACTTCGACAGAGTCACCAATGAAATTCGCCGGCAGGGCCCAGTGATGGACACTGAAGAAAGTGTCGTCCACGGCGACCGGCGCAGGAGGTGGCAAAGCCTGCCAAGTACCGTCGGCAAGACGGAACTCGACAATCTGTGTGGGGTCAGCGAAGAATAGATTCAGTTGCTGGTCAGCGTCTCCTGCACGGCCGACGATTTCGCCGTGCCAATCGGCAGAGCGCGCCGCATGGTAGTCGAGCTCTACAGCATGCTCAGTCACATCAAGAACCAACCAGCCCCGTGGGCTGTTGTCGGTGCAGCGGCTCGAGTCACCTTGTTGCCACCAGCGACCACAGACAGATCCAACTGAGATCAGGTGAAGGTCTTCGACGTGTAGATGCTCGTTCTCATGCAGGTGTCCCTGGCACACGATCACGGGCGACGTCCATGCGTGCAAACGTTCGAAGACGGCAGTTGCGTTGGTGACGCGCCAGACATCGGTCGTCGCCTGATCAGCACTGCGACGCTCGGGATAGCTTGTTGCCAGGGGAATATGGACGAACAGGAGAAGCGGACGGTCATCGGTCAGACCAGCCAATGTGGCGTCGAGCCAGGCGAGATCATCTTCGCCAACTTCTGCCCGCACATTGCGCCAACCTTCTTGTCCCGGATCCATGCGACACGTATTCAGAACGACAACGTGTGCATCCCCCAGGTCTACATAACGATTACGTGGGCCGAATCGTGTCGAAAAATCATGATCAAAGGCGGAGGCTGGCGAATCGTGATCCGTGGGTTCACGATCGCCGGGCAAGCGATCTGTGTCATGGTTTCCCATCACACACACGGTCGGGAAAGACGCCTCGCCAAGCAGTTGCTGCAGCCGATCTCCCGCGCCGGTTTCCCACAGGCAGATATCACCACCCATCACCAGCAGATCGGGGGACAGGGCGGAGATCTCCTGAAGATCGGTCGTGAAGGGGCCCAACCCTCCCTGGCCCTCTGTCAGATGGAGGTCAGTGGCGAAGACGATACGTGACATGTAAGCAACCTCATTGTCGGATGGCCTTGGAGGCAAGTGGCCAACGCTCGATTGGACCTGGAACTACGCCCGAAGCTAAGCAAGACCAGGTGCCACGATCAGGCGACGAACCAGCGGATAGAGCATGACAACGTGCGATCTTCAAAGGCGAGTGAGTAGGGATCGCAGCGTCGGTACACAACGACCCCGTCTGTGCGCAGCACCAACCAGCCAGCGTCCCAACCGCGACTCTGGTACTTCATCGGTACGTCCGGACGCACTCTGACAATTGGATGGGAGCCGGCAATAAACAGCGATTGTGCTGTGTAGTAATATCCCGACCCGATCTCGACGAATAGCTCATGCGCCAATGCGTCGTGATCCTCATGCAGATCAGCACACAGACCTGACACACCGACCTTCACGGCGCGCCCTTCGCCAAAGGCCTCGGCGAGGGCTTCGATCGAACCGGACTGCACTTCACCCGCCGCATTGTGTGCTAGGACCTGTTGCCATCGATCGCAGACGAAGTAGCTGAATGACTCGAAGTCGTAGACAAAGTTGTGGCTCGGTGCATTCGTCCCCGAATCCCAGCCGTCCTGGGCGTGGTATTTGGGCATGTCAGGAGAAGCCTCCGATGGCTCAGACGCTCCGGGTTCGCCGACTGCAGGCTGCCCATCGAGATGCAGTCGAGCAATCGCTTGTCCACCGTCTTCATTGTAGAGGAAGTACGACATAGAGGGTCTCGGGCCGAAGCCCGTGGGCAACTCTACGGGTTGACGCAAACTCATCACACCTGCCGTCCAGCGGTCATCGACCAAATACGTGACGGCAAACTCAGCCACTTCGTTGACCATTTCGTCGCTGTCGGAGGTGACATCGATGTGTTCGTTGTGGCGAAACTGCGTCCCAATTCGCAGATCGGCACCGCGTCGAATGGCGTCGGCGAGTTGGTCCGACGAGCCCTGAACCACACGCCGTTCACTGTCGAGCCCTAGTGCACAAGTCCAGTCGTTCACATTGGCCCCTTCTGAAGCCGGCTGAGGTGCCTGGTCAAGTCTGCGCTCAAGCGTCGCCATCCTGGGGCACGAAACCCGTCACGGCCCGCGTGTGTTCCAGATCAACCCAACGATAGGGACCATCGGACAAGGCGTAGCAGACATCGTAGACGCCGGATGCAGCGGTCTTCTGCAGTGCATGTTCGAAACTGCTGGCAATGTCGCGATGGGAGCACCAGATCGAATTCGAAAAGACACCAGATGCCGTATCCTCTCGATTGACCCAGCCAATGCGGAGGCAGATAGCGGACAGATCATGGGCATCTGCATAGGTCCGGCATGCCCCTTCCGCCCACACCTTGCTCATCGAGTAGGGTTCAGTCGGTCGCACTGGGTCGCGATGCGTTACCCGCGCCCACTGCTCGGGAAGCTCCTCAATGCGTTCCTCACGAATCAGTTTGTAGGGTTCGACAAACTGAGCATACCCCCAATTGGTCATGATGGAACTGGCATACACGAGGCGCCGGATACCGTGCTTGCGACAAGCTTCCAACACATGATACGTGCCGTGAATATTGCTCTGTGACACTTCTTCAAAGCTGCAACTCGGATCCGGAACCGCACCGATATGGAGCACCGCATCGGCGCCCTCGAGGGCGGCGTCTACAGCATCGGCATCACTCAGATCGGCGATGCTGAAGTGACTCTCCGGGAGTTGGCTTCGCTGATCCGCGTCGGCCCGATCTGAACTGAGTGTCCTGCGCCCACTGCCGTACACATCGTATTTCCCCGATCCGGCCAAGTGTGAGTACACAATATTGCCAATCAGTCCATAGACACCGGTGATGTGGACTCTGATAGGTGTGTCGGGCATTCGGTCAGCTGCTTTCCTGCTCAAGGGGAATGAATCGGTTGCTTGTAACCGGGTGTCTGTCAGTCAATACGCCAGCGTATGATAGCAGCACGGCGAACGTCACCATTGTCGCCGAGACAACACCCGGTCACCGTGACCAAGGTATCATCCGTCAGCACCAGCGTACCAGAGTAACCAAAGCCAAACATCAGCCGATAGCGTTGTCGTCGCCAAGTCAGGCCCGCATCATCACTGACGCGAGCGCTCAAGGTAGATCGGCCGCGGAAGTAGCCCTTTGCTGCGTCGAAGCTTTCCGCGTAGCGGGTCTGGTGGATGAGCACGAGACGGCCATCGCTCAGCTCGACCAACTCACCATTGCTCTCTCCGTGTGCCATCAGTGGCGTGCCATCCGCGGCCAGGATGGGTCGCAGGTTCCGCCAATGGCGTCCGCCGTCGTCAGATTCACCCAGCACCACGTGGCGGAATAGTCGGCCGTGACTGTCCGGCTCAGGGTGGGGAGGCTCTCCCCAGGACGCAACCCGGTCCTGATGCCAGGACCGGGGAGGGCCAGAAAAACGAAAGGCTCCCATCATCTGGCCGTCTCCACGTTCGATGAAACCTGTCTCATAGACGCCAGGAAACGTGCCGCCGGATCCGGGCCAGACATAGTCCGGTCCATCGTCCTGCACCGACTGCTCACCAGACTTGACGGCTGCCCAAAAGTTGGCTGCACCATAGCTACTCCAGGTCACTCCACGATCCATTGAGCGCAGCAGATATTGCGGATACTGGCCTGCCAGCAGCGGTGCGCCCTGTGGTGGATTCAGTCGAAGATTGACAGCGAGAAGGACGGTTCCATCACGCAGCTGCAGGAGATTGCTGTCGATATGGTGCGCGTCGAACAGACCAGATCGGATCTGTCCTCGATTGGACCATCCGACTCCATCGTGGGAGTGAAGGATGCGAATCGGCCCGTCGCCACCGCCGCAGGCAAGCAGAAAACCGTCATCGTCGAGAACGGTGAAGCCTCCCGCCCCCGGGGTGTCGATCTGTGCGCCCTCCCACGTGATCCCACTGTCATGGGACTGCCAGTACATGCAGGCGTTACCGCCTGAAACGACTGCATGCAGGCTTCCGTCACGTTGCTGGCCGATATGACCCTGCACATGATGAGACGGCCAACGTTCGTCTCGTGGCAGCAGAATTCGTTCACATGAGATTCGGTCTACGATCTGCAGGCCATCCGTCACCAGCAGTTCGTCGACGCCCTCGTAGAAGGGATGATCCTGCTGGGCGAGGGAGGGATCGTTGTGTGTGGATCGCGTCATACCCAGGAGATTAACCTCCTGGCCCAGGTGAATCCAGCGGCGTGACGCTCGCGCGTCAGATTCTTATCGTTGCTGCCGATTCAGAAACTAGCCCCCCCGATTTCGGAGCATGCCGTGCTCGATAACAAGCAACGGGATTTCTACAACACTTTTGGGTTTCTCTTTCAGCGTCAACTCTTCACAGTCGAGGAGATGACCCAGCTCACGACGGCCTTCGATCAAGTCATGAAGAAAGCGCGAGGCGACGCCCCCCTGGATGGTGGGGGGCAGTCTATCGCCGAATTGATCGAGGCGACTACTGAGCTCGACTGGATTCTCGATGATGCACGCATCTACGAGACGGTCACCGATCTGCTCGGTGCAGATTTCATCTGGGGTGGTTCGGAATGCAATATCACCACACACGATGAACACCGCTGGCACGCTGATCGGTTCGGGCCGACGGAAACGGAATTTCATCGCTTGAAGATCATGATCTATCTCGACGAGACACGAGCAGATCGTGGTTGTCTGCGTGTTCTACCAGGATCCCATCGCGAACCCTATCACTCGACGCTCGGGCCACTGATAAAACAAGATGCTGAGGCAGTGGTTCGAACCTATGGAATAGAAGGTGCAGATCTTCCGGACCACGCCGTGGAGGCAAAACCGGGTGACGTGCTGTTCTTCTGTCACACCTTGTGGCATGGTGTCTATCATTCCTTCCCCGGACGACGTTTCATGGCGCTCAAGTATGCAGAGCGACCCACAACGAAGGCTCATATTCGATCTCTCGATCTCTATAGCAACGGCGTCGTCTTCAAGCCACCTCTGGTGCTACAACAGAGTTCGAAGCCGTGCCTGCGAAGAATGGTCGAGGGCCTGACAGAGTTGGCGCCCAATCCATGAAGATCACCGGTCTGCGCACGTACAAATTCAGTGTTCCCACGGGACAACAGATCCGTGATCCCGCGACGGGTCAGCTTCTGTGCTCAACGTCCAAGCCCTGGCTCTTCCTGCGCGTGGAAACCGATGGGGGCATCATCGGTTGGGGCGAAGGCACCGGTGAGTGGCTGACCGAATCAGTAGAGGCCACGTTGCACGCCTGGTCTGAATTGCTTGTCGGCAGAGATCCGCTACAGGTCGCCGCCATCTGCGATGACATTCAGGATCGACTGCCTTGGAAAGGTGGGCCAGTTTACGGCACGGCGATCTCTGCCATCAACCAGGCTCTCTACGACATTGCCGGCCGTGCCTGGGGCGTACCGGTGCACACGATCCTCGGCGGCGCGCGACGCGATCGAGTACGTGTATATGGGCACACCTCTCTGGATACTCCAGAGGCGGCCGTTGAAGGTGCCCTCGCGGTGCGGGATGCCGGCTTTGCCGGTGTGAAGGCGAATCCTCTCGAAACGCGTGTCTGGACACGTGATCATCAAGCGGTGACGCAGTCGACCGAATGCGTCGCCGCTCTGCGCGCCGCGTTGGGCGATGACTTTGACATTCTCCTCGACGCCCACGGCAGTCCGACGGCCGAACTCTCCCTCGAGTTTGCCGAAGCGATCGCTGAATTTCGCCCGCTGTTTCTTGAGGAGCCGGTGAAGGTGGGCTCCGTCGAAGCGCTTGTTGAAGTGTCGGGCAAGAGCCCCGTGCCCATCGCGACAGGGGAGAAGCTCTTTCACCTACGCGATTTTCTGCCGCTCATCGAGGCACGGGCCTGTGCCTATCTGCAGCCCGATGTATGTCACGCTTTCGGCATCAGCGGTCTTGTCGACATCGGACGTGCTGCCTTGCACGCACAGATGCAGATGGCACCTCACAATGCGGGCGGACCCTTGTCGCTTGCGGCGACGCTGACGGCGAATGCCGTGACACCCAACTTCCTGATCCAGGAGCTGGTTGAAGACTGGTTCCGCCGTTTCGGGGAGTATGTTGAGCACGACTGGCGTATCGAAGAAGGGCACATCAACGTGTCAGATGCACCTGGACTCGGTGTGACGGTCAAGGAACAGCAGCTTGAATCCCTGCCGTATGAGCCCATGCCGTATCGACAGTATCGTCACGAAGACGGCAGCTGGAAGGGTTGGTAGACCAAAGCTCTTGAGGATTTTCCTGCTCGTGGTCGGCAGTCTCAGCGTGGTGGCCGGTGTGATCGGCATTCTACTGCCCCTCGTCCCAACGACACCATTTCTACTTCTGGCGGCGTGGTGTTTCGCCCGCAGTTCGCCACGTTTCTATGGCCTCCTTCTGGGCAATCGCTGGCTGGGGCCCTATATCAGAAACTATCGCGATGGCCGTGGCATGACAGCTGGAGCCAAGATCTCCACACTGATCGTCTTGTGGATTGCGATCGGTTTCGGTGCTGGGTTCGTCGCACCCATGATGTGGCTGCGAGTGGCTCTGATCGCGATCGCCACGGGCGTGACCCTGTTCCTGCTGCGATTGCCCACGACGCCCACGCAGGAAGCGGCTTCAGACTGATCCGGATGGCGCGGCTAGGACGCCCACAACAGTTGTCTTGCTGTTCCACCGAGGATCAAACGCTTGTCGTGATCGGTGAGGAACTCTGCTCGCCGAATGACATCGACGGCGGCAAGAAGATCTCTGGGTGGATCTGCAAACAACAAGGGTCCACCCGAATCAGTCTCCCACATACAGCGATCAGCGCCGAAGGTATCGATCACAGGGCGCAATAGTGGGACTGAACCGGAGAAGGGTGCCTCCGCGTCACCGAGACCGGGGATGGGACCGAGTTTGACGAAGACCCGCGGATGTGCTGCCAGATCGAGTAGTGCCTGCAGTTGTGTTGCGTCGATGGCACCCTCTTGCACCCGCACACCTCCCACGTGATCGATGATCACAGCCGTCTCGGGGAATCTGCTGCACATGCGCCCGATCTCAGGTAGATCCGTAGGGCCAACGAGGAAGCTGAGGACCAGATCGTCTTCAGCCGCGGCAGCAAACATGCGTTCATAGCCATCCTGGTCGAGCCACTGGTCAGTCTGGCCCCACTGTGGTTGCGCCGCACGGCCACGGATGCGGAAGGCGCGGATACCATTTCGAGCCAGATCGCGCATGATCCGCTCCGGCGATCCCAGTGACACATCGGACACAGCAGGCACGATACCGGTTCCAGTGAATCTGTGCGGATCAGACTCGATCAGATCGAGGATGTAGCGATGATCAAGACCATACCAGGTCATCTGTACGAGGTTGATCCCCGCCACCGGTTCGCCGAATAGTGACGTATACATGTCGTGATCGTCGGGCGTAAAGCTGGGCAGCCATAGATCGCTCGACTCGAAACCAGGCGCAAGAGGAAAGCGCTCGATGTCGGGACTCCAGGCGTGGATGTGGGCGTCTACGATCTGGACATCGCTCATAGCGCTCTACTGCCAGTAGGATAGAATGGTGGAAAACAACAGCAGTCGGACAAGATCAAAACTCGAGTTGATGACAACGAGTCCCCATCTGCGTCCTTCCCAGGCAACGCGGCCGATCTGCAAGGGCACGAAGAAACCTATCCAGGTCCATAGAGCCGCATTCAGAGCGTAGACAGAGGCCGCATCATCCACCCCGGCACCCCACGTGGACGGTTGCCATGCCTCGATATTGTGGGCGAGTACAACAGCGATCAGCAACGAGCCCAGTGCGTAGAGAGCGAGGGATTTTGCCATGGCGCCACCACCTGGCTCCTCCATGTCTTCCATCCCCATATGTCGCGCCCACGCTTTGCCAAAGACGGGACCAAACCACAGGAAGCCGACGGGCATCGAAGCGACGACGCAGACGATGACGGTGGCAAAATTGACAGCGATCTCAGGTTGCATGGGTCGTCTCCTTGATCTGGACGTGGCACCGTGCGTCAAATGATGGCGTTTTCCTAACACTGTCGCAAAAGGAAAGGATATAGCGGCGAGACAGCGCTAGTCGCCAGGCTCCCAGGCATTGAGAGCAGCAGCAAAATCCAGGTCGGCGCGGGTGATGCCTCCGGCACTATGCGTGGTCACCGACACGGCAACGGTGCGTGTCCCCGTGTCGAGGGAAAAATCGGGATGGTGATTCTGGGCGGCGATGGTACCGATCAGATGCTGCAGGAAGCCAGTGATGTCCTTGAAATTGGCCAACTCAACATGCCGCTGAATCAGCGTGCCGTTTCGAGTCCAACCGACGAGGGACGTTAACTCGTCGTCGACCTGGTCTGTCGTGAGTTGTGTCTTGTCCTCCATGATCTTCTCCTAGGCGTTGGAAACCTGCGCACCGCCAATGGGTTGCGACGCGGCAGACTGGATCTGTTCTGCATAACGCTCTTCGCCGAGTACTTGCTTCTTGTTGAGCAGGCGGCTGGGAGCGGGTACGATCCCCAGGCTGCGGTCCTCAATGGGGAAGTGGATGGGGGCGAATCCACGCCGGTGTGACTCGCGCAGTCCCACAGCGATCTCGAGCACTTTGCGCATGTTGTCGCCACTGCATCTGGGTTCGCCGCCTGAGTCGAGAGCCTCCACGATCGACTCGATTCCGCCTCGTTGCCGCGAACCGGAGGGCTCCATCCAACCCTCAGTACCCAGTTCGGCGAAGACATCATCGTCACGCGTCCGTTCCCCGCCAGGCTCTCCACGCCAAAGGTGGCCGGCGCCCCAATTGGTGTGATAGACCCCCTTTGCGCACACAACTTCGATGCCCTCAAGGATCGAACGCTGATTGGAGATGAAGGCATCGATGCCATTGCTAAAGCGCACATGTCCTCCCATCCCCTGATCATCATCACTGGCGGCGTCGTCTGAGCACCAGCCCGTCAGCCATTCCACGTCGGCATCGTCGGCAAAGAGGCGCATCACGCTCAGGCCCTGACAGCCACCACCTGATATCTCCTTGGTACCTTGATAGAGATTGATGGTGTGCACCTCGCCCAATTCACCCGCATCGATCAGCGCCTTCACGCGCCAATGATGGGGCATGTTGCGATACGCGTCTCCCGCCGCCAGGGGAATGCCACGAGTCTGGCAGGCGGCAACCATCTCGTCTGACTCGGCAAGGCTGACGGCCATTGGTTTTTCACAGTAGATCGCCCCAACACCGGCCTTCGCACAGTCGATGACGACCTGCGGATTTGGCTGAACCGGCAAAATGGGAGCGACGATGTCGAGTTGCTCATCGGCCAACATCTGCTGGTAGTCAGCGTATCCGGTCACGGCAAAACGCTCAAGGAAGATCTCGAGATTCGCCGGGTCCGGATCGGCTGCGGCGACAACCTCGGTACGTGGATTGCCGACATAACCCCTTGCATGGCCGTGTCCTTTGCGACCGCAGCCGATCAGGCCGACGCGATATGTTTTGTCTGCTGACATCAGCTCATTGCTCCTGTGTGGTCATTCGATCGATACAATACAAGACAACTCAATGGTTGAAGGCGAGTATCCCCTTGCGACTGCGTGGTCCTGGTCGCATCCTTCGATTGGACTATATGACACTGCAAGGAGATGTCCCACCTGTGATGACGCCTGAAGAAGCACTAGACCGTATGCACGAGTTCACCGCGTCTGATGCCCTGCGCAAGCATATGTATTGTGTCGAACTGGCGATGCGTGCCTATGCCAGGAAGTCTGGCGCTGACGAGGATGCGTGGGCTACGGTGGGCCTGCTGCATGACTACGACTACGAACGTTTCCCAAATGATGCGCGCTCTGCCACCCAGGAACATCCGGCGCATGGCGTCGGCCTGCTGCGTGACGGAGGCTATCCAGAGGAGTTCTGCGAGGCGATCATGGGCCATGCGCAATACACGGGCGTTGCGCGCTCAACGGCTGTCGCCAAGACCTTGTTTGCTGTGGATGAGTTGTGTGGCTTCCTCGTCGCTTGTGCTCTTGTGCGTCCGTCGCGCAGTTTGCAGGATCTGACAGTGAAGAGTGTTAAGAAGAAATTGAAGGACAAAGGTTTTGCCCGCGGCGTGAATCGTGAGGAAGTTCTGCAAGGCGCCGAGGAACTGGGTGTTCCCCTTGAGGAGCATATCCAGTTTGTCATGGAAGCACTCAGACCCGAGGAAACGAAGCTGGGCCTTGGATCTGACTAGGTAAGCACCCTGCCCACCATCGAAGTGGAGCACAGATCGCAGCATCGCATGCTGAATTGAAAACCCAACATCCGGAAAGCCTATGCCTTCTTTCGACGTGGTAAGCACAGTGGACATGCAGGAGATCACCAACACCGTGACCAATGCGGGCAAAGAGATTCTGCAGCGCTACGATTTTCGCGGCTCCAATACGCAGGTCGAGTTGGACGCCGATGGCAAGCAGATTGTCATACGCACCGAAGATGAAATGAAGATTGAAGCGGTGCGCGAGATCCTGATTACGCACGCGACGCGACGCAAACTAGATGTGGCATGTCTCGACTTTAAGGAAGCCCAACCTGCCGGCGGCAAGACCATGCGGCAGGAGGTTGCCATTCAGGATGGGATCGAGCGGGAGACGGCACAGAAAATCGTCAAGGATCTGAAGGCCACGAAGATCAAGGTGCAGGTCGCCATTCAAGGTGAAGAATTGCGTGTCACCGGCAAGAAACGAGACGACCTACAGGAGGTGATCACCTTCCTCAAATCGCAGAATTACGGGATCCCGCTGCAATTCGTGAATATGCGTGATTAGGCGGGCTCTCACATGGGGCAGCTGATCAGGCCAGGTGTTTGGTAAACCAGGCGATCGTTGGCTCCCATGCCAATTCGGCCGCCGCTTCATTGTAACGGTGTGTAGAGTTGTTGTGGAAACCGTGGCCTGTATCTGGATACGAGTGCATCTCGTATATGGCACCCGCCGCCTGCAATGCTTTCTCATAGTCCGGTCGGGTCTTGTTCACCCAGCCATCCTTCTCAGCGTATTGCACCATCATGGCGGCACGGATATTCGGCACCATGGACGTTTCGGGGGCCTCGCCATAGAAGGGGACGGCCGCCTGCAGGTCTGCGCCGAGTGTGGCGGCGAGGAAATTCGTCGTACTGCCGCCCCAGCAGAAACCCGTCGCACCCAGTTTTCCATTGGACAATTCGTGCCTCTTCAGGAAGCGGGCGCTATTCACCATGTCTTGCCGGAGCTTGTCACCATCGAGGCTGCTCTGCATTGATCGGCCGTCGTCGTCATTGCCGGGGTAGCCACCCACCGGTGCCAGTCCGTCCGGTGCCAGTGCCAGGAAGCCAGCGACGGCGACGCGCCGTGCAACATCCTTTACATAGGGATTCAGGCCGCGATTCTCGTGGACGACGAGAACGGCGGGAAAGGGACCTTCGCCACTGGGTTGCACGAGATAGCCGCGCATGGTGCCCGAGTTGCCACCAGGCGACGGATAGTCGACATACACGGGTCGGATCCGTTCATCCGTGAAGGAAATGGTCTGCGCCTGTGCATACTGGGGCAGCAAGGTTTGCGCGAAAGCCAGGGCAGAAACACCACCGACTGTCAGCGCTGCAGATCGTTGGAAGAAATCGCGCCGCTCCATCCGGCCATGGCAGTATTCGTTGAAGAGATCGACGACCTCATGCTCTTCAGAACTTGTCTTCACGGTTGAGACTCCTGTATCAAAGCACCGGGGTTCGGCAGAAGCGTACGACGAGGCATAGACTTTCCACAACCCCCACACCAACCCCCCAGTTGCAAGGAAACAACCATGTCAAAGAAGAAGGTCCTCATCACCGGCGCTGCAGGAAGTATCGGGCAGGTCCTGCGTGAGGGACTCAAAGACCGTTACGATCTCCGCGTGCTCTACAACCGCACGGTGCTGCCGCAACAGGAGAATGAAGAAATTCGCGTCGGTGATATCACCGATCTGGGGCTCATGGAGGACGTTGTCGACGGCTGCGATGCTGTCATCCACATGGCGGGCAATCCATCGGTGCAAGCTTCTTTCGAGGATGTCCACCACCAGAATAGTCTTGGCACGTATTGTCTCTATGAGGCATGTGTCCGCCGCAAGTGTCCGCGCGTCATCTTTGCCTCAACGAACCACGTGACGGGTGAATACGAAAAGGAGGGCATCTACACGACGCCGGATATGCCTGTAAGACCAGATAGCTTCTACGGCGCGTCCAAGGCGCACGGCGAGGCACTGGGTCGCTACTACACAGACAACTTTGGTCTTGCCGTGATCTGCCTGCGGATTGGCTCGTTCCAGCCTGTGGCCAGTGTCACGGGTCGCACCGGTGATCGCATCCTCTCAACATGGCTCAGCCATCGAGATACGGTGCAACTATGCTGGCGCGGAATCGAGACAGAGGAGATCAAGTTCGGCATCTACTATGGAATTTCTGGCAACAAGCGGGGCTACTGGAGTATTCAGAGTGCGATCGATGAGTTGGGTTATGCGCCAGAAGACAACGCGGAAGATCACGCCTGAACTTCGCTCCGAAGTCTGCAGCAGGGCTTCAGCGCTTCTTCTGCGTCAGTTTTCGTGCCGCAATCAACAGGCCGAGCAGGGGCCACATCAGGCCTGCGCCTACATTCATTCCCATATTGCGATTGCCGATCAGCTGATTGGCCAGGTGGTCGACCATGGAGTCGTCGTTGACGAGATAGGTCCACGTGGATGAGGGGCCACGCAGGCCTTCGCGATCCAGATCCATGCCGTCCGCCGTGATCTGTACAGTCCGAAATGTGTCGATCATCGCCGCGCCGATCCCACCCACAGCGGCGTCATAGAGCAGGCCCGCTTCCTTGTGAAATTCATCGACGGGACTCAGGCCGCCAAGGCCGACGAGATGAATGCCATCGCGCAAGGCGGCAATCTGCGCAAGATACTCTCTCCATGCGCCGTCTATATGGTGCAGAGTGATGATTCGCTCCATCTCGTCCACCATGTCGGCGCTTACAGTCTGGCAACAAGAGGCATAGAGAACCGGCTCGAGTTGCCGAAGCTGCCCGCCTTGCCCCAGGAACACGCGCTCTCGACGCTCGAACAATAGACGTCGCTGATCTTCGACGAACTGACTATAGCGAAAGAGGGTGCGACGGATGTCGAAACTCTGGCCTTCAACGATCCGCTGCGCACGGTCGATCTCCCGTCGCACTACAGGATGATCGAAGGGGTCTGCCTGCAGCGCCGGCCGAAAGCGGTCAGGGATCAAAGCATCGATCCCATGTCGTACGATCAGAGGATCCTGCAGACTGATGTAGAAGCGTGAACTGCCTGGATCACCCTGTCGTCCGGCACGACCACGAAGCTGATCATCAATGCGGCGACTCTCGTGCCGATTGGTGCCGATCACGCAGAGACCGCCACTGGCGACGACGACCTCACGTTGCGACTCATCATGGCCTCCGAGGCGTATGTCGGTGCCTCGACCTGCCATATTCGTCGAGATGGTGACAGCGCCAGGTGCCCCCGCATCCGCGATCAACTCGGCTTCGATGGCATCATTGCGAGCATTCAGGACCTGACACCGAATCCCCGCAGCCCGGAGTAGCTCGCCCAGCTGATCCGACTCGGCAACGCTGGCTGTACCAACCAGAACCGGGCGGCGCGCGTCATGCCATGTCTGAATCTGCCGAACCAGGGCGTGATGTTTGGCTTCCTGATGGGTGAAGACAAGGTCTGCCTCGTCTCGTCGCACACAGTGGCGATTTGGTGGCACCACAACGACAGGCAAGTCATATAATTCGGCCAGTTCATCGGCGGCAGGGCAGGCCGTCGCCGTCATCCCACACACGTGCTCATACTGTTCGAGAAAATGTTGGAGTGTGATCGATCCCAGAATCGATCCATCTGCCCGCCCCTGAACAGACTCCTTGGCTTCCACGGCCGCCTGCAGGCCATCGGGCCAATGGCGATCTTCGACGACACGTCCCGTGAGTTCATCAATGATGTCGATGCGCCCATCACGGACGATGTAGTCCACATCCGCGTGCAACAGAGCGCGAGCGTGAAGTGCGAGATTTAGTAGGGTGAGTCTGTGCAGATTCTCTGGATCGTGCAGTGGCCCACAGCCGAGAAATTGCTCCACGTGGGACAGACCTTCCTCCGACAGATGCACATTGCGCTCGTATTCGTCCGTGTCGAAGTGAGTGCCCGATTCCAGGCTTTTTACGAGATGAGCTATCAAGCCGGCGTCGGAGTGATCGCCATCGACGGCACCAGCGATGACGAGGGGAATTCGAGCCTCGTCGATGAGGATCGAATCCGCCTCGTCCACGAGGGCAAAGGCGAAACCGCGATGGACCCGCTCCTCAGGGTGTCGGACCAGCTGATCGCGCAGGAAATCGAATCCTGCTTCTTTGGCTGTTGCATACGTAATGTCACACGCATAGGCGGCCCGTCGTTGCTGCGGTGACATGCCCGCCTTGATGGTGCCCACACTCAATCCCAGGAACCGATAGACAGGCCCCATCCATTCGGCGTCCCGGCCTGACAGATAATCATTGAAGGTGAGAACGTGAACACCATGGCCCTGCAAGGCGTGCAGAGCGACGGGTGCCACTGCAGCAAGGGTCTTACCCTCCCCCGTCTGCATCTCAGCGATCTTGCCTTGATGCAGTGCGATGGCGGTGATCATCTGGACGTGGAAGGGCCGCATCCCTAGTGTGCGTTGGGAAATCTCACTGACAAGGGCGAAGAATTCCGACCGGACATCGCCTGGCGCGAGCATGTCGTCCTGGATCTGCTGGCTGATCAGAGCTGCCCGGGCACGCAGTTGTTCATCAGACTCATCTGCCAGACGATGCACGTGGGTATTGATCACGGCGAGGATCGACTGGTAGGGGCGAAGATCTCGCTCGATGGTGGAGCCGCGGATGTGCTCGAGAAGATGTTGCAGAGTAGGCAAGCAGATGTATCCATCAATGGTTGGCGTTGGCGAGAACGTATCCATCGTACCGCACAGTTGCCAGCATGAAAAGGAGAGAGAACGTGGGAAGTTTTTACGACAATTCCATCATCCCCGATCACCTGCGACGTGACTTCGACGTCTACGATCGCATTCAGAAACTCGACCTCGATCTAGGCACCTTCGACAGTTGGATGGGGCGTGATCTCAAGGGGGCGAATATCTGTTCCGTCATCTTCCACGAGTCAGGCCTCGTTTACCTGTCCGGCTACGGTTATGGGCCTGGACAGATGTATGACGACCCGGAACGACTCAAGGAAGGGCAGGACGCGGCGCAATTTGTCGCCGATTCGATGATCGGCCGCTTACACTGGTCCCTCGCCTGCGGTGGCGAAGGTGGTGATCTCAATGATGTGCTCTATACCGTCAAGGGTCTGGGGATGGTTGTATCCACCGATGTCGCATTTCATGGCGCACCGACCGTGATGAATGGATTCTCCAGTCGCTGGCAATCGGTCTTTGGTGGCGGAGCTGGGGCCTTTGCCGAAGACGGGCAAGACAGCAGCTACTCAGGTGTCCATGCGCGCAGTGCGATCGGTGGCTTTACGGGTCGATTCTCTATCGAGCCGGAACTCATCGTCGCCGTTGCACCTGAGTTGGCGAAGGCCATTATCAGGAACCGCGGTTGGATTTTTCCATTGCCACCGACGGAGGCCGAACGAATCCGTAGCGAGTACAAGGCGAATCACGGTACCTCGTGACGACAAGCCGTCCCGAATTGTCGGGATCTCCCGAGATTTCGCGCACTTTCAGACCCAGTAACGGAGTGAGTTTCCGATAATTTCATCGGTCGCAACTGTTTGTATATGTAGTCGCTTACGGTGAATGCTGAGAATTTCCCCAGGGGCACCAGCGGCGGATGGTGCCCGTGTTCAGAGTCTGGAAGGACGACTGGTAGGGCAGTGGGTCGGTCTGGTTGGCGATCTGGTGCGTCAGGATCTGGCAAGAGTGGAGGATCGCCGGTTGGTCCTCGATCTTGCCGGGGTGCAGCACGCAGGCAGGGAGGGCGTCGAGCTATTGCGCCAACTTCAGGCCGAAGGGGTTACCCTGCGTGCCTGTCCTGCCTACTTGCGCCAGCTCTGCGATGCAGAGTCTGCCTGAGAGAGCCCACCAAGCGACGAAGTTCGGCATCATCATAGAATTCTGAGAAAGATTCTCATTTGGTGACAAGTTCACGGAGCCCTTGTGGGTTGTCGCCGACCTTGATTATATGGTGGAACTTGTACTACCCAAATCGAGGGACTCCGTGGCTGAGGATCCAGACGCCCGGCTCGTTGAGCTGGAGGCGAAAGCCCAGTTTTATCAGGCGGAATATGAGTATCTGTGTCGAAAGATGCCGAATGCCATGTTCGTCGTTGATCCTGAACAGGATTGTATTGTAGAGGCCAACGATGCTGCCTGTCGCCTCCTGGGATACTCACGCGATCATCTGCTGTCGAGTGTCACCATTTCGGATATCCACCCGCATGAATTGGAAGAGCTTCAGGAATTCGCCGCCGAGATCGTGCGACAGGGCTCTGCCGCGTCCGACCGACTGTCCTGCTTAAGCGCTGCTGGGCGGACGATCCCGGTGACCATTCATGGATCTGTCTTCGAGGATCCGCAGGGACGGCAGCTGCTGCGAACCATCGTCGTGGATATGGGGCGCCGACAAGCTGTCGAGCAAGCCCTTGATGACGAGGTCCGGTCCACCTACGACTACGATGAAATCACGGGTGGGTCACCGGCGCTGCGCCAGGTGCTGGAGCAGGTTCAGCGCGTCGCTCCGACGGACAGCACCGTTCTGATCCTCGGCGAAACAGGTACGGGCAAGGAGCTCATCTGCCGCGCCATTCACCATGATTCACTGCGTCGTGCCCAGCCTCTGGTGAAGCTGAACTGTGCAGCGATTCCGTCGGGTTTGATAGAGTCGGAGTTGTTCGGCCACGAGAAGGGCGCCTTTACCGGCGCCATCCAGCAGAAACGTGGGCGTTTCGAACTTGCGCACGAGGGCACGATTTTCCTCGATGAGATCGGTGACATTCCCCTCGAGACACAGCCGAAATTGCTGCGTCTGCTACAGGAACGAGAGTTCGAGCGGGTCGGGGGCACGACGACGATCGACACGGATGTGCGGGTGATTGCCGCGACACATCGTGATCTTGAACAAATGGTGGCAGATGGCAGCTTCCGGCAGGATCTGTTCTATCGACTCAATGTCTTCCCTGTGACGCTGCCACCGCTGCGGGCGCGGCGTGAGGATATCCCCATCCTCGCTCGCTATTTCGCCCATCGTATGAGTCAGCGTCAGGGTCGAAGGCCACTCGAGTTTACATCCGACGCCGTCGAGCGTTTGCTCGGATATCACTGGCCCGGGAATATCCGCGAGTTGGAGAATATTATTGAACGTGCAGTCATCCTCTGCGATGGTGACACGATCGATTCAAACCACGTTTATCTCGGCGAGGCTGCCGCACCGGCGGGTCTGGCGGGAGAAGTGCGACCATTGCAGCAAGTTGAGCACGACGCGATTGTGGCGGCCCTGCACGCGTCCCGCGGCAAAGTCAGTGGCCCTGGCGGCGCGGCACAACTTCTCGGTCTCAAGCCGTCGACGCTGGAATCGCGCATGAAGAAGCTGGGGATCGAGCGCCTCGGAGCCAGCAGCTAAACGAACAGCAACCAACACTCAGCGTTTGGCGACTACCCTCAAGGGCCCACCACAAGTAGCCGCACCGCGTCCAACCGCACGCGCACCGTGCTCAAGCCGCCCTGCAATTGTCGAAGTTGCTCACGTGCTGCCTCTACCTCCAGCATACCGACGGAGGGGTTCAGGTCGGCCAGTTCGGTCAGTCGTTGCACGACGGGCTCCAATTCTCGAGACATAGCCGCCAGAGCCGCTTCGACGATGGGTGCCGTTTGCCCTTCGGCTTTCTCGCGAGCCGTGTCCAGCAATTGCGGCACGAGGGCAGTGACTTGGGGCATTTCGAGAATCGCCGCGTCCGTTGCCGACAAATTGTCTCGAAGTGCTTCTTCCTCAACAGTTGTGGTCTCCCCCTCAACGTCAATCAGCACGTGAATCGGAGTGGGTGGAAGAAAGCGATCGGCGCGCCACTGACTCGAGATCGTTGGCTCGGCAACGAACAGTGCCTCCAGGCACAGGCCCGGCGTGCCACCTGAAAGCCGTGCGACGCAGGCATTTCCACTCTCGTGTGCGAGCAAGGTATCCACCGTGTCGCGAACCATGGGATGATCCCATGTGAGCAATACACGCTCGGGATGTCGCATGGCGATATCACGGTCGAAGGTCACCCCCATTTGCTCGCCGTGGAAGCCCGGGAAGGGTCGGTGATAGTCCATGCCGGCGCGCACAGCATAGCTGCGTTGGGCGATGCGCTCTACATCGAGTCCGCCCCCCTCAAAGGCTTCTACCATAAAGGATTCGAGTTGGGTCGAGTCTTCTGTCTGTTGAATGTGGGTCTGTAAATCTCTCGCGGCGGCCAGATCAAAGGACGTCAGCTCCAGTAGCCGATCTCGGCCATCCTCCAATTCGGTGGCAATCAGCTGGTTTCGTTCTTGAGCGCTTGCAAGAAGCTGCGCAAAATCACCATCGTCCTCAGCCACCAGCGCCGCCAACAGTCGCTCGCCATACTCACGCGAAATCGCGGGCGAGCCATGCCACGGCGTCGTGAAGATGTGCAGTGCCTCGTCGTGCCAGCGGAGCAATCGGTGCTGGGGTGAGCCTTCGACGACGACGGCATGCAGGAAGATCTCTTCTCCCTGACCGATGCGATCGATGCGTCCGATCGATTGCTCGAGTCGGTCCGCTTCCACCGGCAGATCGAGGAGCACCAGATGGCGGGCTACCTGGAAGTTGCGGCCCTCGGCACCGACGGCGGAACAGATCACAATTTGCGGACCCTCGTCATCGAGGAACCACGCTGCCTGCCGGTCGCGTGCGACACTACCCATGCCCTCGTGAAAACAAGCGACTTGCCGTGTCTGCGTGCCCAGTGCGTCGACGAAGGCTTCTGCCTTGGCCTGCGTCGCACACAGAGCGAGAACCTTCTCCTCAGGGTGTTCGTCGAGAAAACGCGCCAACCAGGAGATTCGCGGGTCACTCTCTGCGTCGGTCAGGATCGATCCACCACGAACCCCGATGTCGCTGAGAAATTCCTGGCGCAGCCGGCTGACATCGCCGCTGACGATCTCTGGTCGTGACAGGCGTACAGGAAATCCGGGAATTCGTGCGCGCACATTGCGATACATGACACGGCCAATGCCATGCAGATCGAGCAGTCTCGACAACAGATTACGCTGTTGGCGCCGGTCTGTTGGGTCTGCCTGCAGGGCTTGCAAGGCCTCATTGCCCAATCGATCCTGCAGCAACTCTTCGTCCTTCTCATCGAGGGCTTCGCCCTGTTGCAATCGATGGGCTGTGGCTGCCAACTCCCGATAGTGACGTGTCTCTTGCTGATACGCCGCCGCATCATGGAAACGCGCCGGATCAAGCAGAGCCAGCCGTTGGAAGTGGCCTTCCTGACCATCCCGGTCTGGTGTGGCACTGAGCAGGATTACGTGATCGGTCCGGGCGGCCAAGCCGTTAACGAAGGAGAATTCGTCGGTGTCGGGTTGAAGGTGGTGCGCCTCGTCGACGATGATCAGGTCCCAGGTTGTGTCGTCGAAGGCGGCACCCACCTGCACACCGAGGGGGCAGACGAACAACTGGGAATTCAGCAATTGCTCGGGCAGGTCTTCACTCTCAAGATCAATCGTGCCACCCTCGTACGTATCGTCGCCCATGACCTGCAGGATCAGATTGAAACGCAGATAGGCTTCGGCGAGCCATTGATGAACCAGGGCAGGTGGAACCAGGATCAGGGCATTTTCAATGCGACCCGACAGTAGCAGACGGTGGAGGATCAACAAAGCTTCGATCGTCTTGCCCAACCCCACCTCATCGGCGAGCAGAACACGCACCCGGTGACGCTCGCACACGTCGCGGGCAATCGATAGCTGATGATCAAACAGCTGGATGCGGCCACCCAGGAAGCCGCGGGCGGGGGAGGCGAGTAGTTGGTGACGCAGGCGCAGAGCGTCGTGGCGCAGATCGAAAAGTTGATGGTCGTCGACCTGACCGTTGAGAAGACGATTCTCCGGAGTGGCCACGTCGAGTTCAGCATCGAGGTCGGCCTCGCCCAGTCGCTCACCACCACCGACATAGGTCAACAGATCACCCTCTTCGACGACCTGCTCGATGCAAAAGTCCAGACCCGCACCACGAATCTGCTGACCCGGAGACAGGCGCGCACGTGCAAGAGGTGGATCGTCTGTCGAATAGCGTCGGATCACGTCGCGCGCAGGGTAGGCTATCACGACTTGACGGCCTTCGACTGCGTCGACGCGACCCAGACCCAGTTCGGGCTCGGTAAGACTGTGCCAGCGCTGGCCAGGTGTGAAGCTCATACGATTCGACTCGTTGTAGAAAGGGTCAGGATATCAGCGGCGGATCGGCATTAACGCATGTCACGATCGAGGTCCAATCACGCCAGCGCGAATGATTGCCTTAGGCAAGGGGGATAATCTACGACGCGCCGGCACTTCCGGGTCGCTTCAGCTTGGCACAGGGCTTCCAGGCAGCAAAGCGTGACACAGAGCGTTGGCTGTGTAGCTTAGGCGCCGCATGAAATCTTCAACCCATTGGTTTACTGACACCTTCGGCTTCGTCCGCGGCAATATCCTGGTCCTGACCATCTCCGGTAGTCTCGGAATGTTCAGTCGCAGCATGGTGTTCCCCTACGTGCCACTCTATGTCTTGTCCCTGGGTGGCGATCCTGCCCAGATCGGCATCGTCTACGCTCTCGGGCCACTCGGCGGATTGTTGATGTTTCCCATTGCCGGGTATCTCGCCGATCACATGAATCGGCCAAAACTCATCGCTGTGGCCAGCTATTTCTCCGCTGTCATGCTGCTGATCAATGCTGTGGCGCCCACATGGGAATGGGTCGCAGCGGCGCGCCTCTTACAGGGTTTGGCGGTGTTCCACTTTCCCGCTTCCTCGGCGATCATCGCCGACTCCTTGCCACCTGAGCATCGCGGTCGCGGCATGGCGACGATGGCGGCCATGACGGGATCTCTCGCCCTATTCGCTCCCTATCTGGCGGGCACAGCCCTTGATACGTGGGGTGTCGACTACGGCATGCGCATTCTCTACGTCGCCATGGCCGTCGCCTACGCTGCGGGGGGCACGATCAACCTGATCTTCTTACGTGAGACCCGATCCACTTCCACTACACCCATCCGTGTGGACAATCTAGCCGAGACGTTCAGAGGGGTTTACGCCGATATCGTGCCCATGGTACGTGGCTTCTCACCAGCACTGAAGGCGATGTCTGTCGTGGTGACCCTGTGCTTCGTCTGCAATGGACTGGCCGGGCCGTTCTGGGTCGTCTACGTGACGACCCAGGTGGGCCTGTCCTCTTCGCAGTGGGGGCTGATTCTTCTGGTCGAAGCGGGACTGCGGAATCTGTCGGCGATCCCCGCAGGGTTTCTTGTCGACCACTTCGGGCGGCGTCGATTCATCATCATGGCCTTGCTGGTGAGTTGTATCATTCCGCTGCTGTTATTGGCGGGCACCTTTGTGCAGGTGCTCGTCCTGCGTTGCGCCATTGGTATTGTGTCCGCGTTCTTCAGTCCCGCCATGGGTGCGCTGATGGCTGATCTGGTGCCAAGCGCCAGTCGTGGCCGCGTGATGGCGGCGATCGGTCGGGGGACGGTGATGGTCGGTGGTGCCACAGGAGGCATCGGCGGTCCAGGTGTGGGATTCCTGATTACGATCCCGCTGATTGTCGGATCTGCCTGCGGTGGGCTGCTCTATGCCATCAGTCCGAGCATTCCCTTTCTGTTCGTCCTGGGTGCCATGGGTATTGCGCTGCTTCTGACCATCCGTTACTTGCACGAACCGAAAAACGCCGAAGTCTGAGAAAGGTTGGAGAAGGGATGAACTACCGAAAACTGGGACGCACGGGTGTACTTGTATCCCCTGTGTGCCTGGGAACTGCATTTCGCAGTCAGGAAGACGAAGACGTCTGTGTGCGGGTGATCGAACATGCCATCGATCGCGGCTGCAATTTCATTGACACGGCGCTGTATGGAGAGGGGCGGTCGGAGAAAGTCGTGGGCCGAGCGCTCAAAGGGCGCCGTGATGAGATCGTTCTCACAACAAAGATCTTCGGCACCCTTGGGGAGGGACCAAATCGCGGGCGTCTGAACCGGCTGAATCTGATGAGTGGTGTCGAAGCGAGTCTGCAGCGACTGGAGACGGACTATATCGATCTCTATCTGCTGCATTCCTTCGATCCCCACACACCCCTCGATGAAACACTTCGTGCCCTCGATGATCTGGTGCGACAGGGGAAGGTTCGCTATATCGGCTGCTCGAACTTTGTCGCGTGGAAAATCATGGAAGCTTTGTGGATTTCATCAGAGCAGGGCCTGGCGCCTTTTGTCTGCACACAATCACAATTCAATCTGCTGAACCGCTTCGAAGTTGAACCGGAACTAATGCCCCTCTGCCGCGAATTCGGCCTGGGCATCATGGCTTACAGCCCTCTCGCAATTGGTCTGCTCACGGGTCGCTTTCGGCGTGGCCAGGAACCGCCTCCGCATACGCCCTGGAGCACGGGTGAAAATCGAGGTTTGAGTCCGCACCAATACAAGCTGGATGAGGCGCTGGACGAGTTCAATGATCGCATTGTGCAGACCCTCGTTGACATCGGTACCCGCCACAGCCGTGCGCCGGCGCAGGTGGCGATCGCCTGGATCCTCGATCATCCTGAGATCAGTGCGCCGATTCTCGGTGCGGATCTGCCGGAACATGTGGATGAGATCTTCGATGGTCTCGAGTGGGAACTACCTGCTGAAGAACGGCAATTGCTTGACGATGTTTCCGAGCGTCCGCTGCCACGCAAGTTTGCCTGAGAGACTATCTACTTCGACTACTGACCCAGGCGCTGCTTCTGTTCTTCAAGCATGCGCTGCTGCCGTAGCTCGCGTTCCGGTACGATACGTTCTCGTTTGCCCGTGATGACGAAGTCGAGCTCGTCCACTTCGAGGGCATGCAGAACGGCCTGCTCAATGAGAGAATAGTCACCGCCCGGGCGGCTGAACTGCATCGGTTCCACGAGGCTGACGGCGGGATTGGTGATGAAGCGGGGCCGACCTGAAGGATTGTTCGATGCGGCATGCAGCATGTAAGGGTGAATGATCAGGACGTCACCGACCTGCCCCGTGACTTCCTCGAATTCGTGACAGTGTTCAATCTGCGTACCGAATCGAACTTCCCCGGGGTGCAGTCCCTCTGGAAACTGTGCCAGATAACGAGCGACGGGTGCGATCGAATCGGGGGCGATGAAGGTGCCTCCGCTCTGCGGTTCGATGTCCGACCAGATCACAATGGTCAACAGGCCCTGTTCGGGACTGTCGAGAAAATGACGGAACCAGTCTCCATCCTTGTGCCAGCCAGGTGATATGGCAGAGGGCGGTTGCCACGGATCTTGAGCACCTACATTGAAATTGATGATGAAGCCATCACCCCAGCGAAGAGGGCCAGAAATTTTCTCCTCGCCACCGGCAAGCTGACAGATCGCCGCATGTGCTTTGGGGGCGACATCATGCACATCGACAAGATTCATCTTTGGTAGATGTATACGCTCTTGGGTCCACGAGGTGGGATCACCCGGATCGCATCCCATCCGTTCGAAGGCCAGTTTGCGCCACTGATCGGCGAGCTGACGATCGAAGCAGCCACTGAGTCGGACATAGCCCCGCTGGACAAAGTGCTTTGTTTGCTCGGTGGTGAGCGCTGCGGTCATAGTCGCTTTCCTGCCAGAGGTTTCCGTCATTATCGGTCCACTTGATGTGATTGGGCAAGCGGCTGGTTGCATCTGATGAGCCGCAGTTGACTGGACCGTCCGTACCCACTGCCAGCGAGATATCCGAATGTCAGACGAAAACTCCGCCGAGCGCATCACGCGCGATCAAGGGGATGCAAACTACACCTGTGGTCAGCGTGTGACGTTTACGATCGAATTGGGAGCTGATGCGCAGCAGGCGCATCTCTGCCTGAGCAATGACGGCTATCAGGTATTGTTGCAGCAGCCGATCGACACGGCCCCAACGACGATTACCTCTACCCTTGAGCAGCCAGGTGTTCTGCGTTGCCGCGTCAACTTTCTGCGCCATGGCGAACCGCAGTCTATGATCTGCGCTGCTGCCTACGAGTCTTCGCGGATCGAGCCGACGACGACGATCCCTGATGACTTCGATGCGTTCTGGCAGAGGCAGAAACAGACGCTGGCTGGTATCGGGATGGATACCCAGATACAGGCAGATGCGGCAGATCACACCGAGAGAGAAGTCGATTTCAGTAAAGTCACCCTCGCCAATACTGAGGACACTCGCGTCTATGGTTACTTCGGCCGACCCTCAGGGCAAGGGCCTTGCCCTGCCATTCTGACGCTGCAAAATCATGGTGGGGGCGCATGGAGTGTGCCCAGGGATTGGGCGACGAATTTTGCCCAGCAGGGCTTCCTGTCACTGGCGATCAATACCCACAACGTCGACAACGGGCTCGGTAAGGCCGACTACGACCAGATCAATCGTGGCCCTCTCGCCAGCTATACCCTGCGTGGGTTCATGGATCGAGATAGGTACTACTTCAAGTCTGTCTACACGCGTTTGGTAAGAGCGATCGACTATCTGACCTCTCGTGAAGACTGGGATGGAAAAACCATGATCCTCACGGGTCGAAGTCAAGGCGGGGGATTGTCCCTGGTTGGTGCTGGCCTCGATCCACGCGTGACGGGAATTGTCTGTGCTGTGCCGGCCATGTGCGAACACGGTGGGCACAAGTTCGGCCGTCCCGCTGGTTGGCCACGATTCGTGCCCAACGATGAACATGACTATGGCAAGGGATGGATGAATGCGGAGACGGGCAATGGTCACGGCCCCGTCAGTGACACTGTATGGCAGGTCTCCCGCTACTACGACGCCGTGAATTTTGCCCGTCGCATCACGTGCCCGGCCGTCGTCAACCTGGGACTCATCGACACCTGTGTACCGCCAACGACCGTCTTCAGTGCCCTGCAAGTGATCCAGGGCTCAAAGACGGCCGTTGTCAGTCCCGATCTGGGTCACGATGCCGATCGCAACCCCGCGTATCGGCGCGACGAGTTCATTCGCACTATGGCGAGGGATGCGGGCTCCGTTCTGCCGAATGCGTAGTCAGCGTTGGGCCAACTGCCAGCTGAGTGCGCTCACTTCGCCCTGCCGCGCGTAGTCGACGGCTTCACCTAGAATTCGTGCAGCCTCCTGTGGGGCGTGGAAGCCCATCGAGTTTTCTGCGGCGATGTAGTCGAGGCGCCACTGGGCCTTGCGTTGCAATTCCAGAGATTCGACCAGATCCTGGGTCGTTGCGCCTGCCGCCTTCGCCGCAGCAATGGCGTCGAGCTGTGACATCAGGGCTGCGCCAGCCCGCTGCAGCAATTGCTGATTGCGCTCCTGAATGCCATCCACGCGGGCGAGAAGTTCCTCTTCGTCGACGCGGTGACAGGTCTGACAGGCGCGATTCACATTCAGCAGAGGCGATCGCACCCAGTGGTCGGATACCTTCGACGCGCCATCGCGCATGTAGGGCATGTGACAGTCGGCGCACGCAACACCTGAGCGCGCGTGAATGCCCTGGCTCCACAGTTCAAATTCCGGGTGCTGCACCTTCAGAATTTCGGCGCCACTTTCCTTGTGCCGGTAGTCGAAGAAGCGTTGGCCATTCTCGAACTCGACGTCATTCCAGAAGGACTCAAGGTTCTCCATCTTCAGGCCCTGCCCCCAGGGGAAGGTGAGAGGCATCTTGTTCGCACAGTAGTATTCGACATGACACTGGCCGCAGACATAGGACCGCATCTCAGTACGGGTCGCGTCAAGATTGGGATCGTATGCCTCGTCGCGGTCGCCCTGACGCCAGCGTTCGATCGATGGCAGGTGCGGCACATCGGCATCGGACACAGCCAATGCCTGAATGCCATTGATGAAACCGGGACGTGTCACGCGTAATTGCATCGTCTCAGGACTGTGGCAGTCGACGCAGCTGACGGGGTGGCCATGACCCATGTCGTGAAGCTTGCTGTTGAGATCCTTGTACGACCAGGAGAAGGTCTCTTCGAATCCCTTCATCGCGTCACCATCCCCCAATTCTCTATACAAGGGCATGATGGCGGCATGGCAGTGCAGACAGGAACCACTTTGTGGTTTGGTCTGGCGCTCGGTCTGTTCCTGGTCGACGAGCATGTATGCATGGCCACGACGATCACGATAGTCGATGGAGAAAGCGTATCCGAGGAACATCCGCTTAAGCCACGGATCACGTTCGATCTTCTCTGCCGGCAGTGCTTCGCTGCCTCCGTGGCCGCCGAAACGTGTACGCGTTGCCAGGGCTGTGCGCTGATACGATTCGTATTGGCGCGGCCAGTTGCGTCCCCACTTCTCGGGATCCGTATCGTCCTCGGTCAATTCGACAAGTTCGACGTAGCGGTCGCGCTCCTCGTCCTTGCGATCCATGATATTGACGAGCAATGCCGCCACGGCAAATGTCGCTAGCGCCGTCACGATGACGATTCCTGCGGCCGGTTTCCATCCTATGTTCACTGTGAGACCCTCTCTGATGTTGTTTCTGGTCCGCCAAGACCGACACGTTCGCCATGGCCAACGGTGGCGTGACAATGCACACAACCACGTGATGAATCCTGGCCATGATTGAGCAAGTCAGCCGTCATAGGCTGGTGGCATGTCAGGCAGTTGTCTTGCAGGATTTTGCTGTTTTTCTCTTTGATCGCGATGGGTTCATGGAAATCCTGGAAGGTGAAACCCTTCGAGTGGTAGTAGCCATTCTCAGCCTTGGCCAGATAACGTTCGACAAATGGCTGCGGTAGATGGCAGTCGACACATGCGGCAACTGTATGGTGGGATGCCTTTTGCCAGGAGTCGAACTGAGGTTGCATGATGTGACAATTGGCACAGGCTCTTGGGTCAGCACTGAAGTATGAGAGACCCTCTCCATACTTCAGTGTGAACAGACCAAGTCCGGCGAATAGTCCGACGCAAATCAACGCCACTGTTGCTGGCCGGCTCACCCCCGATGATGATGCACTATCTCTCAATGTTCAGCCTGTCAAAATGTGCCGTTGATGCCGACGACAAAGTTCCGAATATCGCCCAGATTTCGCTCGAGCTGCGTGTAGTTGTAGTTGAACAGATTGTTGACACCCAAGGTCCATGACAAGCTCGACCAGTGAATCTGGGCACGTACATTCAGTTCATGCTGCGGCACTCGTTCATCGCCCGAGTACACGGAGACCTGCTGCAGACGACTGGAATATCGATAGTCGAGGCTGCCCGACACTCGGCCAAGATGTAGCGACGGGCTCAGTTGCCCGGTCCAGCGCGGCCGGTAGGCCAAGGGTCGTTCGAGTTCCAGATCTTCCGAGTCCAGCAAGGTCAGTCCACCATCAAGGTGGAGCCGCTGATACCAAAGACGAGTGCCCGCGCCCATCTCCACGCCACGAATTCGTGCATCATTCACATTCTGAAATCGCACAACGATGAGAGATGCCGTCTGTGCAAGGTCGACGAGAGGCTCGACAAAGTCACGGTAGTCGTTCTGAAAGACAGCAGCATCGACATAACTGTGGCCTCCAAGTGTCTGACGGGCACCCGCCTCGTAAGACCAGGCACGCTCCGGTTCGAGATGATCACTGGAGATCACCTGGAAGTTGCCCGTCTTAAAACTCATCGACCGTTCCGCCGTCGTCGGCACGCGAAAGGCACGACCTGCTGAGGCTCGCAAAGAGAGCGTCGACGTTGGACGGAAGTTGACACCCAGGCGTGGACTCGTCTGCCGATAGGGTTCATCTCCATCAAGATCATGTTGGTCGAATCGAAGCCCCGCTGTCAGTCGCACATTGTGACGCAGGTGCCATTCGTCCTGGACGAATGCGGCCAGTGCCAGCTCCGTGTGACTGCCATCAAAGAATCTGCCATCGACGAAATGCACTTTCCCATCGACGCCGGCGGAGATGAAGTGGCTTTCACGTGGCAGCCAGTCAAACTGGATCTCGAGGCCCGGGCCGTGAGCGGGTGAGAATGCGCCCCCTCGATCGAACTGATTGCCGAGCATGGAGCGCAACAGGGAAGCTCGAACCCGCAGGTGACTGAGAGCGCTCAGGGAGCGTGAGTATTTCAGATAGGTGTTGAGCCAGGTGACCTTGAGCACATTGCCCTGGTCCTGCGACAACAGGGGGTGAAAGAGTTGTGCTGGCGTCGAGTCAGTTGAATCTGGCAGGAAGGGCGAACGCCACTGTACAAATACACCGGAATGGTCACGCAACCACGCTACATAGAATTCCAGTTCAGAAGCATCTGCAAAATGCCGACTGATCTTGCCACTGACGGTCCACTTGTTGAAGTCGCCATCCTGGCGATCACCCGTTGAGGCATAACGACTGGCAGCGACACGCAGCCCTGTAGGCCCGAAGGCCTTACTGTAGCCGATGTCGACGCGCTCGTAGTGCAATGTGCGGTCGGTCCAGTCCCATGCGGTTGCAGAGGGTTCATCGTAGACGCCTGCAGTGGAGCGGATGGAGAGGATGCCCTGCTGCGAAGGGCGCTTCGTGATCACATTCACGACCCCGCCAATTGCCCCCGATCCCCACAGAGCAGAGCCGGCGCCCTTTACGACTTCCACACGTTCGACTTCATGCAGGGGGATGATGTCCCAGTTGATGCCACCTGTATCGCTGCTGATGAGCGGCACTCCATCCAGGAGCAACAGGATGCGGTTGCCCGCATTTGCACGGTAGCCAGTGGCACCCCGGATGTTGATGTCATCCTCCATGAAGTAGACACCGGGGATCATCTCCAATGCTTCATCGAGACGGAGATTCGTACGGGCACTGATCTCGGACTCGCCAAGGACGGTCACACTCGTGGAGGACTCCTCCAATGGACGAGGACGTCGATCGGCGGTGACGACGACGGGATTCAAAGAAATCGCTGACGGGTCCATCACGACACGAAGGATGTCCGCCTTTGGCAACTCGACGTCCATCAGCCGCTCACTGTAGCCAATCATGCTGACACGAATCCGAAAGGGTCCCGTCGGTACGCGGGCGACGACGAATTCGCCCTGTACGTCGCTGATCGTTCCCAGCACGGTGCCAAGAATCTGGATATTGGCGCCCACCATACGTTGCCCTGAGCCTGCATCGACCACGACGCCACGCAAGAGGGATTCGTCAGCGCTGGCCAAGGTCGGCAGGACGAAACCCGCGAGCAGTGCTGGCAGCAGCCATTTCGCCAGTCTGAGGTCCATGATGAATCGGCGCGTCATCGAGCCTGCCTCAGGTCGACGTTGATGTCCACATTGCGCAGGGTATCACCGAGTGCGACAGAGACCTCGGCAGGTTCACCTGATCCCGGACTCGTTTCGTAGAACCCGATCTGCTTGAAATCGAAAATGCTGGCGCCTCGGCCCAGCCACAGAACGACGGTATAGCCATACGTGCCGGGAGGTGTGGCCAGGCGGTAGTCGAATAGATCGACCTGTGTTGGCAAAGAGATATTGAGGGCCGCCGGTTGGAAAAATTCGAGCAGGTTGGCAGGTCGAGTTCGATAAGCGGCGATCCCCATCAGTTCCGTATTGTCCGGCCAATTGCCGTCATAGGTGATCCGGCCACCGAGTACGGCACCGCGATCAACGGCGGTAAAGTCGGCGGTTACATCAATGTCATCGACGACAGGTGCATCACCGGTGACGTGTACCGTGTCCGGGAAGGAGATTCCGCCTGTAAAGGACGCGCCGTAGAGCCCCAGCACGTCCGACCAGATCACGGGCTCATCCCGCGCTTTCCACACCACAGCGATCGCTGCGTAGCTACCCAGGCTTGGCACCTTGATCTCGTAGTCTGCGGAACCTGCATTGAAATCGAGACGGGCACTCTGGGACAGCGCCAACTGCACGACATCTGACGGTGGGAAGTCTCGGGATGCGACGACGACGACCCAGTGTGTGTTGGCTGGTGGGTTGCCTTCGAATGTGATGGTGCCACGAATCGCCGGCACACCGATCTGCGGCTCGATGCCCTGATCGATGGAGCACGTTGCCAGGGCGATGAGGACGAGTCCCAGCCCCACTCCGAGTCCCAGGCGCTGCAACATGTGTCCAGTCTTATGCATCATCAGGTGAAGGGTGTCAGTTCGAGATGGTCTTTCACCATCTTGCTCCACCGACCCGAGGCAATGATTGATTCCACCATGCCTCTTTCCTGGGCGATACCCTGCCCCGCAATATCGAAGGCCGTACCGTGATCGACGGATGTTCGCAGGAATTTGAGGCCCATCGTCAGACTGACCGTGCCGTGGAAATCGAGGGTCTTGGCGGCGATGTGGCCCTGATCATGATACAGTGACAGAACGCCGTCATAACGACCCTCGTAGGTCTGGTGAAAGACAGAGTCTGCAGGCACCGGACCGGTGACATTCCAACCCTTGTCCTTCGCCATCTGCACAGCGGGGCCAATGGTTTCCATCTCATCCGTGCCGAACAACCCCTGTTCGCCGCCATGCGGATTCAACGCGGCGACGGCTACGTGGGGTTGCGCGATTCCCAGCTGGCGCAAATACAGGTCGCACAATGGCAGTGCATCGAGGATGAGTTCCTTGGTAATCGCATCGGGAATCTGCCGAAAGGAGATATGCCGTGTGAGGAAAAACACCTTCAGCGTCTTGGCGACGAACAATGTCATGGGTTCGCGGTGGGCGGCCTTTGACTTGAGAACTGCCGTGTGGTCAATAAAGGGCACCTTCGCAGCCTGCAGAGATTCTTTGTTCAGGGGTGCCGTCGCCAGGCCATCGAGTTCCCCCGTCAGTGCATCATCGATCGCGCGGTCGAGATAGGCGTAGCCTGCTCGCCCGCCGTCGGCACTGATCTGACCCAGTGGCACCGGCGCATCGAGGACGTGGCAATCGACAAAGTCAATGCAGCCCGGCTTGAAATGCCCAGCTGAAGCCGATGCGACCTCCTCAAGCTCGACGGTGAGACCGAGAAAGCGGATCACATCGGCTAATACTGCCCGATCGGCATACACGACAGGTCGAATGGCATCGTACGATGCTGGATCCTGCAGGGCTTTGATGACGATTTCGGGGCCGATGCCGGCGGGGTCACCTACCGTGAGACCTATCAGGGGACGATGGGGCATGAGGTGCCTCGGAAGCGGGGAATGGGCGAGCGCTGCTGCAATGCAAGCGAAGAACGGTGTCGATGGCGTGACCGCAAGGCACAGTGGACGGAAGCGTGGGTCAGGTCTGGGTCAGCATCGCTCTTGTCAGATCGTTGGGACGACGGAACAAGCCTCGGACCTCTTGCTCTGCATGTTCGACCAGGCGCGCAGGGATGGGTGTGTGATTGCTCAAAGGTGGTTGGGAGGCGAGGCCGAAATAGATGTGGACCGTACGTCGCTCGCTCCGCGTCTGACGCAGACGACCGGCATGACAAGACCCAGCATGAAAAAGCAGTGCCGTTCCTGCCGGTCCAAGCAGATCGTGCGCTCCTGAGCCGTCGCAGGTGAGCTGCGTAGAGGGGTTGAGTTTGGCCTCAATAGACTCAGGGACAATGCTGAAACAGTGGGTCGATTCGTCCACGTCGGTCAGATAGTACACAACGGACAATGCGTCGATGGCGAGAGGATGCTCGGGGTTGTGGGGACGGTCTCGATGCCAACTGGCAGCCGGTGGTGGGCCGTCCATGGGGGGGCGGACCATGACTGAGTGCTCTTCCACGACCAATTCATCCCCCACGAGATGGTGCACGAGTGGTAGAACGCCGGGATTCAGCAGGGACTGGTCAAAGACGGAATGGGTCAACAGAATCGTCACACACTGTTGACGCCCGCCTTCGCCTCGCCTCTGCCATAGACCGCCAAAGTGCCGCTGATGGTCGTCGATGGCATCGTTCAGAGATTTCACCTGCTGCCTCGTTAAGGCACCGGGTAACAGGCAGAAGCCATTGCGAGCGAACTCGGCTGCAGGCGCTTCAATCGCCGTCACGGGTTCGCTGTCTTCAGCAAGCAGATCTTGTCGCAGTGCACGCGATTTTCCTGTCGAACGAGGGGTAGGGCAGGTGGTATCCTATCGTCGAAGGACGCCGAAGGGCAAGCCCACGGGTTGCGGGTGGTTTCCACCCTGCCATCGTCCCTATACTTCACGTCGGTGCCCAACCCATTTCCCCGTTCTTGCAGGGGACACGGAGACCGTGCATGCTCGGCTCCTCGCTCTCGAGATCCGTACTCGTTCTGTGGTGCATGATTCCCGTGGCCATTCCCTTGTGCGCGCAACAGACCGTCGTCTGGCCTGCATTGCCTGGCGACAAGGGTGCCATGAATGTCAGCCTCATCGGTACCGTCCAGGTCGAACCACCCTGGGATCCTGAAGGAGATTGGTTTTTCTCGACGACGGACTTCTTCATCGATGGAGACTATGCGTATATGGGCAGCCGCAATGGGCTGTTGCACATCGTCGATATCTCCGACCCCACCAACATGCAGCAGGTGGCACGCCTGGCGATGCCCGGCCCGGCTCTGGATGTGAAGGTTGCCAATGGGCTCGCTGTCGTGTCCGTGCAGAATGGCCCCGTGAATGAAATCGGCGCGGTCATGGTGGACGTGACGGATCCGACGGCACCGAAGATGCTCTCCCACGTCGAAGACCCCTTCTGGTCGGGTGTGCACAACAGTTTCATCTATCGTGATAGAGCGTATCTGGCACATTCCGCCAGTCGTGGCATCACCGTCGTCGACGTCACGGATCCGGCGCAGCCCTTTGTCGCCAGTACCTGGCTGAACGAGATGTCAGGTTTTGGCAGTATCATCCACGATATCCACATCAAAGATGGCCTCGCCTTCCTGAGCGATTTCGTTCGCGGTTCAGGTGGACTGGTTATTCTCGATCTGGCTGATCCTGATCAACCACAGACGCTGTCCGCGCTGTCGATTGCCGAGGGCCTGCACAACTGCTTCCCCTATGGGCAATATGCCTACTGCAACCAGGAACTCGGTGGCTGGATGCAGTCGCTGCACATCATCGATGTCAGTGATCCGACACAGCCCTTTGAAGCGGCGACCTTCACGATGCCCCGTCGGCGTGTTGAGGACAGCATTGGCCCACACAACACCTGGATCGAGGACGATCTGCTGTACTGGTCATTCTATGATGGTGGTCTATACATCCTCGATGTGAGTGATCCCGTCTTCCCAGTAGAGGTGGGCTATTTCGGTACACCCTACGCGTGGGGGGCACAGGCACACAGAGGACTCATCTTCGTCGCCGATGCACGGATGTCAGCGATCCGGGCGCTGCGTTATGATCAACCTGCCTATGTCGTGCGTGACATGGATGCGCCCGTGAGACAACTATCGACCGCGACAGAATCGACCTTCCTCGTACGAGCCGAGGTTGAATCTTCGCGAGATGTCTCCGCGCCACCGCCAGACGTGACGGTTCGCTTGCTGCCTGATCGAGCCGGGAGTTTCCCTATGCGGGACGATGGGACGCACGGCGACGACGTTGCCGGTGATGGCCGCTATGCAGGGATTGTGCGACTGCCAGGCGGTCTGCTGAGCGGAGAATACCGTATCGAGGTGCGTGCCGAGGATGAGGAGGGCAGGGTCTATCCTCGAGCAGGGCTGCCTCTCGACCTTCTACCTTCGCGAGATCAGGACATCATTGGCGACGAACTGATTCAGGGCATCGTCGCAAGTGGCCCCGTGGGTGTTTTCGGACCGGAGATGGTTTCCACGGGCCCTGTTTTTGTCGGTAACGAGGCGGCGGCGATCCACATCGACGGCACTGCCCGCAACGAGTGGGAGTTGGCGCTGCAATTTGCCGACGAACTCGACATGCTGGGCTATACCGGCCTGCGATTCGCCTTCCATCCTGGCGATGCGACAGGTTCGCAGCTGGAGATCAATATCGGCGACTATCACATGCGGCTTCTGACGCGGCGCACCAGGCTTGTTAACCTCACCGATCAAGAATGGCAAACCGTAGAGTTTCCTTTCGACGTGTTTCAACGCGAGCGTGTGATTCCCACGATCTCCTTCGAGGGCAACCTGCGCGGCACGTTCTATCTGGATGACATGCGTCTGGTGAGTGAACGTCAGGTGACGGCCATCGAAGAGGATGAGGCCGCCGCAACGACGCCGTCAGAAACGACGCTCGGGTCCGGCTATCCGAATCCCTTCAATAGCCAGTCGACGATACCTCTCAAACTGGCGCAGTCGGGTGACGTGCGGCTTGATGTGTACAACATCAGTGGCCAGCGCGTGCGCAGGTTGAATTCGGGCCATCGCGAAGCGGGAAGTTATCTGTTTGCGTGGGATGGCCGCAGTGAGTTGGGTCGAGAGGTTGCCACAGGAGTGTATCTGTATCGTCTGACGACGCCCACGACGACACAAACTCGCCGTATCTTGTTGCTCAGATAGCGACATTACAGCTGCCAAGGGAGTGGGTGCGTGTGAAGGGTCTTTGTATTGGTTTTCGTCATCTGTGCGCTCTAGGGATTCTTGCCGTGTTCGGCGCAACAGATGGTGCGGCAGAGGATTTTCGGGTGCTGCCGTATCTGCAACATCCAACACCCGATGCGATATCGATTCTATGGTTTTCCGATAGCGATCAACCAGGTGTTCTCGAGCTGGGCTCGCGGGATGAATCCTTGATGTCTGAGGTGATCCACGCCCAATCGTTGGCCTATCCGCCATGGGAAGCGGCCAGTTTCTTTGCTGACACCCCACGGCCAGCACCCTTCCGCCATCGGGTCCGCGTCGACGGACTTACCTCGTCCACAGCGTATGCGTTTCGTGTACAGCAGGGCGAGTCCGTCTTCGAGGGTGAATTCAAGTCGGCCCCTGCATCGACAGACAGAGAGCCTGTGCGGCTCATCTTCTTTGCCGACAGCGAGACGGAACCGGAATCGACGGGCAAGCGTGTCGATTGGCCGGATCCGGCGCGGATACAGATTCCACGCGACTATCTGCTCGATCAAACGACAGGCTTGTTGAACAACCTGCAAGTCATCCTTGATCGACAGCCTGATCTACTCGGCATTGCCGGCGACCTGGTCGAGTCCGGGGGGGAGCAGCGAGACTGGGATGAATTCTGGCGCCATATGACAGACGTGGCCGGAATCAATCTCGCTGCCCGCGTGCCGCTGATCGCCGCTGCAGGCAATCATGAGTATTACCAGGGCCCCAAGATGTCAGGCTACGATCAACCAGGCTCTGAGCGCGCCATCTCTCGCTGGCTCAGCTATTTCGACAATCCAAGCAATGGTTCCGAAAGGGCAGAGGGTCGCTACTACAGACTGGACTATGGGCCGGTTACACTGATCAGTCTCGATGTGTCCAATGGCATCCCCCATCAATCGGCGGATGACACGAACTACTTCCTGCTGGGCGATGGGGAAGCAGGAGGCGGTCATTCTCCGAGTTTTGGTGAGGGATCTGCGCAGTGGACGTGGCTTCGAGCCCAGCTTGCCGACAGCCAGAGAAACAGTGCCTTCACCTTCGTCTTTTTTCACCATGTGCCGTATTCTGTTGGCCCCCACGGGTGGCCCCCTGGGAATGGGTCAGGCCGGGATCAGCAATCGGGTGTGCCGGTGCGCGCGCTGACGCCCATGTTTCACGAATTTGGTGTCGATGCATTGATCGCCGGTCACGATGAGATGTGGGAACGCTCAGTCGTCGAAGGTGAACAGATTTTGCCGGATGGCAGCAGTCGACCCCATGCGCTGCAAATCTTCGACGTTGGGATTGCCGGAGACGGACTGCGTGGTCCAGAATCGGGACTGGACAACCCTCATCAACAGTATCTGGTGCATGAGGATGCACCTGAGACATGGTCAGGTGGGGTTCTGCAGTCAGGTGGCAAGCACTATGGTCATCTGGAGATAGACATCCTGCCGATGGATGGCACCTGGCAGGCGATCCTCAAGCCTGTGCATGTCTTCCCCTTCGTCGACGCAGACGGTGTGCTCACAGGTTTCGAGCGCAGACTGTATGACGACATCGTCGTCCTCGGTGATGTCGCGACGGCAATTGAAGAGATGGCGATTGGCCAACAGACGCAGAGGCCAGCAGAGGTCGAACGGCGGCTGCAGCCACCGTATCCGAACCCTTTCAACGACACGGTCCTCGTGCGCTTTCAGTTGGCGCAACCCGAGACCATTCGTATCGAGATCCGCGACACACGCGGGGCACTCGTGCGGACGCTGCAGGAGCGTGCTCTGTCACAGGGGCTGCATACAGTCGAGTGGAATGGCCGCGACACACAGGGCGCGTCAGCAGCGAGCGGTGTGTATCTGATCACACTCGAAACGGGGGATGTGCGCGAGACGGTCGAAGCGATGCTCGTCCGCTAGAGATCACTCGTACTGCGACACCAGCCGACATAATGCCGGCCAAGGCTATGGACTAGCGGTCCTCAGGATCGTGGGTGACGACGCGGCTACCGTCAGCATAGAGACGTCCTGTCTGGCGGTCGAAGGCGTAAGCGAGCTTGAGCGATTCGCTCGGTTCGCCGAGATAGTCAAAGCGGATCACGACGTCTTCCAGAACCAAGCGCAAATCGGTCACATCATCGTGAAGGATGGGAAAGACGAGGTAGCCCTCTGACTCCTGGCCCGAAAACACGACGTCATCCGTGAGCATAGTGCGGCGCAGCAGATCTAAGCGTTCGCGCAACCGGGAGTACTCATTGCCGCGATAGCCGATGGCGTAGGCACGGTAGTAATTTTGCATCTGAGCCAGAGAAAGCGATCGGTATTTCCGCCCATTGCCGGCAACAAGGACCGTACGAACGGGATCAACCCTTACCTTCGGATAACTGTAGTTCTTGACTGCTGCATGAAAGACGGTGAATCGCTGACGTGTCGAATCGAGACCCGGGAATTGCGTGTCACCGAAAGTGTAGGCATTCGTCGAGCTCGTCTCTCCCACTGAGGCGGCAGCGAAATTGCGATTGAGTTCATCGTCTGTCACCGGCCGCAGCGTTACCTCAAAACGATCGAGCTGATACACGACACTGCCATCATCGTGCACGGTCATGCCATCATTTTGAGCACCTTGTGGCAGCAGGGGGCCCGCAAAGGGCTGAAACGCACACCCTCCCAGGGCCCAGAAGGCGCATAGAATCGCGCCAAGCCTCATCAGTGTTCTGGTGGACACGAGAAGTCTTCTACGAGGACCGGCGAGTGGGAATGGTAGACGTTTCATGGGCTCAACCAAGGTGTGTCGTGAAGCGAATGCGCCCTCAAATGCCGATTGGACAAATGATCGATTGGACAACCAAATTTAGATCGGGCGACGCGCAAAAGGTAGAGTCGCCCCCCCTTTTCACACAAGCTGCAAACGACCTTCAGAAGCAAATCAGGTCCAAATGCCTTGACGATCCCTTCTGGCCCAACCTTACGTTATCATAGAGTCTATCCCAAGGTGCGTCACACCCGTGTGATCTCGGCTTACCCAAACGACTGAAGCGCAGATACTTGCCTACTCCTCACGCCAATAGAACACACAATTCAGCCGGGCGCTGGCCACGTCGCGTTGCGCTCTATTGTGCGAGTGCCATCGTCTTTCTGGTCGTCACTGCAGGTTTTGGTGAGGAATTCGTCGTGGGCGGTGCCGCGCATCCATGGACTGAATCGGGCATCACGCCCGGTGGTGTCATCGCTTTCGTAGAGGACATCCGTTCCCTCACCGAAGACGACGAGGCGATCTTCACCGTCGAAGCAGGCAATGTGGACTGGATTGTCCCTGTTCGCCTCGACCCAGGGGTGAATATCGCTCTGGGTCTGTTGGATCGTGGCGGCAGCGTCGATATCAATCTTTCTGACAACCAGAAGGATGCAGATGAGTTGGAGGGCATTATCAATGGCGATCATCGGGTTGCCATCGATCGCAAGTGGGTCGATGGTCGCGCCCTCGTAAACAATGGGGTCACACTGTTTGTCGATCTGGGTGCTCGTTTTGGGGTCAATCGGATCGTGTTCTATCCACGCATGACCCCGCAGTTTCCCTTCGGTAATGACTTCATGCGCAGCTACGATCTATTTGTCGGCGAAGAAGAGGACCCGAATCTGGCATTTCCAGATTTCTCTGAATCTGACAATACGGACACGACGGTGGTCATTGAGATTGATGCCCAGTTCGTTCGTTCTCTGGCTCTGAAGTCCACCTTGAACGCCGGATTTGAGATCGACGAGATAGAGATCTACGGGACCGGTTTTGTGCCGGAGGCGGTGTACGAGTCGGACCCGCTTTTTCTCGATGATGCATCGGTATGGGGTCAGATTCGCTGGCTTGAGGCCATCGCTGGCGATCCGGAGGATTCCTCCATCGAAGTGCGCGTGCGCTCAGGAGCAGACGACACGCCGGACGATTATTACCGCGAGATCAAGGTGGGTGGCGTCGTCACGGGACGCTCACCAGATGATGCCTTCGGCAATCCCCTGACACGGGCAAGCTATGAACGTCTGCTGCGCCTGGACGAACCGGTGATCAAGCAGACGGATGCCGAGAATTGGGGTCAGTGGCAGTTGGTAGAGAATGGCCAGATCCTCGAATTGCCCGCTCCCCGTCAATATTTTCAGTTTCGCGTCGATTTCACCAATGCCACGTTGACCTCGTCGCGTGCTTTGGCGCAACTGGCCTTCGACTTCAGTTCACCCCCCGTTGATGGCCTGTTTGCCGAGGTAGAGCCCTCGACAGCATCGATCAGCGAGACGACGACCTTCACTTTCGTAACACTCGTGGACAATGACAGTGGCCGTGACGGTTTCACACGCTTCGATGTGGAAACGCCAACGCGAATCACGGCACTGCATTCGGTCACGGTGAAGGATCCATCCGGCACCGTCACTGCACGAGGTGACTTCGGTACCGTAGATGTCGACGAGATGTTGCCGCGATTCAGTGGTGAGGTCACCCTTACAGAGGTAGATGACGAGCACTTCTCCCTAACCATGCCACGCGTCGTTCAGGATGGAGCGTCGATCGAAATCATCTTTGATTCTGCTGTGTTTCGTTATGGAACACGATTTCGCGGGCTCGCCTTCGCTGAGGGGTCGACACTGCCTCTGCTTACTGAGGGAGGGAACGCAACGTCGGCGATCGACACGGATGATCTGCTCGTCAGCGTCTCCATTGGTGCGACGGTTGCCGGTCCCTTGAAGCTGTCACCATCAAGCTTCTCGCCGAATGACGACGGAATCAACGACGATCTGCAGATCGACTACATCGTCCAGCATCTGGTGGCTCTGTCTCCTGTCACCGTACAGGTACACGATCTGAGTGGTCGCCGTGTGCGGCAACTCGCGCACGCCGATAGAAGCAGCGGTCAGTATCGAGTCGAGTGGGATGGCCGCAATGACGATGGCAACCTGGTTCCACCAGGGATATACCTGATCGCCGTCGAAGTCCGTTCCGATCAAGGCAGCCAGCGCCGCCTACGTCAGACGGCAGTCGTTTACTAAGAGACCCGTATCGCCAACCGAGAGAAGTCAAGGTGCACATGAGTCAGTCAACAACAATCCGCCGGGCCCTCCAGGTCACAATCTGCATCTTCTGGGTCAGCCTCTTTGCCTCGCCTGCCGCATCTCAGGATTACGGAACACGACTCGGCAGCGTGAATCGGGGCGGTGAAGTCAATTTCGAACCGACGGGCCCCGGCGTTCTGTTCGACGCACTCGATCCGTCGGTACGCAAATGGTATGTGCCACAAGAGCTCTACAACGAATACGGGTGGCGCCAGGCCGAATACACGAACTATGCTCGACGCCGCTACGAACGCTACGTCGACACGGCGATTGAAGGCGACTATTTCTACGATCAGTATGGAAGTTTTGTCACCCGTGGGTGGCTGGTCTACGACTGGCAGGAAGATCGTCCGCAGCAGTTTGGCAGCACGATCCTGAAGACCAGTCGCTATCGGAATTGGTTCAATCGCGTCGTGATCGCCTCCGATTCAAAGGGCCAGTATCACTACACGCTGACCATCGGCGATGAGATCCGTACGACCTTGACGCCGATGACCTTCTCCAAGCCCGGTTTCAATGGTATTCAGTTCGACTTCGGCGCTGACAAGTATCAGGGCACACTGCTGCTGTCACGACCAAGTCGACCGGCGCAGGTCACCGAACCAGAGGTGCCCGACACACGCACGAGTGTGACCAATTTGCTCGGTGGTCGTGGCGAGATGCAGGTGGGTGACTTCATCAAACTTGGGGCAACTTATGTCAGTGCCTTCCAGGCACAGACGTTGCGCGATGATGTGGCGGGCACGCCTTTTTCGGGTGGGTCACTGACAACAGAGCAGAATGCCGTGCCTGTGGCGAAAATCATCCTGCGATTATCAGATGACTCGCCTGAAGATGGCATCGGTGGCGCCGCACTCTTCGACGATGAGATTGTCATCACCGATGTGGATGGCAATGTCGTGCGTGGTAGCGACATCGGTTTCGAACCGGTTCGCGAGGGTGGTTTCCAGAAGGTCGGTTACCTGGCCGCCGATGGCGGTGAGCGTATTTTGCTGACATACGATTTCACGGATCCCAGTTACCTGGGGCCAGATCGATCGGTGATCAAGGAGGTCGCCTTCGAGCTCGTCCTGTCAAACGACTATCTCGTTGAGATCACGTCAGACCGACAGACGAACGAAGACCAGCAACCCGTTTTTCTCTTGAGCGAGCGTGCAGCCGGCAATATTCAGGACAACTCGAACCAACGTCTCCTGCGTATCGAATACGGTCTGCCGACGTCGAATGTGGTCTTCGGCTTCACCATCGAAGGCACGCAAGTGTTTGGATTCGACTTCTACGGTGAATACGACTTCAACAAGCGCTACCGGAAATACCCCAATGTGAATCGCAAGAATCACAGTACCGCCGTCGACGATGCCCAGGCGTGGATGCTCAATGTCACACGCACGACATACCCCTGGTTCCTGTCCTTCGAAGGCTACAGTATGGACAGCGACTATTCGACGCGATCCTTTCTTGCGGGCACACGAGTTCAAGATGAAATCGACTACGAGAATGAACGGCTCTATGTCTATGAATTCGTCGAAGACAACGATGATCAGGATCGCCGCCCGGACTGGGATCGCTTCGGTCAGAATCTGATCGACACCGCCATCTTTCCTGGGTACGACGAGAACAACGATTTCATCTCCGACTTCAACCAGAACGATACCGATGACCGGCCCAACCTGGTGCCGGATTACGAAGAGCCTTTTCTGCGTTATCACACAGATCGCCCCGAATTTCTCTTCGGCATCGACATGAACAACAATGGTTGGATCGATCGGTTCGAAAATGACAACGAACCTGACTATCCCTACAAACGGGATCGGCGCGGATACAATTCCTACGTTGGCCTGCATCTCATGTCGGATGCGCGCCTGACCGTGGGGCGGACCGACGAAGATCTGATCGATGGTGACGGGACCAATCGAACGACCTATCTGATGCTGACCCTCGACCGGGATCGGGCCAATCTGGGGCGTCTGCGCTTCTATCAGTATCTGCGTAAGGCGAAAGACAATATCCCCGATCACCTGTTCCAGTGGGTCCAGCGACCGGACTCACGTGGTGGCCTTGTGGACATTCAGGATCCCCTGCCCGCCAGGGATACCTGGATCAATACGACGTACCTGCGTTTCGACTACAAAGCGGTGGAGAACTTCAATTTTGTGAACAAGCTGAAGTACGAAATCTTCCACCAAAGCGACAACGTCAGCGAGCTGCGAGAGACGTCCAGTTTCTTCGGCCTCATCAACAAGGCTGATTACACGCTGCAGTTTGGCCCTGTCGATGTTCAACCCCGGTGGAAGAGTGAGTTCGTGCGCCAGCGTCCAGTCGAGGAGCGAGATCCGGCGCGACGGGAACTGACGGAAACGCTCTTTCTCGTCACACGCTTCCCCATCCTGCGTCACACGTTGGTCGAACTTGGTCTCGAGATTTCCCACTTCGAACAGATGCGTGACAAGAAGGGTGTGCCCGTCAATCGTGCGTTGCTGCCCGATTCCAATTCTCGGGTTTTCGCCATGCAGTTCCGCAATTCATCACCCTATCTCGGCTACAATCTCGAGTTGCGTACAGGATTGCGTTTGCAGAAACAGACCTTTGAAACGCTGCCGTCAGAGACGACGAGCACCCTCTTTGTTACCGTCTACGCCGGGCTCGGTGGTTGATGCTGCCTTGTACCGTTCGGGAGCTCAGGTTTAACCGATTTGGAGAATCTGGGTAAAACAGCTGTTAAGGGTTTGCTGTGCAACGAGATAGGTGCGGGTCGAGCCTCTGTGGAGACCACATGCTCGCCATGAAATCCTGTTGCCTTCAGACCTTGGGGTTTGTAGTTTTTTTCCACTTGATGCGAGCCGAGCCATGGCAGGTGCCAGAGATGGCGCCTACAGTGGCTTGGTTCTACATCTGAACTCGTACTCTTCCTACCGGCTCAAAGGAGCAAAAAATGAAGAGACTGGCACCGATCGCAGCATTGTTGGTCCTGTTGGCCACCAGTGGTGCAGACGCCCATCAGGGCGAACTTCGATTTATGTTTCAGTTTCCTGCAGGCCTCGAGCCCACCCTAGATGGTGAACTCGATGACTGGGCCTTCGTTCCTGAGGTCTACTACAATCGCGCCGAGAACATGTTCAATCAGTTCGGTGCGCCATTGGATCTGAGCGATTTCAACTCGTTCCAGATCTGGGGTTACTCGTTGGCGACGAACAAGGTGTATTTCGCCTTCTGGGTCTCCGATGATGCGATCCACAATACGGAGAAGTGGTCGACGACGACGGACTGGGATCACACAGGTGGTCAATTCCGCAGTTTCGGCGACGAAAGCGACGAGTTCCAGGAGCGTTGGACCGGTGCCCAGGCACAGCGTTATGACATCTACGCTCCGACCTTCGCCTCTGGCGGTTTCTACACCAAGCAGTATGGCCAGGCTTGGGCCGGCGAAGAGCCTTTCGTCATGTGGGGCGGCAAGTACACGAAGGGTGAGGTAGGCAACTTCGAGCCCGCAGAGATGCAGGGTGAAGTTTCCATCACGCCTTTCGATGACATCCATCCCGATGGTCCCGACGCCAGCACGGAGCATCAGTTCGCCGTGAACCAGATTGTCGGTCTTGAGGCAAACTGGGGTGACAAGGATCCCGATCCAGGCAACTACGACGACGCATACTGGTCGTTGTTCGGTGGTATTGGTGCCTCGTCTCAGGCCGATCAGTTCGGTGATTTCCTGACCGCTCCATTGGAGCCGGGACTGCCGACAGCCGTAGAGACCAGCACTTGGGGTCAGGTTAAGGCTTCTTTCGCGGCTGAGTAAACCGCATCGCCTTAAACGCACCTGCACTTAAGTGAGTCACAAGAAGCGGGGTTCACGGGCTTCCGTGGACCCCGCTTTTTCTATCTGAGGTTGAATTATGAAGATCAAGTGTTCCGTCATCCTGGTCATCTTTTCGCTTAACTGCTCGGTCTGGGCACGTGAAAGCATTCAGCTAGGTGGTAGCGGTGGACTGGAGTGGTCAGCGACCGGCTCCTTCACCTTTGTCGACGGCGAACATACGGCAGGCAGTATTCGACCCTTCGAGACGGAACCGACACACAATTTGATCTCCTCCATGCGCTCCCGTGGAGGTGATGTCGACACGATCAACGACAAATAAACGATCCCGAACACATGGATTGACGGGGGCTACGAGTTTGTTGTCGATGGTGATTCGACGACGGCCTTCGTACATCCGCCACGAATTCAAATTCTTGGTGGCGGTGGTGGCTATTGGACAGTGCCCATGTTCTTTGACCTGGGCGCCCCCTTCCTGGTGGAGCGGATACGTTTTATGACCCGCGCCGATCACCCTGAGAACCAGATGCGCCGCTACATCCTTTTCCTCAACGATGGCACCGAGGCCTCGAAGGATCGCGTCGGCAATATCATCTGGAGCAGATACCGTGAAGAGATTGACAATCTGGACAGTGTCGTCGATCTCGATATCGAACCGCAGATGGTTCGTCATATCTACGTGCGGCCCGGGGGGATTGGCACCAACAATGGCCTGAGTGACACCTGGGAAGTGGCAGAGATGCAGGTTTTTGGCCGCGGCTTCGTTCCCACAGCAGAGTATCTATCAGAACCGATCGACCTGGGTGCCTCTTCGACCTTGGGTAAGATTCACTGGGGGTGGCAGTTGGATCCCGGTGGTCAGATCATCATCCAGACCCGCACGGGCACCGACGACCAACCGTATGTCTATTGGCGCATTACCGGGATAGGTGACGAGCTGTCGACGCTGGACGAGCGTGGGCGTCCGCTGACACGCGCAAGATACGAACAGCTCAAGCCGAATCAGCGTGGTGGCATTACGGACGATTTGACAGACTGGAGTCCCTGGCAGACGTACGAACTCGAACTTGGTGCTACTGGAACGCAGATCCTGTCGCCGAGCCCCAGTTCACACATTCAACTTCGCATTCAGTTTTCGTCGGCAGCCCTGGCTGGTGGGCAGGTGGATTCGCTGTATTTCGAATACTCCCAGCCACCGGTCGTCACTTCGGCAGTGGGTGAGATCTCCCCAACGGATGTAGCTGCGGCGTCACTGACGAGCTTCACCTACGCGGTCAGAGCACGAATCGAAGGTGGGCAAACGGGGTTCAACGCCATGCGATTGCAGACAAGCGCTCTCGTAGATTCCATTACGGACGTTCGTGTCGACCGCGAGGTGGTGGAATACAGCATTGAACCACAGGACTCACTCGGTCAGGAATATCTGATCCACTTTCCACGGATCGTTCAGGACCAGTCTCTTCTCGAGATTGACTTCGATGCCCGCGTCTTCCGTTATGGAACTCCATTCGACGGCGCGCTCCTCGATACCAGCACCGACGACGTTCCCCTGGCGATCAGTGCCGGCGATGCAGTCCCCGGCACGCTCAGCGACGAACTCGTCGTGCGCACCAGTCTCACGGGCGACATCCTGCCGAATTTGTCGGTAGAGCCGAATCCCTTTACACCCAATGGTGACGGCATCAACGATCGTGTAAGGCTGACTTCTGCCGTATTGCGCCTCACAGGTCAGACGCAGGTCGATGTCCAGATTTTTGATCTGGCAGGTCGACTCGTTCGTCGTCTGGAAGATGTCGTGGAAGGCAGCTCTCCCTTCACGATCGAGTGGGATGGCATCGACGGGGCCGGCAAGTTGTCACCACCGGGTCTGTATGTCTTCCGTCTGGTTCTTGATGCCGATGCAGGCACGGAATCACGTGTCGGACAGGTGGCCGTCGTCTATTGAAGCGTTTCAGGATCTCTATTGCCGCAGGCTCCATTGTTGCAGGATTGCTGCTGATCGGATGTGCTGCAGAGCCCCTCGTAGCGCCCGCGCCGGGTGTGGTCGCCAGTATTGGTGAGGAGCGTATTCTCGCACAGGATCTGCGCAACTACGCTGAACGGGTTCCCATCACCTTGCTCGCCAGTGCACATGGCGATTCCGCACGACGGCAATATCTGCGAAGTCTGCTCGTGCGACGACTTCTCGCTCACGAAGCTGCCGAGCGTGGTTTCGACACGACGCTGGCCATCGCGCAGCAGGTTGATGATCGATTGCGGGACAAGCTGAAGAATGTGTATCTGCGAGAACAGGTCTGGCCTCACATCAGTGTTGAGAAGGCGAAAGCCCAGGCCGTCTACGACAGTCTCGGGTTAGGTCTGCAACGCCGTCTTGCTGGCATCGTCACGACCTCTTCCGCCCAGGCCGAGATGTTGCGTGACGCACTGGCAAGTGGAGAGCGCTTCGAGGCACTGGCAATGAAGCATTCGATCCATACATCTTCGGCGCCGGGTGGCGGCGAGTTGGGATATGTAAGTCAGCGCCAGGCAGCGCAATTGGGGATCTCGGCCTCGGTCTTCGCCAATCTTCCCGATAGTGCCATTTCAGAGGTGATCCCTCTTGGGCAGGAATTCCAGATCCTGCGCTTTCTGCATACGAAGATCGCACCGATCGAAGACTTTGTAGAGCAGATCCTGGCTGTGCTGATGGAACAAGAGCGACAGAGAATTGAGTACGAGACACTGCAGTCGCTGAGTGTAGAATTCGACTGGAGAGCCGTTCCTGAAGGCCTGGGAATTCTCGACGAGCGGGGCGCTGGGGATACGGTGCTACAGCTGTGGCTACTTGAGCCCGGTGAAGCGGCCCTGCCGCTGTTCACCTACGCGGACACGGCTATTTCCATCGGCGAATTTCTGCAGATCAGCAAGCGCAACCGACGAGAGATCAAAGATGGTGTATCGGCCGTTCGTGTGGCGGATGAAATCCTCCGTGCTGAGCATCTCTATGCAGAGGCGGCCCGTCGTCTTGGAGCGCACGAACAGCCTGAGATTGTCTCGTGGCAGCAGGAACTGGTCGAGGAGTTGGCGATTACCCAATTGCGTCGGCAGGTGCTCGATGAAGAGCCCGCTGTCACGTCTGAGGACGTACAGAAGTTCTACAAAGACTATCCCGATGCATTTCGCGAGAGTGCTGATATTCTCATCGTGGAAACCCTCGTAGGATCCGAGCAGGAGGCACTTGCCGTTCTCGATGAGGTGGCAGCAGGGCACGACCTACTGGATATCGCCAAACGAACGACCCTGCGGCGCGTAGGGCCGTCGGATTCGCGCGGCACACTGCGTCTCAACGAACACGAGCGCATGACGAACAGCGTCCTCTATGCTGCTGTGCAGCAGGCACCACTGAACGAGGTCGTAGGCCCCGTTGCAGTTGAAGGCGGACAGAGTGTGTTTCGCGTCATCCACCGTGAGAAGGGTGCACTCATGCCATTTCTGCAGGTGGAAGCCCGTGCCAAGGCCTACGCTCGCCGGTTTCAGCAGAATAGTGCCTTCGAACGTTTCGTCGAAGAGTTGCTTGTACGGCACAAAAGTCAGACACTGATCTACGAGATAGAGTTAGTCCAAGCCTTGCCCGATTCACTCATCGATGAGATCGCACGTCGCGATCACCAGCGCGCGGGTCTCCCCGTCGATTTCAACTGAAGCGGCCGCGTCGTACCGAGAGGAACCTCCCATGTCACTGACCCACATTCGATCAGGTGTGTGCACAAGTTTGGGGATCCTGCTTCTGGGCACTGCCTGCTGGGCCCAGAATGGCTATCGCCTTACGAGTCAATCGATCGAAATCGATCGGGCGAGCCACTGGCGGGCCTGGTCGGCGCCCGCGGGTCTGGTGACTATCGAAGACGATGGATCCGTGCAGCCGCGCAAACTGGCGCCTTCGATCAATGCATCTCTCACTGCAGGAGATTTTCGCTACGAACTGGCCGGTTCTCTGAGCAGCTTTTACGACAACTCCGTCAATGAGTCGGGTGTGCTACTGGCGACGGGGGGTATCAAACGTGCCTACTCCAATGCAACTGCTGCGCAACGCTTGATGGATGGCGACGATGAGACATTCTGGGAACCCAGCGCTGACGACGAGTTGGCCAGTTGGCAGGTTGAGATCGATCTGGGACGACTCGTTTCCGCTACACGTATTGTCCTGCGCTTCGTAGCTGATTCTCCCGAAGTTCGTGCCGATCCCTTTTACCAATTCCGCGTACACACTGCGACGGGGCAAAACCCTTTTGACGATGCCAGTAGCTCTGCTCTCGACTATCAATTAGCTGGCAGCACAACAGAGCCCAATCTCGACCAGCGTGAATTCTCCTTCGATCTCGAACCGGCCCTTTCGCATTCTGAGGGGTGGACAGGTCGATTGGTGCAATATGTGCGACTCGACGTCACCGGACGTCGTGGAACCCACGGCGAAGAGCTCACGCAGGGTGAGTACGAAGCACTCAGCGCAGCCGACAAAGGCGACGTCGAGAATATCTGGCTCATTGGTGGCGAGCAGCGCCTCGTAACACAGACTGTCTACGACGCGTTACCTGCCGAACAGCAAGGCGGGCACCGCTACTTCCGCCGTGAACGTCCTCGCCTTGCGGAGGTGGAAGTCTGGACGGCAGGTGACAATGTCGCCACGGGAATTGTCGACCGTGGGGGCTCTCTGTTGGAGGGGAATCCGAATGCAGCTGCCGAACTGGCATTTGATGGTAGCATCCGCTCAAACTGGAATGCGACCGTTTTCAGTACCGTAGGTGATATCGCCGGATGGGGGTTGTTGCAGATCGATCTGGGCGCCTTGCTGCGAATTGATGCGGTACGCACCATCACCCGCCGTGCGGCTCTCGCGGAACGGGTTCTCTACGGATATCAACTGCGAGGTTCCGACGGTTCTGTCGCGCCAGATGGCAGTCTGATCTGGGAGACGCTCAGCAGCGAAGACCGACTGTTCAATCAAAGTACGAGACTCTTTGAGGACCGTTTCGATGCCAGGCTCTTCCGCTTCCTCGAGTTCCGCAATCTCGATACGGCGCGGCGGACACTTGCCCATGAGGGCAATCGGTTCCAGAGTGTTGTGACGGAGATGCAGATCTACAGTAGTGGGACTGTGCCAGAGGTGAACATGGTCTCCGATCTGATCGATATGAGCACACCTCGTATTCTACAGAATATCTCCTGGGATGCTGATACGCCGGAAGGCACATCCGTCGAAATTCGCACGCGTACAGGTGACTTACTTCGCGAGATCAAGCACTACTATCTCAATACCGGCGAAGAGGTCACCAAATCAGAATGGGACTCCAAACCGTCCTTCTTTCGTGATCCTGTGCCCCGCATCGAGACCGTTCCCGGCGCCGGCTGGAGCAATTTTAGCCAGGTCTATATCGAGCAAGGCGAGCGGATTGTTTCGCCAAGTCCACGACGTTATCTGATCGTCGAGGCCAAGCTGCTGACATCATCCCCTGACACGGCGGCAACGCTCCATTCAATTTCCGTGTCCACTTTGCAACCTGTGGCAACCCAGCTTTTGGCTGAGATCACACCCAAGCGTGAGGTCCCTGTCGGCGAACTGATCGACTTCGATGTCTATCTTCGACCATCCTTCGTCACGACGCGCTCGGGAAATTTCAGTCGTCTGCGCCTCACGGCGCCATCCCGATCAGAAATGACGATGCGCGGTGTCGACCTGGGTGAAGAGGATGACTTCACGGCGACGACGACACAGGCCTTCACACCTGCTGGTGGAGACGGTCTGTTTCAAGATGATTCAGGACAGACCCTCTCAGTGACCGGAGATGGGACCGATACGCTGCTGGTGCAGCTACCTGCGTCGATTCGGTCCACTGGCCCAGATCTGGTGCGCTTGTCCTTCACGGCCACGGTTTTTCAAAGTGGTTCCACCTTCGGACTCGAGGCGGCCGCTGCCTCTTCTCCCGATTCGTGGCAAGCAGCTGATGGCGGCGACGCTGTCGGCGATGATCTGTCCGTCGGTTCGGGTCTGACGGTGATGACGCCCTTGGGAGGCAGCACCGTGCGAATCGGCGACGCGACGAGCCGTGTGTTCTCCCCCAATGGCGATGGCATCAATGACCAGGGTCTGTTCGAGTTTGCTGTGCTGCGGATAAATGTGGATCGTGAGGTGGGTGTCGATATCTACGACCTGACGGGTCGCCAGATCCGCACCCTGTCAGAGACGCGCAGCAACGCCAATGGTCTCTATCGGTTCGAATGGGATGGTCTGGACGCGAAGGACCAGTTGGTACCGCCCGGCATCTATATCGTGCGCTACAAGGTCGACGCAGATGCGGGGGGCTCGACGCCGACAGGGCTCATTAGCGTCGCCTACTGACGGCGACCGCCAGCCGGCTGCTAGCGCCGCTTGCTGCAGGCGTCGGTGACACCGCCCCTATTCGCTGTCTTCTTCATTGCCAGCAGGGCCTGAGCTCCGCTCACGAAGATCGGCCAGGGCCAGCCGTAGTTCACGCAGGTCCGGATCGACGAAATACACGTGCACCACCTTCTCGCCATCACGCGTTGCCGTGTTCAGCACACCGGCTCTGGTTTCACCCAGAATCCATGTGCTCTCCGCTGACCAGAATTGGATTCGGTCGCCGCGGCTCAGATTTATGTCGACGCTGATCGCTGCGCCCCCTTCACTGATATCCAGCAGACGACCGGCGATAGAATCCATGCCCTCACCGAGACCGTCGGCTTCGTCCTCTGAGTCAGTGGCGTCTTCGTCATCGAATAGTTCCGTTTCAACTGGCGATCGGCGACGCAGTACCCACACGGCGAGATTCGCCTCAATCCTCGGTGTCTCGCGTTCATGCACATCCTGATCCCGCAAAACGACCAGGCGTGCCTTCAGTTTCTCCAACACGCGTACTTCGCCTTGCCGCTTGGCAATGCGTTTGTCGAGATCGCCGACGAGATACTCTCGACCATTGGCCGAGTTCAGCAGATTGAGGGGTGTCTTGGGAGACAGGCGCATGGCGATACGCTCTACCGTACGCGCCTCTCCCTGACGAAAGCCGAGGGCCGTCGCCCGTTCCTCAAAAGCATGCGACCGTTGTGCTTTGGTCGAAGCCGTCCTGGCGCGGGCCCTGCTTTCCTTCAGGTGTTTGGTCATGAACCAATAGGTCAGATGTGCAAGTCCTACGAGGATGCCGACGAGCATGATCCACTTGGCGAATCCGAGGTCCATGCCCTGGTCGAACTTGAGGTACGTGCGCTGTGCATGGGCAGGGATCTGGGTGAGGCAGACAATGGCGATGAGACGAATGAGGCGCTGCATGCAGGCCTCCTGGCGTTTGATGGATGGGAGAGATCGTCCTACAAGACTACCATAACAAAGGCTATGCTGCTCATCCACAGCTGGCTCTGCTTGCTTGAAACCGCGCAATGTCCCTATGTCCTGTCACTATGGAAGAGACAAACCTACAAAATCTGGTCACCGCTGTTGATGAGAAACGTTTGCTGGCAACGGCAACGGCTCTTGTCGATGTGCCCAGCCCCACATGCGATGCAACGGCTGTCGCCGCTCGGCTTGCCGAGATTCTGACATCGGACGGCTTTGAAGTGGAGCGGCCCGACGCGGGTTGGCCGACAGCACCCGCTGTTGTGACGCGCCTGCATGGCAGCCGCGTGGGACGTACTCTGCAATTCGATGGTCACCTCGACACGGTGCATCTGCCCTTCGTGCCGGCGAGTGTCGTCGACGGCCACCTGTTGGGCCTGGGAGCCGCGGATATGAAGGGTGGCATCGCGGCATGTGTCGAGGCCATGCGCGCCTTGCGTGACGCCGATGCCCTGCAGGGCGGCAGCGTGCTACTCACCACCCACGACCATCACGAAGCGCCCTGGGGCGACGGTCGCCAGGTGCACGGTCTGATAGAAGGAGGGTTCACGGGCGATGCGGTCCTGCTGCCGGAATATCTCGCGCATCCTCTACCTCTGGCCGGTCGGGGGATGGCCGTCTTCGAGGTGACCCTGTCGCGTCCGGGTGAACCTGTGCACGAGGTTCTGCGGCCTGCCAACCAGCCGAATGTCGTCGATGCCGGGGCTGAACTCGTGGTCCGCCTCAAGCAACTGGCTGCTGAACTGGCGCCCATCACCCATCCACACGCTGGCTGTGATACCGCGTTCGTCGGGTTGCTGCAGGCAGGGGAGATCTACAACCAGTCACCCACGAGCTGTCAGGTGAAGGGAACACGTCGATGGGTGACACCTGGACAGGTCGAGGCCGTGAAAGAGCAGCTCGGCTCGATCATCGAAGGTGTTGCACAGGATACGGGAACCGTCGCTGAGTGGCACATCGAAGTGCCAGGTGATGCGTTCCACATCAACGAGGCAGAACCGATCGTCGAGTGTCTGCAGGCTGCCTCGCAGAGCGTGAGTGGCGAGCAGCTACCGTATGGAGGCAAGCCCTTTGTCGATGATGGCAACAAGTATTCAGCCATGGCCCGGATTCCGGCGCTGACCCATGGCCCCAATGCGACGGGTGCTCATACAACGCAGGAGAGTGTGCCCGTCAGTGAACTGACACGGATTGCGAAGGTCTATGCACTGACGGCGGCGCGCTTCTGCGCTGCGACTTGAACTGAGAATAGGAAGGGATCCATGCCAAAGATCGATTGGCGCTACCATCGCCCTGGCTGAACAAGCTGCAAAAACACGCAAGAGTTTCTTGCGCAGAATGATGTACTCGATGGCACCGTGCAAAGTGCCAGCAAAGAACCCGTTACAGCAGAGACTGCCCTGGATCTGCTACAAGGCATAGATGAGATGCTCGTAGCCAAGGGGCAGAAGATCGATCGCTTTGATCTGCGTCAGGGGCGGCCTGGCGACGACGAATTGCTGGCTCTGCTACTGGGCCGATCGGGCAAACTCAGAGCGCCCACGATTCGTGCCGGCAAGCGGCTCCTGGTTGGTTACAATCAGGAGATGGTTGCCACCCTTTTGTGAAGGGTCGCCTTGTGTGAAGGCCCGGATGCTGTGGCGTAGTACTTGTAGACTACAGGCTGAAGGGCGGATAGCGATCTGTTGTCAGCATGAAAGCATAGACCACGACTCGTAGCCAGTAGTTCATGACGCCAACAACGAAGTCGAACAGTCCTCGCGGATAACGCCCCGTGAAGAGAATGGCGAACCAGGCGATCACCACGCAGATCATTGCTGCTATACTCAGGAAAAGCAGTACGACGTAGTGGGGAAATGCGAATAACCATTTGATCAATGGCAGCCAGCGATTCAGATCGGTCTGGGCATTGGGATAGTCGATCTCGACGCGAATGGCCTGATCCTGCTCGACGGCGGGATACTCGTCACGAAGCAGGCACAGATACGCCTCGACACGCATGGCGAAGCGCGCCAGCGCCAATTGCCAGTCAAACCACCAGCGCGGATAGGTCTGCCGGAACAAAAGCATGAGGACTGTGGCGAGGAACAAACTCGCGCCACCATTGTAGTTTGTGGAGACGGCAGCATCGCCATTGACCATCGAATTATGGCCACTCAGCAAGGCAAGGATGATGCCAATTGGGATCACAGTGAAGATGCGGAAGAACGTGGTCAGACGAGATAACTCTCTGTCTGGATACTCGACGTCGAGTGTCGCCGGATACGATGAAGTCATCGATTCCATGGTCTGGCTCCCGGGTGAGACTAGAGCGTACAAAGAGAATGGAGCTTACGTTGCGATCCATCGGGTGAGGTGTCAAACATGACAACAGATCGATGGCATGCAGACGTGATCCGTCGGATCAAAGCGCTTGCTACGTCAACGAGCGCGTCTGCCGTGGTAGGCCAGGCGACAGGTCACGATATGTGGGGTCTTCGCTGTGGTAGTCAGGATGCAGCGCGTCGGGTTCTGATCACCGGTGGTGTTCATGGTGATGAGCCGGCAGGCGTCGAGGCAGTACTACAATTTCTGGAGCATTCTGTCGCTGACTATGTCCGTCACTTTCACTTCGTCGTCATCCCCTGCGTGAACCCTTCCGGGTATGAGGCCAATACGAGAGAGAACGGATCAGGCCAGGACATCAACCGTTCCATGTCAAACAATGGTGTCATCGAGTCGATGTCGCTGCGCCAGGTGATTGCTGATCAGCCATTCGATCTGTTCTTCGATCTTCATGAAGACTACGAGGCGACGGGCTTCTACATGTACGAGGCAGAGCGAGAACGGCGACTGCTTGGCGAACAGATTGTTGATGCAGTAAGGCAGATTGGATCCATCGACTCAGATGACAACACAGATCCCGGCCTCGACATGCCCGTGTCGGAAGGCTTGTTCGAGATCAACCCCGCATGGCGAACATCGGGATGGTCTGTCTATGCCTATTTCGAGAGTGCGACACACGGTGTACTGACAGAGACGCCCTCCACGGCGTGGCCGCTACAGACACGCGTCGACGCGCATTTGCTGGCGCTGCGCCTCGTTCTCGATCACTACACTGGAACCCGAACTGTGCCATTGACCTGAACGGCGCATTGAACTGAACTGTGATCTACGAACTGCGTCCCAGGTTCGGGACCTGACTCTATGGCGAGACAGCGCTCTGTTCAAGCACCCGCTTCAGAGGCAAGTCTCTTGCCGTGTTCGCCCACGGCTTGATCCACCCGGTCTGCATCCCATCGATCAAACTTCGTGAAGTCGCCGATCGCACCCTCATTGAAGGGTGTATTGTCGATGGTGGTGTAGCAACAGATCAACGCCCATCGCGGGTCCGGGCTCAGGTTGGCGTCTGAGCGATGCAGCAGATTGCTGTGAAAGAACAGCACAGTGCCTGGTGTCATCTCGCAATAGACACGCTCGAACTGATCTTCCACTACGGCAACGCGGTCGGGATCAATGCCCGTCTGGTCACCGACGGTGCCATGGGTGAGGCGACCCATTCGATGTGATCCGGCCAATACCTGCAGGCAGCCATTCTTCTTGTGGGCTCGATCCACCGCGATCATACAGCTACCCATATCAGGGAAGAGAAAGCCTGAGTACCAGTAGCCAAAGTCCTGGTGCCATTCCCAGGCACCGCCGACGAGGGGTTCCTTCATCATCATCTTGTGATGGTAGTGGTAGACCTCGCTCTGAAGTAACTGCTCAATGGGCTCCACGACGGCCTGACACCGGGCATAGGCGCCGTAGGCACTGTCCGGCAGTTCATAATGCAGCGCCAGACGACTGACGCGCCCTTCCTGGTCGCGATGATCCCGTGCGCCCGCAGACAGGGCATGATCGTCGTGGGCAACCGTTTCAAGTGCCTGCATCTGCTGCGCCGTGAAATAATCGGGCAGCAGCAGAAAACCATCACGTTCGTATGACTGCAACTGCTCAGCTGTCAGCTGGTGATCCGTCCCCATCAGGTGCTCCTCATAGATCGTGGGTCCATTCCCTGAAACGCTCCTCGTCAACGTTGCGACCACTGACAACGACAACGACATCGCCGTCACCGGCGGGATCGACGCTTCGCTGTAAAAGGGCTGCTGTCGCAATCGCACCTGAAGGCTCGGTGCGCAAACCATGATGATCGTAAAGCCACTTCATCGCTTGTCGCGTCGCCAGATCAGGCAAGGCGACACAATTCGACACGAGTGTCCGCAGGATGGGCCAATTGTGCTCTCCCACATCGTAAGAAAGCAAGCCGTCGCAGATACTCTGCGGTTGCTCGATCCGTACTCGGTCTCCCTTGGCCAGCGACTGCCGGAAGTCGTCCGCTGCGGATGGTTCGACGCCGATGATCCGGGCTTGTGGGAAACCGTCAGCAATGGCCAGCGCGTGCCCGGCCATCAGGCCACCACCGCTCACCTGGCAGAGAAAGTGCGACAGTTGCCGACCATGCCGCTGCAGGTCTTCGACAATCTGGAGTCCGCCTACGCCGTTGCCGGCAATGACATCAGCATCATCGTAGGGTGAGGCCTGCACAGCATTCTCCTGCTCAGCGATCTCACGTGTCAGGCGATCACGTTCACCTGTCTGTGCATCGGTGGTGATGTCGTATGTGCGGATCTCGGCGCCAAAGGATCGAGTGCGCTCGAACTTTATCTTTGGCGCAGATTCGGGCATGACGATGATGACGCGTTTGTCATACCGCATGCCCGCAAAAGAAATACCGGAGGCGAAGTTGCCGGAGGAATGCGCTGCGATCGGTCGATCGCCGATGCGTTCAAGATTCTGCGCTGTCCAATTGAGGGCGCCGAGCAGCTTGAAAGAGCCCACAGGTGTCCAGCCGTAGTCCTTCAGCCAGACACGGCGGTCCTCCGCGAAGCCCAACTCACGCTCAAGGGCGTAGGATCGAATCAGAGGTGGAGGTGAGACATGTTGGGCGATGATGTCGGCGGCACGGTGCACATCATCAATGGTAGCAACACGAATGGACATATGGCAGACTCCCTTGGTTTCAACACCAAGGTGGCCACCACGGGCGGGCCGTCAAGGTGCGGACCTATGCGGCGGCGGCAGCCTTGTCTGCAATTTCGGCGTCATCGTCGTCCGTCCACTCGTCGCCGAACATCTCTCTCAGAATCTGCTGTTGCTCCTGAGTCGAGCGCTGCACGAAGGCTTCCGGGCGAAGCTCATCGTGCTCGACCAGACATTCCTGCCAGGCCTCAATCGGATCTTCTTCGTCACTCGGATCGAGTGGTGCCTGCATGTGTCGCGATTCCCACTCGACGAAGAATGACTCCACAGCCATGAGGAGCGCATTGCCACCCAGACAGTGTTCGAAGGTTGACGCCACAACACTCGCCGCCATCGCATCAAGCTCAGTCGAGTCGAGCAGCATGGCCTGCGTCAACCCGTGGGCCAACAGCAATTGCAATGCGGACAATCCGTGCCCGCTTTGCCCACCGTCGATGGGCCGCAGAAAGTCACCGATCTCGCCCAGCAGGTGAATCGAGCCCTGCTGCTGGTAGGCTACTACGCCGGTGCTAACAAAGAGTCGCTTTTCGTCTGCGGAGAGGGTAGTCAGATCGTGATTGATGACCTGCAACGCGCCGGCACCTTCCGTTGTGAGACGGCGTGTCAGCATACGCGCAGCATCTGCGGGTCGTTGCAGCAATGCATCGAGGAACGATTTCGGTTCCGGACGCCAGATGGTCATTAATTCCTTTACTTGTGCACTGGCATCCTGGTCTCCACAATCGGCGACGGCCATCTTGAGTCGTCGTTGGCGATCCTGCTTTGTCTCGCTGCGGCGAAAGACGAAGCGGCCCAGTTGCTTGAGTAGATCGACGCGTTCGCGGATATCGGTGGTCAATCCTAGCAAGCTGAAGAGAAACTGTTGCTGACGGGCAGCTGCAGTATCAGCCTGCATGGGTAGCTGTAATCGCTGCAGGGCTGCCAGCGCCTCCCCCACGCCATTCACGAGGGGAGCGTAGTCACCCTTGAGGCTGCTACCATCGAAGACATGCGTTGCTGTCGGAGATGCTTGCACCAAAGACAGAACATCATTGACTGGCGGTGACGTTTTGCCACGATACCAGAATCTGACTTCGTCACTCAGCGTTGCGTCAGAATCAGACATGCAGTTGCAGCTCCAGGTGAGGGTCTCGCATCTGTATGTTTTTATCGGTTGTTTTGCAGATTTCTGGAGTCGAATCGTGCCTGTGACCCACGTCACAACACTATAGGTTGGGGGAGCGAGAGCTGGATGAAGAGAATCCGTAGCAAACTCGTATTGGCGTTGCTGGTGGTGGCGCTGATCCCGGTGCTGCCCTCTTACTACATGGCCAATGGTCTGGTGAATCACCTTATGAACCTTGGTTTCAATGACACCGTCGATCAGGCGATCGACGGTGCCGTCTTCATCGCAGCCGAGCTCCATCACTACTACGAAGCAGAGACCATCGCCGTGGCGGCCGAGCTGGCCGCAAGCGAACATGTGCAAAGGTTGCTGCTCTCCGAGGGTGTTTCGCGCGGCCGCAGCGAACTGATTGTACCCGCCTCGTATCGGGTCGAGGTGTATGATCCCCAAGCACACTTGGTTGCGAGCCAGGCCCATGGCCTCGGCAAAGCGGAGGTTACCAATGACTCTCGTCCCGTGGTGCCACCTAGTTGGATGAACGTGGATGTCGACACTCGTATCGCTGATGAGGAGAATGATGGACTGGGCGATCTGCTGTCGTCCCTCGTCGACCTTGATATCCAAGTCGATCCGAGATTCTACCGCGATTCTCTGGCCGTCCTGGCGACAAGGACGGCTGTGGAGATTCTGTCGAGTGCCGACGAGCCACGACTCATCACCGTCCTGGCACCTGTTCAGGAGGCGACCCTGGGGTTTGTTGTTGTCACGCGTATACTGCCAGTTCCGCATGGGCGAACGACGGTACAGTTGACTGGTCTGCAGGAAGTCTTCCAGGCAGTGGACGAACATCAAGCAGAGATACAGATGGCGGTTCGCGTCATGTTCTGGCTGTTCTACGCCATCGTTGCGTTTTTTGCATTGATCGTCGGCTACCTGATGTCGCGTCGGCTGACGAAACCTCTGCTGGCTCTTGTAGATGGAACGCAGAAGGTCGCTGCGGGTGATCTGGAGTATCGCCTCGATGTTGTATCGAAGGACGAGATCGGTCAGCTCATGGACTCCTTCAACAAAATGATCACCCAGATAAAGGTGAATCAGCGTCTGGCGATGCCGCGCGAGACGCAGCCGCAAAGCATGGCAGAGCATGGCAGACCAGCATCAGGCGCGAGTGAAGGACCTTGAGGTGGCCGAAATGCGTGAGCGTGCTCTGCAGGCCGAGAATGAGCGACAGACCGTCGAGTTGGAGAAATCGCAACAGCTGGCGCAAGCCTATCAGGAACTGGAGGATTCACACCAGCAACTGCAGGAGACGCAGGCGCAGCTGATCATGAAGGAGAAGATGGCCTCTCTTGGAGGACTCGTGGCAGGCGTGGCACACGAGATCAACAACCCCATGGGTGCCGTGCACAGCGCCGTTGATGTCAGCATGCGCTGTGCCGATCGGATCGAGGAGCAACTGGGCATGGCCACGTCTCTCGAACAGGTCCGCGGCACGCCGGCGATACAGCGTCCCCTCAAACTGTTGGGTGACAATCTGCGCGTCATCGGTCAGGCAGCCGAGCGGATCGTCACCCTTGTTCGTGGGCTCAAGAGTTTTGCCCGGATCGATGAAGCACAGATGCAGATGGCCGATCTGGATGAGGGCATCGACAGTACTCTTGTCTTGCTACAGCCACAGGTGAAGGCAGGTGTGACGCTGACTCGTACCGCGAGCGACCTGCCAAAGACGTGGTGTGCGCCAGCGCAGTTGAATCAAGTCTTCATGAGTGTGCTCACCAATGCGGTGACCGCCGTGGGTGAGAACGGGCGCATCGAACTCGCCGCCGAAACAAAGCAGGACTCGATCTATGTCCGCATCCGTGACGACGGGGTCGGCATGTCAGAGGAACAGCTCAGCCACATATTCGATCTGCAGTTTCGCTCCGGCGCGACACGGGTTAAGATGGGATCCGGCCTATCGATGGCCTATCGAATCTTGCAGGAACATGACGGTGAGATTCTGGTAGAGAGCGAACCCGGAAAAGGTTCCTTGGTCACACTACGGATACCGATTCGACAAGAGCGGCCAACAGAGCAGCCAATAGAAAGGGCGCCACAATGAAGATGTGGATGGATGTCATGCGGGATCTCGAGAGCGTGATGGACGATCACGAGCGTATTCTCGATGCCTGGGCGGAAGGTGGAGTCGATGGGGTGGTCTTTGGCCCCCTCGTGTTCGGCACAAACCGTCTGTCGCAAGGAGCGAAAGTGCTCGAATCCGGACAGGTCGTGGCAGCGGCTTACGATCCCAATCCTGCTGTCTACGAGCGGCTTGGGGTAGAAACGCCGGTGGCGCCGGAGCACAAACTACCGGAGAAGCGGGCGCTGCTGGAGAAGACGATGTCTGCCGCCAAACAACGGGGCATGGAGGTGTACATCATGTATGCCGACAATGGCGCCGGGCCCGGTGGAGACGGCTACTACATGAGTGATGAGAAGACCATCCGTTCTCGTGTCGCGCGTATGGTGGATACCTTCGAGCACTTTCCTATGGCTGACGGTGCCGTGATGGATGGGCCGGAGTGGGGGTATGAGATCGCCCCGCACCACATGAACCACCGATCCTATTTCTTCAACGATCTGCCCGAAGCGGTGGCACCGATGGCAGCCGAAATGGGCTACGATTACAAAGGGTTGGTGGCAGGGAAAGATCGCCTGCTGGAGTTGTTTCACTCCTTTGACCCGCAGCGAATTCGGCTGCACGCACGTGGTGGGCTTGTCGGCGCCTATCAGCTTTTCGGTGCCGATCCGGATGTGATGGCGTGGTTGTCCTTCCGTGTCCAATCCCTCACGGGATACTTCCGAGGAATTCGCGAGGGTCTGACGGCTGAGCTTGGTCGAACCGTCAAACTTGGTTGTGGACCACGCTCTGCTGCCTTTGCGCCCCTGTGCGGCTATGATTTCGAGCAGTTGGCGCAGTTCATGGATTTTCTCATGCCCAAGCACTACTTCTTTCACCGTGGCTTTGATGGATTCATTGGCACGGTGCATCGCTATAGCGAGACGCTGTGCGAGTGGAATCCGAGCCTCTCCGTCGCCGAGTCTCTCAGTGTGGTGGAAGCTTTGTTCGGTATCGTGTTACCTGGCGTGGAGGAAATGGTCGATTTCGAAAGCGCCCTGAGTCCTGAATTCTTTGAGCAGGTCGTCACGCTGGAGACGAAGCGAGCTCTGGCCGCTGTCGATGATCCTGAACGGATTGTCCCTTGGTTGGATACGGGGCGTTTCCCCCACGATGGTGATCCCATGTCCGCACGCGATCTGCAAATGCTTCTGGATACGGCGGACGAAGCCGGTCTGCGGCGTTTCAACTACCACCATCAGGGCAATCTGAGCCCGGGAGAATGGGTGGTCATCAGCAATAAATGCGGCACGCGCTGGGATCCACGTACCAGTGCATATGAGCCACCGGATGAATTGGTCCTCTAGGGAGTGTGTCCGCTTGCTCGGGCGACGTTGGTGACCATGTCGCAGCATATTGCAGACACCGAGATCCTTGGTCTCGTCGACATCCCGCTGATGGTGGCGGCGTGTCGCGAAGCATTCGAGATGGTTGGTCGCGGCGAGATTCTGAATCCTGTCCGCCAGCAGCGAGTGGAGGTGCGCGACGGTCTCGATTACTTCGGTCTCGATATGCCTGCGGAATGGCCGGGACACTATCGCTCACGCAAGATCATCGAGGAATACTCAGACGTTGCTGCCGGACAGTTAGCGCGCCGCGAGGCCTATATACAATTCGATGATCTTCAAGCCGGTGTTTCCCTGCGCCTCGACGCAGGTGTGATCACCGACATGCGAACGGGGGCAGCAGCGGCAGTTGGTCTGAGCTATCTGGCGGATCGTGTCGTTGGGCGCGTTGCTGTGTTAGGCACAGGTCGGGTCGCGCGCCAGGTCGTGCTCGCCTGTGATCATCTGTTTCCTCTGACGGAACTTCGCTCGACGAGTCGTCGTGCGACGAACAGAGATACCTTTGCCGCGCAGGTTGGTCCATCGCTGAAGACGCCGCTGACGATGACGACGTCCATCGAAGCATGTGTTGAAGGCGTGGATGCCGTGCTCATGGCGGTGCCAACGCCAGAGCCCATCGTGAATGTGGATCTTCTCAAGGGGGTGGATAGCGTCGTCATCATTGCCGGCGATAGCCGCACGCGACAGGTTACGCAACAAGTACTCTGTGACCGCCCCGTGGTCGTCGATCATTATGAGCAGGCTCTTACCTCTGGAGAATTTCGTTGGGCGGCAGAACAGAACCGGCTGCAGGAGATCAACCTGATGCGCAGCCCAACGGGTGACGTGCTGAGTATCGCCGATGCCGCTTGCGGGCGAGTGTCGGCGCCGGGTGGTGTCGTGTATCTCACCGGGATGGCCGCACAGGATCTGTGTGCAGCCGTGCGTATCCACGCGCGTTGGACGCAGCATCGAGAGACTGGCTCCGCTCATTGAGAGATAAGCCCGGCTCATTGTGCGACAATCCAGATCCTCAGGGTCGGCGCGCCACGACCTTTGCGTACTTCTCGGCCTTCATCGGCCTTGGCCTGGTGTTGGCTTCCCTCGGACCGACGATTCCGGATCTCGCCACACGTACTGATTCAACCCTCAGCGCTTTCAGTGCCGTCTTCATCGCCCATGCCATGGGTTACCTCGTGGGTGCCCTGTTAGGCGGGCGCTTGTTCGATCGTTTCGCCGGCCATCCCCTGCTCGCGGCGATGTTGGGATTGATTGCCATCTGCATGGTCCTTGTGCCCCTCTGTCCAAGCCTGGCTATCCTGCTCGTCGTGTTCACCGTGATGGGTATCAGCGAAGGCAGTCTGGATGCGGGGGGGAACACATTGCTCGTCTGGCTCTACCCGACAGGGCTTGGGCCGTGGATGAATGGCTTGCACTTCTTCTTCGGTGTCGGCGCACTGTTGTCACCTTTGATCATTGCTGGCATTGTTGCACAGGGTGGTAGCGTAGCTCTCGCATACTGGGTGCTGGCCGCTCTGTTGTTGCCACCGATGTTGTGGCTGCTGCAGCGACCCAGTCCGCCCATTGCAACCCATCATGTGAACGCCCCCGTCGATCTGCGACCGCATCGGACAACGATTCTGCTCACAGGAGGGCTGTTGTTCGCCGCCGTGGGGGCTGAGGTTGGATTCGGCAACTGGCTGTATACGTTTGCTCTGCATCAGGGTCTGGCCGATGAGGCGGGCGGGCGGCTGATGACCTCCGTCTTCTGGGGGGCCTTTACCGTGAGTCGCCTGCTGGCGATTCCGCTGGCGACGCGCATGACTCCCCACACCATGCTGTTGCTGAGCCTGCTTCTGGTTGGGTTGGCAGCGTCGCTGCCGCTCCTCTTCCTGACAACACACGTGCAGGGAGGGTCAGGGCAGATCGCCGGGATCGCGGGAAACTCGGTGGCCTGGTTGTGGCTGACGACGATTCTTGGCGGCATCGCCGTGGCGCCGATCTTTGCGACGGCGCTGTCTCTGGCAGGTAGTCGCATGCCGATCAGTGGCCGCGCAACGGGGTGGTTCTTTGTCGGCTCCAGTACGGGGGGCATGACGATTCCGTGGATCATGGGGCAACTGTTTGAGTCCGTCAGTCCCACGGCGGTCTTCTGGGTCATCCTCGTGGATGTCCTGCTCGGCGTGGGAATCTGGATAGCGATCAGAATGTCCTCAAAGCCCGTCGCCTCGTGACGGGTCCATCGCAGCAGTAGGGGGAACCGATCATGGCAGAGAAGCTGAATACGATCGTCATCATGGTCGACCAGATGAAGGCCACGTCGAGTCATCTGTATGGCAACAGTTTCTGTCAGACACCGTCCTTGGCGCGTCTGGCGGAGACGGGCGTGCAGTATCAACATGCCATCACACCGCATCCATTGTGCATGCCGGCGCGGGTTTCGTTCTGGACCTCGCAGTTCCCACACTCCCATGGCGGCCGGCGCAATCAGACACCGATGCCCGCAGAGGCGACCCACGCCTTTGAGTTGTGGAAGGAAGCCGGCTATCACACCGGTCTGATCGGTAAGAACCACTGTTTCGAGTCGGCGCGAGACCTCGAACACTTCGATACGTGGTGCCAGATTTCGCATGGTGGACGTACAAAGGGCGAGGCGACAAAGGGCATGGAGTGGTTTCGTTCGCTTGAGCAGATCGATCATGGACACAGCATCCGACGCAACATGCCACGTCAGAGTCCCCGTTTCGGCTACGCCGCCACTGATTTTCCACTGGAGGACTATTCGACGGGTCTTGTCGCTGGGCAGACCGTGCGTTTTCTCGAACAGCATCGTGACGACCCGTTTGCCTTGTGGGTCTCCTTCCCGGATCCACACGAGCCCTGGGAAGCACCGCAGCAGTATGCTGAGATGTTCCCTGCTGATCGAATCCACTTGCCACCGTGGCGCGACGACGAATTCACAGACGGCACGGCGCCTGAACGAAATCGCGTGCTCTATGAGATTTTGGGTGTCCGCGAAGATGCCGAGGAGGATGTGTATGGGGTCATGGGCGCGTACTACGCCATGATCCGCTTCATCGACGATGCCGTCGGCCAGATTCTCGATGCCATCGAACGTCTTGGGCTGCGTGACAACACGGCCATCGTGTTCTGCTCAGATCACGGCGACTTCATGGGAGAACACGCCATGACCTGTAAAGGTGGTGTCTTCTATGACTGTCTCACACGCGTGCCCTTGATCGTCTCCTGCCCCGAGCGACTGCCTGCTGGTCAGATTGACACGAGTATGGCGAATCTGATCGACATCGTGCCGACCCTGCTGCAACTGCAGGGGATCGAGGTGCCACGCTCCATGCACGGCCAGCCATTGCCCACAGCGACTGACACGTCGCCACGAGATGCGACCTTCGCAGAATACGGAGCCGGGGGACCACCTTTCACGATGGCCGATCTGCAAGAATATGATCAGCCTTACGGGCGACGTACTCTGATGCAGTCACTGTTCTGGCGGGAGGCAGAAGGTCGGCGCAAGATGGTGCGCACGGCCCAATGGAAATACGTGCACGACCCGATGGGCGATCGCGACGAACTCTACGATCTGGTCAACGATCCGTGGGAACTTACCAATGTCGTGGAGGACTCGTCTCATACGGCGATCCTCGCCGAGATGCGACTGCGGCTGGCCGATTGGAGTATCGATACGGAGGACGCGCGGCCTGTACCGATGCCCGATTCACCAGGACCGGTGCCCAGGGCAAATTGAGCGAAGTGAAACAGAGGGAGTCGAATTGTGGTCGATGAATTAACGGTGGGTGTGTTGGGCCTGCGTCGAGGTCGAAGTCATCTGCGCAATTTCCTGCGCACGGAAGGGGCCCGGGTCATCGGGGCGGCGGACCGCATCGAGCAGTGGCGTGATCGCGCGGCGACAATGTGTGCCGAGATGGACCAATCTCTGACACCGATCGCCGAATTCGACGATCTGCTGGCGCTCAAACCTGACGCTGTCGTCATCGCCAGCAATGGTCGGCAGCAGGCGCAACAGACGATTCAGGCCCTGGAGGCGGGGTGTCATGTGCTCAGCGAGGTGCCAGGAGCCTTCACCCAGGAAGAGATCCTTCACATTGCTGCTACGGTAGAGCGGACAGGCAAGCAATACATGCTGGCAGAGAATTCCAGTTTCATGGGATTCCTCCGCTATTGGCGTCGTTGGATGGTGGAGGGCCGTTTTGGTGCTGTGTCCATGGCAGATGGCGAATATCTGCACTACCTGCCCACGAACCTCGTCGACGCAGAGGGGAATCAGTTCACGCCGGCTGAGGCGAAACAGCAGGGTCTTACGGGACTGCAACCCCTCTGGCGGTCAGATCAGCCACCGATCCAGTATCTGACCCACGATCTTGGGCCCCTGCTGGAGGTGCTCGATGATCGTGTGGTGAGTGTGAACTGTGTGGAGGGTCCGTGGTGGAATCCGGAAACACCTTTGAGGGCGGATGGTCAATACGCCCTGTTCAAGACGGCGCGGGGGCGCTTGATCCGTATTCTCGTGTCGCTGAATACGCGTCGTCCTGGGGCGCACAACTATCGGCTCTTTGGTACCCAGGGCAGCGTGGAATGGTATTCACACGAGGGGTTCTGTCGTCGCATCGATTCGAAACGGGAAGAGAAGGAGGGCTGGGAGCGCATCGATATCGGCACGGCTCGCGACGATGTGGACGAGGCCGATTCTGGGCACGGTGGCACCGACATCTGGACGGCGATCACCTTTACCCGTGCTTTGCTGGCAGGTCGACGTGTTCCCATCGATGTCTATCGCATGGCCGATTACACCCTGCCCGGCATCCTGGCGAATCGCTCTGCCGAGAATGGTGGTGGCGTTATTCACGTACCCGACATCCGACGCGAGCCCTTTGAGCACACCGAATTCTGGGATCATGTCGGTCTACCCGAAGATGAACCGAAGGGTCAGGCCTACGACTCCGGGGCGGGGATCACGTTCTAGGCAAACTCGCTCAACTGTGTGCGCAGGAAGAATAACCCGGGTCCGTCAGCCAATTCAGGTGACAAGTCGTAGAAGAGTGTGCCCAGCGTATCTGCGTCGATCTGCACCGTGCGCGGCCAACCGCGGCCGCCGATCCGTCTTCCTGGACTGTGAATCTCCAGGGCCTTGTCTGTCTCCCAGGTGACACCGTCATCCTTCGACAGAAATAGTTCGTAAGCGAATTCACCGTCGACGCCGACACCGTAGACGATGGCGGTGAAGACGATCCAATCATTGTCGAGGACGGTCAGGTCGTAGCCGGCGACGCCAAAGTGGGGAAAGGCGTGCAAGGCCTGCCACGTCGCCCCGTCATCGATCGAGCGAAGTCCCCCCACCAGATTTCCCGGACGACCTGTTGGGACAGGAGCCTCGGCCTGTGGTGCGCCGGAAATGAGTGCACCACTCGCGGTCCGCACGATGGGCACCATGCCATGATTGCGTCCGTCTTCCAAGAGGGTGAGGGCATCGACTTCGACATCATAGAGGACTGTGCGGTCGTAGAAGGGACACAACCACTGGGTCTTCGACCATTCGACCACCGGGTGTCGAATGCAGGCGTAGTTTGTGCGATCGGTGATCGGGTAGGCGTGGGGTGTCGACCAACTGTGGCCACCGTCGTCACTGAAGCTGAAGAAGGGTTCGCGCCACGCAGCATCCGTGCCCCCTTCACGATAGCAGCACCAATTGAGCAAGAGGCGTCCACCCTCAAGGGTCGATAGCGACCCAGGATAGATGGAACAATCACAGATCTCGCTGATTGCTGCGGGGGCAGACCATGTCAGACCTCCATCGGCAGAGCGACACAACAGGAGTTCCTTGCCGCCCCCCCCTTCGATGTTGTAGACGGCGAGCAGTTCGCCATCGGTGGTCCTGGCAAGAGCGGGATGGACATGTCCAGAGATGACGTCTGCAATGCGAATGGGCGTAGCCACAAGTAGTCGCTTTCAGGTGAATGAGATTTCTCAGTGTGCCTGATCAATCCTATACTATTCAAGCAGAGAAATCTAAAGATCCAACAGGAGAGTCCGTGTGTTCAAAGTTGTTATAGCCCACAGTGAAGATATAGATACCGAGGATGTTATTGAGGATCTTCTCGATCAGGTTCGCGAGGATCTAGGTGATGATCAGCCGAAGGCGGGACTGCTGTTCGCCTGCGTTGATCATGATTACCAGCAGCTTGTCGATGGCGTCATGGAGGCCTTCCCAGCCATTGAACTGGTCGGTTGTACGACAGACGCCGAAATATCGACCGTTCTGGGATTCGCGGAAGATTCGGTGGCGCTGACGCTCTTCGTCTCGGACGAGGTCGAGTTCGCCGCCGGCGTCGGTCGGGATGTTTCCAAGGATCCCGTGGGCAGCCTCGCCACTGCTGCCGAAGAGGCGCGCGGCAAGCTGACGAAGGAGCCGGCACTGGCACTGTTCACTCCCACGGGGCTGACGGCCAGTGGTTCAACGATGGTAGAGGCCCTGCGGTCAGCACTGGGCGAAGAGGTTGTGTTGTTCGGTGGCACAGCAGGAGATCAATGGAAGTTCGAAAAAACGCACCAATTTTATGGTAACGAAGTGATGCTCGATGGTGCCCCCTTCCTGTTGCTTTCTACGCCCATCAAGTTTTCGTCAGGGGCGCGCAGCGGCTGGCAACCAATTGCCAACAAGGGCACGGTGACCAAGGTGGAAAACAACGTCGTACATGAAATCGACAACGGGACGGCGATTCAATTTTATCGTCACTACCTCGGTGATGGTACGATGGACAATGTGGGCGAATTTCCTTTGGCCGTCTTCGAAGAAGATGGCGAGACATTCTTCCTCCGCGCCGCCCTTTTTGGTAATGATGAAGATGGGACGGTGACCTTCGCTGGCGATGTGGAAATGGGTGCGACGGTACAACTGACCCATGCTTCTCGTGATGCGGTCATCGGTGCTACGCGGGAAGCCGTCGATCTTGCCATCAAGGAGTATCCCGGTGATACGCCGACGGCAGCGATGATTTTCTCCTGTGCCGGCCGACGGGGAGTATTAGGGACGCGAACGAAGGAGGAATACGAGATGCTGCAGACGAATTTCCCTGATCTGCGCATGGCTGGATTCTACACCTATGGTGAAATCGCCCCTTTGGATGGCAGCAAAGAGAGCCGATTCCACAATGAGACCTTCGTTTCCCTGTTGCTCGGAACGGAGTAGATGGCTGACGAGCTAAAGAAGGCGGAGAAGGAAGTAAGGGTTCTGCGCCGCAAGCTGGACCGTTCGGAAGAGAATCGCCGCCTTCTCGAGGGGATCAGTGAACGAAATTCCAATCTCTTCCAGAACTTCAATGCCGAGATCGAATCGGCGAATGAGCAGCTGGCTGAGGCGCGAGCGGAAGCGGATCAAGCGAATCAGGCCAAGAGTGCCTTTCTGGCCAGTATGTCACACGAGATTCGCACGCCGATGAATGCGATTCTCGGCTTCTCCGAAATTCTCTCTGGCACTGTCCGTGATCCGCAGCAGCGTGAGTATCTCGATGCCATTCGCACCAGTGGCAATTCTCTGCTCGGGTTGATTAACGACATCCTCGATCTGTCGAAGGTTGAGGCGGGCAAGATGGAGTTGGAGTTCAGGCCTTGTGATGCGGCCTCTGTCTGCCACGACATGAGTCAGATCTTCGTGCAGAAGGCCAGCGAGAAGGGCATCGAGCTGGTGATTGAGGTGGCTGATGATTTCCCTGGAGCAGTGGTTCTCGACGAACTTCGCTTGCGCCAGATTCTCATCAATCTCACAGGCAATGCGATCAAGTTCACCGCGTCGGGCAGTGTGACGCTGCGGGCGATCAGTGACACTGAGCATGATGGTGTGGCCAATCTGACCTTTGCCATCATCGACACGGGTCTTGGTATACCCGATGACCAGGTAGATCACATTTTCGGCGCCTTCGAACAAACAAAGGGCCAGAGTGCAGCCAAGTTCGGCGGCACGGGGCTCGGGTTGGCGATCTCCAAGAAACTTTCACAGATGATGGGTGGTGACATCCGCGTTGAGAGCACCTTTGGGGAGGGCAGCTCTTTCCTCGTTGAACTGAAGGACGTCGGCGTGACGACGTCGGATGATGTGGCGGCGCAGGGGGATGACCAGGTCCCGTCTGTGAGCTTCCACGCGGGCAAGGTTCTCGTCGTCGACGACATTGTCTACAACCGCATGCTCATCCGCACCTATCTCAACGAATACGACCTTGAGGTCATCGAAGCGAGCGATGGCAACGAGGGACTCGAGCTGGCACAGCAGCACAAGCCCGATGTCATCCTGATGGACGTTGCCATGCCAGAGGTTGGGGGATTGGAAGCAACGAACTGGTTGCGCGACGACGAGAATTTGAAGGACACCCCCATCATTGTGATTACCGCCGCCGCAATGAAGGAAGAAGAAGAGATCCTGCGTCAGATCTCCGATTCGTATCTGAAGAAACCTGTTTCGAAGGCACAGTTGGTGACAGAGTTAGTGCGTTTCTTACCGCACGACGAGGTCGAGCCCGATCAGGCGATCACTGCTGTAGGGTCTGACAGACACTGGTCATCAGATGATCTGTCTGAGGAACAGCGAACCGAGTTGCCAGAGCTACAGAAGTTGCTCGCTGACTCCGTCAGCACCTGGCAAGAGTTAGCGGAGACGCTGACGATCAACGATATCGAGATTTTTGCCAGCCGGATGCAAGGCGAGGGACATCGTTTCGGTTTCATGCCTCTGGAGATTTGGGGCGAACGCCTGGCGACCCAGGCTACTCTGTTCGATATGGGCTCCCTGCCGGGAACCCTCGCCGAATTCGAGGACCTCCGACAGGATCTGGATTCGCTCATCGGTGTCTGACGCCACGATCCTCCCTGATCTGATTCTGATCGGCGCGGCCTTCCTTACGTCTATGACGGCAGCGATTGGAGGAATCGCAGGTGGTGTCATGCTGATTGCCATCATGCCCTCCTTCCTACCCGTTGTGGCAGTGATCCCCCTTCATGGAGTCGTGCAGGTCACGAGCAATGTGAGCCGTGCCCTGTTCGGAATTCGGCACGTGGAGTGGCGCATTGTGCGCGACTACAGTGTCGGCTGTGTGATCGGCGCGCTGATTGGATCGAGGCTGATGCCGTTGTTTTCCTGGGACAACCTGCCCCTCATTCTGGGTGTCTTTATCCTGCTCTTCACCTGGATGCCGAAACCGACAGGGGAGGCAAAGTGGCCTCTCAAGTTTGGTCTCCTTGGCGTGGTGCAGACGGCGTTGTCTCTGTTCGTTGGTGTTGCTGGCCCACTCAACATGCCCTTCCTGCTACGAGAGGGACTCGGAAGAGATCGGACCGTCATCACGCATTCTGTACAGATGACCCTCATGCACGCCATGAAAGTCTTCACCTTCGGTCTGCTTGGATTCGCCTTTGCGCCCTATCTGCAACTCATCATCGGCATGACGGTGGGGTCGATTCTCGGATCCTGGGCCGGGACACGTGTGCGTACGTATGTATCTGAAGCACTCTTTCGCCACGGAGTGCGGATCCTGATCACCATCCTTGCACTGCGGATGTTGTTACGAGGCCTGGGCATCCTCGACTAATTGCGGCTCGCCTTTACGACGAGCACTATTCGACTCGCCTACACGCGACGCCATCCACCTTAACTACGTAGAGAGGAACCATGATTCACGTTATCGCAATGATCGAGCTTCAAGAGGGCACGCGCGGGAGTTTCCTTGAGCAATTTCACGGTATCATGGCTGAGGTGCACAAGGAAGAAGGCTGCATTGAGTATGGCCCCACAACGGAAGTCGACACGGGCAATGAGAAATTTGAGACGCCTCGCGCAAATGTGGTGACGATTATCGAGAAGTGGGAAAGCCTCGATACCTTGAATGCACATCTTGTTGCACCACACATGTTGGCCTATCGCGAGCGTGTGAAGGACATCGTTGTGGGCTCGACTCTATATGTGACTGAGCCGGCGTAAAGCATGAGGGGGTCACGGGGTCGCCCTCCTGCCCATATCTTCTACTGCCATGAAATTCAGTCTGAGTTGCCGGCTTGAATACGCTGTCCAACAGCCGAGCACCTTTCTCTTCCATGTAGGGATTGATTCAACTGAGCGCGTTCGTGCGTTGCAGGAAAAGCTGCACTTCGAACCAGCCCTCGATGTCGAGTCACTGCAGACGCATCGGGGGAGAGTGCACCGGGTTAGCGCACCGATCGGCGATCTGACGGTCTGCTATACCGCTGCAGGTGAGCATGAGCCGATCATTGAGGCGGCGGCGGGCATCAACGAAGTCGAGGTGACCCAATGGCCCGCCCACGTGCTGGAGTATGTCTACCCGAGTCGCTACTGCGAGTCGGATCTGTTCGGCGAGACAGCAAATGAGATCTTCGGCCAAATGGATCGTGGCTACGGCCGCGTTGTGAAGATCTGTCGATGGATACACGATCGACTGACCTACGAATCCGGCAGCAGCGGTTCGACGACCTCAGCGTGGCAGACACTACAGGAGGGACGAGGTGTCTGTCGTGACTACGCGCATGTGGGTATCGCCATGTGTCGAGCGCTCAATATTCCGGCTCGTTTCATTTCCGCCTATGCACCCGGTCTGCAGCCACCCGATTTTCACGCTTGTTTTGAGGCGTATCTCGGACATCGTTGGTGGCTCTTCGATCCCACGTTTATGGTGCCTCGACGCGGCATCATGCGCATCGGCACAGGTCGGGATGCGGCGGATGTCTCCTTCGCGACGATCCTTGGCTGGGTAAAGTTCGGCGAGATGGGTATAGACTTCGATGCAACAGATATAGGGCAAGACGGTGGGGTGGATGAGGAAGCAGTAACGATCGCAGCTGATGATACCTCACAGATTGAGGCAGGATGAATTTCTCTGGCTATGACCCCGGCCGTTTCTACGACGAACTGATCGCATCAGGAGGCCTGCCACGCGAGGGTGCAGCGTTGTTGGTCGATCGAATCAGTGCTCTTCCTGATGGCGATCTACGACGTAGACAGGAAGCGGCAGAGCTGGTCCTGCTCAACATGGGGATCACCTTCAATGTCTACGGTGACGACGCAGGCGCCGAAAAGATCATGCCCTTCGACATCATCCCCCGCGTCGTAGAGGCGCACGATTGGGCCCGCATCGAACGCGGCTTGAAGCAGCGAATCCAGGCGCTGAATCTCTTCATAGACGATGTCTACCACGACAAGCGTATCATCAAAGACGGCGTGATCCCCAGCTTCGTCGTAGAATCGGCCAGTGGTTACCGTGAAGCCTGCGTCGGTTTGCGCCCACCCTCTGGCATTTGGTGTCACGTGACTGGTACTGACCTGGTGCGTGACGAGAGTGGGCAGTTTCACGTGCTGGAGGACAACCTGCGTTGTCCATCCGGTGTGTCGTATGTGCTGGAGAATCGTCAGGTTCTGAAACGCACATTCCCACAGGTTTTTGGTGCATCCCATGTGCGCGCCATCGACGACTATCCCGATCGACTTCTGCAGTCTCTGCGTTTTCTGGCACCTGAACATATACCGTCGCCGACGGTAGTCGTGTTGACGCCCGGCATCTACAACTCGGCGTATTTCGAACACGCCTTTCTGGCACAGCAGATGGGTGTAGAGTTGGTCGAAGGGCGGGATCTGGTCGTCGTCGACAATCTGGTCATGATGCGCACAACGCAAGGGTTGCAGCGTGTCGATGTGATCTATCGTCGCATCGATGATGATTTCCTCGATCCAGGCGTTTTCCGTGCCGATTCTACCCTCGGCGTACCGGGGCTGATGGATGCCTACCGTGCGGGCAATGTGGGATTAGCCAATGCACCTGGCACAGGTGTCGCTGATGACAAAGTGATCTACGCCTACGTACCGAAGATGATCGAATTCTATCTGCAGGAAGAGGTGATCCTGCCGAATGTACAGACCTACCTGTGCTGGGATGACGATGATCGCCGCTACGTATTGGAGCACCTGGATGAGTTGGTCGTGAAGGCGGCAAATGAATCGGGTGGTTATGGGATGTTGATCGGACCGCACTCGACAGCGGCTGAGCAAGCAGACTTCGCCCAGCGCATCAAGGCGGATCCTCGCAACTACATCGCGCAGCCAACACTTGCCCTGTCACGTTCACCGGTGATTGTGGATGACCACTTCGAAGGTCGACACGTCGATCTGCGGCCATTTATCCTCTACGGCGAGGATGTGTATGTGATGCCCGGTGGACTGACACGTGTCGCCATGCGCAAGGGATCTCTTGTGGTGAATTCATCCCAGGGCGGTGGCAGCAAAGATACGTGGGTGCTGGCCACGACAGCGCAGGAGTCAGATCATGCTTAGTCGTGCGGCAGACGCCATCTACTGGATGAATCGTTATGTCGAACGTGCAGAAAATATTGCGCGCTTCATCCAGGTGAACCTGCATCTGAGTCTCGATCAGCCGATGCAGATGCGGACCGATCAGTGGGCACCGCTGGTGAAGGTGACCGGCGACTACGAGCGCTTTGTGGAAGGCAATGGCGAGGCGACACAAGAGAGTGTTATCGACTTCCTCACATTCAACAGAGACTATCCCAACTCGATTATCTCGTGCCTCGATCGGGCGCGCGAGAATGCACGCTCTGTGCGCCAGATTATTTCATCCGAGATGTGGCAGCAGATCAACACGTTTTACCTGATGGTCGCCGGTGTACACAAGGGCATTGCCCTTGAAGTGCCCGACGATTTCTTCGCACGGGTGCAGATGGCATGCCACACCTTCACGGGGATCATGTCGGCGACGATGTCGCACGGTGAAGCATGGCATTTTGGACGCATTGGCGCCATGCTGGAGCGGGCGGACAAGACATCGCGAATCCTCGACGTAAAGTATTTCATCCTGCTGCCACAGGTACAGGATGTGGGGACACCCTATGACAACATTCAATGGTCGGCCTTGCTCAAGTCGGCGAGTGCCTTCGAAATGTATCGCAAGCGTTATGGGCGTATCGAGCCCCGCGATGTGGCGGCCTTCCTTATCCTCGATCCGGAGTTCCCACGTTCCATCCACTACTGTCTGCTCGAAGTGGAGCGCTCACTACATCTGATCACGGGAACACCGGCCAATACCTTTGGCAATGAGGCCGAACGCAGCATTGGTCGTCTGCGCTCCGGTCTCGTCTATACAGACATTGGTGAAATCATCGATCAAGGGCTACATCAGTTCCTCGATGGTCTGCAGGCACAGCTGAATGCCGTCAATGGTGCCGTGTCGCAATCGTTCTTTCCTATCAACCCCACTGTTTCCACCTGAACTGATCTGGAGCTCCATTGACTTTCTGCTTAGGCATCAAAACCGAACAAGGCCTGGTCGGTATTGCCGATACGCGCATCACAACGGGTACAGAGCGTCTCACGGCACGGAAAGTGTCGATTCACGAGTATGGCGAGCGGCCGATGTTTGTGATGACCTCGGGATTGCGTTCGGTGCGTGACAAAGCGCTGACCTACTTCGACGAGGTGATCGACGAGAGCGAACACAGCTTCGACCGCCTGTACAAAGCGGTGAATGCGCTGGCCAAGCAGATTGGACGTGTCGCCAAAGAAGATGAGAAGGCGCTGAAGAAAGCAGGTTTGCGATTCAATCTGCATACACTGGTGGGTGGGCAACTGGAGAACGACGATGAACACCGTCTCTATATGCTGTATCCACAAGGCAATTGGGTCGAGGTGAGTCAGGCGAGCCCCTACTACATCATTGGTGAGTCAGGCTACGGTAAATCCTTGCTCGATCGCGTGTTGCGTTACGACACGCCACTGGAGACCGCGCTCAAGGCAGGATATCTGGCCTTTGATGCGACCCGCAACAGCACGATCGATGTCGCCTTCCCGCTGGATGTGGTGCTGTATCGGCAGGGTACGTCAAAGATGGTGGAACGGCGCTTCGAGGAAGACCAGATGCAGGAACTGTCCAGCTGGTGGCAGCAGAGCATTACGGAGCAGCTCGATAGAGCACCGACCGCGTGGATGACGGAGATCTTCGGCGAGCTCGAAGATCAACCGATCTTCAGGCGGGCACAATCCGAGTAGCATCATGCGCTTCGAGATCAGGCACGAAACGGAATATCAATACAGCCACGCCGTTTTCCTCGAACCTCATCTTCTGCGGATTCGACCGCGCAGCGACGCGAGTCAACGTCTGATCGAATTCGATCTCGAGATCTCACCGGAGCCCACAGGCTGTGCACATCTGGTAGATCTCGATGGCAATGCGACGATGCGACCTTGGTTCTCCGGCCATCACGACCATCTTCGCTTTGTCTCTCATTCCATCGTGGAAACACTGCGCGACCAGCCCTTCGCGTATCTACTCGACGCGGAAGCGGACTCGCTGCCTGTCCAGTATGAGCAGATCCAACTGCAGCTCGCGCCCTATCTCAGACACGACGCCGGGCCAGCCGTCACTGATCTCGCCGCCCAGATCTTGTCAGCCTCAGAGTCGAAGCCGGCCACCTTCGCGAGGTTGCTGAATCAGCGAATTCACGATCTGTGTCCTACGGAAACGCGCCTGGAAGGAGATCCGCTCACACCTGCGCAGACTCTGGGACGTGGTCGTGGTGCATGTCGTGATGTGTCCGTCCTGTTCATGGAGGTCTGTCGCGTGGCGGGACTGGCGGCTCGATTTACCTCGGGCTATGTCGCCGGCTCTGCCGACCAAGAGCGATTCCTCCATGCCTGGGCGGAGGTTTATCTGCCGGGTGCCGGCTGGCGTGGTTACGATCCGAGTCTGGGCCTGGTGGTGGCAGATCGCCATGTTGCCTTGGCGTCGGGGCCCGGTTCGATGGATGCACGTCCCTTCGTCGGCCGATTTCGAGGCAGCAATGTGGAGGCGCAGATGAGTGTGCAACTGCAAATCTCGACGGACGTATCCGCATAAATACCCCGCAACGAACCTGATTCAAAGAGTGGAAGCATGACGACTCTGAGTGATGATCAACTCGATTTCTTCCAACAGAATGGCTATCTCATTCTGCAGAATCTGTTCAGCCCGGAAGAGGTCGCAGGGCTGCAGAAGGAAGCTGACTACCTGCTCGAGCTCATGCTCAATTCTTCACTGATGCACGACCGGCTCAGTGGTCGCCTCGATTGGCGCCGGACGTCGCAGGGCGTGCAGATGGTGCGCAAGATTCAGCCCATCAACGATCTGTCACTGGCCTTTACCAGAGCGATCGAAGACGAACGTATCGTGCAGCCCTTGCGGCAGATCATGGGAGATGAACCTGTCCTGATGGAAGAGAAACTAAATGGCAAGCAGCCACTGCCAGAGGACGTCGAGGGGCTCCCCATTCGTCAGTTGGATGATGCCTTCCCTGTGCACAATGACTGGGCATACTATGCGGCGCAGAACTATCCGCAGACCGTCGTCTCTTCGGCCTTGCTCCTCGATGACTGCACGACAGAGAACGGCTCTCTGCGGATCTGGCCTGGATCCCACAAACGACATCTGGAGCACGAGCGGATGGACAATGGTCTGCAGGTGCTGCCGCATCTGATCGACCACGACGCCGGTGTCGACATGATCGCGCCAGCAGGGTCTTTCATGATTTTTCACGTGCTCACTGTGCACAATTCTCGCGCCAACGTCTCAGGTCGGCCGCGTCGTCTGATGATCTACAGCCATTGTCCGGAATCTGCCGGGATGCCCGTCGATATTCGCAATGGTCCGGCCAGGCTGCGCGAGGCCCCTTTCGAGCGCGAGTATATGCGTGCCGTCCAGAACGGTGACTTTCAGGATGTGTTTACGGCGCCGACCTACTCCTAGGGACAAGATGACTGCTATCACGAGCAGACGCTGGATGCTCGTTGTGAGCACAATTCTGGCTTGTGTCACAGTGAGTTCGGCGTTGGGTCGAGATCGCTCGGCGCCCTCTGTGCCCGCCTGGCGCGGCGAACATCCGGGGACCGCCTGGCTTGGCGCGGATATGCTCTGGCGCACCCGCGAGTGGCTCATCTTTCACATGCAGGATGAGACGGGCGGCGGTTTCAATCTGGATCTCACGATCCGTGATCAGAACATCTATATGCAAGGTGAGCGTCCCGTTGTGGTCTCTGTCATCGGACCACAAGACGAGGTGCTTGCACGTCAGCTGGTACCTGACGATGGCATCACCTCCGGCGATGCCGATCACCGGGAAGGCATCTACGACGTCTTCGCCGATTATCGCTACCGCGAATGGCATCGAGTGCACAGCCCAGGTGGCGTGCCGCCGGGCAAGACGCGATCGCCGGTGCTGCAGGCACCTGAACAGCTGGATCCAACCTTGGTGCATGTCGAGGTCCCTGATGCAGGCCCTGGTCTGTATCGCGTCGTCGTCATCGCCAGTTGGGATCACTATATCTCCCTGACACCGGATCGACCGATTGCCACGGGGATCCACCCGGGCCCCGGTCCACTATCGGTGCATGGAGATCGCCTTGCCCCGGGTGCGTATCTGTGGGTGCCCGCCACGACGCAGCATCTCGGTGTTTCTCTCACAGAAGAGGTGCTGCCGTCTACTGCAACGCTCTCGATTCATGACGAGACGGGAACACGGGTTGCGAGTCGCAGGGCTCGCAGTTTCCTCACATACGTTGTCGATGAGGCGCCGCAGAAAAACTCCGTCTATCGGATTGTCGTCACAGAAGCTCAACCAGGTGCGGGGTTGCATATTCGTGGCGTACCACCCGTGCTGGCACCCGACGTGCAGACGGCGCGGCTGATCCACGGTGGCATGGAGATCGACAACAAGGACCGCCACACATTCCACCATCATCAACGACGCCTCGATGCGTGGTCGGACCAGCTGCGTGTCGATGATCGAGCCGACACGAATGTTGCAGCCGTCCTGGCAGGACTGGATGGCATGCGTCGTCTTTCCCCCTTTTTCTGGTATGAGACGCGGGATGTCGATTGGACCCACACTTTCCGTGCTGGATCGCCCTTCGTTGCACCCGTGCGAAGTGGTTGGTATGGGCTGGGCCTCGACTCGCGTGTGGCGCTGAAATTGAGACCCCACATGGAGTCAGGCGCCTTGCCCGATTCCGTCGTGGCCGCCTGGCAGACGGCGCTGCGCCTGTGGGCCGGTGGACGCTGGCTGATGCACATGGGCGAGACGGCGAATCAGTGGACGTACAATCTCGTGCAACTGCAACAGATTCTGCAGATCACGGGGGATCAGAGTATTGCAGCAATGATGGCGCGTGATGTTGTGCGTCTCACGACGACGGGCTCACTCGGAACGGTGAACCCGGATGCTGACTACATCGATCTGGGGCGCACGCCGGCCGGCTATATGGCGGAGCAGATGGGTTGGGATGCACAGTATGGACAGGAGCAGGAGGGCAATCTGGCACGGGTCTGGAGCGAGATGCCCATCGAGGGCGTCGTTGACTGGTGGCAGGACCTGTATTGGCTGAAAACCCATATGAGTCTGCCAAAGAGTGGCATGGATGTGGAGAACGTCTTCAACGACATCACGTCGCCGACAGATATGAATTTTCGGACTCGTTATACGACGCACAAAACGGGTTTACCGTCGGCGGCACGAAACAAGGTGGTCTTCGGTGATCTGTGGCGGCCTGAGGAAGGGGAGACGCCAGCCCGCACGTGGCCATCCCATGAGTCGGGCAGTTTCGTTCGCTCCATCGACGACATGTTTCACTTTGTGAAGACGCCCAACTATTACGCCATCATTTACAGTGGGCATCGCGTCGCGGACTGGACCCAGTTCGCCTGGGCCGACTGGGAGGACGGTGCTGAGGGTCAAGGTGCTGTCGGTGCTGGGGGCCACGTGCAGCTGGCGGGTTATAGTGGCCCCGGATATGGTGCCTTCAGTCGCAAGACGACGAAGGTCGGTGCTGTCTCCGCTATTTCAGTGCCCGGCGTGGGACCGACGCTGATGGCGCAGAATCACAATGTCTGGGATTCACATGTCGTCTGGGGACGACGCCACACACCGGTGACCCCTGTGTGGGACGATGTCAAAGTGGATCCGACGATCGTCTGCAGTGGTTTCGTCGATGCGGAGGCTGACTTCGATGCCTCATCGCGTACCTATCGATTGAAGGAGCCACTCCTCTATGCGCCGCTGACGGTTGAGCGCGACATACGTTTTGAAGATGAGCGCATCGTCATTGATCTCACATTGACGGCGACGGGGGATGTGGACCTGGCTGAACTCTATCTGGCGATCCCGTATTTTGCCGACGACCGCCAGATCAGCCTGTTTGGCGATGATCTGCAGGCGTCACGACCCTACGCGGTTCCAGACGCCATTCTCACATCGACGCATGGATCAGATCCGAATCTCGAGGCACAACGCCTGGGGCAACCCCTGCAGAGGGCGCGGGCGATCGATATCTCCGGGCTCAGTGGTTCAGGCGGAACGACGGTGATTCTTGATGCTGAGTATGACCTCATGCCTGTGGCCCCTGTCCGCTATCGCGCGATCGCGTCGGCGACAGGGTCGATGAATGTGCCTTTGCCAACGCAGCTACAAGCAGGTAGAACACACCACATGCGCTACGTGATCTACAGCCACGGTCGTTCTGTCGATCTCGAACGCGCCTACAGATAAGTATTTTCTGGAACCGTTCGCCCTGTTCTTGCATCCTATAGTTGACGTTTAACCAACTAGTAGGTAGATTGCGGTTGTAGAGAAGAACATTTTAACCTCGGTGACTGGGGGCTCAAGTGACGACAGCAACAAAACCCGGGACCGCCGATCGCAAGCAGCAGATCCTCGAAGCGACGACCGAACTGCTGCAGACGCGAAGCTTCAGCTCCTTCAGTTATGCGGATCTTTCCCAGCGCCTGGGGATCTCGAAAGCGAGTATCCATCATCATTTTGCCACCAAAGAGGAATTGGGCAGGGCCCTTGTTGAACGTTTCCGTGAATCACGTCGGAAGTTTCTGGCGAAGCTGGACGAACAGTTTGCGGACCCCTGGGACCGCTTCGATGCTTTCCTGCGGGGCGGTTGCAATCTGGCCGATTCCGGTTCCAAGATCTGCCCCATGGGATGTCTGAGAGTCGAGCACAACGTCATCGGTGACAGTATCAAAGATGAGCTGCACGAGTATTACCAACTCGGACACTGGTGGTTGGCGCGTCTGTTGGAAGAAGGCCGATCAAAGGACCAGATGCTTTATCCCGGCACGTCAGATGACCAGGCGATGTTGATTCACGCAGCACTGCAGGGAGCTCTGCAGAATGCACGCGCCGAGGGGCCCAACCAGTTTCACGTCGTGCTGGATCAATTGAAGGCATCTATGAAACCGACGGCAGAGACTCAGGACGTCAATTGAGAACAAGACCAAGCTGATCCAGAGGAGTCAGGAACCGCAACATCCGGCGACTGCGAGGTCGCCTTCATTTTTCACCAGTTACCCTACCAACTAGTAGATCGATACAATCAAAAACTCACCAGGAGATGATCATGAGCACTTTCAATCCCGCAGGATCCGTTGCTCTCGTGACAGGTGCCAATCGTGGTATCGGTCGAGCCTTCGTCAAAATCCTGCTTGATCGCGGGTCAGCCAAGATCTACGCCGGTGCGCGCAGCACGGATTCCTTCGATGATTTGCGTGCCCTTGACCCCGAACGCGTCATCCCCGTGCAGATCGATGTGACCGACGCTGGCCAGATCGCTGCCGTTGCCGCTCAGGCAGGCGACATCGATTTGCTCATCAACAATGCCGGGCAGGCACAATTTGCTGCGGCCCTCATCGATGATGATCTGGCTGCAGCCAGGGCAGATATGGAGGTCAATTATTTTGGCACACTGCGTGTAACGCGGGCCTTCGCCGGCATCCTGGGTAGCAACGGCGGCGGTGGCATCATCAACATTGCCTCGATCGCGGGGGTGCAGAATTTCCCTCTCGCTCCTACATACTCCGCGTCGAAGGCGGCCCTGCACTCAGCAACCCAGGCGTTCCGCTTCGAACTGGGTCAGCAGGGCACGACGGTCGTTGGCGTTTATCCGGGCCCTGTAGACACAGATATGGCTGCCGGTCTCGAATTCGACAAGGACTCGCCTGAGCATATTGCGACGAGTTCCCTCGACGCGTTGGCAGATGGAACCGAAGATGTCTATCCCGGTGAGATGTCGAGCAGTTTTGAGCAGGCTCTGCGACAGGATCCGAAGCAGTTGGAGCGCGATGTGACCGAAATGGCGCGGGGAGTACTGGAAGCGGCTGCTAACTAGGCTCGTCTCGACAGCTGAACAGGCATCAGGCCCTGTCCGGGAAATTCCGGGCGGGGTCTGTGCGTGGGTGCGTCGCACTGGCTCAAGTTGAGGCGATTTTCTTACCCTAAGGGGCAGACCGCAATTCCCAGACGGACTGCACTCACCTATGGAGTGTCAACAACTTGCGCACGCTGACCGACACAGATGTCGAATTTTTCACCAACAATGGGTATTTGCTTCGTGATGATCTGGTGACGCCGGCGCAGCTGGCTCATTTCGTCGAGCTCTTCGACACAGATCGTGAGCAACGTCGATATCGCTGGCACGCCTATGGCCACCATCAGACGGCAAACTATGACGCCCTCGTCACAACGCCCGCTTTCGACGAGGTCGTGCGCCAGCCGCGGATTTACGACGCCATCCTCGAGTTGATGGGAGGACCTGTGTGTTTCGGCGAAATTGGCGCGCGTCACATGGGACCCTACGATGGGGAACTGCACCATGGATGGCACCGTGATCGTGACCACTGGTTGGAGCATTCTCTGCGCATGGACTACATACAGTTGATGCTGTATCTGACGGATGTCGACGACACGACCCACTGTTTTTCATTGTCACCAGAGGGCATACAAGAGCCGATCCTGACGGACAAGGATGAGCAACTGGCGCGGGGTGGCTGTGTTGACATTCACGGCAAGGCGGGCACGGTCTGCTTGTTCAACGTCGCCGTTCTGCACTCGGCCACGACGCGGCCGTCGAAGGCAGATCGCAAGACGCTGCAGATTTATTATGGACATCTCGACCGCGCGCCACTGGCGAATGATTCGGTGGTCCCGCCCCTGCTCTGGCAACATGGCGATGAGGAGACGCGGGCTTTCTATGGCAATTTGAATGACGTGAGCCGTCTGTATGCGCAGTCTTTCGGTATCGAACCACCGCAATGACAGGAGCGACGTAGCGTGGGGATGAAGAGTCAGACCTGCATCGGCAAGTCTTCGGGGAAGCCGCTGACAGAATACGATTCGCAGCGAGAGGCGCAGGAAGGGGCTGATCATGTCCGCTCAGCCTATGGCCGCAAGATGTCGCCCTACCAATGTGATACGTGTGGGCAGTGGCACCTGGGCGCCGAGAATCGTCAGACGCCGAGCACGAAATGTCCCGTATGCACGGGGACCGATGGCAAACCCAAGGAGACCTATCGCAACGAATCCGAAGCGCAACGACGTGCCGACATCCTACGCAAAGAGCAGGGGGCTGAACTGCGCGTGTATTCCTGCGAGAAAGGCCACGGCTGGCACCTCACCAAAGGTTATTCGGGCAAATTCTCCAACAAGAAATCACGTCGCTGAGGTTGACGAGACATTACTGATATGAATGCAACACCACCCAACATCGTCTTCCTCCACGCCCATAACACAGGGCGTTTCATCGAGCCCTATGGACATGCCGTACCCACGCCGAATCTGATGAAGATGGCACGCGAGGGTGCCCTGTTCCGCCGCGCCTTTTCTGCGGCACCTTCCTGCTCACCGAGTCGGGCCGCTTTCCTCACCGGACAGTATCCGCATTGCAGCGGGATGCTGGGCCTGGCCCATCGTGGCTTCGCACTGGCGCAACCAGAGCGACATATCGCCCATGTTCTTGGTGCCGCTGGTTATGAAACCGCCCAGTGTGGAACAGAGCACGTTGTCGCCCATGGGAAGGGGACCGTCTCAGAAGCGTATGACCATGCTTTGACACGTGACAACAGTGCGCGTGCCGCTGACGTGGCTCCTGCCGTGTGTGACTGGCTGCGCCAAAAACCCTCTCAGCCCTTCTTCCTCAACGTCGGCACAACGGAGACGCACACACCTTATCCAGCGCCCGAGCCCGAGTGTTTTCCGGCAGAAAATCCGGATCATTGTGTTCCGCCTCGGCCATTTCCGGATACGCCGGAACTGCGTCAGATGGCGGCGGGTTTCAAGACCAGTGCGCGGCAGATGGACGACGCTTTTGGCGCCATCCTCACCACCCTCGCCGAAACCGGCCAGGATGCCAACACCTATGTCTTCGCTTTCACCGATCACGGTCTGCAGTGGCCGCTACACATTGGCAGCGTGGGGGAGCATGGCAATGCGGCGTATTTCGTCGCCCGTGGACCGGTGCACTTTGCCGGCGGCAAGACGCTGGACGCGATGGTGTCGCTCATGGATCTGTTCCCAACCGTGTGCGATCTGGCTGAAATTGAACACCCCCGTTGGCTGCAGGGAGCGTCGCTGTTGCCGCTCGTCGATGGCGAGGTTGAGCAACTCCGTGATCGGCTGTTCTTCGAGCAGTCTTTCCACGCCGCCTACGAACCGATGCGGGCCGTGCGGACGGATCGTCACATTCTGATTCGTCGCTTCGACGAGCGTCAGAGTCTGGTGCTACCGAACACGGATGACACGCCGGCGAAGCAAGATCTGATGGATCACGACTGGGCAGCGCAGCCACGGTACCAGGAGATGCTGTACGATCACTACTTCGATCCGGACCAGCAGAACAACCTGATCGGCGAGGCGGGTGTGGCCGATGTGGAGGTCCAACTGCGGGCGAGTCTCGACCACTGGATGCGGCAGACGCAGGATCCCATCCTCGCGGGACCGATTCGCCTGCCCAAGGGGGTGATGGCGACCGATCCGAATGCCTACTCACCCGGTCAGGAACCGCTGATCGTAGGGGAGTAAAATTTGAGCGTCTCCTGAGGAATCCGTGATACTTCTGTGACACTTCCTCCCATTCTTTGTAAGATGGAAACCTCTCTTCTGCTGGCCCCATATCCTCGACGCGTGGGTGGGACTTCTTGATCCTGGTCACCGGCGCAGGTGGTTTTGTCGGCTCGTCGCTCTGCCGGCGTCTGCTGGCTCAGGGCGAGCGCGTTGCCGGTTTGTGGCACCGGGATCACCGTCGTCTCAACCAGATCGTTGAATTCAGCGGCTTCCATCTAGTTCAAGGTGACATCCGTGAGCCTGAATCCTGGCTGAGGACTCTGCCGGAGCCAGTCGACACGGTCCTCCATCTGGCGACACAGCCACCGACGCCTGGCGACGCGAGCCTGTCCATGGGCGAGGCCGATGCAGAGCGCACGACAAATGTTGAGGGCACGGCCGCACTGCTGCAGGCGATGGCGGCCCATGTGGATCGATGGATTGTGACCTCATCGATGAGTGTCTACGATTTTCTGCGACCCCAATACCTACCAGTAGACGAAGCGCATCCCACAGCGCCGCAGCAGGCGTATGGGTACGAGAAGTTGCGCGCCGAAGAGCTCTTTTCTGCGGCTGCAGATCGTGGGCTTCGAAGCATCAGTTTGCGCTTGGCCGGCTTGTTTGGCCCGGGACGGGAGGCAGGTGTCGTGAGCGCCTTTCTGCGTCGAGCCCTCGAAGGTGAGCCCATCGAAATCCCCACAAATCGTGGTGTCGACATCCTGCATGTGGAAGATGCGGTTACGGCGCTCTGTCTTGCCTACGAATGTCTGGATACTGTATGTCCACAGCCGGGGCATCGTCTTCTCAACATCGGACGTGGCCAGGAGATCACGCTCGAGCAGCTGGCGCAACTGGCCTGCGTGTCGGCTGATCGCCAGGTGGAGATCCACAACAAAGGCACGGGCGACACGTTCTATATGGATATCAGTGCCGCCATCGATGATCTCGGTTTTGCGCCCTCACCCCTTGCACAGGGGCTCGACGATGTGGTCAGTTGGATGCGTTCTGGCGAGGAAGTGGTCGTGTGACGATGCCTGACGTGCTTCCCATCGCCAGTGGTGGTCCCTTCCTGCCGGAAGAGGATGTCGAGCCGCTACTTGAGGATTTCGCCCAGATCCTGCGCAGTGGTCAATTGACACAAGGTGAGTTCCTCGAGCGCTTCGAGACAGACTTCGCCGCAGTAGTGGGCGTCACGCACGCGGTGGGTATGAATTCCGGCACGGCTCCCCTGGAAGTTGGTTTGCGATTCGCCGCCCTCGATGGCGGCGAAGTGATCGTGCCGACGAACACATTCGCTGCCAGCGTCAGTGCCGTCTGCCTTGCAGGTGGCACGCCCGTATTGGCTGATATCGATGCTCTGACTCTGGGCAGTGGTCGCTCCCAGATAGAGGAACTCATCGGTCCCAGGACGCGTGCCGTGATGGCGGTGCATGTGGGTGGGTTCATCGATCCCGCTTTCGACGAGCTCGTCGCCCTGTGTCGAGAGGCAGGACTGATGCTGCTGGAAGATGCCGCCCACGCCCACGGGGCTCGAATCGAGTCGGGTGGCGCCGGGAGTTTGGGAGACGCAGCGGGGTTCAGTTTCTACGCCACCAAGGTGCTGACCTGCGGCGAGGGAGGCATGCTGACGACGAACAATGCAGAACTGGCTGCCTTCGCACGCAGCTGGCGCAGTCACGGTCAGGCGGCAGACAGTCGCGACATCGTGCGCGTGGGCCACAACTATCGACTGCCGGAGATGAGTGCGGCTCTCGGATGGCGGCAATTGCAGCGGCTCGAAGAGTTTGTCGATGGGCGCGAGCAACTCGCGCAGCACTACCAACAGCGATTGACCCACGTGGATGGCGCGCGCCTCGTCATCGCACCGCCCGGGCAGCGACATCCGTACTACAAGCTGCCCTTGGTTTTGCCACCCATGGCCACGCGGTCAGCCATCGGACAGCGTCTCAAACAAGAGTTCGGCATCTCCACGGGCAGCATCTACTGGCCACCTTGTCATATGCAACCGGCCTTTAAGCAGATGTGCGTCGGTCGACATTTTCCTGTGGCAGATGAGATTCTCGATCGGACGCTGGCACTGCCCATGCATGGGGCACTAACGCATGATGAGGTAGATCGAGTATGCGACGCATTGCTTGAGATTCTGAGGGGCGGCTGATGACACCTCCGGGAAGCTACCTGGCACCGGGTGAGCGAATCCTCGTGCTTGCACCGCACACGGACGACGGCGAGTTGGGATGTGGAGGCACGATCAGTCGTCTGATCGAAAAGGGCTGTGAAGTCTACTACGCGGCGTTCTCTACGGCGGAAGAATCTGTGCCGCCCGAGTACCCGCCAGATATTCTGCAGACGGAAGTGCGCGCTGGCACGAAAGCGTTGGGAATCGACCCGGCGAACTTGCTGACCTATCGGTATCGTGTGCGCCACTTGCCGGATGTCCGCCAGGAGATCCTTGAAGAACTCATGCGGCTGAAGGAGGAGATCAAGCCGAGCACGGTCTTTCTACCCAGCAGCCATGATCTACACCAGGACCATCAGACGATTTCTATGGAGGGACTACGTGCCTTCAAGACCGTCACGGTTCTGGGATATGAACTACCGTGGAACAATATGGCCTTTGACTACCGACACTTCGTCGCCCTCCAAGAGCGTCACGTGCAGGCGAAGGTCAATGCCCTGGCCTGTTATGAATCGCAGAAGCACCGACCGTATGTGCAGGAGGAATTCCTGCGTAGTTGGGCGCGCACCCGTGGGGGGCAGATTTTCGTCGACTATGCCGAAGCGTATGATGTGCTACACTGGGTGATGATGTGATTCAATGAGAGTTCTCGCCGCCCATCAACCGAACTACCAGCCCTGGGTGGGTCTGTTTCACAAAGTGTCACAGGCCGATGTCTGGGTATTGGCGGACGACGTGCAGTTTACGTCGCCTGGTTTCATCAATCGAAATCGGATTCGCACACCCGGTGGATCACAGTGGCTGACGATTCCCGTGCAGACCAAAAGCCGCGGTACGCAGCAGATCGCCGAAGTCGAGACGGTAGATCAAGCGTGGCAACGGAAACACTGGGAAGCGATTCGCCACAACTACCATCAGGCGGCGCACTTCGACGAGGCGAGAGGTTTCCTCGAATCCTTCTATGCAGTGCCGAACAAGCGTCTTCTGGATGTAAATGTTGGTCTCATCCAATGGTTCCTGGAATTGCTGGCGATCGACGTCGAAATCCGCTTCAGCTCGCAGTTCGACGTAGCCGCGGACCGGACCCAGCGTCTGGTCGACCTGGTGAGACGGTGCGAGTGTGATGCGTATCTGGCCGGTAGTGGCGCGTCGAAAGACTACCTGCAGGTGGCGGCCTTCGAAGAAGCTGGGATCGAATTGATGTTCAGCGACTTCAAACATCCCATCTATGATCAATGTCACGATGGCTTCGAGCCGAATCTGAGTGCCATCGATCTGGTGCTCAATTGTGGAGCGTCCGAGGCGAGGAAGGTGATGGGCTTTGATCAAACATAGCGTCTGCCATCTCACCAATGTTCATCACTTGCTCGATCAGCGAATCTTCTACAAGGAGGCGCAGAGCCTGGCCGCTGCCGGCTATGATGTGACCATCCTGGGACCTGGTGTGGCATCGCTCTCGGGAGACCATGCAGGGGTCCGGGTGGTTACGATTTCGCCACCGACCTCGGTAGTGGGGCGGCTCATGAACCTACCCCGTCTTTTCCGCGCGGCGTTGCACACCGACGCGCGCTTGATTCACTTTCATGATCCAGAGTTGCTGCTCGTAGGGCTGGCTCTGCGTATGATGGGGCGCAAGGTGGTCTATGATTGCCACGAGAATTTCCCGCAGACGGCCTATGTGCGGCGCTGGGTGCCGGCGCTACTGCGACGCCCCCTCGCCATGGTCATAGACACACTTGAGAGGACCGTCGCCCGTCTGCTCAGCGGCGTCCTGGGTGTGGTCGACGAACAGGGCAGTCGCTTTGATCGCTGCCCCTTTGTGGCGATCAAAAATTTCCCGCGCCTGGAGTGGTTTTCGCCCAATGGTCATGGACCCTCAAGCGACCTGGCGGTCTGTGAACTACTGCATATCGGCTCCCTGTCACACGACCGTGGTAGTCAGTTTCTCCTCGATGTGATGAGCGAACTGGGTAAGACCCATCCCGATGTGAAACTGCGAACGGTGGGTGCCTTCCATACAGAAGCAGATCGCGTCGCCTTCGAACAACGGGCGGCGGAACTGGGCATTCGAGATCGTATCGATTGCTGCACGGAGAAGGTGCCGTACGACGAGCTCGGTATGCTGATCCGTCGACACCGAATCGGTCTGATCCCAGGCCAGGTGTCGGTGAAGAATTTGAGTCCCTTCATTCCAACAAAATTATTCGAGTATCTCGCCTGCGGTCTGCCCGTCGTTGCCAGTTCGCTGCCCTCCATCCGTGGTTTCTATGCGGAAGGAGATTGGGGAGTGCTGGCCGATCCTTCACGGCCCTGTGAACATGCAGCGGCAATTCGTCATCTCCTTGATGATGAGCATGAGGCATTGGCGAAAGGGCGTCGCGGCAGATCTCTGGTCGAACGCCGATTCAACTGGTCGATCGAGGCGGAGCGTCTGATCGACTTCTACAAACAGGTGAGCTGATGAAACAGATGTTACTTCCCCTTGCATTGGTCCTGATGGGTGTTGGTCATGCGCAGGCTGGTGCATGGGCCCAGCCCAAAGGAAGCACCTATGCCAAGATTTCCGGCATCTTCTACGATTCCGATGAGGTCTTCAATGACATGGGCAAGCGTCAGCGCATGGGCATCGATGAGGAGGAGTTCAGAGGTGAACAGGCCTTCCTCTATGTCGAACACGGACTGCGAGATCGATTGACCGTGATCGGTCAATTCAGCGGTGGTGTCCTGACCTCGTCGAATCTGCGTGTCGAACAAAGCACGAAGGGTATAGGTGATGCGGTGATCGGTGCTAAGTATCAACTGGTCGATCGTCCCTTTGTCTTCTCTCCGTATCTGTCGATGAAGATCCCGACAGGATACCACGAATCGTATGAGCCCCCCCTGGGCACGGGTGATGTCGACGTGGAGGCCAGACTCCTGTTTGCCCGATCGCTCTTTCCCTTGCCGATCTATCTGGGTGTGGAGGCTGGGCATCGTTGGCGCACGGGTTTGTTTTCGAACCAATGGGTGGGTTTCGCTGAGATCGGGGCCACGCCCCATGAGCGACTTTTTCTCAAGGGTTTTGTCGATGCACGAGACACGCGCACGGGCACGGTGGAGAATCTGGGCCTCGTCGGTGGGGGAATTCAAGTCTCTGAGGGTGACGACGTACGTGTCGGAATCAATGGTGCCCTGCGGGTGCATCAGGGGTTCTGGCTTGATCTGCTGATGGAGTGGGCAGTACGAGGAGAGAATGTCGGTGCAGGTGCGTCATGGGGAGTGGGTGTCTCTTATGGCGGCTGACAAATCCACAGATGAGGAACGTGACATGGCCGAATCAACACGTCGCCGTTTTCTGCGCGCGGGGGGAATCGCAGCGATCTGGTCTATCGTGCCCCAATGGGGCTGCGACAGCAATTCCACGGACTTCCGCGAGATGCCGACAGCGCCACCGATGGATATAGATGGCGAGCCGATGACAGAGGACCAGCTGCCGGAACCAGCCATCACCAGCAACGAGCGCTTTTACCTGCAGTCGATCAATGGCCAGAACTACGATCCGAATGTCAAAGTCGAAAACTGGTCGATGGCCATCAATGGTCTCGCGGACAACGCCATCAGCAATCTCACCTATGCCGACTTACTCGCCATGCCCATGCAACGTCAGGTGATGACGATGCAATGCATCGGCAATTGGATCGGCGGTCCCCTCATTGGCAATGCCGAGTGGGGTGGGACTCGATTTGCCGACGTTCTGAATTTGGCGGAACCCGCAGCAGACGCGACCTATGTGAAGTTCACGAGTGTTGATCAGTACACGACGTCGATTCCCATTGAACGAGCGATGCGCGACAATGTGTTGCTCGTGTGGGAGATGAATGGCGACGTGTTGCCATCCAAGCATGGATATCCGATTCGACTGATCAACCCGGGGCACTATGGCCAGAAGATGCCCAAGTGGATCACGCGCATCGAGTTGATCAATGAGAATTATCTGGGGTATTGGGAGAGCAAGCCGGAAAACCGACCGTATCGATGGTCGAATGATGCCTTCGCCACGATCAACTCACGTGTCGACTCGCCATTGTCGATTTGGGACGACGAACGGGATCCCGGCAATGGCGGTGTGACGGTGACACTGCAGAACATCCGCGGTCGGGCGGGCGAGACATTCCTCGTTCACGGTGTAGCGATGGCGGGGGAGCGCTCTGTCGAACGGGTCGAGGTCAGCACCGATGGCGGCACGTCGTGGAACGAGGCGGCGATCGCCACGAGATCTTCACCGAATGTCTGGGTGAGTTGGGTCTATGAATGGGCGCTGCCGCCTGGTGGGCAATTCGAGATCATTGCGCGCGCGACGGATAGCGAAGGCGATATGCAACCCATGGACGATGCGGGACAGGATCTATACGATGGCCGGACTGGCTGGCATCATGTGGCGGTCAACGTGAACAAAAACGGCTAGTTCATACGTGAACAAAAACGGCTAGGCAGCCGCCTCTTCAGCCTGTTCCCACGCCGCCGTCCAATCGACGACATCTTTCTCAAGATGAGCTCGTTCCTGTTCTAATTCGCGCGCATCCTGAGCGGGTGTATTGGCATAGAAGCCGGGGGCACTCAGGGTCTCGTCAATTTCTTTCATGCGGGTCTCAGCATCCTCGATCCGCGTCAACAGTGCTTCCTGCTGTTTCTGACTGCGATTCTTGTTCGCCTTCGACGAACTTCCCGCACGGTTCTTCGAATCGCGACCCTTTCCACCACGCTTCTTGCCATTCTTCGATGACCCGCCATTGCCTGAAGAATCACCGTTGGTTGACGTCTCACCGTTGGCGGATCGGCCTGAGTCGTTGGAAGCGCCGTTTTCGCCAGCGCTCTCTTCCTTCTGGCGACGCTTTTCACTCTTGGCCTTGAGCACGACACGGTCCGCGTCGAGATGGTCGTCACCGCAAAAGTGGACGTATTCGTCATATGTCCCGTGATAGTCGAGGATCTCATCCGGTCTGACCTCGACGATCCGCGTCGCCAGCTGTGACACAAACCAGCGATCATGGGATACGAGGATCAAGGTACCTGCAAAAGCCTTGAGGCCTTCCACGAGAGATTCGATCGACTCGAGGTCGAGATGGTTCGTCGGTTCGTCCAGGACAAGAACATTGGGCTGGGCGATCGCGAGTTTGGCAAAGACCAATCGTGCCGCCTCACCACCGGAGAGCGAACCAAGACGCTTCTCTACATCGTCACCCGAAAAAAGCACCTTGCCGAGATGGCCGCGCACGAAGCCGATCGTCTGGTCGGCGCAGAAGCCCCAGATCCATGCTTCGGCTGTGTTGTTCGGTGAGTCGAATTGCTCACTGTGATCCTGCGCGAAATAACCAGGATGGGTTTCGTAGCCCCACTCGACGGTGCCCTCGTCGGCAGGCAGATCGTCCATGATGATCTTCAGCAGCGTCGATTTGCCGATACCATTGGGACCCATGATGGCCATGCGGTCGCCGCGCTGTAGTTGCAGGTCCACACCGTGCAACACCTCGTTGTCGTCGAAGGCTTTCTTCACGCCCTTCACCGTCAGTACATCACGACCACTATCGCGTGTTTGAGAGAATCTGAAGTGTGGGTAACGCCTGGAGGTGGGCGCCAGATCCTCGATCTGATCGGCCATCTTCTCCAGCATCTTCTCTTTGCTCTGTGCCTGCCTCGCCTTCGACGCCTTGGCGCGGAATCGATCGACCGTCTTCTGATGTTCGGCGATTTCGCGCTCGCGCGACGAGATGTCCTTCTCGCGACGTGAGCGCTCCGTCACCTTGTTATCAATAAACCGTGTGTAATTGCCGTGATAGAGTGTCACGGTCTCGTAGTCGACGTCGAGTATGTGGGTGACGACATTGTCGAGGAACCGGTGATCGTGAGAGATCACAACGAGAGGACCGGTGAACTCGCGCAGGAAGGTCTCGAGCCAGCGGATGGACAGGATATCCAGATGGTTCGTCGGTTCGTCGAGGAGCAAAACATCCGGATTGGACGACAATACCTGGGCAAGCAGAACACGCAGCTTGAAACCGCCGGACAATGTTGACAGTGGGTCGTGATGAATGTCGGCGGGTAAGCCGAGACCCTCAAGGATCATCGCTGCTCGTGCTTCTGCTCGGTAACCGTCGTAGCGCTCGACGAGTTCCTCCAGTTCGGAGAAACGTTCGCCATCGAAATGTGTTTCTGCCTTCGCCAGCAACTGTTCCTTCTCGACCATGACTTCCCACAGCTCCCGATGACCCATCAGGGTGACGGTGAGAATGGAGTGGTCTTCGTAGAGGAACTGGTCCTGACGTAAGACGCCAAGGCGCGTGCGCTTGGGAATCGTCACCTTGCCGCCGGACGCCTCAAGGTCACCGGTAAGGATGCTGAGGAGCGTCGTTTTGCCGGAGCCATTGGCACCGACGAGGCCGTAGCGTTCGCCCGCATTCAGCTGCATGGACATACCGCCAAACAACATGCGGTCGCCATAGCTCTTGGAAAGTTCTGAGATAGAGATCATCCCAAGAATGTAAGGCAGTCTGCGAACAATGGAACCGCCTGCGAACGATCAGACGCAGCTCACCGGCGCTGGGGCCCTGTGCCCCCTGTGGCCGCTAGGGAGTCGGCGCCTCCGAGTGCAGCAGACCTTCGGCTTTCAACTCGGCCCACAAGTCTGTGGGGATCGGCTGTTGGTAGAGTTCGAGGGTGCTGTCGATATGGAAAGGCGCCATGGCACCCGGGATGATGGCGCTCACCTGGGGATGACCCAAGGGGAACTGCAGGGCCGCTGCCGGCAGAGGCACATCATGACGCTGACAGACTGCTTCGATCTTACGCGTCTTCTCAAGGATCTCAGGCTCTGCCGGGGCATAGCCGTATTTGGCGCCCTCCACCGGGCCGGTGACGAGGATGCCCGATGCAAAGACCGCACCGATGACGAAGTTTATGCCTCGTTCGGCGCAGGCTGGAAACTCATCGTCGAGGACGCTCTGATCGAGCAAGGTGTAGGGCATGGCGACGAGGAAGAGATCCAGATCGACGGCGTCGAGAAAGTGCGGGATGTTGCCCGACTTGTTGATGCCAGCGCCGATGCCACGAATCAGACCGGCATCGCGCAGCTCTTCAAGGGCGCGCCAGCCGGAACCCACCAGTTGCGACATGTACGTGTTGAAGAGTCGATCGTTGAGGAAATAGCTGTCCAAGTCGTGGATCAGCAGGATGTCGATGTCGTGGAAACCCAGGCGCTGGGTGCTGTCTTCCCAGGATCGCATGATGCCATCGTAGGTATAGTCGAAGTGGAAATCGAAGCTCATGCCACCGACCCAACCGCCAGGATCGAAGTCGGACTTGCGTGTGGGTTTGAAGACGCGACCGACCTTCGTCGACAAAACAAAATCGCTGCGCTCCTGTTGGCGCAGGTAATGCCCTATACGGTGCTCGCTCTTGCCATAACCATAGAACGGGGACGTGTCGTAATAGCGGATGCCGCCCTGCCACGCCTGCGACAAGGTTGCCTGCGACTGCTCTTCTGAGACGGGTTCAAATAGTTCGCCAAGTGGCGCGCCGCCGAAACCGACTTCGCTTACCTCAATGCCTGTACGGCCCAATGCTCGTGTATTGATCTTCGCCATGATTCAACCTTCGTCAGGATACCGATCAGGTGCGGTTGTGCGTGGGGTGTGTGAGAATAGGTCGCTGTGCGGATCGTCGCACGTCGTCGTCTCTACTTGCTGACATTTTTACTTGCTGACATTGATGACGTGTTTGCGCTGCGCTGTGTCAAAGGCGACCAGCAGATTCTGATCCTGCGGCAGATAGGTGCCGCTCTCGAAGCCGGCTCGATTTGGGGCGCGTCGCAAGGGCTTGTCATCGACGGTGACGCCGGCGACAGAGGTCGTGGGAATCGACAGCGTTAGTTCGGGCACCCGGACTGGACTGTCTATCGTGATCTGGTCACCTGAGACGTGAAGCTCGGCCATCTGTCTGGCGCAAGCATAACGTGAGATCTGGCTGCAGGTTTGCCAGCGGCTGACTTCGCCTTTTGGATCGCGTTCGCGCAGACGATGCACGACGGTCTTGAAGGCGTCGAAGCCGCGGCGATCCTCATCGTGCATGCCGTAGAAGCCCTGCCAGTGACTGATGAGGATGGCCGGTTGTCCGTGATCGATCAGCGTCGGGAGCCGACCTCCCTGCAGATCGGCGGTGATATAACGGTCGGCGTTTACTTCGCCGTAGCCCGTCCACGACCCGGTCCAATCACCAGTACTGGCGATGATTTCACCGACGGCGGTGCCCGCTTGTTCGTCTGCATACCAGACGGGAGAGTCGACGATATCCTCATCGCTGTCGTTGGTGACCTGTTGGAAGAAGAAGGGGACATCGTGTCCCGTCGCCTGGCGAACGCCCTCTCCGACCATCTTCGCGTAGAAGGGGATCGTCTTGCCGCCGAAGCCACCGGGTGAAGTGACTCCCTGTGGGGAGAAACCCGCTCGCACCAGGATCTCGCAGGCTTTGCTGATGTAGGCTATCACACGCTCCGGCTCGTCTTCTGGCAAAGTGCGCCAGTCGTACTGCTCCCAGATAGATGGGTCGATGGTTTGCAGCGTGTCTGGATCGACGAGGGTCGTGTGGGTCAACATCTCCGGCGTGATGTCGAAGGCAGGTACGATCAGCTCTCGACACATGGCCATCCAACTGTCCTGCTGGGCGCGACCGAACAAAGGCAGCGTCTCGTCGACGCGACCGAGGGCGGCGGGATAGGGCACGATGCTGAATTTGCCGCGCACACCTTCGGTGAGGCAGAATTCGGCGAATTCACGCGTGAAGGACTCCGGGTGCACGACGGGCACATCCTGCCAGCGACGATTCTGGCCATCCACGGGATTGCGATCGCGCATCCAGAAATAGTTGAGATTTACCAGGACTGTCGAATCATCGATGATGAGCGACAGGGGAACTCGATCCAGGGCGTTGCGGGTGATGTGAGCTTCCACTGGATAACCTCTATCTGAGTGAACCCGGATGCAGGAAAAAGGCTACGACCTTGATGGCCAGCTTGTCGATGGCAGAAATCAGTCGGTTCCTGGCTGCCACCGCAACGTCATGTCCGATTTCGGGAGAAAGGTGGCGCCCAGGGCCGTGGGGCAGCTTCTTTCGTCCCACGCCAACCATCCCCTTGAGCTGACAGCTCAACACTGCGAGTCCATCATGTCCGAGCGCAAGAAGATCGCTGCGATCATCACCGTCTATCGACCACGATCGCACGCCGATGTGCTGGTCGGCAAATACCTGCAGGGGGAGTTTCCCATCGATGAGGGCATGATTCCGGCGCGTTCGGAAATCGCCTCCATCTATCTGGATCAGGTGCCCGACATCGACACTGGCATCGAGACAGCGAAGATGTTCGATGTGCCTGTCTATGAGAGCATCACAAAGGCCATGTGTCTCGGTGGCAAGGAACTGGCTGTGGATGGTGTGCTGGCGATCGGTGAGCACGGCGACTATCCCTTCAATGAGAAGCAGCAGCAACTGTATCCTCGGCGTCACTTCATGGAACAGATCTGCGGTGTCATGGCCAGCAGCGGTCGTGCCGTACCCGTTTTCAATGACAAACACCTGTCGTGGCGCTGGGAAGATGCCAAGTGGATGGTCGATCGCGCCGCCGAGCTGAAGGCGCCCTATATGGCGGGATCGTCACTGCCCCTGTTCTGGCGCCAGCCATGGCTCGAACACGAACTGGATACACCGTTGAAAGAGGCCGTCGCCGTCGGTTTCTCCGGGCTCGACATCTATGGCTTCCACACTCTCGAAGTGTTGCAGTGTATGGCCGAACGCCGTTCTGGTGGGGAGACGGGTGTCGCCGCCGTCACCTGTATCGAAGGCGAGCAGGTGTGGAAGCTGGCGCGCGAGGGCGCGTGGTGGCGGGAGTTGGCCGAAGCAGCGTGTGAGCCGATCCAGACGAAACCGGATGGTGCCATGGAAGATCTGTGTGAGAAACCGACCCTGTTTCTACTGGAATACAAGGACGGTTTTCGCGGCGCCGTGCTGATGCTCAATGACTATATCAAGGAACTGGCCTACGCGGCGCGCTACGAGGACAACTCAGTGGAGGGAACCTGGTTCCGAGCCTCAGGAGAGGAAGAGGGTGTGATCGGCGCCTATGCCCACTTCAGTTATCTGGGGCTCAATGCGGAGGAGATGTTCGTCACGGGCCAACCGACGTATCCGGTGGAACGCACGCTGCTGACGTCAGGTGTGCTTGAGGCAGCACTGACGTCGCGGCACGAGGGCCATGTGCGACTGGAGACACCATGGCTGGATGTGACGTATCGATCGTATGGGTCCCTGCGCTGGCGGCCGACGGGTCCGTGGCCTGTGGGTGCGAGTATGAGCAAACATCCGGGGCTGGGTTCCGAACAATAGCGCTACTTTTTGCGGGCGTTGCCCAGGACCCAGACGTCTTTGAAGAATTCCTGCCGTTCAGGGCTCAGTCCACCGATGACATCGGAATTCATGCAAGGCTTCGGTTCATGGAAGCGCACAGAAGAGTGATTGTACGCCATCAGGATCGCAGCGCGGCGATTGCCTGGATGGGTCCAGGCGGCACCCGTGTGGCGGACACCTTCTGAAAACACCACCAGGCTTCCCGGTGGACAGCCGTAGGTCTCCCAGACACCGGAATCGGGATCGTCCGCCTCGTCAGGCCATGATTTGGACTGCGCCGACGTCAGATTGGCTTTGTGTGATCCGGGTACCAGGCATGTTCCGCCCTTCCCTTCAACGACCTCGTTCAACTCCCAGACGACGCGGGTCATGCCGGCGTTGATGCGTCCATTGTGGAAGCGGTAGGAGAGGGAGGGGTCGAGATTCGTGCCGCCGCCGTGTGGCCGCCAGGGATCGTTCGTGTCACCGTCGCCGCGACTGGACACGAAGATGCTCTCGAGACGAAGGCGGTCGGTCTGCGGGGCGATGAGTTTGTGCAGGATTCCAAGGACACGCGGGTGATCGATGAGGAATTCCGCGGGACCTGCCATCGGCGCACGATGGCGCTCGGGCAGACTCTCAGGGTCTTGCGCCAGGGCCGCCAGATGGTCGCGCACGGCGTCCGTTTCCTCCTGGGACAGGACACTGTCGATGACGATGAAACCCTTGAGGTCGAAGATGAACTGTTCGTAGTCGGTCATTGCCGTTGGCCTCCTTTATGAGGTGTCAGATAAGGGTGTGATGGGGCCAACGGCAACTGGGTGGCGACAAGCCGTGTGCCGGCGACGCCGTAGATCACTCGATGTTGTGGTAAGCGCCGTCGGTCTCGTAGCGCCGCGCATAGCGGGCCACCTGATCTTCATCCAACTCGATGCCTAGCCCGGGTCGGTCCGGTACGGCGATGTGTCCGGTCGCGTCGAACTCGAGCAGACCGGGCACGATGATGTCCTTCTCCAGCAATTGATGCATGACCTGGTGACCGTCGGTTTGATTGGGGATCGTGGCCAACACCTGCAGGGCGGCGAGCGTCGTGATCCCTGTTTCTCCCGTAACGCCGTGACGACATATAGGGAGTCCACCAGCGGCAGCGACGGCGGCAACCTTTTTCAGAGCCGCAAGGCCGCCCGCTTCGTGAGGGCCGACGGTGATCACATCGGCTGCCTGCTCTTTGATGGCACGCTGCGCCTCGTAGTCGGTGAAACAACCCTGGTCGATGGCGATAGGCATGGGCACGGACCGTCGAAGGCGAGCCATGCCTTCCAGGTCGGTCCAATGCACGGGTTGCTCGGCAAAGTCGATGTCGAAGGGGGCCAGCGCTTGCAGCATGATGAGCGCTTCACCTACTGTCCACGCTTGATTGGCATCGACGCGGAGTTTCGGCCCGTCCCCGATGGCGTCACGCACGGCGGCAACACAGGCCAGATCACGCTCACGACCTAGGCCGACCTTCACATAGAACACCTCGAATCCCTGCTCCTTCCATAGAGTCGCATCCGCTGCGAGCTTGTCAGGGGTGTTGCCCTGAAGGAAAGCGAAGCAACTGGAGCGGTCGTGGAACTTGCCGCCCAGAAGCCGGTGAACGGGTTGGCCATTCGCCTTGCCCATGATGTCCCAAAGAGCCATCTCGAGGCCGGCCAGAGCCTGGTTGGCGAAACGACGCATATCGTCCCACTTACCGACGCGGTAGATCTGGTGTAGGAATCGCTCAAGTTCGAAGGGGCTCTTGCCGATCAGGGCGCGTGCCATCTCGTCCATGATGGCGGCAATTGCTTCGGCAGAGCGATCTCCACAGCCCTCGCCGATACCTGTGATGCCCTCGTCGGTCTCGATCCGCACGAGGACACAGTTCACGCCGCGCCCGACACCCTGGCTGTAGTAGTAGAGTTCCTTCTGGGGGATGGCGAGGATGGACGTGGTGACGGCTGTGACTTTCAAGGAATCGGCCCCGTGGAGTTAGATCACACTGCAATCGTAGGCGCTGAACTTCCGATTATCTGAGATGATCGGGTATTGGTTCGCCATGCTCTGGGCGATGAGCATTCGGTCGAAGGGGTCGCGGTGATGGAAGGGTAATTCTTTCAAGAGTAGAGCATCTTCACTTCGGAAGTCGAGCGACTCGAAGCCGCACGTCGTGATCATCTCCACAGGATCGAAGGGGACCTCAATTTTTCCAAGAGATGCCTTGATCATCAGCTCGGCAATGCTGACCGAGCTGACGTGAATGATGTTCGCCTGCGTCTCGATCTGGGCGAGTCGATCCTTCGCGATTCGCTTCGGGTCGGACAGGGCCCAGAGGAGGATATGGGTGTCAAGAATGAGTCTCACGAGGGCGTCTCATAGAACATGCTCTCGATGTCTTCATCCGCGTCGATGAAGTCGTCCGGGACGATGAACTTCCCCGCGAGAATTCCTAGCTTCCGCTTTCCCTTGGGCTTGTGGATTACCAGGTCCACCAGGGGGAGATTGTTCTTTGCAATCACCACTTCTTCGCCGTGGTAGACCATATCTATCAGCTTGGATAGCTGAGCTTTTGCCTCTGAAACGTTCACAATCATTTTGCAGGATCCTCCGTAGGTCCATGTGACCTACTCTACCATAATTGGTCTACCTGGTCAACTCGAATCTGTCACGCCTGTTACTGGCATACCCGGTACATTCCCATCAACAAAGGGAACCCTGGTTCACTCGTGACGAAGAAGGAATAGGAGACGTGATGAAGGGTGTCATGTTCACGCAGCAAGGTGTGACGCAGATCATCGATGAAGACATGCCGACGATCGGCGACGATCAGATGCTGCTACGCACACGTTTCTCCGGGATCAGCAATGGCACGGAGCGCAGTTTTCTGATGGGTGGGCCCTATGGCGGCAAGAAGTGGCCGAATCGGATCGGGTATCTGACGGTGTCAGAGGTGATTGAGACAGGCGCGCAGATTACCGACCACGCAGTGGGAGACATTGTCTATACAGGAACCTATCCCGGACACGTGGCCCTTCACACGGCGCGGCAGTCGGATCTCATCATCAAGGTGCCGGAGGAACTCGGCCAGGCGGCGGCAACAATGCTAGGCCTGGCAGGCGTGTCATTCTTCAACACCCGCCGCATCGAGGTCTCGTCTCATGATCAGGTGCTGGTCACCGGGGCTGGGGGCATTGGTCTGATGGCGATCCAGTCGGCAAAACACTTCGGCGCACACGTGACCGTGGCATCACGCACTGATCATCGCCGCGAGCTCGCGCTGCGTATGGGAGCGGACGCAGTGGTGAATCTGACGGGAGCGGATGCGGCGGAGGCTGAATCCGATCTGTCCTGCACGGCCCTGCTGGAGTGTGCAGGCGTGGAGCTCGACCCGCTGTTGAATCCGAAGTGCACCCCTCTGTCGCGTTTCGCACGTGTGGCGCTGGTGGCCGGGCGTGAACGGGTGGACTATAACTTTCTGTGGGCTTCTATGCGCCGCATTGGGTTTTTCCAATCGACGCACTTTGATCAGCCCACGTTACAGACGGTGACGGAGCTGGCGCAGACGGGGGTGCTCGATCTCGAGGGGTTGATCTCGGATGTGGTGCCCATCGATGATGCGGTAGCGGTCTACGATCGGCTGCGGGATGATCCCATGTCGGTGGGCGGTACCGTGTTCGACTGGACGTGATCGTGATGGGTGACGTCGATCGGCTCACGAGATTCGTCCTCGGCGTGGTGTATCTGGCTGTGACCTCGAGTTATGATTTTCATGGTCTCAAAACCATGGCACCAGGGAGATGCAAACATGATGACGCAGACTGGACTCACAGACATCCGGCCCCTTTGGTGGCCGACACTCGTCGCCTTCGGTGCGGCCTTTAGCCTCAGTTGTGCTGTTTCGGCAGATGAGCAAAGCGAGGAGTACGACGGCTGGGCACCGCAGGACATGTCCCAGTTTACCCGCACCAAAGAGGGTGGTTTTCCACTGAATGTGGACCCGAAGATCCTATCCGCGACAGAGGCGGATTTGGCCGAAGATGATCTGGTCATGGGTGCTGTGATCAATGGTGAAGCGCGGGCCTATCCAGTCAACTACATGAATGGTCCCATGCATGAGGTGGTCAACGACGAACTCGGCGGTCTACCCATCGCCCCCACCTGGTGACCGATCAACCACAGCGGCGTCGTGTACGCCCGAATGTTCGACGATAAGCCTTATGAATTCGGTGTGCTCGGTGCGATCAAAGGCATGCTGACTCTTTACGACAAGCAGACCAACTCGCGCTGGAGCCAACTGTTTGGCAGGGCGATCGAAGGACCGATGGAGGGCCACCAGCTCGAGCGATTGCCATCAACCATGACGACCTGGGAGCAGTGGCGTCAGTTGCATCCCCAGACAACGGTCTACGTAAAACCCAAAGCCTACTACCGACGGTTTGCCACTGATCACTTCGAGTACATTGCGCAAGCAGCAAGCGGGCCAGTGCAGGTGGACGACCTCGTGCTGGGACTCGAGGGGCACGCCCAGGCCCGGGCGTATCTGTTGCGCCGATTGGCGCAACAACGCCTCGTGCAGGACACCTTCGAAGATGCACCCATCCTCGTGTATCTGAGTGCCGATCTTTCTACTGTGCGTGTGTTCAATCGTGAAGTGGAGGGTCAGACCCTTCAATTCGCCCTGACCGAGGATGAGAATCTCCGCGATCAGGAGACGTCATCGCTCTGGCATCCGGTGACGGGCGAATCGATCCAAGGGCCGCACAAGGGCAAGAAACTCACAGGTCTGATCGCGAGATATGCGGTATGGTTCGCGTGGCACAGCTATCGGCCTGACACCCATATCCACGGAGAGTGATGCTGCACCTGAATCAGGCGTAGCACCAATGGGTGATTGCCGGCGAGGGCATAGGAAGCCTCACACCCAATACAGTCCGTGTCCTTGTGCTCCCGTGATCACATCGATGGCGAGCCAGAAGGCGATCACCGAAAACTGCCCCAGTATTAACCCGAGGAAGAAGGGACGCACGGCGCCGAGCAGGCGGGGCCCCCCATACCGCGTCAGCACGGCCTTGATGAGCCACACTAGGAAGACGCTGAACCACATGTGACGGGTCAGCATCATCTGCGACACGGCCAATCCCATGGGATGCACGGGGAAGGCGAGGAAGTGAATGCGCACGTAGTAGAGAATCCCCATGATCACGGCGCCCACGCCCATCAGGCCGAGGCCGGCAAAATCAGGGCCGGAGGGATTGCGCATGTACTGGGAGGCGAAGTCGAAGGTCCAGCGCGGTCCATTGATGAAGAACCACGTGTTGGCATTGTTGGCGCCACTCTGATAGGCATAGTAGAGGGTCGTCCACACGGAGACGACGATCCCGATCAGCACGGCGAGAAGCATGGCCCACAGCACGACGCCCTTGCGTGAAATCGATTCGGTCAGCTTCAGACCGTTGGCAACGGCGGCCATGACGAAGGTGCGCACGTCGCTCATCCACACCTGCCCATAGGACAACACGCCGATGGTGCCTGACTCGCCGAGGGCGGCGGTGCCGAAGGTCGAACTCACGACGGTGGGTGTGATCAACTGAGCCCGCATGGCGGCCAGGCCGGATTCGCACAGGATTCGTGTGATGCCTAAGAAGGTCCCCGCCGCGACAAGGACGAAGAACAATCCAGCCCAAAGAGGCACGCCGATGGCGACGAACCAGCCCGTCATCAGCACGAGTCCGACGATGAGCAGCAAATACACGCCGCGCATGGAGAAGTCATTCTTGTAGCCCGTCTCCGGACGCAGGGCCGCCTTCCAAGTCAGTCGGAGGTGTGAACGAGCTGTCCACAGGGTGTAGCCCACGAGGGTGACCATGGCGCCGAACTGGACGAAGGCCATGATCGAGCCCCCATCGTTCTGCGTATAGATGTCGACGTCGATAGTTCGAGCAATGCCGAATTTGGCGAACACACCGCTGATGGCATAACCGATCAGGTAGAAGAGCCAGAGACTGAGGGCGACCTCTTGATGGGTCAGATAGGCGAAACCCATCATGGGGAAGCTGATGTTGATCGTCAGCGACTGCATGTCGGGAATGATGAACAGGCTCGTCGACAGCAGGACCTTTGGGATGAAATGGAAGTAGGCGTTGAGACCATTCACCGACGTGATAATGAAGGGCAGGGCAAAACCTGCCCACATGATCGGATTACGGAAGAATCGATTCAGGGCCCGGTTCGGTTCCTGGGAAGCCATCGTCAGGGGGAGCTGTGCCAGGGGATAGGCGAGTCGTTCGTGTTCGATCCACTGACGACGAAACAGCACGGCCAGGGCGATCATGACCATGTAGAGTCCGAGAATGACCGGAGCCCATGCCAGCAGTGGTTTAATCCAGGCCATCCAGGGAATGGGCTGGCCCTGTGAGACGCCCTCGTAAAAACCACGAATAGCGTCGTCGCTTTGCGGTACGAGCCAGTGGGGGACGTATGGCTGCAATTCCTGCGCCCACTGATTCTCGTCGGAGGACAGGTATTGAAGCGCAGGAAGGATCGGAATCAGATAGAGGGTCAGGCCCATCGTACAGATAGAGCAGGCGATGGCCGACATGAGATAGGTGATCGACAATTCGCCCGAGGTCAGGGACTGGCTCGGAATGAAGCGGCGCAGGAAACTGTTGATGAAAAGGGCGATGAAGAACAGGACGAGGATTGCCGCCGCCGTGGTAAAGTCGATGGTCAGATACGAGCCGGTGACGACGAGGCTGTTGTAGGGTCCCCAGAAGGAGATCAGAGCCGCCATGATTGCGCCCACAAGCAACGCACGTGCTGGGCGCACGTGGTTTGCGTCGGCTGCAACGCCTGGTGAATCTCTGTTATTCATCCCAATACCTTCATGATCTGGCAAAGAGATAGTGCCGCCGCTGTCAGAGCAAATGCTCAGTGTCGAGCGGCGTATTCCTCCAGCCGCTCGGCGAGTTGCTCGGAGAGCTTGGCGAAGGTCGTCAGATCCCTCGCCGACAGGGTAGACCAGACAGAATTCACCGCATCCTCACGAGCTTGATGAATCTTCTGCATCGCTCGTTGGCCCTTTGCAGTCACCTGATACAATCGCTGGCGACCATCATCTGTGCCGATCGTCGACTTTACGAAGCCCATCTCCGACAACTGGCGGAGGGTACGTGACACGGCGGCGGCCGTGATGGCACGTTGCCGTGCAAACATGGAGGGGAGAAAATTCTCACCGCTCACCTCTTCCAGGACACGCCACTGCGCCTCGGTGATGGTTGCCTCGCCAGCAAGCTGTTGCCGACGGGTCGTAAAGACTTCGCTCAGACGCTGCAGACTGGCGATGGCGCGATGCGCGGGATCGGGTTGCACGACGGGGCTCCTGTGATTAACCTTAGTTAAGTTAACGTAGATTAATTATAATCTGAATTAATCATCAATCCTGTTTAAGGAACATATTCCATGGACCGCGTCGAGTCGATCCAACACCAGTTCAGTACGAATGCGGGCAGCTATCGCACCAGCAAGTACCACAGCAAGGCGCCGGATCTCGATGCTCTGCGCGAAGCGGCCCAACTCAAAGGCAGTGAACGTGTGCTGGATCTGGGCACAGGCACGGGCCATACGGCGCTGGCTGTGGCACCAGGAGCAGAGCATGTGGTGGGCATCGATCTGACGACGCAGATGTTGGAGCAGGCGCACCAACTGGCTCAGGAGCGGCAGATCACGAATGTGACTTTCGAAGAAGGAGATGCGCAGCAACTAGCCTACGCAGACGATTCCTTTGATGTCGTCACGTGCCGTGTGTGTGCGCACCACTTCGCCGATCCTGCGGCAGCGGTGCGTGAGGCAACGCGCGTGTTGCGACCGGGTGGATGTGTGCTGTGGGTGGATAGTGTCGCACCCGAGGATCCGGCGCAGGATACGTTCCTCAACAGCATCGAGCTGCTTCGCGATCCGTCGCACGTGCGCGACTTCAGTATTTCGCAGTGGCAGGCGATGTTTGCAGAGGCGGGGCTGGCGGCTGAGCCTGTGGGTCAGTGGCCGATTGAGTTGCCCTTCGACGATTGGACGGATCGTATGTCGACGGCCAGTGAGGCGCGTGTCATGCTGCGCCACATGTTCGATCACGCCACAGAAGCGATTCGCGACGTCTTCCATATCCGCACATCGCCCTACGCCTTCGACATTCCTATTGCGATGCTGCGTGCAACGTAGAGAAGGTTGCGTGCAACGAAGGTAGCCATGGCGCGAGGAAGCACTCTGGACCTTTCTTCGTAGGTCCAACACCCAGACCCTACGACGGAGGCCCCTGTGTCTGATACGTATTGCGTACGAAAGTGCTTCGAACAACCCGCCGAAAACCACGGTCACCCCGGCAGTATCTCCCGCGTTGTGCTGGGACCGGGGGCGTCTAATGCTGAGCGACCCGAGGCGATCAACTCGGAACGACTCACGATTCATACGAATGAATACGAGGTGGGTGGTGTGTCGGGCGATGGCCACGCCCACAGTGATCAGGAACAGTTCTTCTATCTACTGGAAGGCGAGATGCAGGTGACAGTGGGGGAAGAGACGTATCAGCTTGTGGCGGGAGACAGTGTGTTTCTGCCGAAGGATGTTTTCCACAAGCACGAGCAGGTGGGGGACACGCCGTTGAAGTTTCTCTTCATCAGTGCCAAGGTGTAGGAAATCAGACCATAAACACGCGGGCCGACGCTCAGCTGGGAGAATCCCACCCCCTGGGCAGGGTCAGTCGCCAGACATCGTTGACGACGGGCCAGGTGTTGCCCGCCACGACCCAGAGGGAATCGTGGGCCGAGTAGAGGGTGGGTTCGTGGCGTGGTGCGAAGACGGGATCTGAGGTGAACTCGGTCCACGTCACCCCGTCGCGCGTATACCAGACGTCGCCGAGGTTGGTGTGGTTTGCGTTGTCGAACCCGCCGATCAGCCAGAGGGCGCCGGCATAAGCTCTGCCTTGGCACCACATGCGCGGCGTCCAGGGCGCGTGTTCGAGGACCTGTGTCCATTCGGCGCCATCCGTCGAACACCACACATCGTTGTATGTCGTGAAGTTCGGATACCCTTTTTCGACGGGAGAGTTCTCCTGCTCGCTGTTGCCGGCGATACGCCAGAGCTTGTCGTCGAAGAGCATCGTTGCACTGGCACGTCGATCACCGCAGGCGGCGGCATCTGTGGCGCACTCCCAGTGTTGTCCGTCCATGGATGACCAGACTTCGGGCCCGGGGCCGATCTGCCACATCCTCCCCTTGTAGACGATCAATTCGCCATAGCCGACCATTCCGAAGGGGGTCTTGTCGAGGATCTTCGTCCAGTGCTCTCCGTCGTCGGAGACCCAGACACTTTCCTTGACCGCGAAAAGCCGGTCCCCAAACACGACCATCTCACTGTAGCCATCGTAGGGCGTGTCGTCACTGACCTGCGTCCAATTGATGCCGTCGGTGGAATTCCACAGATCGCGGACCAACACGTTGCCGTGGTGGTAGGCATTGCTCAGCCACATCTTGTCGCGAAAGACGATGCCCTCAGACGTATCACGCGGGCTGAAAGCGGCGTGCTCGACGAGGTGTTCCCAGTTGTGCGGTTGGCTCGTGGTCATACTGCTATTCCTCTTCGGGTACCGGGCGACCGCCATTCCAGGTGTCGGGTCGCGGTGTATCGCCGGGCCAGTAGCCTCTGGCCTTGAGATCCTCTGGCCAGACGGAGCCGCACATGGTTGAGATCTGCAACCATTCACCGGCGCCGATGTCGGGCTCAGGGTGGTAGAGGAATCGCTGCAATCCCGCTGCCTGGGCTGACTCGAGGATTCCCTTCAAGACGCTGGGTGGCATCTGATCGCCCCCATGGGGCTCGCGACCTGTGGAGACCCAGCCGATGACCTTGCTCGGATCACCGATGCCTTCAAGGGCGCGTCGTGTCTCGGTATAAACCATCTCGTCGAAAAAGGCCTGCGTGTGACCCTTCTCCAGATCGACGAGGGTGTCGACGCCGGGGATGTGGACACCGGTAAGCAATTCGACGACACGGAAGCAGTCGTTCTCCATAAGGGTGGGGTTCCAGATCATCAGGCGCTTCACCCAGCGAAAGATGGTGCCATACATGCCATCCATGCCGCGATGCCAGTAGTAGTGTTTGGGGAAGATGAGGTCGTAGTATTTCGTCAGTCCTGTGTAGTCCTGGCCCGTGAGGCCGGAGAACGCCGGTGTGCGAGGAATGCCGCCGAGCAGGATGTCGCCATCGACGCCGTCGACCTGCTCGCGCATACGCTGCCACTCCTGGCGTGAAGCTTGCCAGCGAGCGCGCCACCAGTAGAGGACATCTTCGTTGATGTCGAGTAACTGCATACCGCCGAGCATGCCACCACCGGCAAAGAAGCGGACGCGCTCAGGTGTGAGGTTGTGCAGGCTCGCGTGCATGTGGCGGATGCCGCGGTGGACTCGATCGATATCGGCGCCTGCCTGCGACAGACGTGCATCGATGCTCTCATTGATCTCGAGTGTCTCACCGCCGTGATGGAAGGCCAGCTCGTAGGAATGTTCACCGGGCCCATCACTAATGACACCGGATGTCTGCGGAAAGGCGGCCATGAGATCTTGCATGTGCGCCGAAGACCCGGCGCCTGAAAAGATCAATATCTGCCAGCCGCGACCCGCCGCATCGTCGAGCATGGCGTGCAGCAGCTTCTCTTTCTCCGGGTCTCGTGGCGCCGCTTCCGGCGCTTGCTCGCCATGTGCGGTGAAGATAGTGGGGTCTGGTGCATAGGCGCGCACCGATTGGCCATCGTCGCCGAGAAACTGCATGCGCCCTACCGCGAGACCTGTGACGCCACCTGCTTCCCAGGCGTCGAAGCGATCTTTGTAGCCCTCGAGCCAGTGTTCGAGAGGACTGTCATTGCAGAGGAAGATCCAGGCTTTCATGTAGCAATCCTTTTCAGCGACGATGACGCCAGCGGTCGAGTGCCACGGCGGCGACGATGATGCCGCCTGTGACGATTTCCTGTACCCAGTTGGGTAAACCCATCTGTGAACAACCGGAGCGGATGATGGTCATGATGAGGGCGCCCACGAGTGTGCCGAGGATCGAGCCCTCGCCCCCCGACAAGGAGCCACCGCCGATGACGACGGCGGCAATCACATCGAGTTCGAGTCCCACGGCGACGGTGGGATCACCAACGGTCAGTCGGGAGAATTGCATGACACCAGCGAGCCCTGCAGCAGCACCGGAGGCAACATATACGCCGGTTTTGAGTCGCTCCACACGAATGCCGCATAAACGCGCCGTTGCTTCACTAGACCCCGTGGCGATGATGTGACGGCCGACGGGTGTTGAGCGCAACATGGCAGCAACGGCGATCGCCAGCAACACGAGCAACCAGACGCCGGGTGGAACGATCATCCAGCGCATGGACGGAGACAGCGCGGACAGTAAATCGATGAGCCAGGAAAGGGGGGCATCGATCTTCTGTTCGTCGGCAATGCCCTTCGCCAGACCGCGCACGATGAGCAACGTGCCGAGGGTGACAATGAAGGGTACGACGCGCAGACGGGTGATGATCAGGCCATTGGCCAGGCCGGCCAAGGCACCTGCGCCCATGCCAGCGACGGCTGAGATCAATGGCGAAGCACCGGCATTCATGGTGGCGGCGACGACGACGGTGGACAGCGCGATGATGGAGCCGGCGGACAGGTCGATGCCACCAGAGATGATGACGAGGGTCATGCCGATGGCGGCGATCCCAACGATCGTCGTCTGGCGCGCCATGGTTTCGAGATTGCGCGCCGACGAGAAACTGTCGGGGCCAAGCAGGGCAAAGAGTGCGTAGACGACGAAGAGACCCAGTAGGGGCGCCAGAGTATTGCGTGAAGGCAGCTTCACGATGTCTCCGATGGCGGATCACCGAGTGTCGCCTCGAGGATCATCTCGTGTTCGTCACGTTGTGTCGCAGGTTGAGAGGGGCCGAGTCGGCCCCGATGCATGATGGCAATCCGATCACAGAGAGACAGTAGCTCTGGCAGATGACTGCTGGTCACGAGAATCGCCCTGCCCGCTTCTGCTAGCTTCTCGATACAGGCATAGATGGTCTCCTTGCTGGCGATGTCGATGCCGCGGGTCGGTTCGTCGAGCAAGAGCACGTCCACATCGTGATGCAGCAGACGCGCGAGAGCGACCTTCTGTTGATTGCCACCCGAAAGCGAGCCGACCGTCGTGTCGCCTGATGGCGTGCGAATTCCCAGTTCCTCGATCCAATGCCCGGCGGATCGATCCCGTTCGAGCAGGTTGAGCCAGCCGCGTCGTCGCGTTGGCCAGCGCGACATGACGAGATTGTCGGCGACAGACAGGTTCAGTGCGAGGCCCTCGCGGGCGCGGTCTTCGCTCAGCAGTCCAAGTCCGGCGTCGAGACAGGCGGCGGGTGTGGAAGGGCCGGATACGTCGAGGATGCGCACCGAGCCGGAGGTGACGGGGTCGAGACCGAAGATCGAACGCACCAGCTCGGAACGACCGGAGCCAACGAGGCCGCCAATGCCGAGGATCTCGCCGCGGCGTAGCTCGATGGAAGCGTCCATGGGCAGGGGGGCTCCGTGGAGGCTGTCGACGTGCAGGAGGATGTCGTCGTGTCGCCAATCGGGGTCGATCGACGCTTGATGGGTCGAGGCAGGGGCGTCTGGCGCACGCCTGGACGGTGTTGCTGCGGGGGCGATCAACGCAGGGTCAGGCGATGTAGCGTCATGACTTGCCGTGTCGCGAAGGGTGCGCGTGCGTGCAGATCGCTTCTGCAGTGGTCGGCCTACCATCAATGTGGCGAGCCGGGTCGCATCCATGTCGGATGTGGCTCCATGTCCGGTGACTTCGCCATCGCGCAGGACGGTGTATTGATCGGTGAGGTCGATGATCTCTTCGAGGAAGTGGGAGATGTATAGGATGGCCAGACCGTCGTCACGCAAACGCCGCAACACGTCGAAGAGTTGGGACGCATCCTCGCCCGTGAGACTGCTTGTGGGTTCATCGAGGATGAGGAGGTCTGCACGACCATGAAGAGCACGGGCAATTTCGACGATCTGGCGGTCGGCGATGGACAGATCGAGGATGCGTGCGTCAAGGGAGATGTCGATGCGGTCGAGGCGTGCGAGTGCGGTGGCTCCCTCATCTCTGATCGTCGACGTGTCGAGCCAACCGAAACGCGTGGGTTCACGGCCGAGGAACAACGATTCGGCGACGGTCAGGTGTGGTGCGAGAGACAACTCCTGATAGACTGTGGCGACGCCGGCGTTGCGTGCCTGACTCGGATCCGATGGGGCAAAGGTCTCGTCGCGCAGGGTCATGGATCCGGTATCCGTTTGCAGGGCGCCGGACATGGTCTTCACGAGGGTGCTCTTGCCAGCGCCATTCTCTCCGATCAGGGCGTGGATGCTGCCCGCGGCGATCTGCAAGGAGACGTCGTGGAGGGCACGAGTGGCACCGTATTGATGGCTGACCCCATCGATGCTCAGGACACACTCGGCCACCCGGAGCCGAGACATCAATCGTTGCTCGGTGGTCGCAGTAGTTCGGCGACGGTCGGTTCATTCATGTTGTCACGCGTGACGAGGACGACGCCCGTGTCGATGCGTCGCTCCACCGGTTTGCCCTGCAGGTGGGCGACCATGGTGCGCACACCGAGTTCACCCATGGCCATGGGATTCTGCAATACGAGGGCATCGAGGTCACCGGCGGCCAAGCCCTCGACGAGTTTGTCGGAGGAGTCGAAGCCAACAAAACGCACCTGGCCATTCAGCTGGCGATCCTGCAGGGCGCGCAGCATGCCAAAGGTGGTGGATTCATTCGGACAGAAGATTCCATCGACGTTCAGCTGGCCATCGTCACCTTGTAGTGGAGCAAGTAGATTTTCGCTCGCCTGATAGGCAGATTCCGTCGTCGCACCGCCATGCTGATTGTCGCTGACGACGACGATCTCGGTGATCTCAGCGATGGCGTCGAGGAAGCCCTGCTCGCGTTTCATGGTGCTGGCGGAGCCTTCCTGATAGCGCAGCAAAACGACGCGTCCTTTGCCATCGAGACGTCGGGCCATCTCTAGTCCAGCCATTCGTCCGCCCTGGTAGTTGTCGGTGGCGACGAAGCTGATGTAATCGTCACTCTGCAGGCCGGAGTCGATGATGATGACGGGGATGCCGGATCTCGTCGCATTCATGACAGGCACACGCAGGGCGGCGTCGTCGAGGGGGGCCAGGACGATGCCGGAGACGCCGCGGCTGATGAAGTTTTCGACGACGGCGATCTGTGCCTCGCGGTCGTCTTCCTTCAAGGGGCCTTTCCAGATGATGTCCACATCCAGATCGATGGCAGCGCGTCGGGCACCGGCATGAATGGACTTCCAGAATTCATGGGTCGTGCCCTTCGGGATCACGACAATCGTCGTGCGATCGGATTTCTCGGATTCGCCACATGAGACGAACAGACTCAGTAAGATCAGTGACAGTAGACGACGCATAACACGAAACTCTCCCCCTGAGATGTGAAAGCGAGCCCAAATATAGGACCGGTGGCGATTGTAGATGCTTGCGAAGGGCAGGATCGTATGTTTCCATCATCAGCGGTATACAAGCTTCCGCCCCAAGGCCCCCGAACGAGAGTGTGTGCTCCTTGAGATCGACGTACAAGTCCTTAGCCTGTGTTTTGATGATTGCGAGCGCTGTCGCAGTGTTGGCGACGGGTCTGCTCTCCTGTGCCGGTCGCACGACGGGTTCGCAGGCAGGCGCCACATCGACGCAAGATGATGCCACGTACAGCAATGTGCGTGCAGAGGACTATGTGGGGCCGCAGGCCTGTGGCAAATGCCACTCGAACAACTACAAGAAATGGCGGCGACATCCGCACAGTCGGATGAACATGTTCGCGAATGGGAGCTCCGTCCTTGGCGATTTCTCGGGGGTCTCTATCGAATACGCCGGTCGACGCGCTGTCTTCCGCAAAGCGGACGGGCAATACTTCGTCGACTATTACCGGACTGCCGAAGCGTACCAGACGGCAGAAGAGGACGACAAGGAGCGCACCTTCCGGGTGATCCGCACGGTGGGATCCCGCTACGAGCAGGACTATGTGGCGGTACAGATCGAAGGCCCGGAGCCGGCGGGACATCCGTTATATGTGGAAGAGACACGCCTGCGTTTCGCGTGGTCGATCGTGGCGGGGCGCTGGTTGCCCCAAAGTTATCTGGAGCCGACGGAGTATCCCGGTTCAGAGTATCTCGAGGATGGATCTCTGCGCTACGATCCCTTCGAGCCTGATGAACTGCCTTTCAACGAACGCTGTGCCCGCTGCCACAATACGTATCCCTATGATCTTCGTTTCTACAAGATCCTGACCGAATTCGGTCGGCTCTCTGGCTTTCCGCCCTTTCCAGGCGTGTCACCAAAGACTGTGCGCGACTTGGCACAGGAAACGGATGACGAGGCGCTGCTGACCAGTGTGCGCTTGCCGATGGATCGTTTCGTCACCGCCGGTATCAGTTGTGAGAGTTGTCATTTCGGTGGTCGTGAACATGCGGAGGATGCAAGATCGACGATGCCGCGATTCGTGCCGACGCATCCGCTGCTGGCGAAGTGGACACCGCCGCATGAGGGGGCACGGGAGCGGAAAGAGGTGGTGAATGCTCTGTGTCTGCAGTGTCATCACTCGGGCGAGGCGGCGCAGGACAACTGGCCGGATGGGTCGGCCGGGGTCAATTCGATGGAGTCCATCGAAATGGAGTCCGGTGCTTGTGCGAGTGTGATCAAGTGCACGGACTGTCACAATCCGCACGAGGCGGGGCAATGGGCGGGTGCACCTGATAGCAAGGAACATCTACAAGCCTGCGTGGATTGCCACGCGGAGAAGGCGTCGGCTGACGCAGCGGAGGCTCATTCTCTGCACGACATGGACACGGCGTCATGTTTGGACTGCCATATGCCACGCATTGTGCAGGGCTTCGAGACCTACAATCGCTCGCACCGTATCTCGATGCCGACGGAGCGTCGTGTGCTCGCAACGGGTATGCCCAATGCCTGCAATCTGTGTCATCTCAACGAGTCCCTTGCGTGGACGCGGGATGAGCTCGAGGCGGGATGGGGGAAGAAGGTATCGTTGCCCGGTGCTCTGCGATCTCTCTACGGGGACGAGTTTGGGCGCTCGGTTGGTCGTGTCTGGTTAGAGCATCCTCAGGCTTCGGTGCGCACCGTGGCTGTTGGCGCCTATGCGCGGTCGAGTCTTGGTGAGCGAGCGCTGCCGTCGATTGTGCAGGGGCTGGGCGATGCGAATGCGTATGTGAGGGGGCGGCACTTGATGGGTGTGGAAGCGATCATTGGGCGATCGCTCACGCGTGGGGACTACGATCTGACGGGGGCGCCTGAGGTGAGGGCTGCGCAGGTGAGGGGATTGTTGGAGCGGTTTACTCGGCGTTGAAAGCGGCGTACAGCACGAAAGTGCCGATCACCCACCTCCACCGTCTCGCCGCAACTGACCACGAAGGCCACTGCCAAGACGGGTCACGAGGTCGGTGATCTCCTCTTCGGGCAGCAGCGGGTTGTCGTTGACGATCAGATCGCGACGGACACGCGTCAGTCCTCGCAGGGCACTCAGACTGATGAGGGCGGGATTGGCGAAGATCCCCAGGTCGAGGGCCACTGTCTCAAGCGCTTCGAGTCCATCAAGACGCTGTAGGTTCGTATTCGCTGCGATCGTGACGGGGCCATTGACCGAGACGATGTGGCGCAACCCCGCCAGGTCGATAAGGCCGGGACTGTCGCGGATCACAAGGTTGCGCACCTGGGAAAAGGGCCCGAGTCCGGTCAGGTCGGTGAGCTGTTCGTTGCCACGGATCGTCAGATCGACTCCGACGGTGGTGATGCTCTCAAGACCGTCGAGGCTCTGAAGTGCTGCATTGTCACGAATGCTCAGGGAACTGCCGACGTGTCTGATCCCACGCAGGGCGGTAAGGTCGTGTAGTCGATCGTTGCCCCGAATCGACAGTTGTGTGCTGACCCATCGTATGCCTTGCAGCCCATCGAGGTCGGTGAGCTGTGGGTTGCCGAAGATGGACAGGAACCGAACATCGGGCCCAACGACTTCCTTCAGACCGGCGAGGCTGACAAGGTTGTCGTTGGCCGTGAGCTGAAGCGCGCCAATGCTGTCGATGTGGCTGAGGCTGGCCAGATTCAACAGGCGCGGCATGTGCGCAATCGTCAAACCTTCCAACCGTGAGACCTTCTCCGTCCCGGCAAAGAGGAACAGATCCCCGCCGACGCGACGCAGGGAGCGCAGGCCTGCGAGGGATGTGATGTGATCCTCGACGATCTGTAGTTCATCGGTCACTTCGCGCAGTTGCCTGAGCCCCTCCAGTGATTCCAGGGCATTCTTGAACAGCTGCAAATCTCCGTCGACACGTTCAAGGTTTCGCAGCCCCTCGATGCTCACGAGCCTCGGATTGTCGGATACGGCGAGTCGTCCGCCGACTGTCACCACCTCCTCCAGCGAGTCGAGGTTCGACAGGATCGCATTGTTGCGGACCACGAGCGAGCCTACCTGTCGCACGGATTGTAGACCGTCCAGATCACGGAGCACTGGGCTGGCGACGATCTCGAGACTGCGGCCCACACTCTCCACTCGGCGTAGCGCTGCCAGGCTGCGCAGAGAGGAGTTGTCATTGATCGTGAGATCGCGTCCGACGAAGGCAAGACCTTCGAGGCCCTGCAGGCTTGCCAGAGATGGATTGTCCTTCAAGTCAATCTGGAACAGATCCTGAATTGACCCGAGGCCCTGGAGATCCGCGAGGGCATCCAATCCGGTCAGCTCAATGCGAGGTGCGTGCGCCAGATTCACGAGGCTGGACAAGCTCTTCAGTTTGGGGCAGCCGTCGATGGTCAGGGAGCTGACGCTTTCGAGTTGTTCCAAGCCTGCCAGGGAGAGTAGCTGAGGACTGGCAGAGATTCTGAGGGCGTCGCCCACACTGCGCAGGTGCCTCAGGTCACGCAGATCCTCCCTGTCGGTCAAATGGATGTACACCGAGCCTGTGACGTGATATGGACCGTCTCCAGGCGGGAGTCGATCTGCAGCGTCGTCATCGATGTTGAGGTCGCCGCGCACGATGAGCACTGGGATCAGTGGCCCACCGCCGACGACGATATCGACGATGGAATCCCCCGCGAACTGCAGGGATCGCTGCTCGAACAAGAGACCGTCGTGGTCCACCCGGAGAGTGAAGACATCCTCACGGGGCGCGGGTTGCGCTGCGATCTTGCCAGCAACCGTGTGTCCCGCAGCTCCATCCAGCAGCAGCATCTTCCTCGTTCGAGATACGCCAGGTGCCTGGAGTCGGTAGATGTAGACTCCTGCTGCTACGCCATGACCCCGGGCGTCCAGGCCGTCCCAAACAACCTCATGGTGAGCTGCCGGCAGAATTCCGTCGACGAGGGATCGCACGGGCTGCCCCAGGACATTGTAGATATCCAGGCGCACGGGGCCCGCGGCAGATAGATCGAAAGGGATGACGGTGGTGGGATTGAAAGGGTTGGGGTAGTTCTGTTCGAGTCCGGGCTGAGCCGGTACCGCTGTGGGTGCACCCAGGACTGCCGTGATGACACCGAGCTGTAACTGGTAGCGGCCGCGCTCATCGGTTGTGGTTGATACAACCCAAGACGGATCGTCCTCTCTCGATACGACGATCATTGCCCCGGAGACGGGTTCCTGATCGATGGTCCGAAGATTTCCTTCGATCGTGAGGGCGTAGCCGGTGCTTGGTAGTAGCAGTAGCAACTGGAGGCGCCAGCAGGTGCGAAGAAGTGTGTCGGTCGCAGTCATCGAGAATTCCCTTACGTGGAAGATCGGAATTCTTGGGAAAATTGCGGGGGATGAGGATTTCCAGGTAGTGTACTGTTACGTGCGAGAAACGCCTGGCTCATGCCAATGGTTCCGAGAGCAGGGTTGATCGGAGTCACACGATCAGAATGGGGGATGGCCATGTCTAGAAGGATGCAACTCGTAGGGCAGGTGGTAGGAATCCTCGTCGGAGTCGGGGGTATACTGAGCGTCCTCTTCGCGCTCAAAGGTGAGAGTGCGCTCTATGGTCCTGTGCTCCCACTGATGCATGGCGGTCTTCTGATGTCTCTGGGGGCAGGTATACTCCTGACGAGTAGCGACGACTATCCGCCCTCAGCGGGAAGAGAGTGGTTGTTCGTCTGCCTGGCCGTAGTCGCTGTCGTGTGCTGCGTAGGCAGTAGCCTGACCATGTGGGACCTACTGCAGGGACCGCAGTGACGGGAAGTGTGGGACACACACAATGAATTGTGTGTGTAGGAGCTCCACCACCTGGCCAATGAAGTCCACTCAAGTCCGCATAGTCTTCGAAAGAGATCTACGGGGTCGAGTTCGATGAAGTGGCTCAGGATTGGCAGGCATGGCTGCTGGCATCCACCAACTGATATGGATTGCTGATGTAGATCGAAGATGAGGATGTCTCATGAGCGGTACATACCTGATTCTGTCATCCCTTGTGGTTCTGTTCAGCTATCTGGTCTTCAGAGTTCAGGTCAGAAGGGACTACGAAGGACGAGGTAGGCTCTCTGCATTCTCAGCATCACTCGAGTGTATTGTATTTGCTCTTCATGCCAATCTCTCCTACACCTTCCTTCCTGCAAGATGGCCAACTCTTCCATCTCTCCCGGACCGCGAATTCCATAGTGTCATTGGCTTCGCCATCCTTGCTATTGGCGCAGTGGTCACACTCTGGTCAATGATCAGTCTGGGATTCTCGAAAGCCTTGGGTGAGCAGACGGGAAACCTGAATCGTTCAGGCTTCTATCGATTCAGCAGGAATCCTCAGCTTGTGGCATACGGCCTCGTGATCATCGGACTTGCGCTCTTATGGCCCTCTCCGATTAGCGTGGGATGGGTTCTGGTATACGGCGCGATGGCGCACATGATGGTACGGACCGAGGAAGAACACCTGGGACGGATCTTCCGATCAGAGTACGAGCATTACTGTGATGAGGTGCCAAGGTATCTGCCATCGAGGATAGGGAGGACCTGTGCCGCTGATTGAACAAGTGCGGCTAGTTCCTGGTCACTCACTTCGCAGAGCCTCCACAGGATTCATGGTGGCTGCTCTGTAGGACGAGTAGGCCGCCGAGCCGCAGGCGATGACGAGGGTTAGTACACCCGACAGGATGAAGGGCACCGGTCCGAGAGTAATGCGGAAGGCGAAACCCTGCAGCCGATCAGGCCAATGGCGGCGATCAGGACGGCGAGGCCGCAGAACATCTCGATGAGTCGGGCCAGCAGGATTTCGCTGCGATACATGTTGTCGATCCGGTCATCCATGAAGCTGATGTGGATCGGCAGGTCGGGGACAAACTCTCTTCCTGTCTCTCGGATGTGCTCCAGTGTTGCGGGGATGTCATCGCCGGAGATCCGCAGGATGAGGGTCAGGTCCTGAAGAGATCGAGCTGAACTGCTACGTCGCAGGATTGTTATCCTTGGTGCGCGCGACGTCACTCAGTCCGGTAGCGCCAAACGACGTACCAGATTTTCGAAGCGCGGGTCTGAACGCAATGGCTCAAAGTGAGGATTCCACTCGGCCCAAGCGATCCAGACATGGGGGAACTCGCGGGCCCTCTCCAGCAAGCGGAATGCCTCATCCCTTTCCCCCAGAGCTGTGTGGATTTCTGCCATGCCCCAGTGATTGGTCGAGCCCCGCCCTTTCATCTGTGCGAGGATCAGCCGCGCCTCATCCTTTCTCCCAACCAGCGCAAGGGTGTGTCCGAGAGCCCATGCCCATTTCCGACTGAGCTCAGCCAACTTCCGATGTGCCGCAATCGCTTCCTCGAATCTCCCCTGCTGTGCATAAACAGTTCCCAGAACATAGAGACCGACCGTGAAGTTGGGTCGCAGCTCGAGCGATCGCTGGACGGCACTGATCGCCTCCTCGTGTTGGCCGAACCACCAATGCTGCCATCCTCGCCAGGCAGACATCAGGGGCGACAGCGGATGGAATTCCTGGGCTCGTTCTATTTCTTCGATGGTTTCTGCCTGGTGTCCCATCAATGCGAGATACCAGGCATGGTGACCCCGAGTCTTGGCCAGGCTGGGGTTCAGTTCCAGGGCACGGCGGAACTCCTGCTTTGCACCCGCCCAGTCATGTTCCAGATAGAGTCTGACCTCTGCCAGAGCGGCATGAGCCTCGGCGAGTGTGTCGTCCAGTTCCAGCGCCTTGAGAGCTAGTGCCCTGGCCCGGACCAGGGCATCGGGCGTTGGCTCGGGGCTGTGAGCGATCTGGACGTAAGCCAGCGCCAATCCGGCATACGCCAGGGGATCATCTGGATCATTTTCGAGTGCCTCATTGAGGTATGCCAGGCCCTTTTCGAAGCCTTCCTTCGTGTATTTGCTCATGTGGAACATTCCCTTGAGGTACGCCTCGTACGTCTCGGGATTAACCATGCGAGTGTTGGCCAACCGGGACTCCTGCTCCGGGGAAAGCGTGACTTTGACCTGTCCGGCGATGGCGCGAACCACATCACTGTGCAGGGCGAGCACGTTTCCCAGTTTGCGGTCAAACACCCCTGCCCAAAGGTGCCGGTCAGCTGCCGCTTCGATAAGCTGGACGTTTATGCGCACGTCATCACCGGCGCGCAGCACGGAGCCTTCAATCAGGGCGTGTGCCTGCAACTCGCTGGCAATCTCCGGGAGCGACTTGTCCGATCCCTTGTATCGTATGACCGACTGCCGGGAGATGACCGTCATCGTTCGCAACTTGGACAATTCCGTGAGCAGCGCATCATGAAACCCGTCGACGAAGTACTCCTGGTCCGGGTCGCTCATCAGGTTGGCAAAGGGCAACACCGCCAGGTGCGTGATCTGCCCTGGCTGGATAGTGGGCACTGAATGGCTCTTCCACCACCAACCGGCGGCCGCAGCGATGAGGAGGGCCATCACCCCTGTCCGAGCCAGGCGGGCACTGAATGGCTTGCGCAAGGACCGGCGCACCCGCAGCAGGAGGCCGGCTTTCTTCTCCCAGGGAAGAACGATGCGGTAGACGGCCACCGGCGTCTTGATGTTTTTCAGTTCCTTTGCCGCCAGTCGTTCCAGGGGCAACTCGATCTTGTTGTCGATCTGGCGCGCAACGTCTTCCGAAACACAGATCCCCCCCGGGGGGGCCAGGGGTTCGATGCGCGCGGCGATATTGACCCCGTCACCCAGTACGTCGCCTTCCTTCATCACCACGTCCCCAACGTGCAGTCCGATTCGCACCTGCATGCGTCGCTCTGGCTTTACCACTGAAGTGTGGGACGTGAGAATCGTCTGCATATCGATGGCACAGCGCGTCGCCTCCACGGCGCTGGCAAACTCCACCAGGAAGGCATCGCCGATGGTCTTGATCTCATTGCCATGGTACTGATCGAAAAGGGGGCGCAGCAGCTGTCGGTGTTCCTCCAACAGTTCCAGGGCCAGCGTCTCGTCCCGCTGAGTCAGGGCACTGTACCCGACGATGTCGGTGAACATGATCGCCGCGAGTTTGCGGATGTGGTCTGAAGGGTCCGTCACTGTGAGCTTCCCGTCTGGTCCTTCGGTCAGCGATCGGCGCACGGCAGCTAGATGTTGGTCGCCGTCTCATGTCATCCTCCAGTGTTCGGGATGCGGCGTCAAATGCGACCGGATGGCGAATTCGATCATCGTGGAGCGATGCCAGTCAGGTGACTGACTCGGCGTGAGTCCCTGCCGTGCCTAAGTTGCGGAGGTGACTGACAAATGCACCCAATGCCCGAAGTGGCCCCTGAGGGAACAAGACAAGCATGACAACATCAGGAATCGTCTTCGTCAGTACAGAGGATGGCGAAATGGATATCTGGACGATGGCGCCGGATGGATCGGATCGGCGCAATCTGACGAGCACACCGGACTGGGAAGAGGATCATCCTGCCTGGTCGCCTGACGGTATGATCGCATTCTGCTCGCGTCGACATGGCAAGGGCGAGATCTATCTGATGGATCCTGACGGTGGCTCGCAGACGCGGATCACAGAAAACGATCTGCCTGATCTGCGACCGCACTTTTCCTGGGATGGGCAGACGATTCTGTTTGCCAGTGATCGCGTCGGGCAAGCCGACATTCATGCGATGGATCGCGATGGCGCGAACCAGCGGCCGCTGAGCAACCACCCATCCTTTGAAGTCGAGTCGGCGTATGATCCGGATGGATCACGGATCGTGTTTACGACGGACCGAGACAATCATCGGCGGCTATACGTGATGGATCCGGATGGCACCAACCAGCGGCCCCTTGAGGCAACGGCTGCCGGCGGTGATGATCCTGCGTTCTCGCCTGATGGCCAGTGGATCGCTTTCACATCGCAGCGTGACGGTGAGAATGGCATCTTCGTAATGCGCGCAGATGGCACCGAATCTCGTCGAGTCAGTCCGCTAGGACTGGTAGCGACCCAGGGGAGTTTCTCTCCCGATGCGTCGCAGCTGGTTTTTGCGGGCCAGGTCGATGGGAAACCCCAGCTGCATCGGATCGACGTAGATGGATCGAATCTCATCAATCTTTCCGACAACGACTTCGAGGAATTCGCTGCACACTGGGGTCCGGAACTCAGCGTGTGATCCTGGGCAGCAGCGGACAGTTTCGGTGGTCAGTCCCATCTGGCCTGATCAGTCCGTCGTGACGATCAACTCCGGCGCGGGATGTGAGAAGATCTCGCCCCGTCGCATGGCCCAGCGCAGGCGCCTGGCGTGAGTGAGTTGACTGATCTGTGCTGGATTTACCCATACAGCGGCGACACCGATGCGACCCTGGTCCGATGTGTTTGGCGCGGAGGCGTGCCAGAGATTGCTGTGCCAGAACACGGTGTCTCCCGGTTCGAGTTCGATATACTCGACATCGAGATTCTCACACTGATCGCGTGGTAGTTCGGCGTGGATGGAGTCGTCGTATTCGACGTGTTCCACCACCGGTCCCCGATGTGACCGCGGCACAAATTGCAGGCAGCCATTCTCCACAGTGGATCGGTCGATGGCCATCCAGGCATTGGCGGCGTCGTGATTTTCGTCGCGCCACAAGCCGATGTCCTGATGCCAGGGGGTGGCGCCACCGATCCGCGCGGGCTTGAGGAATGCCGAGGAGTATTTGCGTAGGATGTCCGGGCCGATCAGGTCCCTCACAACTCCCAGGACGCTGGGCCCGGCATACCAGTTTTCCCACAGTGTTGGCAGCAGATCGAGGTTGTTCAGCTTGCGAAAACGCTCGTGCAGGGGAACGCCCTCAGGTGAATCTTTGGCTACTGTTTCGAGGAGTTTGTCGCGGTTGTAGTCACCGGACTCAGCAACGTCGCGCGCCTTGTCCATCAGCGCCTGGCGGATCGCTTCAGTCTTGTTGACGTCCACGAGTCCTCTGACGATGAAGTAGCCGACCTCTTCGAGTTGCTGTCGCTGTTCGGCACTGACACTCATGGGCGTCTCCTCATCTGTGTCTCCTCATTTGGGCCTACTCCTCGCCGGTGAAATAGGTGGCTGGCTCGTTCGGCTGCCAGAAGACCTGCTTCTCAGGCATGGGATCCCACAATTTCTGGCCACGCGGCAGTAGCTTGCCACTGTCGGGGTAATAACAGGCATCATAGGGTGGATCATTGGAGATGACGAGGTAGACGAAGTCCTGCTCCGAGTCATTGATGATCTGATGCGCCAGGCCAGGGCGACACAGGTAGCCATCGCCGACGTTGAGTTCGACGGTTTCTTCGTCGGTGCGCATCTTCGCCGATCCGGAGATGACGTAGTACATCTCCCACAAGGCGCCGTGGGAATGGAAGGGGAAGTTCTTCTTGCCCGGGGGCATGGTGACATGTTCAAGATCGAAAGGACACTTCGTCTTTTCGACGGTGAACATCTCGCGAAAGACAGCGCCGAAGTCTCCCTTGGGTGAGTTGAAGGGATCTTCTTCAGTGTCGGCGATGCGACAATGCATAGTGGTCTCCGGTTGTCTGTGGACGTGAGGTACACGGCAAAATGCTGCGGTGTATGATAGGGTCCAGACGTAACCCATCCCCATTCGCCGGGGGACAAAAATCTGTAGGCGCATACAACGTGCGAATTCGCGAAGATCAGTAGACAAGTCAAGAATGTATATTCTATTGAAAATACTAAACTTAGGACCATATTTATCAGGCGACGGAGATCTTCGGCGGCGCTACGAATCGCCTCAATTGGTTATGATTTCAAGCATCAGAGCAGATCTTTCAGGGTACCCGGAGCAGATCAGGAATCCGGAGCAGAGACGAGTTGGTATCAGATCATCGATAAGCGACGATCATCGCTGTTGGCACATGCTCTCGAGTTCGATTCACCCGCTTCAGGCAGGGACACTTTGACGATGAAATACGAACAGGTGGGTGGTGCACGGGCCTGGTCGGCGGAAAGTGTCGACGGGCCTAAGCGGTGGCTGACGAAACTGACAGACGCGGCGTTGGTAGAATTGGAGGTTTTCGTTGCGGCGACAGATCCGGATGGTGTAACGGATTCGCGTATCGATGCGGCGGCGATGCCGAACTGTGCGCAGCAGGTGACGCCGCTACGGGAGCAGATCGAGGCTGGGCGGGGCTTTGTCCTCATCGAGGGGCTCGGAGAGGCGCGCTTTTCTCGTGCCGGTGCGGTGACTGCGTATTGGGCGTTGGGACAACTGCTTGGCGCACCCTTTGCCCAGAATGTCGAGGGGACGCTGCTCTACGATGTGCGTGACACGGGGCAGTCCGTCACGGGCGGTGCGCGGTTTTCGGTGACCAATGCGGAGAGCACCTTCCACACAGACAATGCCTTCAATCCAGCGCTGCCCGATGTGATCGGTCTGTTGTGTCAGCGTACGTCGAAGTCCGGTGGGCGCAGTCAGTTGATCAGTGGCTGCACGGTGCACAATGAATTGTGTCGGCAGGGCGCCGACATGGAAACACTGTATGGCGAGTTTCTGTTCGATCGGCGGTCACAGCACGGGCCCGACGAATCTCCCTTCGCGCCGCACCATCTGTTTGCGCGTGATGGCGACGAGTTGATCATGCGCTACATGGCGTACTACATCGAGGTGGGTCACGAGAAAGCTCAGACGCCCCTGACCGAGGCGCAGTCGGTGGCGCTGGCGGCAGTGGAGTCCCAGCTGCAGCGCCAGGATCTGATGGTGGAGTTTGATCTGCTGCCGGGGCAGATGTTGTTCACGAACAATCGCTGGATCCTGCACAATCGCACGGCCTTTGATGACCATCCGACGATGGAGGATCGGCGCCACTATGTGCGCCTGTGGTTGAGTCGATGAGCGGGTTGCTGAGTCACGGTTGAGCAGGAGGCTCAGGTAGTGAGATGTGACTAACCGCCCTGCGGCCACGGAGCGGCGAGGTGAGCGACGCAGTCACCGGCTTCCACTCGACCCGGGTGGCGCTTGCAGACGACGTCGCCATAGGTGCTGAAGGTGACGGGCACGGGTTCGCGCGTCGGATTCTCCGGAAATAACACGTGGCCACACAGATCACCTTCGCGCACCGCATCTCCCAGTTCCGTGGCTGGTTCGAAGACACCTGGCTCCGGTGCGTACACGTGGCTCTTGGGTACCGGGATGTGCAGGAGCTGCGGTTCGGGCAGATTCGCTGGTAGCTCTCCCTTGATACCGAGGACCGCGAGCAGGCGTTCGACGGCGGTCTGCACGAGTTGCACGCCCGGGCGAAAGACCGACCCTGTACCACCGTATTCGCCACCGATGGAGATCACGCCCTGACGGATGGCGGCATCGGGGAAGCCCTCGGTCTTGTTGCGGCGCTCGAAGACCATCACGTGGGGTACGCCCAGCTTCGTGACAATCTCCAAGCTCTTCTTCTTGTGTTCGTCGGAGGCATCCGGGCTGTAGTGGGTGCTGGCGTGGGGCCGGTAGTCGAGGGAGGCACCACCGCCGTGAAAGTCGGCGACGACGTCGACCTTTGGCATCAGCGTGTGCTCGATGTAGTCGGCGATCTTCCACGTGGGTCCACCATTGGGATCTCCGGGGAAGACGCGATTCAGGTTGCCAGTGTCCAGGGGACTCACGCGTGTAGCGGCGAGGACGGCGGGAAGATTCAGTGCAGGCAGGATGATGAGGGTGCCGCGGATGTCGCTGGCTTCGAGTTGCTGAATCAGCCGTGTCAGCACGACCTGGCCCTCGTATTCGTCTCCGTGGTTGCCGGCACTGAGCATTAGCTTTGCACCATCGCCATTACGCAAGACGGCGACAGGAATGGGCAGGACGCCGTAGGCGCTGCGTGTCACTGAGTGTGGCACTCGGAGCCAACCGACTTGTTTGCCGTCCTGGTCAAAATCGACGGTGGACGTGATCTGTGTCATGGAGGCTTCCGCTCGTGGGAGTCTGAAAATGAAACGGGGCGAGCGACTTTTGTCACCCGCCCCGGTTCTGCTACTAGCCGAGGTCGGCGAGGACCTCGTCAGGATGATCGGCCGGCTTTACCGTCTCGTACACCTTGGCGATCTTGCCATCAGCATCGATGATGTAGCTGATGCGCGATGCGTTGGTCGAGGCGTCTGGTGACGCTCCGTAGGCAACGCTGACACTCTTGTCGGTATCACAGAGCAGATCATAGGGGAAGTCGAACTTCTCCTTGAATGCTTTGTTCGCCTCGAGAGCATCACAACTGATCCCGAGGATGACTGCATTACGACTGTTGAACTCTTGGATTCGATCACGGAATCCGTTGCCTTCAACCGTTCAGCCAGGTGTATCGGCTTTTGGATACCACCACAGCACAACCGACTTGCCCCGATACTGATCCAAGGTGACGATTTCGCCATCCTGGTTCTGCACGGAAAAAGCCGGTGCCGTGTCTCCCACATTGAGCAAGGGCATAAAATGATTCTCCTTTGAAGGAGACGATAGTAAGCCTGATCATCCGTAGCGACAACCAGTACCCACACCGAGGAGTGGCTCCCATGATGAAGATCGGTTTGAGCATCCCAAATGAACCGAGTCTGGCACTCACATTGATGAAACAGTGTGGCGTGGAGTATGCCGTCAGTCACCAGACGCTGCAGCCTGTCGAGGGCGCTCCCGAAGACGAGCAGCCATGGTCCCTGGCATCGCTGACCAAACGGAAGCAGGCATACGAAGACCTCGGATTCGAACTGGCTGTTATCGAGGGTCGACCGGCGATGGAGAAGATCAAACTCGCTCTGCCGGGCCGTGATGAAGAGATCGACGTCGTATGTCAGATGCTGCGCAATATGGGCAAGTTGGGAATCCCCGTATGGTGCAGTATGTGGATGCCGATCCTTGGAGTGATGCGTACGTCGCGGGCGCTGCCTACCCGGGCGGGTGCGACGGTGAGTGGCTTTGATCTATCGCAGGTGGAGGAGGGACTCACCGAATACGGTGTGGTCAGCGAGGAAGAACAGTGGGAGAATCTGCAGTATTTCCTCGAGCGCACGGTGCCCGTGGCAGAAGAGGCGGGCGTGAAGATGGCGATGCATCCCGATGACCCACCGCTGTCGCCGATCCGCGGTGTGGCGCGTATCATGAGCAGTCTCGACAACTATCAGCGCATGCTCGACATGGTGCCCAGTCCGATGAATGGGATCGGCTTGTGCCAGGGGAACTTTGGTCTCATGACGGATGATCTGCCCGCGGCGATCCGGCACTTCGGTGGCCAGGGAAAGATCCACTTCGTGCATCTGCGTGATGTGCGCGGGACACCGGACAATTTCCAGGAAGCCTTTCACGACGATGGCCAGCATGATCTGGCGGAATGTCTGCGTGCCTATCGTGATGTGGGTTTCGATGGCGTCTGCCGTCCCGATCACTATCCGCGCATGGGCGATGAGTCCTTCGATGACGAACTGCGTCTCGCTCGGCTCTTTGCGGTGGGCTACATCAAGGGGCTGCAGCAGGCGGTGTATAGCGAACCGGTTGTGGCGGATGCATGAGGTGCTCGTGAGGCGATCCCATGGTTGAGGAAACCGACCGACTGCTCAGCGTCGGCCAGGGGGAATTCACCCTCGACCGGTATCCACGGCTGGCGCGCGAGATGTTACGCGCCTGGGATGCGGCAGATGAGTATGTGCTGAATCATCTGACGGAGTTGGGTGTGGCAGGCGGATCGGGGCTGGTCGTGAATGATGGCTTCGGGGCGCTGACTGTGGCGTTGGCTGGGGCGTCGAGCGCTCCGTGGGCCGTGCAGATGCAGTCGGACTCGTGGCTTGCGCATGCCGGTACTCGTGCGAATCTCGAGGCAAACGAGATCGACGTAGATGGTGTGGCGATGCTGGATCCTCTGGCGGAGCCAGCGCCTTTCGATGCGCTGCTGTTCAAGGTGCCGAGGAGTCTTGCCCTGCTGGAGGATCAGCTGCAGCGGCTGCGTCCACATCTGAGGCCGGACACGGTGATTGTCGGTGCGGGCATGGTGAAGCAGATCCACACATCGACGCTGCAGTTGTGCGAACGCTTCATCGGCCCGACGCGCACGTCGCTGGCGCGGCGCAAGGCGCGACTCATCCATTGCACACTCGATGCGACGCTGGATGTGCCGACCAATCCCAAGCCAACACAATATCGCCTGGATGACACGAAGCTTGAGCTGTCGAATCACGCGGCCTTGTTCTCACGTGAACAGCTCGACGTGGGGACGCGATTCCTGCTGGAGCATCTGCCGCGTTCACCACAGGCACGGTGCATCGTCGATCTGGGGTGCGGCAATGGTGTGCTCGGTATCGTCGCCGGCCGCCACCATCGGCAGGCGGCCCTCGTTTTCACGGATGAGTCGGCCATGGCCATTGCTTCGGCGCGTGAGAATGTGGCGGCCGCCTTCGACGACGAGCGTGACATCACCTTCCATTGGACGGATGGTCTCGGCGGGGTGGCAGCCGATACGGCGGATCTGATCCTGTGCAATCCACCCTTCCATCAGCAACAGATCGTCGGCGACGCGGTGTCGTGGCGCATGTTTCAGCAAGCACGCAAGGTGCTGCAACCTGGTGGGTCTCTGTGGGTCGTCGGCAATCGCCATCTGGGGTATCACACGAAGCTGCGACGCTTGTTTGGAAATGGTGAGATCATTGCCAGCAATCCGAAGTTCGTCATCTTGAAGGCGACAAAGCGTGGATAGGGCGAAAAATCAGCAATGAATCAAAGGGCAATGGAGACAATATGAGTACGGGATGGCAGGCAGGTTCAGGCCGTTACGACGACATGACCTACAATCGCTGTGGTCGCAGTGGGCTGGATCTGCCGGCCCTGTCGCTCGGGTTGTGGCACAACTTCGGCGGTGTCGCCGACTTCGACACGGCGACGGCGATGGTGCAACGTGCCTTCGATCTGGGCATCACGCACTTCGATCTGGCCAACAACTACGGTCCACCACCGGGCTCGGCGGAAGAGAGTTTCGGCAAGATTCTAGCCAAGGATCTGGCGTCGCATCGCGATGAGCTGATCATCTCTTCCAAGGCGGGCTGGGACATGTGGCCTGGCCCCTACGGCGACCTTGGTTCGCGCAAGTATTTGATCGCCAGTCTCGACCAGAGTCTGCAGCGTATGGGTCTGGATTATGTGGATATTTACTACCATCACCGCCCGGATCCAGAGACGCCTCTGGAAGAAACGATGGGTGCCCTCGATCACATCGTGCGCCAGGGGAAGGCGTTGTATGTGGGCATCTCGTCGTACGATCCCGAGCGCACGCGGGCGGCAGCGGCGATCCTGCGGAATCTCGGTACACCTTGCCTGATCCATCAGCCTTCGTACAGCATGCTCAATCGGCGTGTGGAGGACGGGCTGCTGGACTCACTCGCCGAACTCGGGATTGGCTGCATCGCTTTCTGCCCCTTGTCTCAAGGTTTGCTCACCAGTCGCTATCTGGATGGCATTCCACAGGATTCGCGCGCCGCCAGTGCGCACGGATCGTTGCAGGAGGCCGCCGTGACACAGGAGAAGGTGGCGCAACTGCGTCAGTTGCATGACGTCGCCCAGGAACGTGGCCAGACGCTGGCGCAGATGGCCCTGGCGTGGGTGCTGCGTTGGGAAGAGGTGACGACGGCACTGATTGGAGCCAGTCGCCCGGAGCAGATCGAAGAGAATGTGGGTGCCTTGTCAGCGCCCGACTTCACGGATGAGGAACTGCAACGCATCGACGACATTCTCGCCGACGCGTGAGGCGGCTCATGCGGCTTGGGTCCACCGGGCCCAGCTTCGACGCACGGCGATTTGCAGGGATAGCACCTCTGTGAGTTCAGCCAGCAACAGCGCACCGACGGCGACGAAGATTCCTGCAAGCCGACCGTCTACGACGCCCATGACGAGGGCCGCAACCAGCACGATCGCCTTGGCAACGGCGGCGGTCTGGATGCGTCGAGTCGTCCCGAGGGCCACGAGGGTACCCGAGTAGAGGGATCGCCAACCTTGCATGAAGGGGACGACGACCAACAGTGCGTATCCCTGCCAGGCGTAGTCGCGAACTTGCCCGGTCAGGCCGATGACGTCACCGAAGAACCAATCTCCCGCTGTGGGCCAGAGGAAAATCGCCAGCAAGGCGGTCGTGCCGAGACTCAATGACAACATCCAGCGGCGCACGGCGACATAGCTGACGGGATCCTTCACACGTGCGATCACGACCTGCTGCGCATTCCACAGATGGGTCCGCATGAGCCAGATCACCGAGATACAGACGGGGTAGGCGGCAAGAGACGTCATCGTCTCCGGTGTGCGCGCCATGGCCGCTTGAATCACCGGCTCCAGGCAGGCGGACAGGCCGGCGGAGACTGCCAGGGGGCGATACAAGCTCAGGATGTAGCGAGTGGAGCGTTTCTCTTCAGCGAAATCGTCGACGCGGTGCGGCATGCGTGGGTGGTCGCCCTGCCGTAGTCGGCGCGTGGGCCACCAGACGGTGAGGACGTAGACCGCATTTCCCGCCAGCAGCGCCACAGCGGCGGCGACGGCGCCTGGGATCTTCACATACACGGCACCAAAGACGCCAAGGGTCGAAGCAGCCAGATAGAAGAGCGCGCCGAGCCCAATCGGATTGGCGTGATCGAAACTGACCAGAACCCCCTGATAGTAGGCGCGGCCGATGGTCAGCAATGGTGAGGTGGCCATCAGCCACATCGCCGGTGGGCCAAGGGCAGCGATGGCATGAGGGATCCCAAGAATCTGCTCGGTGAAGGCGAGGAAGTTCGACGGAATCGACAGGACCAGTAGAGGGATGGTGGCGACACCACCGAGGACCAACACAACACGTCCTAGTCTGCGTACCATGTCGGCATCGACACACAGGGCGGTGACGATCTGACGTATGCTGAACAGGGGTGAGATCAGTGGTGTCGTGAGGCTGAGCAGAACAGAGAACGCAGCGAGGGCCAACTCCGGATCTTGCGTGCGCGCCAGTGCTGCTGAAACGATGGGGCGCGCGATCGGGAAGAAAGCGCCCGACATGGCGAGAGGGAAAAACAGTACGTAGAGACTGCGCATGGACAGAGCTGGGTCTTGCGTGGTGCCGGGCGTGGTTGGCTGCAATGCTCAGGCGCTGGTGTCAGTGTCAACGTCAGATACTGGTGGTGCGGCGAGTCGCGCAAAGTCGTGATCCTGATCAGGGTCGCCGACGATTCCTACACGATCACCTGCTTCGAAGCGGAATTCGGGCCCGGGATTCCTGTGGCTCGCACCGTCACGCAGAATAGCGACGACGGAAGCTCCGGTCCGAGTTCGCAGGGAGAGTTCGCCGATGCTGTGACCGACACACGGGCTGTGGGGGGGTAACTCGATCCACGCCAGTTCCAGGCCATTTGTGGCGAGCAATTCCTCGACGGCCCGCGCGTCGCCCTCCGTGTACAAGGGCGAATAGAGCTCGTGGCGGACGGTATCGGTGAAGCGCTCAACCTGGCCGGGCAGGAAGTCGAGATGGATAAGGGCCTGGCGCAGGAACTCGAGACTCGCCTCGAATTCCGGCTGGATCGCCTCGAAGGCACCCTTTTCGTGCAGATCGCGGATCTGATCGATGTCGGCAGCGCGAGCGATGATGTGGATGTCGTCATTGACCTGACGGGCGGCGCCCGTGATCTGCAGGGCCAAGACCGCATTCGGCAAGGTCACCATGAGCAGCCGCGCCGCATGAATGCCCGCCGCCTCGAGGACCACTGCCTGGCTGGCATCGCCATAGATGGCAGGCAGGCCCGCTTCCTGACACTGTTCAAGGCGCACGTGGTTCAACTCGATCATGACAAAACGGATGTCGAGTCGCTGCAGGATGGCGGCAATGTGCTGGCCCACTCGGCCACCCCCGGCGATGATGACGTGATCATGCAGGCCGTCGACTGGCAGATTCACTGTCGCCAATGGATCAGACGCGCTCTGGCGCTGCAGTAGTCTGTAGAGGGGTGCTGTGAGTCGCGTCGCAAGGGGGGTGATAAACATCGTCACGAGGGCGACAGCCAGAACCAGCGAGAACAGGTGGTCGTCAATGGCTCCTGACTCGCGACCGACACGGGCCAGGACGAAGGAAAATTCGCCAACCTGGAACAGGCCCAGTCCTGCGGCGAAGGGGATGACATTGCCATAGCCGAAGAGACGGCTGATGCCGGCGAAGATGACACTTTTACCGATGGCGATGAGTCCTACGGCGATGGCGACCTCGGTGATATTGTCGACAAGCCAACCCGGGTCGAGGAGCATGCCCACGGAGGCGAAAAACAGGAGACCGAACAGGTCACGCAGGGGGATGATGTCGCTGAGGGCCTGGTGGCCGTAGTCGGATTCGGACAGGACCATGCCGGCGACGAAAGCACCGAAGGCGAAGGAGAGGCCGAACAGATATGTGCCGTAGCCGATCCCCAGGCCGAGGGCGGTGACGGTGAGCAGAAACAGTTCGCGCGAATTCCAGCCGGCGATGGCGCGCAGGATCGCCGGAATAAGGCGGACGCCGACGACGATCATGAGGATGAGGAAGACGGCGGCCTTCAGCCCAGCAATCCCCAACTGTGCCAGACCCACATCCGGTTGTGAAAGACCGGGCAACACGATCAGCAGAGGCACAACAGCCAGATCCTGCACGATGAGCATGCCGATCATGAGGCGGCTCGACAGGGTGCCCATCCACCCCTGGCTCATGAGCGTACGCAACAGGACCATGGTGCTGGAGATGGAGATCATGCCGCCGAACCACACCGCCTGCAGCGATTCCATCCCCATCCAGCGGGCGACACCGTAGCCCCAGGCCATGCTCAACAACAGCTGCAGGGGCGTGCCGATGAGGGCGATGCGGCGCACGGGTTTGAGTTCGCCGAAGGAGAATTCGAGGCCGATGGCGAACAGGAGCAAGGCGACGCCGATTTCGGCGAGAAACTCCAGTTCATGCACATCGTGCACGTTGCCGGTGACGGACGGCCCCAGAAAAACACCGGCGACGATATATCCGAGGATGACCGGTTGCTGTAGTCGGTGCGCGATGGCACCAAAGACCAGCGACGCGACGACGATGAGGATGATGTCAGCAGCGATGCCCAAGGAGATGTCCCGTTATAGAGGTTTGGCGCCAGGTGTGGACGACAGGAAGCTCCTGCCGGATCTTGAAGTCAAAGACAATCAAACTTCAGAAGGAGAGAGAGAATGGTCCGTCTTGGCCTGCTGTCCGCAGCACATGTACACACCAAAGGATTCCTGAAGAACATAGCCGACAACGATGACCGCAATGTCACCGTTATCTATGACGATGTAGCCGATCGTGGCCAGCGCTACGCCGACGATGCGGGTGCCGAATACAGCGGCGATCTGGAAGCGACGTTGGCGCGAGATGACGTGGATGGTTTCATCATCTGTTCGGCGAACACCCAGCATGTGCCCTTGCTGCAGGCGGCGGTGCCCGTGGGCAAGCCGATTTTCTGCGAAAAGCCATTTACCACGTCGGCCAAGGATGCAGTGGACTTGCACGCCCTCATTCAGAAGCACAAGACGATCGTGCACATGGGCTATTTCCAGCCCTTCACGGCGCAGATGCAGGGTGTCATCGCGCACGTCGCCAGTGGCAAGCTCGGAAAGATCACCCACGCGCGTTATCGCAATGCACACCACGCCGCCTACGGGCGCTGGTTCGATTCGCCCGATGTGAACTGGTTTACCCAACCTGATCTGGCAGGTGGTGGCGCGTTCATGGATATGGGCACACATGCCGTGCACCGGCTGATCAGTGTTCTTGGCCCTGTTGAGAAGGTGATGGCGACGATCGGCAATGCGGCTGGTATCTATCCGGATGTTGACGACCACGGTATCGCCTGGCTGCGATTCGCCAATGGCACCCTGGGTACAGTGGAAGCCTCATGGGTGCAGACCGGCGGAATGAGTGGTTTCGAGATCACCGGCAGTGAAGGCACGATCTTCGAACATCCCGACAAAGGCATGCTCGCCACGGCGCCAGGAGAGGATACGACGGTCGTCGTAGATGGTGAGGCACGACCGACGACGGTAGATCGTCTCGTGGCGGCGATTCGGGGTGAACTCAGCAGCGACGAGCTGGCAGCTGATCTGCTGTGTGCGGTGAATGCCGTTGCCGTGATGGATGCGTGTTACGCGTCGGCTGAGTCAGGCGGCTGGGTTGATGTGATGCAGGTGGGCGGCTGAAGCAGAGGGCGGCAGGTCTGAACACGCGTCCGACCAGCGTCGAACATGGACGCCCTGTTTGCTGTTGACAACATTCCACCGTGGCAGATACCGTCGCTGTGAGTCCATACCGCGAATCGGGCATACGATTCAGGCGGGATTGGGCCGATCTGGAGCCCGGGCACTCGACGGTTAACGGCCTGCGAGGGTCTGCGACATAGCGGCTGAACAGCACCGCTCAGGTTGTGGTGGACTGATGAGGTCGGGTTTCGACCGGAGGCGGGAGCTTTGTGCTCTCGCCTCTTTGTCATATCACGTCGACGTGATGCCTAGCTAGTGTGTTCTACAGCTTCACCGCGGCGAGAATGGTGCCCGTCATGGCACCCGTTATCGCGATCAGAATCGAGGTCTGGCGGCTGAAGCGCTGATCGATTCGCTGTGTCATGTCGTCGAAGCGACGACCTGTCTCTTCGAAACATCGATTGGTTTCAAGCCTAAGATCGCGAATGTCCTGGCGGACATCCCGCAAACCATCCCGCAGGTAGGTGAAGCCCAAGCGCATGCTGGCGTCGTCGCGTGTCATCTGAGATTGATCCTGATCGGCCATCGGACTACAGCTTCATTGCGGCAATAATGGCACCCGTCATCGCACCCGTCGTGGCGATCAGAATCGAGGTATGGCGACTGAAGCGCTGGTCCATTCGCTGCGACATGTCCTCGAAGCGTCGATTCGTTTCAAGCCGAAGCTCACGAATGTCCTGCCGGACCTCTTGCAGGCTATCCTGCAGGTAAGTGAAACCCATGTGGAAATTGGCGTCGTCGCGTGTCATCTGAGACTGGTCCTGATCGGTCACTGGTGATTTCTCCAAGGTAGCTGTGCTGGGGGGACTCAGCAACTGCAGGAATCGTGCCGTCCTTTCTTCTCTGAGGCGCGCTGGCAGACTGGGTTGGACAGGTGACGTTCGCGTGTGGTTTCGGCACCGCAGCCGACACAACACATGTCCATCCGGAGCTGAGGAATTGGCCACGATCGAGTGCCGTGACCAGCGACGGTCATATCTCGAAATGACTCACCGAGTCTGGGGTTCTAACAAAAAAGCCGGCGTTGGGATCAACCCCACACCGGCTCTCTTGATTCTGTATGATGCAGCTTGCCCGTGAACTACTCCTCGGCCGAGATATCGTCGTAAAACTTGACGATGTCACCGCGATCCTTGGAGGCGTTGAAGGCCATGCCGGAGCGCGGGTGCTCGTTCAGCAGCCCCGTCATCATGTAGGGATAGTCGAAGCCCCACCCGAGTTTTTCGCGCATGGGCTCGATGTGCTGCTGGATGCAGTCGAGGACGGGACGCAGGTGATATTTGGGGTTGTGCAGGAATCCCAGGAGCAACTCCATCTGGCAGTTTCCGGCGCCACGACCGAGACCGGCGAAGCTGGCGTCGAGGTAGTTTGCACCCTTGATGATCGCCTGGATGGTATTGGCGAAGGCGAGCTGGCGATTGTTGTGGCAGTGGATGCCCACTTCCTTGCCCGTGCCCTTCAGAGCGACGAGATGCTTCTCTACCAGGGCCTCGACCTGCTCGGAGTAGAGGGAGCCGAAGCTGTCGACGACATAGATCGCGTCGACGGGCGTCTCACCCAGCATTTCCAGGGCTTCGTCCAGTTCGCGCTCTGGAATCGTCGACCCCGCCATGATGTTGCAGCACGTCTCGTAGCCCTTGTCGTGTGCATCCTGGACCATTTTCATGGCCAGTGGAATCTGGTGGATGTAGCAGGCGACACGGATCATGTCGAGGACGCTCTGGTCCTTCGGTAGGATATCCGTCTCGTAGTCGCTCTTCTCGGCGTCTGACATGGCAGACAGCTTCAGGGGCGTGTCATTGTCGCCGACGATGCGACGCATGTCCTCTTCACGACAGTGGCGCCACGGCCCAAATTCGCTCGTGGGAAACTGCGACTGCGAGTTGATGTAGCCGATCTCCATGTAGTCGATGCCACCAGCAACACAAGCATCGTAGACACCCTTGACGACCTTGTCGTCGAAGTGGGAGTCGTTCATCAAACCGCCATCACGTATGGTGGCGTCGAGGACTTTGATTTCCTCGCGATAGGACAACCAGCGTTCGGTGGCGGTATCTGTCTTTGTTTCAGTCATCTTCAGCTCTCGTCAACAGCGGGGGAGTGACTTCGGATCAGCACAGAAAACTCGGCACCTGCGGCTTTTTGCGCCACCCTGAGGGTCGATTCCAGGTAGCAGATCACACAGCATATCATGCGGTCTGGTGGGGCGCCGTACTATCCCAGCGGCGTATCGGCGTACGTGTCGTAACCGATGAGCAACTCTACATCCTCCAGAATCAGTGTGCCAGGCAGATCGCTGGGACGCTCCAGCAGGGTCACTTCGAGCACATTCTGCCCACACGTCGGTGGGATTGAACGCAGGTCGAGTTCGACCCACTGTCCTGAGTATGGATCGATTTCCCGCATCGGCCAGCGGCGCAGCGGCACGTCTGCCAGGGACTGGCCATTCAAGGAGAGGGCCAGCCGATCTGCGGCAACGAGATCGGTGAAGGCGAGGCGCAGATTCACCTTTGTCGCATTCGGTTCGTCGGCAACACTCTCGGCAATCGTGAAGTGAATCTGCCGTGGTTTCCCCAGATCCGACGCCGGATCAAAGGCCAGAGGCAGTTGCGCCGGGTAATCGTGATCGCCCGTCGCTTCGACCTCACGGCGCAGGACATAGTGACGATCCTTGCGTGCCAGTTGTTCGGGGTGGGCAAGCTCGGTCAGGATCGAGCGCTCCCCGGATCCCAGAGGCCAATGCATGAACCATGCATACAGGCCGTCGACGCCCACCTTCCACGCATTGCTGGCGGCGGCGCGATACATTGCAGCAGAGGCATAAATTCGTTGCGTCAGCGGTCGATTTTCTTCGGAATAGTAGGGCTGCAACATGGCATAGACCGATGTCTCTGTGTCGGCTGCAGCATCGACGAGCCACTGGATGGGCATGTTCGGATCCAGTGTCATGTAACCGTAGACGAGAGGCACGACGTAGTCGACGAGACCCTCTTCAATCCAGATCTCAACCTCTAGCCCTGATGCCGCATTGAGCTCGCGTGTCGGATAGACCCTGGCGCCGATGAGGGCCGGTGTTCCAGTCTTCTCGTGTGCCATGCTGCGGACGCGGCGCATGAAATCGGTCATCATCGGCGCGTGACGCTGCAAGTCGGCGGTGGGAACCCACCAGTCTGTGCCCATGGGGGCGGCGGCAAAATCCAGTTCGATGCCATCGGTGGGATAGTCCAGGGCCAGTTCGCGCAGCACGCCAAACTGGTGATCGCGCACGGCGTCATCAGCCATCCCTTGCCCACCATCTCGCTGGGCCACGTTCTGCCCGGCGCCGGGAAAGGCACCCATGCGCTGCGAGGCGATGAACTCCATGCCTTGTTCGTGGGCGCGCTCGATCAGGACGGTCAATGGATCGAGACCACGATCGATGAGACTCTGCATGTTGTGCCAGACGCGCCAGTAGGCGGACATGGTGAGCGGTTCGCCGTCGCCGAAGCGCTTGCCAATGCGCGAGGGATAGAACAAACCGTCATCACGGGAGACACCATACACGAAGGTGTCGATACCCGTGCCTGCTACCTCGTCTACTGGCCCCCAGGCGTCTTCCAGACGCATCGGTGGTTCGTGGACAAACAGATAGTAGTGGCGGGCATCGTTGAAGTAGATCGTACGTTTGCGTTTCATCGTTGCGTGCTCTCGAATCAGGATGGCGAGTTGCTTGCTGCTTCTTCGGTGGACTGCGGCACACCACTCGCGTCGCCGCCGAGCCAGCGGTAGGCACGCGGATACAGGGCCAGGGAGCGATCCTCAAGGGGCAGGGAAAGAGGCACACTACCACGCAGAGCGGAGTGTTTGGCTGCGACGGCGACTTCCAGCGACTTGAGCAGGTCGTGCCCAGAGACAAACAGCTCGTCTTCGTGTTCGACGCCCTGCGCCAGAATCCTCAAAAAGGACTGAATCGATGTGCCGAGATAGCCGTACTGCGGATACTCTGCTGGCTCGTATTGTGGATCGATCGGTTGCCGTCGTCCTTGGGCATCGAAGCCGCGAAAGATCTGCGGCACGTCCCAATCCCAGCGCACGAGGGTGTCCTGGGTCCACACTTCCACCCCACGGCAGGGGGTCTCGTCGGTGAAGACGGGGCACACCAGACCACTGCTCAAGCGAAACTGACCATTGATCTGCAGTCCCTCGTCATCTTCCTGTTCCAGGGCTTCAGGCGGGTCGCCCCAGGCGGTGACCTCTGTTACTTCTGCACCCGTCAGCAAGCGCAGGACGGCGATGTGCTGGCAGCCGCCACCGGAGATTTCACTGCCAAAACGATGCACACTGGCCCCCAGGATGGGGCCGAACTCGCCTGATTTGAGTCGTGCTGCTGCCTGCTGAACCTCGGTCATGGCACGCTGCAGATTGCCGCCCGCAAAGACAGCACCCGCTTGCGCACAGGCATCGACCATCTCATCTACGTCGCTGAGCACGGCGCCAATCGGCTTGTCTGTGGAGATGCCGCCAACACCTGCCTCGGCAGCAGCGATGACGGCGTCCTTGATGTATTTGCCGGGTAGTACAACGGCGACAATATCAGGCGTGACGGTATCGAGCATCTGACGCGCATCAGCGAACAGGGCATCGACACCAAAACGCTCACCCACAACCCGGAGGCGCTCTGGATTCATTTCGGCAATGGCGACCAACTCGGTCTCAGGCAGCGTGTTGTAGGCCTCCGCATAGAGCTGACCCATGCGGCCGCAGCCAATGATCCCGACGGTGAGGGGCATGACAATTCTCCAATAGGTGTAGTTATTCGACGTTGGCGACGTAAGGTAGCGCCCGGCAAGCGCCTCGGCGACTTGCCTGCAAGCCAGTGATATACCTGCTTGGGGAAATCAACAAGCAACAGGAGGATGTATGGAACGTGCCAGTGACCAGACGATCGCCGCGCTGGGAGAACTTGATACACCAACCGTATTTAATGCGTTGGTCGAGAAGAACGGGTTACCAAACGAGCAATACACCGATCAGTCGATCAGATGTCTGCTGCCGGAATTGGGGACCTACGTCGGGTATGCCATGACGGCTGAGATCACCACCAATGATCCCGATTCACCGGCCATTCCCTGGCACGAGTACTACGAATACATCGAGGCAGCATCGGGCCCACTTGTCGCCGTCATGCGCGATGTAGACTCGCGGCCGGGACGTGGTGCCAGTTTCGGCGATGGCATGGCGGCTCTGCACCAGCGCCTTGGTGTCGTCGGCGCCGTCATCGATGGGACGATTCGTGATCTGGATGGCATCCGTCGGGTTGGATTGCCGATCCACGCATGGGGGCGCGTGCCCGGCCACGGTGTATTCAATCTGACACGCTTCAACGAACCCGTCACAGTTGGGCAGTTGCGCATCCAACCGGGTGATCTGGTGTTGGCAGATGGCGATGGCTGTGTGCGGATCGAGGTCGAAGAAGCGGAGGACATCGTCAAGGTCGCCCACGAAATTCGCGACAAGGAAGCCAAGATTCATGCGTCCTATGCCGATCCGAACTACACGACGGCGCAGGTGAGGCGTTGAATATGGCTCCTGGTGCGCCTGATCTCGCCCTATGACGCAGGAAAAGTGGGAACAACGCTGGCACCCTCTGCGTCAGGAGTGGGTCATCATTGCGGGCCACCGACAGGATCGGCCCTGGAGTGGTGAAACCCTCGCCGCAGAAGATGAGCAGCTACCGCAGCATGTGGATAACTGTTATCTGTGCCCGGGGAATACCCGCGTAAGCGGCGAGGTGAATCCCGACTTCGCGGGGGTACACGTTTTCGACAATGATCACCCATGTGTCGGTCCCTTGGCTCCCGAAAATCTGGCCTCGGCACCTGGCGTCTACGACAATGCCCCCGCTACGGGTCTGGCACGCGTCATCTGTTATGGACCGGAGCATCATCTGCGCTTGAGCCGGTTGCCCTTGCCACGGGTCGTCGAACTGCTGCAGACCTGGCAACAGCAGTACGCTGAGCTAGGTGCCCGTGACGAGATCGACCATGTCCTGATCTTCGAGAACAATGGCGATGCGGTGGGTGTTTCCAATCCTCATCCGCACGGACAGATTTACGCGACGAACTTCATTTTCAAAACAACAGAGACTGAAGTGGCAGCCAGCGAAGCTCACCGGCAGGCAACAGGTCGCGGGCTCTTCGAGGATATGATTGCTAGTGAGCGGGAGGATGGACGTCGGATTCTTGATGAGGCCGACACGGCGCTGAGTTTCGTACCCTATTGTGCACGTTATGCGTATGAGGTGTTCGTCGCACCCAAGCAGCGGCATGCATCGATCGCAGATCTGAGTACGACAGAAATCGACGATCTCGCCGTCGTTCTGCGTTCGCTCCTGGCTCGCTATGACAATCTCTGGCAGATGAGTTTTCCCTACGTGATGGCCTTGCACAATGCACCCACCGATGGCGCCGACTACTCAGCCCATCATTTCTACATCAGTCTGCATCCGCCATTGCGGAAACCAAATCTGTTGAAGTATCTCGCCGGACCAGAACTCGGTGGTGGAAACTTCATCGCCGATACATGGCCCGAAGCTAAGGCGGCCGAACTACGTGCTTGCCCGACGACCCACTACGTCGAAGACCTGTCCGCAAAGGATTGATGTGAATCCCGCCGATACACTGCCCTTCATCCGTCGATTACACGAACGAATCCGGGATGCTGTCATTGCGGCGTGCGAGGGCCAGGCTGTAGAGGATCTGGCGACGATTGCCCACGACGAAGAGGGGGACACGATTTACGCCGTCGATCTGGTCAGTGAACAGCTCCTGATCGAAGCGGTGACGAGTGAACTGGCGACGGAGACGGTCGTCGTTCTTGTGGCAGAAGGTATCGAAGGCGGACAGATCGTATTGCCCGCAGGAGCAGAGGCGTCCGCCGCGACACTGCGAATCATCGTGGATCCCATCGATGGCACACGGGGTTTGATGTATCAGAAGCGGCCCGCGTGGATCCTAACAGGTGTTGCCCGTGAACGCGGTCCTGAGACAGCACTTGCTGATATCGAGCTGGCGGTGATGACGGAGATTCCGCTGGTGAAGCAGCATCAGTCCGACATGCTTTGGGCCATACGTGGTGAGGGTGCCCATGCAGAGCGTTACGATCGCATCCGCAAGCAGACACAACCTCTGACCTTGCGGCCGTCGACGGCGACCAGTATTGGTCACGGCTTTGCGCAGGTGTCACGATTCTTTCCGGGGGCGCGGGCCGATCTTGCTGCTATCGACGACGCCATCTGTCGACACGCCCTTGGGCCGATCCAGCCCGGGAAGGCACAGTGTTTCGAGGATCAGTACATCTGCTCCGGTGGCCAACTGTATGAAGTCATTATCGGCCACGATCGATTTGTTGCAGACCTGCGGCCATTGATGGAGCCCTTGCTAGCCAAACGTGGTATCCAACTCGGCATCTGCTGTCATCCTTACGATCTGTGTACGGAACTGATCGCTCGCGAGATGGGGGTCATTGTCTGCTCCCCCGATGGCAAGCCCCTCGACGCGCTGCTGGATGTTGATGCAGATGTGGCCTGGGTCGCCTACGCCAATGCAGCGATTCGCGCGCAGATTGAACCGGCGCTGCACCAGGCCCTGCAAGACGCTGGCGTTTCCCTCTGAGGCAGGGGTTATGTTCCGACTCACTACAGACCGGCAACTGCCAGGCGATGTGACACGAGTCGTAGAGCGCTGTCAGCAATCGAGCCGGGAGCAATCAGCAGGGGGCGCGGATTCGTTCAGGTCAGATTCATCTATATGGATTACGCGAGCGCCGGGGCGAATGGATGTGATGGGTGGCATTGCCGACTACTCTGGGTCATTGGTGTTGCAGATGCCGATTCGTGAGGCGGCTGTGGTGGCATTGCAGCGCGAGCCATCCTCGCGACAGATACGGCTGCAAAGTCCCGGTGCGGTTGACCGCAGCGCGGCCTTCGCCTTTCAACTCGACGACCTGATGTCAGGCGACGCACCCGTCGATTACGATACAGCGCGGCGTTTTTTCGGCGCCGAATCTCAGCACAGTTGGTCTGCCTACCTAGGTGGCGCCTTCGTCGTGCTCATGCGTGAGTGCGGCATTCATTTTGATGTGGGGTGTCACATTCTGTTGGACTCGCAGGTGCCCGAAGGCAAAGGCGTGAGTTCCTCAGCTGCGATCGAAGTGGCGACGATGATGGCCATTTGTGCTGCCTACGACATCGAGTTGGCACCGCGAGAGTTGGCGATTCTGTGTCAGAAGGTGGAGAATCTCGTTGTCGGTGCGCCCTGTGGAATCATGGATCAGTTGGCCTGCGCCTGTGGTGAGAAGGATCGTCTCCTGGCGATCCTGTGTCAGCCTGCTCAATTGCTGGGTACGATCTGCCTGCCGGACGATCTGACGGTCTGGGGCATCGACTCCGGTATTCGCCACGCCGTGTCGGGTGCTGACTATGGCAGTGTCAGGACGGGTGCCTTCATGGGTCTGCAAATACTGCGACAGGTCGCCAATGTGCAGGCGGGGCCGCAGGACCGGTGGGCTGGTTATCTGGCGAATGTCTCACCCCATGAGTGGATGCAATGGGCGTCGCAGGTGCCGGCCGTCATGAAGGGGGATGCCTTCGCGAAAACCTACGGGGGCATCGAAGACACGGTGACCCAGGTAGAGGCTCAGCGCGACTACGCTGTGCTGGCGCCGACGGCACATCCCATCGAGGAGCACCAACGTCACCGCACCTTTGCCGAGTTGTTGCTGACGCGAGAAACCGACCGCCGCAACGAGCTGCTTGGCGAGCTGATGTTCCAGACCCACGCAAGCTATTCTCTCTGCGGTTTGGGTTCAGATGGCACAGACGAACTCGCCGCAGCTGTCGATCAGCCCGAGAGTCGCGCCGCCGGGTTGTTTGGTGCCAAGATTACCGGTGGAGGATCAGGTGGCACTGTCGCGATCCTCGGTGCGTCTGCCGCTGAAGGTTATGTTGAACAGATCGCGGCCACCTATGCAGCGGGGCATGAGCTCTCACCCTATATCTTTACCGGTTCCAGTCCCGGTGCGGCCCAGTTTGGAGTCGTACGCCTGGATCCAAACTGACACGTAGACACCTGAACACCAACCAGGAGAGACGAGCATTCGAATTCTCGTTACAGGGGGAGCCGGCTACATTGGATCTCACTGCTGCAAGTATCTGAGCCAACAAGGGCACGAGCCGATCGTGCTCGACAATCTGTCTATGGGTCATGAGAAGGCCGTTCGTTGGGGACCACTGGCCAAGGTCGACCTTCGTGATCGTGACGGTGTCCTCAATGTCTTCAAAGAGTATCGGCCGGAAGCGGTCGTCCACTTTGCTGCGTGCTCCTTCGTCGGTGAATCGATGCAAGATCCGGGGAAGTACTTCGCCAACAACACTGTGGGTAGCCAGAATCTTCTCGATGCTCTCGTGGCGCACGATGTCCACGATATCGTCTTCTCATCGACGTGTGCCACATATGGCGAGCCTGACACCATGCCCATCAGCGAGCAGACGCCGCAGCATCCGGTGAATCCGTACGGGCAGTCGAAGTTGATGGTGGAGGAAATGCTCGCATGGTATGGGCAGATCCACGGCCTGCGCTGGGCGGCGCTGCGCTATTTCAATGTCGCCGGTGCGGATCCTGACGCTGAGATCGGCGAAGAGCACGATCCCGAATCGCATCTGATTCCCCTCGCCATCTGGGCTGCGCAAGGTAAACGAGATCAACTGTCTGTGTTTGGCACAGACTATCCGACCCCAGATGGAACGGCGATCCGCGACTACATCCATGTGTGGGATCTGGTACAGGCGCATTTGCTGGCCCTGGATTTTCTGCAAGCGGATAGCGGACCACTACAGGCCAATCTTGGCACGGGAAATGGTCACAGCGTGCGCCAGGTCATCGATACGGTGGGTGCTGTGACGGGGCTCGAGGTTCCCTCCCTTGATACGGATCGACGTGCAGGCGACCCGCCCGAACTGGTCGCTGACGCGCGGCGAGCGACCCAGCAGCTACAGTGGACGCCACAGCGATCGGATCTGCCGACGATGGTCGAAGATGCGTGGGCATGGTTTCGACAGCAGTCGTGAGGTGATCACGCCCCGTCGTCAAGGCATGGCATCGGGCACCGCCAGCTGGCTGAAGCGTGGAATCGATGTCCTGGTTGATCGTGTGTCACGCATGCCACGCTTCATGATCGTGATGATGTTCGCTGTCTGTGCCCACCCCGCAGCTGCCAGTGCAGCCACAGTCGCCGCCGCAACCGAAATGGATACCGTTATGATCGCAGGGGGGGGCGAAATCGATCTGCGCAGGGTCAAACAGAAGACCCTCGACTTGCTCTCGGGAGGTAGCGGTAGTGGTGTGCATCGAATTCGGGCCCAAGCGGCCCTCGACGATCGCATCGAGGAAATCCTCAGTAAAGATCGGCAGCCCCTGAGCTGGGAGGATCCAGAAGAGGATCTGTTCAATCAGCGGCTCAACCGTTTTCTCGCGCACTCCAGGACACTCGCCGAGGGTTGGGCCAGTGACGGCCGGTATTCTCACGACGAGCGTGTGCTGAATCGAGCCCTGGCGGATCTCGACAATGCCCTCGAACACTATCATGCCAAGTCACCACGCCCCGGCGCCTGGTACTACTGGCTTATCCCGATTCCCGACAAACTTGGGGCGATCGGTCTGTTGCTGGAGGAGGCTCTCCCGGCTGACCTGCGAACGAGGCTGGAGGCGAGTCTGACGCATCAGTTGCAGGAGATGAGACTGTCCGGTGCGAATGCAGCGTGGGAGGCGCGCAACCACGCCTATCTCGCCTTGCTGCAGCAGGATGAAGCGCGTCTGCAGCGTGCGGCGGAGCGGATCTTCTCAACCGTTCGCTACAGCTCGGATGGCGGTGTGCGCGAAGACTTCAGCTACCTGTTTCATGGACACATCCCCTATGCCGGCGTGTATGGTGCGGGGTATGCAGAGACGGTGGCGCAATTCATGTATCTCTTCGATGGCACTCGCTGGGCCGCCAACCCTGGCCGGCGCCAACTCATTGTCAGTCTTCTGTTGGAACACAGTCGATGGTTCATCCATCAGGGTGTGTGGAATCCTCTGGTCTCGGGTCGTGTCTATGGTTCGCGTCGTGCCGCTGCGGGTGGGCTGGCGGCGATGCTCTACATGACCCGTGTCGAGCACGATGAATCTGAGCGTCTGCGTGGCGCGATCGTTGCCCTGATCGATGAAGGCATGGGTGTGCGTGCCGACGTAGCGGCGATGGCTGATGACGTGGCAGGTGCCACCGGGCGGCCCACGAGTGGATTTCGCTTCTGGTATAGCGCTGAAATGGGCGCTTGGGCGGGGGATGGATATCACGTTGGCTTCCGACAATTCTCCAAGCGCGTCCAGGATTACGAGTACCTCTCACGCACAGGGGGCGAAGGCTGGAATCTTGCCTACGGATTCACTCACCTCAGCCGACCGGGACGCGGGTGGTTCAATGCCGGGGAGGATGGGGCACTACCTGTAGATGACATCGACTGGCGTCGCTTGCCGGGAACGACAACACGTGTCGGCGCGCAGCCGGACAACGACGCGAGTGCCAGCCCGATCGGTCACAGTCTGAATTTTGGTCGCAGTGAGATCTCCGGAGGCGCAGGTCTCGCTGACGGAGGCATAGCCGGCTTCGTGTTGCTGCCTGTGCATGGGGACTTCATCGCCCACAAGAGCCTCACCTTCTTCCCTGGTGGATTTCTTGCCCTGGGATCGGGGATCACGTCACAGGTCGTGACAGACGCCGAGGTTGCAAACGCGGCCACAGAGCGTGCTGGCATCGAGCGCCCCCCCACGGAACATGCAGTGCAGACAACACTCTTGCAGTGGGTTGCCGCAGAACTGGACGCAGCATTCGTCGTGGATGGTGTTCAGATTGAGACATCCTCAGAACCACAACTGCTACAGCAGGTGGCATGGTGTTTCATCGATGACGTGGGTATCGTCCTGCCCACGCCAACAGATCTGTGGGTGCGCCGCGCCGGGCGGGTCACGACAGTGTGGCTTGATCACGGTGTGTCGCCGCGACAGGCAACCTATGCCTACTTCGTGTTTCCCTCCACGACGATGGCGGAGACCGTGGACTTCGCCAGTGCTCCGCCTGTGCACGTGTTGCACGCAGATGAGATGGCGCATGTTGTGGCCGACAATCTGACCGATTCGCGTGGGTTGATCTTCTTCGCTGCAGGGCAGGCGGCGGGATTCACAAGTAGCGTGCCCGCTGTTGTTTATCTGCGCGGCGACGGAGAAAGCGGAGCTCTCGCCGTGCAGGATCCGACGCATCGACAGGCGACGCTCAATATGACACTGCCCCTGTCACCCAATGGCTCAGTTCGGGTCGTGGATGAAGATCTGCGGCTGACGGCTGGTGAGCGGCAACTAAGCCTTGAGTTAGAATCACAGTTGGGGCGCGTCTACAGAGCTGGATGGGGACCTGCAGGACAATCGCTGCAACCGGCGGCGCGTGTGGATCTGGCGGCCTTCTACGCCTTTCGAGCAGATGTCGAATCCAGTCCGGGTCGCACGATCATCACCGTCTATCTGCAAGATGAACCACTGGAAGATGGATACGAGCTGCGATTGGAGGGCCACAAAGGTCATCTGATCCACGTTTTCTCAGAGGCAGATGTGCTGGATCGGCCGGCAACCGGAGTCGTGCGTTATGTCTGGCGACAGCAGCAGCACGATCAAGGCAATACGCGTGTCCAGCGCGAGGGGGACTATCGCCTGCTGTTGTATACGGAACTGAAGATGGCAACAGCGTATATCACGATTCCGCACTTTGACGCGGCGGGGAATCCCCATCCTTCTGAGTTGCAGCGTGACGCCAATCGCACGCCTGACTAGGTCGGGACGTCAGCTGACACCCACCAGATACTGAAATTTCATGAACAATGTCTGGTCCGTCCGACGCAACCCGGTGTGACTCGGGTAGGGATCGTCCTGGCCACCAATTGTACCGCCCAGATAGAACACGGTGAAGGGATTCAGCTTGTAGCTGAGCAATGGTTCGAGGCTGAAATTCTGCGAGCTGTTGTATTCGTCCACATCCAGGGCGCGCCGTGTGTTGTCGATCTCGCCGATGAGGCGCACGAAGAGCTCGGGTGAGAATTGATACTGCAGTGATTGCCGCAGGATTCGCTGCCGGACAATCAGCTTGTCCGTACCAGCCGTTCGCAGACGCGTTGAATCGAAACTGAATTCAGTGCGCAACTGATCCGTCGGTCGCCAGCGAAGGTTGCCATTGATCTCGAAGGTCGGCACCAGTTCAAGGGGATTGTGTTCCGAGCCGAGCACACCGAAGCGATTGATCGCTTCGCCACGATTGACAAAGATACCGCCGCCAACGCGCTCGAAAGCGCTCGTCCCCAGATAGCCCCAAACCGTACGGGCATCATCGAATTTCACACCGCCGAACTTCTCCTGGTTGTAGAGGAAACCGCCGAGGTTGAGGAAGGTCTGGTGCTGGAAGGCGATCAGCATCGTCGGGCGCACGCCCGTGTCTTTCACATCCCCGGCGTAGTCGTATTTGCGCCACAGATACAGTCCCGGTCGGATGAAGTTGAGCTGCTTGTGATCGTCGTAGTGGACATTGTAGGTCTGCTGTGTGTGGAGAATGCGTCCGTCATTGGAAAAGATGGCACTATTGTCAGCGCGGAAACCGGGTGAATAGTCCTGATAGCTGAGATTGAAGTTCCACGTGCGTGACTGCCGGATCAGCGTCGTTTTGAAGGTGTAGCCATTGAAGCTCTCGCCATCGAAGTCGGCGGAGATCGAGTCACCCCCGACTTCAAAGGTGACATCGGGAATGATGGCGGAGAGATCTTCATCTTCCGGCTCGTTGGTGCGCGTGAGGGCGGCAAGGGCAGATAGTGTGTAGTTGTCATCGAGGCGCAGGCTACTCTCTACCAGAGCTGCCGTGTTGTTGCCGCCCACATCAAAACGACGGTCTGTGGCGGCGAAGCCGATATGTGATTGCTCGCCGATTTCCCGTTGACCACGAAAGATGTTGCTCCAGGAATTCTCTGTTGTGCGTCGAACGATCGTGCCATCCGCCAGGGGCAGAATCAGGGGTGTGTTGTCGTCGTAGGCGGAGATCATGCCGTACGTCCAATGGCCGGACTTGCCCGTCAGCTTGGTTGCACCGATGGGATCGTTGATGCTGCGTGTGTAGATCAGGTTGGCCACATCGAGGATCATGCCTGAGGCGCGCGAGTCAACCTGGAAGACGTCGCTGCCCTCCATGAAGAAGGGGCGACGCTCTTCGAAGAAGAAGGCGAAGGGTTGGTTGACGTTGATTCGACCTCCATCCGACTCGATCTGGCTGAAGTCAGGCTTGTAGGCGAAGTCGACGGCCGAGTTCGAAGAGAAGGTGTATTTGCCTGTCAGGCCGAGTCGCTCTGATGCCGGCCCTGAGTCCTGGTTGCGCCACCGGCCATTGCCACGCGCATTGCCGACGAGAACGTCCGAACGAGAACCGGAGACATAGGGAATCAGTTCCAAACCGTGCGCGACACCGGCGGTGCCAGCCAGGTCGAGGCGCATGCCACCCGCCTGTCCCATGAAACTGTTGTTGTCCTGAGAGATGGGCATCCAGGAGAATTCGTAGCGGTTCTCCCGCGGATACACGCGCACCAGGTGCACGCCCCAATCCTGTTCCTGCTGGTCCGGGTAACGAAGACTGGCGAGGGGGATCCGCATCTCCACAATCCAACGATCGTCGTGAATTGCCGCGGCCGACTCCCACACGGCATCAAAACTGATGTCCTCGCCGCCGTGCGATTGCCAGATGGCGTCGGCGCTATCGTCGTCTGAGCTGCCCTCGTGCCACAACATGTCGCCCTGAATTCCGTGAGGATTGGCGAAGAATTCGTAGGCGCGCTTGCGATCACGATACGTGTCGAGGACGATGCCGACGAAGTCGTCACGATAGATCCCATCACGATCGGTCATCGAAGCCCGCAAGCGATCGATCTGCGGGTCGTGACAGATGAAGGCTACATACAGGTTGGTGTCGTCGTGGGCGATGTATCCCTCCGTCGGCACCTGGGCGGCGACACCGTGGGTCGGCATGAACTCGGCGAAATTGTCGAAGGCCGCTGCATTCGACCAGGCCCCCTCCAACTCCCCATCGATGTGGAATGCTGTGGTCACCTTGGGTGGATTCAGGGTGGCAGTGGCACCACTGCCCAGGGCAGGATTCGAAGAAACAAGACAGGTGACGCTCAACAGGCACAGCAGCAATCGATGCATCAAGCCCTCCAGGCCAACTGTTCAGCTACTGATCACCTGGTGGGCGCAGATGCGCTCGAGGCGACAGTGGACTGAGGCAGATGTCCAGTGATTGCACAGTCTGTGCCAACTACTGCAGGATTTTCGGAGAAAGCGTCGTAACTTCAATACAAACAACCGATTACGGATATGATCACAAGCTGGTCTCGCGGCGGATCCATTGGCCATTCTCTAGGCAACGACCAGCATGCGCCGGCATGCAATCTGCCAATGTGTTGTGCTGGAAGGAGATAGGTGGCTGAGCACTTTTCGATCAGCGGCGTGACTGACATCTGGTCACGGATGGTTGGATCGCCTGGGCGGCGCGTGCCTGAAACAGGGGCGGCACTTGCCTGAGATCACGGCTGTGAGCGCCTAGATCAGGTGTGCCAGAAGGTCGACTCTGACGGTGCTTCATAGGCAATGTTCAGGTGAGGTGTCTCTAGGAGCTGATCATCTTGAGCGCGGCTGTCGAGTCCTGCTGCTGTGAGCCCCGTCGTGAGCAGGGTGCGCTCCAGTGGATAGGTCGGCTGCCCGGTCATGAACATCCGCTCGACGTTGTGCACCTGAGGTGTGAAGAAACTGGCCAGACTCTTCGTCGGTGGCACCGCGAGATACATGTTGGTCGACAGGGGGTTGTCGCGATCGTCCAATTTCGCCGCAAAGTTGAAGTCGCCGACGAGGCCATTGGCAGCGATGACCGTGCAGATCAGTCCATCGAGATGCTCGTATTGGTAGGCCCAGGGATCGGCCATGCGTTCGCGCATGACATCGATCGTTGGGAACACGTCGTTGAAGCCGGCGCGTCCCGGTGTCAGCTGGTGCGAGCGACACATGCAGGCCTCGAATAACTGTCGCGACCACCGCCCTTCGTGGTGAGCCTGCCAGAATTCGTCGCCGCGGTAGGCCTTCACCCATTTTACCCCCACCTCGCCACCGGCCCGTCGTTCTACCATGGCCTGTACGGTCTCGAAGGCATGGAAGTCACCGCCGTCGATCCAACTGCTGCAGACACACATCGCTTCTTCCACCTGCGCACCCAGTGGCAGATCGATCGATGGCGTGCGCCAGGTGACCGGCAGAGACGAGCCTGCCATGAATGGAAATTCGAGCTCTCGCGACGTGTCATACATCTTGCGCGCCCAATCCCAGTTCCAGGATAGGTGCTTGTCATTGAAGACGGGAACGCTGCGTCCACAAGAGCGAAAGACTGCCGCCATCTGTTGGAAGAATTCATAGCGGGGCCACAGCACCTGGTCCTTGTTATTGCTTGGGTATTCACCATGCTCGGCGATAAGCAAGACACCATCCACGGCCAATTCGCTGCCACCCTGCGTCAGGGCGTCACCGATCGTGGGATAGACTGTGAGCTGCGGGAAGCGTGTCTCCCGTTCGCGACTCAGGTCGTCCTCGCCGACCTGATCTACATAGAGGGAGACGACATCGATCTCAGGACGATGATGACGTCCATTCCAGCCATACCCCTCGAGAAAACGGTCGACAATGTGCTGGGCGTGCGACCACTTGCGGTAGATGGAGACGAGGGCGGCGATTTTCTTGCGAGGTGGCATAGTGGTCCGGGTGTGATGTGGGTGCGAAGCTCAAACTTGTCTTTTGCCACCACGGTATTCGTAGATCCCGCGGTTCGTCATGTTCACCAGTAAGCGGGCCTCGGTGCCACCGCGTTTCGCCATCAAGTCGAGCATCATGTCGGTTTCGCCATCCCAGGGGAAACCGAAGACGACGTCGAACTCCTGCATGTCGATGCCCAATTCGTCGTACCCTGCCGTGCCCTCACCGATCGTTCCCAGGCGTCCGTCTCCACCCTCGGGTTCCCAAAGGTATCCGGTAGGTAAGAAGCTACCCGCCGCAAAGCGTGCCTTGGACTGATTGCGTTGTGCCAGCTCACGAGCGGTCTCGACAAGACTCGCGTCGAGTTCAATACCATATGCCTCATAGCCGAGCAGGTCCGCCATGATGGTGATGACCCCCGTCGCGGATCCCCATTCAAGGAATCTGACATCTGCACCGCGATACTTGATGAGCGCCTGCAGGACGACACGATAGTTTGCTGGCTTAAAGGGGTGCCACTGCTTGCTACGCACATCCTTTTCGAAGGCAGTGGCCATTGCATCTCCTTCCTCACACAGTCCATCCAATCGTGCCTGAAGTTCTTGATCGACATCGCGGTTCATCTATTGCCCAGCGTAAGAGGTGAGAGATCGACTTCTGCGACACGCACGACACGATCGACGCCATAGGGATAGCCCGTCGCGTCGATACACAGCAACCCGCTAGCGTGAGTGAAGGCGAGCTCTTCCTGGTTGTCTACCCAGCGGACTCCCGACACGGCACTCTCCAGGCCGCGAAATGCACGAGGACCAGCGCCTGCGGCACCAACCGTCACATGTGCATCACCGCCAGCAGACAACTGGTGGATGAAAAGGTAGAGCTTGCCATCCAACTCGAGGGCGAAATCTGCCCCGTTGCCCGTCACCGCGGATAGTCTGCCCTCGTATATCAGCTTCTCGTGCGCCCCGATCCACTCGCCGGCACGTCTCAGCGTGGCCGCTTCATAATCAGGGATCCGTCCCTGCGCTGTGGGGCCCACATTCAGCAGATAGTTTGCCCCCACCTTGCGACAGGCACACAGGTTTTCAATCACATCACCCGGTGATTGGTAGTTGAAGTCCTCGGCGCCAATTCCCCAGTGCCGATTCATCGTCTGACACATCTCGGCGGCGACATACTTTTCCATGCCCTCGCGGTTCATCGGGGTCGGACGACCCTGTTCGAAGGTGACGCTGTCGATCTGAGGATGCCCCGTTTCGCCTTTTGCACCCAATCCTGTGTTGTTGATGATCATCGCTTCGGGTTGAAGTCTGCGGATCAGACCATAGAGACGATCCAGCTTCCAGTCAGCGTCGGGCTTGCTCCAATTGCCATCGAACCACAGGCCGCCAAGTTCACCGTAGTGGGTGCACAATACTTCCACCGACTTGTGCAGGTAGTCCAGATAGGCATCGAAGTCGCTGTGGAAACTGGGCTGATACCAATCCAGCGTTGTGTGATAGAAGAACGGCAGAATCCCCTCTGCCCGGCAGCCGTCGACGAATTCTGCTGCCAGATCGCGCCCCGCCGCCGAATGAGGCGCATCATGATCGCTGAGTCCACGTGTGTCGTATAGTGAAAAGCCATCGTGATGCCGTGAGGTCAGGGTGATGTATTTCATGCCGGATGCTCGGGCGGTGGCAGCGATACGACGGGCATCGAAGTCTTGTGCAGTGAAGCTCTCCTTCAGCTTCACATATTCGTCCATCGGGATCTTGCGCAGGTGTTGGACCCACTCACCCTGTCCGAGTTGGGCATAGAGTCCCCAATGAATGAACATTCCATATCCGAGGCGTTCAAAACGCTCGATGCGCGGCAGGGGGACGGGTATAGGCATGATGGTTCCTTCCGTGACAGCGAGCAGGCTGCAGAAACTCAGCGTCCGTGGAGGGGGTGTGGTATGGAGATTAAGAAACGCGGTTGTGTGTTCCACCGCATCACTTGCCGTGCGAAAATCTTCATTCGCCCGGAGATTTCCGTTTCCGCCGAAGGTTTGACACACGAGATTTGCAGGAATTGGTGCACGTTGCCAGATCTTCTCTCAGGTCCCCTAGCGTAAAGGTTCGTCCATGAGTGTACGACTGACCGAGGAACTTCGCGCCGCACTGTCGACGCCCATTCCATCCCTGCGCACACCCTTCACCGCAGATGGGCAGATCGACTGGGCCGGCGTAAGGGCCCAGGTTGACTTCGTCATCGCCGGTGGGGCGCAGACGATCATGATTACCTGGGGAGACTCCCTGCATTCTGTGCTCACAGACGACGAGATCGCCGCACTGGCCAAGGTGGTTGTCGAACACTGCGCCGGGCGTGCGAAAGTGATTGCCGCCGACAACATGTGGGCAACACCAAAGGCCGTCGCCTTCGCCGAGTATTGTGCACAGATCGGCGCGGACCTGCTGATGTTGCTGCCGCCGAACTGGGCGGCTTCGACGACGCCGGATTCGATCGTGACACATTTCAATGCCTGTGGTGTTCATCTGCCGACGATGGTCGTGACGGCCTTCTTCAATCAGGGCGGTGTGCCGCCCGTGTCAGCCTGTATGGATGTCATCGGGGCCCTGCATGAACGGGCAGACAGTGTCGTGGCCATCAAGGATGACCTGCTGGGAGAACTTGGCGTGCAGATCTGCTCGACGGTACGACCGGAATGGGTCGTCGTATCCGGGGGATTGATGCGTAATCACACGTTCCAGGCACCTTGGGGTGTGGATGGCTATCTGTCCCTGTTCATGAGTTTCAAGCCGGAGCTTGCCTGGAAGTACTTTCACGCGATTCAAGCGGGAAACTATGAGGCGGCGTGGCAGGAGATGCGGCAGGTTGAGACACCGCTGATGAAGTATCTTGGTACAGTCGAAGGTGGCTTCAACGCTGCCGTGCATGGAATCAGCGAACTCTATGGTATCAGCAGTCGTCACCTGCGAGCGCCTTACCACACGCTCACGGATGCACAGATGGAGGAGCTCGCTGATGTCCTTAAGGGCCTGGGGCTTGGCTAATGGCCGTTGTCGTTGCTCGTGATGTGCACGAGGTTAGCCTGATGAGCCCGTCATTGGAGAGAGTTATGCGCGTTTTTCTCATCGCGGTTGCTGTGACGACGTCCCTCAATATGCTGGCCACTGAACCGGTGTCGGCGCAGGGACAGCTGGAGATCTTCGGATTCTTCCAAAATACGTTCTCGCACACGACTCGGCTCAAGACGCAATTCGAGGAAGATGCCGAGCGCAATTCCTTCAGCGTACAACAACAGAATCTCTTCTTTCAGCGCGATCTCGATCGACGCTGGCGGGCCTTCGTCAACTACGAGTTCGTCAACAGCTTTTCCACAGGTCGACAGTGGGGTTCGGCGAGTCTGGAAGAGGTCTGGATTCGCTACCGAGCGGGTCGGCGTTTGAGTGTCAAACTGGGTCAGTCGATTCCCGCCTTTAACAATCTCAATCAGATCAAGACCCGAACACCACTATTGCCGTATATCATTCGGCCTCTCGTGTACGAGGCGTCCTTCAGCGACAACATCGCCATAGAGGAATATCTACCGCAGCGTGCCTTCATACAGGCCTATGGCTCCTTACCGCGCGACCGGCTCAAGTTGGACTACGCCGTCTACGTGGGAAATAGTCCCAACATTAACAACATGCCGGACGCCGGTCAGACAGGAGTCGATACAACCGATTCGTTCCTCGTCGGTGGGCGCCTGGGACTGCGCTACGATGATCTGAAGGCAGGCTTCTCCGTCACGCGTGATCACCTGGATAGCCCGGGAACGCTAACCCTCTCAACAGGTGAGACACTGTCTCTCAAACAACTGACGCGACGTCGACTTGGTGGTGATCTGTCGTGGCTTTTCGGCGATTGGTATTTGGAGTCGGAGGGCATCTGGGTGACCTACGATGACGACTCACCAGAAGTGAGCGAAGACAAGCAATTTTTCTATGCCACACTCGGCTACCGTGCCGGGGAGCGACTGTTTCTGTTTGCCAGTTACTGGCACGCCGATGAAGACTTCACCGAGACCGTCAGCTTCGTCAACGGGGGTAGCTCCGTCGAAAGGGGAGAGACGGGGATCAAGGTGCCGAATGTTGGCGCCTCCTATCAGCTGCGAGATAGTGTCATTCTGAAGGTCCACCTCGCTCAGGTGCAGATCACTGGCGTGATTCCCAACCTGTCTCTGCGTCAGGACGGCGACTTCTATCATCTTTCGACGGCTGTATCGGTGGTCTTCTGATGCGTCTGCCAAGGGAACTGTCTCTGGCACTGGTGACGCTTGTTCTTAGCGCTGGACTGCTCTGTGGCGGTGTTTGTGCACAGACGCAGGTAGATGCAGCGCTCATCGAACCGTCGATTTCCGTCGCCGTCATCGTGCACCCGAGTGTTACGTCGGATACACTGACCCGCAACGAGCTGCTCGACTACTACACGGGTGAACTTCAGGAATGGCCCGACGGGACGCGTGTCGTGATCAAGGACCTGAAGGCGAAGGGGCCTGTCCGTGCTGCGTTCTATGAGTTTCTCGGTCAGCGGCCATCGCGCCTTAAGTCTATCTGGCTACGCAACCTGCTCGCCGGTGAGGGGGAGAGGCCTGAGTCCCTCGGCGACGAGCAGAAGATGCTCGAGGTGGTAGCGGCTACACCTGGTTCCATTGGCTTTATTAGCGCTGAATGGGTCGATCCACGCGTGCGAACCATCATCCTCATCGACGAGGGCCGTTAGGGTCGCTGGTGCGGGTTCGCGACTGGAAGCTGCGCACCAAGCAGCACGTGAGTTTCGGCCTCGTGATGCTGGTGATGGCGGCAGTGCATTTCTACACGATTCACAAGATGCGCGCCATCAACGACGAACTCGAAGAGGTCTCGTCGAATTGGTTGCCCCGGGCGTTGGCGATCTCGGATGTGAGTCTGAGCTGCGCCAGTCTGCGTACCAATCAACTCAAGCATGCGTTGGCTCCCGACGCCGATACGCGAGACCAGTTGACCGTGGTCAGCATCAATCAGATTGATCAGATCAATGGCTCTCTTGATCGCTATCGCGAACTGCGCACGCAGGCCGTCGTCCAGGACCGCTTTGCCGCAGAAGAGCGCCATCACTATGGCGCATTCGATGAGGCGTGGGAGGAGTATCAGGATCTGAGTTTCACCTTCTACGGCCTGCTGTCAGATGGCAGGACGCCGGATGCTGTGAAGTTGCTCAGTGTGGATGCACAGCATGCTTTCACGCGCTTGAGTGCGAGCCTCGAAGAGCTTGTTGCCCTCAATCAGTTGGAGTCTCTGCAGGCGGCAGGGCGGGCAGCACAGACATTTCATTCGACGCGAGGTATCTCCACCTTGCTGTTGTTGGTCACGATCGGTCTATCGATCTGTATCGCGGCATTCCTTGTGCATCTGATTACGGTGCCTGTTACCCAACTGGAACGTGCCTCCGGGGAAGTCGCGCGTGGTGATCTGAACGTACAGTTGACTGTGCGAGGGGCTGACGAGATCGGCAACCTGGCGCGTTCATTCAATCAGATGACCGGTGCCCTTCGCGAGGCCCGCATCGAACGCGAGCAACAAGCAACCAAGTTGCGAGAGCAAAATCAGGAACTGGCTGTGGCCATGCGTGAACTCGAGGAAGCACAACAGCAATTGCTTCTGCGCGAGAAGATGGCCTCCCTCGGTGACCTGGTTGCCGGTGTCACCCACGAACTGAACACACCCATTGGCGCCGCACACAGTGCCGTCGATGTGATTCGCCGCTGCACCGAACGCCTCGAAGCATCGCTGCAGGCCCACCCGGAGTGGGAGGACGCGCGCCGTGCCGAGTGTGAGCGCAGCATCAAGATCATGCGCCAGAATCTCGATACGGCGGACACGGCGACCTCAAGAATTCAAGCGATCATCGCCAGTCTCAAGAATTTCGCCCGTCTCGATGAGGCCGAGCACCAGCGCGTCGACGTGCATGAGGGACTCGAGAGCACGTTGACACTAATGAATGCCGAGTTTGTTGGCAGAATTCAGATCGAGCGGAAGTATGGTGAGGTGCCGACGATCGAGTGTTTTCCCTCTCAACTCAATCAAGTATTTCAGATCGTGCTGAAAAATTCAGTCGCCGCCATCGATGGCGAGGGGCACATCACGATCGAGACAATTGTGCAGGACGAAATCGTTTGCATCCAGATTGCCGATGATGGTCGAGGGATTGAAGCGGAACGGATCGACGGGCTCTTTGGCTTTGGTTTTTCCTCCGCCGGGGGGCGCGTGCGGTTGACGGCGGGGTTGCCCACGGCGTACAACATCATGCAGCGACACGGTGGTCAGATTCGCCTCGAGAGCGAACCCGCTCGTGGTACGCGAGTGTTTCTGGATCTGCCCGTCGCATAGATGGTTGCATGGCCGCCGAATCCATCGGAGCACCGGGGGCATCAAACGAAGGTTCCCACCCATGTTTCCACGTATAGAGGACTCGGATATGCAGGATCTTCGACGCTACATCCAAGACAAGCTGCGCAGTCGCAACACATATATCGTCGCACTCATCGTCGGCACCTTTATCAATGGTTATGGCCACTTTTTGGTGCCAACACTGCGTGGTGAGACTGAGCCTCTCAGCCGATTTCTGGCTGAACTTGCCCAGTCTCCTGGCTTGGTGATCTGCTCGATTGTCCTGGCCTACGTGTTTCCCATGTGTGTCGGTGTGTATTCGTCGGTGGCCACGCGCTTTGCGACGCGTCCCATCGAGCGTCGGTCGTGGTTCCCCGACCACAAGCCGGATCCCGTATTCCGTGCCACCTCTGACGGCAAGATCTGTGACTGGGGTTCGCAGACTGGTGTGTTTTTTGAGGAGCATGGGGTGAGCAAGGCTCAGGATGTCCTTGGTGACGACACGTGGACACAAGTCATGGCGAGCGATCGAACCCACGACGAACCACTCACCGTTCGTTTCCCGCCAACCAGACGCAACTACAGCGTTGTCACGTCACCGGCACCGAATGGCGATATCAATGTCTATATGACGCGGCAACCTGAAGCTGTGACTGTCTGACGCCGTACCCGCTGACGCTGGAGACTGTTTGTGAACTCGATCGATCCCACCGCAACACGACGGCTAACCCAAGCTGAGCAACTGCATTTCAGCGAGCGTGGTTTCATCAAACCACTCCCCCTGTTTGCCGAAGATGGCGTGGCGCATCTGCAGCAGCGTTTTGACGAATTGCTCGGGAAGTTGCCTGATGGCATCGATATCAATCGCGTCAATTGTTGGCACAAGGCGAATCGTTGGGTCTACGACCAGTGTTGCACGCCTGCCGTCCTCGACTATGTGGAGGATCTCGTGGGTGCGGACTTCTATCTGTGGGGCTGTCACTTCTTCTGCAAACTGCCAGGTGGCTCCAGCGATGTGCCATGGCACCAGGATGCACAATACTGGCCCCTGACACCGGCAGAGACGGTGACCGTGTGGCTCGCTGTCTATGACACGGATGACAGCAATGGCGCCATGCGGGTTGTGGCGGGCAGTCATCGAAGTGGCATGATGGATCACGAGCAGCGGCAAGGAGAGAACTTTGTGCTGAGCCAGGGAATCGACGAGTCGCAATTCGATGCGGCCGATGTCGTCACCATCGATCTGCAGGCAGGTCAGATGTCTTTGCACGACGACCGACTGGTTCACGGTTCCGGGCCCAGTGTTTCGGGGCGTCGACGCGTTGGACTGACGATGCGTTTTTCTCCAAGCCAGGTGCATTGCGATCTGTCCGTGTGGCCGAATTTCGAAGCCTATCCCATGCGTGGTAGCGATGCCGGTCTCAATCCCGTGGGCAAGATTCCCTTGGGGGATGCGTGCCCCACGAGCATGTTTCAAATGTCCTCTGAATTTGCCTGATCCCCTGACTCGCTAAAGGTCACATCCTCTGAAGGAGCGTGAAGAACATGTGCCGAAATATCCGCACCCTCTACAATTTCGAGCCCGCCGCGACGGTAGATGAGATGCAGGCGGCGGCTCTACAGTATGTGCGCAAGGTGAGTGGATTTCGGCAACCATCTCAGGCGAATCAGGAAGCCTTCGAACTCGCCGTCGAACAGGTAACGGCGGCCACGAAGAGTCTGTTCGATGTCCTGGTAACCACCGCACCGCAACGAGATCGCGAGATCGAGGCGGCCAAGGCGAAGGCACGCTACCAGCAGCGGGTTGCCACAACGCAACCTTAGTCAGCGTCCGGACCCATCCTGGGCGCCGCCCGCGCCTTTCGCAGTTTTTTGACCCCCAAGTCCCGGCTGTCTATCCTCTGGCCAGCGCGATTCTCTACTTCCCGGTCGCTGCCTGCCGAAGTCCAATTTCTGATCCGAGGAAACCGCATGCGTGAGCCTGCCATGTCCGCCGCTCAGGTGAAACATTTCACCGACGAAGGCTGGGTGATGGTTCCCGATGTCTACACCGATGCCGATCTACAGCTTGTTCGAGACGAGATCACAGACGTCATCGACGCCACTGCCAGGCAGCTATTGGTAGATGGCAAGATCGGGGAGACCTACGAGGACGAACCCTTCGAGACACGCCTGACTCGACTCTATCAGGAATGTGAGGAGATTCTGCCACCGATCGTCGGCAAGGCGGGCGGTGGTCACAGTGGTCCGGCATTCTTCAACTTCATCACGCACGCATCGATTCTCGCCCATGTTCAGTCTCTGGTTGGCGATGAGATCGTTGGCTCCTCCGTGTACCGGATTCGCCCGAAGATGCCCAACTACGCCAAGGGTGCCGTGCCATGGCATCAGGACTCGGGCTACTTCAATCCCCATTGCGACGATGATCTGGTCGTCACCTGTTGGATTCCTCTCGTGGACACGAATGCCGACAATGGCTGTCTACAGGTGCTGCCACGGGCACATCGTACGGGTGTGTCACGTCACCATACGGGTGGCCAGGGCGGGTATCTCGAAATCACGGAACAGGACCTGCCGAATCGTCTTGAGCCGGTGACGGTGCCCGTTCCTGCGGGCGGCGTGTTGTTCATGACCAACCTGACGCCACACCGCTCGACTCAGCACACGAAGGATATCGTACGCTGGGCGACGGATGTGCGTTATCAGTCTGCCGCCGTGCCCAACAATGTGGGCGAATTGCCAAGTGAGTACGACGCCGAACGGCCGCTCTACGAAATCGCCTGCTACCCACCGGAGGCGGACTTTGTCGTGCAGAGCCCGAGCAAGCCCGACGATATCGTGGCGACGTGGGGTGAGTTCAATGTTCTGCGGCAGCGCTACGAGGACGAAGGCAGGCCCCCTGGGCCACGACGCGGTTGGGAACCGATTCCCCAGTGATTCTGCGTCGCCTGGGGATGTTCCTCGTAGTGATCTGGTCCGCGGCGACGGTAAATTTCTTCGTTCCCCGACTGGGTGCCGGTCGCGATCCAATCCGTGAGAAACTTGGGCAACTCATGGCCTCTGGCGGTCTGCGTCAGGAGGGCATCGAGGCGATGGTCGCTGCCTATCAGGCCAAGTTCGGCCTGGATCAGCCGCTGTATGTGCAGTATGTGAATTTTCTCAGCGATACGGCACAACTCGACTTCGGCTATTCCCTGGCAAACTATCCGACGCGGGTCTGGCAGATGGTCGGCAATGCTCTGCCGTGGACCATTGGGTTGCTTTTCGTCTCTACCCTCATCGGTTTTGTCCTGGGTACGCTTCTGGGGGCACTCACCGCCTGGCCCAAGGCGCCCCGCTGGGTACGGGCGCTGGCCCTGCCCATGGTCACCCTGTCAGCGATCCCATTCTACCTGTTGGGGCTCATCCTGCTCTGGGTCCTGGCACTGGAAATGGGGTGGTTTCCCTTGTCCGGGGGCTACGCTCCCGGCACGCTTCCTAGTGTAAGCGTGTCCTTTGCCCTGGACGTCCTGCATCATTCGCTGCTGCCCGCGCTGGCGATCGTGTTGTCGGCAATTGGTCTGTGGGGCGTGGGTATGCGCGGCATGATGGTCAGTACCGTGAGTGAGGTTTTCGTGACCCTTGCAGAGGCCAATGGTTTGCGCGGGCCGACCCTCTTCTTGCGTTACGCCCTGCGCAATGCCCTGCTGCCGCAGTTCACGGCCCTCGGTCTGTCTCTCGGCTATATCGTCACCGGGCAGGTGCTCGTAGAGGTCGTGTTCGCCTATCCGGGCGTCGGGTCTCTCTTGTTTCAGGCCATTCAGGCCTCGGACTACACCGTCATCAATGGCATCGTCTTTCTCACCATTCTCGCCATTGGTGGCGTGACGCTGTTGATGGATCTGTTGTATCCCCTGCTCGACCCGCGGATCAGTCACCATCGAGGGGCGGCGGCGTGAATCTTCGGGGACTGTGGCTCTATGCGCGTCGATCGCCGCAACTGCTGGTGGGCTCAGGGATGTTGCTGTTTCTGTTTCTCTTTGGATTCCTGGGCTCTGCCATCGTCGACACAGATCTGGCCAGACCCTTGTCGGCGACACCGCGCCTTCCACCGGATGGACACCATCTGTTTGGCACAGACGACGCGGGGCGTGATCTGCTGGCGGTGATGGTCGTGGGTGTGCCCCTGACACTGCGGGTGGGTTTTCTCGCCGGTAGCGTCGGATTGGGCATCGGTACGCTGCTTGGATTGATCGCCGGTTTCGTCGGTGGCCGCACAGACGGTTTCATTCGTGGGATCGTCGACACACTGCTCACAGTGCCCGGATTGCTTGTCCTCGTCTCCGTTGCCTCTGCCATTCGCGAAGAGATCAGTATCGAGATCATGGCCCTCGTCGTGGCCAGTCTGTCGTGGATGTGGCCGACGCGAACGATTCGGGCTCAGGTCCTGTCACTTCGGGGGCGCGCCTTTGTGCAGATGGCGCGACTCAATGGTCAGGGCACGATGGAGATCATTCTACGCGAGGTGCTGCCAAATCTGCTGCCCTATCTGGCTGCGAGTTTTGCTCTCGCCGTGTCGTCGGCGACACTGGCTACCATCAGCCTCGAAGCGCTGGGCTTGGGTCCGCAGAATGAGCCCACTGTGGGGATGACGCTGTATTGGGCCATCTCCTTCAGTGCACTGCTGCGTGGCATGTGGTGGTGGTGGGCGATTCCGATTGGCTTCCTGATCACGCTGTTTGTCGGCTTGCTACTGGTTGCGGCGGGTCTTGACCAACTGGCCAATCCGCACTCCCGGCGGGCGACATGACCGCGCGCGATACCTTACTGGTCTTGCACGACCTGCGCGTTCACTTCGAGACGGAGCGGGGAATCGCGCGTGCCGTCGATGGGGTCGATCTGACACTCTATCGTGGTGAGCGCTTTGGCCTGGTAGGGGAGTCAGGCAGCGGCAAGTCGACTTTGTTGCTGTCTTTGCTGCGTATGATCCGCGAGCCGGGACGAATTGTCGCCGGATCGGCACATCTCGAGGGCACGGATCTGCTGCAACTGGACGAAGAAACCATGCGCCAGACACGCCTGCAGCGTGTGGCGATGATCCCGCAAGGGGCGATGAATTCACTGAATCCCGTGATGCGTGTCGGTGAACAGATTCGTCTCGCCATCACAGAACACGATGAAGGGTCAGTGGCAGATGAGCGGATCGATGATCTGCTCCGCCGCGTTGGCCTGCCGGCGGCGACGTCAGGGCTCTACCCTCACGAACTATCTGGGGGTATGAAGCAGCGTGTCTGCATTGCCATGGCGATCTCACTGTCACCGCAATTGATTCTGGCCGATGAGCCGACCAGTGCACTGGATGTGGTCGTGCAACGCCGAATCATGCAGACCCTCGCCGGTCTGCAGAATGAGCTGGGTGCGACGGTATTGCTTGTGGGCCACGACATGGGGCTCATGGCACAATCCGTCGAGCGTCTTGGCATCATGTATGGTGGAAACATCGTTGAAGTCGGCACGGTAGAGGAGATTTTTGCGGCACCGAAACACCCCTATACGCGACAACTGATCGACAGTATTCCCGTCTTTGGTGAACGCCGGGATTTTCGACCGATTCCTGGGGGTGCCATGTCTCTACTGGAGCCGCCAACGGGGTGTTATTTTCATCCACGCTGCCCGGAGGTGATGGATCGTTGTCGAGCCCTGGCGCCCGACCTGCGTGATACGGCAGAGGATCATCAGGTCGCTTGTTGGCTACACCATCAGGACTCGATCGATGTCTGATGTCCCCCTGCTTGAGGCGTGTGGATTGCGCAAGGTCTACGCCGACACTGTCGCCGTCGACGATGTGTCGTTATCGGTCTCGGCTTCGCGTCCCTCCTTTACAGCCCTCGCCGGCGAGAGTGGTAGTGGCAAAACCACGATCGCCCGCCTGCTTCTGGGGTTGGTGGAGCCGACACAGGGAGAGATTCTGTATCGAGGACAGTCACTGTCGACACTGGATCGAGGCACCCGCAGCAGATACAGACGCGAGATCCAGGCGATCTTTCAGGATCCTTATGAAGTCTACAATCCGTTCTATCGTGTCGATCACATCCTGGAAATGCCACTGAAGCGATTTGGGCTGGCAGCACATCGCCGCGAACGGGAGGAGATGATCGAGGCCGCCTTGGAAGCGGTGGGTCTGCGTCCTTCTGAGACCCTGGGCCGTTACCCACACCAACTCAGCGGCGGCCAGCGACAACGGATCACCATTGCCCGCGCCCTGCTGCTCAAACCGCGCTTGATCATTGCCGACGAACCGGTATCGATGGTGGATGCATCACTGCGGGCGACGATCCTGGAGAGTTTGTACGGACTGCATCGCGACCATGGAATCAGCTTCATCTACATCACTCACGATTTGACGACTGCCTATCAGGTGAGTGACCAACTTGTGATTCTCTATGGCGGTTCGGTTGCTGAGGCGGGACCGGTACAACAGATCATTGAGGCACCGCAACATCCCTATACGCAGGAACTGATTGGTTCGATCCCTGTTCCAACGCCTGGGACCGAGTGGCTGCACGAGCGTGTGGCGGAAAGGGAAGAGGAGGAGGGGATGATCGCCGCTGAACATGCGCAGAGTGACGGTTGTCGTTATGTGAATCGTTGTCCTCATGCAATGGAACGTTGCAGCTCAAAGAGACCTGCTTTATTCCGGGCGCGCCCCGACAGCGCTGTGTCGTGTTATCTATATATGGAAGCACCTGTCGTGGAGGAGGTCGACCTGCCGGCCTTGTGGGCCAAGACAGAAGAGGAAGAGGCAGTGACGACATGAACCAGCATCGTCGATGGGCAAAGCGGTTGCGATACTCAGGTCTTACAGCACTGTTGGGGATGAGTCTGCTGTGCGGGTGTGGTGGCGGTGGTTCGGGGCTTGAGCACGTGCCGCGCAATCGCACGTTGATCATGGATTGTGCCGAGATCAATGTCTGCGGTGGCCAGTTCCAGGACTACAACACCTTCAACCCCTTCGCCCCCGGTGTCGCTTCACGCACGGGCTGGAACTTCGCCTTCGAACCTCTCTTCTACTACAACGCCTTCGTCGATGACGACAATCTGATCCCCTGGCTCGCCAATGGGTATGAGTACAATTCAGACTACACGTCCCTGACGATCCATCTGCGCGATGATGTGCGCTGGAGCGACGGGCAGAGATGGTCGGCTCACGACGTGACCTTCACTCTACAGATGCTCAAGGATCACGCACCGGAACTGCTGTATTCGACGGATATCGCCACGTGGGTGGATTCGGTCTCCGCACCTGATTCGAGCACTGTTCACATCCGTCTGACTGCACCCAATCCACGCTTTTTCTTCACCTATCTGACAGGGAACTTCGGTCTCGGTCTGCCTATCGTGCCGCAGCATGTGTGGGAGGGGAAGGATCCGGTCACCTTCGAGAACTACGATCCAGCCAAGGGTTGGCCCGTCGTGAGTGGTCCCTATCGACTGGCCATGTCGACACCGGAACAGCGCATCTGGGACGTGCGCGACGACTGGTGGGCCGATCGCAGTGGGTTTCAGCGCAAACCGGCTGTGGAGCGGATCATCTATCTGCCCTACATGGATGAGACGAAGCGGGTGCAGAATCTGATCGCCAACAACATGGACACGAGTCTGGATCTGCGGCCACCGAATATCCGCTCCCTCGTCGAGCGCAATCCGAATGTGACCACGTGGAGTGGTCGCATTCCGCCTTTTGGTTATCTGGACTTCTGGCCCGTGTCGCTGGGTTTCAACAATCTCGAACCGCCCTTTGATGATCCCGACATACGCTGGGCCATCAACTTTGCTATCGATCGCGACGAATTGGTGCAGGTCGGATGGCAGGGAGCGGGTGAAAAGACCTTGCTGCCTCTGCCTGATTTCCCACCGCTACGCCCCTTTATCGCTACGACAAAAGACCTGCTGGAGAAATATCCCGTTGGCACGCACGATCTGTCGCGGTCCGAAGAGATTCTGATACGCAAGGGCTGGCGCAGGGAGAATCGATATTGGACCAAGGACGGCGAGCGTTTCAAGATCGTCATCGACATTGCCCCCGTCTTTCAGGATCTTGGCCCCGTCCTCGTGGCACAACTACAGCGCGCCGGTTTCGATGCCAGTTTTCGCATGACCCAGGATTTCTATACCCGCGTTACCCAGGGAACGGCGCGAGCCTATCTCAATGGCCACGGTGGCTCGACACGGGATCCTTACTTCACTCTGTCACTGTATCACTCACGACATACTCGGCCCACAGGCACCTTTGCCGAATACTCATGGCGCTGGAGTCATCCCGCCTTTGATGCAGTGGTGGAGCAGATGTCGCGCACCGCGCCAGATGACCCGGCGTTGCGCGAGCAGTTCCGGCAAGCGATGGGCATCTGGTTGTCTGAATTGCCATCGATCCCTCTCGTGCAGTGGCAGCACCGGATCGCCCACAACGAGACCTACTGGCGTGGCTGGCCGTCGGCAGATGATCCCTACATTCATTCGGCTTACTGGCACCGCACCTGGGGCCTGGTTCTGCTAAGGCTCCAGCCCACCAGCTGAGATCTGCTGGCCTAGGACGATCCCATCCGGCCACGGTGTGGCGCCCGCGCACCGGCGTTGCGGGCAAACTGTGGAAACAACTCGTCGTGAAGCTCGGCCGGTTGTCGTAGATGTTTCATACGTTTCTCGTCGGCCGTGTCGAGCATGGTGGGGAAGAACATGCCCGCTCCCGTATCCACCTTGTAGCCTCCAGGTGAATGCACACTGATATACTGGCGGGACAATTCCAGTTCTGCGGGTGACGTGGGACGACGGGTACAATTCATTGTGAACATGCGACGGCGTTGGCCACCACCAAAGGCGGCATGATAGAGATCGTGATTGAAGATCACGACATCACCCGGGTCTGACTCCAGCGCTGTATTGCCTGGGAACTGGCTCGGCGGCACACCGAACATCTCCAGTGACTGATTCGGATCGATCTTGTTCTGACGAAGGAAGTGGTCAGGATGATGGCTTCCCGGGATCACGCGCAGACAGCCCGTATCGGCTCTCACGGAATCGAGATAGAAGGCGGTCTTCGTCGCCCAGAGCTGTCCCCAGTTGCCATCGGGATGCCAGCCCGTGTCACCGACATAGTAGTTGCCATCACCGCCGCAATAGTTGAAGTCGTCGCCCGTGACGCCACCAATGAGGCCGAGTACACCGGGATGGTCCATGAGGGCGCACATTTGCGGTGCATGCTCAATCGGTCCGCCGAACATGGTCCGCCGTGAACCGTCATGTTCTTCTCCAGCGCCCCAATGGTTGATCGACCATTCGAAAGCTGATGTCACCTGCTCAACTTCGTCCGGTGACAGGAGACCGCGAATGACGAGATATCCGAAGCGGTCAAAGAACTGGCGCTGTGGTTCGGTCAATTGCATAGGGGTTCCTCACAGGAAGCTGGGTTGTCAGAAATGTAATTGCGCAAGCACAGCTTCATCAAAAACACGACTATTAGACCATGACATTGATGTGATCACCTCTTGCCGATCTGCGTCTGGTAAATATGAAAATCATCGTACTGAGTCTCGCCCGTGATCTATCCGAGTCTGATCTGCTTGAAATGTTCACTGAATTCGGCGACGTCGAGTCCTGTACTCTGGTCCTGGACAAAGAGACGGGAAACTCCAAGGGCTTCGGCTTCGTGGAGATGCCGAGCGATCAGGAAGCACGGCTGGCCATCAGCAAACTGCATTCACGCAAGGTCAACGGCAGCGTCCTGCGTGTGAAGCCGGCTGCACCACCCCCAGCAGACTCGACAGAGGCTGACACTCAGGAGGCTGACGGATCGATCCAGTAGTCGTTTAGATATTGCAGCAGCGCAGAAGAATCGAATTCCATGCGAAGTTTTCGGTAGAGAGAGTCCCGTTGAGGCGACATCTTTGGTAGCATGATGACAACACAACTTCCTTCTCAGGCCGAAATGATGAGCGCTTTTCTCGCTGGTGATCCCAGCTATGACGGTGTATTCGTCACTGCAGTTCGAACGACGGGCATCTTCTGCCGCACCAGCTGTACGGCGCGCAAGCCGAAGGCGCAGAACGTCGAATTCTTTCCCTCTGTCGAAGAGGCGGCAAGCGCCGGGTATCGTCCCTGCAAGCGCTGTCGTCCGCTCGAAGTTCCGGGCCAGGAACCCGATTGGCTCGCGCCGCTGATGTCCCAACTCGACGATGAACCCACGCGACGTTGGACGGACGCGGACCTACGCTCAGCGGGCCTTCATCCCGATCGTGTACGTCGCTGGTTCAAGACTACCCATGGCACGACATTTCATGCCTTTGCCCGGGCCCGTCGTTTGGGTCTTGCCCTGAACCGAGTACAGGATGGCGATGCTGTGGCCCGCGTTGCCTTCGACCATGGCTACGAGTCGCTAAGTGGGTTCAACACGGCCTTTCGTGAATTGCTCGGTTCCGCACCGACCTCAACATCCACAGTGCCCCTCTTCGTGCAGCGCCTGGCGACGCCTTTAGGACCGATGGTCGCTGCTGCCAGTGATGCAGGTCTGTGTCTGTTGGAATTTGCTGACGAGCCTCGTCTTGAACGCCAGGTTCGGCTTCTCAGCCGACACGTGAATGCACGACTCGTCCCCGGCTCGCATCAGATTCTCACGACCCTGGCGGCAGAACTCGAGGCATATTTCGCTGCTGAAGGGCACACATTCAGTGTGCCCCTGCAGTTGCTGGGAACACCCTTCCAACAGCAGGTCTGGGAGGCCTTGTTGGCGATTCCCTACGGTGTCACCCGTAGTTACGCCGAGTTGGCGACCTCCATCGGGCGGCCGACGGCGGCACGCGCCGTGGCGCGTAGCAATGGCGACAATCGACTCGCCATCATCATTCCCTGTCACCGTGTCATTGGCGCGGATGGTTCGCCCACAGGCTATGGCGGAGGAGTGTGGCGCAAGCAGCGTCTGCTGGAGTTGGAGGCTGGCTCCGCGTCCGTTGGGCAGGCTGCGTCGGCAGGGAAATCTCCGTAGCGCTGTGTGGGCAGGGCATGAGTGGCCTAGGGCGCGACTTTCAGCGCCGCAATGATCTGGTCGCGGTGGTCCATGATACACTGACGCTGATCCGGCCACATCATCACCGGTAGATCATCGAGGTCCCCCCACACCATGTGGTCATGGATCTGGGTGTCTGTCGGCGTCGCCTCGATCTGTGTCGTCGTGTAGAGGAAGACGTGCGTCGTTACCCATAGATCTTTGTTGATCGTCAGGCGCTCGAGGATTCCCAGCTTGCCTGCAAGGGCAAGCTCATGGATGCCTGCTTCCTCGAGGATCTCCCGTCGGGCCGTTTCCTCGAGACTTTCTCCCGCCTCGACGGTGCCTTTCGGCAACACATACCCTACACTGCCGACTTCTCCCGCCAGTGCAATCAAGCACTGATCGCCCTCTGCACGGGCGACGATCCCACCACTCGAGGTGTGGTCGTGCACACCCGGGGGGCGCTGATACCAACTGTCGTCGATCTGTTTCATGCTCACAACATCGTGTGCAGATGTGGACGATGGCAAGCCTGTGACGTGTGGATCGACGCGGGGCCGGGCCTTGTGTTCTGGCGCCATTGTCGCCTTTGTCTCGAGGAGGCGAATGTCCTAGGCTTTCACCTTGAGATCACCGCCTATCTGATCGCTCACGTCGCAGGAGATGTTCGCATGGCCGGTACCCCCAGGATTCTACTCGACAATCTCTACTTTCCCGAAGGGCCCCGCTGGCGTGTCGGCGAAGATGGCCTCGGTTGGCTCTGGTTCTCCGATGTCCTCGCCGGACAGGTCATGCGTGTGGACCTGAAGGGGAAAACCGAGACGATCGCACAGGTGCCCGAATTGCCCTCCGGCTTGGGATGGTGGCCTGATGGCACGCTCGTCGTCGTGTCCCTCGGCGATGGCAAACTGATGGCGATCAATGATGACGGGTCTCTTCGCCCCGTAGCCGACATGAACGCCCTCGATGGTCTGTGCTGCAACGACATGGTCCTCGACGCCAATGGACGAGGATACGTTGGCAGTTTTCAGGAACTGGACGAAGCGAAGCATCCGGGCCCTGGCAATATGCCCGCCTTCAGCAACATCCACCTTGTGGAGCCTGATCCGGACCATCCGGGTCAGGGGCGGTGCCGGATCGTTGCTGATCGCATGACCTTCCCGAATGGCCCGGTCATCACACCAGATGGTAAGACCTATATCGTGGCAGAAACCTTTGCCAATCGCATCTCGGCCTTTGATATCGAAGCAGATGGTTCGCTGAGCAATCGCCGCGTGTGGGCCGACATCGGTGCACCGACGGATGGCATGACGATGGATGCAGAAGGCTGCCTGTGGGTGGCGATCCCTTACTACATCTTCGGCGGGTCCGGTGGTTTCATTCGTGTCTGCGAAGGTGGCGAGGTCGTTGATCGCATCGACGTGGACGGCGTTGGCTCCTTTGCCTGTACTCTCGGGGGACCAAATATGACGACCCTCTTTCTTCTACAGTCGACGATCCTCGGCGTTGATCGCAGTCCTGGAGATGGCAGAATCATGGTGGCTGATGTCGATGTGCCAGGTGTTGGCACGCCATGAGCGATGTCACCTTTGATCGTCAGGGATGGAGCTTCGACTGCGATCCGAGTCTGACCGATTCACAGGTACTCGAATTCTGCCGCGAGGGGTATATCCTGCTGCCTGGAGTGGTCGACGACGACGTCAACGAGAAAGCATGCGCCTGGCTGGAGGGCAAGATCCCCGCGTCTCCGAGCTTTGTGCCGGAAGGAATGACTGAGCAAGATCTGCAGCGTATGCGTGGTACCCACGAGCCGAGTTCGATCTTTCTTGAACAGTGGTTCATCGATGGGGTTCTGCTGCAGCCACAATTGGCCGGAATCATGCGCTCTCTTCTTGGCCCGAAGGTTGGCCTGCCGATTCTTGCCAGTCACCACGCAACGCAATGTCCACAGGGAGCGCAGGGCTGGCACCACGACGCAGATCACGTCTTTGGTCCGGAGCTCAACTTTGTCGAGGTCTTCTACTTTCCCCAGGACACACCGGTGGAGCTAGGGCCGACGGAGATCGCGCCACGCACACATCTTGGCCCGACGCAACGTGATATCGCTGAGGGTGGTGTCTTCGCCGAGGGCCCTGCGGGCACATTGGGCATCCACCACCAGAGCATCATGCATCGTCGTGGTCTATCGACGGCGACGGGTCTGCGTCACATGCTCAAGTACAACTACTGGCGCGCCGCTGCACCGCAGCGTGATTGGCTCGCAGAAGACGACTTCGATCTGCAGATGGCCGACTATGGCGGGCACAATCAGGCGCGCTACGTGGCGCATATGCTGTACTGGCTCATGGGCATGGGGGATGACTACCAGATTCTTGGTGGTCAGGCGTGGCCGTGGAGGTCACCGAATCAGATCGGTCGCTCTTATGGTTATCAAGCGTCAGCAGGTTACCAGCCCGATTGGCGCAAGGCGAAACAAGATGGCTACAGCAACTGACCGAGTCTGCCAGCAAACGGGAGGTGGATGATGGCGTCCATTCAGGAAGGGATTTCGCAACTCATCGGTCGCACGCCGCTCATGCGTTTGTCGGCACTGTCGCCGACCGGGGGCGCAACGATTCTTGGGAAGCTTGAATACCTCAACCCGGGAGGAAGCGTCAAGGATCGGATCGCCCTGAGCATGATCGAGGCGGCTGAAGCCAGTGGCGATCTGCACGAGGGCGTGGCGGTCGTGGAGGCAACCAGTGGCAATACCGGCATTGGGCTGGCCATGATCTGTGCCCAACGAGGTTATCGGTTGATTCTGACGATGCCAGAGACGATGAGTTTTGAACGCCGGGCGCTGGTCACACGATATGGCGCCGAAGTGGTGCTGACACCGGGCGATGCGGACATGGCGGGCGCCGTCGAACGGGCACGACAGATTGTTGAACAGAATCCCAAGTGCATCGAATTGCGTCAATTCGAAAATCCCGCCAACCCGGAAGTGCATCGGCGCACGACGGGGCCGGAGATCCTCGACGCGACAGAGGGGAATCTTGCCGCCTTTGTTGCGGGCGTCGGTACGGGTGGAACGATCACCGGCGCAGGCGAGGTGATCAAGGCAGCACATCCGGACGTTCACGTTGTTGCCGTGGAACCCTCCGCGTCACCGGTGTTGTCCGGAGGCAAGCCGGGTACCCATGCGATCGAAGGGATCGGCGCCGGATTCGTACCACCCATCCTCAATCGCGATATCATCGACGAGGTGATCACCGTCGATGATCGGGATGCGTTCGACATGACAGAGGCCCTGGCGCGTGAGGAGTCCCTGCTGGTGGGGATCTCGTCCGGGGCCAATGTCCTGGCGGCACGTCAGGTCGCTGAGCAGTTGTCCCCCGAGCAACAGGTGGTGACCATCCTCTGTGACACGGGTACACGCTACTTCTCCGTGACGGAGTATTTCCAGCGGGAGAGTGGACCTCGCCCAAGCGCGCTGCTATGAGACCAGTCGCCGTGAGGTCATTGCAATGAATATCAGCCGTCGCGAGGAAGCGATCGATCAAGGTCTCCGTCGTCAAATGACGGCGTGGGAGCACAACACACCTCTTCCGGGGATCGCCGTCTGTGCAGTTCTGACCTGGGGTGCCTACCAGGTCAATCATCTGCCCTACCCGCCCTTTACCATGGCAGATGGTCGTCACCCGGTCAGTGCCGTGCTTCTGGCGCTGCTTTTCGGTATTGCCATTGGCAATCTGTTGCCCGTTGCACGCTGGCTGAAACCCGGTGTCGATATCGTGATCCGTCGACTTCTGCCGCTTGGCATCATCCTTCTTGGTGCCCGGTTGGATTTCTACAATCTGATCCGCGTCGGGCTGGGCGCCTTGCTGGGGGCGATGCTGCTGATCGGCGTCGTCATGCTAAGTGTTCACTTTCTGCAGGCACGACTTGGTGTCGGAGGAAAATTGTCGATGCTCTTGGGCATCGGCACGGCGATCTGCGGTAGTTCTGCCATCGCCGCTGCAGCACCTGTGATCGAGGCAGACCGCAAGGACGTCGCCCTGTCGATCGCCCTGGTCAACATCCTTGGTGCGGTGGCGATGTTGCTGTTTCCGGTGATCGGCACATTCCTGTTGCTGTCACCGGAGATCTATGGGGCCTGGTGTGGTCTGGCCATCCATGCAACGCCGCAGGTGATTGCCGCCGGTTTCGCTCATCCTGTTGACGGGCAGACGGCAGGTGAAGTGGCGACGATCGTCAAACTGGTGCGGATCTCACTGTTGGGTCCCGTCATCTTCCTGATCGGTGCCGTCTACGCACACCGTCGGCGGCGAGAAGCGGCTTATGTCGGCGGCGGTATTGAGTATCGCAAATTGGTACCGTCCTTCGTGCTGCTCTTTCTTGTGGCGGCCCTGCTGCGCACCTCCGGATTCCTGCCCGAAGTCACCTTCCATATGACGGACCGCTTTCTCTTTGGCGCTGGCGATCGCACGATGGATTTGGCGCAGGTTTTGGGTCTGGCAGCGGGATGGTTGATCACGACGGCCATCGCCGGCGTGGGGTTGTTGACTGAATTTCGCGCCCTGAAGGCGGGTGGCACGCGACCCTTTGCTCTGGGTCTTGCATGCAGTATTGTGGCGGCCTTCGTGGCGCTGTTATACGTCTCCCTCACATCATAGAGAAGCCAACTGTGACGACGTCTCCGAATCTGCTCATCATCCTCAGCGATCAGTTGCGACGTCAGGCGCTGGCGTGCCACGGCGATCCGAACAGTCGTACGCCACACATCGACCAGCTCGCCGCTGATGGTGTACGCTTCGCCCAGTCAAATTCAACCTATCCGATCTGCGTGCCCTTTCGCTTCACGATGATGACGGGCCACTATGCACACACACGTCTGGTGCCTGGAATCGAATGGCGCATGTCCCCGGCGGAACGGACGCTGGCGGATGAATTCAATGAGGGCGGCTACGAGACGATCTACGTGGGCAAGTGGCATCTGGACGGTGGCCATGGTCGTATGGGTTCGGCGGAGCAATGCAATCGTACACCCGTGCGTCGGCCCTATCAGGGACGTTGGGAGAAATGGTTCGGCTTCGAACTACGCAATGGATTCTTCGATACCTGCTACTTCGAAGATGACGACACCACGCCGATTCCCATCAATGGTTACCAGACGGATGGACTCGTAGATGTCGCCTGTGACTACTTGAAGGAGGGACGTGACAAATCCCGTCCCTTCTGCATGGTTGTGTCCGTTGAGGCGCCGCATCCACCCTATGAGGCGCCATCCGAGTTGGAGGCGCAGTGGAAGGCACGCGAGATCGAGTTGCCACCAAACTTTACCGCCGAGACAGATCAACAGCGGGAGGCGTGGACCCTACAGCGCAAGATTTACTATGCCATGGTGGAAAACCTTGACACGAATGTAGGACGCATGCGGGCTGTGCTGGAGGAGTTGGGACTGGCAGAGGATACAGTCGTCGTCTTCCTCGCAGATCACGGCGAGAGTCTCGGTGCCCATGGCGTGGTCAGTAAGCAACGTCCGTGGGAAGAATCCGTCGGCGTGCCGTTGATTGTCTATGATCCGCGGCAACCCCAGCGTGCCGGTACCGTGCTGCAGGAGCCGACGTGCACGGAGGATCTGTTCCCGACCTTCCTGGGTCTGGCCGGACGCTCACCTCGCGACGAGTTGCCGGGGACGGATTTGAGTGATCTGATTCGCGGCGACACAGACCAACTCGGTCGCGAAGGGGTGTTGCTCGAATTTGTTGCTGAGTTGCGGCCTGGATTGCCCTTCCACGACGAAGTGTGGCGTGGCTTCCGATCACAGCGCTACAAATACACCGTCCAAGGCGACAGAGAAACGGGGGCGAAGCCGTGGCAGCTGTTCGATCTGCAAGCCGATCCCTGGGAGATGACCAATCTTGTCGGGGACGCAGCGAGTCGAGCCATTCTTGAGCAGCACCACAAGCTCCTGCGTCACCGTATGGAAGAAACTCTCGATCCGTTGCCCCTGGCACCCGCCTTTGGCGTAGCGGGATGGAATCAATGGCAGTGACTGAGACGAAATTTACCTGGGGACGCACGTGAAGATCACCCATCTGGAACGCCGGAGTGTGCAGGTGCCATTCATGCCCGGTATCCTGTCGCCACCCGACTACGAGGAATTCACCTCAAGCTATCCCCAACCGATCAGTGAGCGTCTGCAGGATCTCTATTACATCCACACCGACGCTGGGCATACGGGGATCGGTATGGGTGGGCCCTACTTCGATGTTCGGGAGGAGTCCCCGCCTGACCTGCTGGGCAAAGACGTGCGCGACTTCGAACCACGCACACTGGGTGGCGGTGGCTGGCAGATCGCCTTGCTCGATTTGATCGGAAAACAGATCGACTGGCCTCTGTGTCGCATCTTCGGTGGTCGAATGCAAGACGAGATTCTCGTCGACTATTGGATTGCCCGCATGGGGGTAGAGGACACGGCTGCTGCGGCACGTCGTGCGCTCGAACTGGGCTTCCACGGGATCAAGATGAAATGCACCTGGGAGGACGGCAATGTCGCTGAGCGTGCTTTTGCTATCCACGAGGTAGCACCCGACATGCGGATCGTCATGGATCCGGGCCACAATTTCCACAATCTTGCGAACAGTCTCGAATTGGCCCGCCGCCTCGACGGCCTCGATGTGGTCTTCGAAGATCCCATGCCCAAGGATGACATGGAAGACTACCGTCGGCTGCGTGGCGAGACGACGGTGAAGGTGGCGCCCCATTTCCAGAATGCGCTACAGGTCATCCACGCCATCGATATGGACGCCGTGGACGCGATCAATGTGGCGCCCTCCGATTGGGCCTTCCTCGACATGGCTCGCATTGCGGGTGCTGCAGACATCCCTGTCTGGCAGGCGTCGAATGTCGATCTGGGTGTCTTCGATGCGTTCAGATTGCACGCTTCGGCAGCGGCAAGCAATTGCACCTATGGCAGCGATCTGTGTGGCAACTTTGTGCACGAACACAGTTTGCTAAAACGACCCCTCGTGGCCGATGGCGTCGCGATTGTGCCCAAGGGCGCCGGGCTGGGTGTTGAGCTGGACGTAGAAGCAGTTGCCAGATACGAGACATTTCACGAACAATGGCCGCGGGCCTGAGGCACGACGGATGGATCCACGATTAATCGATTTAGGCCTCGAACCGACAGCGCTGGATGCCGAAAATGCCCGCGAGCTGGACGAGCAGGGCTACACGATTCTGCAAGGAATCATCAACCCCACCTGGCTGGCTGGTCTGCGCGACGCCTTCGAGCAGGTCTGCCAGACGGAGGGCACAGATGCGGGCAAAGAGGTCGCCCAGATGGAAGGCGTGCGCCGGCTTGCTGACCTGGTCAACAAGGGAGCGATCTTCGACAACGTCTACATTCAGTCGCAGTTACTAGCGGCTGTGTGGCATGTCCTTCAGCGCCCCTTCAAACTGCACTCGCTGAATGCTCACGATCCGTTGCCAGGTTATGGCCAGCAGGGATTGCATGCTGACTGGGGTGGTGAGCGTGGCACGGGTCAATATCACGTGGTGAACTCCATGTGGATGCTCGACGATGTGACGCCAGGCAATGGCGCCACGAGGCTGGTCCCCGGCAGCCATCTGCTGACCGAGACTGTGCACGATGCCACCGACGATCCCCTGGCACGCCATCCGGATGAGGTCTATCTGTGTGCGCCAGCTGGCTCCGTGGGAATCTTCAATGGCAACGCCTGGCACGGTTGCACGCACAATCGCAGCACCTCAGCCTCTCGCCGCTTACTGCACTGCGCCTTCATCGCCCGCGAACATGCGCAGCAGACGAATCAGAAGGAGTATCTACGCGCTGAGTCAGCGGCGCGGATCAGTCCACTCGCCAAATACGTGCTGGATGTCTGAAGAGGTCGCCACCCTATGGCAGAGGGGTGGTCAAGTGTGGCGGGGTGGTCGTCTCTAGGAGCTGGAAGGCTTCAGCCCAGTAGAGCTGCCACGGCAAGGGCCGCCAGATCCCACGCGGCGCCGGGCAGGACGCCCATCCCCACAACGATGACGCTGCCAACAGTCGTGGCTATCACCAGGGACGGTGTCCACTTCACGGCAGGCGCTTCTGCCGTCGCCTCCACCAGATAGATCTGCCGCAAGATGACCAGATAGTAGTAGAGGGCGATCGTTGCATTGATGGCGGCAACGAGGACCAGCATGAATTGGCCTTGTTCGATGGCAGCGGAGAAGAGAAACCACTTGCCGATGAATCCCACCGTCGGCGGCAGGCCAATCAGACCCAGAAGACCCACGAGAAACACGAGGGCCATCCCGGGGGAACGTTGCCACAAACCTGACATGTCCTCAATGGCAACACGATCCTGATCGCGTCCGACGGCGGCGATCACGAGAAAACAAATCAGCGACATGGCGCCATAGCCGACGGCGTAGAACAGGGCTGCCGTCAAACCACTCGCGGACATGGCCTGCACACCAATCAGCGCATAACCGGCGTGCGCGACAGCCGAATATCCAAGCAATCGCTTCAGGTCAGACTGCCGTAGAGCCGCCAGATTTCCCAGCGTCATGGCGGCCAGGGCGAACCACATCAGAATGCTCTGCAGACCCATGGCCTCAGATCCGGCGGGGATGACGAGAGACATGATGCGGCACAACAGGGCGATGGCGGCAACCTTCGAGACACTCGCGACGAAGGTGATCACCTCATGGGGAGAGGCCTCGTATGTATCGGCCGCCCAGAAGTGAAAGGGTGCCACGGCAAGTTTGAATAGAAAGCCTGAGAGCAGCAGCACGATGCCAAACCAGAAGAGCGGTGTCGCCGCCAGGGTGCTGATCTGCACTCCCATGGCGCTGAAATACGTCGACCCCGTCAGTCCATAGAGGAAACTCATGCCGTAGAGGGATACGGCCGAGGCCATCATCCCCTGCACCATGTATTTCGTTGAACTCTCTGCGCCCACCGCTGGATTCCGATGCAGAGCAATGACGATGTACACCGGGTAGGCGGCCAACTCCATGCCGATGTAGAGGGTCAGCAACTCCGTCGCTGACACCATGATCATCATGCCCACCGTTGCCATGAGCAGGAACATGGGCAGTTCACACCAGGCGTGAGCCCTGAGGGTCAGTGGCTCACGGGCGCCCAGAATGACCAGCAGATACCCGAGCGCGAGAACGACCTTCACACTCTGCGAGAACGCGTCGATGTGGTAGATGCCTGGGGCGAATGCGTCGCCCGACATGGGTAGTGTCCAGATCGCACCAGCAACCGTGGCGAGTCCGATGACAATGGCCAAACGCCAATTCGTCGTCGACCCGGCGCCAAGAAGTGGGGCGCCGAATAACAGCAGGCCGCCTAAGAGCGCAATCAGTTCAGGTGCAAAGAGAGAAGGTTCCACGATCACTGCATCCAGAAGCGAGCGAGGAAGGTCGTCGTCGTGCCGTCGATGACGTCGAGGAGTGCGCGCGGAAAAAAGCCGAAGAACAGAAGCACACCGACAAGAATCGCCCTTGGCAGCAATTGCCAGCCGACCAGATCCAATTCACGCAATGATTCCCAACGAGGATTGACCTCACCAAAGAACGCTTCGCGGAAAACGCGCAGAATGTAGACAGCCGTCAGCACGAGACCGCCGATGATGACGAGACCGACGAGGGGATACGTCTTTAATGCGGCCAGAAAGACGAGCAGTTCTGCCCAGAAGCTGGCAAGACCCGGGAGACCCGCTCCGCAAAGACCGGCGACGATGAAGATCGACACTGCCCGGGGCATCTGTGCGCCCAGCCCGCCAAAGTCTGCAATGGTTTTTGAGTGCGCCCGGTCGTAGATAAAACCGACGGTCGAAAAGAACAACGCTGTCATAATGCCATGGGCAAACATCTGGAAGACGGCACCATTGAGTGCGTCGTCGCCCGCCTGGCCAAGGGTGGCCAGATTGAGGCCAAGCAGGACGATGCCCATATGGGACACGGATGAAAAGCCAATGACGAATTTGAAATCAGTCTGGCGGATGGCGACAAACGCACCATAGACGATGCCGATGGTGGCAAGGACGGTGAAAGTGGGTGCCCAATACGTGGCTCCCACAGGCAGCAAACGAATACCGACACTGAGGATTCCAAAAGCACCCAGTTTCATCAATACGCCCGCATGCAACATCGACACGGCGGATGGTGCAGCCACATGCCCCGTGGGCGACCAGCCATGAATCGGGAACATGCCCGCCAGAACGCCGAATCCGAGATAGATCAACGGATAGAGGAAGATCTGCAGGTCCGGGTCGAAATGATGCTGACTCAGCAGGACCATGTCGAAGGTGCCCAGTCCCGAGGAATGGTAGATCGTCAGCAAGGCAGGAAATAGCAGCGCACTACCGGCAAGCAGGAACAACATCAGCTTCATCGCCGCATAGTCACGGTTGCCACTTCCCCAGATCAGGATCAGGGGATACATGGGAACCACGGCGATCTCGTAGAAGAAGAAAAAGAAGAACAAATCCTGGGACATGAACACGCCGTAGACACCTACCACCAACAGCAACATGAAGCCAAAGAATCCCTTCACGCGCTCGGTCAACTCCCACATCGTCAAAACGCCTGTGAGATAGACGATGGAATTCAACATGACCAAAATCGTGCCGAAACCATCGACGCCCAGGTGGTAGGAGATACCCAGTGCCTCGACCCAGGGTAGCCGCTCGACAAACTGCAGGCCCCCTGAGGCCGTGTCGTAGCTGTGCCACAGATGGATACTCAACAGGGACGCAACCGTCGCCGACACGAGACTGATCCAGCGCACAAGGCGGGCAGCGCCCCCTGGGACAAGCAGAATCAGCCCAAGGCCAAGAACGGGACTCAGCAGGATGGCGCTCAGTAGTGGCAGGGCGTCCACTTAGCCTCCCATGCCGACGTAGAGGGCGATGGCGCCAATGACAAGCACGACACAACCTCCGTAAAACTGCACCCATCCACTCTGCAGGCTTCGCGACCCATCTCCAGAGCGTAGTAAACCAAAGCCGACCTGATCAAATCCACCATCAAGTCCCTTCACTTCGACTCCGTGAAGCAAGGTCGCCAGCCAATTCGTCAGGCGAACAAAGACGGCTCGATACAACGTATCGATATACCAGCCATTGCTGAACAGCGTCTGTAGCGCTGGAAGGCGGGACAGGAAACCGGCGCGCTCACCGCGGCCAAAGTCAACCCAGGCCAGACCAATTCCCCCTAGGACGACGCCGATGGCGGGGAGCATCGATCCGAGCGTATGCGTCGGCGCCTGCACGTTCAAAGCAGCTGCGATCTGCTGTCCCCACAGGCCGCCAATGGCGGCGCCCACCGTCAATACGGCGACAGGAAAAACCATCGTCCAGGGCTCGGCACTACCGTGCGCATCTTCGTCGCTGCCCGAGGCCGGTTCAAATCGAGCTGGCAGCACGATGAGAAAGATCATGCGGAACGTGTAGTAGGCCGTCAGAAATGCCACGACAAGAGCGGCAATGGTGAAGACCGTGCCACTGCCGTGACCGAGGGCGGCGAAGATCTCTTCTTTGCTGAAGAATCCACTCAGCGGCGGTACGCCTGCCAGTGCAGCACCGCCGACGAGCAGACCAATGGTTGTCAGTTTCATGCTTCGCCCACCAGCCTGACCGATCTGTTCCAGATCATTGGTGGCAAAGTGATGGATGAACAACCCGGAGCAGAGAAAGAGCAGCGCCTTGAACATGGCGTGGGTGATCAGATGGAAAACACCGGCAAACAGAGATCCCGCGGCGAGGGCCATCAACATAAAGCCGAGCTGCGAGATCGATGAATAGGCGAGGACCTTCTTGATGTCACGATCAACCATGGCCATCGTCGCCGCCAGCAAGGCCGTCACCGTGGCAATCACAAGAATGATGCTGCGTGTCGTTTCTGCGGCAAGAAAGAGCGGATAAAGACGGGCCATCAGAAAAACGCCGGCGGCAACCATGGTGGCTGAGTGCAGCAACGCGCTCACGGGCGTGGGGCCTTCCATCGCGTCAGGAAGCCATGTGTGCAGCGGGAACTGGGCACTCTTACCCACGATGCCTATGAAGATCAGCAGAGTGATCGCTGTTAGCGTTGCCGGGGCAACACGTGCAACCAGTCCGCGCTCAGGATCAAGGAGACCAGGAATGTCGAAATGTCCAGCCGTCATCAAGACGACGAGGATGCCGACCAAAAGTCCGACATCGCCGATTCGCGTCATCAGAAATGCTTTGCGAGCTGCCTCGGCTGCAGAGGCTTTCTGATACCAGAATCCTATAAGGAAAAAAGACGCAAGTCCGACGAGCTCCCAGAAAATGAAAGACTGCAACAGATCGACAGCATACACGAAGCTGAGCATGGCCCACTCGAAAAATGCCAGCAAAGCGAAGTAGCGTGTCTTCGACGGATCATGTGCCATGTAGCCGACGGAGTAGATGATGACACATAGGGTGATCAGAGCCACGACAACGCCAAACATCAGATTCAGACCGTCGAGCAGGAAGCCGAAATGCAACTCGATCGCACCACTCGTGAACCACAGATACCGCAGCGGCTCAACAGGACCCGCAAGCCAGAGTTGCACGGCACAACCGAGTGCAACGGCAGCGCCGGTGATCACGATGGCCTGTGCCAGACGTGGCGACCGATGCAAAAACAGTATAGCGATCACGAAGCTGACGAAGGGTGCGAAGGTCGTGGCGATGATCAGATGGGTTGTGTCCATGTCAGTATCTCAATTCTGTGATCGACTCAGGGTCGATGGTCCGACGCTGGCGATACAGGTTGAGGATGATGGACAGGAAGATGGCCACCTCGGCGGCAGCAAGACCGATGATGATGAGGACGAAGACCTGTCCCGTGGACGGGTCGGTCACACTGAAGCGATTAAAAGCCATGAAGTTCAGGCTTGCGGCGTTCATCATCAGTTCGACGCCAATCAGAACCGCAATCAGATTTCGCTGCGACAATGCGCCAAACAGACCGAGGCAGAACAAGACCGCACTAAGGAGTAAATACATCTCGAGGGTCATGCGGGCGTCCTGTCTCGTCGGGCAATGAGGATGGCGCCGACAATTGCCAGCAACAAGACGACGGACAGAGTCTCGAAGACGAGATTGTAGTGCTCGAGGAGGGCGTTGCCGATACGGCTCACCGCCCAGGCTTCATCAGCCGCTGTCGGTCTTGTCACGAAGTGCGTCTTGCTCAACAATCCCACGAGTCCCGCGAAAAACAGGCCTGATCCAATGGCTGCGAAGATCGTCTTCGGCAGATTTCGTGCGGGTGGATTGATCGTCATCGCCATGGAGAGCATCATGGCAAACACAATGGCCACGACGATACCGCCGATGTAGATGAGCACCTGCATGGCCGCTACGAAAGGGCTACCCAATTGCAGAAACAGACCAGCAATGCCGAAGAGGCTGATGCCAAGGCCAATGATGTTGTGCAGGATCTGCTGCGAGCGAACGGCCAAAACAGCACCGGCCACGGCGACGATGACGAACACGCCGACAACGATGGTTTCAGCTGTCATCGCCTTCTCCCGTCTCGTCTGCTGCTTTCTTGGCCGCCGCTTTGGCTGCAGCAGCGGCCTTCTTTGCAGCAGCAGCTTCCGCCTCGGCTGCACGCAATGTGGTGCGCACCGTCTCTTCACGTTCGCGATAGGGGACCAGCAGGTCGTATAGGAAATCGTTCCTGCCATAACCTGCCTGGTCGAATTCACGACTGTAGCCGAGGGTGTCTGTGGGACATACGTCCAGACACAAACCACACTCCGAACACAAGGCGAAGTCGACTTCGAAGCGCGTCGCGCGTTTGCGCTTCATGCCCTCTGGTCGCTCACCCTCCACCTTGATACAGAAGGAGGGGCACACCCGTTCACACATACCGCAGTCGATGCAATCATGAGACCCGACATCATCCTTTTCCACGAGGACGATGACATTCCGATAGGCCTCGGACATCTCGATCCGCTCACGTGGATACTGTGATGTGACAGGTTTCTTGAAGGCATTCAGAAAGGTCACCTTCATGCCGGTCAGCAGCGAGCGGGCACCGACGATTGTCTCTTTGATCATGCGAGCGCGCCTAGAGAAGCTTGATGAGGACAGTGGTGGCAAGAAGGTTCACGAGGGCCAGCGGTACCAGAATCATCCAGGCGAGGGACATGAGTTGATCGAAACGTAGTCGTGGAAAGGTCCAGCGGAACCACATCATGACCAGAATCAGTGAATACACCTTCAGAAAGAACCACAGCCAACCCGGAAGCAAAGGACCATTCCAGCCGCCGAGGAACAGAATCGTCGCCACAGAACAGATGATGACCATGTGGGTGAATTCGGCCAGAAAGAACACACCAAAGCGCATGCCTGAGTATTCCGTGTGGAACCCGGCGACCAGTTCCGACTCCGCTTCAGGAATATCGAAGGGGGCGCGATTGGTCTCGGCCGTACCTGCGATGAAGTAAATGAGCGCCGCCAGAGGCTGAACAAGCACGAAGGGATAGCTGCCCTGCGCGCTGGCGATCTCGTACAAACTCAAAGACCGCGTCATGAGCACGATGGGGATCACGGCCAGCAGCAGGGGGATCTCGTAGGAGATATTCTGCGCTACGGCACGTACCGCCCCAAGCAGAGCGTATTTGTTGTTCGAGCCCCACCCCGCAGCAAAGATGCCGATGATGTTCAAACTTGAAAATGCCAGGAGTAAGACGAGGGCGATGTCGTAGTCGTGGAAGACCCATCCCTCATCGATGGGGATCAAGGACAGCAACGCCAAGAGGGGCGCAAAGACGAGGACCGGCGCGATCAGATACAGCGTCTTGTGCACGTGGTCGGGTGTGATGAGCTCCTTGCCGACGAGTTTCACCACATCCATCAGTGTCTGCAGCAGTCCAAAGGGGCCGACTTCTGTCGGTCCGTAGCGTCGTTGTATGCGCGCACTCACCTTGCGCTCGAGCCAGATCAGCGCCAATGCGTTGACGGTGATGAATCCCATGATCGCCGCCGTCGCCGCCAGCACGGCCGGCCAATGACCACCGAAGATTTGCGGAAAATCCGTCATCGGTCGATCTCAGGAACGACGATGTCGATACTGCCCAGAACCGCGACCGTATCGGCGAGCATCGTGCCGGGCAGAACGATGGGCATGGTGGAGACATTTACGAAAGAAGGCGTGCGCAGCTTGTTACGCACTGGCACATCTGAACCGTCGCTGGTGATGAAGATCCCGAAGTGTCCACGCGCGGATTCGACGGCGAAGTAATAGTCGCCTGCTGGGGGGCGGAAACGCTTCGGCGCCTTCGGCGCCATGATGGGGCCCTCAGGAATACAGGCCAGCGCTTGCTCAATGATGCGCATGCTCTGCACCATCTCCTCCATGCGCACCGTATGGCGATCGAAGCAGTCGCCGCCACGTTCACCAATTGGTACATCGAAGTCGAAGCGCTCATACCCTCCGTAGGGTTCGTCTTTGCGCACATCCTGCGCCACGCCGGCGGCGCGCAGCACGGGACCGGAGAGGGCATAATCCTGAATCAGCTCAGTGCCGATGACACCGACATTTTTCGTACGGTGCTGATAGATCACATTGCCAGTGACCAACTCGTGATACTCGCTCAGGCGCGTCTTGAAGTAGTCACAAAAGTCAGCGGTGCGACGCAGAAACACATCATCTACATCCATCGTCACCCCACCAAAACGACCATAGCAGTAGGTAAGGCGGGATCCGGTGATCGAGTCGAGAATGTCGAGGATCTTCTCGCGATCGTCGAAGCCGTAGAGGAAGGGGGTGAATCCACCCAGATCGAGTACGAAGGTGCCGAGCCAAAGCAGGTGACTGGAGATCCGATTGAGTTCACCGCAGATGATGCGGATGATCTGCGCGCGTTCCGGTACTTCCAATTCGAGCGCGTGCTCGATCGCCTGGCAGTAGGCCAGGTTGTAAATCATGCCCGATAGATAGTCGATACGACTGGAATTGGGCAGGAACTGCAGATAGTCGCGGTTCTCCGCCATTTTCTCATGGGCACGATGTCCGTAACCGATGATCGGATCAGCGGCGAGGATGCGCTCGCCCTCCAAATGCAGTCTGATGCGTAGCACACCATGCGTCGAGGGGTGCTGCGGGCCCATGTTGAGAAAATACGTTTCCGGATCACTGGCATCCGGCACCAACTCGATCGTATCAGTCATCGCCCCTCAGCCTCAGCCTTCATTTTTGGCTTCAGGCGCCGGCATAGGAGCGGCCATGATATGTCGCTCCGGATCTTCATCAGTGAAGTCCTTCAACAGGGGGTGACCCACGTAGTCTTCTGGCATCAGCAGGCGTCGCAGATCAGCGTGCCCGTCGATGATCACACCATGCATGTCGAAGACCTCGCGTTCATACCAGTCGGCACCCCGAAACAGATCACTGATGGTGACGCCATGTGCATCGGGGGCAATCTCGACATGCAGCAGCAGTCGATCGGGCGCGCCCTGTTGATTGAACTGATAGGCCAGACGCATGCACCCACCCTCGTCGGCCCGTAGATCCAGACAGGTGATGTGCTCAAGATGATAGCCAGATTGCTTGCACAGGGCGGCGGCCGGTCGAAGCGCAGCAAGTTCACAACGAAGTTGGTGTTGGCATCCCTTCGCGACGTCCCCAGCGTCACCGACTGTGACGCCCTCCATGGCGGTGATGTTGTCCGCCAACTCGCTCACGCTGACTTCCCCCAGCCCGTATCGCCGGCTTTGATCTTCTCTTCCAACCTGAGGATTCCGGCAAAGAGCGCTTCAGGGCGTGGTGGACATCCCGGTACATACACGTCTACGGGGATGATGCGGTCTGCGCCCTCGATGATGGCGTATTGTCCGGGGTATTTGAAGGGCCCTCCATCGATGGTGCAACCGCCCATGGCGATGGCCCATTTTGGCGACGGCATCTGGTCCCACAAGGTCTTAATGACGGGGCCCATCTTGCGCGAGATGGTGCCAGCGAGAATCATCACGTCCGCTTGCCGTGCACTGGGACGGAAGACCCCGGCGCCGATCCGATCCAGGTCGAATCGTGATGCGCCGACGGCCATCATTTCAATGGCACAGCAGGCGAGTCCGAAGGTCAGCGGCCAGAGGGAATTTGCGCGCGCGTGATTGAGCAGATTTTCAAGGGTATCAAGATGAACCAGCGGCTTGACTTGCTCTACGAGTAGATCAGGGTCGACCTGCGTGGGATCTGAGTCGATCTGGGCCGACTCGGGCTGTGTGCTCTCGGCCACTGTTACGATCGCCAGTTCAGCACGCCCTGCTTCCACGCATATATCACCGCGAGGAAGAGGATGCCGATAAAGAGGGTCAGTTCGACCAGGTCACGCCAGACATAGGCGCTCGTGTCGAAGACAAGGGCCACAGGCAGGATATAGAGGACATCTACTTCAAAGACGACGAAAATCAGTGCGAACAGGTAATACGAAATGTCAAAGCGCATCCACGCACTGCCCTCGGTGTCGACACCACACTCATAGGTGTCGAGGGTCTTGCGGCCACGTGAACGCGGCGCCAGAAACAGTGGTGCCACGACCGGTGCAATGCCGAGAATCGTGCCCACGACAAGCAGCGTGCCGAAGAAAGCATAGTCAGGGTAGGTTTCCATCAGGGCTCGACAATAATCAAGTGTTTCTTAGCAGGCAAGCGGTGCGGCTCAGCCATTTTCGTAGGCCAGAGCACAGGACGCAGGTTGTCCGTCCGCTTCGGCGAAGACCTTGCCAAATTCCTCCTGTGAGACCTGGTGTGCCTCGACACCTCGATACTGGAATTGCAGGGCTCGCCGCCGCTCTGGAGAGCTATTCGGCGGTGTCTGATGTGGCAGCAGAGCAGAGAAAAACAGCGCTCCGCCCGCTGTCAGTTCCACGGGTGTGGCTTGGGTTGGATCAATACGGTCCGGAAGGATCTCACAATCGATCGTGTGATGGTGGCGCAGGGGGCCGCGCTGATGTTGGCCGACCAACAGATGCATGCAGCCATTGTCGATGGTCGCGTCATCCAGGGCGAGCCAGCACGTACCTACCATATCCAGGGGGAGCCAGTTGAAATAGGCATTGTCCTGATGCCAGGGCTTCTCCGAACCGATGAAAGGTGGTTTGGAGAGTGCCATCGTCGCCTTCAGGACCATCTCCTGGCCGATCAGATCACCAAGAAAGCCACGGATCTTGGTATGCTCAACGAGATTCTGAAAGACCGGATGTTGCTGGTCATAGTCGTGTAGCTTGCGATAGTTCAATTCAGCCTCTTCCGGCGTCAATGCACGCGGATCGACGCCAGACTCAAAATGAATCGCACACCCCGTCTCAGTCACGACGCGGGGACCTGCATAGTTCTTCGTTGCTCCTGCTGGAGCCTGTTGAAGACTGGCCTGACCCGTCTCGAGTTGCCGCATCATGGAATGGGTCACCTCGCGTAAGGCGACCCGGGCAGCCTCCACTTCCTCTGGAGATAGCACATTCTGGAAGGCGACATATCCCAGTTCAGTGTATTGCGCTCGGTGGGCGGCGGAAATCTGATCGGGACAGGATTCAATCACGGCAGTCACAGTGGGACAGCTCCAGTTGTAGGGCTCAGGTGCAGGAATTGAATGTAGGCATGTGGCTCTTTCACGGCAGGGCCGCCGCGACGCACCTCATCCTGACGCGGTTGCCGCAAAGGTCTGGACGCCTTTGCTTGCACATCTGTCAAAATTCTGGAGACCGTGATTAGATCATGCCTTCTGTGCCCTACTATACTGCTCAGCGAAGACTCCGACGTTCTGGCGATGACGATGGCGGCCGCCCTGCGCCAGGCCGGCTTCGAAGTAAATCGCGCCGCGGACGGGGAACAGTGTCTGGCCATGGCCCGCGAGCGCCGTCCTGACGTGCTGGTTCTCGATCTGATGATGCCCAAGCTCGACGGATTTCAGGTGCTGGAGCAGCTGCAGGGAGATCCGCAAATGGCGGAGATCTCCGTGATCGTCTGTTCCGCCAAGGACTACAAGACGGAGATTGAGCAAGCGGGCGAATTGGGCGCCGTCGATTTTCTCGCCAAACCTGTGTCGCGACAGAAATTGGTAGACGCCGTAGCGGCCGCCCTGGGCACTGCGGAGGTGGCGCGAGATGCAGGCGTCGACAGCGATATGGTCCAAGTAGCCGAATACAATCCGCAGATTCGATCGGCGACGGCGACCACGATCCGACTGTGGGGGACTCGTGGTTCGATTCCCGTCTCGGGCCCCGACTATGTGCGTCACGGTGGCAATACGACCTGCATGGAGGTGGTAAGTGGTGATACACATATCCTCTTTGATGCGGGATCGGGTATTCGCGATGCCGGCAGGGCGCTCGCCGCAGCAGGCCCCAGACCTGTGCACCTATTCATCACCCATACCCACTGGGATCATATACAAGGGTTTCCCTTTTTCTCGCCTGCTTATATCCCCGGATATGAGATCGATATTCACGCACCTCACAATGTCGACAAGGATGTGGAATCGATTTTCGGAGGCCAGCTCGATCGGGCCTATTTCCCCGTGCAAATGGAAGACATGCAGGCGCAGCTGCGCTTTGCCGATCTCGTTGAAGGATCACTGCAGATCGGCGACGTGACCATCACGTGGGCGCACGCGGTGCATCCCGGTGCGGCAGTGGGATACAAAATCCAAGTAGGTGATCGCAGACTGGCCTTCTTTCCTGACAACGAATTTCTCAAAGGTTATCTGGGAGACCCTGCTGACCTGGCGCCGAATGACGAACGCCTTGCCGTCCACCGCGAGCAACTGGCCTTCCTCGCCGATGTAGATGTTCTGATTCACGAGGCCCAATACACGAATCCGGAGTATGGCAGCAAGGTGGGGTGGGGGCATTCAAGTGTCGGCAATGCTTGTGCTCTGGTAGGCCTCATTCAACCGGAGCATTGGATCGTTCCGCACCACGACCCCGATCACACCGATGACGATCTGCAGCACAAACTGAGTCTGACGCGACAGATTCTCAGGGATCTAGGCAGCTCGGCCCAGGTCAGCCATGGCCATGATGGCATGATCGAGTATCTGTAGGCGCGCAAAGTGTCCTCGTATGCGCTCGTCAGGCACACAGGCATCTGATCGTTCCGTCCGTTGCCCCAATCCATAGAGCATCAGTACTCGGCAAAGGTGCGGCACCGAGAGGACTGTTCATGGAAAGAAGACCTGCAAGGGCACCGGTCTGCAGGCTCAGGCAGTAGACATAGCCATCTGCGGCACTGACCCACACGAGGTCACCGGCCACCACGGGTGAGCTCAATGTTGTGGGGCCTTCCCGTAGATAGGGTGTGAACAGTGGTGTGTGGGTCTCCACTTGCCACGTCCACACGATGCGACCCGTGTCGATGGCGACGGCATGTACCTCGCCGGAACCTGTCGAAAGGATGAGGTAATCATCTGTCAGAGCCGGTGTTGTCTGAATCCTCTGCAACGAGACGGGGCACTCCCAATGAAGGTTGCCCGTGGACAAACTCAGACAGCGAAGGGCGGAGCCACTCACGGCATAGAGTACACCGTCGCCGATGACAGGCGTGGAATACACGTGGTTGGATTTCTCGCCATCACGCTGCCAGATGGTGGCCCCCGTCGCCAGATCAAGGACGATGAGACTCGTCGGCTGACTGTAGAATGCAACGACAAGGTGTTGACCGTCCGTAGCTGGCGACGGATAGGATGAGATCCAGTCTTCGCAGCCCAGATCGTCACGGACCCAGTGGACGACACCACTCTGTGCGTCGAGGGCGACAAGATGAGATGAGACACCGGCGAAGATCCGACCTTCAAAGGCCAGGGGTGAGCTGTAGACCCAGCGCTTGTCTGGATGGGGTAAGTCGTAGGCCCAATGCAGTGCTCCATCTGTGTGATCCAGTGCCACCAGCTTGCCAGTGATGGTCAGTGCAAAGACGCCCTCATCCATGCAGGCCGCCGAATGACGAACGGATGCAGCGGTCGAGAAGCTCCACTGCTGCTCTCCCGTGACCGCATCCAGTGCCGTCACACCAGCGCCGCGGCCATCGTCATCATCCCACGTCGTCTGCATGAGTCGGCCCTGGTGCAAGACTGGGGCCGCTGTATGTATGCCACCGTCGATCGATGCTGACCATGCCTGTCGCAACTCGGGGGTTGGACCATCGACGCGGGAACCGGTGCGCCGCGGACCACCATGAAACTGCGGCCATTCATCTGCTGTTGGGACACACGAAGCAGAACCAGGTTGAGGTGTTTCTACTCGATCGATCCCCGGCCACAGTGTCTTGGGTGTGAGGCTCCGACTCTCACATCGCAGTACGTGGTCGGTATAGTCGAAGACCCTATAGCCTCGTGGGGTTTGATCGATACCCCCAAAACAGAGAGTCGGTGTTGCATAGTGGGTGATGCCGCCTGCGTCGAGATGACGACGACTCGAGTGCCAGTGGCCAGAAAGCACGCCGATGATTCGATGTTGATGCAGGCGTGCGTAGAGTTCATCGCCCCAGGGAAAGTGATTGACTACGAGGATTGGCCGATCTGCCGGTTGCGCAGCAAGATCCGTGTCGAGCCACGCATCAATACTAGAGGCGATCCACGGGAAGGACTCCTGGTTGCCAGCGGAACGGAGCCCCTCTCGCTGCCAGGCTTCGCCATCATACACCACCAGATGCAGCGACCCGATGTCGGTGCTGTAGTGTAGGGGACCCAGTTGATGTCGATAGGCGACCGCGTCGGTGCCACTGTCGTCGTCGTGATTTCCGGGGGCCGGATAGACAGGCACTGGCAGGTCGTCGAAGATCTGTCGAAGGGCGGCAAATTCTGCGGGTTTGCCACCTGCTGTGAGGTCGCCACTGGCGATGATGAAATCGAGACTGTGGTGATCGAGGATTCGTGTCAGGTCTTCACGCAGATCTTGCGGCAGGCAGCGGCGCTCGGTGGACAGGTGCATGTCTGTGATCTGGGCGAAGTGGAGGTCAGCCAGCGGATCGAAGGCGGCACCGATGCCGCCAAAGGGTGGCACCGGTGCACCTTGATTTCCGGCCTGGTGTGCGGCGGGCAAGATCGACGCGATCAGCCAGCGGCAGTCTGCAGAGATGCTTTGCTACGCGTGCCTTGAAGTTCGTAGTCCGGCGTGCGACGCTCGAGAATTTGCAGAGACAGGTCGATGATCTCCCGTGCTTCGTCGGCCGTCGTGGTGCCAATGGTGACCATGTCTTGATCGCGTAGAGTATTCCAGACGAAGGACAGACCTACAACCGGCAACAGTCGACCGGCAGCGAGGGGTTTGATCGACATGACGGGGTGTTTCGCATTGTTAATGATGCGCATGACCCAGTCTGCTTCGACCTGCATGAGGAAGCCGGCGGCATTGTAGATCTGGATATACGTTTCCACATCAGCGCCCTGTGCATCCGCGTAGACGACAGATTCAGGCATGTGTGTGGAAAGACCCGGAATCATATCGTGTTCACGGATCAATCTGGTATAGATGTCGAGATCACGGATCTGCTTGGCTCGACGATCAACAAGGGCGTCCGTGATGGCCATATGCGGCAGACAGAAGGTGGCACCCTGTTCCTTGCAGCGCGCAAAGACCCTATCGGGCTCCATGTCTGCAGGGCCATCTGGCAGGATGTTGAAGTGGGGCGTGATGATACGTGTGAAGGGTTTACCCGTCTTCTGTTCCACGTCGTCGACGGCCTGTCCAAGGGCATCGGTGAAGTGGGGTCCCATGATCGCGTCCACACCCGCTTCCGCGAACACGGTGAGAATGTCGGCCATCCGCTCGCGAGTCTGCAGGTCACGAATGAATTTGTCCTGGGCACGACTCGTGTGGGAGTAACCGAGAAACCAGTTGGTACCGACGAGCAGGCGCGGCATGGATACGCCGCCGACCATTGTGCGCGGGAAGTCCGTCATGATCTGTGCTCCTGTGGGAATGGGCTGACACATCAAATATGGGTTGGAGTGGCCGCTGGCGACGGCACATTCGCACTGTAGGTCACGCCCGCTTCTTTCGCATCATGCCGCCCTTGTCTGCGGCATCCGCATTCCGACGAGCGGCGGCCCGATCCTTCTTCATTTGGGCCGTCGTTTTCGTTTTCACTCGAGCCGCCCCCGCTGTCTTGCGTGTGCCCAGAGGTTTCTCACTCGCAAGGCGCTTCCTGGCTCGTGGCACAGCCGCCTTGTATTGCGGTAGCCACTTGCTCTGGGCGACGAGCATTTCGTCCACCATCTGCCAGATCTCAGGCGGATTGCACACGGCGCCCACGAGGGGATCCATCATCATTGCCTGTTTGAGCAAGTCGACATCACCGTGAACGGCAGCTTCCACGGCCATCTTCTGCACTGAGATCGAGGTGTTGCAGACGGCGGCACAGCCGAGGGGCAGATCTCCCACCTGGGGGATGCTGATGCCATTCTTGTCGATATACCCCGGAACTTCGACGATGGACTCATCTGGCAGATTCGGAATGGCGCCGTCATTCATCACATTGAAATGGCCGCGATAGGTCCGTCCCGTCTCACGCGCTTCAATGATCCAACTGCCATGCTCTTCAGACCGTGTCTCGGGGCTGAAGACGGGTGGCTCCTGTTTCATCCAGTTGGGAAAGTCCGTGGTGAACCAGTTGCGGCCTTCTGTACAGACGCGCAGATAGCCGCCAGTCTCGCCCTGGATCCAACTGTCCATGGCGATCCAGTCCTTGATCTGGTTCGTGCGCTTCCGATACCAGGGCAGATACTCGGAGACATGGCCATTGGATTCTGTCGTGTAGTAGCCGAAACGGCGCAGCATGTCGATACGCACCTTCTCCGTGCGCGAGTAGGTCGGATGCTGTTCGAATCCCTCCAGTAGTCGATCGGTCCAGTCTTTGCCGTCGTAAAGGACCTGCACATACCAGGTCTGATGGTTGATGCCGGCGGCAATGATATCAACCTCTGCTTTGGTGACCTTCCTGTAGCCGCGGCTGCCTTGCTTCTTGCCCTTGTTCACCAGGCCCTCGATGACACTGCAGATCTGGTGATGCCCCCCCTGTACTCCGTGGCACAGTCCCAGCGTCGTGACGCCACCGTACTCCAGCGCTGCCCACGTATTCATAGCCATCGGGTTGGCATAGTTCAGGAACAGAGCGTCTGTGGCACCCACTTCACGGATGTCTTTGCAGAAGGCGAGGATCTGCGGAATGTTGCGCTGGCCATACATGATGCCGCCCGCGCACAGTGTGTCCCCTACACACTGGTCGACACCATACTTCAAGGGGATATCGATGTCCGTCTGAAACGCATCGAGTCCGCCGATGCGCGTCGTATTCAGAATGTAGTGCGCACCATCCAGGGCCCGCCGTCGATCAACACTTGTCGTTAGTTTTGCCGCGACGCCATTGGCTTCGATGTCACGACGAGCCAACTGCGCGATCATGTCGAGATTGCGCTTGTTGATGTCGTGGAAGGCGAATTCTGTGTCCTGAAGCTCCGGTACAGTGAGAATGTCCTTCATTAAGCGGCGTGTGAAGCCGATACTGCCAGCACCTATCACGGCGACCTTGATACTCATGGTGTGATTGGACCTTGTGGAGATGAAGTGAGAGAGGGAATCGAGTTGAAGATAGAAGAGTCGGGGCCCTCTTCGATAGGGGGAGTGGGTCTGATCAAGTCCTTTGCAGACGCACAGACTGCTCAGCCACTCAAGCTCGTGGTTGCGCTCCTGCTGCTACTCAAACTGCTGCTGCCCTTTCTCGTCCACAGCGATTGGGGTTTCCATCGCGACGAACTGCTCTATCTGGCCATGGGAGATCATCTGGGATGGGGATATCTGGAAGTGCCACCGATGATCGCTCTTTTCGGTGCCATCGCCGACGCCCTGTTTGGTACGTGGGTCGCAGGGGTGCGACTGCTTCCCTCCCTGGCCGCTGCGGTCACTCTGTGGCTGACGGTACGCATCACAGCTGACCTGGGCGGTGGGCGCTGGGCACAACTACTGGCGGCACTCGGTTTTACAGTTGGTGTCATATACCTGCGTGCAAATATCCTGTTTCAGCCGGTGGTCTTTGAGCAGCTGGCCTATGTGGCGGCAGCCTGGTTGCTCGTGCGCGCACTGCTCCATGAGCGTGCGTCGGACTGGCTCTGGCTCGGCGCCGTAGTGGGCGCCGGTCTGCTGACGAAGTACACGATCCTGCTGTTTCTCGCGGGTGCCTTCGTGGGGCTGATCCTGTCTCGACAGCGGTCACAATTGAAGACGCCATGGCCATGGCTGGCGGCAGGTCTGGCACTCGTGATCTGGTCACCGAATCTCGTGTGGCAGTGGCAGGAAGGTTTTCCCGTCATCGAGCATATGGGGGCGCTTGCCAGTCGCCAGCTTGCTCATGTCGACCCAGTCACATTTCTGCTGAGCCAGGCGCTGGTGAATCTCTATGGCACGCCGATCTGGCTCATCGGATTGTGGTGGTGTCTGCTATCGGCAGCAGGTGAGCGGCTGCGGCCCATTGCCTGGTTGTATCTGGGCAATCTGGCCGTACTGCTGCTGTTCAGTGGCAAGATCTACTATCTCGCGCCAGCCTATGCGATGCTCCTTGCAGCGGGGGCTGTTGCGATCGAGTCGATGTTGCAACGACGTCAGGCGCGCCGCTGGCTCGTGGCGATCCCTCTCGTCGTATTCTTTGGCTCCCTGGCGACCGTCCCCATCGCGATCCCTCTGTTGTCGATCGAATCAACGATAACTTTTGGTCGATTCGGGATGCGCTATCTGGGACTGGCAGAGGCGTTTCGCTGGGAGGATGGATCGATTCACGATCTGCCTCAGGACTATGCAGACATGCTCGGCTGGCGGGAACAGGCTCAGGCAGTCGCTGCGGTGTTTGACGATGTTGGGCCAGCTGATATCGCCGCTTCCAACTACGGCCAGGCGGGGGCGCTGGTGCGCTACGGCGATGAGCTTGGCCTGCCGCCCGTCATCAGCAAGAGCAGCAGTTTCTGGCTCTGGGGATTCGGCCATGCGACGGGAGATCCTATGATCTTCATCGGTGAAGACGCCCAGAACCTGTCGGGTCTGTTTCACGAAGTGAAGGAAATCGCCCGGGTGTCCCACCCCTATGCCCGAGAAACCGATGTGCCGATCGTGCTCGTCTCGCGGCCACGCGAGTCTATGCCGGCCCTGTGGGAGATCCTGAAAAAGTATCGCTACTAATTGAAGCGGGCTGTGAAGCCGACCCCGATGCCGGCGACGCGACGCGCCAGTGGCTCAGATTCAACGGGAAACCTGTCGTCGCGCCAGCCGCCCTGGACGACGAGGCCACCCGCCGGACCCACGGGGAAGTGCACGCCAGCCCGCCAATGGAGCGCGGTGCCGTCCTCAAATTCCGCTGCACCGCGCCGGGAACGTCCGCGTGTATACATCAGCCCGCCGCCAACAAAGGGACGAATCCGCGACGCGTCTTGACCCATGAAGAGTGTTAACTCAGGACCGCCTCCCCAGAGGCGAGACAACTCGTTGTCGCGAAAATCTTCGCTGAACAGATAGCGAGCCCCCACGGCAAGTGAGGGTGAGATGAAATAGCTCAGGCCCACGTCGAACTGTGCTTGCGGCACCGAGATGCCGAGGTCATCCTCGCAGAAGCTGTCGTGGTGGTGGTAGCTGTCATCCTCGTAATCCCACTCGTCGTCATCATTGGCCAGAACGACCAGAAGCGTCACCAGACTGCGCGCCAACTCCGGCCACTCATGTGCATCGTAGAGGCCACTGCCATTTCCAGATAACATGAGCGAGCCACCTGGATTGTCCGCATCTGATGTGGACGGCAACAAAACCAAGGAGAGGCAGAAGAGAGCTGACAGGGCCTGACGGTGAGCCATTGAGAGGGTCGTCTGGTGGAAGGGCACGTGGGGTCATCTGCCTAGACGATCCGGGAGCGGTCGTGTTCCCTGACTAGTCCTGCGATCGCTCCTGTGGATCGGATCGCTCATGTAAAGCGGACCGCTCTTCGTCGTGGCGTTGCAGCGCGACAAACCAGATCCAGATGACGAACAACGATGTTCCCCATGTCTGCAGTAGTCGCAATGGCAGCGAAGCAGAGGCGAGCGAGCCGTAAACGGCTTGCGATCCATGAATAGCTTGCATCGCTCCTGCCAACAGGATACCGGCGTGCACAACCAGCATGATCATCATGAGGAAGGTGATCCAGCGAAGCTTCCACACAAAGCTGCGCCGTGGCGTGACGAGGAACAGGGCGATGGCGCCGGCGATTCCCGGATAGACACCCTCGCGCACGAGTGTCGATGGCAATCGCACAGCGGGACCGAACAAAGACAGCCCACCGTTAACGATCCAGATGACGCCGTGCATGTAGTACGAGGACAGGACGTCCCAGACTGGCAGCGACAAGGCCGTGACCAAGGCGAAGAGTCCGAGAAAAAGTCCCGGACGTCGTAGCAGGATTGCCTGACTCACTGTGGCGACATCCTGGCGAGTCGATTCACCCACACGGCCCACAACCAGAGGAGAAAGCCGGCATTCACGATCACGAGCAGATACACGTGCAGAAACTGTGTCCATTCAGGCACCCACCGTGCGGCAAGGGCAAGCACCATCAGTCGGGCCACACTGTAGATGAAAAATGCGGGTAAGCCCCAGCTGAGTGCCTGCAAGCGCTGCGGCAAGGTCGCCGAATAGGAAAGAACTGCAGCGACATACAGACCCAGGGCATAGACTCCCGTGCACTCGCGCGTTACGTGAAATACGACGTGATCCATACTCAGGATGGCAAAGCTACCTGGCACGCTTCCCAGTGTGACAGGAACGCCGATGGTGTTCAACAAGAGGGCCGACACATAGGAGATCGCTGACATGTAGGGAAGACTCAGTGCCGCATCCCATCGTTCGAGTGTGAAGGCCGTCACCACGGCCCACAGTCCAAAGAGCAGACAGAATCCGAGGCGGCGGCGACGGGAGTTGGTGAGGGTTGGCGTCGTCATGCCGTCCTACGCCTGAACAAGGCATACAGACAGATCAAGATGGAGGCCAACCACTCGCCGCCAAAGGGAACCTGCAGCGTATTGAGTGGATTGCCCGAGGCGTCGACACCGGCAGACGCACCGCGGCCGAAGGGGTTTGCTAGGACGCCGACGAAAACGGTGGGATTGTGGGTGATCGACAGTGTCGCTTCTTGCCGAGAGAAGTTTGTTGGTGTGAAGGCAATCATGATATCAACGGAACCGCCCGCGGGGATCACGCAGGTGCTGTGGTCTGGAACGAACCGCGGGTTGTCGGAGGTGATGCTCGTGATGGTGACATCAGCGCCACTAGGGTTGTCAACTGTTACCGGCAAGAGCGCCGTTTCCCCGGGGGTGATGCGGCCAAAATTGAGATTCACGCTGCCCAGGGCGATGGTTGCGTCAGCGCGCAAAGAAATGTCCACGGGCTGCGGGTCCCCCTCGTGCCGAATCGACAAGGTCGCTGTTTTGGTGCCCAGGCTCGTCGCCTCGATACTCAGCGGCATGGTGGTGACTTGCCAGGGAGCCAGGGTGAAGGGGACGATGGGTGTGCTGAACTGCGAATCCGATATGGAGATGTCCGTGACGTCGATCGGTATGTCGCTCAGATTGCTCAACTCGATCTGTCTGGAGCCTACCTCACCGTAGGTCAAAAGACCAAAGTCCACCGATGTCGCTGACAGGGTCAGGCCCGCGCTGGCTGCGAAGCCGCTCATATTGACCGTGACATCTGCCTCGAGATCGACGACGTCGATTCTCACCTGTCCCGTGATGGGACCTGTACGCGTTGGTGCATGCACGACGATGAGCTGCTGTTCGTTGCTCGGGTCAACTGTGAAACTCGTCGGTGTTACATGGAACTCACCATTGCTGACCGTCACATCACTGATCTGCGCTGCCACTGTGCCGGGATTGCTCAGCGTCACGATGAGTGTGTCTGTGCCGCCCACCAGAACAGGGTCAAATTCGTAGCTGTTTGGTTGTGCCACCAATTCGGGTGGATCTACAACGACAAGTCCGCCGATGACGACTCGATCATCATTCGACGCCCACACAGGGAGTCCCGTGTTCGTCGGCGTCGATACCGTGATGTGTCCGACGGCGGCGCCGACGCGGAAGGCGTGGCCATCCACCGCACTTGGTGAAATCTCTGCGACAACGAAGTAGTGCCGGATGAGCTCGCCTACAGGCAGAGGAAACAATCCCACCGGTGTCGCACTGCCACCGTCTGTGATGACGGTGACACCGCCATCCACCACGATGTCCTTGCCCTTCACCTTATTGAGCTCCACATCATCGCCATCGCCATAGAGATGGTTGGTACTCTCAATCAGATGAAGATTCTTGATGTCGCCATTCGACAAGCCCGCCACCAGCGGCGACGTCAGTGGCGTAATCTGTAGTTCGATCTGCTCCAAGCTCGCCTTGTTGAGCAATCCGAGCAGGCCGACGTGATAAATGACGACCTCTTGTCCAGGAGAAGAGGCGACGATGGTTTCGCCACTGAGGCCCGTCGCGGGCGGTACAGTGAGCACTTGCGCATCGGTGTGTGAGCACAGACCTGTCCATACAAGTGGCAAAAGCCACATGGATGCGCGACGCCAGAGTCGGCGTCCGTTGTGCTTAGGGGAGAGGGAGCCCAAGGGTGGCTAACTGAGCCGGTTGGATGTTGCCGACGACGTTGGCGACGGAGACTTCTCGATCCGCGTCGATGGCAATGACGGCCAAACCGCCGACGACAAGACCGTCGAGTTTCAGATGTACCGTGACCTGCCGTGAGCCCTGGGTCTCAGCCTGCACCAGTTGCCAGCCATCGGCGACGATCGCTGCGGGCAGCACCTGTGCAGCAGCGAAGGTCGCCGCATCGGGTGGGGAGTACTGGCGCAGGCAGAAGGCCTCCACATTCCCCAACAGAGCTGCAAGGTCGGCGTCGGTTTCTGCCGCGACGAGAGCCGCAATGGCGAACTGAGCCGCGTCGATTGTGAGATCGACGGTCGGTTCGACGACAGGTTCAAAACCGAGAGCGACCAGATCGAGACGTCCCGGCTCGCTGCCGCCGTCGCCTGCATAGGCCGGTGCGGCGAGCAGGCTGAAGACAAGCAGGAGTCGGAGCAGGTCAAGGCACCTGCGAGGTAGGTCGAGGCACCAGCTAAACTGGTCGAGGCACCGATGAAACAGGGGAGTCAGCACGGGCGTTTATCCGAATTTTGATACAATTCACCATATTCGGATACTTTATTGCAAAGCCCATGCCTACTTTGCGGAGATAATCAAAAAACTATAACATGTAGTTTTTACAACATGTTATGTGTGCCAAATCAAGGCACCTTGGTGGGCCGCCTCGCGCAGATGGCCACATATGGAAACAACGCCCTAGAGGGGGGAAAAGTCCGCCTCTTTCACTCCATGCGGCGCACAAAGCATCTCGAGGGACATACTGGGCCGAGGCACTAGGCCCGAGAAGACTCGGTTGCGGCCCACTCTTGCAGCCAATCAGGCCAATTGATGGTCATGCCGTTGATGCCACAGGCTGCACCTGACGCCATCGATTCTCGCGTACGCACGCCCCAGCAGCGGATCTCCAGGCCTGCACCGTGGGCGATTTCAACCAATTCTGTCGTCGCCGCATCGATGTGGATCGAGACGCCGTCGTGGCCCTCGTCGGCACATGTGGCAATCGCCTCGCCCGGATCACGCGAGGTTGGAATCAGGGGTGTCGTGCGCAGTCCTGGCAGCGCACTACGCGCTCGCAGCAAATCATTGGAGCGCTCAAAGCCGGTGACGAACGTCTGTGTTGCCAGACCTGCAGCACCCACACTCTCGGCGACTGCTTCCGCTACGCCGTATTCCGGATCCTTCAGTTCCACATGGTAGGTGAGTCGAGCGCCGAATTCAGCAAACAATTCATCGAGAGTGATCAGGGACTCGCCAGCGAAATCCGATGTCCACGCCAGGTCTGCATTCTTTTCCGGGTCTGCCCACGAGCCGGCGTCCAAGGACTTGAGTTCCTCCAGGTCGAAATCACCCGGTCGTCCCTTGCCATTGGTCGTACGCTCGAGTGTGTCATCGTGCAGCAAGAGCAACTGCCGATCGCGACTGAAATGCACGTCTGTCTCAATTTCAGTGACACTCATCGTCATGGCGGCACGAAAAGCGGCCATTGTGTTTTCCGGGGCATAACCCGAGGCACCGCGATGGGCGATGATGCGAAATGGACTCGGCAATGACATGGGCTCGTCCCTTCGAAAATCGGCGCGTCATGGACGAAAGCGAATCATCCACGGGACTGCCGCGTGGGTTTCTCCAGCGCTCTGGTTGCCAACAAGGTGTCGTCGAATTTCAGCATACGCAAGCAACGACGCCGCTGCCATTGTGAACGGCATGTGACCTTGACGCGGCCACACCGGACTCCATGCTTGTGCGCCAGATGGCCTCTCGAGGGTCACACGAAATCCACACCACGCGGCCCAAGCTTTCACCACGCTGCCCAAGGACGACACATGAAATATCGCGCCGCCATCATCGGACTTGGCTGGATGGGGATGTTGTATGATCTGGCCGAACGCACGGGTGTGTGGGACGTAGACGACATCGATCGGCCCACACCCGATCTCGATATCCACCGCAAATTTCACCATCACAAACACGCAGGGAATGAAGGGCTGCCGACATCCTACGCCGAAGCTTTGTGGGATCGTGCGGACATCGAATTGGTCGCCGCCGCCGACCGAGATCAGAAGAGACTCGATGCATTCGAGCAGCGCTACGGTGTGAAAGGTCTCTACACCGATGCAGAAGAGATGTTACGCGAACTGAAGCCGGACATCGTCTCCGTCGCGACCAACACCAAGCACAGGGCGGATCTCACGTGCCTGGCTGTCGAATGTGGCGCCAAAGGCATCTTCACGGAAAAGCCGATGGCGCACAGCCTCGAAGAGACAGATCGCATGGTGAAAACCTGTGCTGACGCTGGGGTGCCCCTCAGCTGTGGGGCGATTTCGACGACCCATCCGTCTTTTGCTCGCGCCAAGGCGTTGCTGCACAGTGGCGCTATTGGCGAGATCATCTCCATGGAAGCGGGTGGACCCTCAGCCCAACACCAGAATTGGTCCTACTTCCTCGACAGCTCGCCGGCGTGGGTCGTTGGTACGGGCGACGTCGACCGCCGCGAGTCAGGCAGTGACGAGTTCACCGGTCAGGGGATGATGACCACCGACAGCGGGCTGATCATCCACTTTCGCGCCGGCGCACCCGGTCTGCGGATGACGGGGACAAAAGGAGAACTCGTCTTCGACTACACTGAGGCCTGGCGCTGGTGGCAGGATCATGACGTCGAGGGAACGAAAGGTCGCGTGGAAATGCCCTGGCCCAAGCCGCAATTCGTGCCGCCCTATGGAGGTGTTTATTCGCTCAATGATGTGATGGATTGTCTCGCGGGAGACCTCGATGAGCCGAAGAATTCCGGTCGTCGAGTCGCGACGGCCCTGGAAGTTGAGATAGCCCTCAAGCAGTCGTCGCTACAGGGGGGAGCGCGGGTGAATCTACCCCTGGCGGATCGATCTCTGGGTCTGAACTACGACTGGTTTCGGTAGCGTGTGTCGGCATCGCCCTCTTGGGCTGCTGCCACGTCCTCACCATTCAAGTCACTTCGCGGATACACTCATACCGGTGCGATCACTGCACATCCACGATGAGGTTGGCGTGATCACTGACACCCGATCGACGTGATCCGCCGGCCCATTCGTGTTTCGCTCGCACAAGCCGATCCGCCATACTCGGGCTGAGGAAGGCCTGATCCAGCCGGAAGCCATTGTCGCCATTGGGTGAATACCACGTATAGGCGCGGCGGCGTCCTGCATGGGCGCGGAAAGCGTCGCGCCATCCGGCAACCTCCATCGCCCCCATCCACCGTCCCTCGACGCCATTGAAGGCGGGCGATTCTTCGTCGATCCCCGGCACACCACTGTTGGTGTCACCGATCAGAATCGCTTGGCTGTCTTGCCACCGAGCCGCCTGCTGCAGCAATGCATCCAGAAAGGGATACTTTCGCTTCGTCACCCGATTGGGGACATGCATGGCGCCCAAGATGAATCGTTCAGGCGCGTCGATTTCGACAGGCAACCAGCGGCACGGCTCAGCGGGCTCCTTCGACTCGAGAGTAGGTGCCACGCGACGCAGAGGCCAGCGCGAAGCGACAAGCAGGGCATTACGGGCGCGCTCCTGACAATCACTCGACGTGAGTTGATAGCCGAGACCTTGCTGTGACAGCATGTCGGCCAGAGCGCGACTCGGTGGTGTGTCGCGGAATTCCGACAACGCCACCGCGTCGGGTGCCCACTTGGCTACAGCCCGCGCGATCCGCTCTATTCGTCGACCGCCACCGGCGCGGATATTCCAACCAACGATTCGCACTCAGCTCTTACGCTGCACCTGGGTCACGTCGCGCACGGCACCGCGTGCGGCACTCGTCGTCAACGCCGCGTACGCCTGAAGAGCGGCCGACACAGGACGACGTCGCTTGTGTGGCTTCCAGGCGTCGGCGCCTGATGCTTCCATGCGCTCACGACGCTCCGCCAGATCCTGCTCGGAAACCTTCACTTCGATGCCCCGATTCGGAATGTCGAAACGCACGATATCGCCCTCCTCGAGCAGACCGATGACGCCGCCTTCGGCAGCCTCGGGCGAGACGTGACCGATGGAGAGGCCACTCGTACCACCGGAGAAACGTCCATCCGTGAGCAAGGCGCATTTCGTGCCCAGTCCCTTGGATTTGATGTACGACGTGGGGTAGAGCATCTCCTGCATACCAGGACCACCCTTCGGTCCTTCATACCGGATCACGATGACATCACCCTCTTTGACGCGATCTGTGAGTATCGCCTCCATCGCGCCCTCTTGTGAGTCATAGATCCGCGCCGGCCCCTCGAAGACGAGAATTGAATCATCCACGCCGGCGGTTTTCACGATGCAGCCATCCTCGGCGATGTTGCCATACAGGACGGCAAGTCCACCATCGGCTGAGTAGGCGTGTTCCACAGAGCGCACGCAACCGTTCTCACTATCTGTGTCGGCGGTCTCGTGATAGTTGCCTTGTGAGAAAGCTTCCTTCGTGCGTACGCCACCCGGGGCGACGCGAGCTCTTTGTTGTGCGTCGTCGCTGGCGGATTCACTGCGGATATCTTCCCTGGCGAGCAGATCCGCCATGGTGCCACCGGCGACGGTGCGGGTCGTGGTATGGACGAGGCCTGCCTTGGCCAATTCGCCGAGGATCGAGGGAACGCCGCCCGCATAGGCGACATCTTCCACGTGATACTCCTGCGATGCGGGAGCGACCTTGCAGATGCAGGGCACCTTGCGTGACAGCCGATCGATGTCAGCCATGGTGAAATCGACTTCTGCTTCCTGTGCCATCGCCAGCAGATGCAGCACTGTATTTGTCGAACCGCCCATGGCGATATCGAGGGCCATGGCGTTTTCAAAGGCTTCGAAGGTGGCAATGGAGCGTGGCAGTACCGAACTGTCGCCACCGCGATAGTAGGCCTTCGCCATCTCGACGATTCGCTGTCCCGCCGCTTCGAACAATGACCAGCGAAGTTCATGCGTCGCCAGTACTGTGCCATTGCCCGGCAGGGCGAGACCGATCGCCTCATTCAGGCAGTTCATGCTGTTGGCGGTGAACATTCCCGAGCAGGATCCGCATGTGGGACAGGCGGCAGCTTCCATCTTCTCGAGATCCGCGTCGGACACACTGTCATCACCAGCAGCGACCATCGAATCGATGAGGTCGAGTTTTGCCGGACCCGTCTCCAGCTCTTCGCGCCCCGCTTCCATGGGGCCTCCAGAGACGAAGATCGTTGGCACATTCAAGCGCAGCGCCGCCAGCAGCATGCCCGGTGTGATCTTGTCGCAGTTGGAGATACAGACCAGCGCATCCGCTTTGTGCGCATTGACCATGTATTCGACGGAGTCGGCAATCAACTCACGACTCGGCAGCGAATACAACATGCCATCATGCCCCATGGCGATGCCATCGTCGACGGCGATCGTGTTGAATTCGACTCCATAACCACCGGCTGCATCGATGACTTGCTTCACCTTTTGCCCGATCGGGTGCAGGTGCACGTGGCCAGGGACAAACTGGGTGAAGGAGTTGGCAATGGCGACGATGGGTTTCTGAAAGTCCTCCGTCTTCATGCCGGTGGCGCGCCACAGCGCACGGGCACCGGCCATGCGGCGGCCCTGGGTGGTGGCGGCGGAACGATAGGGAGTCGGTGTCATTGCAGTCGTTTCCGTAGATCGGTGAATGGTCGAGTCGTTGAATTGTCGAGTAGCTCAAACGAAGATATGGATCGAGGCCGTCGCCCGGCAGTGGGGCAGTTCGTTGGGTGGTGATTCGGCTCCGGGTGAGATGGGGGATCGGGGGGCTGCTCGCCTCGGCGGCTGCGCCCGAATCTCGAGGTTGCGCACGCTCGGGGGACTTGGAAGGGGGGCTGGTGGTTGGGCGTGGGTCACCTGGTTGTCGAGCCCCGAAACTGCCCGGGTCTCTGGGTCAGCTTATGTAATTCGGGAATCTGCCGGCGTGAATGCAACCCTCGATTGGGCTGCGCCGACGAGGCGAGCAGGGACCGTCGCCCGAGTACCACCGTCGGGACCCGTCCGGCAGAGAAACTCATCTCGCGCCGACTGTCGACGGATCGAGACCCGACACACCCGGGAGAGATGCTGCGAGCGGAATTCATCTAGCCACTGGAACACGGAACTAACGTCGCCCAATCTCGAGCTTTACCCCGCCTCAGCTGGTGGCCTCAATGGCCGTTGACGAAGAAGAACCCGGGGACCAAGACGGAGATTGGCCGGTGTGGAAGATGTCATTGTGCACTCGATTGCAGGGGCACACGACTGAGGAAGAGATCCGCCGCGTCTCTGGTTCGATGCTCTCCCGCGAATTCGTGGGCGGCGCGATGATAGACAATCAACATCCCATCCTCATCTTGCACGGCCGCCGGATAGGAGCTGTCATGATTACCGGCGAGGGGACCCAGCCGGCAATATGGGTGTAGTTGGCCCTCGTCGTAGATGTAGACGATCGTCGCCTGATGCAGCGATCTGCCGGCGAGATCGGCCCGCAGGGTGGCAGGATCGGCGGCCGGTTCGTAAGCCAGAAGTCTACCCATTAGATAGGTCACCCCCTCAAACGTGTACACCGCATGCCCCGACAGATGCACACCGGCAGGGCGTTCTGTCCAATGGGCATAGGGTGGCTCGGATTCGAGAATCGCCCCGCCGAGAGTGACCTCCGATCGCAGGAAGGCCGTCAGCTCTCCGTGGCGGCCAAAGAGCAGCGTTGTTTCGCTCTCGCCCTGGCCGGCGCGGATGGTGGAGATCTTCTGCCATGAGATCCCATCCTCTGATGTCACCAGGTGAACCTCGCGATGCTCGGGCGGCCCAGGACGATGGGCAGCCGCATAGTAGCGCCCCTCATGGATGACGGGTTTCCACAGAATGTACCCGGACCGGTAGATCGGTTGTGGGTCGCTCCATCGGATGCCGTCCTCGGTCGAAGCCACGGATGTCTGGAAAACGCCGTCGTTCAGACTGTTGATATAGAGAAACAGGCGCCCTTCGGTCGGCAGCAATTGCGCGTCACGATCGTCTCCTGATACATCCAGCGTGAGGCTCTGCTCCCAGTGTTCGGCATCCGTTGATTGCTGCACGACCATGTCGCCATCGCGGGCAATGTGGCCACTGCCTTTGCGAAAGGCCAGCCAGTACAGACCGTGCCACCGGACGAACGCAGCGAAAGCATTGTGGCGACCGTCGGCGACGATCCTTCGACTACTCGATAGTTCTGTGGGGGTTTCCATGCGTGTGAATCTCAGGCCTTTCTCTATGGAGTCTGGCACCCGATGAATGGGCTTCATCATACCGGTTCGTCTCGTGCTGATAGAACGGCATCTTCAGGCCCGGTGCCGCAAGCATAAATGTTTTCAGATCTTCTGGGGAAGCTGGTTGCCGAAGCCTGACCTCACCAAAGCCGATACGGAGTTGTTGGTCGAGCAATCGCTCGGATGGCCCCGATTTGCTGCCTCTGTCGCAACTCGTAATTTGACGGACCGGCCGAACAAAACGCCGTCCTTGGGAGAGCGACATGACCGATCAGGATGTAGCAACGAAAGCCCGGCAACTGCACGAAGAGATCCTCGTCTTCGACGGCCACAATGACACACCCGTAGAACGCACCCACCGGGGCGAGGCCCCCTTCGCCTGGCAGCAGCAAGACCCATCCCTGCACATGGACCTGCCCCGCATGCGCGAGGGTGGTTTCGATGGCGGCTGGTTCATCGTCGGCAACGGTCCCACTGCCGACGTGTGGACGACGATCCAGCGTACCATGGCCCAGATCGAATCAGCACCGGCAGATCTGCGTCTGGCCCTGACCGAGGCCGAGGTACGGGCCGCACACCGCGACGGTCAGGTCGCTGTGGTCATGGCCATCGAAGGCGCGGCACGCTGGCTCGATGGCCAGGTGGATCGCATTCACCTCTATCATCGTCTGGGGGTTCGCCTGCTGGGCATCACCCACGGCGAGGGTGGCGATCAGGATGGCATGCTGCAGGGCACGGCGGCGCGATTCGGTGCCTGCACAGCTGACGAGCGTGTGTCCGCGCGCCAGAACGATCAGGGCCTCACCGACTTCGGACGCCAGGTGCTGGCCACCAGCAATGAACTCGGTATCGTCACGGATCTGGCACATATCAATGACCGCGCCTACTACGAGGTGCTCGAGCAATCATCGCTGCCCGTCGTCATGAGCCACACCGCCGTGTTCGAACTCGGTCGCCACTGGCGTTGCCTCACCGACGACCAGTTGCGCGCCCTGGCCGACGCCGGTGGCGTCATGGGCATCGCCTTCGTGCCATTCTTCATCGATCAGGAAGCAGCCAGTCTCGATCGCCTCGTCGACCACATCGCCTATGTGGCTGAATTCGTCGGCGTCGACCACGTCGCTATCGGCTCGGACTACGACGGCATGGGGGACATTGCACCCGTGCCAGGGGATATCTCGCACCTGCCCGACATCACCGTCGCCCTCATGCAGCGCGGCTTCAACGACGATGAGATCGAGAAGATCTGGGGCGGCAATTTCCTGCGCGTCATGGCTGCAGCGGACGCCGTGCGTTGAGGGCCAGCGGCCTGCAACGCAGTGCCTCGAAGGTGCGAGCCACCTGCAGCGTCTCCTCGAGTTGCGCGAAACGAAAAACTGGGCAGTCAGCGATAACCAATTGAGATGGAGCCAACACCTGGGCTCTGCATCAACGCCAATACTACTACGCTAAATGGTCCGCCGACTTGCGCGGGCCCGAGGACATAAGAAATGAAAAGTCGCCCGGGAGAGTGGCCCGAGTTGGCCGAAGAGACGCGCAAAATATGGAACGAGAATGCCGAGGCCTGGCACGGCCGCATGGGCGAGGGCGGCAACGATTTTCACAAGGAACTCATCCTACCCGCCTTCGACCGACTGCTGTCGATTTCACCTGGGGCCGAAGTCCTCGATATCGGCTGCGGCAACGGCGTGGTCAGCCGCTATCTGGCCAATAGGGGCGCACGCGTTACGGGTATCGACGCCAGTGCCGACCTGATCGACTACGCGTGCACCTATCGCGGCGATATCGACTACAAAGTACTCGATGCCACCGACGAAAAGGCCCTGCTAAACCTGGGAGAAAAGCGCTTTGCCGCCGCCGTTTCTGGCAATGTGCTGATGGATATGCCCCGCCTGGAGCCGCTGATGCGCGCACTGGCTCGCTTGCTCATACCGGGCAGCCCTTTTGTTTTTTCGCAGACACACCCCTGCTTTCAAAGCCCCGGCGCCACCCGCATGGTCGAACAGGAAGAGCGCGACGGGGGCTTCGCCATCCGCCACGCCACGAAAATTTCCCACTATATCGACCCCCTGCACTACAAGGGGTTGCTCGTCGTCAACTCACCCGCTGCGCAGAACTATTTTCACCGTCCCCTGCACGTGCTTTTTGCCGAGGCCTTCGCCGCCGGTTTTGTCATCGACGGTCTCGAAGAACCGACCTTTGCGCGCCCGACGCCGGGCGATCGCGCGATGTCCTGGTCGCAGTTTGGTCAACTGCCGCCGCTGATCGCCGCCCGTCTGCGCTTAGTGGAGAGCAAACCGTGATACTCTCCGCGTCTTTGGTCCCCCCGTCCTTTTCTCCTTACAATCTCACCCATGGAAACCACCTCAAATCTCATGGATGGCAAGGCGCTCGCCAAGCGGGTGCTGGAGGACTGCAAGGAAAAGGTGGCGCGCATCATTGCCATCTCGGGGGTAACCCCCTGTTTGGTGACCGTGCTGGTCGGTGCCGATCCGGCGTCGGTCACATACACGGCCATGAAACGCAAGCGCTGCGAAGCGGTGGGCATGACGTCGATGAAGGTTGAATTGCCCGCCGAGACCACGACCCAGCAACTGGTCGACCAGATTCAAAGCCTCGGGCAAGACGCCGCGGTGCACGGCATTCTGCTGCAGCATCCGGTGCCCAGCCAAGTCGATGAACGGGCGGCGTTCGAGGCCATCCCCGGGACAAAAGATGTAGACGGCGTCACCATGCACAGCTTCGGCACCACGTCCTTCGGCTTGCCGGGTTTCGGCAGTTGTACGCCAGCGGGGATCATGACCTTGCTCCGCGAGTATGAAGTCGACCTGACCGGCAAGCACGCCGTGGTCATCGGCCGCAGCCCTATCCTCGGAAAACCCATGGCAATGATGCTGCTGCAGGCAAACGCCACGGTGACGATCTGCCATTCGCGCACGCAAGACCTTCCCTCACTGGTTAAGCAGGGCGATGTTGTGGTTGCTGCGGTGGGCAAGCCGAATTTTGTGCAAGGCGATTGGATACAAGACGGGGCGGTCGTCATCGACGCTGGCTATAATCCGGGCAACGTCGGGGACGTGGATTTCCAGGCTGCCGCTTCCAAGGCTTCTTTGATCACGCCCGTGCCCGGTGGCGTAGGACCCATGACGATCACCACCCTGATCCAGCAAACCGTCGAAGGGGCCGCCCGCGGATTGGGTGTCGACCTGACGTGATTTCGGTGTTTCTTGGAGGCGTGGGCCGGTTGCAGACCGACGACGAGTCCAGCTGGCCAGCCCAATGCCATCGGCAGGCGCAAAGAACGCGGTAGTCAGTCCGTCGTCTCAAGTCGCCGCAGCTCGTAGTGTACCCAGATCACAGCCACAGTGGAAGCGATGGGGCCGGATACGGCAAAGGCGATCCACACCGCCTGCAGGCCGAAGCCGAACACCCGGGTCAGTACCCACGCCAAAGGCACGGAGATGAGGGCGACCCGTAGCAAGGTGATCAGCAGGCCCGGCATGCCCCGTCCGAGTCCCTGGAAGACTCGTCCGGTGATGATGCCGATCGAGATGAAGGGGAAGGCGAAGCAGAGGGTGCGGATGTATTGGGTGGCGACGTCGATGATGGCCGGCTCGTCGGTGAATATGCGGGCTGCTTGTTCAGCGAAGACCCAGTACAGACCGCCGACGAAGACGGCGAACAGAGCCGCCCGGCTTGCCGTGTAGACGACGGTTTGTCGGACCAGGTCTACCCGCCCGGCGCCGTGGAACATGCCCACGAGGGTGACCTGGCTCATGGCCAGTGCGAAGATGGGCATGAAGAATACGGAGTCCATGCGCCCGCCCACGCCCAGACCGGCCACCGCATCGGCGCCGAAGGTGGCCACGATCCGGTTGTAGAACATGCTGCCCACCGACATGATCACCATACCCGCCGATGCCGGCAGGCCCACCTTGAGGATGTCGCTGGCAATCCGTGCCGAGGGCCGGAAAGCGCCGAGGTGCAGCTCCACGTAGGTGCCCCGCCGGACGAAGATGTAGCCCAGGAAAGCGAGGAAGACCAGACCCTGGCTGGCCACGGTCGCCGTCGCGGCGCCACGGATGCCCATGTCGAGGCCAAAGATGAACAGCGGGTCCAGACCGATGTTGAGAATTGTGCCGCTGCCCTGCAGCAGCAGTGGGGTTCGGGTGTCGCCCTCGCCGCTGAGGATCGAGCGGAAGGTGACATTCAGGATCGTGAAGAGGAAGCCCGGTGAGATGATCTCGAAGTAGTCGATGGCCAGGACCAGGACATCTCCCTCGGCCCCCAGCAGGCCCAGGATGGATTCCTTGTACGCGAGGGCCGCGGCGACGATGACGAGGCCCACGCTCAGGCCGATGAGGATGGCGTGCTCGGCCGCATTGTCCGCCGACGCTTTGTCACTGGCACCGATGAAGCGGGCCACGGCGCTGGTCGCCCCCGAACCGAGTCCGAAGGTGATGCCGATGGCGAAGAAGGAGATCGGCATGCAGAAGGTGAGGGCCGCTACCTGCTCACCCCCGAGCCGGCCGACGAAGATCATGTCGGTGATGTTGTAGAGCGTCTGGATCAGCATCCCCATCATCATCGGCACGGCAAGGGTCCAGACGGCCTTGCGCGGATCGGCGATGAAGTCGGTGACGCGGCTCTGCTTGTCGAGCGAGTTCAGGGGGTCTCCAGCGGCGTGTGATCGGTCGGTGCCAGACGGGCGCCGTGTTGATGACCACGAAGCCAGGCTCTGGATCCGAGCGTACACGAAGGCGCGGATTCAGGCCAGCGGCCTTCCTACCACGTAAATGGCAGATACTGCGACGGCGCGTAGCCTCCCCTGAAATAGATGGCCACATTGAGCGTGCCCGTTGCCCCGTCTTCGAGGGGGATGTCGGGCAGGCGGGCGCCACTGGCGTCCCAGTTGATGACGTCGCTGATCACATTCCCGCCATCGGGAAACAGCAGGACCTTGTACCACATCTGGGAGTCGGTCCCTTCTGGAGGTGTCCACTCGATGACCAGGTCATCGCCGTCTCGAATCCACTTGATGTCCTGCGGAAAACCGATCGTCTTCGGCGTGTAGTCGACGGTCTGGGTGAGGACGATCTGCTCGCCTTCGTAGTAGTGGAATTGATAGTCGCCCGCCGGCATCAATCCCGCCCCGACAGGCCCGTAGAGGACCCATCGACGGGTCACTTCGCCGGAGTAGTCGTTGATGTTGAAGTCCTTGTTCAGCTCGAAGCGTGTGCCGTCGGGTGTCTCGACGATGAGGGCTGTCACCGTCCACAGGAAACAGGTTTCGAGACCTTCGAACTCGCCCATGCAGTTGCTCTTGAACTCGTAGCTGGGTCCGTCGAAGGCATTCGATGACCAGACCTCCGGGTAGGCCGGTTCATCGAAGCGAGGTTCGGACGGTCCTGTCGGTGAGTTTTCGCCGGGCCCTGTCGATGGGCCTTCACCGGGCCCACGATGCGAGTCGTCGCCGCAGGCGATGGTGAAGGCCAGTAGCGCCCCGAGCAGGGCGAGTCTGCGACAGATGAACCGCTGAGTCATGGTCGCTCGATGTTCGGAGGGGAAGACGGCTGGGTCTCTATCTTTAGAGTTCGGCACGGAGACGTCGATCGCCCGTGACCCGAGTCACACGAGATCTATCACCGGAGTACCCAAACAATGAATGAACACGGCGACACAAACCTGAGGCTCAGTCAGGCGTGGCCGTCACGGCCGTCACGACTTCATCCAGGTCGTAGACGCCGCCGATCTCTTCGCCTTCGGTTATGACCAGAAAGTCCTCCTTGTTCCACTCGCCCGACACAAGCGCCCTGATGAAGCTCAGATCGCCCGTCAGCCGTTCGAAGGGCTTGCCCTGGCTCTCGGCCGCCGCCTGGCAGGCCTTCACATGAGTGGTACCGTCGACACCGGGCATGTCGATGAACACGATCGGATCGCTGGCCAGCCTCTCGTTGGTCTTGGAGAGGGTTTCCCAGATATAGGCGGCGTTTTCCTCGCCATACTTCTCGACCAGATCGGCGTAGCTGGCGTCCATTCCCATCTGGCGACGCACGTCGTCGGCCTCGCGGACCAGATCCATGCCATTGCCGTGCTCGATGTAGCCGACGGCACTGAAGCCGGTGCTGGGCCGATCGCCGAAGTGTTCCTTGAACCGTTCCTTGGAACCGAGGTAGAGGGTGCAGCAATCGTGCGCCCGCGGCATCACGACGGGGATGCCGCGGCTCTTCAGCCCGACCGTCGAGGTCCCGCAGACCCCCAGACACAGGGCGATCGCGTCATAGCCGCGTGCTGAGGAACTGGCGGCATCGATCCGTTCCTGCAGCAACTCGCGCAGGCTGTCCGGCTTGTTGTGGGCATCCTTGGGCGTGAACTCCAGGTCGATCACATTCGGGCTGGCCGCCACGCAGCGGCAGACTTCCCGCGTGAACACTTCACAGGAAATGAGCTTGATCACCATCTCAGTGTTGTCCCTCTCTGTGCATACGTTTCTCCATGGTAGACCGAGTAACCTTCAGGCGCCCCCCCCAACTGGGGCGGGTCTCCGCCCGTCTCATCGACCCATGACACCCATGCTGTCATAGCCACTGGCACCTTCCTGAAGATACAAAAGCACGCCCGAATCTCGAGGTTGCGCACGCCGGGGATCTGAGGGGGCGTGGTTTCGGGCGTGGTTCACCTGGCTGTCGAGCCCCGAAACTGCCTGGATCTCTGGGGCAGTCCATGTAGGCGGGGTGTTGTCCAACGAGGAATGACTCCGTTCATTGAGCGACGTCGGGATCTGCAGGCCGATCATCTCATGAACGAAGATCACAAGTGACTGAACGCGACACGGATCCTGATCTCCATCTGATGTTCCATGAAGATGGTTTTCGTGCTGTCGTGTCCACTATCCATCTCCGCACGACGGTCTCCCAGATCCTGGCGTTGCTAGAAGAACAGGGCGTCGTTGTCGGGGTTTCTGAGCGTCGCATCCGACAGGCTGTGCGTACGGCGCGGCGCAGCAAGCGGCCGGCTCAGGATGTGGTGGTCGCTGAAGGCCGTCGCCCTCGATCTGCCTCCCGCCAGCGTCTGACGTACCGCCTCCCACCGGGGCTTGATGAACTTCCGTCTCTCGATTCGCTCCACAGCGTATTGGCCCTGACACAATCAGAGGTGCAGGAGCGTGTACCAGAGCTGCTGGCGTGGGTCGTTGCTGCCGGTGATCACCTGGCCTCGATCGAAGGCACGCAGGGTGAAGTGGGGTTGGATGTCAGGGGCCAATCCATCCCGATTCCGTCGCCATCGCAGGATCTCCCCGTCGATCCCGCACTCACGCCAGGCGCCGGTGTTGAGTTTGGACCGACAGGCGCTGAGATGGTGGCTTGCGCCTATGGTTACGCCGGAAGACACCAGGGCCAGCTGTGCGTGCTTGAGCCCCTCTGGATTGCCCCCGACATGATGCAAGCCTGCTTCCTGAATGTGCCTACACAAGGCCCTGGAAAGCAGCCCTCCTCGAGAGACCTTCACGCACTGCTAGATTCTTCCGGCGTCGTTTCTGGCATCGATGAAGAAGCGATACGACAACTGGCGAGCGAACCGAGCCGCAAGTCGCTGATTCCCATCGCCCTTGGTCAACCGCCAAGCCCGGCCTCTGATATCACGCCCGGTTTTGTGCGGGAACTGGGGTTCAGGCACGGCACTTTTCGTGACGATGGCTCTATCGACTTTCGCGAGCGCAACATCTTCCCCACTGTGAGCCGCGATGACGTGCTTGCCGAGGGTGGCCCTCAGCTCGTCGGGACACCGGGTCACACGATCTTCGGCATGGACGTTGGTTGCAGCGATGCGGCGATCGATCTCGAACTCATTCCCGGTGCCAACGTGAGCCTCCTTGGCGACGGCGACAGGCAGCGACTCGTGGCCACCTGCGATGGTGGCATCACGCTCAGTAGCAGGACGAGGCGGAATGCGCAGGGGGCGATTACGGGCCGGCAGTATCACATGGCGGTTCATCCCGTGGCGCACATAGAGTCCGATGTGGGCCTTGAAACGGGCAATGTCGATTTCGCCGGCCACGTCGTGATCGATGGTTCCGTGACCAGCGGCTTCCAGGTCACAGCCAGTGGTGGCATCGCCGTGGCAGGAAGTGTCGAAGCGGGCGCCCAACTACGTGCAGGCGGAGATATCAGTGTCCAGCAGGGCATCGTTGGACGCGAGACCCGCATTGTCAGCGAAGGCTCCCTGCGGGCAAAGTTCATACAGGAGGCGCGGGTGAAAGTCGATGGTGACGTGGCCATCGGCAGCTACGTGCATTCCGCCTACATCCAGTGTGCTGGATCTGTCGAGGTGAAGGGGCTGTCTGGATCAGACCATAGTGGCGGCATTGTCGGCGGCGAAATCTGGGGGCAGGAAGGAATCACGGTGCGCAACGCTGGCTCTGCACGCAACAACTCGACCCGTCTCTTTGCCGGCATTTCCGCCGCAGACTTCATCCGCCTCGAGCAGACACAACAGGACATCGAACGGGTGAAGGCGGACGTGGCCCGTCGGCTTCAATCGATCGGACTACCCGAACTCACGGCCGATGCGGTACACGACGTCGTTGCACGTCACCCCGAAAGGCGAGACGAGATTCTGCAGACAGCGAGAGTCGCGCGCGAGCTGGAGAAGGATCTGGATCAGCAGATCCAGGCGGAACGGGCTTTGAAAGAGCGTATATCTCTCCTGGCGGCTGATACATCGATCGACGTACCGGGCCGGGCATTCAGTGACGTCACCATCCAGATCGGTGACAGGCAACTGGTCCTCGCCCAGGATCTGACCGGTGTGTACTTCCGCATCGATCCTCGCGTCGCGATCCTCGCGCCGCAAGAACTATAGCGCCAGCCTTTTGAACCACTGCAGGAACAGCGGAAAAATCTCCTCTGGCTCTTCGAGCTCGGCGTGCCATCGCTTTTCGTGCTCAAACATGACATACCCTTCGTAGCCCTGGCCCTGCATTAGTTGCAGCGCCCGGCCGATGGGTAACTGCCCCGTGCCGGGCGGAACGTAGCGCCAGCCATCGTTCATGGCGTGCTCATGGGCTGTGTCGTACACCGCGTCCTTCACGTGCAGATAGAAGACCCGGTCACCGAGCGCGGCCAGACTGTCGGCTGGGTCCTCGCCACCGACGCGAGAGGTGTGGCCCATGTCCCACAGGGCACCAAATTCGGCTGCTGCAATGCGATCCAGCAGCAGCTTGCAGTCCGCCGACTGAATCCAGTGATCATGGGTCTCGAAGACCCACTTGAACTGTGCGGCGCCATCGAGGTCGAGTACGCGCAGCATCGTTTGTTGGCCGATGTCAGCCATCTCCTGCCTGGTGTGCCGTTGAGGATCACCACCGCCGAAAACGCGCAGGGTCTCACAGCCCAATGCTGCCGCCACCGGAATCGTGCGCTGCGCCTCCTCTACGTTGGTCTCCAGGGCCCGATCGTCGCACACCTTCAGGCTCGAGCTGATGCCACACACCTGCAGGCCTGCATCTGCGAATCTGGTCCGCGTAGCGACGATATCGGTGGTAAAAGCCGGCAACTGTGTGATGTCTATGTCATTTTGCAGGCCACGAAAGTCGACGCCGTCGAAACCCAAGGCGCTGCCCCTGGTGATGATCGTTTCCAAGTCCCATGCGGGACATCCGAGGGTGGTGAAGCTGGTCTTCATGATGGCTCCCTTGTGGCAGCAGTCGGTGCCGTAGTTGTCAAGAGTCGTCGAGCTTGCGAACACTCTCGATGAGAGTCGGATACTCGTGGAGCTCATGTAACATGCCGTCCATGTCGAACTGATCCGCACTCTTGGCCAGGCGGGCACTCCATGACACCAGTGCCGTATAGCCATGCTCCTTGCCAAGGGTCCCCATACGTTCTGCGAAGTCCTCGATCTCATTGATCGTCAGCGTCGACGAGAGTTCCGTCACGACCTCTATCTCGGTCTCGAGAGATTCAACCAGGATCGGAAGTCTCTTAACTGCCCCAAGGTCGAGTTCTGGCTCGAGTTCGGTTTCGAGTTCTGCCTCTTCTTGTTCCTGTGCCGCTTCCAGTCCCAGCGCCCCACGGATGGCCGTCACGAGTCGCGTCAGTTCCTCCTCGGCAGGTGCCAGCAAGGTTGTGATCTCGGATCCCCGCTGAATCCCGCTCTCCAATGCCTGTGATCGCCGTTGCAGCTCCACGGCTCCGATCGTACCGGCGACACCCTTAAGCGAATGCGCCGTCCGCTCAGCGGCCTCTCTCTCGCCTTGCGAAAGCTGAGCCTGGACTGACTTCACCGCTCTCGACTCGACCCCTGTGGCGAATCCGCGCACGAGTCGTTCGTAAAGATCGCGCTTCCCCATGACGCGCCTCAAGCCGTCGCCAACGTCAAGTCCATCGATAGACGAAAGAGCAGAGATCGAATCCGATGCGTCGGCAGAACCGGCTGGATCAGATGTCTTGCTTGAGTAAAGTGAGTCTACTGCCACCGTCTCTCGTTCGCCGGCGGGGATCCACTTCAGCATTGTTTTAAACAGCGCCTCCGGATCGATCGGTTTCGGGACGTGGTCATTCATCCCCACATGGCGTTGGCCGTCATCGCTACAATGGGCAAGTCACCAAAACGCCCATCCGACCGGATCTCAACTGTCGCCTGCACACCGTCCATGACGGGCATCTGCATGTCCATGAGGACCAACTCGTATTTGCCAGCCCCGACCATCTCAATGCAAATCTGCCCGTTCTCAGCAAGATCCACTCGGAAGCCGGCGTCCTGGAGCAACTCCATCGCGACCTGCTGATTCAGTTCGTTGTCTTCGACGAGGAGGACGCTCGCGCCCCTGACTGAGGACAGGTCCAGTCCTCCGGTTGCGGAGGTCTTTCCGCTGGCTACGATCTGACTGGTTTCACCTCGAAGTGCCTGCAAGGCCGTGTCGTAGAGTTGAGACGGATTCACCGGCTTCACCAGAGTGGTGACAATGCCAGCGTCGTGCGCCGCCTCAAGCACTTCCGCCCTGCCGTAAGCCGTCACCATCACGGGTCTCGGCATCGCCGTCGCAGCGAGCAGGCAATGTCACCCTAGAGCACTACCGTCGGGCATGGAACCACGAGAGTCATGAGAGTTCGTTCAGGTCGATCCAGCGTGGGTCATTGTGGGTGACTTCCGACCATCCTGAATGACGATCACCCGACCTTCCTCACTTCATGACCCGTCTTGGCGAATGGTCCACCACAGGGGCAGGGACATAGAACATTAGAGTCCCAGCGGACCTTTCACGCCGGCAAGGTAGTCGGCGGCTCCAGCCTGCATGAACTTAGGTGCAGAGCTAACGATCCACTTGATGCCCCGCTCGTGCCAGAACAGCGTCTGGTCAACTGTCACACCGAGAGTTCCTGTGTGCTTTCCGGCAGCTGTGATTCGCTTGTGCAGGTCCCGAATCGAGTCGACGACCTGATCGCTCATGGTCTGTCCTGGAATGCCGAAGTTCACCGAAAGATCGCCAGGTCCGAGGAAAATCGCGTCGGCGTTCTCTGTGGCGATGATCGCGTCGGCATTTTCAATGCCTTCAAGGGTCTCTATCTGAAGCGAAATGAACGTTTCTTCGTTCGCTTCCTTGATGTACTCGGCCATGTCTTGCAGACCAAATCGAGCATTTCGACCTGCAAAGGCACCCCGCTTGCCCATCGGAGGGTACTTCACAGCATCGACGACTTTCTTGCCGTCAGCTGCGTTGTTGATCAACGGGATCATCACTCCAGCGGCTCCGGCTTCCATGTAGCGCTGAATGTGTTGCTGTTCGTTCAGTCCAATACGCATGATCGCGGTTGTGCCTGAAAGCTCGGCGGCACGAATCATGTGCTCGGCAGTTTCGTAATCCATAGGTCCGTGTTCGCAGTCGATGACGACGAAATCGAATCCCATCCAACCCATTGTCTCGGTCATTCCAGGTGAGGGCAGTCCTACAAATGGTCCGATCGCAGACTTACCGTCGTTCAGCTTCTGCTTCAGTGTGTTCTTGTTCACCCTGGGCACTCCAGATTCGTGAATAGGCAACTGGCAGAACGAGAATACCCTCACACGACGATTCGTGAAAGTTTGCTTCTACGACCCTGTAGCAACGCATTCAGAGTCCGGAGCAGATCGGCCGGAGTGGACGAGCGTCACGGCTGGGGCAGATCGAAGAAAATCTCCGTATGCGGATCGAGGAGCATTTATAGACCGCTTCTATGAGGTCGAAGTACGAGATGTGAAGTAGCGCCGCAAGGAACTACAACGCCAGCCCGTTGAACCACTGCATGAACAGCGGAAAGATCTCCTCCGGCTCTTCGAGTTCGGCGTGCCAGCGCTTCTCGTGCTCAAACATGACGTACCCATCGTAGCAGACCCGGTCGCCGAGCGCGGCTAGGCTGTCGGCTGGATCCTCACCACCGACGCGGGACGTGTGACCCATGTCCCACAGGGCACTAAATTCGGGTGATGCAATACGATCAAGCGGCAGCTTGCAGTCAGCCGACTGAATCCAGTGATCATGGGTCTCGAAGACCCACTTGAACTGTTCGGCGCCATCGAGGTCGAGTAGCTGAGCCGGAAGGTAGCTCAAACGAAAATATGGATCGAGGCTGTCGCCCGGCCGGGGGCAGTGGGTAGGTGGTGATTCGGCTCCAGGTGCCGTGACAGGAATCGGGGACCCGCTCGCTGCCCTGGTCACTCTCTCGGGACCCGTTCCATACTGAGGATTGCCTGATGGACCACCTGAGAGATTGACTCGCCGCGATGGAGGCCCTTCTTCTGCCATGCCTGTAGCATATCAGACGGCAGATCGCCAATCACCTGAAGAGAGACCTCAATCGTGTCAGATCAGAAGAACGAGTGGCAACGCAGCGAACCGGACGTTGTCGTCTACATTCCTCGCGGCACGGGAGACGAGGACAACGAGCATTTCCTCGTCTTTGAAGCACCAGACAATGGCCTGCTCGCCCTTTGGACGCAGAGCTCCTGCGAGGGGCGCGGTGACAATCGTCTCATGCTCTCTCGCAGCGCGGATGGTGATGGCTGGTCGGAGCCCAAGCGCGTTGCCGGTGCACGCCCCCAGAGTGACGACATGCAGGCCAGTTGGGGGTTTCCCATCGTCACCAAATCGGGTCGCATCTACGTCTTCTTCACGCGGGAAACACCTGTCATCGATAACAATCGGCAGGGCTCCGGCGCGATGGGTTGTATCATCTCTGATGATGCGGGCAGGAACTGGTCGGAACCGGTGGATATTCCCATGGCCCGCAATCGCTTCGACCATGCGGACGAAACCATCCCGCGGAATTGGATTGTGTGGCAGTTGCCGATTCGAGATCGACAGGGCAGACCTATCGCCGGATACACCCAATGCACGAGTCAGTCGCGCCTCGAACACACCTACCCCAACTGGGTTGACCAGGACAGTCGCAGTGCCTTTATGCGATTTGAGAACATCGACGACGATCCTGCACCCGAGGATCTCGCCATCACCTGGTTACCAGAGGACTGCGAAGGACTCGAAGTCGTCGACACGCTGCATCCGGACATCTCCGTCGCCCAAGAGCCTGCCACCGTCCTGATGCCCGGCGGCGGTCTCTTCTGCATCATGCGCACGATGACCGGCCACATCTGGTACAGCGTTTCCGATGACGACGGGGAGACCTGGCGTGCCCCCGAGGCACTACTCGATGCACAGGGCGCTCCAATCCCCCACCCGATGTCACCCTGTCCGCTCTTCCGGATCGACGACGATCGGTTCCTGTTGGTGTACCACAACAACGACGGACGCAAAGGTGACTACGATCAATTCCGCGAGACCTGGCCCACCAATCAGTCCAACTTCCTGCGCAATCCGACCTACATCGCCGTCGGACGTTTCGACGCCGTCGCCCACCAACCGATCCGTTTTGGGCCGCCCCATCAACTGCTCGACACCGATGGTGTCACCATCGGCCCCAAGGGCACGGCTGAGATCGGCACCTATCCCAGTCTGACGCATTGGCAGGGCCGTCGCACGCTGTGGTATCCGGATCGGAAATACTACCTGCTCGGCAAACATCTCCCCGATCCTCTACTGAATTCGATCGATCCGGACAGATCAACGTGCGGTGCATCCAACTGACAACGGAGGGTAGTTGACCCATGCAGATGGGATTGTTTTCGCGGGAGGGTAGATACCTGATCGGGCGGATCGGGGCTCTGATACTGTCCTGGGATCGACACGAGGGAGGCCGGCTCACCGTTGCCCAGGTCGTTGACGGTGACCCTGTCGAGATCGGCCAATTCTCAACGCACGCCCGACTGCAGCAGGCGGACCTGCATACGGCTGCCGATGCCGATCCGCGTTTGATTCCGGTGGAGGCGGGTCCCCACCGGCTGGTGCTGCGTGCGGTGCAGCGACTGTGGGATGCCGATGGCAACCATCTCGGCGATGCCATGCAGGAGACCTGGGCCTGGGCCGATGGGTCGGTATATCTCAACACGATGCTGCGCCTCGTGCATCCAGGCCGAGGTGGAGCGCTCGTCGCCGCAGGCGCTCAGTTCGCCTTCGCCGACGGTTGGCGCACCGGCAACGGTCCCGGCCATCGGCTGGTGCACGACAGTGGCTTGCGTGTGGAGGCCTGCTGCTACGGCAATGGGGAACTGTGGGCGCACCCGGTTGGGGTGGATCAACCGGTGCCGGCAGACGCGAGTGCCGCTTGGGAACCGGTGAAGAATGGCGCGCCACCGTTCTACCGCTACTGGGGTCCGTACTTCGACCAGTGGGGTGGCACACCCGGGTGGTCATCGGTGCGACTGGCAGACGGACCTGTCCTGCAGGCGGCCTGGGTGGAGGACCATCAGCAGCCACGGCAGTCGATGGAGGGCTTTCAGGGCTTGCTGGCGATCCTGGGTGCCGGCGACGACGAAACGCTGGACCGCAAAGTGCGCTCCTTTCAGCAGCCCCTGTGGCCGACCGTGGAGGGGGGCAAGGTCCTGTATTACAACCCCATGGAAGGCACGACGGTGATCCGCCAGACTGCAGCTAACGTGCGGGTTCGTTTTGCTGCAGATGCCGAAGAACGACAGGTGCGGTTGAACTTCCGGCGCGAGCGCAGCCAGATGGCTGTACGTGTTAGCGGCGACGATCCGGCCGTGGCGCTGGCGCTCACCGATGGCGGTGTGGCTGACGATCCGAATGGTCCGAATCTGCTGCGCCCTGACGACCGGCATGGACCGATCCTGACCGACGGGGACCGACTGCCTGAGGAGGCGCTGACGACGGTGTCATTGGCAGCAGATCAGGAAGTGGCTGTCGAACTGGCGTCGGCGCCGGGGATCTGGATCGCGTCGCAGCGCTGGGACGAGCGGCAGAATCTGTTGCTGTACTCGACGGCTCAGTCGCACGGCAGTCTCGGCGCCTTGTGTCTGCGTGATCTGAAGATGCGAGACTTGCGGATTCCGGGGGCGGCGGACCCCCTCATGGCGCGGTTGCCCCTGTACTGGTTCAAGGCCAACGCCCGCTCAGCCCACCACTGCCTCAACCAACCGATTTCCATCGATCTGATCGACAACGGGCCAGAGGCGGTTGCCTTCCGCGTTGTGGCGCAGAATCCAGCGGCTACGGCCCGGTCCGAGATCGACGTGACGATCCCTTTTCTGCCGGATCGTCTGCGCCTGGACCTGAGGTGCCGCTTTACAGCGCTCGAGACCTGGGATCTGGGGGAGGTGCAGTACTGCAACTTCTTCCCTGAAGAGCAGCGCAATCCGGAAGGATGGTCCAGCGACCGGGTGCTGGTGCTGGCCGAGGACGGGCAACGCATGCTGATCGATCACCGGGCGGGGGGTGCCTCACGACTGCAGTCGGGGAAGATCTTCCAGCAGTATGAGGGCAAATTGTTTGTCGCCCTCTACGGTGGCTCGAAGGGCAGCATCCTCGCCCTGAGTCGGCCGCAAGCGATTCCAGGCGCCACACTGGAATACGCCCTTTGTGGCTCCTGGTTGGACAATCATCTGAGTCTGACATCCGGCAACGACACGATCGCCGCTGGCACCCAGTACGACATGGACCTGAGTCTGGTACTGGCGCACACAACGAACGTGGACGAAGACATGGAGGCGCTGGGGTGGCAGGCGCTGGCCTCGGGAGACTTATAGATGGGTACTCGATTGAATGCCTGGTGCCTCTTCCAGGTCCTGTTGCTAGGATTGGGCATCAGCGCGACTGCAGCGGTTGCCGAGGTGTCCGTCAACATCCAATCCCTGCCAACCCTGGCAGCGCCGGTGGAGGGTGCCTTCGTCGGTTCTGACGGTGAGGTACTCATCGTTGCTGGTGGCGAAAGTGAAGAAGGGCTCTCGGCGCACGTGTCGGTCCTTGCGGCTGATGGAGCCCGCTGGCAGACCTCGCGGCTGGAGGTGCCGATCGCTCACGGTGTGACGGCGACGACGGCTGATGGCATGATCTGTCTTGGTGGCGTAGATCGGTCGGGGCCGACGACGCGTGTGATGCGGTTGCGCTGGGATGGTGCGGCTCTGCTGCAGGAGCCGTTACCCGAATTGCCCACGCCTCGCCTCGAGGCGGCAGCGGCCGTGCTCGATGGGATTCTGTATGTCACCGGTGGGCGTCCCGCGGTGGATGCGCGACCGGACGGGGCCCTGCTGGCGTTGGATCTGTCGGCCCCGGAGACCGGCTGGCAATCGCTGGAGCCGAATCCGTCGCCGCGTCTGCAACCGATGCTCGTCGCGCGGGCGGGGGCGATCTATCTGATGGGTGGCACAGGCGACTCATCTGAGCAGAACTGGAGCTATCGCGCCAAACCCTTCGATGGCACGATCACCCGGGGTTGGGTGCAGATCGCTGCGGCGCCCGCCGATCTGAGTGATGCCATACCATTGGCGACGGGGCAGTCGCACATCTGCGTGCTGACGACGGGCGCTGGGCAATCGTCGCCAGACCTGCTCGTCTACCACACGATCACGGACACGTGGGTTTCGAAAGGGACCTGGGCAGGTGCTGAAAAAGGAGCACGTTACGCCGCCTGGCAGGGCGGCGTGGCTGTGGCGGATACCGCGGGAGATACGATCCGCCGGATTCAGATCGATTCCACGCCGGCGGCACTACATTGGCTCGACTATACAGCGATCGGTTTCTACCTGGTCGTGCTGCTGGGGATCGGTGCCTACTTCGCCCACGGTGATGGCACCAGTGCTGGCTTTTTCCTCGGCGGGCGCCGGATCCCCTGGTGGGCGGCCGGTATCAGTCTGTATGCGACGGGTACGAGTGCGATCAGTTTCATGGCGATCCCGACCAAGACCTATGTGACGAACCAGGTCTATGGCTTTGGCTCGCTGTGGAGCCCAATTGTCTGGCTGCCGGCGGCCTTCATCATCATTCCCCTGATTCGATCTCTGGATCTGACCAGTACCTATGAGTATCTCGAGCGCCGGTTCAGTCTCTCCGTGCGTCTCATGGGCAGCGTTCTGTGTGTCGCCTTCCAGGTCGGCGGACGCATGAGTGTCATTCTGCTGCTGCCGGCGATGGCCCTGTCTGCGGTCACGGGTCTGAATGTGTTGGTCTCCGTCGCGCTCATGGGCGTGCTGGCCACGGTCTACACCGCCATGGGTGGGATTGAAGCGGTGATCTGGACGGACGTGCTGCAGTGTGTCGTCCTCATTGGTGGGGGGATGCTGGCGCTGGGCATCATCATCTTCAGTCTTGATGGCAACTGGGGCGCCTTCGTCGCCAGTAGTGAGGAATACGGTAAGCTCGATGGGTTCTTGTGGGGGTGGGATCTCACGATTCCCGTCTTCTGGATCTTCGCGCTCAGCAGTCTGCTGCAACTGACCACATTTCCCAACGATCAGGTGATGGTACAGCGCGTCCTGTCGACACCGGATCCGAGGTCGGCCCGGAATGCAGCGATCGTGCTGGCCCTCATCGTGGTGCCGGGCACGATCCTCTTTCATCTGCTGGGCAGCGCCATGTTTGCCCACTTCCGAGACAATCCGGCAAGCCTGAGTCCGACGATGGACAACATCCACACCTTGCCCCTGTTCATCGTGCAGAGCATGCCACCGGGTGTCACGGGGCTCGTCATTGCCGGGCTCTTTGCCGCCTCCATGTCCTCTCTCGATTCGAGCATGAGCAGCACGGCGACGGTGCTGGTGACTGACTTCTACAAGCGCTTCAAGCCGCAGGTGACGGATGCCGCCTGTCTGAAGCTGGCGCGTTGGCTGACAGCGGGCATCGGTATTCTCGGCACGGTCGTCGCTCTGTTGATGGCGACGCTGGAGATCAAGTCGCTCTACGATCTGTGGATGCAGTTAGTCGCCCTGCTGGGTGGTGGCTTCGCCGGTGTCTATGCACTGGGCATGCTGACGCGCCGTGCCCACGATACGGGCGCTATCCTGGGCGCCATCACGAGTGTGGTCGTTACGGTGCTGGTCAAGGCGTACACACCGCTGCATTTCATGTTGTATGGGATCATCTCCGTGGGGACCTGTATTATCGTCGGCTATCTGGCCAGTCTGGTGCTGCCCGGTCGTCGTGGGGACTTGAAGGGGCTCACCGTCTATACGCGAATCGACAGTTCAGAGGGAGTGACACAGTGAAAAGCCGATATCGTGCTCCATGGGATGGGGGGGCTGCTCGCCTCGGCGGCTGCGCCCAAATCTCGAGGTTGCTCACGCCGGGGGGCTTGGAGGGGGCGTGGTGTTTGGGAGTCGCTCATCTGGTTGTCGAGCCCCGAAACTGCCCGGGTCTCTGGGTCTGTCTATGTAGGGCGTGGAATCTGTCGGCGTGAATGCAACCCTCGATTGGGCTGCGCCGACGAGGCGAGCAGGTCTTGTCACCCTGCTGACACGTATATGGTTCGACATCAACTCGTAAGACCTGTGGTCTTCGAAGAAATGCTCCTGAGACATCTTTGGCGCGCGACTTGCAGCGCGGCACGGCATGCCTTCCATCGCCTACCGCCGCCGCACGCCCGAAACCGAGCCCCTGTACAGGGCGATGTCCGGTCAGCTGGAGACGTTCCTGGCTCAGTTGCGGGCCACCGACCGGCAGCTCCCCCGGTATGTCGAGCACGAGTTGCGAGCGTACTTGGAGTGCGGCGTCTTGGCGCACGGGTTCCTGCGGGTGCGATGTGAGGAGTGCGGTGAGAGCCGCGTCGTTGCCTTCTCGTGCAAGAAAAGAGGCTTCTGCCCCAGCTGCATGGGGCGCGTCGTGCAGGGCTGGTATCGACGCCAGGCCAGGGCCCAAGGCTACCTGGGTGGTCGCTGTGGCTCGGTCACCTTCGTGCAGAGATTCGGCTCATCGATCAATTTGAATCCCCATATGCATGTGCTTCTGCTCGACGGTGTGTACGTGCGGGGAGATGACGGTCTGCCCTTTTTTGTCCCGGCCCCGCCGCTGACCGATGATGATGTACGCACCATCGTCGAGACCACGGCCAAACGCGTGGTGCGCCTATGCCAGCGTCGTGGCTTCTTCGAGGAAGGATCCACCGATCCGCTGTGGGAGCAAGAGCCTCTGCTGGCGCAGATCTCGGCCGCTTCGGTACAGGGCATGGTGGCCACCGGCGAGCGCGCCGGTCGGAAAGTGCGGCGACGCCTCACCGATCCTGAAGACGGCGTGCGGACCGGTGCGTTGTGTTA
>JABJJN010000087.1 GCA_018660835.1 Gemmatimonadota bacterium | reverse complement strand
GCCACGATCGTGGCTACGAGCCCCATGGATACTGAGGACACCCGCCCATACACCAGGTGATGCCTTGGCTGGATCCATGTCGTCATTCTGGCCCACCGGTCCGGCCGTTGATCAATCCCTCCGACAGCGATCACCGAAGTGGCAGACGCCGCCTTGCCCGAGCGGACATCGCTGGCCACCAACTACCCGAGTCCTTTCAATCTGGCGCCCGCCGACGCGCGATTCGAGGTGGCTCTCGACTCCGCTTTTACCGATGTTCGCCACCTCGCCGAAGAGAGACGACCTCCCTGTCTTCGGGAGCGAGGGCATGTAGCGCTCCTTGAAGGACGCCGACTGGTAATGAGAGAATACCAAGCCAACAGGCAGGGATGTGGGCAGGTCCTGGCAGGTCTGATCCTGGCGATTGGACTTGCGACAGCGCCGACGCCAACGCTGGCCCACAATGGCAGCATTGCCATCGTCGCACCTACCACGACGGCAATCGACGTGGACGGCGATCTGACCGACTGGTCCCCCACAGCGCGCTGGTATCCCCTCGACGTCCCCGGCGTTGGTACGCGTCCATCGTCGCACGATTTTCAGGGCCGCTTCACCCTCGCCTTCGATCGAGCGGCTGGTCTCCTCTACATTGCCATCGACATCGATGACGATTCGATCGTTACCGAATCCTTACCAGGCCTCGAACACCAGTGGTGGGAGGCGAGTGACGGCTGCGAGATCTATCTCGACGTCGTTCACACCGATTCCTCTGCTGGTCGCCAGTACAGTCTCTACGGGACACGCCCGTCGACTTCTTTCCCCGTGGGTGGCACCGCCGAGGGGCTGAGGGGTGTCAGATACGGTGTCCGGCGCAATTCTGCTGGCCACGTATACGAGTGGGCTATTGACCTGGCTCACGCGGTGGGTGCCGTGGGCGGCTGGCGTGAGGGCACCAGCATCGCTCTCGATGTCGTCGGCGTTGATCGGGATGCGGATGGTTCCCTGTCATGGATGGCCTGGGGCGATGGGATTCTGAAGGCACAGCGGCCCGGCAGTCGTGGTGACGTGCTGCTGATCGGGGAGCAGTCACCCGTCGGTCGTATCGAGGGGCGCTTGATCTGGCATGCACAGGCTCGGGGCGTGCGCAACCGATTGCTGCAGTTTTCCGGCCCGTCGTCCGGGTTGCAGGTCACCACACGTAGCGGCGGCGATGGTCACTTTGAGCTCGATCTTCCTGCCGGGCACTACGTGGTCGTCTCCAGCCCGGATACCCTCGCGCGGGACCTGCTCGTCGTCACTGGCGAGGTCTCTCAACCGACATGGTCGATTCTACCTTCCCACCCCAAGACCACTGTCCCTCCCGTTCCACGACAGGTCGAGGCCGTGGGGACGCGCAATGGCCTGTGGCACAACTACGGGCCGTCCGACGGATTGGCAGGCAACATGGTCCGGGCGTTTGCTGAGACCGACGACGGCGACATCTGGGTGGCAACATCCGATGGGATCAGTCGCTTCGACGGTCGATCGTTCCACTCTCTCGGCCACAGGCAAGATCCTCTGTTCGACGATGTGATGGCGATCGCTGCACACCACGACGGGTTGATCTGGGTAGGCACGCAGTTCAGTGGCGCTGTCCGTCTCGACTCAGACAGTCTGACCGTGTTTACGACCAAGGATGGCTTAGGGGCAGACCAAGTGATGGACATCCTCATCGATGGGCAGGGCGATGTCTGGATGGCTACCCTCGGCGGCGGGCTCAGCAGGTTCGATGGTGAGCAATTTGAGACCTTCACCACACGCGATGGATTGGCCAGCAATACGCTAATAGGACTCGCGCAGGATCACGAGGGGAGGATCTGGTGCGCGTTGCAGAGTGGCGGAGTCAGTCGCCTCGACCCGTCGCGTCTGGATGAGGCCGAAGCGTCTGTCATCGGCGCGGCGTCACCCTTCACGAACTTCACGATGGCGCAGGGACTGACCCATGAGGCGGTGAACGCCATCGCCGTGGACGAGGATGGGTGTGTCTGGGTCGGCGGGAAAGGCGGGATTGATGTGTTCGATGGGGAACGCTTCGTCAATGTCGTGCCCACCGCTGAAGTTGGCGACGCGGACATCTTTGACCTGCAATTTGATCACTACGGCCAGCTCTGGGCTGCCACCCCAAATGCGGGAGTCTACAGATTCGCCTTCGAGAAGACTGTTCGGACGTATCGGACTGTCCACCGGGTCGTTCTTGGCCTCGAATCCGGTCTGGTGACCGATGCCTTTATCAGCCTTCTCGTGGACCGTCAAGGAAACCTGTGGGCCGGCGCCTTTGAGTCGGGTGTATTTGTCTTCACGGGTAACGCCTTCCACTCGTACGATGCCGAGAGTGGCTTGCCAGGGGGCGTCTGGGCGCAATTGGAAACTGACACGGGAGAGGTCTGGGTTGCCACGGCGGGAGGGATCTTTGCATGCACCAATCATGAGTGTCAGAGCGTCGAACTCCCCGAAGAGATCGCCGGCTGGCCCGTGTATGATCTGCTGCAGGATCGGCAGGGACGTATCTGGTTTGCCACCAAGGGGGCCGGGCTCGGCGTCATGGATGGTGCGCAGATACAGATCTTCACCACGCGCGACGGTCTGGTGAGCAATGAGGTATCTCGTCTTCTGGAAGATCGAGATGGGGACATCTGGGCCGCTACCGATTCCGGGCTCATGCGCTATGATGGTCGGACCTGGTCGCGCATCGGAGAAGAGTGGGAGCAGCTGCGAGGCAGGCCGAAGGTCCTTCTCGAGGACCACGAGGGTAACATCTGGGTAGCAGTATTGGCACTCAACACGAAACGACAGGGGCGCGGTGTCATGCGTTTCGATGGTGAGAGTTGGGAGCTGTTCGACGAAGATGACGGTTTGGATTACGGTGCAGTTCGCGCCATGGGCGAGGATCGCCGCGGCCGGCTGTGGTTCGGGACCGACCGGGGCCTCACACGTCTTGATGGGCAGATCTGGCGGTCCTTCAACCGTGAAGATGGGTTGGGAGAAGGCGTCACGTCCATCGCCGAAGATGACGAAGGAGTTCTGTGGCTGGGCACGATGGCCGGTGTGTATCGTTTCGATGGGCAGGTGTTCCAGCCTCTGCTTCGTTCCGACGGACTCGCCAGCGACGCGATTTATGAGATTCTGCAGGATCGAAAAGGTGTCTACTGGATCGGCGGCGGCAGTGGCCTGACGCGATACGAGCCGGTGGTGGCGCCCCCGCCGGTGCACATCCGCGCCGTCGTTGCTGGTGAGCGCTACGACGAGGTGGACCACGTGCGGATGCCATCGACGGCGGATCACGTCGGCATCGAGTTCGACTCTCCCAGCGTCAAGACGCGTAACGCCGGCATGGCCTATCGCTATCGCCTGGGTGGTGTGGACAGCACATGGCAGATCACCCGACAGCCGGCAGTCGAGTATTTCGACCTGCCTCTCGGCAGCTACCTGTTCGAGGTAGAGGCGATCGATCGTGATCTCGGGGTATCGGATCCACCTGCCCAGCTGCGGATCGAAGTTCATCCGCCTTACCTGCAGATTCTCACCAGTGTGACGATTGGTCTGCTGATGCTCGCAGGGGGACTCGCCTTGGGGACTGTGTGGCACCGTCGTCGTCAACGGCTGTTCGTGGCCGAGGCCCGCAGCCGCGACCTGCAGGAGCTCAATGAGGCGTTGCAGGCGGCCGATGCGCTGAAGTCGGACTTCGTGTCGAATGTATCGCACGAGCTGCGCACACCCCTGACGGTGATCAAGAGCTCCGTGGACAACATGCTCGACGGAATCACTGGTCCATTCAACGAAATGCAGTCGACGTATATGGATCGCTTGAACATCAACGCCGACCGCCTGGTACGACTGATCGATGATCTGCTAGATCTGTCGCGTATCGAGGCGGGATATCTCCATTTGCGTCCGCAGGCGTTGAAGGTTGATGCATTCATTGGAAGTACCATAGACTCCATGAGGCCTTTGGCGGCGATGAAGGAAATTGACTTGTCTTCGGAGTGCGAGGAGGGTGTTGATGGATGGGCAGACCCCGACCGCTTGCATCAGATTCTCGTCAATTTGATCAGCAATGCAGTGAAATTCACACCCAATGGTGGTCGGGTCACAGTCGGCACCTCAGCGACTCGCGGTAACGTACTTATCTATGTGCGAGATACAGGACCAGGAATCCCACAGGCTGAGCGTGAACGAATATTCGAGCGCTTCCATCGCGTCGGTCAGCCGTCGAAGGGTGTTCGGGGGACGGGAATTGGTCTGGCTATCAGCAGGCGTCTGGTTGAACTCCATGGTGGTTCGATCTGGGTCGAGGACAGCGAGGAAGGGGGGAGTGAGTTCTATTTCACACTTCCAAATGAGAAAGGGAATAGCGACCCAGGTGAGCAGGCCAAGAGTGATTCTCGTGAATGATGAGCAGGACATCCTCCAGGTAGTTGCGGATCGTCTAGAGTGGCTTGGGCTCGATGTCACGATGGCCACAAGTGGCGACGAGTGTCTTGCCCGCTTGGCGGAATGTGTTCCGGACTTGGTTCTGCTAGATGTCCAAATGCCCGGAACGGACGGAATAGAGACATTGACCATCCTTCAGCAGGAGGTGCCGGACCTCCCCGTTGTCATGCTGAGTGCTTCCGCCCATCCCGGGATCGCCGAACGAGCGCTTGAGTTGGGTGCGCAAGACTTCCTCGTGAAACCCTTCGATCCGATTCTGTTGAAGCGGACCGTTTTCAAGGCTCTGGGGCGAGAGTTATGACCGTTCTCAAAGGGCACGTTCTCATCATCGATGATGATCCGGACATCTGCGCAAATCTTCGCGATCGATTGATTGCGGAGGGCTATCACGTGTCAACGGCCGCCGATGGAGTAGCCGGTCTGACGTGTTTGAAAAGGGAGTGCCCTGAAGTCGTTCTGTTGGATCTGCAGATGCCAGAGATGGATGGGATGGAAGTGCTCCGACGCGTCAAAGACGAAGGGATCTACACCACCATCGCCGTGATTACCGCCTATGGCAATATTGATCGAGCAGTGGAGGCAATGAAGTTGGGTGCGCACGACTTCATTGAGAAGCCTTTCAAGGCTGAGCGCATCCGCCTGACCGTCGAGCGCGCGATGGAGCGCGAGCGACTGCGCCGTGAAAATTTTCATCTAAAAGAAACAAGCGAATCCACAGCATTTGAAATGATCGGCTCCTCTGCCGTCATGCGGAAAGTGGCCGATGTCGCACGACGCGCTGCCGAAAGCCACTCGACGGTTCTGCTGACAGGAGAAAGTGGTACGGGAAAAGGTGTTCTGGCTGAAAATATTCATCGCTGGAGCGACCGTGCTGACAGGCCATTCGTTGCTGTGAATTGCGTGGCGCTGACACCTTCGTTGATCGAGAGCGAACTCTTTGGTCACGAAAGAGGTGCGTTTACCGGAGCCCACAGACAGCGCCGAGGCCGATTCGAAGCGGCGCAAGGGGGGACGATCTTCTTGGATGAAGTGGGTTCGACAGAACGAGATCTGCAGCTGCGTCTGCTGCGCGTATTGCAGGAACGTCAGTTTGAACGTGTTGGTGGAGGAGACTCGCTGACGGCAGATGTCCGTGTGATCGCGGCGACGAATCGTGATCTCAAGGAACGAATTGCCGAGGGTGGCTTCCTCGAGGATCTCTACTATCGACTAAATGTTGTTCAAATAGACGTGCCGCCGTTGCGCGAACGGCGCGAAGATATATCTGAGCTAACCAGGTTCTTCCTGCATCGTCATGCATTGGATTCGAAGCGGGTCATAGAAGACATATCAGATCAAGCGCTGCAGTGCCTGCAGCACTATGGCTGGCCCGGCAATGTGCGCGAGTTGGAGAACGCGATCGAGCGTGCTGTTGTTCTGGGGGAAGGGGATACAATCGGATTAGAGGACTTCCCGGATGCCATTGCATTGACCGAAACCGAAGCAGTTACGGTCAGCGACTATCGTCATGCAGTAGACGGTTTTCGCCGATGCTTTGTGCAGAGGTTGCTCGATGAAGCGGGTGGTAACCAATCTCAGGCCGCGGAACAGATGGGCCTGCAGCGAGCCTACCTATCTCGTCTGATCAAGCGGTTGGGGTTGCGCTAAGGTCGGCGGGGCGACGTCCTCTGTCAGGCTGAGAGTCGCTCATTCGGTTTCAGGTAGGACCCGGGCTCAAAGGGGAACCTCTCCTCCACATCGTCGATGAGGTCGACGCCGAATCCCGGCTTGTCTGGTAAGGTCATCATCCCATTCTCCACTGTCAGTGGTTCCTTGAAGATGCCTTCTTTGAGCGGATTGTAGGTCTGATTCAACTCGCAGTATTCGGAATTCGGCATGCCGGCGACAAAGTGGGCATTCGCCATCGTCGTGCCACCGCCGTGCCAACTGTGGGGGATCGAGCTGATACCGCGCAGATGTGCCATGCGCGAGATGAACCAATTCTCCGTGAGTCCCGTGACATTGCAGTCGGTCTGGATGATGTCGAGGGCGCCGCGATCAAGCCATTCCTGCGCTTCGAAGCGTTCCATGAACCGTTCGCCACCTGAGACTTTCACCGTTGGCATTGATTCTTTGAGCTGCACGAAGCGATCAATGTGTTCCAACGCGGTACCACCGAAAGCCTCTTCAAACCAGTAGAATCCAAGTTCCTCCAGCACCGGCGCGAAATCGGTGATGATCGACTCCAGTGATCCTCCCTGGGTACCCACTGCCTCATGCATGAGGCGAAAGTCCGGCCCGACCGCCTCACGTAGTCGTCGCAGAATGGGGAAGTAGCGGTCGTAGGTCATCCCTGCTGCTTCCCAATCGGTGCCGCAGCGAAACTTGAAGGCGTTGTAGCCCTCTTCCTTGTAGCGCAGGGCCTCTTCGATCAGGAACGTCTCGCCGTCGTTGTACCACTCATGCTCAACACCAGCGCTGGCGTAGATCTTGATCTTTCGCTGCGGCTCGTGGTCTGTGGCGAGCAGTTCGTATACGGGTTTTCCCAGCGCCTTGCCGATCAGATCCCAGCAGGCGATGTCGATACCCGCCCAGGGCGCGCGATCCTTGCGGGATGTATTGCCCCGATTGGCCAGTAACTGCACATCGAAGGGGCTCTTGCCGAGCAGCAGGGGGCGAATCACTGACTCTGTGTATTGCTTGATGTAATCGGGGCCCTCGTAGGGTGTGCCTTCACCGATACCGACCAGGCCCTGGTCTGTGAAAATCTGGGTGATGGCACCATCCGTCTTCCAGACCTGATAACGACTCGAGCGCCATAGATCACCCTTTGGATCGACATAGGACAGGGGAATCACCTTTACATCGGTGATCTTCAGATTCTCGCGTCCAATTCCGTCGAGGGGATGATTTCGTTCTGTTTGCATGAGATCAGCTTGCATGAGGGCAGGTTCCATGACCTCTCGGCGGTACATCGCAGTGTCTCAAGGCAACCGACCCAACGTCGCGAGACGGTCTGCGAGCTGTCGGCGCTGATCGCCTGTGAGGGGCAGGGCGGGGCGACGCGGATTTCCCGTATGGAGTCCGAGTCGCAGACCGACGGCGGCCTTGCAGGTGGCGTGAAAGTGTTCACTGCCGAACATCTTGCACACGTCGATGATCTCATACGAGCGCTGACGAGCCTGCTCGGCAGCGTCGGCATCGCCTTTGCCTGCAGCCGTCCAGAGATCGACCCAGGGCTCCGGTGCCAGGCATGGTGGGCCATCGACACAGCCACAGGCACCCATCGTGAGGGCTGGCAACAATAGATGTGAAGAGCCGGTGAAGCAGGACAGGCCCATGTCGGCGAATTGGCGAGCGATCAGCAGATTTGGCGACGAGTGCTTCAAGCCCGCCAGCTGCGGAACACCATCCTGAATCTTCTGCATCAGATCGACGGTGATCTCCACGCCTGTTGAACCGGGAAGATTGTAGACGAAAAGGGGCAGATTCGAGGCGGCGGCAACCGCGCGGTAGTGCTCGACGATCTCCTTGTCAGAGCGTCGATAGAAGAAGGGGGGGATGCAGCAGATGGCATGGGCGCCAACACGGGCCGCATGCTCTGCAAGGGCGGCGGCTCGAGTCGTCGTTGGCGCGCCGACGTGCATGATCGTCGTCGCACGCTCGCCTACCTGCTCTACGGCGATGCTGGCGATGCGACGATTCTCCTCGTCGCTAAGGAGGATGCTCTCACCTGTACCACCGGCGATCCAGAAGCCGTGGGCGCCGGCAGCGATGTTCATATCGAATACGGCGCGCAGCTGCTCTTCATTCAGTTCATCTTCCTGCGTCATCGGTGTGATGATGGCAGGGAAAACACCGCGAAAACGTGTTAGATCGGTTGACATATCTACACTCTCGCTGTCAGAACATTGGCTTCGTAACTCTCCATCTCATCGATCCAGCCGGCGCCGATCGGCACATTTGCCTTGAGGCACGCCATATCCCACACGGCGCTGAAGGCCATCGTTTTCAGGTCTTCCATCAGGCCGAGTTTTGCCGCCCCTCTGCCTTCTGCTTCCAGCTTCTGCAGATGCTGGCTGGGATCGACGAGGCCATAGAGAATGGCTTTGCGCGTGGCGCGCGTGCCGATGACATAGGCGCCCACCCTGTTGATGCTGGCATCGAAGAAGTCGAGGGCGACGTAGATCTTGTCGAGGGCCTTTGCCCGGGCGACCTCCAGAAACACATTGCGCACGTCATCTGAAAACAGCACGACATGATCCGAATCCCAGCGGATGGGTCTACTCGTATGAATGAGCAATTTGGGATGGAAGGGCAGGTGGGCGGTGATCTTGTCGGCGATCGACTCCGTCGGATGAAAGTGACCCATGTCCAGGCACAGCACTTTCCCACGTGACAGAGCATAGTTGGCATAGAAATCATTCGAGCCGACGGTATAGTCTTCCATTCCTAAGCCAAAGAGCTTGCCCTCGACGGCATCTACACATGCTGGACTGATGCCGAGTTTGTCGTCGAAGATCGCATCCAGGGATTCGACCAGTCGCTGCCGTGGCGTGCCTCGATCCGCTGGATGGTCCTTGGCACCATCCGGGATCCAGTGGTTGTTGACGACCTCGCCGCCCAAGGCAGCAGAGATCGCCTCAGAAATTCGCCGGCTGACGATGCCGTGTTCGATCCAGAAGTCGCGGATCGCCTTGTCGGGGTGAGCGAGGGTGAAACCGTCATTCGCCTTCGGGTGAGCAAAATAGGTTGGATTGAAATCGAGGCCGATGTCACTGTCCTTCGCCCAGCCAATCCACTTTTCGAAGTGTCGCGGTTCCAGTTGATCTCTGTCGACGACTTCGTCCCCTGTCTCACAATAGAAGGCGTGCAGGTTGATGCGATGCGCGCCAGGCAACAGGTCTGTCGCCTTCTTCAGATCCTGCCGCAGCTCATCAGCGGTTCGCGCCTTGCCTGGGAAATTGCCCGTCGCCATGATACCGCCACCTTCGACGGCCTCATCCTTGGTCTCGAAGCCACCGACATCGTCTCCCTGCCAGCAGTGCAGGGAAATGGGAAGTTGCAGAGCCGCATCAATGGCGGCGTCCGCATCGACACCCAGGGCGGCATACTGTTGTTTGGCAGCCTCGTAGCTGGACTCGATCTGCGCATCGGACAGGGGGGTCTTATGAGACATCTGTAACCTCTATTTTGTTTTGTTGGGGCAACTCGCTGCGCGATAACATAAGCGAGGCACGCCATCACCTCTACCGTGCGGAAGGCATCGATTTTGACGCAGCAACAGCATATCTGGATGTGCCCCGTCTGTCAGCAGGCGCTGAGATTGGTGGACCGCCAGTTTCTGTGTGCTGAGGGTCACAGCTTCGATGTGGCGCGCGAGGGTTATGTGAATCTCGTGCTGGCGCACCAACGGTCCTCATCCCAGGCGGGGGATCCTCCAGACAGTCTGCGGCAACGAAGGCTATTCCTCGAGGCGGGGTACTACGAGGCCCTCGCCAACAGAGTGATCGAGATGGTCACATCCCACCTTGAAGGGCATGTGCTGGACGTAGGATGCGGAGAAGGATACCTGTTGCGCCGGCTGCAGACAGCGGCTGTCGCTCAAGGGGGCAACGATGCCCAACCGACTCGTGTCGCCCAATTCCATGGCGTCGACATCTCCCGAGAGGGGGTACGCATGGGTGCCCGCATGAGTGAGGCCATCGCCTTTGCCGTGGGCAACGCCTATCGACTGCCGGTGCAGGCTGACTCGGTTCGACTCTGTCTGGTCATGATGGCACCCCGTGAGGGGGCAGAGATCCAGCGTGTCCTTGCCGCTGATGGAATTCTGCTGTGTGTCACCCCCGGCGAAGGCCATCTGGCCAACTTCAGGAAGCTCGTCTACAACGATGCTCGTCCGCATACGCCGGTTGAAGTGCCAGCCGGTTTCCACGTAGTCAGCGAAGAGCCTGTGAGCTTTCCCCTGAATCTGACGTCAAAGGAAAGTGTGAGTCAGCTCCTCGAGATGACACCGTACAAGTGGCACATGGATCCAGAGACCTATCAGCGGGTCCGTGGTGTCGAGTCCCTGACAGATACGGCGGACTTCACTGTCCAGCTGCTGCGACGGGCCTGATCATTGACCACCGTCGTCAGTCTACGACGATGAAGATCGGATTGGAATAAAACCAGAGGTCCGACCATGGATCCTCACCCGGCGGATCCATGGCGGGTTCCAGTTCCAGCCCATTGGTACCTCGGATACGCAGATAGCTGTTATGGGCGACGGCGTCCATGCGATAGCTCATCTCCAGATAGGCTCCCTCAGAGTGCCACTGCTGTGGTGAGAACCGGGAGAGGACGTGCGTCGTCGGATTGGTATCGATGCTGCGATCTGCGGCGGCGCCCGTCACCTGGCCAACGATCAAGTCGACACGAGTGACGGCTGGATCCTGCCCACCCCAGTTCAAACCCACAGGATCGAGGAAACGGATCGTCACCTCTATGTCGGCACCCGCTTTCACGTGCAGCTGCCCGCCAAGTTCGACCGATGTATCTCCACTTCGTGCCGTCACGTGCAGTTCAGAGATCAGATCGCCGAGGGTGACGAAGATCCGCCCCTCGCGAATACCATCCATGACATCGTCATGGTTTCTGTGGGCCCACACGTAGGTCTTGGAATACTCGCCAGGCCAGAAGTCTGAGCCGCCTTCGCGCCAATTGATGTGCGAGTCTGAATTGGCCGTGATCCGCCAGCGTCGGCCTTCGCCGAGCATGGAATCCCAGAAGCCGCCGAGTCGAGCTGTCATCTGGTCGAAGCCGCCCATGGTCGGGAAGTTTCCATACGACGAGCGTGGCGCCATGCGCTGGGAGCCATCTCGATTCAGCGTCTTCGCCTGGTGACCCGGGGCACCGGACATGCCGACGGCCACTTCGGGCGCCGTGTCATTCCAGTCGCGAAGTTCGGCTGGACGATCGAGGCCATACGTCCCGAGATCTGTCGCTGAACGCGAAGGGTGGTTGGCGATGACGATTGGTTTCGTCGCGAATTGGTTCATCGCTCCAAGGGCATCCAGCATTCGTGGCTCTGTATCCCAGGATGAATCTGCCGGATGGGGTTCCTTCTTGGCGAAGTTCGACTCAATCTCAAAAAGTCGATCCGCTTCATCGTGTGTATGTGGGATGATGAGACTGGAATGGTCTGCACCTGGCGTATCAAACTCCATTCCATAAAATTGGACCACCTCTGGAACGACCTCGCGCGACAGCAAGAGCTCTGGATAGGCCTGCTCGATGTTGACTTTGCTGTGGTGCGGTCCGCCATGGTCCGTGGACACCATCCAGCTAAGTCCATAGTACTTGGCCATCGTCGCATTCATCTGGATCGGATAAATGGCATCACCGGCGATGATGGGCCGCGGCGGATCGACAGAGCGATTCCAGCCGACGGAGAAGCGAGAGTGGATGTGATGGTCGCCAGCCAACCATTGGCGGGTAGATTCGACCTGGTCTTCCTGCGGGGGGGCCTGGTTGACATGCTTGGGTGGCAGTGTGCACGTCACGCCGGCGAGTCCCAAAATCAGGCACGTAGCGCGAGCGAAGGAGTGCGCGTTCATTTTCGACTTTTCGATAGAAGTGATTCGGCAGGGCTCATGTGGTAACTTGCCGTGTCCATCAGGTGAAATCAACCGCGCGGAGCGCACACGATGAGAGTATTGCTCGCCCAGTTCGAACAAGAGACATCGCACTTCAATCCGCACCCCACGACACGAGATCGCTTCGACATCTTGCGAGGCAGCGATCTGGTCGATGTCCTGGCCGGCACCCATACCTATGTTGCTGGCGGACTCGATGTATTCGCTGAAGAGGGTATCGAGGTTGTGCCCGTCTACGGCGCCAATTCGGTTACTTCAGGCGGCCCCGTCGCGACGGCTGATCTCGATGAGATGACAGATGAGTTGCTGGCGGCAGTTGCAGCGCAGGCTGACGATGTCGATGGTGCGTATATCGCGTTCCACGGTGCCATGGCGGGCGTCGATGAACCCGATCCAGAAGGGAGAATCCTGGCGCGCGTGCGCCAGTTGCTGGGGGATCGCCCCATCGTCTGCTCTTTTGATCTGCACGCCATTCTGGCAGATCGCATCGTGCAGAATGCGGACATCGTCGTCGCACTGCACACCTATCCACACGTAGATCAGCGCGAAACGGGGCAGCGGGCAGCAAGGAATCTGGTTCGCCTGCTGCGTGGTGGTGTGACACCCGCCGTGGCACACGTGCGGCTGCCATTGCTGGTTCGCGGTGACGAACTGATCACGGCGACGGGGCTTTTTGGCGAGGCGATCGAGAGGTGTCGGCAATTCGAGGCGACTCCCAAGGGCCTGTCAGCTCTCGTCAATATTGGCAATCCCTTCACTGATGTGCCCGAACTGCGTACGAACGTGATTGTCACCAGCGATGGAGATCCTGATGGGGCGCGCCAGCTGGCTGAAGAACTGGCGTCTTTCATGTGGGATCATCGAGAGCGTTTACAGGCGCCACTTACCTCGATCGAAGAGGCGATCCAACTCGCCAGAGACACATCGGGTCTCACGGTCTTCTCCGACGCTGCCGATGCGACGTCGAGTGGAGCTTCCGGTGACAGCAACTGGATTCTGCAGGGGCTGCTCGCCGATAACTTCCCCAAACGAGCGCTATTGCCACTGGTGGATGCGCCTGCGGCGGCGAAGGCTTTCGAGTCAGGCGTCGGCAGTCGTTTCACTGTCGCCCTGGGAGGCACGATCGACAACGAACGCCACACGCCCGTCGAATGCGATGTCTATGTGCAGAGTCTGCATGATGGTGTTTTCGCAGAGGAGTCGGGCGAGATCGCACGTGCTGGAAAGACGGCTGTTCTGGTGAGCGGAGGGTGTACGGTCATGGTCACCGAGCACCCCGTGTCGATCATGGGCAGACGCGTCTTCGAATCCCGAGGGTTGGCACCGGCTGATTTTGATCTCGTCGTCTGCAAGAGTCCGAATGGCTTTCGCACGCACTACGAACAGATCAGTGACCTCATTGTGCCCGTCGATGCACCTGGGTCGACGAGTGCCAATCTGCGTTCATTGCCCTACCAAAATGTGCAGCGGCCCACGTATCCACTCGACGAAGGGGTCGCGGCCAATGTGACGGCGGAGATAAAACAGTGAAACAGGATCGAGTCTTCCATCGGACGCGCAAAGAGCGCTGGCCAAGGGTCACACATGGGGAAGGTCTCTATCTCTACGACGACGAAGGTCAAGCCTATCTCGATGCCTGTGCGGGGGTTCACGTTGTCAGTATTGGACACGGAGTTGCTGAGATCGCCGACGCCATGCAGGCCCAGGCGCGCAAGGTCACCTTCACGTATTCACGATTTCTCACGCAACCACAGATCGATCTGGCTGATCGCATCGCATCTCTGACACCGGGTGACCTGAATCGTGTGTTCTTTGTCTCAGGCGGCTCAGAGGCGACGGAGTCGGCCATGAAGATTGCGCGAAAGTACCATCTGGAGACGGGCAGCCCGGGCAAACACAAGATTGTGTCGCGCTGGCAGAGCTGGCATGGGGCCACGGTGGGGGCGCTGTCGATGTCGGGTCGCTCTGCATGGCGCAAGGACTACAAACCCTATCTGCTCGACTTTCCTCACATTCGTCCGTGTTATCCCTATCGCTGTGAATACTGTCGCGATGCCGGAGAGTGTTCCCTCGCCTGTGCGCAGGACCTGGAGCGTGTCATCCAACAGGAGGGCGCCGACTCGATTGCTGCCTTCATCGCCGAACCGATTCTTGGCACATCCTGTGCTGGACTGACACCACCACCCGACTACTTTCGCACCATTCGCGATATCTGCGATCGTCACAATGTGCTGATGATCGTCGACGAGGTTGTCACGGGATTCGGCCGGACGGGGACGAATTTCGGCGTCGAGCACTTTGGCGTCGTGCCTGACATCATGGCGACGGGCAAGGGACTTAGCAGTGGCTACACGCCCATTGCGGCGACTGTCGTCAGCGAGCGGATCTACGAGGCGATCTACGCGAAGCAGACCCACTATGTTCACGGTCACACCTATGGAGGAAATCCACTCTCATGTGCCGTTGCGCTGGCCGTGCAGGACTACATTGCCGAGCATGATCTGGTGGCCAACTGTCGCCGCATGGGTGATCTGATGCTGGAGAAACTTCAGCCCCTGTTGGATTGCCCCATCGTTGGGGCAGTGCGTGGTAAGGGGTTGTTGACAGGTGTTGAGTTCGTCGCCGATCAGAAGACGCGCGAGCCTTTTGCCGTCGACAGAAAAGTGACGGCAGCCGTTGTTGATGCCGTTTTCGATCGCAACGTGCTCATCATGCCAGGTGCACCGGGTCTCGTCGATGGCGCAGCTGGCGACCACATTGCGATCAGTCCGCCCTTTACCATCGATGAACAACAGGTGGATGCTACGGTGCTTGCCGTCACGGAAGCTGTGGAGGAGACGGCCCAGAGTCTAGGTTTCTGAGATCAGCTTGGCTCCACATCGAAGCCCACAACCTGATCTGCATCGCCATCAGACTCGACCTGATAGCGAATCACCAGAGGACGGCAGCAGACCTCGCAGTCTTCCACATACGATTGGCCCCCTTCGCTGACATCGAGGACCATCGAGATCTCCTCCCAGCAGCAGGGGCATTGAAAACTCTGTTCGATCATACCACTCCCTTTAGGCTCGACTTCTCCAAAGGAATGGAAACATCATGCAAAATGCGGTCAACTTCGTCAGCGATGGGTTGGGGCTGACGCCGCCTGAATTCGCTGAAGTCCTGGGCCACTGTACGGAAACTGGTCAGGTGCAGCTCGATTCCTATGCTCTTGGCGGAATGGTAGAGCAGGTTGAGCAGAAGTTCGCGGACCTGCTTGGCAAAGAGCAGGCTGTCTTCATGCCAACAGGGACGATGGCGAATCACATCGCCCTGCGCGAATTGGCTGGAGCGCAGGGGAAAGTGATCGTGCAGGCTGAGAGCCACATCTATCGCGACATCGGTGATGGTCCACAGACTCTTAGCGGCTTGAATCTGATTCCCTTGGGAGCGAAACGGGCGGCCTTCACTCTGGCTGAAGTCGAGGAGGCTGTGCAGTCGCTTCTGGTAGAGCGGGTTGCCACCCACGTTCGGGTCATCTCCATCGAGTCTCCCGTGCGTCGGCTGGACGATGCCATGTTCGGCTTTGAGGAGATGACGAAGATCTCCGCATATGCGCATCAGCAGGGCATCAAAATGCATCTGGATGGGGCACGTCTATTCGTCGAGGCGGCGCACACCGGCGCCGATCCTACCGACATTGCGACTCACTTCGACACCGTATTTGTGTCCTTGTCGAAGTGTTTCAACTGTGCGTCGGGTGCCGTCCTGGCGGGCCCCGCGTCGGTCATGAAGGATGTCTACCACACACGCCGAATGTTTGGTGGTAGTCTGCCTCAAGCATGGCCGCAGGCGGCGGTCGCCTTGCACTATGCCGACACCTTCCTGCCGGCGTATCGAAGTGCGTGGCCGATCGCTGAGGCCCTGTTTGCTGCTCTCGACGCCCATGAAGGTTTCCGTGTCGAATACATTCCCAATGGCACACATATTGTGCGACTTCTCGTGCCAGGCAAGAATCTCGATCACTTCAGAGATCTGCTGCATGCACATCAGGTTCATCTGCCACCTGTAGATGAGGATGGGGAGTCCTTCAGACTCAAGGTGAACCCTTCGGCAAACCACACATCCGCCGAGAATCTGGTCGAGGCATTTCGAGCAGCGCACACGGCCAGTGATCCAGCTTGAGCATCTCACCCTGGCAATTGTTTGTTGATCTGAGTCTCGCAGGAATCCTGCTGCTGCTCGGAATGCTCCTGCGTGTGTATGTGCCCTTCCTGCAACGGCTGTTTCTGCCAGCCAGTGTGATTGCGGGTCTGCTCGCTCTCGGGCTCGGACCCAATGGTGGCAACTGGTTGCCCCTATCCGACGCCTTCGGCACGTATCCTGGTATCCTGATCGCTCTGGTTTTTGCGGCCTTGCCTTTTGCCGCAGAGCGTGTGCCACTGGCTGCGCTGTCGTCGCGGCTGTCCCGTCTGTGGGCGTTCTCCTCGGTTGTCATTCTCCTGCAGTGGGGGACCGGTGTTGTCGTGGCCGCCGTCGCTCTGCGATCATTCTGGCCCGAGTTGCATCCTGGATTTGGCTCGATGATCGCCGTGGGATTTGTCGGGGGACACGGTACGGCGGCAGCTGTTGGACAGGTCTTCGCCGCGCAAGGTTGGCCCGAGGCGACGTCACTTGCCATGACATCGGCGACGGTGGGGATCCTCAGCGCCGTGTTAGGTGGCATGTTGTGGGTGAAATGGGGCGTTGCCACAGGCCAGGCGAGTTTTCTGACCCAATTCGAGGATCTACCAGATGCGACGCGTCGTGGCCTGGTGGCACCGGCGCAGCGACAATCAACGGGCGACGAAACGGTCGATTCCGCTACCCTCGAATCCCTTGCCCTTCACCTGAGTCTAATCGCAGCGGCCGCTGTCGCCGGCTACTATGCGAGCAACTGGGTGGCCATGTGGTTCGACGCATTCCGCCTACCCATCTTCTGCATGGCCTTTGTCGCCGCATCGTTGCTGCGCTGGGGGTTGGGCGCAACGGCTGCCATCGACTACATCGACGGTCGCACGATGGGTCGACTCAGTGGCGCCCTGACAGATATTCTGGTCGTGTTCGGGATTGCCTCGATACGAGTCGAGGTATTGGTCGAGTATGCCGCACCACTGACACTGCTGTTGGTGACCGGTCTCGTCCTGTGCGTGGTGCTGATTCGTGGGCTGGGGCCACGCTTCTTCCGTGATCACTGGCTCGAGCGTTCGCTCTTTACCTGGGGCTGGATCACCGGGGTGACGGCGATGGGTATTGCCCTGTTGCGGATCGTCGACACGCGCAACGAGTCACAGGCCCTCGCCGATTTCGGTGTCGTCTATCTATTTCTGGCCCCGATTGAAATCGGGCTGCTGGCGGTGGTGCCACAATTATTGATGCAGGGCCAGTGGGGATGGTTGGCTGCAGCCGTGGTCGCCAGTGCTGTCCTGCTGATGTTGGTATTCGCCCGATCTGAGTCACTCGAGGGCTGAAGTCAACGCCACGTAGCGCGCCAATTCCTCCAGATTCCGGACGAAGGTTTCGCTCTGGATCACGCGAGCTCTGATGAGGGGCTGACCATACGTCGACGGACGCATGCTGCCATCTTCCACGAAACGGCCTCTCTCATCCATGCTCGCCGCGATCTCGCGTACCCGATCATCATCCTCAGGTTTGAGAGACCCTCGAAAACGTAATCGACGTCGCGCAAGGATGGCTTCGCGCGCGCCCTCTTGTTCAATATTTCGCAATTTCCGTTCGAGACTTTCGATGCGTTCAATACCGCGAACCTTGAAGGCATAGTGGGTTGGCACGTCAGCATCCGAATACGTGAGTTCGTACGTGTCTCGAACAAAATAGAGGGGCCGGTTGGTCTTCAGTTCGTAGAAGCGTGCGAGGCGACCATCGGGCAACAGCGAGCGGCGAGCCCAGGATAGGGCGGGCCGAAGTGGGCTGAGGAAGCGGTGTTCTCCAGTCTCAATGTAGAGATCCAGAAGCGCCCTCATGACCCCATAGGATTCACCACCTGTGATCGACGGTGGCTCAAACTCTCTCGCCCACGCTGGTTCCATTCTGTGGTTGTACTGTTGCGCCCATGCAGGCTGTGGCTCTGGCATCTGCGCTCGAATCATGAAATCTCCGCCGCGCAGGGCTGCCTCCAAATACCGGATATCACCGTAGGTCCGATGCGCTTCGAGCATGACGTCGATGACGTCAGCCAGAGCATTGTCATTGAATGTGTAGTAATCGCCGTAGCCAGTCCCGGGGAATACGCGCGACCAACTGGCGGGATAACGGGCGGGCAGAATCGCTAGGTCGGTAGAATCCGAGGGTGTGTCATAGTGCTGTGGCCACGCACCATTGGCATACTGGGCACGTAGGAAATTGCTCAGCGCATACTCTACAGCATGGTGGATTTCCGTGTCTTGTTGCTGCAGCACCGAGTCGACCCGCATCAGGAGTCGAAGTGCACTCTGTGAGGTGTCATCGTCGAAGACCGACTTGTTTCGACGTCCGCCCTGTTCCGTGTCACCTGCATCGACATTGCGACGATAATACCAGCGACGGCTGTCTTGATCGGTGAATTCGATTCGATAGTACCATCCGCCCGATGCCAACTGGCCCCAAGCCAGCGCACGAGCCGCATCAACTGCTGCCTGCAGATACAAGCTATCGCCCGTTGCAGCCCAGGCGTCCAGGTAGGCGATCCCCACGCTCGGTGTACCCGGAGGTTGAACCCAGATCACCGTTGGCAAAGCGGCGACTTCACCTTCGCGCATCTTCAGGTCGTCACTGTATTTCCACAGATAGCCACCACGAGTCGCAATTTCAGTGCGGAAGAAGTGGGTCGCAGAGCGCATTGTCGCCAACGCCTTCTGCCGACTCTCTTCGTCTGCACTTGCCCTACCGCTGATCAGAGCCAAGGCGACCGGCAGAAGCAGCTTTCTCATGCTTTCAGCAGCCAGACGAAGGATGCCATCAATAGACCCACGGCAATCCACGAACCGAAGAATCCCAGCATCCCCACGACGGATGGACGCGGGATCTCAAAATCGGGATGGTCTATCCATGATTGGCGTGGTTCCGGTGCCAGTCCGTCGGGCAAGGTGAAGGCCTTGGTCTCAGTCTCCCATGGCTGAATCGGCGTACGCAGGCAGGCGAAGAGTCTGTCCAGAGAGTCCCGGGCCATAGGGGCTGTCACGAGACTTACAATGACGAAGGCGATCAACCCGGACGTTAGATACATGATCATCTGCCACGGTAGATAGAGCTTTTCATCCCACAGCATGAAGCCGGGCAGGTGATGGGCGAATTGCGCATTGAAGTCCCAGCCGAGCCAATCAATCTGTCCCGCAAGAAGTAGTGTTGCGAAGCTGACCAGCGTGCCGGCCCAGGCGCCGGCCGGTGTGGCGCGACGCCAGAACAAACCGATCCAGAAGGCGACCCCCATCATGGCGGAGAGTTTCCAGAATGTCTCCAGACCTGAAACGACGTTCTCAATGGAGAAGGCGAATACCACGCCCACCAGCACAATGCCGAAGGAGGAGATCCGCCCAACCCAGAGAAAGTGAGTCTCGGATTGCTCCGGGGCGATGAGCTTCCGATAGATGTTCTGCGTAAACAGCGCCGAAGATGCGATCATCAGCGAATCGCAGGAGCTCATGACGGAAGCCAGCATTGAGGCCATAAAGAGACCGATCAGTCCCGGGGCAATGGTGGGAAACAGATCGTGCGCCATCTGGCCGTAGACGTGATCGACATCCAGGGCCTGGCCCTTGTAGAGTGCGACGGCACACAATCCCGTCAGGACCCAGGCGATGGTACAGACTCGTTTGATCAAGACTCCCGCCGTCACACCCACGCGTCCTTCCATCTCCGTTTTACCAGCGGCACACATACCCATGGACGTGGGCTGGCAACCCCAACCGATCAGGGCGTTGAGGGCGATGACGGCGACGAAGAAGACGCCGATTTCTCCTGGTGCGACGAGCTCGAAGAAGGTGGGGTCGGCGATCGAGGCTCTCAGCCCCGACAAACCACCGACGGCGCTGAGGGCAAAGGGAAGCAGGAGAAAGGAGAGCAGGATGGTCATCAGCCCCTGGACAAAGTCGGTGATGATCGCCGAACTCAGGCCACCGACGACGCCGTAGGTAACGAACATGACGGTCATGGCACCGATGGCCAGTTCAGGATTGATCTGCCCACCACTGATGGCACCGATCATGGCGCTGGAGCCCTTCAGCATCAAACCGATGCTGAACATGAGCTGCAGCATGCCCACAGCGGCGAAGAGCACCGCAACGCTGGGTCCGTAGCGGATCTCGAAATACTCACCGACAGTGACGGCGCGCATGCGGCGGAAGATGGGGGCAATCAGCCAATAGAAAGGCGTTACGAAGAGCCACAGCCACTGATACCAGATTCCAGAAGCGCCCGTCGTATAAGCCTTTGCTGCGACGCCTACTGCCTGATCGGAGTGAGTCCCGGTACCGAAGGAGTGGAAGGTCATCATCCACTTGCCGAATTGGCGATCACCGATGAAGAGGCTGTTCGAGTTGTGGACCTTCTTTGAGGCCCAAAGCCCGAGGCCCGTGATCCCTAACAGATAGACGACAATGACACACCAGTCGAAGAGCGCAATCGCACTCATGGATCCACCTTTTTCCGGGTTAGATCGAAGGAGCCGATCGATTCTGCATGACCATTCAGTATCGCTTCGACCTGATGGCGACCTACATAGTGCCGACGTGTGGTCATGTCGGCGACGGAGACTTTCTTGCCAACTCGACTCGACTCACCTGGGCCAAGCTCCAGAGCCTTGAGTTTGAAAACCTTGGGACGGGCCGAGCCATTCGCCTTGATGTAATGGATACTGAAATCGACCATGACACGTTGCGGCTGCTTGCTCGTGTTGACGACATCGAAGTCGATGCGAATCGACTCACCAATCACCGGCCGTTTTGGCGTGATTTTCATCGCTTTCACACTGAAGCCTTTCGCGTCACCATATCCCAGCACACGTAATGCACCAGGATCACCCTTCTTGATGGCGCTTCTGAGGGCGTGTCGGACCAACCACTGCCGCTCCTGAGAGGCATCCTGCATCCATGCGGTGGCTGTTTCTACCAGTAAGCCGGGGTGGTCCTTGCCAATGTCATTGAGATTGTTGGCGACGGACCGGCGTACATACAACTCGGGATCATCCTTGAGTCGTTCGAGCAGGGCGAGTACCGGTGTTGGATCCTTCTGAAACTCAGGCAGACGAGAGGCCCATGGCAGTCTCGGCCGCGTCCCCTCAGATACGAGTCGGCGCACATCCGCACTCGGATCGCTTGTCCACTTCTTCAACAGGGCGAGGGTCTTGGTGGGATAGGCGCTGATGAATGGACGGATGCTGAATTCGGCGGTGAAGCGTTTCGTGAGCTCGTAGTTTGCCTTCATTGAGGCAGCAAAATGATCGATGCCGTAGGCGGCAACGAAGCAGCAATGAGGCATGTAAAAGAAGGACGCCATCGGGTCGGACTCGTCCTGAATCTGGTCTTCCGGGCCGAGGGACTTCAGGAGAATGCCTGTCGCCTCTTCGTAGGCCTTGGGGAGATGGCTGTGCAAAGCCGCAGCGATCTGCCGAGCTCGTGCCATTAACTCGAGTTCGTCATAACCATCCAGTGCGTCAGACAAGAATTCTGCCGTCTTGAAAGCGGGATACACCCTCTTGATCATGGCTCCGATCCGTCGCGCGACGTCGGGACCGAAGCTGTTTTTCAGTGGTTCAGCCATTGATCATCATCAAGCCTTGAATGCACCCGAGGTGACACCACGCATGAAGGGTTTGGTGGCGTAAGCGAACAGAATGAGCAGAGGGATGCTCGAGATCGCATAGGCGGCATAGAGTGTGCTGAAATTCGATGCGTGGGCGCTTTTTGCCAGCACATAGATCCCCGATGCGACCACATGCTGCTTGCCCTCCGTGTTGGTGATGAAGGGCCAGAGGAAGTTGTTCCACGTGCCAAGGATATTCATGATCGCCACGACGGAAAACACGGGGCGAGACAGAGGCAGCACGATCTGCCAGTAGATGTGCAGATGTCCGGCGCCATCCATGCGGGCAGATTCAAACAGATCTTCCGGCAGGCCTTCGAAATAGCTCTTGAATACGTAGATAGCGAAGACCTGTCCACCAGCGATATAGGGGAGGATCATGGCGCCATACGTATTGAGCAGGCCAAGATTCTTCACGAGCAGGAAACTTGGCACCAGGGTTAGGACACCGGGAAACATCATCGTGCTGATGATGAAGAGAAACAGCGCACGATGCCCGGCGAATCGATAGCGAGCCAGGACATACGCCGTGGCCGATCCGAGAAGTAGCACGCCCGTCACGGTCAACAATGCGACGATGATCGTATTGAGCATGTATGGACGGATCACCTTCCACGCGAGTCGTGGGCCGCGTGTCAGTTGTTCCACACTTGCACTCAGCGCATCGTCTGCGGTGATCTGAGTGGGGGTTCCGGTCGCATTCGTGAGTGGGGTACCCGTCACCATGGCGCCCGTTGCTGCCACGGCGTCGGTGAGTGCCCCGGGGATCGAGAAAAAGTCGTGGTAGTATTCGGCATTGGTGCGCAGTGCGTTGTTCACGACGAAGACGAAGGGCAGCAAGGTCATTGCCGAGAAGCAGATCAGGATCGAGTGGATGAGCCACGTGTGTGATCTCTTCATCGCACCCCCTGCAACTGCTCTGACGATTTGAAGTATCTCAGATTCAGGGTTGTGAGGCCGAAGACGAGAATGAAGAGCAGGACACCGATGGCGCAGGCATAACCCATGCGTTGAAAGCTGAAGGCATTGAAATACATCCACAGGCCGGGTACGGTGGTCTCAAAGCCTGGCCCGCCACGAGTGAGGATGAAGAGATGCTCGAAGCCCTGCACACCACCGATGATGGTCAGGATCAGGATCAATTTCAGTTGGCTGAGCACCATGGGAATGTCAATGCGAAAGAACTTCTGCCATCCGGTACACCCATCGATAGCGGCCGCTTCGTTGACACTTTCTGGAATACTGCTGAAGCCCGCGTAGTAGATGAGCACCTCGAATCCACCCACAAAGGGGAAGCCGACAGCCGCTACTGCGAGCAGTGCCGTCTCAGGATCGGCGAGCCAACCACGACTCCAATGCGCGAGCCCCAGAATCTCGAGAAGCTGATTGAGCAGACCGGCGTCTGAAAAGATCATTCCTGACCAGATCAATTGAATCGCCACGCCGGGTACCACGACGGGAGCGAGAAAAATAACGCGATACACATAGCGCCAACGCTCCGTCGGCAGGGCATAGATAAGGCGCGCCACAATCAGTGGAAAGCTCAAGCGCACGGCGACGGCAATGAGCGTCAGGGCGAGCATGTTCAACAGCGACGGGAGAGCCGTCGGATCCTGCCAGAGGTATTCAGCGTAGTGAGCAAAGCCAACGAACTGCGCTTCGGAGCCGATCTCGAACTCGTAGACGGAACCGACGAAGGCCCACGCCACGGGGAGATAGACGAACAGCGTGAGCAGGGCGAGGGAAGGCAGGACAATGCCGTAACATCCCAGCGTTGACTGCAAGCGTGGCGAGATCACTGCTGAGCAACCTCAGACACGGGAGGCAGGCCAGCCATCGATGCACGCACAGACGCCAGTTCCTGCCAACGTCGCTCCAGGTGCGCTGTATCCGGTTGTTTGCGGCGCAGCATACTCGCTGTAGCGGCGTCGATATTCTGCTCCTGCCAGCCGAGGAACTCGTCGAGTGTTGCCCCCCCCGTCAGATACAATTCCAGCATGCGCCGCTGAATCTCTGAGAAGCGCAGATCGAAGCTGTATACCCACTTCGTCGTGGTATAGCGTCGGGCAAGGATCTCCTCGAAGGGTTTGAGCACGGGTAGAGATTCAACGCCGATGATGTTTGGCAGATAGGCAGGGTATTCATTTACGATCTGTTCATACTGCTCTGGCATGCACAGGAATTGCAGAAAAGCAACGACTCGCTGCAGGCGCTGCGACTGAGCGATCCTGTCTGCCATCGGCAGGGACGGATCCGTATCGGCGATGGCGCTGTTGGTTACCTCCAGCTGAGTTGCTGCACCACCGATCACACACATCGGCTGCTCTGCTGCAAACTCGGTCGTCTCACGTGTGAAGGGTGGCACGTAGAAAACGTCCCAGTCAAAACCGAGATCCTGATCGCTTTGCAGGCGATGCGAAAGGGGCGAGACGGTCCAGATCATCGCTGCACGCTGCGTCACGAACTCCCGCACAAGATCTTCAGCCATCAGGTTGCGATTGGTGAATTGCTTGAGTTCGAGCATGCGCTCCCAGACGACCCGATAGCGTGGATCGTGGCGGCTGAAAAAGCCTTTCTGGCGAAGGAAGGCCAGCTCATCCCAATCCAGATAGCCGTCGAGATACGGCTCCCGTATCGGATCCTGATAAACATCGATCCCTGGCAGCAGATCCTGGTAGACCTGATCGAAGAACAGATCCTTGGTCCAGTCGTTGAAGGCAGCGATGTTGATCAGCAGTGGGACGACGGGCTTGCCGTCAGCATCGGTGTGCGCCTGGATTCTCCGCATGCCGGCGATGAACTGCTCCCAGTCCTGCGGTGGTTCGAGCCCGAGTTGTGTGAAGAGGCTCTTGTTGTAGTAGATGCCCGTTTCCACCATGTCGAAGGTCAAGCAGTAGCTGAAACCGTCCGGTGCAGCCTTGCCGCGGCTGATCGCCTGATAGCGAAACATGTCCCACCACTGTTGCACGCCGGGTGCCTGTGGGTCTCCGGTCTCGACAACGAAAGGATTCGGTTTTTCCAGGAATGAATCGAGGGGTACATACCAGCCCTTGTGCACGTCCGTCCACACGTCTTCGACGTTGACGTTGAGAATATCCGGTGCCAAACCACTGCTGAGCTGGGTGACCAGATATTCGCGCACGGAAGGGACGGTGAGTATATCGATGCGCGTGTCTGGGAAGCGCTGCTCGAAAGCGGCGACGACGTCGGTCAGTCCACGCAGTGGCTCGCCAATACCATAGGGATGAGTGCCAGGAAGATACGCCCTGCCCGGAGATACCTTGATGGTGTAGCGCACATCTTCTGGCGCCACCGGCGACGGCGCTGAGTCCGTCGACTCGGGGTCCGATGGGGGCAGCAGGAGCCACGTTCCCACGACCACGATCAGGATCAATGGCAATCTCTTCAGCATCATTGCGGCGATTGATCGTGTCCGGGACAAAAGCAAGATCGGGTGGCTCCGTGTCGACGGTGAGACTGGCTGGACGAGGGGCATAAGCTGGCAAGATAGGCGGATCCTTGCGTCCCTCACAGGTCCGGCGTGCACTGAGGTAAGCAAAAGACGAGATTGTCTTCTTCGACGCCCGGAATGAACTCAACAACGGTCCAGATATGTCCTTACCTGAAATTCTCGAAATCGTTCCCTGGAGTGGCCCACCCACCGTGGTGGTCACGGTGCCCGGTTCCAAGAGTATCACCAATCGTGCGCTTGTGCTGGCCGCCCTGGCCGATGGCAGAACACGATTGCAGAGTGCGCTATGGAGTGATGACACCCAGGTGATGGTTGCCGCTCTGCAGCAGCTCGGATTTTCCATCCAGGTTGAGCCTGACGTCGGAGATGCAGGCAATCGCCACCTGACGGTGCAAGGCAAAGGCGGATCCGTGCCGTCTGGCGGCACCACAGCGGCGCCGACGGAGATCTTTGTCGGTCTTGCGGGAACGGCGGCCAGATTCCTTGCGGCACTGCTATGCGTTGGCTCCGGTGTGTATCGACTACACGGTGGGCCACCCATGCATGCCCGACCGCAGGCAGGCCTGTTCGTTGCGCTGCGGCAACTTGGATATCGTGTCGAGAGCGAGAAGGACGATGATCATCTGCCAGCACTCATCTATGGCGACGGAACACGTGTGGGTGCGTCGGCGACGGTGAGTACGGCGGAAAGCTCCCAATTTGCTTCGGCACTGATCCTGGCGGCGCAGACTGGTGGTTGGCAGATCGACACCGAGGACGATCATCCGTCGCCGTATGTAGAGATGACGAGACAGCAGACGGCTACTTTCCCGCACAATGGCGGCACCCTCGTGGTGGAACCTGATGCATCGGGGGGGAGCTATTTCTGGGCCGCCGATGCGTTGCCCATCAATGGCGACGGGGATCTGGGACTGAAAGGCAACATTCAGGTAGCGAACTGGCCCACGTCAGGTTGGCAGATTGACGCCGAATTCACGCGTTATCTGCCACTGCCCGCGCATCCTGTATCCCGGCAACAGCATCTTGGCGACAGCATCATGACTGCCATGATTCTGGCGCCTCTTGGGAGGCAGTCCGTGCTGTTTACGGAGTTGGCGAGGCTTCGTGTGCAGGAATGTGAGCGCGTGCAGGCGATGCGTGTGGAGCTGGGAAAATGCGGTGCCGAGATTGTTGAGGAAGGCGATACGCTGAGGATTTCACCGTCCGCCCTGCATGGGGCGACGATCGACACATATGATGATCATCGAATGGCCATGTGTTTTGCCATCCTCGGCTTGATCGTGCCAGGGATGCGGCTGCGAGATCCATCATGTGTCGCCAAGACCTTTCCCTTGTTCTTCCATAAGCTGGCGGCGCCACCACCGCACGGGCTGGGCGTCGTGCTGCTCGATGGAGCAGGCAAACCATGGACACCGGAGCAGCCATGATCAGCGACCGATACCAGAAATTGTTGCGACAGACCTTCCTCGACTACCAGCATCACGACACGTTCTTCGATAATCCCTTGATCGTCGAACGAGCGAAGGGGCTGCACTACTGGGATGTGGAAGGTCGGCGTTACTTCGATGCCATTGCCGGTGTCTACGCGGCGACCCTCGGACACGGGCATCCCCGAGTGATTGAGGCGATCCGTCTGCAGTTGGAGAAGCTCAGTTTCGCACCGCCCATGCATGGCACAGCGGATGTAACCCTGGAATTCGTCGATCGGATCAGCGCTGTCACGCCGGGCACGCTCAATTTCGTGAAGTCCTTTGGTGGCGGGTCGGAGTCGGTGGAGGCGGCCCTGAAGTTCGCGCGGCAGTATTTTCGCCAGACGGATCGGCCGGGGAAGTTCAAGTTCATCAGTCGCTATCACGGTTACCATGGGGCGACTTTTGGTGCGATGGCGGCGAGTGGGACAGGGCCACGAAAGTCAGCCTTCGAACCGGGTCCCACGGGATTTCTGAAGGTTTTTGCACCCAATCACTATCGCGACGACTTCAGCGATTGGGAGCAGTGCAATCGCTTTGCTGCACGCCAATTCGAAGATGTCATCGTGCATGAAGATCCCTCGACGGTTGCCGGCGTAATCCTCGAACCGGTGAGCAATACGGGAGGTGTGATTACGCCGACACAGGAGTATTTCCAGATTCTGCGTGAGATCTGCGATCGGTACGATGTTCTTCTGATCTTCGATGAGATCATCACCGGCTGGGGTCGCACGGGCGAGATGTTCGCGGCGCAGACCTACGATGTCATCCCTGACATGATCTGTAGCGGCAAGGGGCTGTCGAGTGGGACCATGCCACTGGGAGCGATGATGGCACGACGTGATATGGCAGAGTGTTTCCAACAGGCAGACAAGGACAACTTTGCCCATGGACATACCTATGCGGGGCACCCTGTTGGCTGTGCTGCCGGCATCGCTGTCGTCGAGCAGATCATCGAAGACAGACTCGACAAACGTGCTGGCGAACTTGGTGAACGATTAGCGGCCCGACTCGAGAAACTGAAACGGCATGGCGTTGTACGCGAGGTCCGCGGCAAGGGCCTGCTGCGGGGGGTCGAACTCGTACGCGATACGGAGTCGAATGAACCTTTTCCTGAGCTGGGACTGGCTCTGAAGAAAACAGCCCTGGCGAATGGGTTGCTGCTACGCGTCGACCCGTCCTGGTTCGCCGTCGGGCCTGCTCTGATCATTGATGAAGCTGGGATCGACGAGATGTGCGACCTGATCGACAGAAGTCTCGTCGATGCGTTGGCTACCGTACGGGGCTGACGGCGCCTGACATCGATGCGTTGACAGGCGTCGTCCAGCTGCGGGACAATATCACTGGCCTTTTGCCCTGCTTCATCGGCCTCAGATTCGGTGCCACAAACTCAAGTAAAGGTGTGTAGATCTTGGAACGGCGTGATTTCTTCAAGGGATTGGCGGCGAGTCTGGCCGCCGCCTATTCGTTGCCGCACATGGCACATGCCCTCAGTGAATACCTGCGTGATCTCGCCGCCGACCTGTCGATGATCTCAGATCCCGCCGCCTATTGGGAGCGTGTGGGTGAAGAGTTCCTGTTGCGTGAGGGACGAATTCATTTCAACAGTGGCAGCATCGGTCTGACTCCCCGTCCCGTTGTGGAGGCATACAAAGCCTACATAGATCGTCTGGAGGACGATCCTTATCCGGATACCTGGTCTGGATGGGACGATGCCAAGTCAGAAGATGCGCTCACCAAGGCGCGGCGATTCATCGGTGCCCGCGTAAATGGTGAGATGCTGCTGACCCGTAATACGACAGAATCGATGAATCTGATCGCCACGGGCATCCGCTGGGAAGCCGGTGACGAGGTGCTCACCACCGACCACGAACATGCGGGCGGGATCATCTGCTGGTTACACATGCGGCGCATGGCGGGTATCAAAGTGAACCAGATTCGCTTGCCGACAGCGGTGGAATCCAAGGCGCAGATCCTGCAGGCCATCGAGGATGGCATCACCGCTCGTACCCGCGTCGTCAGCGTCAGCCACGTGAATACGACGACGGGATTGCGCATGCCCCTTGCCGACATTGCTGCCATCACCCGCCCACGGGGGATCCTGCTGGTCGCCGATGGCGCCCAGGTGCCGGGGATGCTGAATGTGAATGTCCGCGATCTGGGTGTGGATGCATACGCTTCAAGCAGTCACAAGTGGATGCTCGCCCCCAAGGGTACGGGGCTGCTGTATATCCGCGACACTGCGTCCAATGAGATCCTGCCCATTTCGGCTTCGACGGGTAGTAAAATCGTGCACGGCGTCTATATGGCCAATGGCGGCACCCGCAATACGCCACTGATGATTGCCCACGGTGATACGATGGATTTTCACGATGTCATGGGACGTGATCGTGTCGAGGCGAGGGTCCTGGAACTGAATCGCTATCTGCGCGACCGGTTGCGCCCCCTGGCAACGCTGAGGTCCGTCACGCCAGAAGATCCGGAGTTGGCATCTGCGATGGTTTCCTACGTCCCAGTGGGGACGACGGTCAACAGGATCTATAGTCAACTCGCTGACTGGGGAATCTCCATCAAGCAAACCGGTCACCATGCCGTCTATGGTGACGATTGGCCCCCAAGTGAGGGTGAGAAGGTGATTCGTCTGTCGACCCACATCTTCAATAATGAGGAACAGATCGATCGTCTTGTTCGTGCTCTGGGTGACGCCACGGGCGTCAGTACCAATATCTCAGAGGCGTTCGGTGAAAGACCGCAAGCCTTCGAGAGTGGCTACAACTATCCGAATCCCTTCAATTCGAGTACGCAGATCCGTTACCAATTGCCGCGCAGCAGCGATGTGGAAGTCATCGTCTACAACGCCAAGGGGCAGGCTGTGGAAGTGATCAGTTCGGGCTGGCAGGAGGCGGGAGCAAAGCAGTTGACGTGGAATGCCACGGGGCAGGCGTCGGGGAGCTATTTCTACGAGGTCCGGTCTGGGGCGCAGCGGTTGGTACGCAAGATGGTTCTGCTGAAATAGATGGCGCTGCAGAAAAGCGTGCTGGAATAGTTCGAGGAATCAGGTAGCGGGGTCGCTGACCTACGCGGAAGCAAGTGTGTCGAGCGTGTGGGGCCACTTTGCGCGATACACCTGTTCGCCGTAGTGCTCGAAGTCCTCCAACAAGAGAAACATGCCACCGCCGATCAGGCGCCCATCGGCCGCGACGTGGTCGAGTAGGGCTCGCCGCAGGGAGGTGTCCCGTGGTGCCGTCTGCAGATCGAAGTCGCCAGAACCAAAGATGAAGTGCAGACCTGCGCGGGTTCCAGACCAGGTTGGATACAGGTAGAGTTCGCGTTGCCAGCGGACCATGTTGGACTCGGCGTGATAGACGTGTTCGAGTTCGGGGTTGAGGATCCATGAGCTGCAGGCAAAGGCGACGGCCTGCTGCTGCGGGAAGTGGCGGGGAAAGAACTCCGTCGCTTGCTGCATGGAGTCTTTCACAGCCGCTCTCGTCATGCCACCGCCCTCAGGAATGTGGACCTCGTAGATCAGGTCTCCGTATGACAGCACGCGTTCCCACTCATCGAGGGGCAGATCTACACCTTTCCTTTGTGCATATCCAGTCGGTGAAATGGGTGAGCCCGACACTTTGTCTGACGACTCGGAGAAGGCCGACGTCCAGCCATCGGATGTGATCTGCTCACCTGCCACAAGGCCCTCCGTGTCATAGTCATTGCCTTCAGTCGCCAGGGCGATGACTCGGAGGGAAGATCGATGGCGCCACGCCGTCAGCGGGCCACGGAAGGGTTTCAACATGAACTCAAGGCGGCCCAGGCAGAACAGACTTCCCGTCGTATGGTTGCGCAGCCAGTAGAGGGCCTCTGGTCCGACGCCCAGTTTGCCTGTGCGCAGCCGATATCGTTCAAGGGCGGCAGGAAAATGCGTACACGTGTCGCGCGTTACCTGCTCGGGAATTCCCATCTGTTGATGGATCGCCTGCATCCGGGGAATTGCGCCGAGGGCGACGAGCAGATAGAAAAGGGAGGTCTCTTCGCCGAGAATCTCCACCTGCTGCGGCCAGTTGCGGCTGTCGACGACGTTGAAACCGAGGTCGTCGTAGATCAGACCCTGGCAGTGCCGAAAAAGTCGGCGCAGGTCGTCGGATCCGATGATCTGCGACGCTACATCCTGCAGGGGCGCGTCGAGACTCTCCGGCAGTCCGGAGAACTCGCGAGCCACGCGGAAGTTGGCAGGCTCCAGTGATGGCATCACCGTCTCCGGCGAATCCTTCCAACAGGGGCTGAGCCACTCGTAGGCGTCGGCGATCCCGAGGCGGGTCAATACGTCGAGACATGTCATAGCACAACCGTATTGACGAGGTCAGTGGTCTGTCAACGTGCCGGCCATTAGAAAGTCGATCGAGCCGGGCACTGGCTCAGATCCCGACACTGCTTGAGTTATGAGGTTTCGCGATCGACTTAAATGACCGCATATTGGCCACATGACTACAACCACAGGGAGGTCTAAATGAATGGCCGATGGTCCTCAACCAAGATATGGTTCGCCTTGCTTCTGACAGCGTCGATCAGTGGCTGTGCAGCACTCAAGCCTGAGCCCAAGCCGCTGCCCGCCGTCATCACCTACATCAGCGAAGAATATCTCAATGTCAACACAGACTTAAGCGAAGATCGTCTGGCGGCGGTGGGAATCACTGCGGGGACGAGCTTTGCCTCCACATATGAAGGCAGAACTGTGAAGGCTCTGCTCGGCACCAGCTACTCAGATGTCGAGCGTGGGGAGTGGATCGCCCAAATCGAGGAAGATGGCAACATGCAGCTTGCGATCAGCTTTGGTCATGCAGCGATGGAGCTGGATTGCAGTGTTGGTGATACGCTCTTCGTTCATCCGCCCAAATGACGATGTAGGAAAGGCGCCGCCTGCGGCCAGTCGAGCAGATGCCCTGCATCGTGATAGACATAGTCGAGTTGCTCGCTCGCATCCAGCATGCTGTAGACCCTGCGCAGATGTTCGAGCATGTCATCGCGATGTGCAGGCGTGATCAGCGTGTCTCCTTCGCCGGCATGCAACTGCATCGGACGGGGCGCGATGAGGCTGAACAAATCTGCCACATCACCGTGCTGTAGCAGACCGAAGGGATACTGAATCCCACAGGACTTGAGACCCCGCGAACGTTCGCGGAACGTGTTCATGCATCCCGACGGCACGCAGGCCTGTATGCGTTGGTCAGTCAACGCGAGCCACATCGTCATCCGGCCACCTGTCGAGTTGCCGAGGCAGCCGATGCGCGCGGCGTCGACCTCGTCTCGTGCACAGAGGACGTCCAGGGCGGCGAGCGCATCCTGCAGATGCAGATCGAGTGGATTCACACCATACATCGCTGAGGCCATCAGGATCGTGTTGCAGCGATCACGTGTGCCGATGCGCTCCCTGTCGCCATCTCGACCGGGCCACCCCCACAAAGCAGGAGAGATGACGACAAATCCGGCACGTACGGCGTGTAAGGCATAGGCGTGGCGCTCGTCATTGTCTGGATCGTCTGACTCGATACGGACCCCGCAAATCGAATCGATTCCGTGGCGATAGTGTCCGTGAAGTGCGACGAGCCCTGGTCGCTGCTCTGCCCCGGCTGTGTCTGTGGGGATCAGCAAATAGGATACGACACTGCTGATCTGGCTGACGGCGATCCGTAGTGTCAGGCGCCGATGGTCGCCGAGATTGACCTCATCGAGGACCTCTACGACGGGTTCGACTCGCGTTGGAACCCAGCCTCGCAGATGGGCGAGTGTTGCGTGGAAATCTTGCTGCCAGGCGAGCAGATCTGCCTCGTTGCGACACGCTGCCGAGGGCGCCGGCGGATCGGGAAAGGCGGCGATGACGTCTGTGTAGTTGTCAGTCGGCAATTGAGCGGCCGTATCGCTGGGCGCACGTTCATGCACGGAGTCGCTCACTTCCTGCCCCCCTCATCTGAACTTTCATCTGGTCGAAACCGACATTCCACGCCAAAGCGCATCGTCTCTTCAAAGGTGAGCAACTGGATGTCGAGTAGTTCGTCATACGTGTACGGATTCTCCTGGACGCCCTGTGGTGTTTCGAATGTCAAAGACAGACAACCCGACGTGAAGTGCATCGCACTCGGCAGATTGTAGCCGAGACCGCGGCGCCCACGCATCACTTCCATTGGACGCAGACCGTCATCCTGAAGACGACTCTGCAGTCGTTCGGCCAGCTCGGTGGTATGATCGAAATAGGCATCGGGCGCCGCTGCAGCGTGGGGTAGAATCAACGGCCCGCGCTGGTGGCCATGCATGTTCAGGCAAGCGTCGACGATTTCATCCTCGACGAGTCTCAGCAGAGCCGTGGTCTCTCTCGCTTTGTGGCCAGCAGGTGAGACGTCGTGCATGAGATTCACACCGTCGTCATTCGGATAGCCGCCGCTAAAGCGGACCTTCTCGAGGGGCAGGGGCAGAAACCGCTTGGAGCCTGACCAGCCGATGATCTCTCCTGTTTTCCACATGCCTTGACCGTAATAGGTCAGGTCGTCGGTTGTGAGGCCGATGAGTGAAGGAATGCGTGTTCGAGCCCGGCCGTCTGGATTCGCCAAAGGAACGAGGAGCAAGCGAAACTTGCTGGCGAGCTTCTTCAGTTCGGGCCAGCGTCGGCCGCGAAGATCCCTCCCTGACTCGAGGATGTGCAACAGATTCACGGCACCAGCGACGGCTTCCGTCTCCATGCCATGCACGCCGCATAACACCAGCAACGTCTGTCGGTAATCCTTGCGCTGCTTGCCGAAATAGGATGCCTTGTCACTGGATCCCATGGCGGCCGAGTAGTTCGCCGTCCGCGCCGTTGGTTTGCCTTTGCCAAGGCGGTAGAGCCAAACATCACGGCCGCCGGCGGAGCGACACAGGCGTTCAAGGGATCCCTTGTGCGTGTGATCTCTGAAATGGCGTGTCACTTGTGTAGGGCTCACAGGCCACCACGAGGGGGCGGGCTCTGGAGTCAGCTGACGGACATCTTCCCAGCCTGGTCGAGTCTTGGCCATGGTCACAATCCAATCACAAAGAGGGCGAAGGATAACCAGCCCGCACCCAGGGCCAGCAGGCCCCAGCGGCGCGTAGATGGCAGCAGCCACCACATGTATAGACCTGTCGCCACCCACAGGACGAAGCCGATACAGACGATGTCCACGACAAGGGCCCACAGATCGCTGAGGAAGGACTCCTGAACGAATCCCGCACGGATATGCATGCGGATGAGGAACTGGTCGAAACGAAAGTGCTGGTCCTCGGCAACCAGACGTTGCTCAGTGATGTGGTAGGTGAGTCGTGTCAGGGACCAGAAATCGAAGCGCGTGATGATCAACCGTTGCGGCCCGGGGCGGCGCACTCGAAACAATCCCTCCAGATCCAGTTCCTGCAGCATGGATGCCGCCGTGGCACGCAGATCCTGCTCGGGAATCTCACGTGCATAGGGGCGCTCGAAGCGGGGGGTCCACTCTGGCCTGGGGTTGTCGGTGAACAGCGATCGATGCTGAATTGCGAGTGAGCTGAGGGCATAGACAAGGAACCAGGGCAGCAGACTCATGCTCAGATAGAGGTGCAGCCGGCGGTTGATGTGGTTGAAGGTCATGCGCACTAGATGGTCAACAGGAAAAGGGCGAACAATCCAACCCCCGCGAGCATCGCCAGGCCGCCGAGTCGGCGTGTGACTTTCAACTCCCACCACAACCACAAGCCGGAGCCGACCCAGAACAACATGGCGCCGATGACAAGATCGACACTCACAGCCCACGCATCATCGACAGCGTAATCTGAGCGAAATCCTTGTCGCATGTGCAGACGGGCGAGCATGTTGGGTGTGCGCAGTTGCTGGATTTCGACTGTGATCTGTTGCTTTTGTGGCAGATAGATGACCCGTGTTGGTGAGACGGGATCGATTCGCAGAATGGTCAGTCTTCGTGCTGGATCGCCATTGACGCGGAATCGACCATCAAGATCAAGGTCGACGAGGATCTGGCGCGCCATCTGCTGTTTGGTGAACTCCGCATCGAATGTTCGTGTGTAGGGTTCGGCTCGATCCGGCACGAAAGCCGGGGCACCGCCGCCATACAAGGCGCGGAGGCTCTGATGGTGATTCATCGCCATCGTGCTGAGGCCATACATAAGAATCCATGGGGTCAGGAAGAGGGCCAGGTACATGTGTATTCGACGCAGGACGATTGACATCATTGGCTCTCTATCTCCCGTAGTTGTTGGAGAAGGGCCTCTTGAGAAGCCAGATTTGTGCTCAGGGGGGCGCTGAGATCGACGACTGGCTCTACGCCGATGCGACTCAGCAGCATGCCAATGGCCTCAAACATGGGGGCATCAGACCATGATGTGTCACGCAGGTGATGGATCAGTTTCAATGTGCGGAAGCCATCGAACCATTCGTGAAATTGGGCATACAGTGCCGCTTGTGACGGCGAAGACCGGTGCATTCTATTCCATGCATCGGTGAATTTCTGTTCAAGGAGGAAGGTAGCCAGCTGAGGATGAATGTCAGAGGCACTCTGCATCATCATGTCGCCGTCCTGATCTGTCCCAGCCAACTGCAGCCACTGTCGAATGATCTCATAGCTGTTGGGATGGTAGAGCTGATACTCCTGGTCGGTGCCATCGAGAAATCTCTGTACTCGTCTGCCCGTACCAAAGGGGACACGATGCGAGGGTCGTCCTGAGGGGCGAACGATCGTACCGTCGATGACTTCGATGGATCCTGTCTTGGCCAGTTGCTGCAAGAAATAGAAGTCCTCTCCCGCCTGACGTCGATTCATCCCGGATATCGCAGCATAGGCCGCAGCAGTGCAGGCCATGGCAGAGCCGATGGCGTGATAACCATAGGGTGATCCGGCCCAGGCGAGATGGGTCGCATGGTAACGGAGGAAGAACTCATAACACAGGATCGCTGCCTGCTGCGCGGCGTCGCCGTCGATCGGATGTGCGTAGGGGAGAATGCCTGCCCAGCGCGAGGGGGTGTCAAAGAACCTGTGCAAAGCATGGAGGTAATCCGGATCAACGCGGGTGTCGCCATCGAGGCACACGAGGGGGGCACTCAGATCGTCTTGGGACGCGAGAATCTGCAGACCCCAGTCGAGACCGATCTTGCGCGCCAGCCCCACGCCCTGCTTCGCCGGCAGCTCATTGCCAGGCGATGACGCATCGATCCAGGCGACGCGCAGGCGGCGCTGATCCCAGTCATGCAGGGCAGTCAAGGTTTTAGCGTTGAGGGCGATGTCGTGGCTGGTTGTGTCGGCTGTCGGCTCGACTGCCGAGGCGACGGCCGGATCTCTGCTCGAGTGACTGTCTGGCGTGGCCGCTCGATTGTTCACAACGACGATGACCAGCGAATCGTCACGATCCGCACAGTTGGACAGGTCACCCAATGTGTCGAGAATACCTGGATACTCCCCCAGGCAGGGGATGACGATGATACTGCGACAGGCCGCCGATGGCGCATTGAGCAGGGGCCACTGGTCGCTGAGCGTGCGGCGCTCGAGATAGCGGCTGACGG
>JABJJN010000085.1 GCA_018660835.1 Gemmatimonadota bacterium | reverse complement strand
GTGACGGTCAGCGCCTGATCGCGAAATAGCTGACCCGCCACACCTTCTACAAAGACGATGGGCACAAAGACGCAGATCGTCGTCATCGTCGCAGCGATCACTGCCTGCCCTACCTCCGACGTACCGAGGCGGGCAGCTTCAGTCGCCTCATGACCCTTGTCGCGATACCTCTGAACATTCTCCAGCACAACGATAGAGCTGTCCACGAGCATCCCGATCCCGAGGGCCAGGCCACCAAGGGACATGATGTTGAGACTCACGTCCGTGGTGTACATCAGGAAGAACGTGGCAACAACGGAGATCGGAATCGACAGCCCGATGATGACGGTGCTCTTCACATCGCGCAGAAAGAGAAACAGGACGATGATCGCCAGCAGACCACCGATCATCGCCGTCGACAGAACCTCACCGACGGATTGCTCGATGAAGACCGCCTGATTGACGACGATCTCCACATCTGCATCGCCCAACAGATCGCCATAGCGCTCTGCAAAAGTGGAAAGCCGCTCTTTCACCGTCGCCGACACTTGCACCGTATTGGCATCGCCTTCCTTGAAGACGGCGATCTCAACACCCTCGCGGCCGTTGATCCGCGTAACAACATCGCGCTCCCGATGACCCCGCGTCACTCGACCTACATCTCCCAGACGGACTGGGGCCCCATTCGCCTGGGCAACGACCAGTTCCTCGATCGATTCTGGACCGGAGAACTCGTTGAGTGTGCGTACGAGAAACTCCGCTTCGCCATCCTTCAACAGACCACCTGTGAGATTCACATTCTCCGCAGCCAGCCGCTGTGTCACCTGATTGATCGAGATCCCCAGACTGGCAAGCCGGGCCGTCTCGACTTCAACATGGATTTCTTCTTCGAGACCACCCTCCACGCGCACCGCGGCGACGCCGTCGAGACTCTCGAGGTCGAGACGGACTCGCTCCTCGGCGACGCGTCGCAACTCCAGCAGACTGCTGCCGCCATAGAGAGCGATGCGCATGACGGGATCGAGAGAAGGATCAAAGCGCAGCAGGATCGGCTTGGATACCGCCTGGGGCAAATTGAGGATGTCGAGCTTTTCCCGCACATCCAGGGCGGCGAAGTCCATATCCGTGCCCCAGGAAAATTCGACGATCACGTCGGCGATCCCGGGACGCGAAATGGAGCTCACACGCACCACATTACCTACGACGCCGACAACACCCTCGATGGGTTCGGTAATGAGCCGCTCCATCTCTGCCGGCGCCGTACCGGCATACTCGGTACGCACCGTGATGGTTGGGTAGGTGATATCGGGCAACAGGTTCAACGACAACCGCGAGAAACCGATCCCACCGAAGGCAACGACGGCGACCATAATCATCGTCACCGTCACGCGACGGGATATCGAGAAGTCGACGAGCTTCATCGCTGGCCTTCTGCCCCAACGACTCGTACCTCGGCATTCTCCTTCAACCCTTGGTGGCCAACGGTGACAACCAGATCACCATCGGCTAGGCCGCTGAGCACTTCTACTCGATCACCGTCCACGTACCCGAGATTCACCCGCACCCGTTCGGCCTTGCCCTCGCGAACGACGAAGACATCGTCCTCGTCAGTCTCCAGTAAAAGAGCCTTCTTAGGAATGACAAGCACATCCTGGCGCCGATCGGTGACGATACGGATGGTGGCAAACATACCGGGCCTCAGCAGATCGTCAGATGGTACATCGAGGGTGACCTTGACGGTGCCACTGGCCGGGTCGACACCGGGACTGATCATGCGCACACGAGCATCGAACACACGGTCGGGCGCAGGATCTACGGTGACACGCGCCTCCTGGCCCCGACGCACCTGTGTCATCCTTTTCTCCGGAATGCGGATCCTCGCCTGCAATGGGTCGAGATCGGCGACGGAGAATACGACGTCGTTCGTGCGCACCAAGTCGCCCTGCTCCACATTGCGCACCATCACAACACCAGCAATTGAGGCACGCACGTCAGTGTACTCGAGCTGTAGACGAGCCTCCTGTAGATTGACGTCGGCATTCTGCAGCTGCTGCCTGGTGTTTTCAAACTCCTCCTGGCTGATCAACTGACGTTCGTGCAGTGATCTGGAGCGCTCGTGCGTTGAGCGCGCGCCCTCGAGGGCAACCCTCGCTTGGTCGACCTGCAGCGCCAACTCGCGTTTTTCGAGCTGGAGAAGTGTGGCACCCTGATGTACCTCGTCGCCTTCCTCGGCCTGCAGGCGCTCGACGAGACCCTGCGTCCGGGCCACCACATCGACCCAGCGCTCTGCTTCAAGACGAGCATTGGTTTCGATGTAGCTGGTCATCTCGGCCCGGGTAACAGCTTCTGTTTTGACGGGGATAGCTGCCGTGGCGCCCCCACGTCGGCCGCCGGGCCCACCCTGCCCACGTCGAGCGCCCCCCTGCCCGCCGCCTCGAGCTTCTTCCTCTGTATCACTGCACCCCACCAGTGTCAGTACGACCAGTGCAACCATTGTCGCACCAAAGCGGACCATACGCTGAGTGGAGGATCCCTGTGCTTGCGTCATCACCATGTCCCGTTCTGTGTAGCTCACGACTCGTCGCGGCGCACGCCGTGTGCAAAAATGCGGACGATCTCGGCGACGATCTGGTCGTCGTCGAGGCCCTGCTCGTTGAAACGCATACATGATCGAACCATACCCAGAAGAATCTGTGCGTCTGTATGCAGATGTCGTATTTCGAATGTTCCCGCCTGGGCACCATCGCGCAGAACCTGCGCTACCTCATCGACAAGAGCGGCGCGGCGACGTTTCCATGCGGACTTGAAACCACGCCGACGCCCCTCGCCCTCGTCGCGCCCCATCAGGCGAAAGAAGAAGCGGTCGCGGCGAAGATACCCGACGATACTGGCGACGGTCTGCTGCAGGCGCTCTACAGGATCCGCGGGAACGTCGCCGCTGCGGAGCCGTTCGATGAGCGCGTCGAAGCCCTCCATCACCACAGCGAAATACAGGGACTCCTTATCCTCGAAGTAGCGATAAAGGGTGCCCTTCCCCACGGACGCCTCAGCTGCAACATCCTCCATGAGCACTTCGTCGAAGCGCTTCTCGGCGAATTGATGCTCAGCAGCGCGCACGATCGCCTGGCGTCGTCGCGTTTGCGCTGGGGTGGTAGTTTCTATCATATCCAGATGCACGTCTAGCAGAAGATCTTCTCTGTAGAAAATGGTACTGACCAGTCAGTCCGATGTAAGAATACAGACCAATCGTCTTCCGTCAACGATCTGCATCGTAGACGGATCGGTTAGGGAACCTGTGACGCATGGACTGGTCTTCGTGTTTAACTGACGCGACTCTGGCTCGCCGTATAGGTGAGGGTCTGACCGACCTTCAATTCCTCGACCCGGGTATTTGCGGAGAGAAACTTCACACCTCGCTTGAGCTCGCCAATATCTGCGGGCTGGTGCATCGTTGCACCATAGTGACCTGGTATGACAATCTCTGGTCGAATCAGACTCGCCGCGCGCGCCGCCTCACGGACGCCCATCGTGTATTTCCCACCGACGGGGAGAATGGCGATCTGCGGGCCATGCATCTGCCCGATCAGTTGCATATCAGAAAACAGACACGTATCGGCGCTGTTGTAGAGTGTGATGCCATTGTCAAAGGCGAGGACAAAGCCGCTGACGGATCCATCGGGGTGAAAGTGAGCCCCCTCAGGAAGGGCTCCGCCCAGACTCGGCGACAACGACAGGGAGTGGATCGCCTGCGTCATCGTGATGTTCACGTCCTTCATCTTCAGCGCGCCACCCGGGTTCAGCGGCACGGCGCGAGACCCCATCTTGAGCCCATTTGCGTCAGCGACAACGCACATCTCGTAGCCACCGACAAAACGAGCCTTTGTCTTCTTGCAGATCGCGAAGGCGTCGGCGCAATGATCGTGATGGCCATGGGATGCAATCACGATATCTGCTTTGCGGACCTGAGAGACCTTGGTCTTCGCCGTAGGATTCTCATCGAGCCAGGGATCGAAGTAGACAACCGTGCCCTTGTCCGATTCGAAGCGAAAAGAGGCGTGTCCAAGAAAGGTGATCTTTACCGATGCCATATGGTTAGCTCCGTGACGTTGTGGTTTGAGCGCATTGACTCAACCAAACCTCCCCGAGCCTCTGCCGTCAACAACCGTGTCCCCTGACACACTCCGACCTATCTTTGACATGGTCCTGTCCACCAACCCAGGCAATGACTGTTGCGTACGCTGATCGTCGAAGATGCAGAGGGCATGCGGAAGATCGTCGTCCGTATGCTGAGAGATCTCGGCTACGACAACGTGATGATGGCCGCAAATGGCAAAGAAGCCCTTGAGTTGATGGATGCACGGGTCGTCGACCTGTTGCTGACCAACTGGAATATGCCTGTCATGGACGGGCTGGAGCTTGTCAGCCAGGTCCGCGAGCGGGTTGAATACGCCAACCTGCCCATCCTGATGTTCACGACGCGCGCCTCGCGATCCGATGTGGTGACCGCCCTCAAAGCAGGCGTCAACGGCTATCTCGCAAAGCCCTTCACACCACCCCAACTGAAGCAGCGGATCGACTTCATCCTGAGTCGGCAGGCGGAGACGCTTGCCCGGCAAGTCGCCGAAGTCAAGGATCCGATGCGACGTGAGGACAGCTATCCGCTGATGGTCATCGGCGACGCGACGAGCGTCCCGAGCCACATGCTACGCCCCGAACATCAGCCCACGCTGCACACGCTGGCTGATGTCGCCACATCCGTAAGACATCTGAATGCCGGAGCAGACTCACCGTTGGTGGGTGTCGTGATGGACCACGATTCAGGGGAGATCAGTCGCTGGCTGCGATTCATAGGCTCGCGCGTCAAACTGCTGATGCTGTCGACAAAGGTGCACGGTGGCGGCCTGACACTGGCACGCTTGACGTCCATCAACAAGCGTAGCGACCTGAGTGTTGCCCTGATCTACGATCAGCGCGCGGAAATTCCTGATCGCGAGCGCATGAGTCTCAGCAACATGGGTGTGCAGATGTACGAGCGCGGGCGTCTCGACGCCTCTGACTTCCAGCAGTTGCTGCTGGAAGGGGTCATGTCCCATGGCGAGAATCGCCGTCCCTCAGAACTCCCCACGCCCAAGGAGATTCGTCAGCGCCTGCAGGCGGATATTCGCACGACCGTCACATTGCCGGTACTGCCCAAGGTGTTCTCAGAGATCACGCAGTTGTCCAACGACACCAACAGCGAATTTGCTCAGTGGACACATGCCATCGAGCGGGATCCTCTGGCGGCAGCACAGTTGGTACGGCGTTCGCGCTCACCCTTGTATGGATTCCGTGGTGAAGTTCGACAACTGGATCAGGCCGTGGTCTTGCTCGGTAAGGACGCGGTTCGCGAAATCATCGTGTCCGATGCGGTTCAGCGGGCTTTCCAGCTCGTGAGTGACGACGCCTTCGAAGTGGAAGATTTTGGTTCGCACAGCCTTGCCGTTGCGCATGTCGCGCAATTGCTGGCCATCCCACTGGAGGCGGACCAGCGAACCCCGGAGCAACAGAAGAATCTTGACGCCTTCGCTCTGAACGACATGGCGATGGCGGCGCTCGAACGGGCGGGTCTGGCAACGAAACTCGCCCTGGAGATCCATGAAGATCCCTTTGTCGCAGGCATCATGCACGACATCGGTAAAGTCGCACTCGTGCACAGCTATCCCGGACTGTACAAGGCAGTGATCGATGAGATGGCTCGACAGCGATTTGCGATTCCCATGCGGGTAGCGGAAGAATCGGTCGCTGGGGGCGCCGACCATACCGTCGTTGGTGGTATCCTCGCCGACACATGGCAGTTGGGTGACGCGATTGGCCAGATCATCAGCGAACACCATCACCCAAGTACGGACAACCACCTCGTCGATCTGGTTGCCCTCGCCGACGTGATCGCCAATGCCATCTTCCCATTGCCAGGCGACGCAATCTTTCCTCTGGCGCGAATGGCAGGAACCTTGCCCGTCGAAGGGGAGCCAGAGGCAGAACCCACACCGGAGGCCGCGCAGGCCGCGTCGGACACGGAGACTGAGGTCAGCGCCGATGAACTGGCACCCTTTTTACCGGAAGGGTTGCTCGGACGTCTGGGGATTGCCGTTGAACAGATCGTGGAACTGACGCAAGCCCTGGCACCATCTGTTCGCCAGCGTGTACTCAATACCCAGAGCGGCAGTGAGGGGGGCCCTGATGCGACGGGGGGTACCGCACCCACCACCAGTACGGTGGTGGGCAGCGAGACGGGTGGAGAATCAGAGGGTGATGCCAACAGCGCCGACGCCCTCAAGCCAGACAGCTAGGGCTCAGAAACGAACTTCCAGCTGCATGAATGTCTTGAACGCCGGATCTTCCCCACCACGACTCAGCTTCATGGCATCACTCGGCACGAAAATCATCCCACCCCACTGCAAGACAGTCGCCGAGTTATAGCGATACGTGACAATCGCATCGGCTTCCTGGCCCAAGGCCTTTTCCGCGCCTTCGGCGAGGGCAAAGTGGTGTACGTGCAAGCCCACGCGCACGCTCTCTGACGCCGACATCTCCCCCTGCATGCGGAAATCAAGAAGACCACCATTGCCTGTTCCTTCGGGCATATCCGTGAACAGATCCATGTATCCAAAGAAGGCGTGGTGATTGGGATAGATGGTATCGAAGGCCTCCAGATCGCCATCATCAGGAACATCATCTCCTGACAGATAATCGAAACCGAGACGAACTTCCGGCTGAGTCCATGAAGGGCCACGGTAGCTGAATGTGGCGGATCCCATGTAGGCAAGGACATCCTCTTCACCAACCTCACCCCCTTGGCCGATGCCCTCTAATTCATAGCCAAAAGTGTGCCCTGTCTCGCCTGTGGCGGAACCATGGAGACGCAATCCACCCGTGGCTCGCAACAGACGCTGAACACCGAGGGTCTTGTCATGTTCCAACAGCACGAAGGGCTCTGCTCGGTGGCCGTCGTTGAGACGGGCGTCGATGACGAGTCCATAGAGATTTTCATCGGTCGTGCCCTGCTCAGCGATCTTAGCAACGAAGAGATCCACGAAGGACAACTCACCGTATCTGAAGACAAGGCCGTCGAAGGCGCGGCCCGCATTGCCCCAAGCGTCAGTGCCAATCAGATGGCGACTCCCATAGGCCAGCTCCTGACGACCGAGACGCATGGTGAGCGGCTTGCCGTATATCTCCTGCAATTCCACATAGGCCTGATGAAAATCAATGTGATCCGCGTCGGCATCAAAGGTTGGGTCCAGTCCGGTTTCCGCTCCCCAGAGGCGGCCGTCCTGAACCTCGACGATGACGCGAGTATCGTGGCGCGGCCTGCCGGTCAATTTAATACGCGAGCGCATGAACTCGCGCACATTCGCATCGCCACTGACGAAATCATCGTCGAACCACTCAAATCGAGTACGCACGGTGCCCGAGATATCGAAGCGCTCCTGCCGTGCCTCGAGCTGCTCCGCCGTGATCTTGTCGCGCAGCCGTTCAATCTCTTCCCGTAGGATGCGTAACTCGGCAGCCAACTCGTCTGGCGTCATGCCACCGAGAGCGCCAAAACCACCTTCCAATTCTGGTTCGACTTCTTGTCCGAGGACCTGACGCAGCAGCGTCAACTCACGACGCATCTCGTTGCGCCGACGCTCCACTTCCTTGCGCAGCTCCTGCAGCTCCTTCAGCGTTTCAACTGTCGAGTCCTCACCCACTGCCTCGGCCGCCGGTGCCAGCAGCAAAAGCGCCAGCATCCAACACATGTATCGTGACTTACCGGTGTTGCGTCTCATCGTAACATCCTCACGGTTCGGTCCCGCCTCACTTGCTCATCTCCATCTGACGAACGGCAGAAGCGGGTAGACGATCTGTATGCAGAATCTGTCCCGTCGTCGGGTCGATCTGACCAAATTCCAATACGCCTGTCGGACAAGCACCGACACAGGCACTGCAACGCACACACTCAGGGTCGGCCATGGGTAACCCCTTGTTGGCAAAGTTCATCACGTCGATGCCCTGATGGCAGACCGACGTACAGACATTGCAGGAGATGCACTTCTTCTTCTCTGCAAGAATGCGAAAGCGACTGAATCGTGCATAGATATGCATGAGTGCCGCCAAAGGACAGGCAAATCGACACCAGACGCGGCCGCTATACCAGAAGTAGACACCATATCCGACAACACCGGCTAACAGCAGGTCGACGAGATAGGCATAGTTCAATGGGATTCCAAAGGGCTGCCAACCATACAGCAATCCTTCGTGAATGCCGCGCAGGGTGACGCCAAAAGCACTGTGTGGCCACGTCCAGGCAAGCACTCTTGTCAGCAGCAGGATAACACAGACCCCCAAGATGATCTGGCCAAGGAGATTCCAACGATTGCTCGTCGGACCGTGAACCATCTTGTGGCGGTGCGCATCCCCGAGGGTTTCCGCCAGCGCGCCACACGAGCATATCCAACCGCAGTAGGCGCCCTTGCCCCATCTGTAGATAATCAGCGGCAGGATGACGAAGGTCTGCACCATACTCACGGCGAGCCAACCCCAGAGCGGTTCATGGGTAAAAACATTCCAGACGAAAAGCGGCCAGGCCAGTACGAGGCCAAAGGCGCGCCAATACTCACGACCCAGATCGTAGTCTACCTGAGGCAGGAAGGTATCTGCGAAGCCTCGTCCAAAGCCGCTGTCGAACCAGCCATTGAGCCCCATCAAAGGCAGCACGAAATAGGGCAGCAGAAAGAGGGGCAGAATCTGAAATGCAGCGAGACTGGCCGTCTGCCACTTCACGTAGGGTGTCTGCCGTCGACGTACGCGACGCCAGCCGAATACGGCAACGAGCACACAATAGGCCGTACTGTAGTAGAACCCTGGTTTGCCCAGATTGAAGCTGAGAATTCCCATCAGCGTCGATGGGTCTGCCGCCGCGGCGCTGAAGCCCTCGAGTAGATCGGGGACATTGAAGGGAAACCAGTGTTGCGCCTTGAACAGCTTGGTCAGCGCGCCGCCCGATTTCCAGTGATAGATAAAAGCACACAGGGCGACGAACAACCCCAGGCCGCCCCAGTTGCGGGAAGTCATCTCGCCCTGGATGCGTACACCACTTCGCCTGAAGAATTCCAGTGGTGCTTCGCGACCAATCATGGTGAAGACCGTGTCGTTCGGCACCACGACATCGGCGCCATCGGCGTCGGTGATCACGACATCGCCTTCACTGATCTGTTTGACCCGCGACGGCAGCATCAGACGCACAGAGCCCGCTTGACGCCCGCCCTCTAGAAAGGCACCTGCTGACGTCGTGACGCGTTCTGATGTAGGATGGTCGACCTCAACATCTGCCATCGGGTCGAGTTGTAGTGCCTGCAGACGCTCGACATTCTCTGGCTTGGGTCGGGAAAACTCTGGTTTGCGGTAGGACAATGTGACACGCGCACCGGCACAGGCGACGGCAATTGCCGTTTCCATCGCGCTATCGCCCCCCCCCACAACGAGGACATCCTTGTCGGCAAACTCCTGCGGGTCGTGGAGACGATTGGAGACCTTGCCTTGATCTTCACCCGGAATACCGAGTTTACGGAAGTTTCCAGAGCGACCAATGCCGACCACGACGCGAAGAGACCGCAGGTTGTCAACCTCGGGGATGACAACCTCAAACTGATTACCCTGTCGCTCAACCCGTTCGGCACGTGCCATCGTTGGAGAAATGCCCGCTTCGATCGTCTGCGACAGCAGATCTGCGACGAGGGGCTCTTTGACATTTGCCTTGAATTGCAGCAAACCGGCAGGCGTCATATCCGTTGGGTAGGTATAGATCGGCTTGCCCTTGGGAAAATTGACGACTGTCGAGAAGGCCTCCGTCGCCTCGAGCAACTCGAAACGCAGCCCCGCTTCACGGGCGGCCAGCGCGGCGGACATCCCCGAGACACCGGCACCGATGATGACGACATCGAGCAGCTCCGATTGGCGATCGCGTTGGAAGCCGCCGTCGGCGACGATATCCTGGATCGCCATGGCCCCACTGTGCGCTGAAAATTTGAGTAGTGGCACACCCGTCAGATCACCCACGATATACAGACCGGGCACATTGCTGCGATAGTCAGGGCCCACTTCGGGCAGGCGTTCGACGGTTCCAGCGGGCCAGCGCAGGTGCAGCCAGCGACTGTATCGGGAGATCAGCGACATAAACCAAGCGGTTGTTTTTTAGAGAGTTCGGAGCCCCGAAGATAGCAAAAAGGCGCCCGGCTCGAAAGCCGGGCGCCTATGCTGAAGCGCCAGTAAAATGAGCTATGTGTGCTGGATCAGCGAGCCAGAACCAGCCTTCGACTCGTCACCCAGCCCTGCTCGACCGCCTCGAGACGATAGACGTAGGCGCCACTGGCGACAGCACGACCTGCGTCATCTCGACCATTCCACGTCAGCTCATATACACCCGCCTGATGGAACCCATCAGCGAGTCTCCGGATGCGTTGCCCCATGGTGTTGTAGATGGCGAGGTGAATCTCCCCTTCCACGGGCAGATCAAATCGAATCCTCGTCGACGGATTGAAAGGATTGGGGTAATTCTGATTGAGAACGAAGTCATCTGGCACCGAGCCTGCTGTGGGCTCCAGAATGGCCGTGATCGGTGGGGGCTCGTCAATGATGCCCTCGCCATTCCAGATCGTCGTTTGCGGCCAGTATGTATGCCAGGCGAACCACATGCTGTTGTAGGCGGGCACCTGCTCGAGTTGACTGCCTGCCAGGGGGCCGTCAACAGCAAGGCCACCCATGTTCCACAGACTGCGTGTCTCAACATCCTCGAACCAGACAGGTAGTGGGCCCGCTCCTTCGACCTGATAGAATGTCAGCGTCCGACCATCAACGTCACGGGAATAAGGGATCGTCGTTCCCTGTTCGTAGATAACGAGTAGCGATTGGCCATCAATCTCGTCATTGATGACAGCCTGACGATTCTCACCCATCGTGCGGAAGGGATAGGCACGTAGTTCGTCTCCCATGCAAACACCGAGGACCAGATCCTTCGTCCCAAACAGACTCAGATCGGGTGCCCCCGTCGTCCATGGGAAGATGAGATAGTTGTTTTCTGTGCGATAGTTTCCGTAGGGGTACTCGTAGGTACCGGAGCGCGAGTAGGCCTCCCTCAGTCGATCACTGTAGCGCTCAAGACCTGTGGCGACCTCAGCGACCTGCGTCTCCGGATGCAGCTGTTTCCAGCGACCGAAGGTGGTGTGAATGACAGGCAGCAAAGTCAGACGCTCCCCTTTGTCCTCGCCATTGATCGCGGTGTAAATCATCTGCGGATACAGGGTGGTGTTATCGCGCCGGTCGTACATCACCAGATTGCTATTGATCAGGAGCCCGGAAACACCGAATTCGATCTGGCTGCCGTCTTCGTCCGTCGCATCGAAGACCTGAGGCGTCCCCGTCAGCGGGCAGAGGGTGACGGTGACAAAGCGATCACCGATCTGGTCGTTGATGATTTCGTGACGCCAGCCGATCGCTTCAGGGTAAGCCTTGGCGACTCCATCCATAAAGACACCGATCACAGGTTCGAAGTCGCTGAACAGGGCCTCGGAAGCGGCGACGAAAGAAGGATTTGTCACGGCGGGAATCCCGTCGCGGGCGACCCCACCGCCTCGCAAGTGATCTCCCAGGTTGATCTCCGCCAGGTGGTCAATCGGCCCGGCAAAAGCTGTTGAAGTGCTCATGACCAACATGATCACCAGCGATCGATGGAACTGTTTGCAATTCATCATTCTCGTCTCACGTCTCAGGCCCTGCTGCAGATACGATTTGTACACCGTTGGTGAAGTGCTCGTTTGATGGCCCACGTGCGAATTCAGATTCGCCATGGATATGACCACGTCCGCCACGAAAGATCGTCCTATTCACACACCCATCACCGTGAAGTATTCACACCACCCGCCGTGGCAGAGATCAGAGAGCCCTGCAGCTGGATCAACGAGTGCGAGAGACCGCTCAGTCGATCTCCAACTCGACAGTGGTCGAGAACTGCGTCGGGGTCAAACATCGACGATCATCACAAGCCTGATAGTCGATCACGGCCGTCAGCGTGCCTGAGCCAGGAGTCAGAGCCGTCGCGTGTGCCGTCAGTTCCACCGTGCCACTCCAGACAGATAGGGTCTCGGCTAATTCAGCGATCACATGGTCGCTGCCTTCAGGATAGGCCACTTCGTCAATGCGTAGACCCGCTCCGCTCAGCGTCAGAGCCAGGGACGTGGGAAGCAGATTCACGGACGCGGGATTCGAGTTGATATGCCAACCATCAACAATCTTCAGTTGCACGCGGATGTCGACGACATGTCCCGCACTGGGCCGACTTGGTATAACCTGCAGAATCTCACCGGTCACCAATGGTGCTTCCTCAAAGACCGCCGCCGCGGGGCCCAGACGAAGTGCATGACCCGCTGCTGCGATCAGGTGTGTATAGGCTACCGGGCGCTCTCGCATGCCGCCACCAAAGGCAATCAGCGTTCGCCAGGCCTGGGGTAGACGACGCGGATCTCTTTCAGCCATCTGCAGCAAGACGTGAGTCATCACCGCATTGGCGGAGGGCAGCGCACTGTCGACACCGCTCTTGCTGCGTACGATCAGGTCCTGCGCCGACGTGGTGTTGTAGAACCCCCCGGACACGGCATCGCCAAATTGACCGACGGCGGTGGACACCAATTCGGCCGCTCGGTCGTGCCAGATGGTGTCGCCCTTGGCCAGCGCCAAAGCCTCCAGCCCCTGTGCGAGAAATGCGTAGTCTTCGAGAAAGGCTTCCTGATAAGCTCTGCCGAGTCTCCAACTGCGCCAGAGACGGCCATCTTCACGGCGCAGATTCGACCACGCGAAAATGGCCGCATCCTCCGCCATGGCGATCGCACGCTCATCCTCGAGCCAACGACCCACATCTGCAGCGGCGGCGATCATCAACCCATTCCAGCCCGTCAGGATCTTGTCATCGAGCCGTGGCCGATCTCGGCGGCTACGAACGTCATGCAACGTCTTCAAGGTGGCGCGGATCGATGCGTCATCGTGTGAGTGCGTCTGAGCCGACGTCCGCAAAAACAGTGCGTGGCCTCCCTCTGCTTCAGGAACCGGCTCAAGATCGTAGACGCCGAGCAGACGAGAGGCTGCTTGTTCTCCAAGAACCGAATTCAACTCTGTCGCCGTCCACGTGTAGAAGCTGCCCTCCACGCCATCCACTTCGGCATCGAGGGCGGTGTAAAAGGCACCCTCTGGGGAGGTCAGTTCCGCCAGGACGAAATCGAGAATCCCCCCCGTCACCAATCGCCAGCGGGGCTCTCCCATCAACACCGACGCTCGCGCATAGATCCTTGCCAGCTGCGCCTGGTTGTAGAGCATTTTCTCAAAGTGGGGCACACGCCATCGCGCGTCGGTGGCGTAGCGATGAAAGCCACCCCCCACGTGGTCACGCAGACCACCCGCTGCCATCGCGGTGAGGGTTGCCGTCACCATGCGCTGTGATTCGCCCGTTTCCCCTGCTTCGATCTGATCGAGGAGCAACTCGAGATCGATCGCCGGCGGAAACTTCGGTGCCGCGCCAAATCCACCATTCGTTTCGTCGAAACGCCCATGAATCGCACTCACTGCGGCCTCCACAAGAGCACGCGTCGGCGCCTCGCCAAGATTCGACCCTGCCTGGATAGCGGCGATCTCTGTCTGCAGTCGCGTCGCCACCTGCTCTACCTGATCGCGCTTCTCAACCCAGGCGTCCCGAATGGAGGCCAGCACACGCGGAAATCCGGGGCGCCCCGGGTGATCTTCGGGTGGGAAGTAGGTACCGGCGTAGAAGGGTCGCAGATCAGGCGTAAGGAAGACGGAATTGGGCCAGCCACCACGACCTGTCATCAATTGCGTCGCCGTCATATACAGGCGATCAAGATCCGGCCGCTCCTCGCGATCGACCTTGATATTGATGAAGTCACGATTCATGATGGCAGCGATCTCCACATTGGAGAACACTTTACGCTCCATCACATGACACCAATAGCAGGTCGAGTAGCCGACAGATAAAAAGATCGGCTTGTCTTCATCGCGGGCTCGCTGCAGCGCTTCGGGCCCCCAGGGATACCACTCGACGGGATTGTGCGCGTGCAGGAGCAGGTAGGGGCTTAGTTCGCCCGCCAGCAGATTCGGCTTACCGGTTGATTCGGAAGCCGCCGCCCGCAGGAGACTCAGCAGGACCAGACAAGCACACGCGAGTGCGCCGCCGAAATGCTTCATCCGCCGCCGGCAGCGACGGCTTTGCCGTCGACCATATCGCGTGTCACGTCGAGGACATAGGTCACGTCTTCGGGTGTGAAATGACGATTTGTCACGAGCCGAACCGACGTGGGTGGACGCGGATTACAGCGGATACCAGCAGCCGACCAGCGTTCGATGAGTTGCTCCGTCGTCCACCCGGCGCCACCGACATCGACCATAAGGATATTCGTCGGTCGGCTGGCTCGGTGTGCCTGAATACCATCGAAGGCATTGAGCCCCTCTTCCAGCAGACGGGCTGTCTCATGATCTTCGGCGAGACGCTCCACCATCGTCTCGAGGGCGACGATGGCCGCCGCCCCGAGCACACCAACCTGGCGCATGGCGCCGCCGAGGCGCTTGCGCATGCGATAGGCGCGATCGATGAACTCGCGGCTCCCACACAGGATCGAGCCAACGGGCGCGCTCAAACCCTTCGAAAAACAGAACATGAGCGAGTCTACGGGTTTCGTGAGTTCCTTCACGTCCACTTTGAGCGCAATGGCGGCATTGAACACACGCGCTCCATCGAGGTGAACCTTGATGCCCTCTTCATGAGCCGCATCGCACACGGCTTGCGTCTCGGCGGCGGTCCATACGGATCCCGCGTGATTGTTGTGCGTGTTCTCGATGCACGCCAACGTCGTCGGTGGAAAGTGTGGATTGGACGGACGCAGCACCGAGCGCAGCTGATCTGCCGTATAGATGCCATCCTCACCACGCACCGTGCGGGCCGACAAACCCGCCACATTGGCGTAGGTTCCAGCTTCCCAGTTGAACAGGTGCGCAAGTTCCTCGAAAATGACCTCTTCACCAGGATGTGTGTGGGCCATCAGTGCCGCTGTATTTGCCATCGTACCTGTCGGCATAAACAGGGCTGCTTCGTGACCCACTTTGGCGGCGGCGAGCTCCTGTAGACGCTGAATCGTTGGATCCTCACCATACACATCGTCACCGACAACAGCTCTTGCCATTGCCTGACGCATCTGGTCAGTAGGTTGAGTCTGGGTATCACTGCGTAAGTCGACGATGCGCTCCATGTTGGCTCCGATGGTTCGTAGTCCTTTATTCTAGTTGTCGCAAAAAACTAACGGCGCTGGAGATCACTGTCGAATGGCCTTTTCATCACACGGACTGACTCATCGTTCTACCGTCACGGGTCGCCGAGGCATGATTGCCTCCGGCCACCCCCTTGCATCGCTTGCTGGCGTCCGCATTCTGCTGGAAGGTGGCAACGCCATCGACGCCGCCATCGCCACAGCGGCGGCCCTCAATGTGGTCGAGCCCTATATGTCCGGCATCGGTGGCGTCGGCTATATGCACATCTATTCGGCGCGCGACAAGGAGCGCAAGATCTGTGACTATGTCGGACTGACGCCGGCGGACACGGATCTGGCGATGTACGACAGCCTGGCGCAACAGGATCGCGGCCCGCTGTCGCCGCTGGTGCCCGGCGCCTGTGGTGGGTGGCTTGAGGCGCTTAGTCGCTATGGGTCGATGGAACCGGCTGATGTCTTTGCACCAGCCATCGAATACGCCGAGGGTGGGTTTGCCCTGACCGTGAAGAACGCGATGTTCTTCGCCGGCAGTGCCAACGACCTGCGTCGCTTTCCCTCCTCCGCATCGACTTATCTCATCGACGGCGCCTCACCCGAGCCGGGCCAGGTGCTGATTCAGGACGACCTTGCGGAGACCTTCCGCACCGTCGCCGCTGAAGGCGCGGAAGCCTTCTATCGCGGGCCAATTGCCGATGTAATGGCAGCCTATATGGCCGACACGGGGGGTCTGCTGAACAAGAAAGATCTGGCGAATTTTGAGCCCGTCTGGCTCGATCCGGCTGAGGTCGCATATCGTGGCCACCGGATCTATGCACCCGCCCCGCCCTGCCAGGCAGTGCAATACATGGAGACCCTGGCTCTGCTGGAGGGCTTCGACATTGGCGGCATGGGCCACAACACGGCAGACACGCTGCATACCTTCATCGAGGCCGCCAAACTCGCCTGTATTGACCGCATCCACTACGCCGCCATCGACAACCCGCCGACAGCAGGCCTGCTGTCACCGGAATACGCCACAAAACGGCGGCAGGAGATTTCGCCAACGGCGGCTGCCGTGCACATGGGCGACACGTACCGCGATGAACGCCAGGATGGTGAGGTAGGCCCAGGTGATCCGCAGCAGTGGATGAAGACCGAATGCACGACACACTTTGACACGATTGATGCCGAGGGCAACGCCGTCGCCTGCACGCAGAGTCTCGGTTCGGGCTTCGGTTCGGCCATGGTGGTGCCGGGCACAGGGATCGCCCTGAACAACTTCATGCGCTGGTTTGATCGCGTCGCCAACAGCCCGAATGCCATTGGCCCATCGAAGAAGAATGAGATGTGTGTCTCACCGGCACAGGTGTGGGACGATGATGGCCTGCGTCTGCTCATCGGCACACCCGGCTCCTATGGTATTTTGCAGACGACGCCGCAAATGATCATGAATGTGATCGACCACAAGATGAACGTGCAGGCTGCCATCGAAGGAGCTCGCTGCAAAGCCACAGGCGATCGCAAGGTCGATGCAGAGTCCCGTATCCCTGCAGAAGTGCTCGCAGAACTCGAACGTCGCGGTCATCAGATCAACGATCTCGGCGATTGGTCAGCGGGTGTCGGCGGTGGGCAGGGCATTATGATCGATCCCGATTCTGGCGCCTTCATGGGGGGTGCTGATCCGCGGCGCGACGGCTACGCAATTGGCTGCTGAGACCGACCAGACACCGATGACCGAGTCACCAGCAGACCCAAAGCAGGAAGACACTGAGCAGACCGGCTTCCATCTCGAACAGGGCGGACAGTCGACACAGGTGTGGCGTGAAGACTGCGTCACCGGTATCCCGCGCCACTTGGAGGCGGGCTCCGTCGACGTCGTCGTCACGTCGCCGCCCTACAATCTGGGCACACGCTACGGCACCTATGACGATACGGGCGCGCGAGCGGAGTATGTGGATTGGATGGGCACGTGGGGCGCCGCCGTCAGCGAGGTGCTGTCCGATGAAGGCTCGCTTTTTCTGAATATCGGCGGTAAGCCCTCCGACCCGTGGGGCCCCTTTGAAGTACTGCTGAAACTGCGGGAACACTTCGAACTACAGAATGTCATCCACTGGGTAAAGTCGATCGCGATTCAGAAGGAAGACGTCGGCCGCTATCCTGGCATTACGGGCAATGTCTCTGTTGGTCACTACAAGCCGATCAACAGTCCACGCTACGTCAATGACTGCCACGAGTACATCTTCCATCTCACCAAGAATGGTAACACGACACTGGATCGACTCGCCGTGGGCGTTGAATACCAGGACAAGTCAAATGTCGCACGCTGGGGTGGCGTAAAGGAAGACCGACGCTGCCGCGGCAACACCTGGTTCGTGCCCTATCGCACGATCCAGAGTCGCGACAAACATCGTCCGCACCCGGCGACCTTTCCCGTGAAGATCCCGCAGATGTGTATCCAGCTTCACGGTGTCGAACGCACCCGCCGCGTGCTGGATCCCTTCCTCGGCATCGGCCACAGTGCCCTTGCGGCCCTCGAACTCGGCGTCGACTTCGTCGGTTTCGAAACAGATGTCGACTACTGTGCGCAGTCGCAGAAGGCCGTCGAAGAGGCCCTCGCCGCCAAGGCGTAGAGTCGCGTTATCTAGCTCGTCTGGCCGAGAGCGCCAACCAGGTCCGCACTCATCGACGTATACCCCACGACATGTTCGAAGTTGCGGAACATGATCTTGCGCAGCCATCCGCCTTCTTCCAGCGACTCGTCCACCGTGTCTGGATACTCTCCGGAATGTGTGCAGTCGCGCAGCATGATAACGCGATAGTTGTGCTCCACCGCACCGGTGCAGGTGAGATAGAGACACGCACGGTGCGAGAAGCCCACAGCGATCAGTGTCTTGATGCCGTGACAGCGCAGATGATAGTCGACGTGGGTCTCGTGGAAACCCGACCACTCCCGCTTGGGAAAGTCCGGTTCGTGCTCAAGGGGCTGAATCGATGGACTGTAGTTTGGCTTCAGTGGTTCACGACTCGGTGGCGGCCGCACACCGGCGTCTTCCGATCCCCAGCGTGTGCCGTGAATCTCACGCTTGATGCTGCCCGGTTCGTCCACGAGGGAGAAGTCATTGTGGATGAAGAACACGTGCATACCTGCCGCACGTGAGGCCGCCAGCGCCGGCGCGATCCCATCTTCCACATATGGATTCCCGGGGCCACAGTCACTGTCAACGATCATGAAGGCCGTCTGCGACAGCTCCAGTTCCATGTCCTCGTAGCGATGACCATCCTCGTGATGTTCACCCTTGTAGTAACCTGCACCGTGGTACCAGCGGACCGGTAGCTTGAAGGTGTTCATTGCGATTTCTCCTGGACGACCAAACCGATCGGCGTCGCGATGGGGTCAGGTGAGTTTACCGCGCCCGAGCAGAGGCCAGACAGCCTCGACGATCCCGCCGCGCGTTGCCACCAACTCATTGTGCAGGAAGACGGTCGTGTCCGAGTACCCCGCGATCCAGTGCAGGTGATCCCCGACGGCGGGCGTGTCACTCGGCGCGACAAGTTCGATGATCCCGTGCTCAGCAGACTGCTTCATCTCTGCCACGTCGCCGATGCCCTGCGGAATGGGCCACGCAACGTCGGCGGACATCGTCTTCTTGCCCGCATCGCAGATGATGCGGCGCGGTGTCGGACGCGACGTCACCGTCGACTTGATCGTCAGAGCAAACTCGTGATCCACCCCATACTTGTGGCAATACATGGCGTCACCGTAGATGCCGCCACCGGCCTGCATCTCCGTGACACCAGGATGAAAGGCGCTGAACCAATAAGTCAGAGTGCCGCCACAGGTGACGATCTCCATGTTCAGCCCCGCCGCGCGACAGGCGTCAGCCGACTCGGTCAAGCCTGTCAGCATGCGCGTCGCGGCAGCCCGCTTTGCATCGATGTCCGCTTCCTTCGCCGCCGCTGCTTCCCACGTCATCAGACCGACGAGCTCCACGCCGTCGATCTGATCGACCCTCTTCGCCAGATCCACCGTGGCATCTCCCGGCAAGACACCGGCGCGTCCCATCCCTGTGTCCACTTCGATCACGACAGGTACGCGTGTCCCCTCCGCGATGGCTGCCGCACCGAGAAAGGCCGCGCCGCACTCACTGTCGACACAACTGAGCACAGACGTGGAGCGCTGCAGACGCGCCAACCGCTTCGCCTTCAGCGGCCCCACGACCTGATTGGCAATGAGGATATTCTGCACACCGCCGGCAGCCATGACCTCGGCTTCACCCAGTTTGGCGCAGGTAATGCCGTGCGCACCGGCGCGCATCAGCATGTGCGCCAGAGTGGGCGTCTTCATCCCTTTCGTGTGGGGACGCCACGCGATACCAGCCTCGTCCATGATGATCCGCTTCATGCGCTGCAGATTGCGCTCGAGGATGTCGAGATCAACGAGCAGCGTTGGTGTATCCAGCGCCTCGATGGGCAACCCGATCGGACTTATGGTCATGTCGATCAACCGAAGGTGTTCGGGCGTGGTGTCGCCGGGGGCCAGTAGCCTTCCGGATTCTCATCCCACTCCTGGCCACACATGCGCGAAATCACTTTCCATTCCGCCGCGGTCAGGTGGGCGTGATTGTGAAACAGAAAGCGCTGCAGCCCCGCCTCATGTGAGGCTGTCAGGATGCGATGCAGATCACCGGAGGTCATCGGATCCCCTGCGTGTGGCATGCGGCCCGTGTCGACCCAGGGCAGCACCTTCCACGGATCGCTGACAGCGGCCAGAGCGCGCTGCGTCTCTTCCTTTACGACCTCATCAAAGAAGGCCTGCGGAAAGCCGAGTTCCATATCTGCCAGAGAATCGATCTCCGGCAGTTGCACACCGAGCCAGGCGCGGGCAACGGTGAAACACTCCTGCTCAGTGAGCTCCGGATTCCACCGCCCGATCTGCTGCACCCAGCGAGCGACCGTGCCATACATCCCATCAAACCCACGGTGCCAGAAGTAGTGTTTCACCTGGAAGATATCCAGCACTTCATCCCAGGCGTGAAAGTCCATCGCCGTCATACCACTGAACACGGCGGAGCGCAGGCCATTGCCGAGCAGCAGCTTGCGTGGCATCTGATCGAGTTGCTCACGAAAGGCACGCCCCATCTGCAACCCATCGTCGCGGCGCCATCGCAGCCAGTACAAGGCGTCCTCATTGACATCGAACAGATTGAGCGTCGACAACAACCCGTGATGGCCGAAATAACCAACCCTCTTGGAAGTCAGTTTCTTGAAACTCTGTTCCATGTGCGCCCGACCACGATCCAGACGCGCCGCATCCCACCCACGGGCTTCGGCGGTTTCCTTTTCGTTGTCTCTCATTTCACGGAAGACGGCATTGCCGTGATGGTAGATCAATTCGTAGGCCGATTCGGTCCATCCATCCATCAGGCCACCGTCGGCTTCCGGAAAGGCCTCGAACACATCCTGCCAGATCGCCGCCTGCATGAGGGCGCCGTGAGGATCTTCATCAAGGGGTTTGCCCTTGATGCTGTGTGTGGATTGGCCCGGGCAGAAGATCAGCACTTGCCAGTCGCGCGCCTTGGCGCTGGCCAGCATATCATGCAGCATTTTCTCGCGTTTGGGATCGGTCGGTTTGCCGCCGCTTTCGCTGACTTCGAAACCGCGATCTTTGAAGATCTGGGCGTTGCTCTGGAAGGCGGGGATGGTGAAGCCGCCGTCGTCGTCACGGAACGTCAGACGACCGAAAACGAGGCCACGAATACCACCCGCTTCCCAGGCATCGAGAATGCGCTCCCAGTCCTCGATCACCGCTTCGAGGGGCTGGCCAATACGGATCCAGGGTTTCAGACTCATGACTCAAACCTTCCTGTTTGCTGGAGAGCTGATCGAGCGTGGCATTGCTTAGTGTGGGATCTGCTTCGCTTAGTCCGGATCTGCTTCGCTTAGTCCGGATCTGCTTCGCTTAGTCCGGGATCTCCCCGATAGGCGCGTCGTCGTCGTAGTCACCGAAGTCATCGGGGAACGGCAACTCGTCGTGGATCACCAGGCTGTCGGGCATCGTCGTGGCGAGTTCTCGCGCCGATCGCCAACGATGACGAACCTGTTCGAGGGTCAGGCGCTGCTGTGGGCTGAGCATCGATTCGAAGGCGATGCGATGCGACTCGCGCAGTCGGCGATAGTCCTCCGGCTGCAGCGTTTCACCGGCCTCACGGCTCTCGGCGACCTCGGTGCGTTGGCGAGTCAGCAGAGCGCGCCAGCGGTCAACCTGGTCCGTCGTCAGATCCAGTGCCTCGGGTAGTTGTTCCAACGGTGTTTGCTCAGGGGGCCGACCATCGGTCAGCAGACGCTCACGGGCCAACTGCTGCGCCCGTTGGAGTAAGTTTCGCTGGTCTTCGGTCAGCATCTGTTGGCGCGCGGCTCGATAGACATCGATTACTTCGCGATACCGAATCCGTCCCTCGATGGCGAGCAGTGCCCCCGTGAGCACATCGCTGCGCAGCAGGGCCAGCTCGGCTTCCAGATCGGCACGCAGGAAACGCAGGCTGTCGCTTTGCTCCGGCGTCAGGGCGAGCGCTTCCTGCAGACGTTGACGGAAGATATTCTCGTCCAACGCCACCGCCGGCGACGATGCAGAACACAGAACACCGATAAGCAACAGGCCAACCAGACAGGAAATCGTTTGTCGCTTCATGGCAGGTAACAACAGACGCTCAGACGCGATAGACGCGCTTTGCCCTGTCTCCCCCCTCCTCATCATCACCACCGCTCACCTCACAGATGCTATTCCCCGCCGCTTCGATCGCCGCTTTCTCTTCGCGCGTCAGATCCGGATACAGATTATTGAGTCGTCGTCGCAGGAACTGCTGCACCCGATTGCGACCGTCTTTCTCATCCATGGCGCCATTGTAGAGATTCTTCATGCGCAGGATAATGCGCAGACGACGCACCTCGTGATGAAAGGGCAGATCCACCTTCATGAAAGCATTGAGTAGAGCGAGCATCGATTTGATATCGCCCGCCGCCTTCAATCGCACGTCGCTGTCCTCGGAATTCAACTTCTCAGATAGTTCTTCTCGTTCCACTTCGCGTAGATCACCGACAAAACTCTCGCCCACCGTGTATTTGCCCAGCTTCTCACCACTGTAGATGTGTCGGTACGGTGGCATGTCCGCAGCAAGCATGCGCATCTCGTGATCCTTGCGCTCCATCATCAACCCGAGATTCTCCAGCAGATCATCGTCCTTCTCGAGGGTCGACGTAACGACGGACAGGTCAATCTTCTCAGCATCCTCTGCGACGACCTGATTCTTGTGCTTGATCAACAGTCGCAGCGCTGCATCGCGATCGCCGGGCAGGCGTTTGAGTGCCTCAAACGTGGTGATATAGTGCAGGGAGTGATCGACGGCCTCACGCAGTCTTGCTTCCAACTTCTCGCGCACGACATCACCGATTTCGTCGCGTAAACGCTGCGCTTCCTCATCATCGATCTCGCCATCGGCCAGACGCTGGCCGATGCCATACAACTCTCGCAGTTTGCTCGCCTCGTCTTCGCTGAGAAGCTTCTGATTCTGATACGAATCAAGGTTTCGCGGCGCACGCTCGATCTCCTCTGCGACCATCTCTGCCGTGCGTTCTTTTTCTTCTGCTGCCCGCTGCTGCTGCTCTTCCATCGTTGGTGGGCCTTCAACGGCAGGCGGCTCTGCCTCGCCGACTGCCTCGACCTCTGTCGTGCGCACACCCACCATCTCTGAAGCGGGACGGCGCTGACGGCGCGTGCGCTCGCGTCTTTCTGCCCGCCCCCTGACTTTTTTGCCTTCGATGATGGAGAGGATCGTCTGTTCAAGGCGGGTCGTCAGCGTGCGCTCATCGACGTTGATTCCCATGCCTTCCAGCCACATGGCCGTACGACCCTCGCGCACCATGCTCGCCATCATCTCCTGCAGCGATTCGGTGCCCTCCTCGTCGGCACCGCCTTTCTGCGCATCCTGGATGAAGGTCTTCACGGCGTTCTTGATACCCATCGTCAGATAGGTCTCTGGATGGGTCTCGTTGACCTGGATGATCATCTGCAGCAATTCGATTTTGATGCGACGATCAGGGTCAACCCGCACGAGACGCTTGAAATCCTTTGCCATGGCCTTGAAGAACTGCTCACTCGTGATCAAGACTTCGCCTTTGCGCAGACGACGCTCGATACGCTTCCACAGTTCGACGCGAAGGTCGGCCGGGAGAAGCTCCTCAGAGGCAGCGGCTTGAGATGTGGCAGTCGTCATGAGTCAGTCAACAGAGGCGGATGGATTTATACGTCCTTCGAAATATAGACAACCACGGTAGCTGCGGGGACTCTCAGGAGCCTGCGGCGGCAAGCAAGTCGGATAGGGCGCCGCCGAGAATACGCTCCTGGTCTGCGGCAGGGATGAAGTCACAGGCGCGGAAAGCCTCCAGGGCGTGCTGATAGGTCATGGCCCTACGCACCACCGGATAGTCTGAGCCCCAACAGAGTCGCTCGGGACCAAAGGCATCATAGAGTCCGCGCACCGTGTCGCGACAGTTCTCATACGGAAAGTTCCACGTCGTCGGCGAGACATAGTGAAAGCCGGACATCTTGATGTGGATATTGGGCACGGACGCCGACTCAGCGATCTGCTTCAGCTTGCTCGGGTCATCAGCCCGGCAGCCCGCCATGTGGTGACACAGGAAGGGCACCGTCGGAAAACGAGTCGCCAATTCGCGCAGCGCCGGTTGCCAGTTGGGGCCCATGGCAAGACTGGCGATCAGCTTCATCTCAGCAGCGACCTCGAAGAAGGCCAGCCCCTCGTCAGAAGCGAACCACTCTGTGTCAGACTTCACGTAGTGGGTGAATCCCTTCAGATCATAACGCTCAGCCGCCTGCCGCAGACGGTCGGCCGCTCCCGGCGTGTGATACTCCTCTGACCACGAGCAGTCCACATCGGCAAACTGGATCAGGCGATCCGAATACTTCTTCACGATGTCGGCGACATAGTCGTTGTTGCCCGGATTGTGGTCGATGCGAGCACACACCAGGACGGCCTGATCGACGCCCACACGATCCATCTCCCACAGGAGATTCTCCACCTTGCCACGCTGTTCATGGTCAGGCACGGGCGGGTCGTAGGGCCAGAATTCCCAGGCATGTGTGTGGGAGTCGACGATCATGTTGGCTCTTCCAGTAAAGTGTCTGTGTTGGGGATAGGTGATCCCTGTCCTGCGATATCGGTCCAACTAGTAAGGCAGAAGACGGGCCTCGGTCAATCCCTCGCGGGCGCCGGGATTGACCGTCAAGATCATTGGCAGCCGACAAGGACATTGGCACCATACAGCCCAACTCGTTAATAATCAAGTTCTTACGTGCGAATTTCCTGCAAATATGACAAATATCTTGCCAGCGGCAGCCGTCATCCTGGGTGTTGAAGAACTCTTCACTCTTTCTTCATATCTGACATATAAACAAATCTTTACATCGTTTTTCTGAGCACCGGAATCATTGTGGCACGGCAGTTGCAATAGAGAGGGTGAGCCAGAGGAGGCCAATATGAAACGCATCGCAATCACATTCATCGCCCTGATCATCCTGCCCTTGACCGCACGCGCCGAGGTCATGGAAGCAACCCTCGCCAACGACCTGCCCCTGCTACGCAGCGCCCTGGTCGACGGCGACCACGACGTCAACGCTACAACAGCTAACGGTTCGACGGCCCTGCATGTCGCCGCCGCCTACGGCTACGATGAAATCGTCGCAGAACTGCTCTCGGCAGGCGCCAACGTCGATGCTCGCAGTCACCTGGGCAATACGGCCCTGATCCTGGCAGCACAGTCGGGCCACCTTGGCAGCGTGCAGATGCTGCTGGCCGCCGGCGCTGACCGCACCGCCCTCAGCTTCTCCGGTGGCAGTGCCCTCAGCTACGCCGAAGGCTACGGTCACCGCAACATCGTTGACGCCCTGGCACCGGGTGCCCCCGTCGCCGCGCCAACGCAGCATCTGCCCGTCATCATGGCTGTGCTGTCGCTGGCCCTGCTCGCCGCCATCGTCGGCGAGCTGCACCGCAGCAGCCGTCCACGCAAACTGGCACCGGCGATCCACTAAGACGCCGCCGCCTCCTCGCACAACCACACTTTGACTCGGAGAATCAGCCATGTATAGCAACCTGAGAATGCCCTACACACTTCTGCTCTCAGCACCTGGAATGGGAGACCTCGAGAACCTTCACATGATCACCGCCCTGCATCAGTTGCAGAACGACGAATTCGAGCCCGCACCAGACACAGAACCACACACCTCGACTGGAGAAAAGACCATGAGCCGCATGATTCACACTGTCCGCGAAGTCGCCGTCCCCGCCGCCATCTTCGCCAGCTTCTTCGCCTTGCCCATGTATTCCTACGCTGCCATCGTCTCCTGAATAGACCATGGACGAGTGTGAGCGCCTGCGCGGCGCAGCCTCCCTGAAGGCTGTGCCGCGTTCGCCGTTCTGGGCAGAAAGCCGAGAATCGGGATTGCACACCAGAGGCGAATTCTTACTTTTGTATTCAATTCTTACTTGGAGGTAAGACATGCCTGAAGCAAAGCTAACATCCAAGGGCCAGCTGGTCCTTCCGAAGATGGTCCGAGAGCACCTGGCCGTGAAGGTTGGCGACCGGGTGAGCTTCGTCATCCAACCTGATGGCGAGGTTGTGGTTCGAGCCGCTACCAGGGATGTTCGCACCCTGGCTGGCTTTCTTGCTCCTGCTCCCAGAGCTGTCTCTCTGGACGAAATGGATCAGGCCGTGCGGGATGCTGCCGCCGAACGCGACCAACGATCGCGCCAGCCGTGATTGGGCTCGATACGAACATTCTCGTTCGCTATATCACACAGGATGACGAGGTCCAGGCGAAACGTGTCAATCAGGCCTTCTCAGAAGCAATGGAGGCAGGCGAGACCTGTTTCCTATCAACACCTGTGATCTGTGAGCTGGTCTGGGTTCTGGAGTCCAGTTACAGATACCCACGTGAAGTGATCGTCACTGCCCTGCGTGCGATCCTGGAGACCGAGCAGTTCGCTTTTGATAACAAGGACATTCTGGCTCAGGCCGTCTCCGAATATGCCCTCGGACCCGGGGACTTTATGGACTATGTCGTTGGCAGACTCGCCAGGGCGGCAGGCAGCTCTCACACGCTGACCTTCGATCAAGATCTCTTGGACTCCACCTTATTCAAAGTCCTGAGATAGATTCAGCTGCTTTTCAGTGGATCGCTTGTGTCCAGTTTATTGTCACATGTTCGATATTTACAGTATCCCCTATCCCAATATAAAACAGTAGTTTATTGTCATATCTGCCTCATGAGTGACATCTTTGTTGTCAATCCCTTGACAGTCTCGATCTTCAGCACCTATTCTCGATCCATCTCCATAAGTTCATTATAATCAATTTTTTACAGGCTTTTTTCGAATTCTTTGAGCGATTCTGCACGCTTGGCACCGACCTTGCAATAGTGGGGGCAAGAGCAGCAACCATCACCCACCGCAACACGGAGCCAAAGCCATGACCTTCGAAAACGTCGTCGAACAGCAGACCCTGCAGACCCTGCCCCGCACCGCCCCTCGCCGCAACGTCGAATCGGACCGCAACAGCTACCAGGACGCCATGCGCAGCCAGATGTTCAACACGGCCGCCGGCGCCATCGCCACCGTCGTCATCGTCGTCGCCTGCTTCGGGAGCGCCATCGCCTGATGATCAACGAAAAGACCGGCGGGCTGACCAACTCCTTGTCAGCCCTGCCAAGAATGCGGACGCAAGACGTAAGTCAAGCGTCCGCTTTCAGTTATAGCACCCAAACCGGACGGATGCCAAAATTATTGACAGCCATCGATCACAGAGCCGGCGCTCCTGACATATTCAGAAAACAGGCGTAAATCGTTGAAAAACCTTGCCTTGCAGGCATTTACCCGACGCACAGATTCACGCTGGCACAGCCGTTGCCAAGAGAGAGGTGGAAATCGGTGTTTTTTTCACTCGCTTTAGGAGAGCTACAATGACCAGCGTACCTCGAGATCAGATCGAACGCGTCGCCCGCATCTACCACAGCAACCTCGATGCAGCTCGCGCCCTCGGCATCGCCCAACGCAGCTTCAGCCGTTTGTGCAAGCGCTATGAAGTCGAGACTCCCTATGCTCGCAAGCGCCGTGACCTGGCATCTTGTCGCAGGGCTGCCTGAGCCTGTGTTCGCCCAGCAGGCACTTGGGACCGACGTGGTCACCAAGCTATCTTGCCAAATCGATGATCCCCGGATGCTTCGCCGTTACTGGCTTGTCGCGCTGTTTTTCGCAGACCCATCAAGAGATTGACGCCATGACACCTCCCCCGCCACGACGTCTCGCCACACCTGTGCATCGACTGCGCTTGGTCACAGCGATCGCCGGTATGGCCAGCGTGGCCCTGCTCGCCTGCGGCGCGCCCGAGTCGGCCACCGAGACCCCACTCTCCGGCGTTGCCATCAAGCAGCTCAGCCAGACCCCAGGTCAAACCGAGCGCGACGGAGCGTTTTCTCCCGACGGCCAGTGGATCGTCTACGGTGTGGGCACAGAGGGCAGCGAACACATCTGGAAGAGGCCCACCGCTGGTGGCGAACCGGTTCAACTCACATCCGGTGATGCCGAGCATCTCTATCCCGCGTGGTCACCCGATGGCACGCGCATCCTCTTTACCTCGAATCGCAGCGGCCAGGACAACGTCTGGACCATAGGTGCCGATGGTAGAGGCCTGTGCCAGGTCACCAGCGACACAGACAGCGTCGCCTGGCGACGGAATCACCTTGCCGCCTGGTCTCCCGATAGCCGTCAGATTGCATTCGTTGGCAGCCGCGGTGGTGAGGTTGTTAATGGATCAGCTCAAGGCGGGCAGAGAGACCTGTTCCTGATCGCTGCCGATGGTGGCGAAGCGATGCAGATCACCGACACAGCCGAAATGGACGAAGAGCACCCAGGTTGGTCTCCCGACGGCACGGCCATCGTCTTCGCCCGCGGCAATCGACGCGCGAGTCGCGACGGCCCTCCAAGCTCCGACCTTGTCGTCATCGATCTGGCAACTCGGCAAGAGAGGACGCTCGTCTCCCACCCGGGAACTGACCAGGCTCCCACCTGGTCTCCGGATGGCCGCTGGATCGCCTTCAATTCGGGCCGCTCGGGAGTTCTTTCTATCTGGCTCGTCCCGGCCGCCGGCGGCACAGCCATTCCCGTCACCGACGATCGATTTGCTGTTGTTCCCCGATGGTCACCCGACGGACGTAGACTGGTCTTCAATGCCATCGACCTACCCACGCCCTCGATCGTTGATGCAGATGGCTCGAATCCTCGTCGCCTGTTGATCGACGGGTTTAGTGGCTACGACGTCAGGTGGTCGGCCGATCAGACGGGTGTGCTCTACCTGGGACCCGGGGGTGAACTCTGGCAATACGATATCGACACCGGCACGTCGAGGAACCTGAGCATCAAGCCGATGCGACGACGAAATGCAGCGGAATTTGCCCCGTCCCCGGATGGGCGTTTCATCGCATACGCAGCCGTGGACCCGTCACAGCGGACGCAACTATGGCTCTATCCGACGGCAGGAGGGACACCGAGGCAAGTCACCGCGTCAGATCGGGATCACCTCCACCCGCAGTGGTCACCCGATGGGCGCACACTGAGTTTCTCCTCCGATCGTACCATCTGGACCGTACCGGCAAATGGCGGCGTCGAGCAACGTGTCCTGCCCAATTTCGACAAGGAACATTGGCGCGCCACATGGTCGCGGGATGGGACGCGGCTCGCCTTTGAGGTGGCGGAGGAGGAAGGTCATATCGTCTATACCGCCGCCCTCGATGGCAGTGATCTTGTCCGTCTTCAGGGGGGTCATTCGCCGACCTGGTCCCCTGACGGATCGCGGCTGCTGATCATGCCCCCCTTGGTCCTCCTCACGCCTGGCCTACGGCAGATTCCGGCCACAGGTGGTGCCGTGGAAGTCATTTTCGATGACGGAACGGCAGCTGCAGAACCCAAATACTCCCCCGATGGCAGCCAGATCCTGTTCATAGCCCTACAAGCGGCAGATCTGTTCGTCGCCGACGTGGGTCCCCTCCTCGACGCACAGGTGAATCTCCCGTGACCCTGCGCGCCAAACTCCTTGCTCTGTATCTGGGTCTGGCCGTAGGCCCCATGGCGATCGTCGCCGGCATCTCCTACTCGAATTCCGTCGGCGCCGCCGAGGAAGCTGCTGCCTCTCAGGCCAGCACAACAGCCGAGAAGGTCACCGCCGATCTTCACGACCTGCTCGAACCACGCAAGTCAGAGGTCGGCCTGCTCTCCTGGAATCAGGAGGTCCTCGACTTCTACACGGACCTCCGTGACGACGATATCTCCCCTTCGCGCCTGAACGCCGTAAAGACTTATCTCGACGAGTTTGTCGCCGGCCCCCGCGCCCTGTTGCGTGATGTGCGCTACTACGACGCGGGGCGCGCGCAGGTGTTGCGTCACGCCGAAGCCGCCCCAGGCTCGGAGGCATCTGGCCGTGTCTTCGACACCGATTCCGCCGTCGATCCAGACTTTGCATCCATCGCAACCCAGGTGACCGACGAGGTCAGCCTCCTCAATGGCTATGAGGCAGGCATTGGCACGATCCTGCACCTGCAGACTCGCGTCAACGACTTTGTCGACGGATCCCATCTCGGCTACGTACGCGCCAACATCGCCATCAACGACCTGATTGCCGCCACGTCGGCGCTCGAAGACCTCGATGGCGTCGAGTCGCTCTACCTCGTGGACCCAACGACAGGCCGTTTCGTCTATCACGCGAATCCATCGATGGTGGGTGAGCAGGTTCATGCGGGTGTGCCCGGACTCGAGGCGGCGATGCCCGACGCCGACCACGAAATGCCAGAAGATGTGACCGTCGCTGGACAGCAACTCTTCGTTGCCGCTGTCCCTGCTCCGGGTGATCTGATCGCTCTGGTCACCATCGACCCCGAGCCACGCGTTGGGCCAGCACGTGCCACGGCCCTGCGCAATGTCGCCATCGCCGCCGGTTCGATTCTGCTGGCTCTCATCATCCTGCCCCTGACGATCGGACGTTTGGCTGGCGCCATCCGCCGCGTCACAGTCGGTGCCGAAGCGATCGCCGCGGGCGATCTCGACCAGCGCATCGACGTGCAGTCGAGTGATGAAACAGGTTTGCTCGCCGGCGCCTTCAACCGCATGGCGGCGAGCTTGAAGACAACCCTCGGCGAACTGCACGCCCTCACCGCCGAACTGGAAGATCGCGTCCAGCGCCGCACAGCTGACCTCGCCGAGGCGAACGAGCAGCTCGTCGCAGGCCAGCGCGAAACCGAGATCGAACGCGAACTCGAACGCGTGCGCACCGCCGTCGCTGCCATGGAGACAAGCGAGGATCTCGCCTCCGTCGCCAATCAGCTCGATGAATCGCTGCAATCACTTCACATCCAGGTCGACAACATTGGACTACAGGTGGTCGATGAGGAGGCCGGCGTGTTGCGGACCGGAGGCGCCGGGCTGTTCACTGCTGCGGTGGAGTTGTCGCTGGATGCGTGGAAATCGCAGATAGATGGGCCGGAGTGGTTCACGCACTGGAAGGAAGGCACCATTTGGTCTCGTGTCGAAAAACACGACGCGGAGAGGTGGGCAGAAAAGTCTGAGAGAGCTGGCGAGGGGTTCGCAGAGGTATTTGTATCAATGTGGACTGCCGCAGCGGAGGCAGATCCAAAAGTCGCCGAGTGGCTCGAGCGGCGAGTCATCGAACCCTCCCTCGCCACCGTTGATGTGCCCTTCGCCCACGGCACCCTCGCCGCCAATCGCATCGCCGATGAACCGTTCTCAGAAGACGAAGTCAACATCCTTCAGCGCTTCACCGACATCTTCGCTCTCGGCTACCGTCGCCACCTCGAACTCAAAGCCGCCGAAGATCGCGCTCGCCAGGCCGAACTCGAGCGTGGCGTCGAGCGTGTGCGTTCCGCTGCCATAGAGATGCATCACAGCGACGATCTGAAGAAGGTCGTCGCCACGGTGATGGAAGAAATGCGTCGACTGGGGATCGACACGCCCACCGTCGGCATCAACCTGATCGACGACGAGCAGGATGTGGCAACGTTCTACAACGCGGGCGTTCACAGCGCATTGGCGAACATTCGATTGGTGGACTGTTTCGAATTGCCCCTCGAAGCCGCCACGATCGTCGCCTTTCCTCCTGCCGTCGCACCGTCTGCGAAGGTCGACGCCGAAATGCACGCCGCGTGGAAGGCGAAGGAGGTCCAGCGATTTGACACGTCGATGGACCTCGACCAGGCCCTGGGCTATCTGGGTAAGAAGGCCGAGGGCTCTGAGGAAGCAGTCGAAGCATTTGCTCGCGAAGCGATGGGCCAGTTCCACGTCACCAACGTCCCCTTCACCTACGGTGTGATCGGCTACCGCCTGCGCGAACCGATGGCAGGCGACGTCGAGATCGTGCAGGCGCTGGCTGAAGGCCTCGAGCTCGGCTACGTCCGTTTCCTCGACTTCCAGCGCCTCGAAGAGCACAACCGCAATCTCGAGGTCGAGCGCTCTCTCGAACGTGTGCGCACCGCCGTCGCCGCCATGACGAACAGCGACGAGCTCGACGGACTCATGGCGACCGTCGCCTCGTCACTCAAGGAGCTCGGCGTTCCCTGCACGGGTTTCGGCATCAACGACGTCGACGAATCCAGCGCGACCGTGACGATCCGATCCACCCAGGGCAGTCGGGATCCGCATTCCCTTGAGGATTTCGAGGTCGGGAACCCGGAGTGGCTCGATCACTTCCGTCGCCGCGCCACCTGGGCTCGCTACGACAATGTCGAGCACTACCGCCCCGGTGCGGAGCGCCTGATAGCGATGGGCAAGGTAACCGAAGGGGAAGCGCGTCAGTTCCTCGACCAGGTCAAGGCACGCGGCGAGACCTGGATCGTCGACGCCTTCTTCGACCGCGGCGGGCTCGCCATGAGCAAGTCGCCCGACGAGCCCTTCTCCGACGATGACGTCGCCCTCCTCGAACGCTTCACAGAAGTCTTCGCTCTCGGCTATCGCCGTCACCTCGATCTGCTCGCCGCCGAGCAGCGCACCCGTGAAGCAGAGATCGAACTGCAGCTCGAGCACCTGCGTGCCGCCGTCGCCGGTATGTCGACCAGCGAAGAATTGCAGGGCCTCGCGACAACTGTCCGAGAAGGTCTCGGAAAACTCGGTGTACCCCTCGATGGTGTGAGCATCAACCACGTCACAGCCGACGGTGCGGCCATGCACGGTGAGGGTCAAGAGATCCATACGACACAGCGGTTCATGGAGATCGCGTGGCCGGACTGGCTCGATCATCACCGACGGCGTGCAACCTGGTCTCGCCACCTGACGGTGGACGACAAGCGCCGCCGCTTTGAACGCTGGGTTGAGGCGGGTGGTGCGACGACGGAGGAAATCGAAGGCTGGCTGGTGGGGCAGGAGAACCTGTGGACGGTCGATGTCTTCTTCGATCGCGGCGGCCTTGCCATGAACAAGGGTGGCGACGAACCCTTCGCCGACAACGACATCGCGTTGCTCGAACGTTTCACCGAAGTCTTCGCCCTCGGCTATCGCCGCCACCTCGATCTGCTCGCCGCCGAACAGCGCGCCCGTGATGCTGAAGTGGAGCACGCCCTCGAGCGCGTGCGCACGAAGATCGCCGGCATGCAGACGAGCACGGATCTGTATCCCGTCGCCGATCAGATCCAGCAGGAATTGAGCCAGTTCGATGTCGAGAGCGACAGCATCGGTATCAACATCGTGAACGGTGACAAGGTGACAGGTACTGCGGGGCCGGACAAGGTTCATACCTGGCGCAATCAAGGCCCGAACTCTGTCAGCGGGCCTTTCTTCCAGCACTTCCGTGAGGGACGCGTCTGGCACCGCTTCTGGTCGGCCCGGGAGAATCTGCAACGGCGGCAGGAGGAGTACGAGACAACCTTCACCGAGGAAGAAATTCAGGAAGCACTGAAGAAGCGACCCCATGGATTCACCGTCGTCGACGTGCCTTTCAGGAACGGCACGCTGGGCCTCAACCGAGAGGGCGATCGTCCGTTCAGCGACGACGACATCGCCCTCACCCAGCGCTTCACCGAGGTCTTCGCCCTCGGCTACCGTCGCCACCTCGACTTGCTCGCCGCCGAAGAGCGTGCCCGTCAGTCGGAGCGCTCGCGCGCCGAGCAGCACGTGCGCACCGTCGTCGGTGACATGACCTCCGCCGACGAGATCGAGCGCGTTGTCGACGTGCTCGAACGCGAGCTGCACGATCTCGGCGTCCAGTTCGACGCTGTCGGCGTCAACATCATCAATGAGGACGAGACGGGATTCCGGCGCTCCGGACTCATGTCCGGGGATGGAAGCGCTCGTGTTCACCATCTCGAGCCGCACACGGGTGTCAACATCGATGCTCTCATCGCACGCTGGCGCGCAGACGAAGTCTGGCACCGGGGGCGCAGTGCCGATTCTACAGGAGCGCCCGGCTGGGTCGTGGACGTGCCCTTCGAGTTCGGCACCTTGGCCATCAACCGTCACCTGGGCTACGACCCGCAAGCGTTCACCGACGACGAGATAGAGATTCTCAAGGGATTCGCCGACGTCGTCTCTCTCGGATATCGCCGCTTCCGCGACTTCCAGCGTCTTGAGGCGCAGAACAAGGCCCTCGAAGAGGCGAACGAGCAGATCCAGGAAGCGAACCGGCACAAGTCGGAGTTCCTCGCCAACATGAGCCACGAGCTGCGCACGCCCATGAATGCCATCGTCGGCTTCTCCAAGATCGTGCATCGCAAGGCCAAGACGCAGCTCGACGAACGCCAGGTCGACAATCTCGAACGCGTCCTGCACAGCTCCGAGATCCTCATGGCGCTGATCAACGACATCCTCGATCTGTCGAAGATCGAAGCAGGCCGCCTCGAGGTGCAGGCGGAGCCCTTCAATCTGCCCGAGCTACTCACCAGCGCCGTGGGCACCGCCTCGCCCTTGTTCAAGAGGAGTGTGAACGTCGTGACCGAGTTGGACGACGGCCCGCGCATCATCAACTCCGATTCTGCCCGCGTGCACCAGATCATCATCAACCTGCTGGGCAATGCGGCCAAGTTTACCGAAGAAGGTTCGGTCACTGTCGCACTCCACGCCGCGAGCGACGACCGCATCGACATCGCCGTCACCGACACGGGCATCGGCATCCCGCAGGACAAGGTCGATCAGATCTTCGAGGAGTTCGTGCAGGCCGACGGCACCACGACGCGCAAATACGGTGGCACGGGTCTTGGTCTGTCGATCTCACGCAAGCTGGCACAGATGCTCGGCGGCGACATCCGCCTGGAGAGTGTCGTCGGCGAGGGCTCGACCTTCACCGTGTCTCTGCCGACGCAGATGCCGAGTCCCTTGAGTGAAGGCGAGGGCGACCCGGACCACAGCGCCACGGATGACGACGCAGCCGGTGACAACACCGGCGCATCGACAGATACCTCCGGGGGCAATCGCATTGTCCTGGCCATCGACGACGATCCGAATGTCATCTCCCTCATCGCGCAGGAACTCGAAGAAGACGGTTATCAGGTTGTGGGGGCCAACCGCGCCATCAATGGCATTCAGAAGGCCCACGACATGAAGCCCCACGCCATCACCCTCGATATCATGATGCCGGGTATGGATGGCTGGGAGGCGATCAGTCGGCTGAAGTCGCATCCGGACACGGCCGACATTCCCGTCATCGTCGTGTCCATCATCGATGACAAGGAACTGGGCTATCGATTGGGGGCTGATGAGTATCTGGTGAAACCCGTCGACCGCGACGCCCTCACACGCGTGCTGCACAAGTTCGAGGGCCGCGGCAAGCAGGTGCTCATCTGCGACGACGACCCCAATCTCATCGAACTCACGCGTCAGCTACTCGAAGAGGACGGCTGGACCGTGCGCGCCGCCACCAATGGACAAGAAGCCCTGGACGAAATCGGCAGAGAAAGACCGGACGCCTTGCTGCTCGACCTGATGATGCCGGTCATGGATGGTTTCGAAACGTTGAATCGCCTGCGCGCCGAGGTCGCCACCGCCGACCTGCCCGTCATCATCATCACCGCCAAAGATCTGGCCGGCGACGAGCTTGAGGCGCTGCGCGACAACGCATCCCGCGTCATTGAGAAAGACGGTCTCGACCGTGACCGGATTCTGCGCGAGCTGCGCGAATCGATGCGAACGGTGCGTTCGTGAGGCGGTTATTCGAAGATGTCGGCCACGGGCAGTTCGAGACCGGCGAGGATTCCGTCGCCGACGATCGTGTCGCGCTCATTGACGACGGTGACATCCTGCAGCGACCGGTGGATCATCACGGTGCGGTTCGTCGGCACGACGATCCAGACCTGTTCGACGCAGGCGTCGAAGTATTCTCCCACCTTGTCGACCAGTGTGACCCACTGGTCGTTTGGCGACACGACCTCGACGGCAAGATCAGGTGCGCCTTCCAGGTAACCGGTTGTCCGGCCAGCGGGAAGCCGATCATTCGAGACAAAAGCCACGTCGGGCGCCCGCACCGTGTCTGGATCAGTTTGGAGCTTGAAACCTCCCTCACCTCCGACACGGCCCGTCTTCGTGCGTGTCGACCAGGCACGCAGATGATAGCAGAGATTCGCCACGATGGTAGAGTGCTCGAAACCCGGCGCCTGATCCCGAACGAGGGAACCACGAACCAGCTCGGCACGACACCCGTCATCGGGCATGTCCATCAGATCCGTGGCAGTGATCAGTTTGGATTCATCGATCGTTGTCATTCTCGTTTCTCCTGTTTTCTGGTTTCTGCATTACAAGAGAGATCAGCGGTACACACCGCCAAAGATGTCCGCCACGTCGAACTGAAAACCCGCAAGTGGTCCGTCACCGACGAGTGTGTCAGCAGCAGTAAACACTCGAACATCCGTCTCCGCTTTGTAGAGAGTGACTGTGCGCATCTCGATGGACACGATCCATACCTGCTGACATCCGGCACCGAGGTAGTCTCTGATCTTCTCTGCCACGGCCGACTGCTGGTCACTGGGCGACAGCACCTCGACCGCCACATCAGGCGGGCCGAGATACTCATCGGGCAGTCCTGCCGCTGGCAGTTGTGCCGACGAGACGAAAGAGATGTCCGGCGCACGCACCGTGTCGGGATCGGACTGCAGCTTAAAGCCGGTCTCGGCAGCGAAGACTTCGCCCGTCGCTTGCTCCTGAGCCCACATCCCAAGTCGCAAAGCAAGTCGGAACGCAATCGCACCGTGTCTCGGCCCAGGCGGCAGGTCGCGCACCAGGTGACCATGCACCAGCTCGTAGCGATACCCGTCATCGGGCAAATCCATCAGATCCGTCGCGGTGACGAGTTTGGCGGTTTCAGACATCGTACTCATCTGCATGGCTCCCATGTTGAGATCAAGGCTCAGCGAGTACTCTACCGCGGCGGTGCGACTGGCACAACCGGTTTTCTTCCGCCTTCGCTCACAACTGCCGCAGCCACGCAGTGGATGGCCGCCTGACGCGCATGCAAGACGCTCGCAAGACAAAAGCGCAGCTCATCGACGAGCTGAATGAGATGCGCCAGGCAAGGGTTGCTGACGACTCCTCGGTAACGGAGCGACAACTCGCCGTCGAGCGTGTGCGTTCTGCCGCCATGGCCATGAATGCTGCGTGCGACCTGCGTCAGGTGGTGGCCGTCCTGTTTGGAGAGATCCGCCGTCTCGGTATCGATTCCCCCGCCGCATCGATCACCTTCATCGACGAGCCAGCGAAGACGGTCACGCGCTACGGGGCCTTCGTGGATCCGGACAGTCTCGGCCACTCACGCGACGAGCCCGGGTACACACACACCGGTCGGCGATCGACGATGCATTGACTGATTGCATTGATTGCTTGCGCCCAGAGGAAACATCGTGACTACATCTCCGTACCAACGCGTGCTACTTGGCGCCCTGCTCCTGATATCCACGCACATTTCCGCCGATTGGACGCATTGGGGTGGCGATCTGACGAGCACCAAATACGCACCCTACGATCAGATCCACGCCGGCAACATGGACAGCCTGAAGATTCTGTGGCGCTATCGACTGCCGACGATCGGGGATGATGCGAGCACGTACAAGGGGACGCCCCTCGTCGTCGACGATGTGATGTATACGATTACGCCGCAGTTTCTGGCCGTCGCTCTGGACGCGACGACGGGGGAAGAGCTCTGGCGCTTCGATGCCGGTGGACGCGACGCCCGCTCGATCGGACCGATCCGCGGTCTCGCCTACTGGGAAGGCGACGATGGGCAGAAACGTATCCTCTTCGGCACGATGGCCGACACCCTCTACTCTCTCGATGCGGTGACAGGCCTGGCTGATTCAGCCTTCGGTGTGAACGGACGTGTCGACCTGACACGTGGGATGCGCGCTCCGGTGCCCGATGTGGATGACTATGGTCTCGCGTCGCCACCGACGATCGTCGGCGATGTAGCCATTGTGGGGTCCGTAATCCTCGACTGGCACGACGGAGTCTCCCCCGATCGTTATACCGCGCCCGGCGATGTGCGTGGCTTCGACGTACGCACTGGCGAAATCCTGTGGACCTTCCATACGATCCCGCAGCCCGGTGAGCCTTACTACGATGAGTGGGAGGACCAGTCGTGGGATTACTTCGGTGCCGCCAATGTGTGGGCCACGATCAGCGCCGACCCCGAACTGGGCATCGCCTATTTACCCGTCAGTTCTGTGAGTCATGACCGCTACGGCGGTGAACGACTGGGGCGCAATCTCTTTTCCGACTGCCTTGTTGCCGTGAATGCGCAGACGGGCGAGCGCCTGTGGCACTATCAGTTGATTCATCACACCCTGTGGAACTACGACCCACCCGCTGCACCGATCCTGCTCGACGTCGTCATCGACGGCCAGCTGCGCAAGATTGTCGTGCAACTCACCAAGCAGGCCATGGCCTATGTCTTCGATCGCGAGACGGGCGAACCCATCTGGCCCATCGAAGAGAGAGCCGTGCCGACCAGTGACGTCGATGGTGAGCACGCATCTCCTACGCAGCCCTTTCCTACCAAGCCACTGCCCTACGATCGACAGGGTCTGACGGAAGACGATCTCATCGACTTCACGCCTGAGTTGCGTCAGGAGGCGCTGCAGATCACCTCCAACTTTGTGATCGGCCCCCTTTACACACCTCCGTCTCTGAAGGCGACCATCCAGATGCCCGGAGAACTGGGCGGTACCGACTGGGTAGGCGGCAGTGCCGATCCGGTGACGGGCATGCTCTATGTCCCATCCAAGACCCAACCCGATCCAACGCAGCTCTTCGAAGAAGAGAATGCCTTCTCTCGCTACGGCGGTCGTTCCGGCAACATGGGTGGTCCCAAGGGGTTGCCATTGACCAAACCACCTTACAGCCGCATCACTGCCATCGACATGACGACAGGTGAGCATCGCTGGATGCGCCCCATCGGCCGCGGCCCGGTCAATCATCCAGCACTGAAGGATGTCGAGGGGTTGCCCGACGAGCTCGGTTGGGAACAGCGGACCTTCCTGCTCACGACACCGACACTGCTCTTCGCCACGACAGACAATGGCGTCGGCAGCGCCAACTACTACACCGAGCGCGAGGCAACGCTGCGCGCCTACGACAAAGCAACGGGCGACTTCGTTGGATCCATCGAGTGGACGGGATACACCAATGGCGCCCTCCTCTCCTATGAGGCAGGCGGCCGTCAGTACATCACGGCAACCCTCGGCGGCAGCAGTGACAGTCCCGCCGAGATTGTCACCGTTGGCGTGCCCCGCCAAGGCGAGACTCTGCCACCGCAGGTGTGGAAGGGATACGCCAGCGAGCATCCTCGCTTCGACGCGGCCGTCGCCCTCATCGACGCAGGCGACATGGACGGCCTGGCGGCACTGTTGGCGAGCGAAGCTGACTTGCTCGACGCACGCGGACAACTCGACGAGATGTATCCGATACCAGAGTTGCGTGGTGCGCAGCTATTGCACGTGGCGACTGGCTCGGAGCGCGCCAAGCTGCCTGATAACATCCTCGAGATCACTCGCATGCTGCTCGACCTCGGCGCGGACCCCTCAGGAATGACGGCGGACTCGGTGGCGTTTCTGGATCTTACCGTCTCCTCACAACAACTCGGTTGGATGGGGTTGCGCGATAAGGCGATCAAGCTCGCCCTTGACCGGGGTGCGCAGGCAGGGCCCGAGCTGATGCACCGGGCGGTGTTCGCCCCCTTTTCGCGAGGCCCCTTCGCCGACGGTCACTTCCAGGTGGCCCGCGATCTCTACGCTGCAGGCGTGGCCGTCGACCTGCCCTTTGCTGCGGCCCTGGGCATGCTCGACTTGATGGCAGGATACTTCGCTGAGGACGGCACGTTGCTGCCGACAGCCAACGCGTTGTTTCGGCCCAATGTTACCACCGATCGACCTGACCAGGAAGTCCTCGACATCTCCCTCTGCTACGCCGCCTTCGGTGGGCAGGAAGAGGCCGTCGACTTCCTCCTGGAGCACGGCGCCAACATCGACGGACAGGCATCAGGGTTCACCGATTTCACCCGTGCCGACTTCATGACGCCCCTCAGTTGCGCTACCTGGTCTGACGATGGCGACATGATTCGCTACCTGGCCGCTCACGGCGCCGATCTGCAGAACCCTCACCCGAACTTCGGCTTCGTCCCCGATTGGCTCGCCAGTTTCATGGAGAAACCTCGGGCCATGGAAGCATTCACCGACCTGCTGCGAGATCGCTAGATCCAATGGCAAAGGGTCTCATGGCTCAGGATGACGACGAGACAACGATAACCGGTGCGGCGCAGGGGTTGGGCAGCACATGCTGACCGACTACCTGGCGAACCTGCGTCTCATCGGACGAGACGCGCGCCTGCTCATCGCCGCACAGACCATCATGGCCTTTGGCTACGTGGGCATGTATTCGGTGCTCTTCAATCTGTATCTGCTGCGCCTCGGCTACGACCCCGCCGCTGTCGGTGAGATCAACGCCATCGGTCGCATGGGATTTGCCCTGGTTGGCATCCCCGCCGGACTGCTCGGTGTGCGCTTCGGTCCGCGTCCGCTGCTGATTGCCGGTGAGATCATCATCGTCATCGGTCTGGGCTGCGCCCCAATGGGAGAGTTCTTGCCTGAACTTTTTCAGCGAACCTGGCTTAGCGTCTTCTATTTTCTGGGATTCGCCGGCGCCGCGTTGTATTTCGTCAACTCCACACCGTATCTGATGTCCGTGTCGGGTCGACAGGAACGCAGCCATGTGTTCTCCGTCATCGGCACGCTGATGCCCCTGTTCGCTGTGGCCGGTTCTCTCGTGGGCGGCCTGCTCCCGGGGCTGACGGCCGACGTGCTGGGCGTCACGGACGCGCACCCGGCGGCCTATCGATATCCGCTGATCCTGGCAGGTGTGCTCTTTCTGTTGACCTTGCCGCTGGTCATGGCAACACGTTATGGTGCCTCCCGCGACAGCGACGAACCCGTAGTCAATCCGCTGGCGAATCTGCGCGAGGCGCCCTGGGGACCGATCGCGTCCATGAGTCTCGTCATGTTTCTGTCGAGTGTCGGCATTGGCGTGACGATCGCCTTCTTCAACGTGTATCTCGATGATGGACTGAATGTGGCGACGGCGGTCATCGGCACCGTGTCCGCTGCGACGCAGTTGATCGCTTCCCCCGCTTCGCTCCTGTTGCCCATCGTCGCTGCCCGGCTGGGATATGTACGTGGATTTTCCTGGACTCGGATGATCATGGCCCTCGGTCTGATTCCCATGGCGCTGATTCCCAATCTGTATGCCGCCACAGCGGCCATGCTGATCATGGCCTCTGCTGCCGCCATCAGTCAGCAGGCCTTCACCCTCTTCAGTCAGTCTGTCGTCAGCGATCATTGGCGATCCCTCATGTCTGGCGTAACCAACACCGTCATGGGTGCCGGATGGGCAATGACAGCTCTCGCCGGTGGACACGTCATTACACGCTGGGGGTACCCCACCCTCTTCCTCATCGCTTCGGGTGGTACGATGATCACGGTGCTTGCTTTTGTGACTGTTGCGCGCCACCTGCAGGAAGACAGCGAATGACCCTCCCCGACCTGCCCGCTTCGACCCACATCGCCGCCGTGCATCTGCATGTGTCCGATCTGCAGCAATCGCTGGCCTTCTACAGTGACCTGCTTGGGTTTCGTCCCCTTCGCAGTAGCGGTAACGAGGTTTGGTTGTCGGCCACTGGCGACGCACCGCATCAGCTTCACCTGACCGAATTCGAGAACGCCCGCCCGCGTCCATCGCGCGCCACCGGTCTATTCCACGTCGCCTATCGCGCACCCGATCGCGCCGGCCTCGGTCGCTGGTTGCACCGCTTGCTGTCGCAGGACGTGCCCCTGCAGGGCGCCAGCGATCACGGCGTCAGCGAGGCACTTTACCTGGCAGACCCGGACGGACTCGGCGTCGAGCTGTATTGTGACCGACCTCGCGAACGCTGGCAGTTTCGCGGCAAGTATGTTGCCATGGGATCTGAACAACTCGACACAGCCGATCTGCTGAAACAGGCGCCTGGCCCGGGGTCCGGCCAGACATCGGGCCAGACGTGGAACGGACTCGATCCGGCGACCGACGTGGGCCACGTGCACCTGTGTGTATCGAGTCTCGAGGTGGCGGAGCGTTTCTACATCGACTCGCTGGGAATGGACGCCATGCAGCGTGACTTCCCCGGGGCCCTGTTCATCGCTGCCGGTGGTTACCACCACCACATCGGTGCCAACACGTGGCGATCAGCGGGTTCACCGCCGGCGCCTGAGGACGCCGTGGGATTGCGCAGTTTCACCCTCGGTGTGCCTGCAGCGTCGTTGGCTGATATCAGAACCGGTGCCGAGAGTGCAGGTCAGTCGGCGAAATCCGGCGGGGCGGATGAAACAGACGGCGAGGGATTCATCCTGCGGGATGAGGATGAGATTACCGTCAGGGTGCTCGGAGAGTAGTTAGGGCAGCAGATCGGCGACGGGGATGGTTGCGTCGGGCGCGTTCAGCGGCGTGATCGAGTTGTCACGGGTCAGCGTCACCTTGGAGTCGAAGCGCTCGCCGTTCGGTTCCCGGTAGACCTCCAGTCGCTCATTCTTCAGGTCGAGAATCCAATACTCAGGAATGCTGTTGCGAGCATATGCTGCGAGCTTGAGGCCTCGATCGAATGAGAGTGTCGTATCGGACACCTCGACCATGAGGAGCGACTCGTGTGGATGAGCGTCCGTATAGTCCCGGATTCCGCCGACCACGACCGTGATGTCCGGTTGGGGCTGGGACATTTTTTCGAGAGCGAAAGGACATTCACGCCGCGCATCGTAGTCTGCGCCGAAGGCTGCCTGAAGGGCCCGTTCGACCAGACGCGCACAAGTCACGTGACGTGATCCGGGAGGACTCAACTCCCAAAGCTCGCCGTCGAGTAGTTCGAGACGATCGTCTTCGTCAAACGCTCCGGCTTCGATAAGACGATCGAAGTCTTGTCGTGTCCAAAGACGTTTGCGAACGGTAGGCAGTGCCATCGTTGCTTCCAGGGCTCGGGTCTCCCGGCAATATAGTGAGAAGAGTTCACACCCTCGATAAGAAAATAGCGTGCCACCGGCTCGCACTCCTGTGGACTTGCGAACACGGCCCCCGTTGGCGTAGCGTCCAGGTAACACGAACGTCACCCTTCCGATACGAGACGACTCATGGCGACACGCATCCCCATCACCATGTGCCACGGCACCTCCGACCAGGGCGAGTTTCCCCTACCCCGACTTCACCTGACCACCCTCGTCGGTATTGCCGCTGAACTCGGCTTCACTTCCATTGATTACGATGGACTCGCCGCCTGGCGTGATGGCTCGGGGGACCTGCCCGAACACCCCATCATGTTCGACTTCGACCACCCCGTCACGACGATGCTCGAAGTGCGTGAGGTCCTTGGCGAAGCGGGCTTTGCGGGCAATCTCTTCGTCAACTCTGGTCCCATGGCGCCTGAGAACGTCTCACCGGATACGCTGACGTGGGCGCAGATCAGTGAACTCGTGGAATCGGGATGGCACATCGGCGCCCACACGGTGACTCATCCGAATCTGTCTGCACTGGTGGCCGAGGATCCGCAGGGAGAGAAGTTGCAGTGGGAGTTGGAGACGTGTGATCAGGAAATCGAGAAGGAACTTGGCATCAAGCCACGCGACTTCGCCTTCACCGGCACCAGTTGGAGCTCCGTCGCCGAGAAGAAGGTGATGGAACGATATCGCTTCGGTCGACTGTGGATCGTCGGCTCGGAGTACCAAGCGGATGGGGACAAGATTCGCTATGCAGAGTTGGTCGGCGTAGAGGGCGAGGATGAAGCGGATGGCGGCCCCCCCATGGCGGCGCGTTACATCACCGCCAACACGCCGCCGTATCGCCTGCCCTCCATGGAGTTCCAGGCGCCCCTCATCCATGAGGCCAGCGCCTTCCGCGCATATCTGGAAGGCGCCCTCGACTAGGACAGTCAACGCCGCCAGGGCGCGAACCTCAGACGATGCGGATCCCTTTGTCATCGACCTGATAGCGCAGGCCACTGACCTCAGCCACAGCCAACGCGTTGACCACCTCTCCATCGACCTCCAGGCCACGATGGCTGTCAACGATGACACGATCACCATCGATGCGCGCCTCTTCAGATTCGCCGTGGCGATTCGTCACCAACTTGGCCTGTTCTACCCCAGCACATGATGGCGCCAGAACGACGGCAAGATTGCGGCGGATACCTGGTGCCGTTGAGAGCGAGCTACGCATGGCCAGAAATTCTTCCTGCACCATGTTGCAGGTGAAGCGCAGGTTGTGTTGCATCGGATAAGGCTTCTCGTGCAAGATCACGGCGGGTGGCGGATCCCAGCCTCGTGACACCGAGAACATGGCATTGTCGTGATAGAGAAACGCCCCTGTGACCTTACTACTCCCCTGGCGCCAGTGGAAGCTTCGGCCCTTCTCGTCAATGCTCACGGGTGAGGGCGTGTGCAAATTCCACTGCAATGCCGACAGGATGTGCGGCAGACCGACGAATTCGTCGATCAGCACGACCGCCTTCGAAGATTTCAGAAACAGTATGTGGCGCCGACAACGCTCGGCCCGGTCTGCGTAGCTGGCATCTGCGACGCCGACGAAGTAGATGACACGGTCATCCTCGTAGGCGCTGGCAATGCGCCCCGTCGACTCGGAGGAACGCATGATCTGCCCTGCGTCTGAGAGGGTCACACAGTTGTGCGACTTCGTGTGCCACACCCAGTTGGCGTGATGAGCGCCACCATAACCATTGTAGTAGCCACTCGGCATGGCCATCGTCGTGCCCCCCACATGTAGAATGAAGTCATTGTTGTTAGCGTGGGAGTGGCTGATCGAACCCAGTGGTGATGAACGAAAGAGAAAGGCCACATCCGCCTCACCCGTGGCCTCAGCCTCGAGACGCGTACGAATCGCCGACCATCCGACAAAAGGGAACTGACGGTAGATTGATTTTTCCGGAGCAAAGTCAGCTGCGAACCGGGGTGCTGTGAGATCGGCCGTCGCTTTGGTTGGTGACACCGATTCGAGCCCTTGCGTCAGACGAGCCAGCAGCAACTGGCTGTTCACCAGATAGCCATTTCCCCAGAGCATCGAGCGCTGGTGGGGCTCTTCGGCGAACTTGGTCTGTGCCCTTAGTGCCTGAGCATACCCCTCGAACTCGTCTGTTCCCGTTTCCAAGCCGATCAGCTCCAACAGATCGGCATTGTTCATCACACTGCAGCGCCAGCGCAGCCCCTGGTCGCCGAAGCCCTGAAAGTCGGTGTATGGCGGCACAAACCAGCGCCGCCAACGCGCATGATTCTGCCAGAACGGGCGACGATACACATCGACACCGGCACCGCGCTTGATCGCCGATGCATACATCGTCTGGATACTGACATAGGCCAGACCATACGACGGACCCTGGGCCCAGCCGCCATCGTCTCCCGACCAGACAGGCCAGATACCATTGAGTACGGGACGCAGCCACTCGAGCCATTTCGAAGCTTCGGGAATGTGCTCGTGAAAACAGAACGCCGTCAGCGCGAGAAAGACGATTTCGCGTCCTGCGTGTGAATCGAATCGCTCAATCCCATAGGGTGCCAGATCGTGCATGTGTTCGTACGTGATCTGCCCACGACGCCGATACTGCGCAATCACACTGGCGCGCTCCTCGTCGGTGAAGCAGTCCCAGCACCAGTCCACAGCATGGGGCCCATGCCAGATGACGGACATGTGCGCCTCATCATTGTGCCCCAGATAGGTCGGCCCATCCGGATCCCACTTCGAGACAGATGCCATGCGCTCGCATGCAGCACGACCATATGCTCTGTCTCCCGAGAGTTGATAGGCGAGGGCCATGGTCTCGGCACCTTTCACAAATCGTCGCGTACCCCACATGGTGGGAAACCAGATCCGCCGATTCGCCTCGAAGTCCTTGTTACGATCCGGCAGATACGGGGGCTCTGGATAGTGATGTTTCTCCGTGAGAATCTCGTCCGCCATCGCCAGCAGCTCGAGTGTTGCCTCCGGTTGCTCGCTACAGGCGCGATCACGGATCGTCTCGATCCATTCTGGTCGACAGTGAAGTCGTGGATGTTCGGTACCAAGTCGTTCGAGCCATTCTTTGGCCGGTGGCACCTCGAATGGCACAGCATCATCGGTGACTTGGAATGACAAGACCTCTGAGACCTCCCCATTGGACAACCAGCGCCACCAGTACCGCCCTGGAGCCAGCGCCGTCTCGGGCAGATGCAGCGATTCGGTCAACTGCGTCAGATCGATCACCAGATCTCGGAATTCGGGATCCCTCGACACCTGCAAATCTGTCGGCGTGGATTGAATGACGGGTTTCCAGACAAACAGAGGTGGATTCACCGAAGGAGATGTGTCTGCTCGAGGTCGTCTTGGGTCCAGATGCGGATGAGGATGGCGTTGAGATTTCATCTTGTGGATTCCATTTGGAGGATCAACTGTACAATTCGTTGACGGTCGTCGTGCAAAATATTGGACACTTCGTTAAGTTTATTTTAATCAGACACTTATACACAGATCGAGGATTATCGTGACAATGTTATTGTCACTCCCGTCGCTCTGGACGCAACGCGCAGAAAGATGCCGCAGTGGATCCTAAATCATTATTAAAAAACAACTTATAATCGCGGAGAGACTCTTTTCACAAGTGTGGCACGCCCATTGCGTTAACAAGGGCAGAGCTTGATAAAAGGAGGCTCAATATGACACGCAATACGATCTTCACCATCACCGCCCTCGCCGCCCTGACCACAAACGTCGCCGCCCAGAATAATGGCCTTATGCAGGCTATCACTGAGCGAGACACAGCTGCCGTCCGCCACCAGGCGATGCTGCGCAGCGATGTCGACGTCACGGATGACTACGGCAACACAGCGCTGATGATCGCCTCCGCCTACGGCTACGATGATGTGGTGGCCATACTCGTGCACGCCGGCGCCGACGTCAACGCGACAGGCCGCATTGGCAACACCGCCTTGATCGTCGCCGTGCAGAACGGTCACACCGACGTCGCCCGTCAGTTGCTTGACGCAGAAGCCCTCGTCGACGTCGCCAACGACTACGGCACGAACGCCCGCGAGTTGGCCATGGGGCACGGTCACCGTGACATCACGGCCCTGCTGAATGACGTGCCCGTCGAAGTCGCATTGGCCACACCGGTCCTGGCATTCTAAATGACAATCGAGCGGAATGTCTCTCCGCTCACGGAGCCTGACAACAGGCTCTGTAGAGGCTCCAGCCGCTCCCATGCACGGCTGGAGCCTTACGCTCTTCCTTATCGTGGTAGAGTCACCGAGCCAAACGAAGTTCCTCGCTTGCAGAAAGTCGACCGTCTTCCATGAACTACATCCTCTTCGTGTCTTTGGCTGTCGTCTGCACCATCGCTTGTGTCATCTGGAACCACCGGAGTGAGGCCGACCGGGCGGGACGAAGACGCACGCTGCGGCAGACCCTCATCTTCTTGCCACTGGTCATCATCGCAGCTCCATTGTATACCACTGTCGTCATCTGGCTTCAGGACCCCGTCCCTGTAGAGCAGGGCTCACCCGTACATCCGATGACGTATCTGCTGCTCGCCGCCGGTGGCTTCTTCATCATTACCGGGTTATTGCTGAAGGCCGGATGGGTGAAACCGAGTAACTGGATGGGGTATTCGAGTATCGGCGCCGTGACGGTGGCGCTGGCCTTCACGGCCATGGGCATTCACGTCGGCGGCTATGTCGAGGGCGACGCCCTGTTTTACATCCTGGGCTGGGCGGTGTTTCTCATCGGCAATCGCGTCCATCTCCTGGAGAAGCGTCTCAGTGAACGCACGATGCAACTCGAGCAGACCAATGCCGACCTGGCTACCGCCAACGAGCAGGTCCGCGAGACAACCCGCCTCAAATCCGAATTCCTTGCGCGCATGTCCCACGACCTGCGCACGCCGATGAATGCCATCATCGGCTACACGCGCCTGCTGCTGCGCAAGTCAGGCGACGTACTCGATGCGCGCCAGTATTCCAACCTTGAAAACATCCAGACCAGTGCCAACAATCTGCTGGAACTCATCAACGACATCCTCGATCTGTCGAAGATCGAGTCCGGCCGCATCGAGATTCAACCGCAGAAGGTCGATCCCGATGTGCTCGTGCGTGAGTGCACTGCCGCCATACAGCCACTGCTGCAAGATGGCGTAGAGATCAAGACGGACGTCGACTACGAAGGCACGTTGATGAGCGATCCGGATCGCTTGCGTCGTGGCCTGATGAATCTGCTGGGCAATGCGGTAAAATTCACGCAGTCCGGCAGCGTCACAGCGACCTTGCGACGCGATGAGGGCGAAACGGTACTGAGTGTCGCAGATACTGGGGTCGGCATCGCAGCGGATGAACTCCCTCACATCTTCGACGAATTCCGTCAAGTCGCGCGCAAAGGATCCTCCGCCCAGGAGGGTACGGGCCTCGGACTGGCCATCGTCAAACGTTCTGTCGAACTGATTGGTGGACGCGTCAGCGTCGACAGTGTGGAGGGTGAGGGCACAATGTTTACCATTCGTGTAAGAGATCTACAACCACAGGGAGAAGCAGCATGAAAAAGAAGATCCTCATCGTCGAGGACGTGGAGATGAATCGCGATCTCCTCGTGCAGCTCCTCGAAGACGACTACGAGTTGGCTGAGGCGAGCGACGGCAAGGAAGGACTCGAGAAAATCGGTTCAGAGAAGCCCGATCTTGTGTTGCTCGACATCTCCTTGCCTGAGATGGATGGCTACGAGGTGACGCGTGCCGTCCGTGCCGACACCAGCATCGCAGACATACCGATCATCGCCGTCACAGCCCACGCCATGGCGGGTGACGAAGAGAAGGCCCTGGAGGCCGGCTGCAACGACTACCTGACCAAGCCCATCGATGAAGAGGAGCTCTGGCAGAAGGTGGAGAAGCTACTTGCCTGAAAAAATTCTCATCGTAGACGATGAACCCTTCAACGTTGATCTGCTCGAACAGGAGCTCGACGAACAGGGATACGAGACGTGCGCCGCAGAGAATGGCGAACGAGCGCTTGAGGTATTGGCCGAGGAAAAGCCCGATCTCGTGCTGCTCGATTGGATGATGCCGGGCATGGACGGGATCGAGGTGCTTGAGCGTATGCGTGCCTCCGCAGAATGGCGGCGTACACCCGTCATCATGCTCACAGCTCGAGCGACGGTGGAAGACAAGGTGAAGGGACTCGATGCCGGTGCGGACGACTACGTCACCAAACCGATCGACGAGGCAGAGCTTTCCGCCCGTATTCGCGCCATGTTGCGCATCGCCCGCCTGGAAAAAGAGAATCTGACGCTACGCACACAGATTGAAGAAGGCGTGGGACGAACCTTTGCGAATGTCATCGGCAAGTCACGCGCCATGGAACGTGTCTACACGCTGCTTGAGAAGGTCATCGATTCGGACACGACGGTCTTGCTGTCGGGCGAGACAGGGACCGGCAAAGAGGTACTTGCAAAGACGATTCACGCCGAGTCGCCGCGATCCGACAAGCCCTTCGTCGCCGTGAACTGTGGCGCCATGGCCGAGCAGCTGCTTGAAAGCGAACTCTTCGGTCATAAGAAGGGTTCTTTCACAGGTGCGTCCAGTGATCGCGCCGGGCTCTTCGAAACAGCCAATGGCGGCGTCGTCCTCCTCGATGAGATCGGCGAAACCTCCGCTGGTTTGCAGGTACGCCTGCTGCGAGTGCTGCAGGAGGGCGAGATCCGACGCGTCGGCGAGGACACGGACCGCAACGTCGATGTGCGCGTCATCGCCGCCAGCCACCGTGATCTCCAGCAGCGCGTCAGCGAAGGCGAGTTCCGTGAGGACCTCTACTACCGACTTGCCGTCTTCCCCATCGAACTGCCGCCTCTGAGAGACCGTCGCGAAGACATCCCCGATCTGTGCCTGCACTTCCTGTCGCAGAAGCGCACGAAGGAGGGCAAGGGACCTGAGGGCTTCACCGCACCTGCGATGGATGCCCTGGGCGCCCACGACTGGCCGGGCAACATCCGCGAGCTGCAGAATGAGGTCGAGCGTGCGTCACTCTTCGCCGGCGACGGTGAACGTATCGACATGGAGCACCTGTCGGAGAAGCTGACCCAGGGCCGCGCCGCGGCAACAGGCCCAGGGGCGAAGGTGCTGCGCGAAGGCGCACTGAAAGAGGTCCTCGCCGAAGTCGAGCGCGAGATGATCGCCGCGGCCCTGGAACGACATAATGGCAATCGCACCCACGCTTGCGAAGAACTGCAGGTGAGTCGCTGGGGTCTGGTGCAGAAGATCAAGACCTACGGACTGGGTAGCTGAGGCGACAGCGGGAAACCGACTCATGAAGAGTATTCGCCTCGGTCTGCCCACTCTCCTGCCAGCCATCTGGTGTGCCGTGCTGACTGCCGTCGGCGCCCATGCGCAGGCTGACACAAATCTCGTCGTCGAAGCCGATGGTCTTCGCTTCGAACGCATCATCAGCGGCGACCCGTTGTATCATGATCCGTCCTTCTCACCAGACGGCGAGTGGATCGCTTACGTCTCGACTGAGACGAAAGAGCGCTGCGTCTGGGTCGCCCGTCCCGATGGTTCCGAACGCCGACAGGTCACTCGAGCCTCCACGGGGGGCTGGTCTGGTGACTACTATCCCAACTGGTTTCCTGATGGTGAGCGCATCGCTTTCGTTTCCGATCGCGGCGGCGTTGCCAGGATCTGGTCGGTTCCGGTCCACGGCGGTGACCCCGAAGCCTTGACCGGTAATCTGCACCTGAGTTCGGTGGCTTCAGGTGGCTTCGATATCTCACCTGACGGAAAACAGCTCGTCTACGCGGCTGGACAAGACAGCGGCATAGGACTCTTTCTGCAATCCATTGATGGCTCCGAGGTCCGCACGCTGACCACTAATCAGAGCGGCAATCGGTATCCAACTTTCTCGCCCGACGGACAGACGATCGCTTTTACCTCCGATCGAGGTGACACGATGCAGATCTGGACTATGCCGGTGATGGAAGGGCAACCACAACACCTGCCACAAACGAATGGCTTCTTCTGGTCGTCGTGGTCCCCCGATGGGCGCTGGATTGCTACCCAGCGCGATAAGCAGATCTTCCTGATCCCCACAGATGGCGGCGCACCGATTTCCGTCATGCGCGAATCCTTGGAGGGATGGGTCCCACGCTGGTCTCCAGATGGAACGCGACTGGTGATCACGGGATCGCTGAATCGTAGTCGACTAGAGACCCTTGATCTGGAAACAGGTGATATCGTCGAATTGAGCCAGACTGATGGCCTCCAAAGCTATCCCCTTAGTTGGTCACCCGACGGGGACCACATCGCTTTTCAGTTCTCCCTACACGAGATTGGCTCGGTCCCCAGCACGGGGGGAGACGTTGAAATATTGGGTGGCGGGACGGACGAATCGTGGGCAGACATCAACTGGTCCGCCGATGGCGAAACATTCGCCTTTGTCGCCGCCCCAAGGGGTTTGGAAGGCGAAGTCGACGACTCAGCGTTCTGTGTGTGGACCATGCCCGTCTCGGGAGGAGATCCCCAACAGGTCACTTTGACAAAGGGTTTCCTGCCACACATTTCTCCGGATGGCGCGTGGATCGCCTATATCACATTTGATGAAGATGACGGCGTGCGGATCGTCCCCAGTTCAGGTGGACTACCGCGTGTGCTGTCACTGGGTGAGGGGACTCATCTGCTGGCCGGTTGGTCAGAGGATGGTACGGAACTCTTCGTGGCTACCTATCGCGGGCTTGATGACGAGAGGCAGACCCTAAGAGCCGTTGAAATCGAAGGTGGTGCGTCCAGAGAGATCTTCGCACTCAACCGGACAGGCCCCAGAGCCATCATCTCGGACAGTGGCGAGCAAGTGATCTACGGTGGCTGGGGTAACACGGCGGACCAGCGCAGCTTCCTGCACGACTTGGCAACCGGTGATGAACGTGCGATCGCTGACCATCCCCTCGTCATGGCCACCTTCAGCAACGACGGCAAACGCGTCGCCTACTACAGACCCGTGGGTGATATAGACGTATGGGTCGTCGATATCTCAGACCTGTTGCCGCGCCAGCCCTGAGCATGGCAGCAACGAATCCTACGGCCTCTCGAGTCGCGACCCGCCTGTTCCCTCTTCTGCTGGCTGTGGCGGCCCTGCCCGTACTGGCCATCGCCGCCGTGTCCTTCATCAGCGGCCTCGACCTGGTACGTAATGTGGCAACGCGCAGAACAGGGGCTGTCGTCGCCCTGGCCTCGGCTCATGTAGGCGAACAGCTTGGCACCGTGATCCGAGAATCATCGATGGTCCCTCGGTCTCTCGAAGTGCGGCGGTTCTTGCGCGCTTCAGACGCCCCCTCGAGCCCGACGCAAGCAGATAGCACGAGCCAAGACCTGAACAACTATCTCGACTACTTCCTGGGTGCCACGCAGATCGACTATCTTCAGATCGTTCTGCTTGATGCCCAGGGCAATGTGGTTGCCAGACGACGACCCGGTACCACAGGCCCCCGTGCGGGCGCGACGACAGCAAGCGACGAGCAGACATCAATCGATACGGTCGGACGTCCCCTGGTGGGACAGCGTCTTCGTTTCAGTCGAATTGAGACGATTAGTGGTGCGATACTGCGCGTAACGCAATCTGTGCACCCTCGGCGGGGCACCGAAGTTCTCGGGTTCGTTCTGCTGGACATCGACGCGACGACACTGCTGCCGGCCTATGGCGACGACGAGATTTCACTATTCGCGATCGGCTCGCAGGGAGAGGTGCTCCTGCAGACCACTTCGGAGACTGTCGCCCAGGTTGATCTGATCAATCAGATTCCGCCTCGTGAAGCGCCGGAGCAGTCCCCAGTGATTGGCGGAAAGAAGCCATCAGATCAGACCCGCTCGGCGAGAAGAATCGGGGCAGCCAAAGAGGCATCCGACACGCGACGGCCAAAACCGAATCGCATCCTCTGGACTCGCGATGACGCTGAGCATCTGGCTGTCTACCGCCACCTCGCCCTCCCTCCCTGGACGGTCGTCGCCTATATGAACGCCGAGCCGTACACATCTCGGGCCCGCGCCAACGGCCAACGAACCTTGGTGATGACAGCCGCCTTCCTCATCGTTGCGGGTGGGCTGCTCTTCGCCCTCGTCCGGCGTGTTCGCCAGCGCACACACGAGCTCGAGAATGCGAATGTCGCCCTCGAAGAGGCGAATCTGCAGGTTCAAGAAGCGAACCGGCTGAAGTCTGAATTTCTGGCGCGTATGTCCCATGATCTGCGCACACCGATGAATGCCATCATCGGCTACACGCGCATCTTGCTGCGCCGCTCAAAGGATTCGCTGGAACCGCGGCAATTCCGCAATCTCGAGAACATCCGCACCAGCGCCGACAATCTGTTGGGCCTGATCAACGATATCCTGGATCTGTCCCGCATTGAGGCGGGACGTGTCGTGCTCTCAGAAGAGAACACCGACCTTAGGCCCCTCATCGAAGCCTGCGTCACCTCTGTGGCGCCTCTCGTGGCAGACGGCGTCGAGCTGAAGCGGGAAATCGACGACCTTTCAACACAGCATCTCGATCCAGAGCGACTGCGCCGTGTCCTCATGAACTTGCTTGGCAATGCGGTGAAGTTCACGGACAGCGGCTCCATTGTCGTTGCACTTGAGTCGACACCCAACGGCTTCGAACTGTCCGTCACCGACACAGGGATCGGCATTCCGCCCGAAGATCTACCCCACGTTTTCGACGAATTTCGCCAGGTGGATGGCATCGCCAAAGCACAACAAGGCACAGGGCTCGGTCTATCAATCGCGCGTAAGTCAATCGAACTGATGGGGGGCACGGTCGAGGCCACCAGCGTTATCGGTCAGGGCAGCACCTTCACGATCAGCTTACCAACATCGGCATGACCTTCCTGTCCCGGTGGCTTCGGCTGCAGCCTGGTGAAGGATCCCGTGCCGGCTGGATGGTGCTGTATTCTCTGGCTGCCGTCGGTGGTGTGATCATCACGGGCTCACTCGTGGGTCGAGCCCTGTTTCTCAGCGCCCTGCCGGCCGAGGCGATTCCCTACAAATATCTGCTGCCGCCCCTGGTGCTCATTGTCGTGAGCGCCCTCTACGCGCGCCTGGCGGCACGCTGGTCACGACCCCGTCTCATCTACATCGTCTGCGTCCTCAGCGCCGTGGGCATCCTCAGCACGCGCTGGCTCCTGTCAGTGGAGAGTCACTCCTTCACCTTGCTCTGCGGCCTCTACGTCTTCATCGACGTCATCAGCGCCCTGGTCATCCTGCAATTCTGGACCTTTGCCGGTGACCTGTTCACCGCGCGTGAGGCGCGGCGTGTTTTCCCACTGATCACAGCGGGAAGCACCCTGTCGAACCTGGTTTTCGGCCTCGGCCTGTCAGCCGTTGCGTCCAGCGTTGACCCGGGAGACCTGCTGCTGATCATGGTTGGCAGTCTTGTCGTCATCGCCGGTGTCACCGTTCGCCTGGCACCGGAGACGATCAGCGCCAGTACCGACAACGAGTCCAGACAGTCCAGACCTCCCTCCAGAATCGATCTACGCACGCATCCCCTGCTGCCGACCATTGCCGGCCTCGTCTTGCTGGTCACGATCATCAGCAACATTGCCGACTACCAGCTCGATCTGGCTCTGCAGCGGCACTATGGTGATGATGGGCGTGGTATGCTCGCTTTCCTTGGGAGCTTTCGTTTCTGGTCCGGCCTGGGAGCCTGCGCGCTGCAATTTCTTGTTGCCCGGAGATTGCTTGAACGCTTCGGCGTCGGCGCGGGACTGCTGTTGCTGCCCGTCGCGATTGCCGGTGGTTCCATGGCCATCCTGCTGACGGGTGGGGCCCTGTGGGCCGTCAGTGTGCCACGTGGCAGCGATGTCGTGCTGAAATACACGATCCATGATGCGTCGCTGAATCTGCTCTTTCTGCCAATCCCCGATTCGCTGCGCGCCTCGGCCAAGGCCTGGATCGATGGTATTCTGAGACCGCCCGTCGCCGCCGCTTTGGCGTTGATGTTTCTCTGGGTCGGACCGGAGACGACGCCACAGGCATGGGCCATTCCCGTCCTCGTCCTTGTCATGGTGTGGATGTGGCTTGGCCGCCGCGCCGCCCGCCTCTATGTGGAGAGTCTGGCACGATCTCTGCAGTTGCGCCGCCTCGATCTCACCAACGTTCCCCTCCGTCTCACAGACACGAGCACGATCAGTGTCATTCGCAAAGCCCTCGATACGGATGATACCCTGAAGGTGACACAGGCGATCGGCTGGATTGAGCAGATGGGCGCCGACGCGTGGACGGACGAGTTGACCGTGTTGGCACGACACGCAGATGCCGGCGTACGACGCGCCGCGCTGCACGCTCTCGCCGATGCCGATCTGGTGCAGGACGAGCAGGTGACACAAACCCTGCGAAGGGCTCTGCAGGACCAGGACGCCGCCGTGCGGCGCGCTGCCGTCGACGGTTTGGGAGAACTTACAGATGTCCTGATTGGTGACCTGCGCCAGGCGACCCAGGATACGGCCGCCCAGGTGCGCTACTCTGCCCTCCAGGCACTGGCACGACACGGTGATACCGATGCACTTCAACAGCTCGAACTCAGATTGCACGATGCCGGGCCAGAGCGCCCTCTGGCACTGGCGGCGCTCGCCGGCGGCGGCCATCTGACAGGCACGCAGTTGCAGCAGTGGTTTGAAGGCGATGATATCCCACTGCTACAAGCCGCCCTCGAGGCACTGCCGGCGCAGGGCCCCACCCCCTGGAAACGGTTGGCGCAACTACTGCTCGTGCCTGAACTGCGCGGTCACGCCCGTGATGCACTGCGGCGCTGTGCGCAGCACGCACCAGATGAGTTGGTCGCCCTGTGTCACGATGCAAACCTCCCTGCGCGCCATCGTGCACAACTGGTCAGACTCTTCGGTGAGATCGACCATGACCACGTGTTTGCAGCATTGCTGGAACTGGCCATGACACCACACAACAGAGTCCGTGGTGCCGCCGTCTCCGCCCTGCTCAATCGCCGTCGACATTTTCGCGTTGAACCGATTGACTCAGATACAGTCGATACCGGTCTCACGACGGAAATCGGCGCCGCCGAAGTGAGACACAGCCAAGTGCAGCAGTTGGGTGAGGGCGACGACGGTTTATTGATTGAGGCGCTGGAACAGCGTCGGTCACAGAGCCTGGACCGGGCACTGATGTGGTGTGATCTGGGTCATGAGCAACTTGCCCACCGCCGCCTGACCGATTCCCTCCGCGGCAATGATCGCCGCCGGCGCGGCGCCGCCCTCGAATTGCTGGACGAGGTTCTCGAACACGATCACGCAAGTCGCCTTCTGCCGCTGCTGGAGGATGGACACCCGTCGCTCCAGGGTGATGCGGCAGCGGTTCTCCAAGACCTGGCTACATCTCAGGACACGTGGTTGCGGGCAGGTGCGATCCGCGCCATTGGCCAGCGCCAACAGCAACAGCTGACGCCTTTGGTTGAAGTGGCTTTGCGCGATGAGGAGCCCCGTGTCCGTGAAGCAGCGATTGAAGCAGTCATCCTTCTGTCGCCTCTGACATCTGTCGCCGCGATGGACGATTTGCTTGCCGATGCCGACTATGTGGAGCAAAACCCCTTGTGCCAGAGATTCTCGGCGCCAACCCCTGCCGGAGCCCGAGCCATGCCGCTGTCGACCTTCGAGAAAGTCTTCTTCCTCCGTAGTGTGGAGCTGTTTTCGCCACTCACGGGTGAGGAAATCGCTGCCTTGGCCGAAATTGTCGAGGAGCGTGAACTTGCGGCAGGTGAGAAATTTATCACCCGCGGTGATGAGGGTGATTGCCTCTGGGTTGTCGTGGAGGGACAGGCGCGAGTTGATCTGATCACTCAAGAGCGACACGTTGGCCCCCGAGAGGTGATTGGTGAGTTGGCCATTATCGCTCACCGCCCTCGATCTGCTGATTGTTTTGCCGATACAGCCATGTTGCTGTTGCACATCGACCAGGTCGCTTTCTGGGAGTTGCTCGAGACGCGTCAGGAAATTGCCATGCAGATCATGAAAGTCCTCGTGGAGCGCTATGTGCCGGCAGAGGGCTGACCTTTACACGCACCTTTTGGGTCTCTGCGCCAGCCCCTATCTTATGCCCTGCAAGTTTTGACTATGACCATACCAGAGAGGATGACCTATCCATGAAGGTTCTGTGGAAGCGTATCACCCTCATCGCCACCCTTGGCGTCATCGGGGTGTTGGGGTTGCAAGGCTGCGCCCCGTCCGATGAAGGAAGCCACGATCCAGCGGCGGCAGTAGATCCCGCTGGGCAGCAGGTCCTCTTTTGGTATACCCACGGCGGTGAGCGCGAGCAGGCGATGCTCGACCTCATCGACCTGTTCAACATCAGCAATCCACACGGTATCCAGGTAACGGGTGAGCACGTGGGTACCCATGCCGATCTGTACGAAAAGATTCTGCTGGGTATGCAAGGCGGTCCCATGCCACAGATCGTGGAGGCCTATCAGAATCAAGCCCAGGCTTACTACAAGTCCGGTGCGATCGTCGATCTGACACCGTACATGAATTCGACCTTGCGGGGTCTGACGCAAAGCGACCGCGATGACTTCGTCCCTGGCTTCATCGAGCAGGACAATGTCGATGGTGCACAGACGGCGCTACTGCCAAATCGCTCGATGGAAATCCTCTATTACAATCAGGACTGGCTCGCCGAACTCGGTGCAGAAGCACCCGGTGACTGGAATCAGTTCGGCGAATTGGCCCGCCTGGCGACGCAGAAGCCCTTTAGTGGCGCCACGGGCGACGGTGCAAGCCTCGGTCTGTTGCTCGAACGCGATGCCAGTCGCTGGGCCGCCATCATCTACAGCATGGGCGGCGAGTTGATGAACGAGAACGCCTCGGCGTACAGCTTCAGCTCCGCCGCAGCGACGACATCGCTGGAGATGTTGCACGGTCTTCACGCCGATGGCGCGCTGAGATTCGTCGAGGCCAAAGAAGATGACCGCCAAGCCTTTGCCGAGGGCCGTGCCCTGTTTGCACTGCGCTCGTCTTCAGCGGTACCGCAATTTGCCAGCGCCGTCGATGCGGGTGCCGATTTCAGCTGGAGTGTCGCCGCCGTCCCGTACAGCGGCCAGCACCCTGTGCAGAATGTCTACGGTGCCAGCCTTGCCGTCACCAAATCGACGGATGCACAGCAGGTCGCCTCATGGCTCTTCGTCCGCTGGTTGACGCAACCCGAACAACAGGACCGTTGGGCGAAGGCGAGCAGCTACTTTCCTGTCCGCCGTTCCGTGGCGCACCGACTCGGACCCTATTTCCGCGCTGCCTACAATCTGCTGGAGTATGGCCGCCCCGAACCCGCCGTTGGCGGTTATGAGCCGGTTCGCGCCTTGATGGTGGAAGCCATGGTGGATGTGATCGCCGAAGGGGAAGACGCCGCCGATGTGTTGAAGCAGCTCGAGACAGAAGCGAACAAGACCCTCAAGCCGTACAGATAGGGACCTTCGCCACCATGGGCGAGACCATCCTCATCGTCGACGATGAGCCCTTCAATGTGGATCTGCTTGAACAGGAGCTCGGTGATCTCGGCTACGAGACACTGACCGCCTTCGATGGACAGCAGGCCGTGGACGCTGTGCGCAAGCATCGCCCCGACTTGGTGTTGCTCGATGTGATGATGCCTGTCATGGATGGTTTCACCGCTTGTCGACTGTTGAAGGAGGATGAAGAGACACGTCTCATCCCCATCATCATCATGACTGCTCTCGACCGCGTCGAAGATCGTATTCAGGGCATCGAGGCCGGTGCCGACGACTTTCTCACGAAACCAGTCAATGACCGCGAACTACTCGCACGGATTCAGACGGCACTGAAGATGAAGGCCGCCTTCGATCAGAAGGTGAACCAGGTGTCCCGACTCCGTGATCACTTCGCCAAGTTTGTCCCCGAACCGGTCAAACGCCTGGCAACGGCCGATCCGGATGCACCGGAGTTGTCGACGAAAGTCGAACGTGATGTATCCGTCCTGATGTTGGATGTCAGTGGCTATTCACGGCTGAGTGAGCAACTGCCGACGGCCGAGTTGAGTGAGCTGGTGGAGCGATATTTCTCGGCATTTCTCGATCGCATCCGTGAGGCCGATGGTGACATCAATGAAACCGCCGGGGACGGCTTCATGGCCATTTTTATGGATGCTGACGACGGGTCCGCTGCGGGGCCATCGCACGTCGTGCGCGCCGTAGATACGGCGATAGATCTGCTGCAGACCACGCAGCGACTGAACACGGAGATTTCTCAGACACCCCTCGGCGTCCACATGGGCATCAACTCAGGATCCGCCCTCGTTGGCTCGACACGTTTCGAGGGAGCCCGCGGCACACGCTGGACCTTTACCGCGTCAGGAACCGTGACGAACATCGCCGCACGTCTCGTCGGTGTCGCGGGCGATGGCCAGATCGTCATCGGCCCGCAGACAAAAGCCGGCGTCGGCGCCCGTTATCAATTGGAATCGGTCGGCGAGCAGCAGCTCAAGAATCTCTCCGAGCCCATCGTCGTCCATCGCGTGCTCGGCCTGGCGTAAGCCCTACCAGCGTCACACGCATCAGCTTCGTTCGCTTTCAGGCAATAAAAAACCGGGCGCGCCGCTGCTGACGCGCCCGGGATACCTCGATCACTGGCGTATTAGGCCAGCGATACTGCCAGGTGGGAAACCACCTGGTCCTAACTCAAATGGACGTTAGGTGGTCTCACCTCCTGCGGGTATACAACTACTCAAAGACCACCTCCTTTCGTATCGGTGCATCGAGTCATTACACCGGCCCGAGAACCCAAAAGGTCTCATTGTGGGCCGCCGCGGTACAGGTGACTCTTTGCACTCGTCCAAGGCCGTGCAGCACTTCACCGCATAAGCGGCGGGATTTACGGCCTGTAGCACAATGCTTGGGGTCGATGGGTTTCATCGACAGGTAAAATGTAGCAAGGTCGCTGAATCAACGTCAAGTCAATTGTCGAGACCCCACTTATCGGGTAATTTGCGAGTACTAAGGATGAAAAACCGATACTGCATGGCCCTGATTGCGCTGCTGGGGAGTAGCTGCACGACGCCCGCAGAGGAAACGGTCGTGATCTCGGCAGCGTCGAGCCTGACCTATGCCCTGCAGGACCTCACAGAGGCCTATCGTGACGG
>JABJJN010000036.1 GCA_018660835.1 Gemmatimonadota bacterium | reverse complement strand
GGTGAAGAATGTGCTGCAGCCGAATGCGGTCTGCGACTGCGCCGGAGCGGGTGCACCGTCGCTGGAGTCGGGTGCTGGTGATATCCCGATGGACCTGGCCGTAGGTGCCTCCTATCAGATCGAAAACTCTCTCGTGTCCGTACAGTGGTCGATTCGTGATCTGACAGGTGATTCGTCAGAGAGTCGTCTCGTCGTGGGTGGCGAGACGAAGCTGGTGGAAGGTCTCATGCTTCGCGGTGGCGGTAGTCGCATCTTCGAAGATGACGCCTCAGGTGACCTAAACGCCGGTTTGGGCTATCGTTGGAATCAATTGCTCTTCGACTATGGATATCACATCCCCCTCGATCTGACCGAAACCAACGGTTCACACCGTTTCTCGTTGGTCTGGCAACTGTAGATCTGTTAACGGTAGATCTGGCAGCATAGCTTCGGCGTCGATCCAGACGTCGAGATCTTTCAGGGCCACCTCGATGATCGGGGTGGCCCTTTTGTCTCCCTTACCTGACGGGTGAACATGGCAACTGTGCTTGGGGCCACGACACGTCCTTTCAACAAACTTTCCTTCGCAGAGGCGTGCAGTCGAATTGCACGAGCGGGCTACGAGCATGTCGCCATATTCGCAAACGAAGGGATGCAGCTGGTTCGTTCCGACAGCACGTCCACTGAGATTGAGCTCGTCACGAAGGTTACCCGGGATCTTGGTTTACAGCCGTCCATGGTTCTGGGGCGAACGCAGCTTGATCTCGGCCTGGACGCCGCTTTCGAACAGTATCGACAGTTGATCGACAATGCAGCGGAAGTTGGCGTCAAATGGATCCTCGATCTAGGTACGTCGAAGGATGAGCACTATGACGCCTACGTCGAACTGATGCGGTTGGCGGCACCGGCGGCAGAAACGGCGGGCCTTGAGATTACGATGAAGCCTCATGGCGGCATCAGTCTGACCGTAGAGCATCTCAGACAGACCCACGAAAGGGTCGGTCACCCCGCGTTCGGGATCTGTTTCGACCCTGGAAACATCATCTACTACACAAAGGGCGACAGACGCCCCGAACCTGATGTGGAGGGTGTTGCCAAGCTGGTGACCACTTTCATCGTCAAGGACTGTGTCGTTGCTGACGGGGAAGCAGATGTCATGGTCACGCCAGGAGACGGGCTCGTGGACTTTCCCCTCGTCCTGGCAAAACTCAGGGCCAGTGCCTTCGCAGGGCCCTGTTATGTGGAGTGTGTCGCCGGCGAAGACCCGGATGAGGTCGAACGGGCTCTGGCACACACAGCAGGCTACTTACGCGGTATATACCACGCCCTTCCATTGACCGACGATTAGTCTCACGTTTCGATGAAAGTCTCAGGCGACGCGGTATTTCTCGATGACTTTCTCGTCGACGTGGATTCCGAGCCCCGGGCCCTCGGGAACGGTGAAGTGTCCTTCAGACAGCTGCAATGATCCGTCCGTCAGGTCGGCGACGCGCATCTGCGGCAGTTCGTCACAGGCCAGTGTCGCCGCCGCCAACGTCGATTGCAGATGAACGGAATAGGCCGCCATCACACCCAGGCACAGGCCGCCCATCTGCACCCAAATCGGCACATTGGCTGCTTCACACAGAGCCGCTGACTTCCGCACCTGTGCTGCGGCGCCGCCGAGGTTGATCTGATCCACTGCCTCAGCCTTCAGTGCCGCAAGCACACCAGCGGGAGCACCCAGATGAAGGGCGATGGGAATCCAGGTCTTCTCGCGTAGAAGTCTGTACCAGTCGAGATTGTCTTTTAGCACAGGGTCCTCGAAATTGGCGACCGTGCCGAAGGGTTCGAGCTCTTTAGCCAGACGTGCGGCGAGCGAGGGTTGTACGAAGAGCGTGTTTGGGTCGACGCCCACCGTATAGTCTGGGCCTGCTGCTTGCTTCATCAGACGCACAGTCTCAACGATCGTCTCGGGCCGGGCTTTGAGCTTGTGGTTCGTAAAACCCGCTTTGGCACCGACTTCGGCCTGCGCCGCCGTTTGTGCTGGCTCCATCGGGCTGGACCAGTAGGAAACCGGTACACGGTCTCGCACCTGTTCACCGAACAGTCGCCATACAGGAACACCCCAGGCTTGTCCGGCAATGTCGAGAAGGGCGCAGTTGATGGCGTCTGGTTGGGCGAAGGCGTCGAGGGCGAGGGGATCCTGGCCAGCATAGGATTGAAAACGGGTCTCAAGATCCGCTTTGCGTCCTTGACATTCACCCCAGCCGACGAGACCCTCATCGGTTGACAGCTTTACGAGGGTAAGGTCGTAGATCTTCGGCCAGATTTCGGCAATCGGTGCAATCGGTGGAATCTCGACTTCGAACAGATCGACCTGACGAATGCGCATGCGGGGGCCTTTCACGGTGAATAGCGGCGGCGGACGGGAATAACTTAGAACAACAATGCCTATCGAACCCAACACACTTCTTCTCAATCTGATTCTGGGAGTCGCTGCCTGCGTCAGTGCGGTGACGGGTTTCGGCTATGCGTTGATTGCCATTCCGTTCCTCGTGTTACTTGTGTCACCCTCTGTCGCTGTCCCCGTCGTTCTGATCAGCGCCAATCCGCTGGCGATCGTGTTGATCTGGGGGTGTTATCGCCAGATGTCACCCAGACGAATCTTGTATCTGCTGGTCTTTGCGCTGATCGGTATGCCCCTTGGGGTTCACACACTTGCCAGCTTACCGGCAGCCACTACGCAGACCATCATCGGCTGCACGACGATTGCGTCGGCCTTGATTCTCATGGTGCGTAGTGGTGAGCCCTTCGCGAAGGAAGGGCTCGTCAAGGCGGTGGCCGGTCTGCTTTCGGGACTGATAGGTGGAGTCAGCGGCATGACAGGGCCACCGGTCGTGCTTCTGGGACTGAAGCAGAAGTGGGAGCACAAGGCTTTCCGCGCGGACCTCATTGGCTACTTTTTCCTCCTGCATGCTTCAATGGTCGTCGCTTTCGGTCAGGTAGGGTTGCTGAGCGGTGAGGCTCTTATCCTGACTGCCAAAGGTCTGCCTGGTGTTCTGGTTGGCGTGGCTCTCGGGCTGTGGTTGAAGCGACACGTGGACTCGACGTCCTACAGGCGACTTGCCATTGCCTTGGTCGCCGTGGGGGGCATCTCGGCGACCTTGCTCAGGTAGCTCCTACGACTCTGGTAGCTCACATAACTTCGGTACTCACAACCTCAGGTAGTGGACAGGCAGAATGACGAATACGAGCGGGCGACCCAATATCCTCTTCATCACAAGTGACCAGCAGCACTGGGACACCCTTGGTGCATCGAACCCCGAAATCAAGACACCGCACCTTGATCAGCTGGCGGCACAGGGCATGAAATGCAACCGTGCCTATTGTCCGAATCCAACTTGCACACCGTCGCGCGCATCGATGATTACAGGGCTGTATCCGAGTGACCACGGTGCCTGGAGTCTGGGAACAAAACTGATGGAGGATGTGCCAACGGTCGGACAAGCGCTGGGGGCAGCCGGCTATCGCACATCGCTTGTGGGCAAGGCACACTTTCAACCACTTCAGGAAACAGAACAGTATCGCTCGCTTGAATCCTATCCGACGCTGCAGGATCTCGACTTCTGGCGAACATTCGATCAGCCTTTCTACGGCTTCGATACGGTCCGACTGGCGCGCAACCACGCGGATGAGGCGCACGTGGGGCAGCACTATGCGATCTGGCTGGAGGAAAATGGCTGCGACAATTGGCGTGACTACTATCGGCCGCCGACAGGGACGAATGATCGACAGAAGCATCTGTGGGAGATTCCGGAGAAGTATCACTACAATGCCTGGATCGCCGAAGAGTCGAACAGACAACTCGACGGTTTCGCTGAGTCGGGGGAGCCTTTCATGCTGTGGTCTAGTTTCTTCGATCCCCATCCGCCCTATCTTGCCCCGGATCCATGGCACACGATGTACGATCCGTCGGCTCTGACCCTACCCCAGGTCGTTGCGGGCGAGCACGAGGCGAACCCTCTGCACTTTCGGATGACTCAGGAAACCAATCCGGACTTCTCCGACTGGCGTGAGAGTGGCTTTGGCATTCACGGCATGCATTCGCATCTCCACGATCCGGATCAGATGCGTCAGAATATGGCCGTCTACTATGGCATGATCAGCCTCATGGATGAATACATCGGTCGCATCCTGGCACATCTCGAGCATCTGGGCCTGGCAGACAATACACTCGTCGTGTTCACGACGGATCATGGTCATTTGTTTGGTCAACACGGGATGACGGCAAAGGGGCCCTTTCACTATGAGGATCTCGTGAAACTGCCATTCCTCGTGCGCTGGCCGAATCGGGTTGAAGCAGGAAGTGAGAGCGACGCCCTGTTGAGTCTCGTGGATATGACGCCCAGCTTCCTGAGTGCCGCCGGCGTAACCGCTGACGGGGGGATGAGTGGTGTTGATCAGACACCTGTATGGACAGGTTCGGCTGACTCAGTGCGCGATCACGTCGTCGTCGAGAATCGTCACGAACCGACGACCATTCATACACGGACCTACATCGACGATCGACACAAGCTCACCGTCCACTACGGTCGAGACGAGGGCGAGTTATTCGATTTGGCCAGCGATCCGATGGAAATCGACAACCATTGGGCGGACCCAGAGTGGGCGGATACCAAAGCAAAGCTGACGCAGGATTTGCTCCATGCAGAATTGGGCAAAGAGCCTCTGGCGATGCCAAGAATTGCTGGTGCTTGATGCCGATAAGCTCTCTGCGGCGCCGTCCAATCGACAGAAAGTGGCCATCACTGATGATGAAAGGAATCCTATGAGCCAGCCCGTGCGTGTGGCCTTTGTCGGCACCGGCGGTATCGCCGGCAGTCACCTCAAGCAGTTGGTAAAAATGAATGACGCCAGCGCCGAGCCGCTGGTACAGATTGCGGCTGTCTGCGATGTCGATGAGACCCGAGCAAGTGCTTTTGCAGAATCCTGCGGTGCTACCGGAATCTACACCGACCACCGTACCCTGCTCGACAAGGAAGCGGATGAACTCGATGCCCTCTATATCTGTGTGCCACCCTTTGCTCATGCAGATGTAGAGATCCTTGCTACGCAAGCGGGTCTGCACCTGTTCGTCGAGAAGCCAGTCGTACTCGAACTCGATCAGGGGCTGCAAATCCTTGAGGCCATACGTGCAGCTGGCGTGATGTCCAGTGTCGGCTACACCCTCCGCTATCGGCATCCGTGGCGCACTGCGCGCGACCTGCTGCATGAACGGCAGATTGCTATGCTCAGTGCCGATCGCTGGGGTGGGATGCCAGGAGAGGGGCACTGGTGGAGGGACTACAACAAGTCGGGTGGACAACTGCATGAACAGACGACGCATCAGGTCGACTGTATGCGCTGGGTCGCCGGTGATGTCGTGACTGTCTTCGCGCGCTATGGGCATCAGGTTGCCCAGAGCATTCCAAGTCTGTCGGTGCCCGACAGTCAGATCGTCGTCCTGGAATTTGCCAGTGGCGCCGTGGGGTATGTTTCCACGAGCTGCGTTCTGCGCCAGGGGGGAGGACTCAATCAGATGCAGGTGCTGCTCGAGGATGCCCGCATCGACGTCGGGCGGGAGCTCATCATTCAGCCCGAGGATGCACTCGCCATGCCCGCCGCATACGATGGTGACGATATCGACGGCGCCTTCATCCGAGCCGTTGCCAGCGGCGATCGGTCACACATTCTGTGCGACTATGAAGAAGGCCTCAAGACCGCTGCCGTATCGATTGCGGCGAATCAGTCGGCTGCCAGCGGGCAAGCGGAACACTGCTGGAATGGGTAACTGACGATGGATGTGTATCAGGAATTAGGCGTTGAGCCGATCATCAATGCTGCCGGGACGTTGACGCGGATGAGTGGGTCCATCATGCATCCGCAAGTCGTTGACGCGATGGTGGCGGCAAGCAAACACTTTGTCATGATGAACGAGTTGCACGAGGCAGCTGGACGGCGTGTGGCCGAACTCATCGGCGTGCCTGCTGCGCACGTTTGTGCCTGTGCGACGGCGGGAATCGCCATCATGGCCGCCGCCGTCATGGCCGGTAACGACCCGCTTCGCGCGCGGCAGCTGCCGGACACGGACGGGATGGCCGACGGTTGGGTCGCGCTGGAAGCTCATCGAAATCCCTTCGACCAGGCGGTGCGTCTGGTCGGCGGTCGTTTCGTCGGCATCGAATCCGATGCTGAGAAGCTTCGCCAGGCATTGGCAGGTGATCGCATCGCCGGTGTCTTCTTCACATTCTCCTGGTTCAATACGGGAACGACGCTGCCCCTGTCGCAAGTGACGGCCATCGCCCATGAGATGGGCAAACCCGTCATCGTCGACGCCGCCGCCGAGATCCCTCCCGTCGAGCATCTGCGTCGCTTCATCGATGAAGGGGCCGACCTGGTCACGTTCAGTGGCGGCAAGGCACTCTGCGGGCCGCAGGCGAGTAGTGTCATTCTGGGCGCGGATCCCGTGTTGGTCGCTGCCTGCGCCGTCAACGACGGTCCGAATATGTCCGTCGGACGTGGCATGAAGGCTGGGAAGGAGGAGATCATGGGCGTCGTGAAGGCCATCGAACTCTATCTGAGCAGAGATCATGCCGCGGATCAGACACTGTGGGAGGATCGGGTGAGTGTACTCCTCACTGCTGTGGGTCAGATCGATGGTGTCGAGGCGTGGAGACAGATGCCCCATGGACTCGGACAACAGATTCCACACGTGGCAGTTCGCTGGGAGGTCGCCGTCGTAGGCATGTCCTATGCAGAGGTCATCGAGGAGTTGCTGCAAGGATCACCTCGGATTGCTGTACAATTCATCAATGAAGCAGTCTATCGCTTTGCACGAGATACAGGACCGCAGATCCGCCTCCATCCTCATACCCTGGCTGAAGGCGAAGAGAATGTCGTTGCTGCGCGTCTTGCGGCTGTCTTGAGCACACCATGAATCGGCATCACTCTACTGGCGCGAGAGGCGAATCGAGATGAACGAAGCGGAGCGTAGCGAGTACCAGACCGATTTCGAACGAGATGGGTTCGTCATCGCTCGAGGCTTGTTTTCTGAGCAGGAATGTGCGGCGTATATCAAGCACTACATGGATCTGCGGCATGCGGGCAGTTATCCCGGAGACAGCATTGGCGTAGATCTTGGGGATGAGACCGACCCCCTGCGTCAGCATCCACGTATGATCCACATGCACCGCTGGGACGAAATGAGTCTTCGTTGGCTGATCGATCCACGTCTTGGTCAGGTCATGACCGCCTGCCTCGGGCGCGAGCCATTCGCCGTGCAGACAATGCTCTACTTCAAACCCGCGGGTTCGCGCGGACAGGGTTTGCACCAGGATCAGTTTTATCTGAAGGCCGATCCGGGAACGTGTATCGCTGCCTGGATGGCGCTTGATCGTTGCGACGAGGAGAATGGCTG
>JABJJN010000101.1 GCA_018660835.1 Gemmatimonadota bacterium | reverse complement strand
GCTGCACATCATCAGGAAAGTGCCTCTGCAGTAGGGGTTCGACGATTTGCTCGAAGAACCCCTTGCTCGTATCGAGGATGCCCGTTGCCATCGATTAACCACCTGGCCGCAGACGCTGCAGCCATTTGCGCCAGCGTGGCTGCTCGTGACAGGGGCCATAATGTTCACCCCAGTGCGTCGCCAGACGCTCGGCCTGAGTTTGCAGCTTCTGCAACTCCGCTTCATTGAGAGGAGCCGCACGTCGCGCCCATTCAATGTTCTGCTGCAACTCCTGATGCGTATACATGCCGACAACGGCCGTTGCAACGCCAGGCAGTGACAAGGCCCAGCGCAGGGCTAGTTCGTAGTCGAACTCATCGATCACCGCCTCGATCGCCGACGGGCGACGTCGTTCCTGATCAGTTGTCTCGTACTTCATCGCTTCAGCGCCGCCGTAGACTTTCATGGCAGCGACGCCGACATTGCGGTTCACTGCCGCCGGCAGCACGCTCTGGTCGAAGGCATAGGTCAGACGGTCGGCGAAGTTCAGGGCGATCATGATCACATCGATATCAGCCTCTTCGACGACACGCTGCACCCGGTGCGGGACGTTGTGGCCGGTGACGCCGATGTAACGCGTCAAGCCGCGTCGCTGTGCCTCCTGCAGTCCCGCCAATGCGCCCTCGCTAGACAAGACCTGATCTGTGTCCTGGTGGCCCATGGAGTGCACGTAGACGAGATCAACGGCATCCGTGTTTAGCTCTCGAAGGGCTTCTTCAAGCTTGAGAATCGCTTCCTTGCGGTCGGAGGTGTTCGTCTTGGTGACGAGAAAGATCTCGTCCCGGCGGCGAGGTAGAATCTGACTCAACTGCTTCTGCGCGCGTTCATATCCGGGTGCCGTATCGATGTAGGTGACGCCCTGATCGATGGCCGACTCAAAGAGCGCAATCGCATCGCTGTCGCCCATTCCCATCCCGGCAGGTGCTGTGCCGAGGCCGAGAATTGGAACCTTCTCGCCCGTGCGTCCAAGGACACGTTGCGGCAGTGGTTCATGCGTTGCCGACCCTGTCGGCGACTCAAGTTTTGTGGACGCAGAGTCTGGTTGTGCAGCAACTGTGTCTCCCTCTACAGCAACTGCGTCGATGGATGCCATGATCTCAGCTTCCTTCAGCGGGGATTTCGGATGGTGCCTCCACATCGATTCTGACATTTCGTGCGGGGCGATCATGCAGGTGGCCATGGCCGGGAAGCGCGACACCGACGCGTACCGACAAACCCTGGGGGTGGATGTGATGAAATGTTCGGGCCGGCACGTAGACAAAGTCGCCGGCCGTGGCACGAACCAGATCTTCACGTCCCTCGATCTGCCAGTGGATTTCGCCCTCCAACACGACCCAGAACTCATCGTATGTGTGGCAGTGATTGTCGTTCGCGGCGGTTTCGTCCTGATAGATGACGACGCCCACAACATGCTCAGCGAGGGCGACAGGGTGGGACCAGGGCGGGGGGCCCTTGTCGGCCTTTATCTGCTCGAGGGAAATGTGGTTGAGTGCTGCGGACAGGATCGGATTTGCCAGTGCCACACTTGCCTCCGGGTCAGGATGTCGCGGACAACGTGGATCGTGGGCCGAGATGGACGGCCTTGGTGAGTCCCCGAAACATGACATACGGCCTGGAGGCTGGCAACTGATGTTTTTTTTCGTGTCGAAAGGAAAAATTAGACTTGACTAAGTTTCGATGTGGGTGGTTAATTGTTTAGCCGAAACTAAAAATTGACCTACAGGCCCATTCTGAACACTCAACCCCCCAAGGCATCCATGCGAAATCGATCTCGTGTGCTCTTCGCCGCTATCGCAGTGAGTCTACTCGGCGGCTGCGATACACTGATGACGAAGACTCCGACAGCAGGCAATGAATTCGCGGCACCGATGGACGGACTCGATCAGAGCCTGAATGCAGTCTTCCTACAGGGAGATGAGAACTTTGAGAAACCCTTCACACCTGCCGAAGGTCTTGGGCCGATCTTCAACAACGTCAGCTGCGAGGGCTGTCATCCTGGAGATGGCAGAGGCTCTGTGGAAACAGGCTTCTTCCGCTTCAGTGCAGGGGGGGATCTACTCGTCGATTCCGGCGGCCCACAGCATCAGGATAAGGTGATTCCGGGAATCCGACTGGTACCAGAAGGAGTCCCAGCTGGTGCGGATCGATCCTTCCGCCTGCCGCCGCCGGTGTTCGGCGTAGGTCTCATCGAGGCGATTGACGAACAAACGATCGTGGATCTCGCCGATCCGGATGATGCGGATGGTGACGGAATTTCCGGCCGCGTGAATTGGGTCATGGCGGCGGACTTCGTTTCTGAGCGTCACGTCGGTGGTGGCCCCGGCCCCCATGTAGGGCGGTTTTCCCGAAAGTCGCAGGTCTCGTCTCTACTGGAACAGGTGTCGGCTGCCTACCAGCAGGACATGGGGGTCACCAGCGATTTCATCCCCGAAGAGAATTTCCAGTCGCAGCATACGGCAACGGTTTCGATCGGTGACATCGCCCCTGATCCCGAGATCTCCGCCAACACGGTGCTCGAGACGGTCATGTATGTGCGCCTGCTGCAACCGCCGGCAAGAGGTCGAATCACGGCGGAAGTAGAAAGTGGTGAGGTCCTGTTTGCCAACCTGCAGTGTGTGGCTTGTCACGTGCCGACGCTGCGCACGGGCGACCACGAAATGCCGACCCTGGCAAATCAGGAAGTCGCACTGTATTCAGATCTACTGATCCATGACATGGGGGAAGGACTGGCCGACAACCGTCCCGATGGCGATGCCGATGGCTATGAGTGGCGCACGGCGCCCTTATGGGGCACGCGACTGGTGCCGGACTTCCTCGGCGGGCAGGAATTCTATCTGCACGACGGACGGGCGACATCGCTTGAAGAAGCCGTGCTCCTGCATGGCGGTGAAGCCCAGGCCGCTCGCGATGGGTTTGCCGCCTTGTCATCGACGGAACGTGATGCCGTCGTCGCCTTCCTGAAGTCTCTATGAGGGCGAACAGTTCACCTGCCGTCAGCGAGGATCGCCGCGTCTTTCTCATCAGTGCCGCCGCCACTGGGGCGGCGGCCGTGCTCAGTGGATCTCTGCTGTCAGCATGCGCCACAGCGATAAGCTATCGTGGCGATCTGTCCAATGGACGCGTGCGAATTCCAGCTCAGCAATTGTCGCTGATTGCAGACCAGCCTGGCTTGCTCGTGGATGCGCCGGGATTGCCAGAGAAAATCTGGCTGATTCGTGCCGAAGATGAGTGGCTCGCAATCGGTGCTCAATGCACGCATCTGAAATGCCAGGTGCGGCCACGCGGTGGTTTCATTTCCTGCAATTGCCACGGATCCACCTTTCAGATCGATGGCCGCGTCATTCGCGGTCCTGCCTCGAAACCCCTACGGCGGTATGTCGTCCAGGTCGTTAAGACCCTCACGGATGACACCACCCACGATGTGGAGATCATGATCCAATGACTCATTCTCGAGCAATTCACCTCGTGTCCAGACCGCTCCGCTTTCTCCTGATCGGACTCGCCGTCGCCATCTTCACAACGACTGCACCGATTGCTGCCGATGGGCGTCCTGGCATCGCCGGTGGCATCACCGACAAGCCCTTTATTCACGCTGATGGCAGCGGCACGCGGATCGGCGGTTATATGGAGACCCACCTGCGCTGGGAGCGTGAGGCGGGCTTTACGGAGGAACTGACCTTCGAGGCAAAACGGTTCAATCTCTTCGCCTATGCACCGATCTCCGATCGTCTGCGCATGGTCGCCGAATTGGAGTTCGAAGAGGGTGGTGAGGAGATCGTCGTCGAGGCGGCGTTGATGGACTTCGACCTGCATCCGGCAGCCACTTTCCGTATGGGCATGTTGCTGGCCCCCCTTGGGCGCTTCAATCTGGCCCACGATTCTCCTGCAAATGAACTCACAGACCGACCTCTGATGAGTACCGATCTGATTGGAACCGCATTGTCTGAAGTCGGCATGGGCTTTCACGGTTCGTTCTATCCGACATCGGCGGCGCGCGTCGCCTATGAGATCTATGCTGTAAATGGTTACAACGATGGTGTTCTGGTCGGTGATGCGGATGGTACCCGGATCCCCGCAGGAAAGGGAAATCTCGAGGACAACAATCGTCGGCCCTCCTGGACGGGGCGACTCGCGGTAAGCCCCAAGCCAGCAACGGAGATTGGATTCTCCGTGCACACAGGACCCATCAACGATTGGGAAGTCGAAGGCCTGCAAATTGATGCACGTCGAGATCTCACTCTATGGGTTGTCGACGTGCAAGCGGAACTGGCGGGGTTTCGAGCCGAAGGAGAGTTCGCCAGTGCTTCGATTGACGCGCCGGCGACACAACCGCTGCTGGCCAGTGCCCAGAGTGGCTACTATGCCCAGCTGAGTCGCACCTTCGGTTATGGGCTACTCAACGCCATGCCAGGTTCGAGATTCACCGCTGTCGCTCGTCTGGGCAACGTCGACTTCGATACCGATACGGATGGAGATCACCAGACCCGTCTTACGCTGGGGCTGAACTTTCGCCCCGTCCCGGACTCTGTCTTCAAACTCGACTATCAGTACAACTGGGCGCGTGATGGTTTCAACAACGAGACGACAACCGCAGGGATTCTGTTCAGCGCTGCAACCTATTTCTGACAGAGGTTCTGAGATTTTCTGACCGAGTTCCTAAGCCGTTGGCGGGGCGCTTCGCCGCCGTCCTTCTCGACACGTGGGACCTTTCGTAGATTGCCGATCTCTGAGGTGTCCTTTTGTCGAAGGTGAGCCGTGTTCGAAGCAGACACGACGGTTCTACAGCAAACACACGCTGCCGTACAATCACTGCGCACCGATCTGAGTCGGTGGCTCGAGCAGAGCAGTCTCATGGATGGTCCGCACCGCAATCACGGTGGGGAGGATGAGGCGAACTACGCCCTGACCTGGTTTCCTCACTATCTGGTTACGGGCGACGCTGCCATCATCGAACGTTTCGAGTCCTTGCTGGCGGATCTGCTCACGTGGGTGCGAACGGACGGTTATCACGGCTATGAGCGGTCGGCCGAGGCACATCACGGCACGGAGCCCTTTCTGCTGTTTCTGCCGCGATACCTG
>JABJJN010000086.1 GCA_018660835.1 Gemmatimonadota bacterium | reverse complement strand
GTTTATCCAGCACACCTCCGGTGGCATGGACGCGCGCTTTCTGCAGGAAATGCTGCGCGACGTCGAGCATATCCGCTATCTGAAGGAGGAGATGCAGCCGAGTGCGCATCAGATCAGTGCAGTCCTGGCGGGCATCGGCGAAGATTGCGATGGCGTGTTCGGTGGTGGCCATGGGCGCTGGATGCTCTCTGAACTACACCGGGGGGCTCACGGCTTCATGCCGGCGACGGAGGCAGTGGATGTACACGTGCAGGTGTGGGACGCCTGGCAGGCAGGTGACGAGGCCGAGGCGCGTCGGATTTATCGGCATCTGCTGCCACTGATCAATCTCATCCTGCTCATGGGGTTGCCAGTGTGCAAGGCATTGCTGATGCGACGCGGAATCTTCACCAGCGATGCCATGCGAACCCCGGGGACGGGCAAGCTTGATGCCGGTGACGAACGCGAACTCGACATGATTCTCGAGGATCTGCGGCCTTTTTTCAGGGCATGACTGCCCGACAGGTATCACGGCTTCTACGACCCATCATGGGGTGAGGTCGAACTCGCTGTTTCACAGTTGCGTAACCGAATTGGGAGGTTGCTGATGTCTGAGGAACCACAGGTCTATTTGCGCGGAGAATTTGTGCCGGCGTCAGGGGCGCATATTGCCATCTTCGACGCAGCCGTCGTCCTCGGTGCAACCGTTACCGATCTGATTCGCACCTTCGACGGCAAGCCCTTTCGCCTGGAGGATCATCTGGCGCGATTCGGACGATCCTGTAAATATGCTCGAATCGATCCACCCATCGACCAGTCAGAAATGGCCACCGTTTGCCAACGGTTGATCGATCACAATCTGGCCCTGGAACCACCGGGTACCGAGTTGGCCGTCGTGTTGTTCATGTCACCGGGGGAGTTGTCCGTCTATGCGGGCGCTGCCGGTGGAGGGGGGGATCAGCAACCTACTTTCTGTATCCACACCTTCCCGCTGCCCTTTCACCTCTGGCGTCACTACTACGAAGACGGGGGACACGTGGTGACTCCCTCTGTGCGCCAGATTCCGTCGGTGTGTATCGACCCCAAGATCAAGTGTCGTAGTCGAATGCACTGGTGGTTGGCAGACCAGGAGAGTCACCAAGTCGATCCCCTCGCCGTGTCGCTCTGTCTCGATCTGAATGGCAATGTGACGGAGACAGGGGGATCTAACTTTCTGATCGTGAATGAGGGTGCCATCATCTCTCCGGCGGCGCACCACATTCTACCGGGCATCAGTATTCAAACGGTCCGTGAACTGTGTGCCGACCTGGAGATCGAATATCTCGAGCACGATTTCCAGGTTTATGACGTGATCAATGCAGATGAAGCGATGCTGGCGAGCACACCCTATTGCCTGGCACCGATCACACGGATCAATGGTGTGCCCATTGGCTCAGGGCAGCCGGGCCCCGTCTTCGCGCGACTCATGCAGGCCTGGAGTGAGCGTGTCGGCCTGGACATTATGGCGCAGTTGCAGGGCGCGGAGCTGACTTCGTGAAACGACACGTGGGCCGGTGGTCGGCGACGGTCAACGATGCTTGACAGGACCCTCCAGGGTGGTAACCCTACGGTATCTACGGACTCATCGTGACTATCGAGAGTTGAATGAGAGAGGTTGAATGCAACGGGTTGCAGTAATCGGCCTGGGACCGATCGGTAATTTGCACGCGCGGATCTATCGTGAGCTGCCTGGGGCCGAATTGGTTGCCGTATGTGACGTGGATGCCGAGCGCGCAACTGCGGCGGCGAAGGCATACGATGTACCTGCCTTTGCCAGCGTACCCGCCCTGCTGGACGGGGCTGATCTGTCGATGGTGAGTGTTGCCACTGGTGGGGAGGAGTATGGGTCGGATCATCACGAGCCGACGATGCAATCGCTGGAGGCAGGTCTCGCTGTGTTATGTGAAAAGCCGATCAGCAATGAGATCGGTCCGGCGCAGGAGATGGTCGATCTGGCGCGCGAACGAGGTCTGTGTTTCGGCGTCGATCTCAATCATCGTTTCACTCCCGCTGCCCGGTTGGCGAAAAAGTGGGTGGAGGACGGCCGCATCGGCACGCAACTTTTCATGAACATGTCCATGTGGATTCAGAATCCACGTGAGTCGTCTGAGTGGTTTCAGATCAAGGCGTTGCATCCGCATACGGTGGATGTCATGCGCTACTTTGGCGGTGACATCGAGGCCGTTCACTGCTTCGCCCTGAAAGCACCGGGGCGATCGATCTACTCAACGGCACAGTTCAACATGCGTTTTGCATCGGGCTGTCTCGGGCATCTGACGGGTAGCTACGACATCGAGCGTGGCCATCCGATGGAACGCTGTGAATTGGCGGGCACGAAGGGCCGTTTCGTCCTGGAGGATATGTTCCGCGAATTGACACTGTTTCCGGCAGGGGATCTGGAGAAGACGGTCTATAGCAATCCGATTTTCGGTGGGATGCGGGATTTCGAAGACACCTTTCGCCAACGCCTGGGATCCTTCGTGGACCAACTCAATGAGGGTGTGGCCGCCGATCAGATCGATGGTTCCGGAGAAGATGGACTGAGGGCACAGAAGGTATTGGCTGCAGCGATCAAATCGGTGCAGACCGGTGATACGGTCGAGGTAGAGTCGTGAGTGGCCGCGAGAATACGATCGATCGACTCGTCGCCGCCCGACGCGAACGGGTGCCACCCGGGCAGAAGCTGACGGAGAAGTTCCCGGTCCTGGATCTGGGGGTGAAGCCGAAGTTCCACGAGGCGCACTGGCGTTTCGCCGTGGAGGGGCAGATTGCCGATCCCATCGATGTGGGATGGAATGATTTTCGGCAACTTGTGCCCAAGGTAGCGCAGGTGTCCGATTTCCACTGTGTCACGACGTGGACCAAACAAGATGTGTCGTGGGCAGGATTTCGCTTTGCAGACCTGGTTAAGCTGGTACAGCCTGAGGAATCTGCTCGCTACGTCATCATGCACTGTGGCGACGGCTACACAACCAATCTTGCGCTCGAAGATCTGCTCGCAGACGACGTGCTGCTGGCATTTGAACTGGATGGGGGGCCGTTGCCGATTGAACACGGTGGGCCACTGCGGATGGTTGTGCCCAAGCTCTATGCATGGAAGTCAGCGAAATTTCTGCGGCGTCTCGTTTTTCAAGACGCTGATGAGCCTGGCTATTGGGAGCAGCGAGGTTATCATCACCGTGGCGACCCCTGGAAACAGGAGCGCTACAGTTAGCCGGAGCTTAGGCGTATTTCGTCGCCCTGGGCGGCGGCGCTGACACGAATTCGGTGCTGGGCATAGGAGGCGACGATCGAGTCAATCTCATCGTCGCTACGATCGGGGTGATGATGGAACAGCATGACCTGCCCCACGTCAGCCTGTTCACCTACCCTGACCGCGTCGGCATCGGTCGCGTGCCCCGCGACGGGCCGCTCGCCCTCTCTGTTGAGCGAATCGTGAATGAGAAGATCGACACCCTGTGCCAGATCGATGGCTGACTCAAAGTGTTCCGGGTCGGCGTAATCGACATCAGGCAGATAGGCCAGGGAACCACCGTCGTTCTCTATGCGATATCCCAGGCACATGGCGGCGTCGCCATGATGGATCTGCCGCGCGCGAATCTCGACACCGCCGATCGTGAACGAGTCGTTGTCAAATTCGTGGACCGTCAGTCGTGCGCCGATGCTGTCATCGAAGAAATCGGGAACCGGGCAGTAGGCCCGTTCCATCTGGCACAGAAGAGCATCCTTCAGCCCCTGGCCATTCACTCCGCGGCCGTAGACCCGGATGTGGTTGCCCTCTACAAGCATGGGGGTAAAGAACGGCAGTCCTTGAATATGATCCCAGTGGACGTGACTCAACAGAACATGGGCCTCGCTGCCTGAACTGAAGCCTTCGCCCATCAGCCGCTGTCCGAGCCAGTGAAGGCCGAATCCTGCATCGAGGATGACGACTTCGCCCGCAGTGCCTCTGATCTCAACGCAGGACGTATTGCCGCCATAGCGACGCGTACCGGCGCTGGGATTTGAGACCGAACCCCGTGTTCCCCACAACTTGACGCGCAAGGCAGCGTCCTTCACCGCGAAGGTTAAGGCGAGGATCGGAGTCCACGCCGATTCGTTGAGGCCGACCCGACTCAGGTGGCTGTCAGAGGGAGACTTCTACGCCCTCACGAGCCGCATGCAATTGAACTCCCTCAGCAGCGGCAGCAGACCGATAGCGTTCGAGAATCCCATCCATGTCGCTGTCCGCTCGTCCCGGGCGGTGATGGAAAAGCCAGATGCCAGCGGCATCGACTTGGCCCGCGAGACGAAGAAACTCATCCGGACAACTGTGTCCCCAGAGTGGTTCATACTCTTCAGGTAAGAAAAACGTATCACAAACCAGTAAATCGGCACTGTGACCCAGGTCACGTGCGTTCTGACGCAGTTGCTGCAGCAAGTCGGCTTTTTCTACGGTCTCATCCAGACCTTCGGCGTGCAATACCTCGCCGTCCAAATCGGTATCACAGATATAGGCGAGCACATGGCCGCCTGACTCGACTCGGTATCCTGCTGCGATTCCAGGATGATTGAGACGTCGGCACGTGACCTTGGTCTCACCTAGATCAAACTCATCGCCATCCTCGTGTTCGATGAATTCGAGTTTCGCTCGCACCTCCTCAAGCGGTCGCGTCGAGAAGGGGGCTTGCTGTTGGCCGGAAAAGATCTCATTGAGAGACTGTGTTGGATGGCGCAGGCTGTGCACCCGCACGGTGACAGACTCTTCATCGAGGGGGGCAAAGTAGGGGAAGCCCTGAATGTGGTCCCAGTGCGCGTGGCTTAGAAGCAGATCAATCTGCTGGACGCCTCTGGCAACAAGGGCCTGTCCCGCGCCACGGATGCCTGTACCCGCATCGATGACGATCGATTGGCCAGCGGCATCGATCTCGAGACATGGCGTATTGCCGCCATATCCAGCGGCATGAGCTTCGGCCACAGGAAAGGAGCCTCGTACTCCCCAGAAAAGGATCTTCATGGTCGGCGTGGCGTCTGTTGGATGGTGGTCGATGATCGGGATCTTTGGTGCGCCCAAGTGGCCGCCAATGTAGAAAGGATCTTCTGATTTCACAAGCACTTGGGGCAGTTGCATTGACGCGTTTACGAAGGGTTGCCGCTTTCGTATACTCGACTCAGTTGCCGACCTCCACCCAAGGGACGTATTCATGGCCTCCGAAGCTGACAGCACAGCCCCAGCATCCACTCACGAGACGACACCGCGTGGTGGCGGCTTCCGCGAATACAGCACGTCGATCCTTGTCGCAGTCGGGCTGGCTCTGTTGATCCGTAGCACCATCGTTCAGGCCTTCTACATCCCCTCCGGCTCCATGGAGGACACCCTGTATGTGGGTGACTATCTGCTGGCAAACAAGTTCATCTACGGTGCGCCGATCGAAGTGCCCCTTGTTGATGCCCCTGTGCTGCGGTTGCCTGCGATTCGCGACCCGACGCCCGGTGACATCGTCATCTTTCGCTCTCTTGAAGAGGTGGGACGCGATTTGATCAAACGCTGCGTCGCCACAGGTGGACAAACGGTGCAGATTCGTGACAAGGTGCTGTATGTGGACGGCGTCGTGGTTCCCAATACACCCGATGGCAAACACGTCGATCCTCTGCCCGGGCGCTCCCGGATCCGAGATAATTTCGGCCCCCTGACCGTGCCCGAGGGCCACTTTTTCATGATGGGAGACAATCGGGACCGCAGCCGCGACAGCCGCTATTTCGGCCCCGTGCCACGAGAGAAAATCAAGGGCAAAGCGATGATCATCTATTGGTCTTCGACGCTGGTGTCAGGTCCGCTGTATCGATTTCCACAGATGCTTGCAGATGCGGGCAACTTCGCCTGGAATCTGCCGTCACTGCCATTCCGAACTCGCTACGGGCGTCTGGGAACGGTCATCCATTAGAGGCAGGTCCAAGATGCAGGGTGATATATGAGCGATCGCGAGTTTCTTGATCAGGCCTCCGGTGACGATGATGATGGAGGACGTTCTGGCAACCGGCCCGATCATGGTCGTGCATCAGATCGTCTAGGCGCTGGCGCGGATCGCGCCAGCGCGGACGACGAGCCGCTGGCAATGGTCGACCAAATTTTGATGACGGTGGACGAGCGGGATCCATCCCGGCCACTGTTGTATCAACTTCGACGACAGCTCCTTGAGCGTGAAATTTCCTTTCAGGAGGCGCGACGGACCCTGGTCGAGCTCGAGGGAGCTCTCGAGAAGGTCACAGCGCCGGCGAATCGTGTCGGCATTTTTCTCGGCTCGCCCAAGGACGGGATCGCCAATGTCTTTGTCGGGGGATCTGAGTACTACGCAAACATCGATTCACGGCTCGACCGCCATGACCTGCAGGTGGGTGCGCGTGTTCTGATCAACGAAGCCTATGCTGTGGTTGGCACCCTTGGGTTTCCGCCTGCGGGTCCAGTCGTGAAGATTGCAGACCTGCTCGACGAGGGGCGCTTGCGCATCGGCCAGGAACATGGCTCGAGCGATGCCGTGCTTGAACGTGGCGCCGCTCTGCAGGAGACGGATCTGAAGGTGGGAGACGAGGTCCGCACCGACCCCGCCATGAAAGTGGCCCTCGAACGCCTCAGTTCCAGCGGCAGCAAGGAATACTTCCTCGAAGATGTGCCGCAGATGCCGTGGTCCAAGATCGGTGGCCAGGAGGAGGCGATTCGTGCGATTCGGGGCACGATCGAGTTGCCCGCTCTGCATCCCGAACTTTTTGAGAAATTCCAGTATTCCACGCCGAAGGGATTTCTGCTGCACGGGCCACCCGGTTGTGGCAAGACGCTGATCGGCAAGGCGACGGCATTCAGTCTTGTGCAGCATCTGCGGGAGGAGGAGGGGCTCGATGTGAAGGAATACTTCATGCACATCAAAGGGCCAGAGATACTCAACATGTGGCTCGGTGAAACGGAGCGCATGGTTCGCGAACTGTTCAGCCAGGCTCGTCGCAAGCGCAGCGAGGGGTATTTGCCCTTCATCTTCATTGACGAAGCTGAGTCGATTCTCGGCACGCGCCGATCGATGCGCTCCCACCATATTGCCAATACGGTGGTGCCCATGTTCTGCACCGAGATGGATGGCATCGAATCCCTGCAGGACGTCGTCATCATTTTGGCGTCAAATCGACACGATCTCATCGATCCCGCCATCCTGCGTCCAGGTCGAATAGATCGCAAGATCAAGGTCAGCCGTCCCGACAAGGAATCCTCGGCGCAGATCCTGAACATCTATCTCAGTGACGAATTGCCCATCGATGCGACGGCTGTTGCCGAGCATGGGGGTGTCGAAGCTGCGCGTGCCGTCTTCATTGAGGAGACGACAAAGATGCTCTTCGCGCGAACCGACGAGACGCGGTTTCTCGAGGTGTCTTTGCGCAGTGGACGAACAGAGAATCTGCACTTCGGAGATCTCGTCAGTGGTGCCCTCATCGACAACATCGTGCAGCGCGCCAAGGAAACAGCGATTAAGCGCGCCATCGAGGCGACGGATGTCGATGCTGCAGGGTTGCGTCTGGAAGATCTGTTGGGTGCCGTACGCAATGAGTATCGGGAGAATGAGGTCTTCCCACCTTCCGACAGTGTCGGCGATTGGCTTACCCTCCTCGACTACGATCCAGAGAACGTTGTGCGAGTCGCGCCCGTCGCGGCGGTGGATGAGCGCGAACAGATGGCCAGCACAGGGACTGTCATTTGAGTGGCGATTCTGATCCCCATCGACCTGGGCGCGTCTTCGGCTTAGAAACCGAATACGGAATTCAGGTTGATGACGTCGACCACTTCGACGTCGTCGACGAGTCGATGGAGTTGATCCGCTGCTTTCTGCAGAGCGATTTCGTCGCCCGCTGGGACTATCGGCGGGAGAACGCGCGTCGCGATATGCGTGGTTTCGAAGTCGACGAACTGCTCAATGACACGGATGAGACGGTGCATTTGCAGAAGGATCGTGCCCGCAAGATACCTTTGAGCGAGCTGAAGAGCGATCTGATCATCGCCAATGGCGCCCGCCTCTACAACGATCACACGCACCCAGAATACTCGACGCCGGAGTGCCTGAGTCTGCTCGACCTGGTCACCTACGATCGTGCCGGTGAGCGGATTCTATTGCACTGTGCCCAGCAGCGCACGCAGAAGCGTGGCGCGGGAAAGGTGCGACTCTACAAAAACAACACCGACTTTGACGGCCATTCCTATGGGTGTCACGAAAACTACCTGCTGCCGCGTCAGATTCCCTTCGATGACGTGATTCAGGCATTGCTGCCCTTTCTCGTGACGCGGCAGATATATGCAGGTGCAGGAAAGGTGGGGGTGGAGGCAGATCGCGGCGCAAATCAAGGCGTCTATCAACTGTCGCAACGCTCCGACTTCTTTGAGGTGATTGCCAGTGTCGATACGATGACCCGTCGCCCTCTGGTCAACACGCGTGATGAGCCACATGCGGATCCCGCACTTTTTCGTCGTCTGCACATCATTATCGGCGATGCCAATATGTGTGACTGGGCGACGGCGTTGAAGGTCGGGTCCATGCGACTGGTCCTTGAGATGCTTGAGGCGGGGCAATTACCTGCTGTCACCCTTGCGGATCCGATCCATGCAGTAAAGTCGATCTCACGGGATCCGTCACGGCAATGGGCGCTCGAGTTGGCCGACAAAACGCCTTCCACGGCATTGGATGTCCAGCGTCGGTATCTCGAACGGGCCCAATCCCTCTTCGCCCGTCGTGACGCGGAGTCGGACTGGATTCTACAGCAGTGGGATGAAGCTCTGCAGGCGTTGTCCGGTGCCCCCAATCAACTCCCCGAGGAATTGGTCGGAAAATCTGATTGGGTCACCAAGAAATGGCTTCTCGACGCCTTTGCTGCAGCGGAGGGGCTTGATTGGGGAAATCCCGAGGATCGTGCCTGGTTACAGAGTCAGGATCTGGAGTATCACAATATCGATCCCGAAGAAGGTCTGTTTCTTCTCGTCGAGGCCTCTGGCGATCGAGTTGAGCGGTTGACCGAGGACGCCCACATCGAGCGCTGTATGATTCAGCCGCCCAGCGATACGCGTGCCTGGTTTCGTGGCGGAGCTCTACGTCGCTTTGGAGATCAAGTGCGGTCTCTGAATTGGGACTCCATCGAATTTGACACCGGCAATGGGCGGGTCGCCGTCATCGATCTGAAAGGTTGTGTAGATGCAGACACGGCGGCTATCTTCAACGCCCACTTGGATCGTGCCAATTCCGTTGACGAATTGATCGCTTCATGTGCTGCTGAACTGGTGTAAGAGGAGAAGATCATGACTGATTCCGGTATGCGTGACCGTGCACCCAGACCCACCAAACCCCTCGGTGATGGCGACGGGGGAGGCGATGAGGAAGGACCTCGGCGCCCGAAAGTAGAGCGGCCGAATTCCGATGATGTTCTGCGCCGCATGCGCAAAGTTGATCCCAACCAGGCACGCCGCTATCGCCAGCGAACCGGCGAGTAAGGCGTGACGGACGGGGGCGATGGGCGCTCAGGGGCAAATCCCTTGACGGATGGCAGCGATTTTTTGCATCTGCTGCGTGAGCATGGCCATGCGGCGCCGTCGACGATGGCCGACGCCGGCCCGGGGGCTCTCGATCCCCCCACGGAAGGCACGACCATCCTGGCGATTCGATATCGCGATGGCGTGTTGGTTGCCGGTGATCGTCGGGCGACGGCTGGCAATGTCATCGTCTACGATCGCGCCGCCAAAGTGTTGTCAGTGGATGACCGCTCGGTGATGGCCTTGTCCGGTTCGCCGGCCAATGCCTACGAGATCGCGCGCCTTCTCGAAATCTCTTTCCAACACTATCGACGCACGCAGTTGCAGGAACTTAGCCTCGACGGTCGATTGCGGACGCTCTCGAGATTGCTGCGCGACAATTTGCCTATGGCAATGCAGGGCATCGGTGCCGTCGTGCCGATCTACGTCACCTACGAGCAGGAGAGTCCGCGTGATGGCTATGCGGAAGGTGGGAAGATCTTCTTCTACGACGTGCTGGGCGCAACCTTCGAGTCCGTCGATTTCTGTACGACAGGCTCCGGCTCACCCATTATTCGTGGTGCCCTTTACTATCAAAATCGCTGGGAGCAACCCTTCGTGGAACGTGACGAAGAGTCGACGCTTCTGCTCGTATTAAAAATGCTTGAGACGGCGGCAGAATTTGATACGGCGACGGGTGGCTTCAGTTCCACCGCCGCGATCTATCCGCAGGTGATGCGTGTCACGGCTGAGGGGATCTCGACGATCGATGAAGACATCCTGGCAGCGACATATCGCAGCGCCAACGTGGCTGGGTAGGGGAGACGGCGATGCTTGACGAACCCTATCGCTGGGTTGAAGCCATACGAAATCGACGCGAGTATCTGACTGATCAACTCGCCGGAGCGAGCCCCGTCGTCGCTTGTCGCTACGCCGATGGATTGCTCCTGCTGACCTCAACACCGGGTCCGCGTAAGATCTTCGAGGCGTACAATCAGATCGGCTTCGCCGGTGTTGGCCATCCTGCAGATATCGAGAAACTGCGAAAGGCTGTCATCGACATTGCACATCTCGAGGCATTCAATTTATCGGCGCGAGATGTCTCTCTGCAGCGGCTGGTGAATTTCGGCGTCGGGCCTCTCATGAAGGCGGCCTTTGATGAGATCTATCGTTCGCCCTTCATCGCCCGCGTCATGGTCGCCGAGTTGGATCCCACCGATGATCACGAGACCTTCTGTACCGTCGATGCGGACGGTAGTTTCGGTGCCGCCCAGAACACGGCGGTTATCGCTGGCAGCCCAGAAGTGGCAGAGACCATTCTGGCGCACCTACCTGATGATCGTGAGCCAGCTCCTCTCGAGCAGGCTCTGGTGACGATGCTGCAAGCCTGGGGAGTTGGCAGACTACGTGCAGAGGCCGGTGAGGACGAATTCACTGAGCCCACAGCAGCGCAAATCTCGGCAGCCATCGACAGTGCCCTGGCGTCGGTTCATCTTGAGGCGGGTGTGCTGGATCGCACGGTGCAGATGAAGACGAAGTTCCGTCTCCTGGACCAGGCAACTCTGACATCCGCAGTCGACGCGGTGCGTGCGGCATGAACTGTCAGCGCGAAAAGTGCCAGTATGTAAGCGACAAGTCAGCGCCCTCGTACGTGGAACGCTAGCCCCGCAATATCCCCCATGCGCAATCGCATCTACGGTCTCGAGATCGAGTTCGGCTGCATGCCGCCGGACACCGATCCCTTTCTCAGTCCAGACTTCGTTTCTGCCAAAGCAAAAGACACTGTCTTTTATCGAGAAGGGTTGGGGATCCTCGATATCCACTACCGCGGACGGGACGAACCTCCGGGCAATGGCGGCTTCCTTTTCAACGGGGGTCGTTTCTATCTCGACATGGGGCATGTCGAATACGCCACACCTGAGTGTCGAGGATTATTTGATCTGGTGGCCGCAGATCGCGCCGGAGAAGTGATCGTGCAGCGGGCTCTCGATCAGTTGGGCCTGGCGCAGGAGGGTGGCTTCTTCAAGAACAATATCGATCACTACACGGGTGCCACGTTCGGTTGCCATGAGAATTATCTCGTGCGCCGCGATGTACCCTTTTCCCAGGTTCTGCTACCTGCGATTCTTCCCTTCTTTGTCACGCGTCAGATCTTCGCCGGCTCAGGGCGCGTCGGTTGTCACACAGACGTATTTGAATACGGTGGTGCCGAAGAGACGGATGTGAGCTATCAGATCTCACAACGAGCGGATCACATCGTCACCGAAATCTACCAGTGGATTCAGTTTTCGCGGGCCATTATCAATACACGCGACGAACCCCTTGCAGATGTGGGACTGTATCGTCGACTGCATCTGCTCGTGGGTGATTCGAATATGTCGGAGTACGCGACGGCGCTCAAAGTGGGAACGACGGCGCTGATGCTTGAATTGATGGAGGAGCGCATCATACCGGAGGTCAGGCTGCTGGATCCGGTGCAGGCGATTCGAGATATCTCTCGGGACCTGACCTATCGCTGGGAAGTGCAACTCGAAGATGGAAGCTGGACGACGGCACTTGAAATCCAGCGCCAGTATCTGCAGTTGGCTGACCAGTATTTGCGCGGCAAGGACGACGAAGGCGACTGGGTCCTGGACGAATGGCGCTTTGTCCTCAATGGGCTTACACACGATCCGATGTCATTGATGGATCGGATCGACTGGGTGACGAAAAAGTGGCTGCTGGATGCCTTTGTGGCCGATGAGGGCCTCGAATGGAATGATCCGTGGCTGCAGTCGCTGGATCTGGAGTACCACAATCTGAATCCAGAAAAGGGATTGTACTATGACCTGCGCGATCGTGGCCTGCTGCGTCGTGTTGTGGACGACGAGCACGTGAATGCGGCGATTGTCACGCCACCGCAGGACACCCGAGCAAAGGCTCGTTCGCAGGTCATGCGATGCCTTTCGGGACAGAAAGCTCGCTACGTAATCGACTGGGATTCGATCTATGTGGAGGACGACAAATATCTGAGTCTCGATGACCCCTTTCTCACATACGAGGCAGAGGCGACGGCCTTCGTAGACGAGGTTGAAAGACCGCCAGATCCAGAGACACTGGCGCCGGAAAAATCTTCTTGAACCGAAGAGGCCAGTTCCGTACGTTATGTACTAGAGGATTAGGACGTTGTTGCGTTAAGTTCAACGGCCAGAGTAGGATATGGAGATTCAAGCCACCGGGGCGGTCATCGATGGCAGCGCGCTTGCGCGAGGTAAGGGACGCGGCTTAGATCGCGTCTCCACCGATTCGACACCGACCGACCCCGATCGTGCCATTGAGACGGCGCGGCGCACTGTCGTCAACCGGGCAGCTGCACGCAGTGCAGCGAACCGCGTCAAAGACGGTCAGAGCCTCGGCGCGCTGAAGGCTACCAGTGGGCCTCCTGGGGGGGCTACGACGACAAGTAGCTTGCTCGCTACACCAGATCAAGACCGGTCTCGTACCTCCTTGTTCGATCTGCCCAGTTCGGGCGGGGCCCTCATTGATCGTATGCGCGGTCAGGTGCGTCCATCCAGCCCTTTAAATGGTCTCCTTGGGGGCAGCAACAGCCCGACATTGACGGGTGCCCTCAGCTCAGGTTCACCCGGAGGTCTACTCGGCGGCAGCAACAGCCCGGCATTGGCGGGCGCGCTCAGCCAGGGCTCAACCGGTGGTCTACTCGGGGGCGACGACGGCCCGGGGCTGTTGAGTGGTTTGGTTGGTGTAGACAAAAGCAACCCGCTCAGTGGTCTGGGTGCCTCGCCTCTGTCGCGGACGGCGGCGCAGTCGGTGACAAGTGGCCTGCGATCGAGTTTCGACCGCATAAGCAACAGCAGTCGTTCTCTGCTGCAGGAAAACAATCCACTGCGAACAGATGGTGGATTCGGTCTGCAGCTACCTACTTCGAGCCTCAACCTACTCGCCTGATCTGCACAGCTTGCGTGCCCTCTTTCGTCTCGGCACGCTGTCGATCGGTCTTTTTGTTTCCGCTACCCAGTCTGTGGCAGCGGATTTTTTTGTTTGTGCGACGCCCCATCTTGCTTCCTCTCTAAGGACCCGTCCCAACCCGCTCGTTGGCGCAGTGGCGAACTCGACGCCCGCGTCCAAACCGGCTCAAGTTGCGTCGAATATCGCACGGGGCTCCTACAATGCATTGGTCATCTTTGCGCGTTTCGCCGATGAGGCAGCCGGTGACAATCGCAAACCAACCTGGGCAGATGATCTGTTCGATGCGGCCCTGCCCGGGTCGTTCACCCACTTCTACGATGAAATGTCCCGCGGACAGCTTACCGTGGCGGGGGATGTCGCGACGAAGCGTTATGCGTCACTCTCGCCGCGAGCGGACTACATCGCGGCAGAAGCGGGCACCTTCGGCAACTATGGTCCTTTCAACCTCGAGATTCTCTCACAGGCAGATGAAGACATCGATCTGGGTCTGTTCGACAATGATGGACCCGATGGCGTGCCAAACTCGGGTGACGATGATGGCTACGTCGATGTCCTCTTCATCAATCTGCTCACCGTGCCCCGCGACTTTTTCATCGGTGGCGCGACAGGCCTCGCTTCCCTCGGATTACTGACCGACTTCCTCAGTGACGATGCCGCTTCTGGCGGTGGGGTTATTCGCGTCCGCAGTCAGTTTTCAGGATTTGGTGGGACGACGCAGCGAGGTCACGTGTTCTCTGTCACAGCGTCCACGATGTGTCATGAGTTCGCCCATGTCCTCGGCCTGCCCGACCTGTTTGATCAGTCGACGGTGACCGCCTCGGGCCAGATCGATCCAGAGGTTGATTCGGCGGGTATCGGCAAATGGGGGTTGATGGGTCTGGGCACCCTGGGATGGGGAGTCGAAGATGGGCCCAATGCTTTTAGTGCGTGGTCGCTGGCCAGGCTCGGATGGCTGGGCATCGACAACTCGCGTCTCGTTGAACTCAACGAATCGTCTCCGGCGCACCAACTGCACTCCATCGATGACGATGGTCAGGTGCTGCGGATCTCCATGTCGGAGGATGAGTATTTCCTCATGGAGAATCGACAAGCGCAGGATAGCTACTACAATCGCAATATCCCGGGCGAGGGTTTGCTGCTGTGGCACGTCGATGAGCGGGCCGACAATGACGAGGAACGTCACAAGCAGGTCGATCTCGTCTGTGCGGATGGCCTGTATGCGGACCGCGGTTTCCCTGGCCAAACACCAGATCCGGTGACCGGTGGCGACAATCTCGACTTCTGGGCACGTGACGCGTCGTATGCGACGGCGCACAACGGCAATCAGGGGGACGCAACCGATCCCTTTGATGGGGTCACGGCGACGCGCTTCGATGCGGACTCGAATCCGGGTGCACGCGTACACAGTGGATTTCGACGTGGCACGAAGGTGGGGCTGGTCCTGGAGAACATCCGGCGACAGGATGACGGATCGATGAGCGTCGACGTGCTGCTGCGCCAACCTGTCCGCGGGAATGTGAGCGAGGATACCCACTGGCGTGGTGTCGTCGATATCGATGGAGATGTCGTCGTCGAGCCTGGTGTGACGCTGACGCTGGATCCTGGCGTGGAGGTCCGCTTCGCTGCAGGCGATAGTCGCGCAGGGGGATTCTCTACTCAGAAGAGCGAACTGCTGATCTATGGGGATCTCGTCGTCGACGCGAGTTCGGGTGCGCCGGCGACATTGGGCTCGCCAGGCACGAGTTGGTTGGGCGTGCTCGTACTCAACGGCGGCAGCGCCTCGATTGAAGAGGATATGGCCACAGGCCGCTTGCTGCTTGAAGACGCCGATCTGGGGGTGGTGCGGGCACGATTGCCTGCGGGCACAACACGCTGGCGTGGCACCCGGCGAGTTCCCTGGGATCTCACCATTCCCGCGGGCGCGCGTCTGGTAGTTGAAGGCGGAAGCCAGGTCGCTTTCGCACCGGTAGATCTGTCAGCCAGTGGTCGACACGCGGAGCTGACGGAGTGGATCGTGGAAGGCGAACTCATCATAGATGGGCTGATGTCGCCCGTCGCTCTCCAGGTTGATTCTCGTCAAGCAACGGATCTGTGGTATGGCATTCGACTCGCCGAAGATGGGATTCTCGATATGCAGGGCGCCTCCGTGCGCTCGGCTGGATTCGGTGTTCAGGGTACCGTGACGACTGCAGGTAGCGCGCGTGTCATCGACTCGCAATTCTCAAGACTCGTAAATGGACTGAGTTTGACGCTCTTCGACGATGCGCTCGTTACAGGCTCTGCTTTTGCGTCGATCTCAGGACCGGCGATTGCCGCCGGTGGTTCGGCGACGCTTCGACTCCGCAACACAACCATCGAAGGCGGCGGTCAGGAGGGAATCCTGATGAGCAATGCGAGTCTGGAGGCAATCCATGCGACGGTCACGGACAATGGCCAACTGGATGCGAGCGATCCACGGTCTGGAATCTTCGCTGAAGGTGGGGCGGGACAGCGTCTCGATGTGTGGGACAGTGCGATTGAATCCAACAGGGCCCACGGGATCGATGCGCGTAGTTGGGGTGGTATTATCGAACTGCATCGCACATCTATTGGTAGCAATCGCTCCAATGGTGTGTATGCCAGTGGTGCAGAGCGCGTGGTCTTCGAGGACCTGGAACTGTCACGAAATCTCGGTCGTGGAGCCGATTTGTCAGGGACGACGGTCGAGATGTGGACGACGACCGCATCGAACAATGTCGCGGGAGGGGCGCGTATCGGCGGCGGATCACGAGTCGCCGTCGATATGAGTCACTTCACTGGCAATGGTCTGTTGCTGAGTGAGACAGATCTGGCAACGGTTCGAAACAGCGAATTTGCATCAACGGGTGTTGCCCTGGAGGTGTTTGATGCGGCACCCCAGATCGTGGGCAATCTCTTTGACGGCAATACGACGGCTATTCGTGTCGATGGTGTAAGGGTGCCAGCGTCGATTTCAGACAACACATTCACGGGCAATGCGACAGCGATCGAGAATCGAACAGACCAGACACTGTCAGCGACGGGCAACTACTGGGGTACGGCGGATAGCAGTGCCATCGAGGATCTACTGTCGGGTCCCATCGATTTCAGTGGATTCCTCGATGGTGAGCCAGTGGCGACAGCGATCGGAGAAACGCAACAGACACCGGTGCGTACGACGCTATTGGGAAGCTGGCCCAATCCATTCAACAGCCGCACGCTCATCAGCTTCTCTCTGGCCACGATGACGTCCGTCAGCCTGACGATCTACGACATAACCGGTCAACGGATCTGGTATAGACCTGATGGGCTGGCTCTGGGCGCGGGAGTCCACGAGATTGCCTGGGACGGACGTGATACCCGTGGGCGGAGAGTAGCCACGGGCGTGTATATCTATCATCTCAAGACACCAACGGAACGTGTCGGCGTGGGGCGTGTGTTGCTGCTGCGCTAGATGCAAAACCATCTGCAGAGGAGGACGGGATGCGACTAAAGGACAAGGTGGCCATCGTTACCGGCGGCGGGCAGGGACTGGGACGTGCGATCAGCCTGCAATTTGCGCGTGAGGGAGCCAAAGTAGCGATCGCCCAGCGCACGCAGGAAAAACTCGAACAGACAAAAGCTGACATCGAAGAGCTGGGTGGTGAGGTCTTGGCCATGGCCGTGGATGTGGGTCAGCCAGACCAGGTGAAGGGGCTTGTCGATGCGGCGATCGAGCGTTTTGGCGGTCTCGACATTCTGGTAAACAATGCCGGTGTCGGCCACTGGATCCCGGTCGATGAAGTGGCTGAAGCAGACTATGACCGTCTGATGGACACGAATCTGAAGGGCCTGTGGATGGGCTGCCATCATGCCGTGCCGCATCTCAAGGCTCGCGGCGGTGGCTCCATCATCAACATTTCGTCGGTGCATGGAATCCAGGGCGGCGAGGTGAATACCGTCTACGCAGCGACAAAGGGTGGCATCATCGGTGTCACCAAAGCCCTGTCCGCTGAACTGTCGACCTTCAACATCCGCACCAACACGATCAGTCCCGGCGCCATCGATGTGAGTTCTGCCATGCAGGGCTGCCTGGAGCGGATCAAACCAGAGCATCACGACGAATTCCAGCGACTCTTTGCTGACAAATACAATCCAGGCAGCAGATACTTTCAGCCACTGGAGACGATCGGCCAGCCTCAGGATATCGCCTGGTGTGCCGTCTATCTGGCCTCTGATGAGGCACGTTTTGTCACGGGGCAGAACATCGCCGTAGATGGCGGCGTGACGACCTTTTTGAGTGGTTCGCCACTCGAGGCGGCTCGTCATGAGAAGAAGGCGGCCCTCGCCGAAGAACTCGAGGCCTGGATTGCCGCCCACTGCTAGTACGAAATCGCAGAATCTGACATTCTCTCTGAGACCGAATGGGACCAATACATGAACTACGATCTGCTGCTCAAGGGTGGCCACGTCATCGATCCCAAGAACTCCGTCGACGAAGCACAAGATGTGGCGATTTCGAAGGGGAAGATCGCCGCCGTCGATGCGGCGATTCCTGTCGATCAGGCAGCCCAGGTGATCGATATGACCGGGCTCTACGTGATGCCGGGACTCGTCGACATCCACACACATATGTTCGCGTCTTCCGGCATTCGCAATTCCTGGGCGGGGGACAAATCGATCCTGCCCGATGGCTTCAGTTTTCGCAGCGGTGTGACGACGATGGTCGACACGGGCTCGGCGGGATGGCGGTATTTCGAGGACTTCCGCTATCGCGTGATCGATCGTTTCGATACGCGCAAGTTCGCTTTCCTCAACATCGTTGGTGCTGGTATGGTGGCCAACGATCTTGAGCAGAATCAGGCGGACATGGACGTGGATCGTGCTGTGGCGATGGGCAAAGAGCACAGCGACGTCATCGTGGGCATGAAGACGGCGCACTATTGTGGCACCGAGTGGATCTCCGTCGATCGCATGCTCGAAGCAGGGCGCCAACTCGGCAAGCCATCGATGGTCGATTTCGGTTTGTTTCCGAAGGAGAGACCTTACTACGAACTGGTCACTGAACGCATGAGTCCCGGTGATATCACGACCCATATGTATCTCGGGGACGTGCCGTGGATCGACGACGATGGCAAGTTGCTTAGCTATCTCCACAAAGCTCGCGAGCGGGGCATCATTTTTGACGTCGGTCATGGGGGTGGCAGTTTCTGCTGGCGTAATGCCATTCCCAGCATCGAACAGGGCTTCTATCCTGATTCGATCTCAACAGATCTGCACACGAGTTGCATGAATGACGAGATGCAGGATATGACCAATGTCATGTCGAAGTTTCTCGCCATCGGTCTGCCCCTGCAGGAGATCGTGAAGGAGTCGACGATCAATCCCGCCAATGAAATCGGCCATCCAGAACTTGGCCATCTGTCGGTCGGTGCTGTGGCCGATGTGACGGCCCTGAGTGTCTACGAGGGCGACTTCCAACTTCTCGATGTGCACGGTGGAAGACTGCCGGCCAAGCAGCGACTTCGCTGCGAACTGACCCTCCTTGACGGCGAGGTCATGTGGGACTGGAATGGGCGTACGGGCGTGGATTGGCAGGAGTTACCCAAGCTCTACGGTGTACGCAATCCAGAGGGGCTCATCATGCCACCGGAGAGTGCCTGATATGGCAAAGGGCAGCGTTTATGACGAGATCGGTGTTCGCCGTGTGATCAATGCATCCGGTAGCATGACTTATCTCGGGGGATCGTTGATCGCGCCGGAAGTGCTGGCCAAAATGGATGAAGCGGCAGGTGCTTTCGTCTTTATCGAAGAGCTTCTCGCTTGGGCGAGTGGAGAGATTGCTCATCTTACGGGTACTGACGCCGGGCTGGTGACGACGGGTTCGGCAGCGGGCATTCTGCTTTCCACTGCAGCTTGTCTGACCGGAAATGATCGTCAGCGAATGCAAGCGTTGCCGAAGACGGATGGCTGGAAGAACGAAGTCGTCATGCAAAAGCAACATCGCATTGGTTTCGATCACGCCGTGGGCGTCGCCGGTGGACACATCGTCGAGGTGGGGGAGGTGGCTGGCACGACGACCGATCACATCAAGGCTGGACTCTCCGATAAGACGGCGGCGATTCTGCATGTTGCCCTCGAGCCCTCGCCGACGGTGGCCTTAGAGGAAGTGGCCAACCTTGCTCATCGTCATGGCATTCCCGTGATCGTGGATGCGGCGGCCGAGCTGCCTCCCGTGAGCAATCTGAGCGCTTTTTCAGAGGCGGGTGGTGATCTCGTCATCTTCTCTGGTGGAAAGCAGGTGTCCGGGCCGAATGACTCAGGAATCCTGTGTGGACGGGGAGATCTCGTGGAAGCCGCGAGATTGCAGGCTTTTCCGAATGGTGGCATTGGCCGGCCGCTCAAGGTGGGCAAGGAGCAGATCGTCGGGCTCGTGTTCGCCCTCAAACGATTCGCGGCGGTGGACTGGGACGGGGAGGTCGAGCGCTGGCAAAAAATGGCAGAGCGCATGGCTGAAATTCTCGCGGGAGCCAGCGGTGTGCTCGAAGCGGACGTCGGTTTTCCCAAAGGCGGCGGGCGCCCACGGATCATCCCACGCACACGTGTGAAGATCGATGAAACTCTCGTCGGCCATACAGTGATGGAACTGGACGAGATCCTGGAACAAGGGACACCTGCCCTCGCCATCGGTGCGCAACCGAGACAGCAGACGATCTGGCTGAATCCACAGCATCTTGAAGATGGCGAGGAAGAGATCGCCGCACGGCATCTTGCCGATGTTCTGGGACGAGGCAAGAGCGCATGACAGCGACGAAGCGGGTCGGTGTCTGTGCGCTGATCCACGAAACGAACACATTCGCCATCGAGCGCAATGACACGATGGAGAGTGTCAGTATCAGGCGTGGTGCAGCACTGCTCGAGGGGGCCCATCCAAAGAGTTTTGTCGGTGGCTTCATCGAGGGGGCGACCAGAGATGATGTTGAGTTGGTTCCCGGAGTCGGCATCAGCTTTTCCCACGGCGGCATCATTGGGCAGCAGACCTTCGAACATTGCCGCGACGAGATCATTGGTGCCCTGAAGGCGATGGGAGATCTCGATGGCGTATTTTTCTCCCTCCACGGCGCTATGGTTGCGGAAGCCCCCTACAATGATGCGGAGGGTGAGATCGTGCGAGCGGCACGTGCGTTGTTAGGCGAGGCGATGCCGATGGTGGCGACCTATGACTTCCACGCTATCATGAGCCAGTGGGAGAACGAGCACATCGTGCCCTTTCCCAATGACACAAATCCACACATCGATGGGTATGAGCGAGGCCTTGAAGCGGCGGACTGTCTGCTGCGGATGCTGGACGGAAGCCTGAATCCGGTGACGCGCCGGCTCTTCGTTCCCATCATCGGGCCGAATATCGGTCAGAGTACGTGGTCGCAGATCCCCGAGCAGGAACAGACACTGTTGCTGTATCAGTTGAACGAAACGCGCGCCGAACTCGAGAAGACACCCGGTGTCGTGAATATCACGATTCTCGGTGGCTACGGTTATGGCGACTCGCCGGACGCGGGTATGTCCATCGTTTGCACCACAGATGGCGACGAGGCGCTGGCGAATCGCCTGTGTGCTGACCTCGGACAAAGCCTGTGGGATCAGCGCGAACGTCTACTCGATGTGCGGCCGATTCTGAGCGTCGACGACGGTGTGCGCGAAGCGATGGCACGGCAGCAGGCACCGGTCATGCTCGTTGATCTGGGCGATGATCCCGGTAGCGCCTGTCCGGCAGACAGTCCCGCTGTGCTCGAAAGTCTGATCCGCCTCGGTGCCGCAGACTGTGCGCTCACCATTCGTGACGCCGATGTCGTCGAAGCAGGTTTGCAGGCGGGTATCGGTGCGACCCTGTCGATGAAGGTGGGGGGCAAGATCGATGGACGTTTTTACGAACCTCTCGAGGTCATTGGCACGGTGCGGCTCATCGACGATGGCAACTATATGATTCTTGGGCCCACCCATGGTGGTTGGGGGCGCCATGTGAATAGCGATGCTTTCCGCGAGTCACATGCCGGCCCACGGGTCGTGCTGCGCATTGGCAACAAGATCGATGTGATCTTTTCCAAGCGTCGCACCGGCAAGGATCGCGATTTCTTCAAGAGTGCCGGTATCATTCTCGAGGAGAAGCAGATCCTCGTGGTGAAGTCGAATCAGGCGCATCGCGCGTCCTTCGATCAGGTTGTTGCGAGTACGATCGAATTGGCGAGCCCTGGTGTGAGCACCGTCGACTATGGCAGCCTGCCATACGAGTATCTGCAGCGACCGATCTGGCCCATCGACCCGGACATGACCTGGTCTGCAACATGACACAGCTAAGAGGGTAGCCATGAGCGATATCACACCCAAGCGTTACACCTGTTACCGCGCCGCTTCTCCCTTAAAGATCGACGGCCACCTGACAGATGGCCCCTGGAAGGCAGCACCGTGGACGGATCTGTTCGTCGATATCGAAGGCGACGCCAAACCGTTGCCACGCTTCGCGACACGAGCGGCGATGTTGTGGGACGATGAGTTCTTCTACTTCGCCGCGGACATGGAAGAGCCCCATGTATGGGGGACGCTGACGAAGCGCGACTCCGTCATCTGCAACGACAACGATTTCGAGATCTTCCTCGATCCCGATGGCGATGGCGAGCAATACATGGAATTCGAGATCAATCCTCTGAATGCCGTGTGGGATCTCTATCTGCCCAAGGCCTACAACAAGGGGGGCAAGGCAGACCACGACTGGGACTTCGTCGGTATCCGCCATGCTGTACAGATCGATGGAACCGTGAACTGCGCCGACGACGAAGATCGCGGCTGGACAGTGGAGGTCGCCATCCCGTGGACTGCGATGTCCGAGTATGCGGGATGTGACTGCCCACCCAAGGCGGGCGATGCGTGGCGTGTGAACTTCTCCCGCGTCGAATGGGAATGGGATTACCACCAGGGTGGTTATCTGCGACGCGAGGGGACGCCCTGTGACAACTGGGTCTGGTCACCTCAGGGCGAGATCAACATGCACATCCCTGAGATGTGGGGGGTCGTGGATTTCTCAAACGATCTGCCTGCCATCGGCGAGTCTCGGCAAGCACCTTAGGGGTGTGCAGGAGCCATGGTAACGGACGTCGAGGGAGACATCGAGCACCTGGTCGATGACCTGCTCCGACTCGGGGTTCGCCCTGGAGGGGTGCTGCTCATGCATGTCTCCCTGTCCTCGATGGGACATGTCGAGGGCGGGCCGGAGACCGTGATTCGCGCCTTGCTGCGTGCCCTTGGCGAAGAGGGCACATTGCTGATCCCCGCCCTCTCCTATGCCAATGTCCGCGCCGATCAACCCGTCTTCGACCTGCAGCATACACCGAGCTGCATCGGCACGATCCCCGAGTTCTTTCGGACGCGACCGGGTATCCTACGCTCCGCCTCGCCGACGCACTCGGTATGTGGATTTGGGAAGCGCGCGGCTGAGTTGCTCGCCGGTCAGCACCTCGACGACACGCCCGTGGGGCCGCGATCACCCTTCCAGCGGCTGCGGGATGCCGACGGCCAACTGCTCTTTCTCGGTTGTGGGCTTCGACCCAACACCTCCATGCACGGTGTCGAGGAAGTCGCCGCGGCACCGTATCTGTTCAAGAAGGAGAGCGTCGCCTACGAGGCACATCTGCCTGATGGGGTGCATCAGCTCCGCATCCGGCGCCACAACTTCGACGGCTGGGAGCAGCGCTACGAGCGCGTTGCCGATCAGATGAGTGCTGGCGGGTTGCTCGTCGGGACTGTCCTGCAGGCAACGGCGCATCTGCTTGACGTGCAGGCCATGTGGGGGGCCGCTCTGCAGGCGATGGCGGCAGATCCCTACCACTTCGTGCAACGGCGCGAAGCGGTCACCTGATCATCGTCGCGAACGCGTAAGTTGGCCTTGCTGCAGTAGGGCCTGCGGTTTCAAATGAAACCGAAGGTCATCGCGGACGCTGAACAGACCCAGCAGTCGTCGGGGCGGCGGTCGCTACACTATATGTGTCGCCGGAGAAGGATACGGTCGCAGTCTTCTGATCGAAGCTGAATACCGTGTCGGGTATCTGTGTCCCTCGGTATGGCAACAACAGGACGGCATATCGCAGGGGCAGGCTGGCGTCTCTGGTGAGTGACAACATGGGCGCCGGTTCGACCTTGTTGTAGCTCGCCGAATACCACCCCGCCCGGGGATCTTGTTCGCCCTTGAGAATGCGAGACGTCCACTCACCTGTGGCCAGGACAAGCAGATTCGCATCCTCAAACTGCGTCGTGGTTCGGTTGCCTTCGCAGGCGATATCGCCTGGCGCAAACTGGAATCTGCTGTCGATTGTGTGGGTGTCGCTGCCGGTCAGTGTATCAAAGAGAATCCAGAATTTCTGGTCGACGAAGACAATCTCTCGATGGTGGATCACTTCGATGGCGTTGTCGGATCCGTAGCCGAGGTCGTACTGGGATGAGGCGCGGACCTGCCCGTCGCTCTCAGTGAATGTCAATGACCCCGGCGTCTTTGCAATCCACGTATCCCGACGTGCCCGGCTGTTTTGACCTTTGCCATCCACTGTGATCGTGGAATGGGCCTGTGTCGTGACCAGGTAGGGGAGATAGGAAGCCTCGCTGTGATCGTAGAGGTGGCGTCCCGGATCAACGAGGAAGTTGCGTCCATAGGCATGTAACCAGAAGCCAAGTTTGTCCTCGTGCTGATGACTGCGACCGAAAGGGCCACCGTCGAAGGCCAGATACAAATCGCCTTGGGGCGGCCGTTGTCTGAGGAAGCACACACCCGCGTAGGGATAGACCTCGGGCCCAAGACTGACAGGATCGGGAACGAAGTCGTCCAGGCCGATCGCTCGAAGACGGTCAGCTACATTCGGCACGTGGTCAGGGTCACTGTCATTGAAAGCAACGTGTGCAGAGCGGTCGGGTGCGACGGTCTGCTCTTGATAACGCAACATCTTGCGCAGGGTGTTGAGGGTTCGAGTCTCAAGGGAAAGACCGAGTTTCGCACAGCTCTCTGCACAAGTCAGGATGTTGTTGACGACGACGGCGTGGTAGTGCGGCGTGAGTTCATCCTGGACCCCGTCTGGTAGGATTTGCTCCTCAACCTGCTGTGCAAGGGTTGCAATGAAATAGGATGCAAAACGATCCATGTCCCGGAAGACGGG
>JABJJN010000083.1 GCA_018660835.1 Gemmatimonadota bacterium | reverse complement strand
TGAAGGAGTCGTTCTGCATGGGGTCGCCTTTTCCAAATGTCAAACACGTGGCTTGCAGGCAAACAAGCAGTAAGAGGCAAGCTCGTCCAACGCCCGTTTTGATGGTCATTCTGCATGGTGTACTGTTGGCGATACAATTCGGGTGTACTGTTGCCGGGACAGGTGTGGGATGATCGTGTGAATCCTGTCCTAAACATGGCTGGATAAATGTGGCCTAAGCAGTTGATTGTAAAATGGTTGTGTTCGAGGTGGAGATGCCTGGATCATTCGTGGCACAACCTTCGCAATCAAGTTTGTCAGGAACCCAACCATCTGATGGAGAACCCCACGATGGAAACAAGAGAGACACTGACAGACATACTCCCGACCGCAACCGGGGGTGGTGGTGCGCCGAGGAAGGCAGGGCGGATTTTGATCGTCGACGATCAGCCTGCCAACCTCGACGTGCTGCGCCAAGTGTTAGAGATGGACGGACACCAGGTGCTGCTGGCGCCCAGCGGCAAGGTTGCCCTGCGCAGCGCCGCCAAGGGTGCGCCTGATCTGATTCTGCTGGATGTGATGATGCCGGAGATGGATGGCTACGAGGTCTGCCGGCGCTTGAAGGAGGATCCGCTGACGCAGCCGATTCCCGTCGTCTTCATCACGGCCAACGACGACACAGATGACATTGTCGCCGGTTTCGAGGCCGGCGCGATGGACTACATCGCCAAACCTTTTAAGCAATCGGAGGTATTGACGCGGGTGCGCTCGCATCTGGCGCTGTTTCGGCTGACGCAGGAACTGGAGCGCAAGAACGCCGACCTTGCGGTTGCGAACGTGGAGATCCAAGAAACCCACAAGCAGCTCGACGCAGCGCAGAAGAAGCTAATCGATCAGCTCGATGGCGAACTCAATAAGGCGCGCCATCTGCAGATGGGGCTCATGCCGTCATCGGCGCCGGCCGTGTCGGGATTGGATCTGGCGGGAACCTGTCGCCCGGCGACACACGTGGGGGGCGACTACTACCAGTTCTTCTCGCACGAGGATGGCACCGTGACGGTCTGTCTCGCCGACGTGACGGGGCACTCCATGGAGGCGGCGATCCCGGCGGCACGTTTCGACGGCATTCTCGACAGTCAGATCGAGATCGAAGCGCAACCCGCGGCGCTGATGAATCGGCTGAACGAGCGACTGGCAAAGAAGATGCCGGGTATGACCCATGTGTGTTGTTTGCTGGCACAGGTCGATGGCCAGAGTGGTCAGGTACAGATGGCGAATGCAGGCAATCCTTTTCCGCAGATTTACCGCACCGAGCAAGGTGAGGTCAGCGAAGTCGTCGCCGAAGCGTATCCCCTGAGCGTACGGGACAGCACCAACTACGAATCCGTCGCCCATGAACTGGCTCCGGGTGACGCCCTCGTGTTATGCACGGACGGAGTGATCGAGACACGCAATTCGCAAGGGGATGTCTATGGCGATGACCGACTGCGTGCCACGATACAGCGAGCGTGTACTGAGGCAGAGGGCAGTGCCGACATGGTGCTGCGCCGGATTCTGAGTGAGTTGCAGGCCTTCGCTGGTGAAGGCGAACAGGACGATGACCAGACGGTCGTCGTCGTCATCCGCGGGGAGGCCTGATCATGGCCGGTTTCTGGAGATCTCCCATCAACTTCATGGCTGCGGTCGTGCTTCTGGTAGGATCGACAGTGCCAACGGCGGCCCACAATGGCGCCGTTGCCCATGCGCCTGCTCTCGAAGGCATCGTCATCGACGGTGATCTGAGTGACTGGCCTGAGGATACCCAGTGGCTGCCAATCACCCATCTGGAAGCCGGAATACCAGTCAACGGTGAGAAGGACCTACAGGCCTGGCACGCCATCGGACATGGCGAAGATGGCACTGTCTTGCTGATCGCCGTGCGTGTCGAAGATGACGTGTGGGTGGACGATCCGAATACGGTCTACTACTCCCAGGTCGACGGCGTTGAGATCTATGTGGACGCGACACACGACGATCAATCGAGTCAGTTCGAGTATCGTGGCTCCCACTACACCGTGGAGTTCTCTGAAGAGGCCGCGATGCAGCGTGGAGAAAACACACAGACCTATGAATGGAGGATCCCCCTTGCTGATCTGCCCGGCGCGGCGGAGGCGGGTATCGCGCGGCTCAGCTCTGAACATCCTGTGGGCTACGATGTTGTCGTCGTCGATGTGGACCAAGCCAACCAGCGGGACTACTCGTGGGTCGCGTGGGGGAGATATCCCAGCAAGCTCTTCAGTACCGGCTACGTCGGTGATGTCTACCCCGTCGGGGTTGATAGTGATATAGGCACCGTGGAGGCTAGCCTTCACTGGGCGGATGGCACGGCCGTCAGGCGGCTGCAGGTGAAGATGGGTGAGGCTGGTGGGGAACTCACGTGGTCTCATCAGACTGACGAGAACGGCGTGTTGCGCCGGCAGTTGCACGCCGGCAGCTACCAAATGGCGGTCGGCCAGGACACGATGCGTTTCACGATCGCACCTGATTCCGTCTCTGATGCTCGCCTCGACATTCATCTGCTGGAAGAAGCAATCCAATTGGGTCCGGGAACGACGACAACTCGTTCGACGAAGGCGACGGACGATCCGTGGGTGACCTATGGGATCACGGATGGACTTCTGTCGGCCATGGTCAGGGATATTGTCCAAGATCAACAAGGCATTCTGTGGGTGGCCAGTTCGGAAGGTCTGACCGGCATCGGCCACGGACAGGTGACAAGCTACACGGTAGCCGATGGCATCCCAGAAGACATCCAGGCACTGTACGCGCTGGACGATGGCCAGCTTCTGATTGCGGGCAAAGACGGCCTGTTCGCCTTGAAGGACGGCAAACTCCAGACGGTTATTGCCGCAGACTATCTCCCCGAACTCTATGGCGGGATCCGGGAAGTGGCCCAGGACAAGACCGGTAAGATCTGGCTTTCAGGATTCGGTGCAATCACCACCTACGATGGCAGGCATCCATCGACCTACACCGAGGAAGATGGCTTCGGCAGTGGTGAGGCGGTGTTCAGTCGGGCTGACGGAATGTGGGTAGGCGGTAGATCGAAGGTGCAGAGAGTCGCACCGGATGGGCGGATCACCTATCTCGATTCTGTGAAGATGGCGTCGTACGAGCAGGCAAGGGCGATTGCAGGCGACAGCACAAATCTCTGGATCGCCGAACGCGACAGACTGTGGCACTTTGACGGTCAATCGGAGAAAGAGGTAATCGTACCGGATGCTATGCGCGACAGATCGCTGGGTCTGACCGACGTGGTGGTTGATCACGAAGGCAATCTCTGGGCGTCCACTTGGGGTGGTGGCATCGGTGTGTATGACGGCTCTGGATGGCAGACGTATTCGAGCACCGATGGTCTGGCCAATGACCAGGTGGTTTCACTTCACGTCGACGAGCACGGCGCGATCTGGGCCGGTGGTCTGATGGGAGGCGTCAGTCGGCTGGAATCGCTCTATCGTGAGAGACTCACGACGGACGATGGTCTGCCACACAACATCACCTTCACCGCCTTCGAGGATCGGGACGGGACGATGTGGTTCGGTCACGCTTTCGGTGCGGTGTCGCGCATAAGGAATGGCCGGTTGGACGTCTATGATGTCGATAAATCCGACGACGGCATCCACGAGATCGTTCAGGATAGTTTGGGGACGATCTGGGCTCGTTCCTGGGCCGGACCGCTGTATCGGTTTGATGAAGATCGGTTTTCCGAGGTCGAGGTGACGGTTTCTGAGGGAGTGATCAACGCGGTCACAGACATCCACATACACCTTGGCAGCCTCTGGGTCGTCGGCAAGGTGGGAAAGCATTCAGTCATCGCGGCTCTTGATGATGCCGGTTTCGCCATGACACATGCCTTTCGGGAGTGGGGATGGGTAGAGCTGGCTACCGACGCCGAGCAAGGGCTTTGGGCGGCGGGATATGAAAGCGACAACGGTCCCGTGCAGAACAACTGGATAGGCAGGTGGACTGGCTCGATCTGGCGGGAGGTTGGGCCGATTCACGGGCTCGCACCTGCGGGGGGCTCATCAAACGACGGCAAATTCGGCGAGACCCTTCGGGGGATTGAATTGGTAGGTGATCGACTGTTACTGATCAAGCAAGAGCAGGAGTGGCAGGTGCACAACCCAGCCTGGTTGGAGGGCGATCATCTCGCACCCTTCGGCCAGGGGCTTCCTGAGGAGGCACGCAGACTCTATCACGGGAGTCACATAGACGCAGAGGGGCGCTTATGGATCGCCACGTGGGGGCTGGGGCTGCTCGTCACCGATGGCCTCGTCACACAACGCTATCAGCGTCAGGATGGTCTAGCCCACGACGGCGCGCAGGATGTCATGGAGACCGCCTTTGGAGATCTCTGGATACCCACCGAGGGAGGCGTCTCCCGCTATCGACCCTCGAGCGAGCCACCAGGTGTGCGGCTGACGGATGTCATCGCCGAAGCCAGTCATGGGGTCGTGGATGAACTCTCACTCCCCAGCACGGCGGACTTCCTCCGTTTCGAGTTCCTTGGGTCGAGTGATTTCACGCCGCCCCATCGCATGGCCTTCGTCTACCGGCTCAAGGGCCTGCACGACGACTGGCGGCCGGTCTATGAAGCTGGCGTCGAATTCAGTGATTTGCCGCGCGGCGACTACACCTTCGAGGTGAAGGCCGTCGACCGCGATCTCAACTATTCCGTCGAACCGGCCACCGTGCATCTTACCGTGCATCTGCCCTACGAACGCATGTCGTGGGCGGGAGGCCTGCTCTTCGCGCTGATTCTCGTCGGCTGGCAGACACGTCGTGTCGTGCGCCGTGATCGCAGTCTGTCCGCGCAGAATCTGGCTCTCGAGGAACAGGCGAATGATCTGACGCAGGCACGCGATCAGGCACAGGCAGCGAACAAGGCGAAGTCGCAGTTCCTTGCCAACATGTCTCACGAGATCCGCACGCCCATGAATGCGATCCTCGGCTATGCACAGATCCTCAAACGCTCAGATGACCTGGCCGGTGATCATCGGCATGCCGTCGAAACGATCCAGAATTCCGGCGATCATCTGCTGAGTCTGATCAACGATGTCCTCGACATTTCTAAGATCGAGGCAGGTCGTATGGAGCTGACACTGGCCGATTTCGATCTGCACAGCACGGCCCATGGCATCGGCACGATGTTCGAAGTTCACTGTCGCGAGAAGGGGCTCGAGTGGAAGTTGGAGGGGCTGCCTTCGGACTCGCTTCCCATTCATGGCGATGAAGCGAAGTTGCGGCAAGTCCTCATCAACCTGCTTGGCAATGCGGTGAAGTTCACAACGGCGGGTAGCGTCACACTGCGCTTTGAGACCGTCGACAGCACGACCCGCGACGTTGTCAGCGGCAATGGTAAGACGGCACATCGTTATCGGATTTCGATTCAGGATACAGGGCCTGGCATGACTGCTCAGGAGCGCTCTGCC
>JABJJN010000031.1 GCA_018660835.1 Gemmatimonadota bacterium | reverse complement strand
TCTCGGGGATTTGTGCTGCGACTTGCTCGACGAATTCTCGCAGCTGATCTGTGGGAGTTTGCAGATCCGGCTGAGATTGCTCGGTGGGTTTGAGGGGCAGGTCACTGTATTGGCAGCGAGACAGAAAGAACTGGTAGAATTGCTCGGCCGTCAGTCCCGTCTCCTCAATGGACAGGAGTCGTGGATCCCCTGCTGCGGAGCGCGCTTCGAGGAAGCGATCCCAGGCGTCGCGCGCAAGCCACAATTCCTCACGCTCCTCCACTTCGTGGAAATCGCCTGGAAGCCCAGCCTCGGCAGGATATTCCCGCAGGATGCGGGCGCAGAATGCGTGGATGGTCCCGATCGTGCACCGGTCCAAATGGCGCACAGCCTGACCTAAGCGGGATATCTCTCCCGGGTCACCGCCAACCTCTGTAGTGGTCTCGGAGGCAGACTGCAAGCCTTCGTAGAAGCGGCCGCGTAGCTCACCCGCCGCCTTGCGTGTGAAGGTGATGGCAGCAATCTCGTCGATACGACAGCGGCCTTGTCGAATGCATTCGACCATTCGCAGGACGAGTTCATGTGTCTTGCCTGCCCCTGCACCGGCGAGACACATCACACTGCGGTCTAGCTGCTGACGCAATCGCAGCCGCGCCGGCTGATCAATTGGCTCGCTCACGATGACACCCACGCGTTGATCTGGTCGAGTGCCTCCAGCGGACCAATATCTGCCACGTTCAAGCCACGTTCCGCCAGGCGTTTCTCAACGACCTGGCTCGCCTGGGTACGTGCTGTTGCTTTGGCCTGCGCCCACCCTTCTACGAGACCTGTCCAGTGGGTCATCGTCTCGCGGCGACTGGCCAGACCTTTGTCGTCATGTGCTTCGGTTGAGCAGATTCGACGAAAGTCACAGAAGCGACAAGGTCTGCCTGCACCCCCCTTGTGAATCGCTGGAAACAATCCTTGTCGCACCATATCCAGCAGGGGCTGGAGAACTCGGCCCAGATCATGGGGGGAAAGCGGCGACGCGACGAAGCGCTGTCCTGCGCCACGGTCGCTGGCAAACAGGTAGCCACTTTGACTCACGTGCGCGGCCTCTCCCATCAGGTGCGGAACCACCAAGGCATACAGGGCCCACTGCAGTCGTCGGCCTCCCGCCAACAAGTCTGCCTGGTCGAAATCATACGTGCTGCCCGTCTTGTAGTCCCAAACCTCGTAGGCAGGATCTTCATCCGCCGTACCGGGCACACGATCGATGCGATCGATGCGACCGCGAAGAGGCAAGATCGTCTCGCCCAGATCAATGACGGTTGGATCGTCTGGGCCACCGAAATCACGTTCAAATTCAACCGCCTGCAGCCCGGGTCTGTCACGGAAATGCTCCGCTTCTGCCTGCAGAAATACCTGTGCCGCCTGCTCGATTCGACGTCGGTCATTGCGATAGGCAGCTTGCATCGTAACCGGCACTTGTGTCTGCATCTGCTCGATGGCGACATCTACCAGAGAGGCAAGAACCGACGCATGGTCCTCGTCTGGTGTCTGCTCTCTGTCTTGCAGATATCGCATGAAATCGAGGAATACCCCATGCAGAAGATTGCCCCTCTCCATGGGTTGGAGCCAGCGTCTTGGGTCACGTGCAGGCTCATCGATGACCCTCAACGTCAGTCCGTCTTCCCAGAGCCAACGACGCGGGCAGTTGGCCAGGGTCTCCAACATGCGCGCCGACCAGGGACGATCCATTTCCATCGCCTTCGCCTCGGATCCGATCCAACCGTCAAATCGGGTCACACCCAACCCGCGTGCACGGTCAGCGTCAAAGCCCCGATGTACTGCGGCAAAGGCCTCAGCAATGGCGCCTTTGTAGGCTTGCCGTCGACGTTGGCCAAGTAATCGTTCCAGGTCGTCACACCCCGTGCCCGTCACTGACATGGGTCGCTGCCAGACAGGTCTTGCCTGCAGCTGCCGCTCGGCTTGAGAAAACAGGGGGGTTGGGAAAGGCTCGCGCCCATCGGCCAAAGCGAGTCGATGGGCACTGAGCGTAACTTGCCGGGAGACCCCCATCACACGAACCAGATGCATTGTGTCTGCTTGCGGTCGGTCTCGTGACAATGGCAGTGACCAACGCTCTCTGTCTGCGTCAGACAGAGCCGAATCAGGCGATGCGGGAGATGGGAAGTGAGACTCTGAGAGGCCGAGTACATAGAGGTGTGAACGTCCTGAATAGCCGCCGTCCGCAATAGACGAGATGGCCAGTCGGCCAGGTCCCGGTTCCTTGGCGTTGACCCGTACGGACGAAAGCTGGTGTAACAGTTGTCGTGCTTGTTGATGTCGAGGCTGACGACTCGTGGCCCCAAGGGCTGAGATATTTGCCAGTCTAGCGAGGACCGGTTCCTCCCAATCCGTCTCTTGCTCTGCAGCCACCATTTGCAGAAACCCGAGCGCTCCCTGCGCCAATTGTGAGAGATCTATTTCCGTTTCGTCGGGCACGTGCGCGACAAACTGCTGCAAGCGAGCTTCTGCTTGTTGCAAGGCCTGCTGTCGTGCTTGATGATCGGGAGACCGTGAACTGCGTGCGGCAACACGCCTCAAAGCCATCGCTGCCGCGTCTCGACCTCTATCGACTCGTCCCTGCAGCAACCAGGCTGTGACTTGTGCGACACTCACCTCGGGTTGATTCCAGGAGATATCACCGGAACGCAAGGCGTCGATCAGTACGCGGCCATCGAGATCCTGCTCGATCCAGACGAGGAAAGCACGCAGGCAGCGTCCGACACGTGTCATCGAGGCAGGTACCCCTCCCGTGAAGTGCGCTGCGATGTCGAATCGGCAGATCGCATCGTAGAGCAAGGGCAGATACGTGTTGTGAGCTGTGGGATAGACGATCTCCACGTCATCCAGCGGCAACTGCCGATCAAGTAGATCACGCAGCACGGCGCGGACCTCACTTTCGTGTCCTGTCGCCTGCCACAACCGCACCGTGGCAGCATCCTCTGCTGCGAGCCCCGTCGTCAGCAGACGCCCAGCTGGCTCGACGTCGACATCTTCTGGTGCCGCTTTTGATTCTGGTTGGGCCGCTTGCAGCAGAGAGTCAAGAAACAGATCCCCCTGTACCAGGCCCGCCAACCTGGCGTTCTGGAAATCGGCTCCTGCCGTCGTCGAGACGCGACCAAGACCCACGACGTCGGCGTGATGCATTTGCCGATGAGCACAATGAGACGGTACCTCGACACCGTAATCGGCTCGGCCTATCCGTCGCAGACCCGATCCTGATCGGCCCTCAACAAAGGCCTGTTCTCGGGTGGACAATTCTGTTTCATCGAGGATCAGATAGTGCACATCCTGCGCTGGAACTGAATCACCCATGTTCTGCGTCGCCCGCCGCAGGATCTCCGCTTCGTCCCACCACTGGCCGTTTTCTAACTGCTGTTCGTATTCTGCCAGCAATATGCGCAGGTGATCCGATCGTTCCGCCTGCTCCAGTTCGGCAGGACCAATACCACCCTGTCGCAGAGCCGACAGGGTTCTGTACAACGCCTGTGGTGTGGAAGGACCGATCCTACCATAACACGCTTCGGCTTCTGCCGGTCGCTGAGCCAATACCTCACTCGACAACAACCAGCCCTCGTCTGCACCCAGGATTCGACCACCGCCCAGGGCGATATCGACTTGTGTTAGATCACGCGCACAATCAACAGGTGTTGTGACGTGCAGATTCGTCCAGCTCACTCCGTGTCGAGCCAGGGAAGCCAGCAAGGTATGCCCCGTACGCAACCTGGGGACGAAGAGAATTTTTCGGGCCAGCGGCTCGGCGTCACATGCCAGTTGCAGCTGTCTGAGCGGATAACAAAGCATGGCAGGGAGTATAACAGAAGCGACCCACCGCGTCTGCTGTGGGTCGCTTCAAAATCGTGCAATTGCGCGAAATCAGTGACCACGATCTTCGTGGCCTTGAGGCGTGTTATTGTCTGTGGAAACCCGCGTTGAGCATCGCCGTGATCTGAGCTGAGGTTTCTACAAGATGTGCCTGGGTCACGGCATCCACCGGCGTTGTTCGGTCGGCTGCAGTAATCGCCTCTGCAATAGCCACCAAGTCCGCCCGTGCCAGGCTGCGCGCGTCGGCGGGTGCTCCTGCAGGCAGGCGCAGGACGAGCGTCTCGAGGTGATGCAGATGCTCTCGTTGCAGATTCCGACGGAAGCTGTTGATTGGTGCTCCCTGGATGGCCTCTGCCCAGATGGAGGAGCGCAGTGTCGCAAACAGTTCGGCCATCGTGAAGGGTTCCTCATCGGCCGGGAAACGCAGCTCCAGATCCAGCAAGCGTTGCAGGAGCATCGGATCGTAGAAACGATTCAGCGGCTGTCGTTGAACATTCAACACGAGCTGGTGGATCGGGGTTTCGATCCGCGTGACACCTACGTACTGCGACCAGGTAAAATCCTGCCAGCGTTCTGGTGCCAGCTTGTTGAGCAATTCAGGTGACCATTGAAATGCATCGGGACCCAACACGTGCTCAGTGATAAAGGCCAATGCCTCACGCTGCCGCTGGGCCGGCACGGGTACAAACGGTTGGCGACCGTCGGGATCACCGATGTGATCGCGATGATGAAAAATGCCTCCGACGTAGCGCGCGACATTGCCGGTACCGGATGTATAGGGACGGAAGCCCCAGCCAAAGACCCGGCGCAGCGTCTGATAGCGCTCACCCTTCTTCTGGAATTTATCTTCCATCTTTGACCACAGCTCGTCAGAGATCGAAATCAGATCTCGGTAGTGGGCGATGGCATCGTCGCGCAGATCCCACCGTGTCGCGTGCGGATCGATCCCACGGGTGTCGTAGAATGCGTCTTCATCGGTGGCGTATGTGAGATCCGGCTCGGCAGCGCGCGATGCAATTCGTGCCAGTTGCTTGCGCTCGCTGTCGCCATCCTCGTCGAGGGGTTTGTAAGCGTATTCGATCGCCCAGTAGTCGTAGGTCCCGAGGTGTGTCATGTAGTACTCACCCTGTGGGTGCCCATCAGGTGCGATATTGACTGGGTTGTAGTCCATGACCGAACCGGCAACGCCTTCCCTCTGATTGGTCTCGGGGTCGTGTAATTCGGCGAGCGTGTGTATGGTGCTTGCCTTGAAATTGTGTCGCAGGCCAAGGGTGTGTCCCACTTCGTGCGCCACCAATTCGATGATCAGCTGACGCAGGTAGCTCTGCACATCGGGATCCGCCATGCCGCCATCGCCGGCGCGGGCGTTGAGGACATGCCACCCGAAGGCCGCTTCTTGCATCAGGCCATCCGCCATACTGCACGTGTGCATTGGATCACCCAGCAGTCCAAGGGTACTGGCGATCGAGTCACCGATGGCCTGTTGGCGGCGCGCAACGGGATTGGCAAGCTCGGTGAATTCACGATAAGCGTAGCGAATAAAGTCAGCACTGATGCGAATGTCGGCGTCGTAGATTTCGCCGGTGAAAGGATTGGTTCGTGAGGGGCCGACGGCGTAGCCTCGACCTGGTTGAACCATCCACCTGATCGTCGAATACCGTGCATCTGCGGCATCCCAGTCGGCGGCATCCGGTTGTTGTTTGACGACGATGGCATCCTCGAAGCCGATCCGCTCAAAGGCATCATTCCACAACAAGACCCCCTCACGCACAGCGTCACGGTATTCGACTGGAATCGTATTCTCCAGCCAGTAGACGATGGGCTCTTTGGGTTTGGAAACCTTGAAGCGTGGCTCGGCCTTTTCCAAATGCCACCGATTGACGTAGCGCACGTAGGCGTCGTGATCCAGGACCGACGTGTAATCCTGATGCAGGGTCAGAAAGTGCCCGACTCGATCATCTGCCATCCTGGGGCGGAAATCAGAGTCGGGAAGCTGTGATAGGCTGTAGTGATAGATGTGCTGAAAGGAGCGTGAGTCAGGCAGAGTCGGGATCTCGATTTTTGGCGATGATGTCGTGAAAGTGAGAACGACATCCACCTCCGTATTGGTGGGGTGATTTGTCAACTCCCCGAAGTAGCTCATACCGGCATCGATCGAATACGACACATCGTCCATCTTGCTAAAGACGAAGCCGATCATGGCGATGTCCTGCACGAACAGAGGGGATGGGTCCAATAACACGGCCCCGGTTTCCGGGTGGGGTTGACCTTCAATGGTCGCCATCCCCAACACAGAATCGGATAGACGCTCCACGGCGCGCCGAATGGCGGCATCTGGTTCCGCCTGGTAATAGACATTGGGATGCTTGAAAAAGATCGTCTTGCCCACGCGGTCGAAACGTATAGGCATACCGTAGCCAGATAGTCCGAGGCCAATCGTGGCACCCGCGTCAAAGAAGAACCCGTCGCCCTGAGTACGACTGATATTGCACAGGAACACTTCGCCAAATTGCTCTGGTGTGAGCGCCAGGAAAACCTTGTTCTCTTCGTCGTCTATATAGAGATCGAACAGACCGGGAAGGTGACGAAATCCCTTAACAGTCTCGGCAAAGGTAGGGCCCTTGTCCTCTTCCTCTTCGTTGTCGGCATCGTCGACAACATCTGCCGCCGCAGCTGTCTCGGGCGCTTCCGTTTCGGTATCGACTTCAGCGGCGGGCAACACCTGCGCAGCTGTGAAGCACAATATCAACAACAGGCGAGGCACATAGGTGGGGAGTCGCATAACGGTCGCCCTTTTTCTATCAGTGGTCGCTGGGAAAAAACTCGGTGTAGAGAGAGCACACAGCGTCGTCTACATCATGGTCCTTCACGCCGAACATCATGCTCACTTCGCTGGAGCCCTGGTTCATCATTTCCAGATTGACCCCAGCCTGACGAAATGCGGCCGTGGCGCGCGCCGCCAGTCCCACCGTGTGGCTCATGCCTTCGCCGACGACCATGACCAATGCCAGACCCCGTTTGACGGATACTTCGTCGGCATCCAGTTCGTGCCGGATGCGACGCAGAACTCGCTCTTCGGCGGCGTGGTCGAAGAAGTCTTCACGAACGATAATGGACAGATTATCGATACCCGACGGCGTATGCTCGAAGGGAATTGCTTCGTCTTCGAAGATCTCCAGCAACCGGCGGCCGAAGCCGATCTCCCGATTCATCAGATAGCGGCTGACATAGACCGTGCAAAAGCCGGCAGTGGCTGCGATCCCGACGACGGGAGTGTCGCCTACCTGGCGTGTCGTGACGATGCGTGTACCGGATGCCGCCGGATTGTTCGTGTTCTTTACGGCGACCGGGATGCCTGCACGGACGACGGGCTCGAGTGCCTCATCGTGGAAAACGGAAAAACCTGCGTACGAAAGTTCGCGCATCTCACGATAGGTGATCTCGTCGACAGGGGCCGGCGCATCGATAAGTCTGGGACTGGCCGCAAAGACCGAATCGACATCGGTGAAATTCTCATAGAGTTCGGCATCGACGGCCGCCGCCAGGATGGCGCCCGTGATGTCAGATCCACCCCTGGGGAACGTCACCAGACGACCGGCCTCGGTGTAACCGAAGAAACCAGGGAAGATGGTGATCCCCGCGCGATCCCGTAGTCCTCGCAGACGCCCATAGGATTGGGTCAGGACGCGGGCATTGCCAGGTTCATCGGATAGAATCATCCCCGCTTCGCCCGGATCCACATAGTGTGCGTCGACACCTCGATGACGAAGAAATGCTGCTGTCAGACGCGCACTATTGGCTTCGCCTGCGGCCTTCATGGTATCGAGAAATAGACCTTCATCCGCCGTGTCAGCTTGCAGTCGATGACGTAGGTCGGCGATGATCGGGTCCACATCATCCTGCTCAAGCCCCAGGCCGCTAGCGATCTCGACATAACGAGCCTCCACGAGACCCATCTCTTGCTCGCCGTCTTGATGCGTGAGTCGCGCTTCCGCCGCCTGGATCAGCAGATCCGTCACCTTCGTGTCCTGTGCGGTTCGTTTGCCAGGAGCACTCACGATAATCAGACGCCGCGAGGTATCTGCCGTAATGATATCGCAGACCTTGCGGATCTGTGCAGCGGACGCCAGCGAACTGCCGCCAAATTTGGCTGTTTTCATGAGATCAGGTTGGTTGAAAAGAGGCTGGAGAAACGGATGGCGCGCTACAACTGCAGCATCTCTGGAAAATGCTCTTCGTACCACGATTGCAGTCGCTCTACATCTTCGAGTGTAGCGCTCGGATAGGGCGCGCGGTTGCGCAAACTGGTCTTAAGAAAACCGCTCGCCCGTCCGCCCATACGGTCGTAGGCTGTATCGGTGAAGCCGCGTGGCGCGAACTGTGCCGAAAGAAAGTCGTTGAGCGCCGTCAGCCGTGGCGCCATCGCTGCCAATGCATCCCAACGACCCTGGCGCATGTGTTCCCACAGTTCCAGGGTCATTCGCGGATTCCAGTAGACCAGAGCGCTGCAACCGCCAGCAGCACCCAAAGGACCCAGCTGTGCCCAGCGATGTTCGGAAACGAAAACATTGACGAAAGCGGAGAGTGCCTCGCAGCCCTCTGCCGTGGAACCGATGGTTCCCTCGTTCGCCTTGACCATGACGTAGCCCGGTACTGCATCCTTGATGGCTTTGTGCTGTGCCAGGGTGAGGGCCTTCTTGGCCCGTGTTGTCTCGTAGATGGAAACGGGTAGGTCGCCGGCGGCCCGCGCAATGTCTCGGAAGAAGGGCACCACTTGTTCTTCGCCGACTTGCAGCCAGAAGGGAAGAGCCACCTGAATCGCATCGGCGCCCATCTGGGCAGCCATTTCTACTCGCTGCATGGCACCGCGCGTGTACGTTGCGGTGCACCCAACCATCGCTGGACGATCGTGCTGATGACATGTGTCGATCAGGCACTTGGCGATCCGCTGGAATTCGGCGAGTTCCATCGCGTAGAACTCACCACTCGTCCCACCAGAATAGACACCTGGAATCCCGGCCTCGCAGCAGCGTGCCACGTCGGCACGAAAGGTCTCTTCATCGAAGGTATCATCCTCCGACCAAGCTACGGGTAGACCGGCCCAGGGACCGGTGAATGTCTGTCGATCGAGCATGTTTTGGCCACCTGCACGAACATACACAGAAACGGTGATCTTGGGAACGTGAGTCTGCAACTTGCAGTGCCCCTTGGATATGACGGGCACCGTTTGAGAAAGGTTGTAACGCAAATCGAGGGTTCGTGGTATCTTGAAAATCGTTCGCGGGTGCTCTTCCCTGTCCTATTGGCCCGCGCTCGGCACTATCCCCACCTGGTCCACGACCTTGGCGTGTCTACCCAGTTTCCTTCGCTGGCTGAAACGCCCACCCCTGCCTCTTAAGAGAGGACAGAGCCGTGGCTCTAGGTTTATCGTACCGATGCGCATGTGGTGAACGTTTCAAGGTATACCTGCCGAAGGGCGTGGTGTACACGGAGACGGTTTCACGTGCTGTTGACTGGCGTGCCGTCGATGCTCGAGAAGAAGCCGACGGTGAGGTCGATGAAGTTCAGCGTGTGGCCGAATCGACGGGATGTACTTTCGTCGATGGTCGCAAGACGCCTCATTTGGCATGCCCGAGTTGCACCAGTGAGCTCGATCTCGTCGATCACTTCCGCACGCGCCTACTGGCCGTGTAGTCGATCAGATCCTGCAGGGCACAATGACGGATGGCCGCCAGTCTCTTAAGAGATTGGCGGCCATCTGCATGTACTGGCTGAAGATCCGTGCGAATATGGCAGGTCTTCAATTCTTCACGACTAGGACCATTTCGCACTGGCGTCGTCGTCGAGCTTGTTGAGCCCATTGAGTGCAGCGATGCGAAAACCCTCAGCAAATGTCGGATAGTTGAAGATCGTGTCGACGAAGTAATCGACACGCACACGCAGACTCAAAGCCATTTGGCCAAGAGAAATCAGCTCCGTCGCCAAGGTTCCGATGATATGCACACTCAGAACCTCCAGTGTTTCCCGGTGAAAGAGAATCTTGATAATCCCCTCGGTGTCTCCGGCGATCGGCCCTCTTGCGACTTCCGAATAGTGGGCACGACCGACTTCAAAACGTACGCCCTGCTTCGTCAGTTCTTCTTCGGTGGGCCCTACGGCTGAAATCTCGGGGATCGTGTAGATCCCATAAGGGAAGAAGTCGGGAAAGTGGTGACTGCGCAGCAAGAATGCGTTGCGAACGGCCAGTCGGCCTTGTTCAACGGATGTCGAGGCGAGGGACGGTGGGCCGATGACATCACCGGCGGCATAGATATTTGGCTCCGTCGTCTGAAACAGCGGATTCACCGTGATATTTCCAAGGTTGTCGCGATCGACGCCGGTATTCTCCAGATGCAGGCTTTCCAGATTGGCAATCCGTCCCATGGAATAGAAGAGGCATTCCGCCTCCATCGTCTTGCCATCAGAGCGAAGAATCTGTGCCTCCCCTTTGTCAGAGCGCTGCAGCTTCTCGATGCCAACACCAAGCTCGATGGTCAGATGTGGCATTTTCGTGATATACTCGGCGAATCTTGAGCCGATTTCGCCATCGAGCATGCGCAGCAGCTGGTCCCGTCTATCGATCAGGGCCACCTCCACGCCGAGAGCAGCATACATGGTCGCGTACTCACACCCGATGATCCCAGCACCCAATACGATCAGAGACTGCGGGACTTTGTCCAGGTTGAAAACGATATCGGAGTCAACGAACAGATCCTCGCTACCCTCGGGTAGATCGATTGGATGGCGTGGAGAGGAGCCCGTCGAAATGAGCACCTTGTCCGCTTCAACCTCGTGCGTCACCGAACCCGCTGCGTCGACGACCTCCAAATGATGAGGGTCGACGAAACGTGCCGTGCCGTAGGCGGTGAGAATTCCATTGCTCTCACACTGTTGCGCCAGCTGAACATTCTCGTCCTTGATCACGCGCTCAAGGCGCCGGCGTAATTCGTCGACGGGAATCTCGTGTACTTCCCGCGGTGCATTTCCATGGTAGACGGATTGCACGAAACCGGTCAGGTCGAGGATTGCACTTCGCAGCGTCTTCGAGGGGATCGTGCCTTGGTTGAGACAGGCACCTCCCAGCAGGCCAAGTCGATCGATCACGACGACTTTCTTACCTGCCTTGGCGGCCTGGATGGCACCTTTTTGACCTGCCGGACCCGCCCCGATCACGGCCAGATCTACTTCCATCTTTTCAGGCATTTGTTCTTCCTCGTTGTCTAACTGGATACAGTCTGGCAAATACACGTTGACGTAGACTACATCTGTGCTTCTTGCTCACTGACCTGGCGTTGGCCCGTACCACCTCTTGCGGCGGCGACGATCTCGGGAACCTGTTCTCCCGCAGCGCGCATGCGACGGCGAAGCCGATCTGCCATAATCTGCGCCACCGGTTCGTGGGCGGCGGACTCGATCAGATTCGTCAATTCATAGGGATCGTAGTCCAGATCGTACAGATACTGCTCTTCGTAGGTGTCGGCACGTCCCGTCGCAGGTGCATCAGATGGTTCAGCATTTACGCCATACTTCCAGCGCTTCGTGCGCACGGCGCGTCCCGTCTGTGCTTCACTGATCTGTACAAACACATCGTCTGGCCACTCTTGAGTGGCCTCACGGCGCACCAGTGGCATCATGGAGCGTCCCTGCATCTGCTCCGGAACTTCGATGCCTGCTGCATCAAGAAGCGTCGGCGGCAGATCTATGAGACTCACCAATTCTGGTAGTTGGCCCGCCCCTTGAAATCCGGGTCCCGACAAGACCGTCGGCACTCGGATCGAACTCTCATGACAAGACCTTTTGTATTCACCATTGCGTGTCTTGAAATGATTTCCGTGGTCCGAAGTAAACAACACGATCGTGTCGTCCTGCAGACCCATACTCAGTAGCGCATCCTGCATTCGTCCGTAGGCTTCGTCCAAGCGCTTGACCATGCCATAGTAACCACCAAGGTGCTGGTGCGTCGAACCACCCAGTGCGGCCAGATCCGGTGGTATCCAGCGCCCCGTGTAACGTTCACGGTAGCCAGTCGGTGGAGGATAGTCGTCGATGTGGTTCTGATGGTGCGGCTCGATGTATGAGACGAATAGGAAGAAGGGATCGTCCTGATGTGTATCCATGTAACGAATGGCGGCGTCCGTTACTGCATCGACTCGGTAGCCCGGCAACCGTTGTTCATTGTTTTCGTTGTCGTACAGAACCGTATCGTATGCGTCGGATGTAAATTCGAGAAGATTCGACGCCAGCCAATAATCATAACCGAAGCGACGATCTGCCGGCACGGGCCCCTCGCTGTCCATGTCATAGAGGTGCCATTTGCCGATGTATCCAGTGTCGTATCCCGCCTCGCCGAAATAGTGAGCCAGTGTGCGACTGTCTGCCGGCAAGGGAATCGAGTTTCGCCAGCAACCTGTCGTAGTCGCATACAGTCCCGTCTGCAGGCAGGACCGCGCCGGGCCACACACAGGCTGACAGGTAAAGGAGTGTGCCACGTGCAGGTTCTGCTGTGCCACGCGATCAAGATTCGGTGTCAGATCGAGCGGGTTGCCATGTAAGCCGGTCGTGTCCCAGCGCTGCTGATCCGTGAAAAAGACCACGACATTCGGGCGACGCTGCGCCGCCGATGATGACGGCCCCTTGCTAGTATTGCTCAAGTGTGGCACTCGCCTCCAGCTGCAACTGTGCGAGAGAAGCGTCCATATCCCCGCCCTGCATGACTTTGATTACCGCTTGCGACACCAGTCGACGCACAGGTTCGTAGCCGGTAACCGATGGCTCTGATTTGCCGTACTCGAGCAAGTCGTAGACGATGCCGTAGCGTGGATTGTCCTCTATGTAGTCTGCCAACAAGTCGGCCGTGCTCTTTCGTGCCGGAAAATAGTTGCTCGCCTGCACCCAATGCGCTTGCTGCGGTGGCTCGGTAAACCACTTCAGGAACAACCAGGCTGCCAGCTGCCGTTGTGGCGTGGTGGCACACAGTGACACACTCGCACCATAGAAATTGACGACGGGTTGAGTTGTCGTGTGTGGCGGTGCCGATACACTCCAGGAAAACCCAGGCCCATCGTCGATTGCTGACTGGACATACTGCAGACCCGATGACGAGCGGAGAATGAAGAGGCATCGACCCGCAGCGAATTCAGTCTGGTCGCCATAGGGCTCGCCCATCATCTCTGCCGAGCCATCGGTGATCAGTTGCTTCATCAATGACAGGGAGGCACGTGTCTCTTGAGTGTCGAGGGTGTAGGCTGCACCGTCCGAAGTCATGAAGTCACCGCCACGCGAAAACACCATCGACGCCAAACGGCTGGCATCTTCCTCGTAGATAAAACCGAGGCTCCGTGCAGGGTCATCGTTGCCGCTGAAGGGTTGGTCCCTCGCCAAACGACAGAGCGTGGAAAATTCAGCCCACGTCGTCGGCGGCGCCTGGGCACCTAACTCTTGTAACCAGTCTTGATTGTAGTAGAGGATCTCGATTGAACGGTTCGGTGGCAGGCCGAATTGTTGACCGTTGATCTGATCCTGTTGCATAAAGGCATGCACGTAATCGTCGCGCTCAACCTCAGACAATCCCCACTTTTTTGAATTCATGTAGGGAAGCAGGTCGACGGCCCCGTCTGCCTCTGCATAGGCGCGTGCCTGATTCTGGTACGCAACGACGAGATCTGGTACTTCGCCGCCTTGCAATCCAACCATCATCTTGTTGTAGATGTCGCCATAGTCCCCGGCATACTCTCCACGTACTTCGATACCATACGGATTGGTCTCATTGAAACGCCCGATCAACTCCTGCAACCCTTCTTCGCGTTGGCGTGTGTGCTGATACCAGAACACGACCTGCTGTCCCTGTGGATCGACCAGTTCGACATCTGCCACCACCACTGACTCTGGTGCATCGGTACTGCTCCCGCAGGCACACAGGACGGCAAGAGCCATCACCCGTAGCCACGAGATTCGTTGGAGTGTTCGCATCATCCCTTCAACCCTGACATAGATATGCCCTCAGTAAATTCTTTCTGCACCATCCCATAGAGTACCAACACGGGAATCGTTGCAATCATCGCACCTGCCATCTGCAGATGGACTTCGGGCCCCGCTTCGGAGACAAACTTCTGCAACCCCACAGCGATGGGCCGCCAGGTCGGCGTATTCGTCACCAGCAGGGGCCACCCTAGTGCGTTCCACGAACCAATGAAGGTAAACATGCCAACCGTCAGCAGGGGAGCCCGACATAAGGGTAGCACAATCTGAAAGAGGAAACGCAGATGGCCCGCGCCGTCGATACGGGCCGAATCCCACAGCTCCCCCGGTATGCCTCGCATGAACTGGCGCAACAGGAAGATACTGAAGGCATTGGTCATGAAAGGAATGGTAAGGGCAGGCCAATTGTTGATCCATGCCAAAGGCGTGGCACGGTGAAGCCATGACACAGTGAGAAAGTTCGGCACCATCGTCACCGTTTCCGGCACCATCAGTGTCGCGAGAATCAGGACAAAGAGCGGCTCCCGTCCAGGGAATCGCATTCGTGCCAGCGGGTAGGCTGCGGTGAGGGAGAAGAGCATCGTTCCGGTGACGGTCAGCGCGGCGATCATGAGGGAGTTTTCGAAATACAGACCGAAGTCCTCTTCACTCCAGGCGCTGTAGTAGTTGCTCCACTGCAAGGCGGCGGGCCAGAAAACGCGGCGTAGGGTCTCGCCCCGCGTCATAAAAGAAGATGTCACCATCCACACGAAGGGTGTGCACGCCGCCACCCCGGCGAAGATGAGGGCAGCGTAGGTGAGGCCACGGCGCAAGAGGCGCGTACGCTTACTGGTCATCAGTCGCCATAGAATACGCGCCGACCAAGCAGTCGATTCTGTACTACGGTCAGCACGAGGATCGTGAGGAACAGGATGAGGGCAAGAGCCGACGCGTACCCAGCATTGTGAAATTGATAGATCTGATCAAATATCAGAACGCTCACGACATCAACCGTGTCCTGTGCACCCGCCGTGCGCAGAATGTAAATGTGATTGAAGGCTTTGAATGTACCGATCACTGCGACGAGGCTGATGAAGAACAGGGTCGGCGAAATCAATGGCAGCGTGACATGCCGAAAGGTCTGCCACGCGTTGGCCCCATCGATGGCGGCAGCCTCGAAATAATGACGAGGGATGGCGCTAAGGCCTGCGAGCAGGATCACCGTGTCATAGCCGATGTAGACCCAGATGTTGTACAGCAGAATACATACGAGCGACATACTGGGAAACATCGTGTCGACCCACCCTGGGTAGGCCTCGACCCCGATTCCTTGCAGAGCAAGGGCAACAATGCTGCGACTGTCATAGAGCCAGCGTTGCGGATCGCTGCCGATGTGGGTCCAGAAGCGATTCGCCAGTGATGACGGATTCGGACTGAAGATCGTTCGGAAGACGACGGCCGTTGCAATCATCGGTGTGATGTAAGGCAGGAAAAACAGGACCCTGAAAAAACTTCGCGCCGTGGCAATCCTGAACAGCAAGGTCGCCAACAACAACGAACCTGCTACTTCCAGGGGAATGGTACCCAACGAATAAAAAAGCGTGACCTTGAAGGCATTGAATAGCCGTCCGTCACCACCTGCGGCCATGCCCAACAGAGATTGAAGTGCCAGCCAGCAGCCTGCGAGCAGGAGCAGCCCGCCGAAGGCTTTGCGAACGCGTATGTGATGGGAGATCCAGCGGAGTCCCACCCAGATGACGGCTAAGCCAATCAGCAGGCCAAGAAGGTCGATGGGATCACCCAGGGCACGGCCATAGTGGCTCAGGCCTAGAAACTCACCCTTCTTGATTCGCCATCGATGGAGACTGACGAAAAAGGCATAGAAAATGGGAAAGATGCCAAAGACACCGAGAACGACAAGCGCCGGTGCCATCAGTGCCCATGCGATGACTCCCTCTGTACGGCTCTCGCCCATGGGGAGCGAGGATATGGGGGACGTGCCGAATTGTCAATCCTAGCCGGCACTTACATGGCCTTCCGAGAAAGAAAATGGGTCGCCCCATCATGGACGGGACGACCCAATTTCGGTCACGTACTGAGAGGGATATGGTGTTACCGCAGGATTAGGCTGCGCCCGCTTCGACGACAATCTCAATCTTCACGTCGTCGCCAAGAATCGCGTTAAAGTTCTCCCAGCTGTTGACGCCAAAGTCGGAGGCCTTGACTGTGACCTCACCTGCCAGACCAATCTGCTTCTTGCCATTCATTGGATTCGTGCCTGATCCGAGAATCTCGACGGGAAGAGTCACCGCCTTCGTGATCCCGTGCATCGTGAGGTCACCCGTCACATGCAGGAGACTGTCACTCTTCTTCTCGACTTTTGTAGAGGCGAAGGTAATCGTCGGAAACTGAGCTGCGTCGAAAAAATCTGCACTCTTTAGATGGCCATCCCGGCGCTCGTTCTGTGTGTCTATACTCGCGACGTCGATGCTCCCATTGAAGGTGCTCTTTTCGGGGTGCGCCGCATCGTATTTAATCGTGCCGCCGAAGGCAGCGAACGTCCCCTTCGTCTTGCTCACCAAGTGGCGAATGCTGAATCCAACATTCGAATGGCTTGTATCGATGGTGTACGTTTCAGCGAGGACTGGGCCTGCAGCCATGGTGGCGGTGGCCAGCATCAGAACGCTGAATTCTTGACAGGCGTTTCAAGGTGTTCGTTCCTCCGTGAATGCTATTGTGGAATTCTTGTGATGCACCGGTAAAGACTGTTTGATCGCTTGACCAGAAGAACCTACACACGAGGCAAGTAGCCGTTGCGATGCTTGCGTTGGATGCTGAATCGCTTCACTTGGTTGCCAAAAAAACTCCTGCGATCATGAAGATCGCAGGAGTTCATTGGCCAGCGCCGTGCGCTGACGCAGAAAGTGGCTGCCCCCCAGGGATTCGAACCCCGATAGCGTGCTCCAGAGGCACGTGTCCTACCATTGAACGAGGGGGCAACAAAACGCTGGCGGAGAGGGAGGGATTCGAACCCTCGGTAGGAGTTACCCCCTACAACAGCTTAGCAGGCTGCCACCTTCGGCCACTCGGTCACCTCTCCAGCAATTGACGAATTACCGAATCTTTGTCCCGCAGCGTTAATGCACTCAACCACTGTACTCTGGCGGAGGGCGTGGGACTCGAACCCACAAGGGCGTGAGCCCGGCGGTTTTCAAGACCGCTGCCTTACCAATTAGGTCTAGCCCTCCGAGTTGCACACTACTCCATCTCAGATTCGGAAATATAAGCGGTCTGCCTACAATTCGCCAACGCTTTCAAGATGGTCCGAGAGCGCTAACCGACAGTAAACAAAGGCGTATACAACGCTTGCGAGTGCCGGAAAATGCCGCCCAGCACAGCGCTATGCACCCTCCTCGTCTGAATCGACCTGACCATTGTCGGGGCCTTCGGCAGCGTCCGATGGAGCCGCATCCGGTGACCCATCCGAGTCCACTTCACCATTCTCAGCGGCCTTCGCGTCTTCGATAACTTCCTCGTCTTCAGCCACAACTGAGGTCATATCGATCACCCGATCTTCGTCATCGACGTTGATAACTCGTACACCCTGAGTATTTCGACCAATTTGGGAGATGCTTTCTACGGGCAAGCGGATCATGATGCCATTCTGTGTGACAATCATGATCTCATTGTCATCGGACACCAGCTTGCTGGACACGACCGGGCCGTTGCGATCAGTGGTTTTGATATCGATGACCCCTTTGCCCCCCCTTCGAATTCGGGGATACTCGGCACTCGGCGTGCGTTTGCCGTAGCCATTCTCGCAGAGAGTCATCAGTGAGGCGGGATCGTCACCAATAACCACCATGTCGACGACGAGGTCCTCGTCCCGTAGCTGAAGTCCCTTTACCCCCGTCGACACGCGGCCCATCGAACGCACATCAGACTCACCAAAGCGCACGGCCATACCGGAGCGAGTGGCGAGCAGGATATCCTGACCTGGCTCTACGAGGGCGGCGCCAATGAGGTTGTCATCATCCTGGATCTTGAGTGCGATGATGCCATCGCGTCGCACGTTCCCATAGGCAGACAGAACCGTCTTTTTGACGATGCCCTTGCGCGTGGCCGTGAACAGATAGCGATCATCGACGAACTCATCTACGGGCACTACAGCGCGGATCTCATCGCCCTCTTCCAGCTGAATGAGGTTGACGACGGGACGACCGCGGGCATTGCGCTCGCCTTCCGGAATGCGGTATACCTTGAGCCAATGGCAGCGACCACGAGCTGTGAGAAAGAGGATGTACGAGTGCGTCGAAGCAATGAACAGGCGTTCGACGAAATCCTCGTCCTTCGTACCCATCCCCTTAACGCCTCTGCCACCTCGTGCCTGCGTACGATAGGCACGGGGAGACATCCGCTTGATATAACCCTCACCCGAGATGGTAACCACCATGTCTTCGCGGGTGATGAGATCTTCCATATCAAATTCTTCGGCGGCGTAAACGATCTCAGTCCGTCGCTCATCGCCGAAGCGTTCGCGGATATCAAGGACTTCATCCCTGATGATCTGCATCTGCATGTCGCGACTTTCCAACACAGCGCGCAAATGCAGGATGAGTGTCATCAGTTCGTTGTACTCTTCTTCGATTTTCTCGCGCTCGAGACCGGTCAGACGCTGCAAAGGCATGGCCAGGATGGCTTGTGCCTGGATCTCGGACAGCGTGAACTGAGCGATGAGCTTATTGCGCGCCTCTTCGGGATTGGCAGAGCCGCGAATCAGCTGGATGATCTCGTCGATGTTATCGAGAGCAATTCGATAACCTTCCAATACATGCGCGCGCGCCTCGGCCTTTGCCAGGTCGAAACGGGATCTGCGCAGGACGACGTCGTGCCGATGCTCGATGTAGTGCTCGACCATCTGTTTGATATTCAGCAGTTCCGGACGACCCTTGACGATGGCAAGAGCGTTGATACCGAAACTCTGTTGCAGCATGGAATGGCTGAAGAGCTGGTTGAGAACAACCTCGGAATGAGCGTCCCGCTTGAGTTCGATGACGATGCGTAGACCACCTCGGCCCGACTCGTCACGAATATTGGAGATATCTTCGATGACCTTGTGACGAACAAGGTCCGCCATCTTCTCCAGCAGCGTCGATTTGTCTACGAGAAAGGGGATCTCAGTGACGATGATCCGCTCGCGTTTGTCCTTTTGCTGTTCAATGTGAGTACGCGCTCGCATGTGCACGATGCCGCGGCCCGTACGATACGCCTGGCGCACACCCTGGATACCGTAGATGACACCGCCCGTGGGGAAATCGGGTGCCTTGATATGCTCCATCAACGAGTCGATCGTGATCTCGGGATCGTCGATGAGGGCGACAAGGGCGTCACAGACTTCGGTAACATTGTGCGGTGGAATCTTCGTCGCCATACCGACAGCGATTCCATTGGAACCATTGCACAACAGGTTGGGGAATCGCGACGGCAGAACCTCCGGCTCTTCCCGCGTCTCATCGTAGTTTGCTACGAAATCCACCGTGTCGCGGTCGATGTCTGCGAGCATCTCCGTGGCAGCGTGACTCAACCTTGCTTCCGTATAGCGCATCGCCGCCGGCGGGTAGCCATCGATGGATCCGAAGTTGCCCTGACCATCGACCATGATGTAGCGCAGACGAAAATCCTGAGCCATGTGCACAAGCGTCGGATAGACGATTGCCTCACCATGGGGGTGGTAGTTTCCGGAGGTATCACCGGCAATCTTCGCGCACTTACGAAAGCCGCGACCTGGCGCCAGATTCAGATCGTTCATGGCCACCAGAATGCGGCGCTGTGACGGCTTCAACCCGTCACGGACGTCGGGCAGGGCCCGCGCCATGATGACACTCATCGAGTAGTCGATGAAAGACGTCTTGAGCTCGTCTTCTACATTGACTCGGATGATCTTTGCGTCGTGTTGTTCAGTCATGCTCTACAGATCGTCTAGAGATTTGTTTGCTTTTGTCGCGTCGATACTGGCAGCACTTTGCCAGGATGTGCTGTCAGATATCCAAGTTCTTCACGTCGAGTGCGTGTTCTTCGATAAACTCGCGTCGTGGTTCGACCTGCTCACCCATCAAGAGCGTGAACATGTGCTCCGCTTCGACGGCGTCATCGATGGCCACCTGTAGCAACGTGCGTCGCTCGGGATCCATCGTCGTCTCCCACAACTGTTCGGGGTTCATTTCGCCGAGACCCTTGTAGCGTTGGACCATGATGCCGCGGCCATCGCCATCGCCCCGCATTTCGGCCAGGTGCTCCTCGCGCTGCTGATCGTTGAAAGCGTAGAGTTCGCGCTTGCCACGTTTCACCAAAAACAGCGGTGGCTGTGCGAGATACATCTTGCCTTTCTCGATCAGCTCACGCATGTAGCGGAAGAAAAAGGTCAGCAGCAGGATTCGGATGTGACTTCCATCCACGTCGGCATCGGCCATGATGATCACCTTGCCATAACGCAGACGCGAGAAGTCGTATTCTTCACCGATACCAATGCCGAGGGCGGAGATCAGAGGCAATAGCTTGTCATTGCCCAGAACGCGATCAATCCGCGCCTTCTCGACATTGAGTGGCTTGCCGAACATCGGTAACACAGCCTGATATTGCTGGTCGCGCGCCATGGCAGCAGAGCCACCGGCGGAATCTCCCTCAACCAGATAGATCTCACTCTCATCAGGATTTCGCGTGGAGCAGTCTGCCAATTTCCCGGGCAGCGAACCACCATCGAGAATACCCTTGCGTCGAGTCAGCTCCCGCGCCTTGCGTGCAGCTTCTCGGGCACGACCGGCTTCAACGATTTTTGCAATGATTCGTTTGCCAATGTCTGGGTGCTCTTCGAGATAAGTGCTCAGCGCCTCGGAGGTCAGCGACTGCACCAAACCTTTGACTGCACTATTTCCCAACTTGGACTTGGTCTGCCCCTCGAACTGAGGCTCGGGCACATTGACACTCACCACAGCTGTAAGGCCCTCGCGCGTATCCTCACCAGCAATCGCAAACTTCACATTCTTTAGCAAATCTTCGCGTGTGGAATACGAGTTCAATGTCGAGGTAAGCGCAGCGCGAAAACCGACCAGGTGTGTACCACCCTCTATCGTCTTGATGTTGTTCGCGTACGTGAACACCGCCTCTTGATAGGAGTCGTTGTATTGCATGGCGATTTCCACACCGACCCCATCACGCTCGCCTTGCAGATAAATCGGTTCTGGATGCAGGCTGCTACGCCCTTCATTCAGGAATGTGACGAATTCGACGATACCCCCCTCGAAGAGATACGTCTCCTGTTGATCGTTGCGTTCGTCACGAACGACGATCTCCAGCCCTTTGTTGAGAAAAGCCAACTCACGCAAACGAGGGGCGATCATCTCCCATCTGTATTCGATGGTCTCGAAGATTTCCGCATCGGGCTGGAAGTGGATGATCGTACCCGTCGTATCGGCGTCGCCGATAACTTCCAGGCCGGTTTGTGGCTCGCCACGAGCATACCGCTGCTGGTGCACCTTGCCGCCCTGGCGAACCTCTACGATGAGCCACTCAGATAGTGCGTTCACGACGCTGGCGCCTACTCCATGCAAACCACCGGATACCTGATAGGCCTTCTTGTCGAATTTCCCGCCGGCGTGCAGCATCGTCATCACGACTTCTACACCCGACTTGCCCTCACCCTCGTGGCGACCCACGGGAATCCCGTGGCCATCATCCGTGATGCGGACAGAGCCATCTGCCAGTATGGCCACCTCGATCCAATCACAGCGTCCTGCCATGGCTTCGTCAACGCTGTTGTTGACGATTTCTTTGACCAACTCGTGCAGGCCATTTTCACCGGTGTCACCGATGTACATTGCCGGTCGTTTACGGACACCCTCCAGGCCCTTGAGAACCTGAATCGCATCAGACGTATAATCGGCAGCGTTGCCGCCGTTAGTACCTTGTGGAGTTTCGGTTACTTCGTTGTCTACTTCTGACATCAACGTGTCATCCTCGCTCAACGGTCTTTCGCCGACTGGAATCAGCCGGACGTTTGGAGACGAAGACGAGATCCTTAAGGACTCGCTCGCCGAGACGTTGGTTCATCCGATCTAACAGTTGCTGCTTTGAGAAACTCAGATGTGTCCGCCATACGGCCGAGGACACAGCTAACTGCAATCGCCCGCGGTGAACGCCGATCGCTTGTGCCTGTTCGGCGAGGTGTTCGCCTGCGACCTCTTCCCAGGCTAACAGCGCTCGACATTCCTGCAGTTTGTCATCGACACCTAAATCTGCCAACACCGTCTTGAGAAGAGTACCAACGGTTTCAGAATTGGGTGCCAATCGATCGTCGATTTCACTCATTCCAAATCGATCCGGGCATAACGATCACCGAGCGCTTCCTGTGGTTGACGGGGAGCCGTCAAAATCACCTGATCAAAATCGGCAATCATATCGATTAGATGCGCCGAACGAACCGGATCAAGCTCGGAAAACACATCATCGAGCAGCAGCAGTGGTTGCCGATTTCTGCGTCGTTCCAGCAACTGCAATTCCGCCATTTTCCAAGACAGAAGGACGCTTTTTTGTTGGCCTTGTGAGCCATAGGTATCTGCCGCTGCATCATCGATGGTGAAAACGAAACTGTCACGATGTGGGCCACTAAGGGTGTGACCTGCGTGACGTTCTTTCTCATGCGCGTCAGATAGTTGCTGGCGAAACTCCTGTTCGAGTTGCTCCTGTGATGGAACCTGTTCGCTACTTGGAGGAAGGGGCGCATCTGCATATAACAGGCTTGCCGCTTCCTCCCCGGTAGAAAACATCTTGTAATGACGTTGAAAGTCCGGCAACATTTCAACAAGACCGGACAGTCTCTGGTGGCGCAGGTAGGAACCTGGTCGAGCCAATTGTGCGTCCCAGACTTCTGCCTCTGTTGTATCGATGCTGCGATGACCGAGACTGCGTAAATAGTGATTTCGCTGTGTCAGCAGTCGTTGATAGGTCTGTAACGCCTTCAGATAATCTGTGTCAGCTTGCGACAGCACGATGTCGAGCAGGCGTCGACGCTGAGCGCTGAACTGCAACACGAGTGCCACATCTTGGGGTGCAAAGTGGACTGTTTGAAAATGTGCTACCAAGTCGGAAACGCGTGTGAGGGCCGTCTCATCAAGAAACACTTTCTTACCCTCAGTGGTGCCATAGAAAACACGGCAGGGCCGCTCTCTGTCGCCCTCTTGCCAGTTTCCTCGGATGTCGAAGTGGGCACCTCCGTGAGGAATTGCCTCATGATCTCGAGATCCTCGAATCGACTTGCCGATTGACTGGTAGCAGATCGCTTCCAGGATGTTGCTCTTTCCTCGACCATTTGCGCCGACGATGATGGCCCCACCTAAGGCAAATTCGAGATCGATATGAGCGAAGTTGCGAAAGGGCCGCAGCGACAACTGTCGAAGCAACACCTCGTCAATTTCTTTGGATAATCGTAGTCCCTAGGCGCTGGGCCGCATTGGCATCAGCAAATAGAAGAGCTCTTCGCCTTCCAACTGTTCCCCGGGTCGCACAACTGCAGCTGTTACTGAGTCTCGCAGATCAACGATGACTTCGTCGGAGCCAATCTTGCGCAGAATTTCCATCAGATAGTGAGCATTGTATGCAACCTCAATGGCTTCTGAGCTATAGTCACCCGGAATCACCTCACGCGCTTCGCCACCGATTTCTTGACTGGAGGCGGTTAACTCCAGGCTACCATCCTGCAGCATCATGCGAACTTGATGTGTATAGGAACTGGACAGAATGGAGACACGACGAACTGCCGGTAACAATTGATCGATCGCTATGGTCAGACGTTTGTCATTCTCTCTTGGAACGACCTGCTCATAGTCCACATAGGGTCCCTCGATAAGCCGTGTGAGCAGTTGTGTCTCGCCAATCTGAAACATGACCTGACTGTCTCCCACGATTGCTTTCGAAAGAGCGTCCTGTGTGCCATCAAGAAGTTTCCCAAGTTGCTGGCAAGCTTGTGGCGGTAAAATGACTTCTGCTGTACCTCGATCGGCCCCATCAAGACTCTTGCGAAACTCTGCCATCCTGCTGCCGTCGGTGGCGACCATCGAAATATAGTCCGCTGTAATTCGCCACAGTACCCCATTGAGAACCGGTCGTGTTTCATCTTTCGAAACAGCAAAGCTGGTCCGGTCAATCATCGCGCGAACAAGGTCGCCATCAATTGGACCGCCATCGCCAAAGGTCAGCTCAAGGCCATCCAACTTCTCGGGCATTTCCGGAAATTCGTCTGGAGGGGTGGCAGCCAGAGAGTAGCGGCCTTCGCCACTGTTGGCTGCGCCCAAATGGCCTGCTAGAGTGATGCGGCCGTCTTCGAGGCTGATCTGTAAATCTGCCTCCGGCCATTCTCTAGTGATTTCGGCCAATGTCTTTGCAGGAACCGTGATACGCCCTGGCATATCAACGGCAGCCGCCACCTTTGTTCGGATGGATAGATCTAGATCCGTTGCCGAGAGTGTAAGCTGGCTCTCTGCCGCATCTAACAGAACATTGGCCAACACGGGTTGCGCTGGTTTGCTCGCCACCGCATCAAGAACAGTATTGAGACCACGCCAGAGCTCATTTCGATCAACGGTCAGCTTCATCACACAGATCCTGGGCAGAGTCGTTGGCGTTTTGCTACCAAGACCGACGCCGGTTGCGCGGTATTTGCCACCAAGAACGCGGGTATTTTCTGTGGGTTTTATTCGGTCGATACACTTGTGTATTGTGCTCGCCGAAAGTGACCAAATGTAGCCTTATGTGTGTGAATAGTCAATTTGGCTCCCTCGCCATTTGGCCGCTTGATGAGATCCTACATATTGGCCTGTTCCCGCTTGGGGCCAGTTTCCCCAAAAGAGGTACAAATGACCGATTCTTCAATGACTTGTAAGCGCTTTGCCATCCACGAGAGATGATCTTTTCCACATGCTGTTCTAGAACCAATATAAAAGTACTCTTCTTGAATTCTAGTTAGTAGTTCTAGTAGTACTGTTGACTTGTGGATAACATATAGTTTTTACTCTGAGATATAGATTGTAAAATGTTGTTTTATATAGATTTACCAATCACATAATGACAAGCTAAACCACCTCCACCCGCGGGGACTCTTCGTGGATGGTCTTGGGTTATGAACACCAGCGGCTGTCCGCAGGGCCGAATATGCTTATCCACACTCTTATCCACACGGAAAAACAGAGTTATCCACAATCTATATGTGGAAAGAGTAGATCTATTAAATTCTAATGGATGGGAAGAGAGAGTGCTACACGGACTGGCGGTGATCCAGGCCTAAGAGATCTGCTGAATCTCTTCAGACAGAGATTCGACGAGACTGGCAAATGCGGGATCTTGGCCGCGTTTCTTATCGACCGTCTGAACTGCGTGAACGACGGTGCTGTGGTCCCGGTTGCCAAAGTGAAGTCCGATGACCTTCAGTGGAAGTTTGGTCAGACGCTTGGCCAGGTACATGGCGATCTGACGCGGTGCCACTACATCGTGTTTTCTTGTCTTGCCGATCAACAGTTCGGGCGTGAGTTCAAAGTGCCGTGCCACAATCCGCTGAATCCCTTCAATTGACAGATGCGAAGTCTCAGCCGTGGCGCGCTCCTTCACGATCTTGCGCGCAGCGTCGATGCTCAACTCCACCTGGTTTACGGCACAGTAGGCCATGATGTGATTCAGGGCCCCCTCCAATTCGCGGATATTGGAGCTGACATAATTGCCAAGGAAGGTCCCCACATCATCAGGCAGAAGGATCCCATTCGTTTCTGCCTTTTTCTGCAGAATGGCGATTCGTGTTTCCAAGTCGGGTGGTTCGATGCTTGTTACCAGGCCCCATTGAAATCTGGAGATGAGTCGTTCCTCCAACTTCACCAACTCTCCAGGCGGGCTGTCACAGGTCATCACAATCTGTTTGCCACTTTGATGTAGCGCATTGAAGGTGTGGAAGAACTCATTTTGAATATGCTCTCCCCTCGGCAGAAACTGAATATCATCGACGAGGAGCACGTCGGCGCTGCGATAAATGCGCTGAAATTCCGGAACATCCTGGCGTTTTAGGGACTCAATGAAATCACCCATGAATTTCTCGGACGGGACATACAGGACACGACAGCTCGATTCCTGAGATCTGGCATGGTGACCGATCGCTTGCAACAAGTGTGTCTTGCCGAGACCGACGCCGCCATAGATAACGAGCGGATTAAATTGGGTCTTGCCAGGAGATTTGCCCGCCGCAAGGGCAGCCGCATGCGCAAAACGATTTCCCTCGCCGACGACGAAGGTCTCGAAGACATAGCGCTCATTCAGTGGCGGTAAGTTGCCGCGACCGACGATGTCGTTTCGCGGTAGATCTCTCTGAGCCGATTGATCGACCGATTCCTGCGGTGCCGTTGTAGCTGAATCTTCATCCTTGGAGGAAGATGACTCCACATCGGGAGACAAGGAAGCAGCCAGCCCGGCAGGGCGGGGTCGATCAGTTGAGGATGTAGGCGTAGGCTTTAGTGGTTCCTGGGCAACCGAAAAGACAATCTTAGGTTGGAAGGAGGTCTCTTCTTCAACCACTGTCTGAATCAGTGGGAGATAGTTGCTTTCAACGAAGTGCGCGAAGTAGGCACTCGACACCTCCAACTCAAGCACTTCTTCGTCGAAGCGTAGAGCCGCCGTCGGTTGAAACCAGGTATTAAACGTTTGCGGGCGCATCCTGCGCTCGATGTGTAACAGACACCGAGCCCATAATTCTTGCGCATCCTGCGACATGGGCACCCGTAGGGGAGTGGCGGGCCAGAAGGAATTGGCTGAAATTGAGGGCCGCTAGGGTATGGCTCGTGACACGAATCGTCAAGATGTCTGTGCGCGATTTTGGTCATTCTGCAATGCCGACAGCATCAGGCCGACACGAGATGCAGGATTGACAGATACGAGGAGAGCCCCTAGGTTCACCGGTTTCCACCGACCTATTTTGTATTGAATCTACAGCAGCCTATTGTCGCACACGGGTTGCTCGGATTTTCTCCCCCTTGAATCTGTCCACGAAAGTCAGGTTTCTGTGAAGCGCACGTATCAACCCAGCAACCGCCGCCGCAAGAACAAGCACGGTTTCCGCAAGCGCATGCGGACACCCGGTGGCCGCGCGATTCTGGCTCGCCGTCGTAGTCGCGGGCGCAAGCGTCTTACCGTCTAAGCAGCGGTACTCTGGCCGCACCCCGAGCAACCATGGGATGGATCCGAGGTCAGGATCTTTGGGTGCGTGATGGACGCGAGCCGAGCGGTGCAGTTTTCGTCATCCGCAAAGCCCTCGGCAACGCCGTCGTTCGCAATCGACTAAAACGTCGACTCCGTCACATCCTGCGCGACCTCGACGTACCCATTTCGGGAAGCGTCGTCTTGCTGGCTCGGCCGTCCGCTGCTCGCCAATCCTTTGAGGTGCTCAGCCAGGAGGTTGGCCAGCTGCTACAACGACTTCAGGATTCCGCCAGTGCCCACCAAATTGCCCACGACTGAGTCGGGCTTCTAAAAAAGCGATCACAAGACAGTTCATGGACGACAAGCGGACACTGCTCGCGTTTCTCCTCGTTGGTCTGATTTTCCTTCTGATGCCTTACTACTACGAGTGGATGGGGCTGTCGCCACCTCCACCCGAAGAGCAAGCTGTCGCCCCTGAGCAGGTCTCCGAGGCAGTTGCACCGGCACGGCTTGGTGAACCGGAGACGACTCGCCAGGAGCCGACCCCGGCTCCGGTCACGACTGCGGCAGTGGTTGAAAGGGGCGTTGGCGGCCAGACGGATGTCATTGAGTCACCGGTGACGCCAACCGCTTCCAGAACCGTTGTCATGGGTAGCTCTGTACATAGACTGGAATTCTCAACCCAGGGTGGCGTGTTGGTGAGTGCGCAGTTGCTCGACTATCGCCGTCCAGATGGACGCCAGGTCGATCTGATTCCCTCTGGAGGCCAGGCGCTGCGCGTGAGCCTGGCGTCAGAAACCAGTGATCGAGTCATCGACCTGCGTGACCTCCACTTCGAGCCAAGTGTGGACAGTACCTGGGCGACAGATGGTGGCGAAGCGGTCCTCACAATGCGAGCGGATCTGGGCGACGGGCGGTCCATCGAGAAGAGAGTCCTGGTCGTCGACGGCGAGTATGGCGTTCGCCTTGAGCATCGCTTCCGCGGAATTACAGACGGCTCGATCGCGTATTTGCATTGGGATAGCGGCATCGATCTGGCAGAGCGGGAGCCAAAACTGGACCTGCAAGTGATGCGGGTCATGAGCTACTTCAATGACAGCCTCGAAGAGCTTCAGGTCGATGAGGACGAGCAGGATAGTTGGGAGGAGCGCGGCGAACTCAGGTGGGCGGGTGTTCGCAACAAGTATTTCATGGCCGCCCTTGCACCCACCGGAGCAGGACGACATCGCATCCAGATGTCGGGTCGACCTCTCATCCACGAACCATACAGGGAGTACCAATTCGCGTTTGGTAGGCGTGTCGAGTCGGGGGACGAAACGTGGGAAACCTTGTTGTACGCGGGACCTCTCGATCTTGAGAAGGTCGAACAGTATGAGAGTACACTGACGCGTGGTTTAGACCTGGGTTTTCCCGTTGTTCGACAGATCGCGGAGGTCTTGCTGCTGGTTTTCATCGCCGTGCACAAATTCATTCCAAATTACGGCTGGGTGATCGTGCTGTTCGGCGTCGTTGTAAAGCTGCTTGTGTACCCTCTCACACATAAGTCCTATGAATCAGCAGCGCGTATGCAGGAGCTGCAGCCGAAGCTGACGGCGTTGCGTGAGAAGTTCAAGAATGACAGCCAGCGGTTGAGCCAGGAGACGATGAAGTTGTACAAGGAGGAAGGTGTAAACCCAATTGGCGGGTGCCTTCCTATGTTGCTGCAGATGCCGATCTTCATCGCCATGTATCAGATATTTTCGGCGACGATTGAACTGCGCCAGGCGCCGTGGATGTTGTGGATTACCGACCTGTCCTTGCCAGATGAAATCGACGTGGCTGGATTCCCATTCCACCTGCTGCCCTTGTTGATGGCTCTGGCTATGTTTTTTCAGTCGCGCATGACAATGAAGGATCCCAAACAGGCTGCCCTCGTTTACGTCATGCCAGTCGTGATGGTCTTCATCATGTGGGATTTTTCATCAGGCCTCGTGTTGTACTGGACCGTCTTCAACGTCCTCCAGATTGGCCAGCAGTACCTGACGAACCACCTTCGTCAGAAGAAGGAGGCGGTGGTGAAGACTGTCCGCCGCTAAGGCGCGACCACCACCGACGAGCGGGGAAACATCTGTGTCCTCCCCTGCCACCCAAACACCCGCGGGCAACGCAACGACAACGATTGTCGCAGCGGCCACACCGCGTGGTCACGGCGGTATCGCCATTGTCCGTCTCAGCGGCCCGCGCGCTCTCACGATCGCTGAGCGAATCTTCCACGGTTCGCAGCGCCTGGGAGACTCTCCCAGGCTCGTGCAGTATGGCCATTTTCTTGATGCGAATCAGGGCAGAATCGACACGGGCCTGGCGTGGTATATGCAGGGGCCAAGATCCTATACGGGAGAGGACACGGTCGAGTTCAGTTCGCACGGGAGTGAGCTGGTCGTGGAGCTGCTCCTGGACGCTGCACTTGCTCACGGAGCAACGACGGCACAGCCAGGCGAGTTCACGCAGCGAGCCTTTCTTAATGGCCGGCTTGATCTGCTACAGGCGGAAGCGGTATTGGATGTAATTCAAGCTGGAACGCGACAAGATTTGAGCAATGCACTGGGTGCGACGAGTGGTCGCTTGAGTCAGCAGATTACCCATCTACGGGAAATGGTATTGGCTGCGACCGTGCAGGTGGAGGCAGACATTGATTTCGCTGACGAGGACATCGACCCGGCGTCGCGCCAGCACGTGTCTAGCCAACTCACGAGTGCTATGGAGCTTCTAGAAAATCTGCGGCAAGGCTACGACGGTGCGCGGGAGCGTGGGAGTGGTTGGATGGTCCTGTTGACAGGCCCTGCGAATGTGGGAAAGTCGACGTTGCTCAACGCGCTGGCTCATGAAGAACGGGCGATCGTGTCAGCGACACCAGGAACGACGAGAGACTGGATCGACGCCCGCGTCATCTGGGGAGGGGAGTTGCTTCGACTGGTAGACAGTGCCGGTCTGCGGGTGAGTGCTGATGAGGTCGAAGAGGAGGGGGTGCGGCGCACACAAGCTCTCGCCAAAGAAGCGAGCGTTGTTGCCTTCGTTGTGGACGGATCGCAGGGATGGCCCTGTGAAGATGCCAACCGGACTGCGTTGGGGCTGGCGCAAATTCTCGTGTTGAACAAGTGTGATCTTGGGGTGGTGGCGAAGGTGCCCGAGGAGGTGCAGGAGGGAAAGGTCGTGGTGGAAATCTCCGCAAGAACCGGCGAAGGGCTGGAGAGGCTCCAAGAGGCACTGATGAGCGCTTTGCCCCGTAGCCAGGACAGGCGGCAGGGAATCTTCCGCAAACGACATGACGAGCTTCTGAGCGGCTGTGAAGCATCTCTTGGACGTGCCTTGCATGTCTTGGCCAGAGAGCCTGAGAAGGCAGCAGCAGATCTGCAGGAGTCACTTCGGCAGCTGGCAAGTCTGCTTGGAGAAGAGGTCGAGGATATGGTCCTTGACCGAATCTTCCAGGAATTCTGCATCGGCAAGTAGCATGTTTCACGTGAAACAAGAGGCCAGCATGCGAAGGATCTTGTCCAAATTTGTTTCACGTGAAACATGCTCGGAGCACTCGGCCTGCGGGCTCCCCGGTGGCTAATATCGACCCCAACAGATCCTCTCCGGAGCACAATGGTCTAAAAAAACAGAACCCAGGCTCAAACGCCCCGGGGGTCAGTCTTGCCCAGATCAGACCCTCCTTAGAGTCGGCAGCTCTGACAGCAATGGCCACGGCCCTTAGGTCTTACGAAACAGAGTTGGTGAAATTTGCCTCCCAGGTGAATCTCGTCAGCCATGCAGACCTCCCGAGGCTCTTCAACCGCCACATTCTCCCTGCCGTCGCCATGGGAGCCGAGATCCGCCTCCATCCTCGTGCAAGAATTCTCGATGTCGGATCAGGCGCCGGTCTCCCAGGTATCCCACTCGCCATCACGAATCCTGCCAGTCACTTCGTCCTTGTAGAGGCTCGGCGTCGTCGAGCAAACTTTCTTCGCCATTGTGTCCGACAGCTACGTCTTCCCAATGTCACTGTCGTCCACGGCCGGGCAGAAGACCTGCATAGTGACCTTTTTGATATTGCTCTGTCTCGCGCCGTTGGCGGTCTCCAACAGCTTCAAGTGGCTGTTCGCCATGTCGTGCAGCCTCACGGGTTGTTCCTGACCACCCAGCAAAGCCAAGGCTCCAGTGAGCCCCTCGACCATGTGTCCAAACTACACCCAAGCGTGTTGTCCACTACCATTGCCAGCAGGCACAGGGCATCCTGTGGATAGACATGTGGACACTTCGGCCCCCCCATTGCTTATCCACGCAGTTATCCACACGTTTCGTGGAAAACCAAAGAACGTATGAAAAGCTGTTACTCATTGTTTTGCAACAAGTTACGCTTCTGCATCCATAGCTCTCCCTGGAAAATCCACACAGATCTACAACTTCGTGGATAAACCCTTTCCTAGGGTATTCACATGGTGGACAAGTTTAACCCTTTGCCGCGTACCAGCAGCCCCCTATATTCTCACGCGTACGCATTTCCACATTCCGTTGAACGCGCACCGGACTCCGCTGGACGTGCACAGGGCCTCCCACCCACTACCTGGTACCCCTTGATCGTTACCCATCTAAAATCGCTAGCCACCCGCATCCTTCGGCCCTTGGTTCAGGTCTTCATCAAGCTCGGCTTCAGGCCCGACTGGTTGACCTTGTTCGGGTTGCTGATGAATATCGTGGCGACGGGTGCCTTCGCAGTTGGTGAACTCCAGTGGGGGGCCGCCATCATGCTCTCTGCTGGGTTATGCGACATCCTAGATGGTCAGCTGGCCCGTGAAGGACGCAGCGAAACAAAATTTGGCGCCCTTCTAGACTCAACCACCGACCGCTACTCTGAAATCTTCCTCTTCTTTGGAATCGCGGCCTATTTGGTCCGTCGCGGCGAGTGGCTGGTGAGCTCTATTCTCTTCTTCGCCTTGGCAGGGTCACTGATGGTGAGCTATGTCAGAGCCAGGGCCGAAGGGCTGGGTGAAGACTGCAAGGTTGGATTTATGCAACGCCCGGAGCGCCTCGTTGGCCTGGCCATAGGCGGACTGCTTGGCCATGAAGGATTGGTGTTCGTTCTTGTCGTGTTGGCAGTCACTACCAACTACACAGTGATCGAGCGCCTTGCTTACATTCGCAACAAGCTGAACAATCCTCCATCTCCATCAGGGTCCCCTGTCTCACCGACAGGCCCATGAGCGCTTTCGACCCGCTTACGCCCCGCATCAACCACCCACTTACATCATAGCGTAGGTCCCTCGTTGACTCGCCCTCTCTTTATCGTATTCGAAGGGATTGACGGTGCCGGGACGACAACCCAGTCCCAACGGCTGGCTAAGCGGCTACAACAAGCAGGGCCTGAACCGGTTCTCACTCGAGAACCTGGCGGAACGCCCCTGGCGGAACGCATTCGTAACCTGGTCCTGGATCCTGACGCTGGCGATGTCGACCACGTCACAGAGCTACTCCTCTACGCTGCCAGTCGTCGTCAACACGTGACAGAACTGATCAATCCCAGCCTGGCTTCCGGTAAGCCGGTAATAAGCGACCGATATGCGGCGTCCACCGTAGCCTATCAAGGCGTGGGAAGGGGCCTCGGCATTGGAATGACGCAGACCGTCAATAACATCGCTGTCGGCGCGACGTTGCCGGACATCACGATCTGCTTGGATCTTAGCGTCGAGATCGCCAGCACGCGAAGGCTCGCTCGTGGCGGTAAAGAAGATCGCCTCGAGCAAGCAGGACCCTCTCTCCAACAACGCGTCCGTGATGCCTTTCTGGCCATGGCCACTGACGATGATCGTTGGTTGTTGGTGGATGCATCTGCCGACGAGTTATCCGTGCATGAAACCATCTGGTCGGCACTCCAAATCCGCTTTCCTGCCTTTCCTTTTACTAAGACGCGGTGATTCTATGCTCCGCCCTCTACATCTCTCGCTACCCGTATTATGCGCTCTTCTACCGCTGATCGCCCCCTTAGAGTTGCGAGCTGCGAATGTTGAGAAAGATCCGTATAAGGACATCAATTCCAGTTGGGAGCGCTTCGGGGCAGTATATGGGCGCGTTGTCGAACACTACTACGAAGATGTTGATCATGATCAGATCATGCGATCCGCTATTGATGGCCTGCTTCGCGACCTGGACCCCTATAGCCAGTTCTTTGATGAGGAGGGCCTTCGACAACTAAGGCAGGACACGACAGGAAAATTTGCGGGTCTCGGAATTACCGTAGGTCTCAAAGACCACTATCCGGTCATCATTGCCCCCATCGAAGGAACGCCTGCCTCGCGAGCGGGCCTGCTGCCAGGTGACCTGATTGTCGCCGTCGAAGGATTCAATACACTCAACCTCGGTCTCGACCAGATCGTAACGCGTCTGCGGGGTGAGCCCGGTTCCACAGTCAACATTTCGATCTCAAGAAGAGGTGTTGCAGACGATTGGGTTGTCGCCATTACTCGCGAGTTGATCACCATACGGAGTGTTGCCACAAGTGGGCAGCTCTCCCCGGGTGTAGGCTACGTCAGCCTGCGACAGACGCGCTTTTCAGAGGAAACATCGCAGGAGGTCGGTGATGCCATCAGTCGGCTCCGTAGCGACGGCATTCACAGTCTCATCCTCGATCTACGCGGCAACCCTGGCGGCCTGCTAAGCCAGGCGACACAGGTGGCAGATCTCTTCCTGGACAAGGGCGCACCTATCGTCTCGGTGCGCGAGCGCGACAGTGACCAGGGTGGTATGAAGCGCTCTCAGCGACCACCGTTGTTCGGCGACCTACCCCTAGTGGTGCTTATTGACGGTGGGAGTGCCTCCGCGGCAGAGATCGTTGCCGGTGCACTTCAAGACAATGATCGCGCTCTTCTTGTTGGTACCCGTTCCTTCGGCAAGGGCTCGGTGCAGACCATCTTCGATCTGAGCAATCTGGGACAGGCGGCCCTAAAGCTGACGACCGCCCTCTACTACACGCCAAGTGGTCGCAGCATTCACCGCCAATCTCTCACGGTTCCCCCCGGCGCCTTGCTGCAGATCCCGGCCGGTGACTACGACCTACCCGCAGGCCTTCTGCTCGGACTGATCCTGCGTTCACCCAATGCGGACACCGCGATCGAGCGACTGCAAGCACGTTTTGAGTTGGAAGAATCAGAAGCACGCCAGATCCTTTCGACTCCACTAGACAGCTTCATCGGCGAAGCAACGGATCGAGATTATCCGAATGGTTTGGATGCTGATACCACCGCCTATCGTACACGAGCTGGACGAGTCGTCTTCGGGCAGGGGGGCATCGACCCCGATGTGACGGTCGCTGGGTTCTCGCCCCCCATGATCGTTCAACAGATGCACCGCCAGCGAGTATTCTTCGACTTTGTCATCAACTACGTAGGTGAGGAATCGAATCGGGGCGACACCACCCTTGAAGTCGACACGACGATGGTGGAAGCATTTCGTCAATTCCTGCCCCAATCCCAACTGGCAAAGGCGCGACCGCAGGATGGCAGCGACGAACTTCTTCAGCTGCGTCATCTGGCCAGCGATGCCGGTTGGAACGATGCCGTTGTGCGGGCCCTCGACAGTCTGCAGGTGGCGCTAGAAGGCCGCGAGCAAGCATTCGTCATTCCCGACGCGGCACTGCCACACATTCGAGCAGGTCTGACGACGGAACTGGCTTTGCGACTTCACGGTCGCCAAGCGAGTCTGATGTCAGCGTTGGCCTTCGACCACCAGGTTCAAGAAGCCATGCAATTGCTCCGCGATCCGGCACGTTATCAACAGTTGCTGCTGGCTCGAAGTGACAGGGATCGCTGACATACCTTACGTCACGGACTGCGGGTGGTTGCTGATGGCCCGCAGGCAGCGTACCATTGATATATCTGACTATCTGATTTTCATACCGTCGGCTTGAGGCACGACCTCGAGACGCGGCGGGCCTACCAGAATTGGTGAGGCCCATCTTACAACATCGCGTTCGGTACGGACGCTAGACATCCCTGGTTCGCCCCGTCCTCATCAATTTGTGCCACCTGAATGTGGCTCCGACGGACGAGGCCCACCTTGTAAGTTGAGGACCTGCCGCATCTGGCGGCACTTCGCACTTTCGAAACTGCTGACGTCGCCAGAGCCGCATACATCACCTGTTCGCCATCGTTGGCGACGACGCTCGGCAATGAGACAAACCGTCCCTGCCTGCGTGAAGGTACCTCCGCTTGCATTCCGTACTGGACCAAACGTCATCGCACGTCGATGACGACGAAGGACAAGGTCCATGCGCACCGAAATTTTTATCAGTCAAGGGATTCACGAATCCCGCATCGCCATCGTCGAAGATGAAGATCTCGCTGAGATCTGGGTTGAACGGCCTGAGGCCGAACGAATCGTCGGCGACATTTACAAGGGCACAGTGACCGCCGTCCTGCCCAGTCTCCAGGCAGCCTTCGTGGAAATTGGTCTCGAACGCACCGCTTTTCTTCAGGTGCGCGATATGGTCGAGGCTGAGAACGACGAAGAAAGCAGCGGCTCCTCCCGGCATCGGCGTCCGCGCAATTTTCCCAACATCCAGGACTTGGTGAAGAAGGGTCAGCAACTGCTGGTCCAAATTGCCAAAGAGCCCATCAGCACCAAGGGAGCGCGCGTCACGACCCAGTTGAGTTTAGCTGGTCGTTTTATTGTGGCTATGCCCAATGGCGACTGGGTTGGCGTATCTCGCAAGATCTCCAGCTGGAATGAACGTCGTCGCCTACGCGACGTGGTTCGTAAACTCCGGCCAGATGGATTCTCCGCCATCGTTCGCACGGAAGGTCGTGGCAAACCCGAAAAGGATTTGCGCAAAGACCTCAAGCAATTGACACGCACGTTCCGACGTATTACGAAACGCAACAAACGGCTCAAAGCTCCATGCGTCATCCATCGTGAAATCGGTATGACCTCCAGCGTCATCCGCGATCTGTTCACGGAAAATGTCGATCGCCTCGTAGTGGACTCGCGCGATCTCTATAACGAGATCATCGAATACCTGAAGCAGGTATCACCTGAGTTGCGCAAGCGAGTTGAGCTTCATCGGGACAAGAAACCGCTCTTCGATGTCCACAAGATCGAGAGTGAGTTGGACAAGGTAAATGAGCGCGAAGTCTGGATGCGGCGTGGTGGCTCTCTCGTCATCGACCATGCCGAGGCGGGCACATTCATCGACGTCAACTCGGCCCGCAATACAGGCAAGCGCGATCAGGAAGACAGCATCCTCCACACGAACCTGGAAGCCGCACGTGAGGTCGCTCGCCAACTCCGCCTGCGCGATATCGGCGGCATCATCGTCATCGATTTCATCGACATGCATGACGAACGCAATCGCCGCAGACTCGTTGAGGCCATGATCGACGAAGTCAAACGCGATCGTGCCAAAGTCTCGATCAGCCCGCAGATCTCAGAATTCGGTTTGATTGAGATGACGCGACAGAGGGTGCGGCCCAACCTGTTGCACACGCATTCAGAACCCTGCCCTACATGCGAAGGCCGGGGTCGAATCATGGGTGCCGACACGACGATTACCAAGATCGAACGCTGGCTGCGTCGCGCCTATGCCGGAAACGGCGACAGACGCTTCAATCTGCGAGTGCATCCGGAGGTGGCCGCCGCAGTCCGTGGCGAAAATGGCCGACGACTCAAGGACATGCGCAAGGCGACCAAGACACGCGTGGAGATCATCGAAGATGCAACGATGACGTTGCAGGACTACCGGTTCTTCTCCACGCGGCGCGAACTGGATGTCACCGCAGAAAACCTTATTCGCCTGGGTAACAACGGATCACGCCGCTCGCGTTGACAGATTTCTAAGCCCTGCGTAACTTTATTTCTTCTGTCCGCCACGATATGTGGACGGATCTCCCCTCGATCAGATGAAGAGAAGAGACAGCATGTACGCCGTCATTCGCATCGGCAGTCACCAATTCCAAGTCGAAGAAGGAGCCACAGTACGTGTGCCCCGCCTCGACGCAGAAGAAGGTGCAAAGCAAACATTGACCGATGTCCTGCTCGTGCGTGGCGATGCCGCCACCCACATCGGCACTCCGACTGTTGATGGTGCTTCCGTCGAAGCCACCGTTGTCGGCCACGGGAAAGCCGAAAAGATCATCGTTTTCAAGATGAAGCGACGAAAGACCTATCGCAATCGCAACGGTCATCGTCAACAGTACACCGACCTGAAAATCGACGGAATCGTCGCGCCCAACTAAGCGGCTCTCCCTCTCCCACAGACGACAACAGGACATACCATGGCACATAAGAAGGGCGTCGGTAGTTCGCGAAATGGTCGCGATAGCCAGTCCAAACGCCTCGGCGTCAAGCGCTATGGGGGCCAGCACGTGACGGCGGGGACCATCATTATCCGTCAGCGTGGCACCCGAATCCACCCCGGTATCAATGTTAAGAAGGGAAGTGACGACACACTCTATGCTACGGCCAATGGCCGTGTCGCATTTGAAGTCGTGGGACGCAATCGCAAGCGCGTCAATATCGTCGTAGCCTAGGACTACCCCGTACCACAGGTACTGGATATCTGGCGTACATAAATCAGCCGCAGCCCCCGTAGGGACTGCGGCTATTTTTGTGCTCGTGTTCCTTTAGCAGGTCGTCCCCTAACAGTCGTCACATGTGTGATGCTGTCATCGGCCTCTACTCTCCCGTGACGGTTGGCGCCAGGCTGGAGGTGACCAGCGAGCTGCGATACACCTCCCGATTCAGAAATGCGATCGTCCCCACAGAGATTTCCTTCGGGCACACGGCCTCGCACTCATACTCGTTCGTACAATGTCCGAAACCCGCGTCGTCCATCGCCTGCAGCATGGCCCGACTACGTTCCCGGCGCTCGGGTTGCCCTTGGGGAAGCACGTTGAGGTGCTTGAGCTTGGCCGACACGAAGAGCATGGCAGACGCATTCTTGCATGTGGCGACACAGGCCCCACAACCGATACAGGCGGCAGCGTCCATCGCCTCTTCCGCCCGGTCTTTCGAGACCAGAACGGCATTTGCATCGGGTGCCGATCCTGTATTCACGGAGTTGTATCCGCCTGCCTGTACGATCTGATCAAAGGCCGTCCGATCCACAACCAGATCGCGGATCACGGGGAAAGCGGTGGCGCGAAATGGTTCGATTGTGATGGTGTCGCCATCCGCAAAACTGCGCATATACAACTGGCAGGTGGTGGTCCCCTTCCCCGGACCATGGGGGACGCCATTGATCACCAGGCCGCACATGCCGCAAATGCCCTCCCGACAATCACTGTCGAAGGAGACGGGTATCTTATGACCCTCCTCCAGACCATCATTCACCACATCCAACATTTCAAGAAACGACATGTCTGGCGCTGCGATCGCCGCATATTCCTCGAATCGACCCTTTTGCTCGGGACCATCCTGGCGCCACACCTTGAGGGTGATATGCATGTCGCTCACTTGTAACTCCTTTGCGTCAACTGCACGTTCTCGAAGGCGAGTTCTTCCTTATGAAGAATCGCGTCAGCGCCGACACCGGCGAATTCCCAAGCCGATACATGTGCAAAGTCCTCATCATTCCGCTGCGCCTCGCCTTCGCCGGTCTGGTGCTCTTCGCGAAAGTGTCCACCGCACGATTCATCACGCATCAGGGCGTCCTGAACCATGGTCTCGGAAAACTCAAGAAAGTCAGCCACGCGGCCGGCTCGTTCCAACACTTGATTGAACTCACCATTGGTTCCGGCAACGGTCAGATTTTTCGAGAATTCATCCCGCAACTCTCGGATCTGATCTCGCGCCCCAGTCAGTCCTTGCGCGTTGCGTGCCATGCCGCAGTGATCCCACATAATGTGGCCCAGTTGCCGATGGAAATCATCGACGGTTCTTGAGCCATTCACGGCCAGCAATGAATCGATGCGCTCACGCGCCTGCCGCTCTGTGTCATCGAAAGCAGAGTGGTTCGAATCCACACCGCCCAGCTGAGCACCTGCCAGATAACCACCGAGTGTGTAGGGAATGACGAAGTATCCATCCGCCAGGCCCTGCATCAGGGCTGATGCGCCCAGGCGGTTGGCCCCGTGGTCGGAGAAGTTCGCCTCACCCAGCACGAACAGCCCGGGGACATTGCTCATCAAATTGTAATCGACCCACAGGCCGCCCATTGTGTAGTGCACGGCGGGGTAGATCTGCATCGGCATTTTGTAGGGATCCTCTCCCGTAATCTCTTCATACATCTGAAACAGATTCCCATACTTCTGCCGGATCGTGTCTGCGCCATCTCGTTGAATTGCATCAGCAAAATCCAAATACACCGCGCGGCCACTACCTACGCCCAGGCCTTCATCACAAACGGCCTTCGCCGCCCTCGACGCGACATCACGTGGAACCAGATTTCCAAAACTTGGATAACGTCGCTCCAGATAGTAATCGCGCTCTGTCTCAGGAATCACGCCGGCGGCACGTTGATCGCCCCCCTGCTTTGGGACCCACACCCGCCCGTCATTGCGCAGGCTCTCCGACATCAGAGTCAACTTCGCCTGATAGCTACCGGAGACGGGAATGCAGGTTGGATGGATCTGCGTAAAACAGGGATTTGCAAACAAGGCACCACGACGATGAGCTCGCCAGGTAGCCGTGACATTCGAACCCTTGGCATTCGTCGAAAGATGAAACACGTTGCCATAGCCGCCCGTGCACAACAACACTGCATCGGCGATCCAGGAACGGATTTCGCCGGTGACGAGGTTGCGAGTCACAATACCGCGTGCGCGCCCGTCGACGACGACCAGGTCGAGCATTTCATGCCGTGGGAAAATCTCTACGCCACCGGCAGCGACTTGCCGCATCAGCGCTGAATAGGCGCCCAATAGCAGCTGCTGTCCCGTCTGTCCACGAGCGTAGAACGTCCTGGAAACCTGCGCCCCGCCAAAGGACCGGTTCGCCAGGGTCCCACCATACTCGCGGGCAAAGGGCACACCCTGCGCGGCGCATTGATCGATGATTGATGTAGACACCTGCGCCAGTCGATAGACATTGGCTTCGCGCGCCCGGTAGTCGCCGCCCTTGATCGTGTCGTAGAACAAGCGGAAGACACTGTCGCCGTCATTCTGGTAATTTTTAGCCGCATTGATCCCTCCCTGGGCAGCGATCGAATGTGCCCGGCGCGGCGAGTCTTGCACGCAGAACGACTTCACATGATAGCCGAGTTCCGATAGCGTCGCCGCCGCAGAGGCACCGGCAAGACCGGTGCCGACGACGATGACATTGTGGCGCCGTTTGTTGGCAGGATTTACAAGCTTCAGATCAAAGCGGTGGCGATCCCACTTTTCTGCCAAGGGTCCACCAGGGACTTGTCCGTCGAGGGCCATGGTCTTATTAGCTCACTGGGCCAGAAAGAAGTAGACCGGGATCGCGGCGAAACCGCCAGCGATGAGAATGCTCATCAGCGTGGAGGCAAGTCGCCATCCAGCGCGTGCATGCCACCCAAGAGTCTGAAATGCGCTGTGCATGGCATGCCATAGGTGAAATCCCAATACGGTCATGACGAGAAGATATCCACCAGCCCATACAGGCTGTTGAAAAGTCTCGGCAACCAGTGCAAACAGGCCGCCTTCTCCAATCTCGCCGAATTTAAAGGTTCGAATGTGGATGATGAGAAAGACGAGAATCGTGAGCCCTGACCATATCATGGTGCGCGAAGCCAGGGACCGTCCGCCAACCGCTTTCCGCACGGCGTAGCCTTGAGGTCGGGCACGACGCGCGGTGCGAGACAGCGAGACAGCGAACACGACATGCGTAATCAACACACCCAGCAGAATGAATTCTGTGGGAATCAGCAGTGGATTGCTGATCATGAATTCGGCATACGTATTGAAGGCAGTGCCACCGTCACCGGCGAATAGCTGCAGATTGCCCGCAAGATGGCCGATGAGGAACGAATACAGGATCAGACCCGTAAGGGCCATCCCCAATTTCTTACCGATCGAGGTGGAGAACACCGGTGTTCCTCTCCCCTGACCCAGAAACCACTCGTCAGGTATGCTGCGCAGCGGAGCGCTGCAGAAGATCTCGCACGCTGTCGCGTTGTGGGTCGTCACGTGTAGAACGGCGCACCCAATATCAATAGAAGCACGCCAACAGGCAATCACTCACCATTCAAGTCTTGCAGCTAGGGTCACCCTGTCGTACCGTACCAAACCCCCACCGATTGATTCCATCGACCCAAAGACCAGATCGCCAGCACGCGGGTCGTGACACAAAAGATCGAACGAGAGCGCCAATGAAGATCCACGAATACCAAGGAAAGGACCTGCTGCGCTCCTACGGCGTGGCGGTGCCTGATGGCAAGGTTGCCTACACGCCTGACGAAGCTCAGGCGATCGCTGCCGAGTTCGGTGGACGTGTCGTCGTCAAAGCCCAGATCCATGCAGGCGGGCGTGGCAAAGGTGGTGGTGTAAAGGTTGCCGCCGACGCCGCTGAGGCAGCAAAGCACGCAGGAGAGATTCTCGGTATGCAGCTGGTCACCCATCAGACGGGTCCCGCCGGTCAGAAGGTGAAGCAGGTCTTGGTCGAGAAGGCCAGTGATATTTCCCGCGAACTCTATCTGGGTATCACCCTGGACCGTGCCCAGAGCCGAATCGTTGTGATGGCCAGCCAGGAGGGTGGCGTCGAGATCGAGGAGGTTGCGGCGCGGACACCGGAAAAAATACTGCGGGAAACAATCGAACCAGGTCTTGGTCTACAACCCTTTCAGGCGACACGTTTGGCCTTTGGTCTCGGGTTGGAGGGTAAACAGGTGCGTGCAGGTGCCGGTCTGCTGATGGCACTCTACAAGGCATTTGAAGGTGCGGACTGCTCTATTGCCGAGATCAACCCACTCGTCGTTACCTCAGATGGGCAGGTTTTGGCCCTGGATGCCAAAATCAATTTTGACGACAATGCCAGCTATCGGCACAAGGATCTGGCCACTCTTCGCGATCTGGATGAAGAAGAGCCCCTGGAAGTGGAGGCCTCCGAGTTCGACTTGAATTACATCAAGTTGGACGGCACGATCGGGTGTATGGTCAACGGCGCAGGTCTGGCGATGGCGACGATGGATATCATCAAGCTTGCAGGTAGCTCGCCCGCCAACTTTCTCGATGTGGGAGGAGGCGCCAGCGCAGAGACCGTGGAGAATGGATTCCGGATCTTGTTGTCAGATCCGAATGTCAAAGCGATCCTGATCAATATTTTTGGCGGAATTGTCCGCTGTGATCGTGTCGCCGAGGGTGTGATTCAAGCACGCAAGAACCTGCAAACGGACGTTCCCATCGTCGTGCGCCTCGCTGGCACCAATGCAGACATTGCTGCCAAGATGCTTGAGGAATCAGAACTGAATTTTGCCGTGGGCAACGGACTCAAGGACGCAGCCGAGAAAGTGGTTGCCGCCGCGGGCTGACCCATGCACAGGAATTTCGACTCCAAACCAAAGCTTCGAACCTCATGAGCGTACTTGTCGACGAACACACCAAACTACTGGTACAAGGTATTACGGGTGCGGAAGGGTCCTTTCATACCCGACAGATGGTTGAATATGGCACACAGGTTGTCGCCGGTGTCACTCCTGGAAAGGGTGGACAGGCCTTCGAAGACATTCCCGTTTTTGACACCGTGTCCGCTGCCGTGGAAAACACGGGTGCCAATGTGTCCGTCATTTTCGTGCCGCCGCCCTTTGCCGCCGATGCAGTGATGGAAGCAGCCGATGCCGGCGTCGATCTGATCGTCTGCATCACGGAGGGTATTCCGGTCAACGATATGGTGCGAGCCTACGAGTTCCTCAAATCTCGCAATGTCCGTCTCATCGGTCCTAACTGCCCGGGCATTATCTCACCCGGTAAGTGCAAGATTGGGATCATGCCTGGCTTTATTCACAATGAGGGACGTATTGGCATCATTTCACGCAGTGGCACACTGACGTATGAAGCGGTGGGTCAACTTGGTGAAATCGGGCTTGGTCAGTCCACGGCGATCGGCATCGGTGGGGACCCTGTGATCGGTACCCGCTTCGTCGACGCGCTCGAATTGTTCAAGGATGATGATGACACCGATGCGGTGGTCATGATTGGCGAGATTGGTGGTACGGCCGAAGAAGAAGCGGCGGCCTACGTAAAGGCCCACTACAGCAAGCCCGTGATTGGCTTTATCGCGGGCCGAACGGCCCCGCCCGGACGTCGCATGGGCCACGCTGGCGCAATCGTTGCCGGCGGCAAGGGAACGGCAGAAGATAAAATGGCGGCGATGCAGGACGCAGGAATCCACGTCTGTGAGTCTCCTGCAACCATCGGTGCCACCGTCAAAGAGGCGCTTGCCTGAGACTGCGAGCATTCGGCTCTATGCATTCGAGGGACCCCGTTGATCAACGATCAACGGGGTTTCTCTTTTTACGGCCTGCGTCCGCGTTAGATCTCTAGATCGGTCTGACAAGGGAAGAGTGGCGGGATGCCGCTGCGAATGGTGACAAGGCGGGCATGATCGGTCGAATACGCCGCAACAGCAACAAGCCGACAACGAAGACAAACAGGCAGCCCACAAGCAGTTGATCAGGCACCGGTTCCAGTGCACCGAGTGGATCGACGCCAAAATGGGCGCGCACGTTTACGGCGCAGAGGGACAGCAGATTGTTAAGTGCGTGGGCGATGATCGCTGGATAGATGCTATGGGTTCGGTGCACGAGCCAACCCAGGAACAATCCCAGCAGGAAGAATGTGGGTAGCTGCCATGGATTGAGGTGGGCGACGGCGAATAGCAGCGACGAACCCACTAGTGCTGCCCTGGATCCATAGTGATAGCGCAGACCGGTGTAGACGAAACCGCGGAAAAAGAGCTCCTCGCAGATCGCCGGCAGCAAGCCGATTGCCAGAATCGCAGGTAGAATGTCAGACGTCCCGGTGAGCGTTTGTATTTCTAGCGAGCTACGCCGCAGAGCCAAGGGAGCATCCCATTCCAACCATTGCCACCCATGGGCCACGAGCAGATCGGTCTCCCCCGCCAGAATGGCTGCAACCATCGCCGTAGGAATGACGATGAGAATCGCCTTTCCCCTGGTGGCGTTGAGGAGAAACAGGTCTTCAGCCGACCATCGCCGGCGCACAATGGCCAAACAAGCGACGGAAAGAAGGAAGAGCTCTGCTATCGCCAAGGATAGATATGCAGGCAGATCTCCAAGCAAGGGCAACAGGGCAAGCTGCATGATCGGAAGGACTAGCAAAGACAACACAAGCAGTTGCCGAAGTCGCGGATAGGGGGAGAACAGTTCTGTCACCGATTCTCGTCCGCCGTTGGTCGTGACAGATAGCCCCGGGTCCGGCACGACCACCACACGTAGTCCAGCAGGATGCTTGGCAACCTCCAGTGGACCATGGAATGCACACAAGCGCTGATCATTCGCTGCAAGGGCGACCACAGTGCCAGGTGCATGAGCCAGCTGTGCGGATGCCACCTTGAGCGCTGCAGAAAACCTAGATGCAACAAGGGGGCAAGCTCGGGATGTAGGCCGAGAAGGAGGGGCACCGAGTCGCGTCCGTAGGCTGACATGGTGTTACTCATCTCGTCGAAAGAGCGAACATCGTGATGTAGACTGCGCGCCTGGGGCAGATAATGGACGCCGACGTCCTGCAGGTGGAGACGGTATCCCAGTTCCAGATCCTCTCCTCCATAGGTCACAAAGGATTCATCAAATCCGCCAGTCACCGCAAGAGCTGCTCGCGGTACGGATGAGTTGCCTGTGACAAAACACTTGAAGGGAACAGGGCCGGCTCCATATCGACTCACACCACGACTGTGCACGTAGCGGGTCATTGCGTCAACGCGAATGTCGGATCCGAAACGGATATCGCCCACGGCGATCGTGTGGGTGTGCCGTTGGTGGAATTCAGCGTGGGCTTGAAGGAAACCTGGCAGAACGGTCATATCACCGTCGAGAAAGATGACGACATCTCCGTCTGCTTGTTGCAGGCCCTTATTGCGGGCAGCGGCGCGCCCACGATTGGTCTCGAGACGTAGCAACTTCAATGGCCAGCGGCCACTGAGGCCTGCAAACTTCGACGCGTCGTACTCGGGGCTTCCGTCATCGACAACGACGATCTGGGCCGTGCCGGCAAATGCATCATCCTGCGCCAGACTTCGTATGGCATTGCACAAGAGTTCTGGTGCACGATAACTGGGGATGATGACGGAGAGATCGACCATGAGGAGGCGTTACAGTTGCGCGTAGAGTTCGACAAGCCCCTGCGACTCAATCTCCCAGCAATTCTGCCGTGCCGCGAAGAGTGCGGCCGCAGCCAGTTCGTCACGACGCTCAGGATCGGTGAGGAGCTGGTTGATCCCCGCTCCCATTGCCTCCGGATGCAAAGGGTCAACGACAATGCCCGCCTCTGTCTCTTCGATGACGCGTCGGATCTCTGGCGTATCACCGCCCACTACGGGGAGCCCAGCCATCATGTATTCGAAAAGTTTGTTTGGCATGGACCACGCGAAACTGCGGCCCGCTGGTTTGATGATACACAGACCAATGTCGGCGCTGCACGTAACTTCGTGCAGCGCCTGAAATGGAACTCTCGGCAGGAAATGCACGCGATCCTGCAAACCGAGTCGACTGGTAAGATCCCTCAATTCCTGTTCCGTGGGGCCACTTCCCAACAAGGCCAGATGAGCCGCTTCGTCGACATGTTGCATCGCCGTAATCTGCTCCGCCAAGCCATTGTTCGTGAGAAAGCCGCCTTGGTAAAGGGCCAGTGGCGCGGCGGTCGGGATACCGAGTCGCTGTCGTAGGTAACTGCTGGCAACGGGTTTCCGATAGGGTGGGACATTGCGCAGAACCACGGGTGCTTGATCAAGGTTGTACGTCTGCTGCAGTTGTGTGGAGATGGACGGGGCCACGGTGATCACCCTGTGCGCTCGCTTGATCAGTCGGCCTTCGATCAACCGCCAGGAAAATGCGATCGCAGGCCGGTGCACGAGAGACGATTGTTCACAGAACAGTTCGTGGGAGTCATAGACGAGGGCTGCATCATTCCGACGCGCCGCACGACATGCTGGCCACAAGGCGTCCAGGTCATGCGCATGATAGACATCTGCCCGCTCCTGGGATGCCAACTTTGTCGCTTGCTGCCAGAATCTCGGATACAGGACACGAAGGGACTGGGTCCGATCTATATCAATCAGACGAACATCAATATCCTGCCATGCAGGTGGCAGGGATTCGTCGCCGAAGCGAGTGGAAACGACGGTGACGTCGTGTCCCGATTTCTGCAGGGTGCAGACCTCACGGTACACCCGGAAATCGTAGGGTAGGTCGGTGAAAACGACCATGCAGATTTTCATCTGAAGAGTCCGGTCGCGAATCGATGGCAGGAAACCTCGGGAGCATGCCACCACTCTTGGAAGAAGCCACTCAAAGAGGGATCTGCCCCAGAACGTGAACAGCCCGGCCAGAGACCGGGCTGTATGTACCTGCTCTGGAGCAGGCCACTGGAAAAAAGTGAGTGTGACGACCCTGGGGTGCAGGTGCCATCCGCGTCCACGACCTTCTCACGAGGCGAAGTGGAGAGGTTCGGGAGACGAAGATCGCGGCGGACCCGAGGGGGTGAGCCTGGCGATGGACGGCCGACTGACCTAGATCAGTCATTCAAGCAGGCCGCCACACTCAAAAACCTTGTCAAACGCCTGTAATTACAGATAGTTACGATATGCCAATATGATCATCATCCAGCCCTCGATGACCAAGGCCAATGTAACATGGGCGGGCGAAAAAAGTCAAGAAATGGGGCCTCTCACACCGGGGGCCGAGGACGGGACCTACGGGATAGCCTGCGCCGCCTGCTGAGGATCCGGTGCAGGCGCGAGGCGGGTACGCTCCCGCTCGTCCAGGACCTGCATCACTTTGCCGCGAACGAATGGGTTGCGGTCGCGTAGCGCCGAAATCAAGTACTTGTTGGCAAGCTCCGAATCCATCTGCCCAAGGACCTCCACAACCTGAAGTCGCAAGCCAGGATCGGTATCCTTCAGCGCACTACCCAGAACCACCGCCACTTCCTGGCGCGTCCCCTTGTCAGGACCCATTGCCAGAAGACCGAGAAGCTGTACCGCCTCAGCTCGCAGCGTCACGTCACCATCCCTGAGCGCACGAATCAGAACCTGAGTCGTCGTCACCTTGGGTTCAGCACCCAGAATGGGTAGGTAGCGGATCGGAGGCACTGTTCGCAGCCCACAGCCACCAAGCAGGAGTGCAGCCAACAGGGCTGCCGTCGTCAAGCGTGACGGCAATCGGTAGGGGAGGAATTTGGGGGTCTGCATCATACTACTCTGTATCGGTCGATACGGCGGACTCTACACATCAGAGTGCTACACCAAATCGAATCGCAAGCAATTTTGCGGAGCATGCTCCCTGAAAAACCTTCAGGGCGCAGAGGGCAGGGAATACTCGCCCTCTGCCACGGCTTCTTCTAGTGCCTGTCTAAACAGCGGGTCGAGGTGGCTCGTCACCTTCCACCCATCCGGGTCACGGTAGAAGTAGAAGAAGGGACTCTCACCTGCTGCCAACGTTGTTTCGTCGAATTGCAGAAAACCCAAGGTGTGATTGATGATTCTCTCTTGGGCAATCTGAAGGCGATGAACTGATTGCAGGCGCCCGGGTCGTTGGCGGCTCCACTCTGCAAGCCACTTGTCGAGATCGTTGTCCCAGGAGTGTTCGCGGTAGCCGCGGCTGAAGCAAGCCCAAACGCGTTCAGGCTCGTCATCGACGACTGCCTGCGAGTAGGTGCGGTAGGTCCCGGCAAGTGATTGATAGGGTTGGGCATCATCACTACAACCCCACAGGAGCAATCCCAGCACAGAGAGCAGGACCCTCGCCGAGACATCTCTGCGCAGCCTCAGAATGTTATGATCCCGAACTCTTGACGCGCTCGATCTCATCGCGAATCTGGGCAGCTTCCTCGTATTCCTCGCAGATCACCGCTTGTTCAAGACGGTGTTCCAAATCAGCCAGAGGGTCAGGTATCTGGGGTGAACTCATCTGGGCAGGATCAGGCAACGCCAGCGATTCCTGTTCACGCCGCTGGCCAAGAATCTGCGGTTCAAGTTCGTAGAATTTCGAGATGGCCTCCTCGACGCCATCGCCCTGTGACGCGCGGATGCCGGCCTGATCCAGTAACTCGGCACTCACGAAAATGCTGGCTTGTGAGCGCAAGGCCAGGGCCACACCATCCGAGGGTCGGCAATCGACCTCACGCAAGCGGCCATCGCTTTCGACCACAGCTGCGGCGTGAAAGACCTGACCCTCTACCGAGTGGATGACGACCCGTCTCACGGGTACGTGCAACTCTTCCATCAGCGTCGCAAACAGATCGTAGGATATCGGCCGCAATGGTTTCTCACCACCCAGATGCATCTGAATCGCGGCGGCCTCGAATTCGCCAACGGCGACGGGCAACAACCGTGGTGCAGAGCTGTCTTTTTCACACAACCACATCAAAGGTTTTTCAGCACGCATATAGGGGCTCACCTTGACCACCGCCATCTCGACCAAGGCTCTGCGTTTGCGTGAACTAGATGTTGGATTCATATAGGTATCGTTCTGTCATCCGAATCTGCTGGACCCGGTTTGTTAGTCGTTGAGGGTCGCCAGGCGGTCGCGAAGACGAGCCGCCTCCTCGTATGCTTCCTCAGCCACAGCCTGTCGTAGACGCTTTTCCAGCATCTGTGTTTCCGTCAAATCCTGCTGCGCATCGGCGAGTAATTCTTCCATCGACACGCTGCCTTCAGATGGCTCTGTGAGTTCGAGAAGATCGTTGCCATTGGCTTCGTCCTCTTCGTCCCAATCGGACTCGTCTTCTTCCAAGACGGCCTCCGCCGCGAAGATCGGCGCTTGCCAACGCAATGCCAGGGCGATCGCATCTGAGGGCCTCGAATCAACAACTCGGTCGTCACCATCCGATCCGGTCACATGAATCTCAGCGTAGTAGATGCCGTCCTGGAGATCCGTGATGGCTACGTGCTGAATCTGTGCACCCGCCTCACGTAGCAGCCCCACAGCCATATCGTAGCTCAGGGGCCTGGGAGATTCCTGCTGCTTATGCCCCAAGGCAATGGCTCGAGCCTCGGAAGGTCCGATCACGATATGCAAGCTCGACTCACCCTGCTTGGCACGCAACACGACGCGATGGTATGCGCGCGATGAGACCTGAACACGATGAACTTCCATCTCTACCACGAATTCATTACCTCACGCTTGGTCATTTAACTGAATATAGCTGGCCACAGAAAGCTCTGTCAATCAGCACATAAAACGCTCATAACAAACAGTAAAACAACATGTTACATCTACTATTCTGGTTTTGTTTCCAACAATTCGTCCAGCTGCTGTGACATCTCTACATCACGTGCACGCAAATGCATTACATAGACGAATAAGACCGCAAAAAAAACCGAATAAGCTGTCGCCAAGTAACCAAGACCCGCTTCCATTTCCAACTAGGCCCCTTTCCGGTGCCGAGTGCCGACCAAACAAGTCACGGAGCGATGCGCCTCCGTTGATGAATCAATTGCACCAACTTTGCCGCATTGCCGAGCTGACTCAAGCGTAGCCGCAACAGATAGCCAAACAACAATGCGAAGGCGATATAGGAAACATACTTCGTTGTCGCCATCGCGGGGTCGAGGTCTACACTTGGCGGGTGCAGTTGCTGGTCGGCTGCCCACAGATTGATTGAGTAGCGGACAAAAGGAACCATGACAAAAGCAAAGATGCCGACGACAGCTGCAAACCGTTGTGTTCGCTCTCCCGGCTCGCCATAGGAACGGACCATCAAATAAGCGACGTAGATGGTGAAGGTGATCATCATCGTCGTCAAGCGCGGCTCCCAGCGCCAGAACACACCCCAGATCGGTCGTGCCCACAAGGGGCCCGAAATCAACACAAAAAGGGAAAACAGCACACCGAGTTCGGCGGCGGCCAATCCGAGCCTATCCCACCGGTCGTGCCGTGTTCGCAGGTAACCGACACTGCCAACAAAAACAAGGAAGTACGACAGACCTGCGCTGATCGCCGCAGACACATGAAAATAAAAGATGCGCTGTACGAGACCCATCTGCCGTTCTGTCGGTGCGTAGACGAATACTGCCCACAATGCGCCGACCACTGCCAGTAAGGTCAGTACACCATGTACACGCCACACAATGGAATCTCTCAATTAGACCTACTCTTCGATGACGAAGTCGAACAGCATCAGGGACAGGGTGGTGAACACGACCCCGTACACACCCAACATGGTCACGTGGGTCGTCAACTGCTCTGGCCACCACAAGCCCGATCGACCGGGCGCGGCACCTTCGAGAATCAGAGCCGTCGCACCAACGCAAGAAATCAATGCTGGAATCAGAACGGGAAGCACTAACAAAGGCAGGAAAAACTCACGCAATCGAGAATGCCCCGCCATTGCTGCGAACAAGGTTCCCACAGACGCGACACAGACGGAACCTAGCAAGAACACGACGGGCAAACTCAGCAGATACCAACCGGGTGTTAGGTTAAAGAACAGCCCAAAAAGCGGCAAGGTGATCGTCTCGACGAGCAGGAGAAAGACCAGATTTCCGATCATCTTAGCCAGATAGAGAGAGGCCTTCGGGATGGGAGCGACCAACAATGCGTCGAGGCAATCGTTGGTGGTTTCGGCGGCGAATGTTCGCTGCAATCCAAACAAAGAAGCGAAGACGAAGGACGACCAAAGCACGCCGGCACCGATCTCCCAAAGGGCAGCGCCACCCAACTCGAAGCCGAAGTTGTAAACCAGTAAAACGAGTAGGACGAAAAACACCATGGGACTCAGGCGCTCTTTGGAACGCCACTCAGAAACGAGGTCCTTGCGCAGCAGTGCCCCTGTGTGGCTAGCAAGTGATGGCATTCTCAGCTCTCCAGATACTGATCGCACAACCGCTGCAATCCGTCGCCATCACCGCCGTGCCAAGGCTGCTCATGCACCACCCGGCCGCGGCGCAACAACACGACGCGCGTCGCGATGTGTGCGGCCTCTGGCACATTGTGCGTCACCAGTACGGACATGCTGCCAGGTCTTTGAGCTCGCTGTGCCAGTTCCTCACCCAACTGGCTGCTCGCCCTGCGATCGAGTCCGGTAAAGGGCTCGTCCAGAAGCAGTAATTTGGGTTCGTGCAGGGTCGCTCGTGCCAGCGCCAGCCGTTGCTTCATTCCACGAGAATATCCACCCACTGGCAGGCGGGCGTGTGGCCCAAGCCCGACCCTCTGCAGGCGTTCTCCAATGTCAACCTCCAGCCCATACAGGCGGGCGAAGAAGGTCAGATTTTCGAGGGCCGTCAGCTCTTCGTACAAGAGGATCTGGTGTGAAAGCAAACCGATGTGCTGCCGAACTGCCTCGGACTGTCTCGGATCCTCGTCATCGATGACGACGCGGCCCGTCGAGGGTCCAGTCAATCCTGTCAGCAATCGCAACAAGGTTGATTTTCCCGCCCCATTGGCTCCAGCCAACAGTACGTGCTCCCCATCGCACAACCGCAGATCGACACCATCCAAGGCGATGGTAGGACCAAAGGTCTTGGTTACTTCCTCGAACCGAACTTCCATCGATTCGCCCAGCCTATGACTTGGGGAGATGTCGGTAGATTTCGCGAGCCTGCTGCATCAGCGTCTGAAACTTGCGCTCCAGTTCAATGGCAGCCTCGCCCTGCGCCTGCGCGCGTTCCTGCTGGACTTGTGCCAATTGCTGCAGGATGTGCTGACGCTCCGACCTGGCCTGCGAAGAGTCGGCGTCGACTTTGGCCAACGGGATTCGGGCCAGGGCCACAGGTCGGCCTACGACAGCCAACAAGCCCGTGATGATGGCGGGAACCAGTGCCAGCAGCACCCATTTGAGCGCCCATCGTATGGGCTGAGAGAAGGGCAACTCGATGACTAGACGTTGGCCGACGGGCAGGTCCTGCGCTCGATAGTGCCGATACTGTTGCCCATGCAGATCAACGACACCATGGTCGTGAAAAGGGGTTCCCAGTTCGACGCTTACGGGCTGGACAAAAAAGTCCAGGCTCTGTGTGGGGTACAGAATCTCGTGTACATAGGATCCATCAAACGACTCCGCAGGAACCTGAAACGTAAAGGCGACCTGGGACGACCCCGGTGGTAAAGACTGAGTATCGAACAACCGTGTTGCCGACAAGCGGATCAGTTCACCCGTGTGTGCGACCAGCCCCGTCATCGCCTCCGGGATCTGGAATTCCAGGCCTCGCTGGTGATCGCCAAACTGACGTCCGGCGTAGGTCTGACTACCCGAGTTGTTCGCTTGTACCAATTGCGCGACCTCCAACGTCTGGTCGCGCAGACCCAGGAAAATGTTGTGACTGGCAATCCGCAGATCCGTCACATTCCCACCTACATCGTAGACCTCGACGATGATCTCATCCTGCTCACCGACGACCAAAAGCGAGGATGGATAGGAGATGCCGCCGTATTCGGCACTGAGAGCAAATTGTGTCCCAGAGCGCAGAAAGGGCCCGGAAAACTCGAAGCGTCCGTCGTGACTAGAGACAGTACTGGCCATGGGCGACATGGCACCTTCTTCGGCGCCGATCAGAAAACCAATCTCCACGTCCGCTACAGGCTCTTGGGTTGTACCATGCAGGACATAGCCCTGGATCGAATCAGCACCCACAGAACCAGCCGCCCCTATCAACAGCAGGCCCACCAATACCCATCTACTCCAGGGGCTCGGGAACACGTTCAGGACACCGTGGCGAAGGCGCTGCCGCAATGAGCGCAAAACTTGTGGCTCCGTTGCCGTGCAGTGCCGCAGGCGGGACAGAAGTTGGCAGCAGCCGGTGCCGCACCCTCTTCTGGTGACTCTACCTGGACGGACCGCAGATCGGCGACAATTTGTGCATCGAGATCGGCATCCGCCGGGCCAGCCTCAAGGCCATCGAGTTGCTTGAGCGTCGTCAGCGCCTGCGCCTCCAGGTCGATTCGCAGTGTCTCAAAATCGGCATCTGATATCTTGCCCAGCGAATGATCAAAACTCAATTCACGCAGCGAGCTGTACAATTGCTCCTTTTGCTCCGTCAACTCAATCGTCGACCGCGCCTTGTTGGTAGGTCGAACCCAGGCGTGTTTTCTGGTCAGGATCGGATGGATGATGGCGATGAAAAATCCGCCGAGCAAAAGCAGACAAGCGATGGGTACGAGGATGGTTTCCAAATCAGTCTCTTCAGCTAGGTTGCCCACCAAGGGCAGGTTGCCAGCCCCCGGCGCGCACGGCATCGCGATCAAGTCGAGCCATGCGGCGATCCCGAGAATTGGGCCACATCGTCCAAAGCGAACTCAGTACCAGCAGGGCTGAACCCCACCACACGCAATTGACAAGGGGGTTGATGTAGATGTGAAATTTTGCAGACCGATCGTCCTCGCCGATGCCGACCATGATCACATAAAAGTCCTCAAGCCAACGTGAATAGATGGACACCTCGGTCGTGTTCTGCTCAGCCGTTTTATAGAAGTGGCGCTCTGGGATCAACGTCGCAAGGCGTTGATTTTCATATTGCAGCGTGATAGCAGCAGCGGCGACGGACTTGTTGGCATCCTCACCAAAGGCCAGGGCATCGAAGGTGACAGTGTAGTTGCCGACATGAGCGGATTCACCCCGCTCCAAGACAAGCTCTCGCTCGATCGTGAAGGCTTGTCCGGTGAAACCAACAAACAACAGGATCACGGAAAGATGGACCAGATACCCTCCATACCGACGTCGATTCTTGGACAACAGTCGAAAGAAGGCGAGGATGGCCCCCTCCCCCATCGTACGACGCCGTGCTCCAACACCTCGATAGAACTCCAGGCCGACGGAGCCAACGACAAATCCACACAGTGACAGGGACATGACCGCATAGAGGTCCCGCATTCCACCAAGAAGGAATCCGGCAGCGCAGACAGCGGTGACGACAGTGGGTACGATGAAATTGCGTCGCAAACCATCCGTTGATGTTCGCCGCCATGCGAACAGGGGGCCCGCACCGGTCAGGAACAACAGGACCAGTCCCATGGGCACGCTCACCTGATTAAAAAACGGCGCTCCGACGGTAATCTTGTCCCCCGTGAATGCTTCGGACAGCACCGGGAACATCGTCCCCCACAATACGGCAAACAATAGCGCCAGAAGGATCCAGTTGTTCAGCAGGAAGGCGGATTCGCGCGAGGTAAATGACTCGAGATGATGGTCAGCGTGCAGATCATCGAGGCGCGTAATCAACAGGGCAATGGAGCCGATGGCGATCAATAACAGAAAGACAACGAAGAACGTACCGATATTCGATTGCGCGAAGGCATGCACAGAAGAGACAATGCCGGATCGCGTCAGGAACGTGCCGAAAATCGTCATGCCAAAAGTGAAGAACAGCAAGACCATGTTCCACACCTTGAGCATACCCTTGCGCTCCTGAATCATGATGGAGTGTAGAAGAGCGGTTGCTGCCAACCAGGGCATCAGAGAAGCATTCTCTACAGGATCCCAGCCCCAGTATCCACCCCATCCCAACTCTACGTAGGCCCATTTGCCGCCCAGTAGCAGTCCGCCGCCCAGAAAGGTCCAGGGGATCAGTAGCCAGCGGCGCATGGCTCGTAGCCAGGTGTTGTCGAGCAGGCGAGAGGCCAAGGCCGCGATGCCAAAGGCGAAGGGCACGGCCATCCCAACCATCCCCGCATATAACAATGGCGGGTGGATGGCCATATACGGGTGTTGGAGGATCGGGTTCAGACCGCGTCCGTTGGCCGGTGTAAAGGGCAGACGCGTAAAAGGGTCAGCGGCGAAAATATTGAGTATGGCGAAGAAAAAGCAGCTCGCTGACAATACGGCCACGACATAAGGCATCAATTCTCGGTAGCGATGGCGGTTGAACAAGACAGCCGCCGCCGAGTAGATGGTCAGAACCCAGCCCCAGAACAGAATCGAGCCATTTTGGCCGCCCCATAACGAGGCAAGCACGTATTGAGCGGGCATCGCCAGATTCGTGTTCTCGGCGACATACTGAACCTGAAAATCCTTTGTGAAGATAGCGTACCAGAGACTCAGGGCAGCAACCGAGTACAGAGCGCAGACCGCCAACATTGCGTTTTCGCCCGAGCGAATCAGGCCTTCGTGATGTCGGTGAGCGCCCAGCAGAGAGACAATGGTGGCGTAACCGGCGGCTGCCAGCGCCAGGCACAGTGCAAAGTAGCCGACATCGACCATGGTAAGCAGATCCAGTTAGAAGATGGAGAAAGCTGCGGAGGTGGTTCAGGTACCCGTTGGTTCGGCCGTCTGGGTTGTGTTGTCGAGCGTCTCTATATGGTCTTCGTAGTTCTGTCCTTCGTACTTTGATGGACATTTCGCGAAGACGACTTCCGCATCGAAGCGGCTATCGGCAGAACTGAAGCGACCCTCGATCACGACTTGGGCGCGATCTTGAAACGTGTCTGGCAGGACTGCATTGCCTGTATAGCGAACGGCGATCTCGTTCACACCATCAGTAATCTGGAATTCCGGACGATGCCGATATTCATCCCACTGAATGGTTCCTGGAACCACGGTACAGCCGCCGAGCTGGATGCGACGATCCGTGACCTGTTCTGCTTCGACCAGTAGCACGTCGAGAGTCATGTGGCGAGACGATGATTGTCGCACGCCCATGATCAGAAGGGCGACAACGCCCAATGCGACGATGACGGATCCGATGGCAAACTGGCGTCTCATGACATCCTACCTGGAGAGGAGAGCGGGACCACACACCTGGCTGCGTCAGGTGAAAACTTACCACCCAGACTCACTACCTAACGTGCCGATTCCATCACAGGCGCGCAAATGAATATGGTGCGTTTGCCCTTGATGCGCGTGCATACCAGTTCGACAGCAGATGCGTCCGATTCAAAGCGACCAAGCTGCTTGCGCAAGACCTCGGGCTCGATGGGAAAGTGCCGTCGTCGGATAGACCCCGGTCGCCAGCCGTTGGATCGCAGCACTCGTTGCAGCCGAGTCAGTTGAAACGGGACTTGCTCCAGAACTCGGAAACATCGCGCCCAGGGAGTTGCCGTGATCTGGTCGCTACTGAGATAGGCAACCTCCTCTGCAATCAACCAGGCACCCAGTTGCATGGCGAGCTCGCCGATCAGATGTGAGCGCACAAGCGCAGGATCTGGATCATAGAGCACTGCCCCGATCGGCTGCAATGGCGGGCGCTGGATGTCGTCACTCGCAGAAGTCAGGCTGACGCTGCGGGCGACCTGTCCGTCTTCGATAATTCGTGTCGCTCGACGTCGGATACCATCCGATTCGCGGTTGAACCACAATACAGCCTCTCTGCACTGGCCCCGCCAGGACACATACTCGACCTCTTGACGGGATGGAAGCTGATCCAGATCGAGTGCCGGAGAGACCTTCACGGCCAGCAAAGAAAACTGCTCTTGCCATGACTCGATGAGTTGTAGGCTTGGTTCGTAGTCGGCACCTGAACGTACTCTGCGACTGCCCTGTCTACGTGCAGGGTCCACAACGGCCGCATTACCTGATACAGGTCCGTAGGTGGCATCGGCGGCAACGAGGTGGGCAGGAAAAGGCATGGACTCCACATTGGCCCGAGCCATGTGCAACCGTGCCAAATCGACGTCCACCCCAACACAGGGGCCACGTTCTGCCAGTGCCATCAGATCTCCACCAATCCCGCAGCACAGATCCACCACGAGAAGATGGCCAAATCTTGTGGCGCGATGCCGGGCAACGGCCAAACTACTGGCCATCTCAAAGCCGTCACTGTCGCCAAACAGTTGCGGCGCGAAATCACCGAATTTTGACCGCGCCCGCTCCCGCTGATCCCAGACATACAGAGCAGCTCGCAGATGCCCCGTCTCTACATCAGTTGTATGCTGCTGGATCTGCAGAGAAGACAGGCCCGTCGCCCGCTGTTCGCCGACGTTGTCCAGGATCCTCTGCCCTGTCGCACTGCGTAAGAAAATGACGGCACGCGGCGATAGGGGGTGCGCCGGCTCAGTACGTAAACTCAGAGCTGCAGCTGTTTCGGAAATGTGGTCACATTGCGGTATCCATCGGCCTCGATGATGACGAGGTCTTCAATGCGCACGCCCCCCAGACCCGCATAGTACAGGCCCGGTTCGACGGTCAGTGTCTGGTGCGCGGCAAGGATATCGGCACGACGACCAAGGGATGGCGCCTCGTGAATTTCGAGACCGACCCCATGACCGGTCCCATGGAAATAGCCCTGCATGCGCCCGTCGATTTCACCGCTACGATAGTTGGCATTCTCAAAGTGCTGCTGCACGCTGCGATGAATCTTTGCACCATCGGCTCCAGCACGTATCGCGGCCAGTGCCTCCAGCTGGGCGGCCAGGACCGTGTCGTAGAGTCGCTGCACCTCCTCTGAGACCTGACCGCGCACAAAAGTGCGGGTAATGTCGCCAAAGTAGCCGCTGTGATCGGCTCGCGGGAAGATGTCTATGATGATCGGCGCATGGGCCGGCAAGGGTCCGTGACCGGCTTGATGAGGATCGATGGCCTGTTCGCCACCGGCGACGATCGTATGGTGTCCGGTGCAATCGTGATCAAGCAGCACATGATGGATGGTGCGTCGCACGCGCTCGGAGGTAAGCGGACCGTCACCGAGCCACAGCTGATCGCCCTCGATCCGGGCCTGTGTGAGTGCGTCCACGGCGGCAGCCATGGAGGCCTCGGCAGCGGCCTGCGTCGACACGACGGCTTCAATCTGTTGGGGAGTCTTGATTGCACGCTCCGCAAACAATGGTTCGCCGGCGGCGCGAACGACAAAACCAGCATCCGAGAGTTGGTTGGCTGTTGCGACGGGAAAGTCGGCGGGAACCAGAAGATTCTGGAAACCGAGTTTGCGTAGCGCATTGTGCAAACTGCTGCCACGGGCTCCCTCTTCGGGCTCGAAGTCGGTAAGTGCTAACACATCACAACATGATTGATCCCGCGCACGGTCCAACTCAAGATCTTTGACCAGTACCCACGAGCGTTTCCCATCACACAGGTAGTGAAAGGGATCGGGCGCCATGAAATCAGTTGCCCAATACAGATCCGCGCTACGTTCGCTGGCGGCATAGAGTAATAGGGCATCGGTACCCTGCAGATCTATCGCAGGAATTCGTACTGCTTTACTCACGTCGTCCTCCGATTCTCATCGCGCGCACGTCAATCCCGCGCTCCTGATGCCAAAGCCAGAACAGAGCTGATTCTCCCCGTTTCAGATCTGAGACCAGGTGGACGAGGACATCCACTGAAGCGATGGTTGTTTGATCGATGTCCGTAATGATGTCATCGATCTTCATTCCTTTGCTGGCCGCAAGTCCGTCGGGATCCACGTCAACGATGACGACTGCCTGGCTTTCGTCTTCCAGTCCAAGTTGTTCGGCGATATCACCGGACAAGCCAAGATCAGCAGCGCGCTGGCCTACGGTGGCTACAGTAAGTCCAAGTACGTCGAGCCGACGCTCACCTCGTGACCAAAGTTGGTCTTCCGCCCGCTCACCCAGGGCCACGAGCAGGTGGCGAATACTGCCCTCACGTAGAAGTTCCAGATCCATGACCTCACCGGGATTTTTCCCATAGATCCGTGTTTGGACCTCGTTGGGCACATTCACAGGCTCGCCATCGACGGACAACAACACATCGTGTTGAAGCACCCCGGCTTCGTGCGCGGCAGTTTCTTCCACAACATCAGTGATCAGCACGCCGCGCGGCGGGTCTAAGTCGAGGCCCAACCGTCGCACATCAGCATCATCCACGGCGTCCATCTGAATGCCCAGATAGCCGCGAATGACACGGCCATGGGTCAACAGATCATCGACGGCCTCGCGCGCAAGGTCGATGGGCACGGCCAACCCATAGCCCATGTAGTATCCCGTCCGCGTCGAAATCGCTGTATTGATGCCAATGACCCTGCCCTGTAAATCAAGTAGCGGTCCACCAGAATTTCCCGGATTGATCACGGCGTTGGTCTGGATAAAGCTCTCAATTCCAAACTGTCCCGAAATGACATTTGCCCGCCGCCCCAAGGCACTCACGATTCCGTGCGTCAAAGTCGTACCCATGCCCAAGGGGTACCCGATGGCGACGACCCAGTCGCCGATTCGCAGCTGGCTCGACGTGCCCAGTCGTGCGACAGGTAGATTTTCAGCGTCCACCTTCAGAAGGGCGATATCAATCAGAGAATCGACGCCGACCACTTCGGCGGCGAGGCGCCGGCGATCTCGGAACACGACCTCAATCGTATCGGCATCGCGGATGACGTGGTAGTTGGATATGATGTACCCGTCGGAACTGATAATCACACCCGACCCCATCCCTGTGGGTGCAGGCACATCCTCAGGTGGCTGGATCCGCCGGTGCCACTGCGGCAGGCGAGGCTCCCAGTCACCGGACGTCTGGATCAGTACCACAGTCGGCGTCGCTATTTCGTGTACGGCACGGAAGGCATCGCTCAGCGCTTCCAATTGCGCGACGGCGAGACGCTGGGTCTCGGTGTCCAGATGCCCATCTGCGTCAGGTTGCGCCTCGCTGTTCAACACAGCCAGACCCGACACTGCCAGGACGAATAGCAAGAGCGAGCGAATGGATAGAAGTCTGTTCATTTCAGGCCGTACTCATCGAGTTTTCGATACAATGTGCGAACACCGATGCCCAACAACTGCGCCGCCTTGCGCCGATTCTGTCCCACCTGCACCAGGGCCCTCTCGATGGCCTCGCGTTCCATCTCCTTCAACGATGGCAGACCCGAAGGCTCTACGGGTGCCGCCGGGATGACCTGCTGCGAGTCGACAGAGCCAGAAGGTGTAAGGTCCATCTCGTGATCGACATGGTAGACGGGGCGCGGCGGGAAACTCCCCTCACTGCGATCACTCGTACCCCCTTCGACGACGCGTCGTAGTTCCGCGACTTCGCGTTTCAGATCCAAGAGAGCAAAATAGATCAATTCCCGTTCCGATTGGTCGGGGGTCTTACCCGTCACGACGGGCAGGTGACGCACTGTGGCAGGTGCACCTTCCAGATGCGGGATCAGATCCTGCGGTTGCACTAGGCCGCGGGGTCCTAGGAACACAAGTCGTTCTACCAAGTTCCGTAGTTCACGGACATTGCCGGGCCAATCGTAGTTGTTGAGCAGATCGAGTCCTGCAGGTGACAGCCCTGCGAACTGCGCAGAAGGGGCCGACTCCTTCAGTTGTTCGATATAATGATCCAGCAGGGGCGGGATGTCATCGCGTCGTTCGCGCAAGGGAGGTAAGTGTAGTTCAACGACCTTGAGTCGATAGTACAGATCACGCCGAAATTCACCGGCAGAGACTGCCTCAAGCAGGTCTCGATTGCTCGCCGCCAAAACGCGGACATCCACAGCAAAGGCTGCATCACCACCGACGCGAGTGACCTTGCGTTCCTCAAGGACGCGCAAGAGTCGGACCTGTGCTGAGAGGGCCATCTCGCCGATCTCATCCAAAAAGACGGTACCACCATCGGCCTGTTCGAAGATGCCACGGAACTGCGAACGCGCATCCGTGAAGGCACCTTTCTCGTGACCAAACAGTTCGTTTTCAAGCAGATTCTCGGGAATGGCGGCACAGTTGACCGCCTTGAAACTTCCCTTGGCACGGTCCGAATAGTGATGCAGTGCCTGCGCAACCACGTCCTTGCCACTGCCACTCTCGCCGGTGACCAACACCGTAACGGGTGTCGGTGCCACGAGCAGAATCTGCTCACGCAGCTGCTGGATTGTTTCAGACTGGCCCACAAGCCGTTCATGCAGAAAGCGACTGCGCTCAATGAGATCTCGGGCGACCTGATTCAGTTCCTCGGCGTTGAAGGGTCCCTCTAACACACGCTCCAGTGGGCTCCCACGGGAGGCCTTGTCCCAGGAGGCGGCGCCGTCGTCGGCGAGGACGATGATGGGAACTTCCCTCTTGAGGGCCAGTGTCTGTGCCAGGTCGGCAATCGTGCGTTCGGGCAAACGAAGATCGACGAGAACCAATTCGGCGCCTCGATCGAGCAGGGCGCTGAGATGATCTCCGTCTCGGACGTCGACAATTTCACGCTGTCGGGTGCGTAGAGCACCCGTTACGTCCGTGCGTACCTGAGGATTCTGCGTGACAAGGAGGAAGCGACTCTTAGGGGCCATAGCGATCAGTCGCTTTTGCGGTGCTCCTCGTGCACAATCGTGATGGAGCGTCCCTCGCAGGTAATGTATCCCTGATTCTCCAGACGCTTAAGGACACGCGACACGGTTTCCCTTGTGGTCCCTGACATGTTGGCAATCTGCTGATGGGTAGGTCGGGACTTCAACAACACACCCTTCTGGGTTGCGCCGCCCTGCTCTTCGGCCAGTTGCAGAAGCGTTTCGGAGATTCGACTGGTCACGTCGAGCAAGGCCAGTCCTTCGATCTTTCTATCTGTTTTGCGCAAACGGGAGGCTAACTCAGACAACAAGCCGACGGCGATCTGCGGCACCTTGTAGACCAGCTGGAGAAAGTCGGAGCGGCGCAACATGTACAACTCGGTGTTTTGTGTCGCCACAACATTGGCCGAGCGTGGCTTACCATCGAGCAGAGACAACTCACCAAAAACGGCGCCTGTACCGAGCAGAGACAGGATCACCTCGCGGCCGTCTTCACTGACAATGCTCACCTTCACCTGGCCCTGGGAGATGATGAACAGGGCGTCGCCCTCCTCTTCGGCGAGGATGATCACTTGATCCTTGTCGAAGTGCCTGGTGATGGTGACCGGGGCGATCGCTTCCAACTGCTCGTCGTCGAGTCCCTCGAATAAGGGGACTTGTCGTAACAGGGAGATGTCCATGATTCTTAGTCTCGCTTAAAGGTCGCTGCTAGGGTGCGACGTACAGCGCGTCGATTCGCTCCTGCGCAAGGCGACCGAATTCACTGCTGGCGCCTGCGGTACGAATAATCTTGTCATAGACACTACGAGCCTGCGACGGCTCGCCCAGTTCTTCATAACAACGGGCACGACGAAAGTCGGCAGAAATGATCCAGTTTGTTGAAGCTTCTTTGCCGTGATAACTGACCTCGTAGTACGTCTGAATGGCGCGACGATAGTCACCACGTTTCTCATAGGCTCTGCCAATATGGTATCTGGCTTCCGCCGCGTCATTTCCTTCGGCCCATTCCAGAACCAGATTCAGATAGTCAATCGCTTCATGATGCCGACCGGTCTCTTCATAGATAATCCCTACGGCCAATTCCGCGCTGCGCCGCTTTGGGTGCTGTGGAAACTGTGCCAATAGTCGTTTGGCAATTCGTAGCGACTCGTCCGACTCTGTCAGTTTCTCATAGCACTGGAACAGTTTCCAGATCGCTTCCTGTCGTTGCGCCGCCGACGATTGTGTCCCATCCAATACGTCTCGATAGGCACCGGCTGCCGGTCGATAGCTGCCCAAGGCGGAGTGGAAGTCACCCAGTCGAAGTCTCACACTGGGGGCAAAAGGACTGGTGCTGTGGGCATCGAGGAAATCACCCTGCATCTTTACGGCACGTTTGGCACCTTCCTCACTGGGTGCAGCTCGCATTTGCTGCCAGCGTGTGGTGGCAGCGTAGTACGCGGCTGCGCCACCGGGATCTGCGACGGTACGCGCCAGTTCAAGTGCCACGGCAGAGCCCAATCCGTCAGGAGAAAGCTCTGTGCTGGCAGCATGGGTTCCCAGTTTTTCGAACAGATCGAATGCCTTGTCGTACTGCTTCGCTACCAGCAACCCTCGACCCTCGTAGAGCTGGAAGAGGAAGGCCCAAGGTTGTTGATCCTTGCCAAAGCGCTTGCGGAATCTGTCACGGGCCTTTTTCGCTTCCGCCACGCGGCCCTGTTCATAAACAGACAACACCCATCGACCAACGAGGGGGGCTTCGGCGTCCTCAACAAGCGGGCTGTACGCCTGGGCGGCAGCACCATAATCGCCGGTGGCGAAGAGCAGGTCGGCGACCAGAAGACTCGCCGCCGCATGCAGAGTCCCCACGCTGCTCACCTGCCGGTAGGCGTCAATGGCCTCATCCGTGCGGCCCAACCGTGACAAGGCATCACCGCGGCTGATATGGACACTGTCGGCGCCCGTGATCCCCTCATCTAATAGACGATCGTAGACGCTGAGACTCAGCTCGAATTGCCCTGCCAAATCATGGGCCCGGGCCAGCCTGCGGCGCAGAGAACCATCTGCGTCGCTTGAGGGGTCCGATTCGCTTAGTCGCGCAAATGATTCGATCGCCCGCTGATGTTCTCCAAGTTCCAGGTAGATGTCAGCCAGCTGTTCCTGTGCGCGTCGTTGGCCCTCGAAGGCGGGGAAGGCTAACAGCAACTCACCCAGACGTGACGCCGCTTCGACAGCACGACCCGCTTTGTGCAGGGCGTCACTCAAGACGGCCAGGACCTGTGGCTGCAACCCAGATCCAGGGATGTCCTCCAGCAGGGACGTCAATGAGTCGATGGCACCCTCCGCGTTGCCGCCGTCAAGAGCGGCAACGGCAAGGCCGAATCGGGCTCGTTCGGCCAAGGGGTGCTGGGCACCATCGGCAAGCAAGGTCTGATATGCTTCCATGGCGGCGGCGCGTAGTGTGTCATGTGTTACGGATGCTTTGCGGCGGGCGTCACCAAGCAGAAGGAGTGCACGCAATCGAGATTCAACGGCAGCGGGGTCATTCGCCGCTGCCTCGAGAACCTGGGTATAGCCTTCTTCTTCTATGTGGTAGCGCGCCGAATCACTCGCCGCTTCCGCTGCGGCGCGTTCCACCTGGCGCAGCTGAGCCAGTCGCGACCACCGCGACGTCTCAACAGAGCCAGCTAGAATACGGTCTTCCTGCAGGGCGACACCGCGCAATGAGTCGGCTTTTGTCTCCTCGCCCTCCAGTTGCCGTTGGCGAGCAAGACGATAGAGACAGTCTGCCAGATAAAACTGCGCCTCAGGTGTGTCGGCATCGCCAGGATAGGCAGAGACATAGGTCTCCCAGGCGCGCACGGCATTCTGGAAGTCCTGATGGTGTCGAAGTGCCGATGCCAGATCGAAGCGCACCTGACGCCGCGACGTCCCGGCGAGTTCGTCGAACCAGGCCTGCTGCACGGCACGTGACAATCCCTCCGCATCGCGCACCATGAAGTCACTCAGATACTCAACCCGATTGCGTACCTGTAGCGATCGTCGATGGCCGGGAAATCTTTCGAGGAAATTCACAAATTCGCGAACAGCCAGTCGCCGCTCCCCTGCCCCTTCATAGGCTGTGGCCAATCCGTATTGACCTTCTGCCTGCAAGCCACTGGCACGACTCAGGTCCCCAAACAGGGCGACCGCTTCGTCATGATAGCCACTGGCCCCGTACACCTCCGCCAATTGCAGACGAGCGCGATCTTGCTCGGCAGCTGACTCAGGGAATGCAGGACCGTGGCGTTCGGCCTCATCCAGATATCTGCGCAACCACGAAATGGCTCTGGCAAGATCACCTTGCCGCCGATACAATGCACCGAGCTCGCGCAATGCGGCGGCGCTGGCTGCGGCGGGAGCCGCGTCTGAGGGGCTCACCAATTGAAACAGTTCGCTCACAGCTGCACCGACCTGGTGCAGCCATCCCAGACTCACAGCCATGCCGAGACGAACATCCTCGCGTATGGGGAGCGCCGACTCCTGCGTCATCAAGTCGCGATAGAGGGTCAGCGCCTTGTCATGTTTGCCAGCTGCCTGCAGGGCATCCGCCTGACCCAGTTTGGCTTGAGACTGCATCGCCGGATTGGAGGCAGAGGTCACAGCTTGCCCATACGCGGATTCAGCCTGGTCGTATTGCCCGCGTACCATATAGTGGGCGGCGATGTCCAATCGCGAGCTGTCTGCATGCACACTGCTGGCGAAGGAAGTGCGCAATTGCTTGAAGCGCTCCAGCGCCGGGCCCGAACGCCCCAAAAACAATTCGAGACGACCGGCCAGAAGAAGCGCATCACGTGCCTCCTCGCTAGCGGGCGAATTCGCCGAAATCTCAGCGAGCAATTCACGTGCAGCGACAGGATCACCTGAGGCAAAGGTCAACTGCGCCAAACGGTAGCGTCCGCGACGAGCAGCTGCATGACCGTCATAGGCACTGAGTAATTTGCCATACGCGCGCAGCCCGTTGGTCAGATCTCCTGCGCGTACGAAGTTGGTCGCCGCCGAGAGCAGCGATTCGGCAGCAAACTCGCTTTCGCTATACAGCCGCTGTACCTCTTCGTACACCGAACCAGCCTTAGACAATTCGCCCAGTGCCTCATAACAGGCGGCCTGCTCTCTACGTGCCTTGGCGGCTTCAAGATGATTTGGATGAGTTTCGTAGAAATTTCGATAGGCTACGACGGCTTCTTCGCAACGGCTGCTGCGCCCATACGATTGGGCCAGCATGAGACGCGCATCAGCCAGTTGAGGATCCGCGGGGTGGTTGCGGATGAAGTCACCGAACAATTGTGCTGCCGTTGCGTAATCGCCGGCATCGCGAAACAGGTTTCGCGCGAGGCTGAATTCATCCTCCGCGTCGGCAAACACACCAGCCGGCCTCGTGCAAGAAAGGCTGAGCAAGAGCAGCAATAGGCGCGTTGATCGATTCAAGACGGTTCCAGGAGACAATGAGCGACGATGGGAAGCAGAGACGATGGGAAGCAGAGAAGATGGGAAGCAGAGAAGATGAGTGCCAAATCGACACTACACAGACCCAGATAGATATAAGCCCCCAGGCAGGTCTCCACCGGTGCGGCATCAGAGGCTGGCTCAGGTTATATTGACGCGAGCGAGTCGAGTATACGGGGCACCCGAATAGAGGTCAAGACGTGACAGCGCAATCACTTACGAACAAATGAACAGCTTGCATGAAGTGGCACGGGCCAAGCTAAATCTGGGTCTGAAGGTCACGGGACGCCGTGAAGATGGATTCCACAATCTGATCAGTTTGTTCCAGACGGTGGATCTTTGCGACGAGCTGACTCTGACGTTGAGTGCGAAACTGTCACTTCATTGCGACAACCAGGCCTTGCCCAATCAACTGGACAATCTTGCGTGGAAAGCTGCGGATCTCTTCTTACGTGAAGTGGGTGGTCGTCCTGTTCATATCGATCTGGTGAAACGGATTCCCATGGGCGCCGGACTGGGTGGGGGCAGTGCCGATGCTGCTGCTGTGCTGCGCGGCCTGAATCGGCTCGCTTCGCGCCCTGTGTCGCTGCAGCAACTGCAGATGCTGGGGGCTCAACTCGGCTCTGATGTCCCCTTCGCTCTGCAAGGGGGAACAGCCTGGGTCGAAGGTCGTGGCGAGCTTCTGACACCTGTCCCTTGGGATGCGGAGGGTCTGGACTTGCACTATCTGCTCGTGGATCCCGGTATTGAGGTAAATACGGCCTGGGCCTACGCACAGCTCGCTATCGGTATCTCTAGACAAAACAGTGGGTTGTCGACTTCGGATTCGTACCTTACTTTCTTCAATTCTGCACGCGGCGGGCGCGTCCCGGTACGCAGGCTGCTGGAGGTCATCGATAACGACTTTCAGCCTGTCGTCGAACGAGCCAAACCCATCGTCGCACGTGCCAGCCAAGCGCTGGCTGCCTTGACGCCTTTGGCTCGTTCCATGACTGGGAGCGGATCAGTCGTCTTCGGTATCTACGTCGACCGGATCGCCGCGCGCCACGCAGCCGAACAGCTGCGCCGGCTTGGTTATCCGGTTTTTCTTTGTACGCCGGTGCCGGAACCGGTCAGCACTGGTCAAAGCTGCGGCGAATGAGTCAGTTGCCCGGTCGTTCAATTGGTAGGACAGCGGATTTTGGGTCCGCCTATCGAGGTTCAAGTCCTCGCCGGGCAGCCAACTGCAAACCACGGCAGATCATGCCGAACTACGTAGGGAGAAAAGACAGGCCATGGCGGTAAGCCTGAAGATCTATCAACGCGAGACCATCGAGCTCGATGTCGAGAAGCGCGAAGAACGTGGCAAGGGGCCTGTGGGTCGACTGCGACGTGAGCAAGGCATGCTTCCCGGTGTCATCTACGGGCATCACCAGGACCCCTCTGTTTTCAAGGTCGAAGCGCTGCGCCTCGAGCGCGCGATGTCCGGGGGCGGACGCAATGCCATTTTCGTGCTCGCCGGAGACGGTGGTGGCGAACGGGCAGTCGTCCGTGATGTCCAATACCACAAGGTGAGGGGCGACATTGTGCATGTCGATTTCTTGCGGATCAATCCCGAAGAAGAAATTAGCTCGACAGTGCCTTTGAATACTGTGGGCACCCCTGTTGGTGTCAGCGTTAGTGGCGGCGCTCTGCAGCACAGTGTCACCAACGTGGATATGACATGCATCGCTGCTGAGATGCCGTCCCAGGTCGAGATTGATATTACAGACCTGGAGATCGGCGACAGCATTCACGTGAGTGACCTTCTTGAAACGGAAAGCCGGATCACAACGGATCCGGGTGTGACCATAGTCAGCGTCCTGCAGCCGCGTCTGACCGTAGACGAAGAGGCCGATGCCGAGGCAGATGAACTCGGCGATGACGCCGTTGCAGAGGCGGATGCTGCCGAAGAGGGCGGTGAGGCCACCGAAGATGGCGACGACGAGTAGTCGTCGATCGACGTGCGCATCGTCGTTGGTCTGGGCAATCCAGGTGCCCGCTACGAGCTGACGCGTCACAACATCGGATTTCTCGTCGTTGAGCAGCTTGCGGCTGGCACCGAGTGGGAAAGTACCACCAACGCTCTGGTTGCAGACTGTCGCTTGAGCGACACAGAGCAAGAAGTGCTGTTGGTCAAGCCGCAGACGTTTATGAATGGCAGTGGCGAGGTATTTGAGCCACTACGAACACAGACTGATGTCGAGCCCGACAACATACTTGTCGTGTTTGATGATTTTCTCCTCGACTTTGGCCGTTTGCGGCTCCGTCGGGGTGGCACCGACGGCGGCCACAATGGCTTGGCGTCGGTCCTCCAGCATCTGGAAACTGAAAACGTACCGAGACTTCGTCTCGGCGTGGGCCCGGTTCCCGAAGATGTGGATGATATAGACTACGTGCTGACTCGTTTTGCACCATCGGACGACATAGACGAGTTGGTACATCGCGGTTGCGCTGCCACGGCTTGCTGGGTATCGGCAGGTGCGGAGGCAGCGATGAATCAGTTTAATGGTTGCCTGCCCTTGTCGCCCAGGGTGGGACACACATCATGACCTGTTCGCGAAACAGGGTTACAGGGGGGTAATTGCTCCTATGGAAGTGTGGACGACAGCGGCCCCATATCTGGGTGTCGCCGGCCTGATCGTCGCTTTCGTTATATACGGTCGAATCAAGGGTGCCGACGCCGGTTCGCCAGAGATCCAGGAGATTTCTGACGCAATCCACGAAGGCGCGATGGCTTTTCTCAAGCGCGAATACAGCATTCTGTTGATTTTCATCGCTGTTGTCTTCGTCGCTCTCCTGCTCGGCGTCGATCAGGGCACGGCGATCGCCTTCCTCGCAGGAGCCGGCTGCTCAATTGTCGCCGGTTTCTCTGGCATGAAGGCAGCGACACGTGCCAATGGGCGCACTGCGCAAGCGGCCAGCACACAAGGACAGGGCGCGGCTCTGTCTCTCGCATTTTCTGGTGGTGCTGTCATGGGCCTGGCCGTGGCCAGTCTCGGCATGCTGGGCATCGGCGCTCTGGCTCAGGCCTACGGCATCTGGGATAACCCAGCTAACGCAAAACTCATCAATGGCTTCGCCATGGGTGCTTCGTCCATCGCGCTGTTTGCAAGAGTCGGTGGCGGCATTTTCACCAAGGCAGCCGATGTTGGCGCGGATCTGGTCGGCAAGATCGAGCAGAACATCCCAGAAGATGACCCTCGCAACCCTGCGGTGATCGCCGACAATGTTGGTGACAACGTCGGCGATGTGGCCGGTATGGGTGCTGATATCTTCGAGTCGTATGTCGGCTCTGTGATCGCGACAATCGCTATCGCTGCTACATCATCCGCTGCCTTCCTCGCAACCCTCGCACCGAATCTGGGCGGCGACGAAGCACGTGTGGCAGCTATGGCCTTTCCGCTGCTGGTCATTATGGTCGGTCTCATCGCCTCCTTGATCGGGGTGATCGCCGTTCGACTCATGCAGAACAGTGATCCCGGTGCCGCACTTCGCTACTCCACCTTTCTATCCGCGGCAGTCATGCTGGTTGGCGCATGGTGGGTTGGTTGCCAGCTGGGTCTGGGGGACGGTCCATTTTACGCCGTCCTGTTCGGGTCTCTCGTTGGCATCGTCATAGGTCTGCTGACGGAGTATTACACGGCAGGCAAGCCGATGCGAGAGATCGCTGAGGCGTCCAAGACAGGCACTGCGACAAACATTATCAGTGGTCTTGCCGTCGGCATGGAATCAACAGCCTTGCCTGTGATCGGCATCGTCACCGCCATTGGACTCGGCTACCATTTCGCCGGTCTCTACGGCATCGGCATCAGTGCTGTGGGCATGCTCGCCACGGTCGGTGTCACGATGGCAGTCGACGCCTACGGGCCCATCGCTGACAACGCGGGTGGCATAGCCGAACAGGCGCACCTGGGCGAAGAGACCCGCAAGATCACCGATGGCCTTGACTCTCTCGGTAATACGACAGCGGCCATCGGCAAGGGATTTGCCATCGGCTCCGCAGCACTCACGGCATTGGCCCTATTCTCCGCCTATTCATCCTCCGTTCGCGAAGCGATGGGTGGTGTCGAATTGGTGATTGATGTGACCAGTCCGGGTGTTGTCATCGGTCTCTTCATCGGTGCCATGATTCCGTATCTGGGCGCGGCGATGACGATGAAAGCCGTCGGTAAAGCGGCCTTCGCCATGATCGAAGAAGTGCGCCGGCAGTTTCGTGAAATTCCAGGACTCATGGAAGGCACGGGAAAGCCGGACACGCGCCGTTGTGTCGATATCTCAACCGATGCTGCACTGCGTGAAATGGTTGTTCCAGGCCTCACGGCCGTCCTCGCACCTGTTTTGGTCGGTTTCCTCTTGGGGCCTCGTGCCCTGGGTGGCATGCTGGCAGGTGCAACAGTCAGCGGCGTATTGCTTGCCCTGATGATGGCCAACAGTGGCGGTGCATGGGACAATGCAAAGAAGTGGATCGAAGAAGGCAATCTCGGCGGCAAGGGCTCTGAGCCTCACGTCGCTGCAGTCGTCGGTGATACCGTCGGCGATCCGTTCAAAGACACCTCCGGCCCGTCGATGAACATCCTCATCAAACTGATGTCGGTGGTCTCGCTGGTGCTGGCTCCCCTGTTCGTAGAGTACGGACTCAACCTCTTCTAGAGCTGGTCGCGACGCGGTCGGAAACACAGCTGAGGCGAAAGAACGCATGGTCAAGAAGTACGAATTAGTACTCCTCATCGATCCACAGGTTGGCGACAACCAGATCGAGACGACAATCCAGGGCTACAAGCAACGTCTCGAAGACGCCAACGCCGAAGTTTTGCACGTCGATCACTGGGGTCTGCGAAAGTTGGCCTACACGTCGGCGGCAATGCAGGGACGTCAACAAGCGTTCTATGCTTTGTATCAGTTCAGCGGGCCACCCGAGTTGATCAAGCCTCTTGAGGTAGCGATGAAACTCGACGAGGCCGTGCTGCGCCATCTGTTCATCTCTGTAGATGGAGAATTTCTCCGGGTTCCCCAATTGGCACCTGAGAACGTCTATATCTACAACCCACCGGAGCGTCCTCGCGAGCGCCGGGGTCCCAGACGGGATCGGGATGACGAGCGTGGCGAGGGCCGTTCAGATGGCCCTCCGGGCAGACCTAACGATTCTGGCGGTGATTCTGCCGCGCCTGCTGCACCCGCTGCCGCACCTGTTGCTGCCGAGCCTGCAGCCGCCGCGGTCAGTGAGGGCGCAGGGGACAACGGCGAAGAGTAGCGACATCGTCTCCTGATTCGGAGACGACTGTCGGCGCTGGTCGCGTTCCCGTGCTGCATCTGCTCGCAAGTCTATCTCTGGTTGCAGCAACTTTGCTGGGTGCACGACGATTTGGTGTAAGGCGCATCGCTTTGCCCGCCTGTCTACCGCTGGTCTTGTCGATGGCGGGTCCGTTGCAGTGGGTTCTGCTGTCTGGATTGGCACCGGCACCCTTGATCGGTTTGCTTGCCGCTATCCAAGTGGAGCGCGGTCGCAGCTACGGTCAGATTGTAGCACTGGCGTCGCTTCCAGGACTGGCGTTGGCACTGATGCTGTTGCTGACCATTGGCGGATCCGAGCAGCAGCGGCAGGAACTGAGTGAACAGATCCAGGTGTCTCTGTCCGGCATGGGTGCGGAAGTACCCGACGCCGAACAGCTACAGCAGGTCATTGACCTGATGCTCAAGTTGTTCCCCGGTATGGCCTACCTGTCGATGTTGTTCGTCGCCGTTGTAGGCTACCGGATCGCCTGCAGTATCGGACCGAGGCTGAATCTGAGCTTGCCGCCACCCACGCCGATGCGTGACTGGCGGCTGTGGGACGAAATGATTTGGGGCCTGGTTGGTTCACTGGCTCTGCTGCTGGTCTTTGACGGTGGCCTGCGAACATTGGCCGCCAATACCCTCGTTGCGATGGCGACGTTGTATGCTGTGCAGGGGCTAGCATTGGTACGGTACGCAACACGGCGTCTCGGTGTTCAGCGCTTTCTCGAGTTCGCTATCTATGTATTGTTGATTTTTACGTCGGGCGTGTCCTTTGTGATCCTCGGGATGCTCGGCTTGATGGACACATGGTTTGACTGGCGCCATCTGGGTCCCTCCCAGTCGGATGAGCCAGCAGACGACGACTAGCAGTGAGAATTTCAGGAGGCCGACAACGGTGAAGGTGATCCTACTAAGAGATTTAGAATCCCTCGGTCAAGCGGGCGAAATCGTCCAGGTTGCGGCGGGGTATGCACGGAACTTCCTCATTCCAAAACGTCAGGCGATGTTAGCCAGCGACACGAATGTGGCTCAGTTCGAGACCCAACGTCGTCAGCATGAGGCGACGGCTGATCGTGAACTGCGTGCTGCACAGCAGCAAGCAACCGATCTGGAGAAGGCTTCCCTCACAGCACAGGTTCGTGTTGGTGAAGGGGACCGCCTTTTTGGTTCGGTTACGACGCAGAATATTGTCGATTTGCTCAAGGAGCAGGGACACGACGTTGACCGAAGAACGATTCAACTGGAAGAACCCATTCGGGCACTCGGCGTGTACAATATCGAAGTGCAGTTGCAGTCGTCGGTGAAGGCAACCGTCAAGCTCTGGGTCGTGAAGGAATAGCGACCCATCACCTGCGGCGGGCATCTGCCAGGTCCGGCCGCCAGGAGGCGCGCACCATGATTGGACGTGCCCTCGGGTTGGGATTCGTCCTCCTCTTTTGCGCTTGCGCGCCAGAGGAGGAGGGCCCAGGTCCCTTTGAGGTAATCGAAGAGCAGACGTGGCGGGCGGTAAATGCCAGTCATGCGGGCCCTGATGGCCTCTTTGTGCAGGCCACCTTTCATACACTGGCCTATGAGATGAGCCGTCTGTACGCGCAGGCGGAGAAGTCGGAGCTTGTCCACGACCAGCTGGAAAGCAGGCTTCGACAGTTCGTCTATTCCTACATCGATGGTCGTTATCCGATGGAGGATGGCACGGACATAAACAGCCTCTACCTGCAATATCTGATCTACGTCAATCCCGATTTTGACGTTGACAACCCTATCGAAAAAGCTCAATTCAATGTCTGGCGCAGCGAGTATGTGAGGCGTCTACTCGGCATCATCTACGACATAAAGTATCCGCTCATGCGTACCCAATACGACGAGCGGTGGGGGAACACTCTCTACAGCCGACTCGTATTTTCGATCTATGTGAAGAATGAGGGTTACGAAGGCCCTCCTGTAGCGGTGGCTGATCTCGGATCACGAACATTTCTCGTGGATGAAGCGGGAAATCGTTACTCTCCCAGTGGCACGGCAGGTCCCTATCCATACGACTACGACCGTCCCGACGCCGACATTCTGGGGGAAGAGACTGTGTATCGGCTCTACTTCCCCAACCGGATGGCTGATCGGAGTACTCCGATTATCACGACCTCAACGACAAGCTTTCAGCTGGTGATCGAAAACCTGGGCGACGTCGATCAACGTTCGTTGACGTGGGAACTCCCGATTGAGTATCCGGCCGCGCCATCGCGTCGGCTACCGTCGCAGCGCCAAGACTAAGTTCGTGCCACATGTCGTGTCCGCGGTCTGTCGGGGAATTGGGAGCGGATGGGAGCCTGGTGGCCTCCGCGGATTTCAAATCCGTTGCGGTGTCGGGAGACCGGCGCTGGGTGGGTTCGATTCCCACACGTTCCCGCCAACAGCAGCCACCGACACCTTGACGGGTTCTCGTGACACGGTTACCGTAGGCGCGCCGTTTGCAGACAGGTATCACCGACTCGCCTCGCGCCTTGTGAGCGCACCTTTGGAGCCTTCCAACACTTGATATGGGTTCTTGCCGTCGTTGTCGTCGGCCTCATCGCCGTACTGGCGGAGTTATTGCTTAGCTACCAGAAGCGAGCCCACGATCTACGCTCAAAACAAGACCCTCTGCGACGACGTATTCGCGCCCATGCACAAGCCATGGAGGAAGCGGTCGGCGGCATCCAACGCACGGCGGCCGATCAGATGGAGTATCTGAACGAGCAACTCCAATTGCATTCGGAGCGCAGCGAGCAACTGCGCACGGGTCTGACCCAGCTTGAGCGCAGTGTCTTCGGCGAGGGCTATGATCCGAATGCACCCGTTGAAAAAGAAGAAGATGATGAGTTGATCCAGGATCGGGATCCGAGCTCAGGCAAGGTGGATGAGCCGGAGGAGAGCCCCGAAGATCTCTTGCGCGAGGCACGCGACTTCCATCGAGTGGAAGTTGAAGGACCTCGCACGAGTTTCCAGCGTGACCTCGACGTGGTCCGACGCACTCTCTCTCTTCTAGAGACGAAAATCCGTCGTGGTACACCTGCCAACAACAAGAAAAAATAAATGCTTGAAGGCCTACTCATTGGCGGAGTCGCACTCATCATCCTCAACCTCGTGGTCCGCGATCAGACGGAATTCCGCCTGAGTCGACTCCGCTCTGACCTGCTGGCGCTGAACTCTGAGGAGAAGCGCTTGGCCGAGCGCCGAGATGAGGTCGAGTTGATGGTGGCCCAGATCGGTGAGGCCTTGATGCGTGCAGACAGACGACAAACGTCTCTGGAAAAAGGCTGCGGCCAACTGGCCGATAAGCTGGAACTCGTCGGTTCGATCACCGGCGATGATCCGGGGACCTCGACGACCGAACAAGCCACTGACTCCGCTTAGAGGCGATGACGCTCTGAGATCCAGCGCCGGCTACTTCCCAGCATCCACTTCGGCCGTGTCCATTTCCACCAACAGTTGTTGGGCTCGGGTGCGAATCCTGGCGCGATCATCCTCGGCGAAGACCTGATCATCCGCCGCGATCATCGCTAGCTGCTCTCGGCCATAGACACCTAGAGCTCTCGTCTTGTCGACGAGATCTTCATAGTTAGCGGACTTGTCGAGGCGAATGAAGAGTGCTGCAAGCAACTCGAAGAGTCGCTTGCTATCCGGGGCCTGTTGGCGGAGCTGTAGAAACTCGCGATGGCGTGCAAGATATCCCTGTGGATCCGATGTGGATGGGAATGGTTTGTCCGGCAGGAAGGCAGCCAGGCGCTCCACCTCAGGTCGGATGTTTTCCCGCAGGATGACGTCAGGTTGCCCCGACAGTTGCCGGTATTGTTCAAGAAACCTCGTATGATAGAGGTCATGGCGATCCAGCCGGGCCAGGATTTCACAGAGACAATCCGCCTCGCTCTGCTCGGGTTCGGCCCGCAACAGATCCTTGCCCATTTCCACAAGGGAGGCAGGATTGGTCGTGGCGTCGACGGTCGCTTTGAATTCTGGTGCGCGGGAAGGATGCATGGCAATTTCGATCACGCGATGCAACATGCCACGCACCAAGTACGCATTCTCTGCCTGCATCTGGCTTGATCTGGAAACGAATACGTCCAGCAGTTTCCGTCGTGCCGACCATAGGTAGCCGTCGTAAAGGCGTGAAAAGCCAAAGCCCAGTGTGCCGGGTACGTCGGCCGCCTCAGACGAGGAATACGACTGCAGCAGCCGACGAAAGCCACCAAAGATGTCATAGCCATCGTAGCGATTGGTCGTGATATACTCATATCCGTGAGTTCTCTCGTCGGCGACAGCGCGAACGAATGCAGAGATTCCATCCGCACCCAAAAGGACGAGACGCTCCAGCAATTCCTCCGTCTTCAATGAGCGCGAGTATTTGAAGCGCGCCTCGTCCCACAGATCGTGGAGAATGTCATCGATCGATACCGGATCCAATGACATGGCCAGCTTTCGGGCATTCTCAAAGGCAGCGCCGTGAACGATATCTCTGTCAATGTGGAAGTAGGCGGGAAATCGATAGGTGCTGGCGATATCGTGGAGCTTCGTACTGCCCCAGAAGCGTTCACGAGACTCATCGTAAATCGTATCTGTGACATCAAAAGGATCGGCGTTGACGATCTGCGGTGTTAGTTCATAGAACGCATCGTGGTAGTAACGAAGGAAAATGCGGAATTCGTCGTCCTTGCGTTCTTCCTCATCGAGACGGTGAAAGTTGAAGCCGCGCAGCGTGTCGCGAACGAAGGAATAGCCAAGGGTTAGATGCGTCTTGAAATGCTCCTGGACTCGTCGCACAAACTCATAGATGAGCAGATAATCCATCAGTGGCCAGGACTCCTGGACCAGAACTTCGGTCAAAGCCCAGTAGTCGTAGCCCATCTCCCAGGCCTTGTGCAGAACAGATTCGGGCAGATAGAGGGTGCGACGAGTTCGGCCTACATGAAAAGCCTGATGCTCGCGAGGATGATGGTAGACAAGCAGGTCAGGCCCACGTACCAATGTGACCGAGATATTGTGCTCCAACAGGGCGTCGACATAGTAGTCGGGGAGCTGGCGAATTGCGCCATAGAAGAATTTCACCTTGTCGTGGCCAGCGTGAAAGCGTGGCAAGCGACGGTCGGGCAACATCTTGCCATTGCGCAATCGCGTTTGCTGACCGAAAACAACACTCATATCACACGAACGCAGAACGTCATTGACCTCCTCGTGGTCGATGTCCCCTTCACGCAGGCCGGAGTTGGGCCGTGTGTCCCCCGTTGCGTGATACGCACTGTCGAGGTCGGGCGCGTCGCCACCGTGAAAACGGCGCATGGCGCGATCGGCTGAGGATGGGAGGCGGAAATGGCTCATCATTCACCGCGGCAAAACATAGTTCATGAAAGCCACACTTGTCGCCGAGCTTTGAATGGGCGATCACTTTCGACGAACCGTCACTTTCGACGAACCGTCACCATGGCCTAGATTCCAAGATCAGATCCGTGCGCTAACTCTCCAGCGCGCCGCGAGAATAGATGCTAACAAATGGATGTGAGACAATGAGTGAAATCACCCCGGAACGCGCGCATTACGAGCGCGATGGTTATGCAATCTACCGTGGAGTCATCGATGCGGGTCTGGTTGCCGAGGCGAGTGACCACGTGGACTGGTTGTTGGCCAACAATCCAGGTTTGCGGCCAGAGCAGTTGCACAACAACTTGATGACGAACGACCCTTTCTGGGTTCGGCTGGTCGCCGACGATCGCCTTCTGGACATAGCGCAGCAATACGTTGGGCCCGACATCGCCCTCTTTGCCTCCCACTACATCTCCAAACCTCCTGGAGATGGGCAACCCGTGCTCTGGCATCAGGACGGTTCGTACTGGCCGCTGGAACCAATGGAGGTCGTCACGCTTTGGCTCGCCGTCGATGACTCTGACGCAGAAAATGGTTGTATGCGTGTCCTGCCGGGTACACAGCACACGGAACTGCAGGAGATGCAGAAGAACACGGAAGTCGAAAATGTGCTGGGATCGTCGATTGATCCGGCAAAGATCACGCCCGGCGATGCGACAGACATAGATCTGGCGGCGGGAGATGTCTCCGTCCACCACGCCAACATCATTCACGGGTCAAATGCAAATACGTCAGATCGTCGCCGCTGTGGATTGACGATCAGATACATTCCCGCCACCACAAGAATTCTCACGAATCAGCAATGGCCCAGCGCCTTTCTTCTTCGCGGCAAGGCCGTGGATTCGGTGAATGACTATCTCTCCTGGCCTACCTATCAGTCGGGCGAGCACATGCCATTTGATGGTTGCCAGGACTGGCCGCCCACTCACTGAGTAGCAATCAACAACGCGGTCCCAATTCGTGAGTGCTCCACCGTTCTTGTGTGTTCAATAATGACCACGAAGTCACTTACTCGGGCACGCGCAGATGAACTCTATGCGATCCTACCCGGAGATAGCATGAGCGTCCCAGGTTTTTGTGTCGAGACCAAGGCGATTGGCGCGCTCGATGATCCGGCTCCATGTGGTGTCATCTATGGGTATCCCTTGGGCCAATCGCTCTCGGCCCGTATCAAACTCTGGGGCCCCAGGCAGCCGGATTCTGCCAATACTGGGATCCACCCGGCTACTCAGCACATGTTGAATCAGGCCCTCGAGTTCGGCGGCGTAGTCCTCCGCCTCACAGAAGAAGCTTGGATCGTAGACCGTTAGCAGCATGCCGTTGCTGCGCACGGTCAACTCACCATTCGCGGTCCCCTCTCCCGAGAGAATACCGCCAAACATCTCCACCATCATTCCCAGGCAATAGCCCTTATACGCCACGACACCGCCCAGAGGCAGGATCGCTCCAGACGGGGGGCCAACGTAGGCGCCAGGATCGCAAGTGGGCTGCCCTTCGGAGTCGGTGATCCAGCCGGCCGGTACCGACTGATTGCGGTTGTGGGCAACCCGAATCTTGCCCTCGGCCACGACCGACGTGGTCATGTCGACAAGGATTGGGTCTTGATCCGGCCGGGGTGCCGAGAAGGCGACTGGATTCGTAGAAATTCGGCCATCGATGCCACCGTAGGGCGGGATCTGTCGACCCAGGCGACCGGCATTCACGAAGGCGAGTCCCATCAGCCCCTGGCGAGCTGCAGCCAGGGGGTAGGCGCCGATTCTGCCAAGGTGCGAGCAATTTCTTACGGTGACGACGCCTACCCCATGCAGGCGGGCAAGTCCAGCACCGGTCTCAACTGCCAGTCGACCGGCGACCTGACCAAGGGCACCGTCCCCATCGATACAAGCCGTCACCCCACGTTCACGCTCAATCCGCGGGCGCCCCTTGGGGTTGAATGTCCCCGCCTGAATCTGATCGATGTATTCATACATCCGGAGCGATCCATGCGAATCGTGTCCGAACAGGCTTGATTCCACCAGATGGTCAATGATGGTGGTCGCGTCGTCACGCACGCAACCAGCTGCCTCAAACATGGCAACGCCAAAAGTGCGAAGGTCCGTGTCTCTAAAGCGGGGCATCAGCGGCCGATCTGCATGCTTAAGCGGTTTCACATAATTGATGAAAACTACCACGAACGTCCACACCGTACTCTTTGAAACCACCAGATGCCTGGGGCCCTGTAATCCAGGGTCGGCGGTCTCGGTCACCGGCAACCAGGTCGTCGGCAGCATGATCTGCGTGCAGGAAATGGAAGGCCATCCCGGTACGCGACTCACTTGAGTGGTTGTCGCCGGTGCTGTGGGCGGTGCCATAACAGAAAAATGCTGCCCCGCCGGCGGCGACTTCTATGGTCTGAGCTTGGTCCTCGGGCGGATAGCAGCGGATATGGTGATTGCTAAAGGGGTCTCTTTCGTGTGGATAGGTCGTGCGATGACTGCCGGGGACCAGCCGAAGCGTGCCGTTGTGTTCAGTGGCATCGTCGACGGCGAGCCACATCGCCGTGCCCTTGAGTGAGTTTGCAATCTTGAAATAGGCGTTGTCTTGATGCCAGCTCGTGCCTGTCCCGACGTTGGCCGGTTTTAGGAACAGCTGGTCCAGGTGCAGCAAGAAGGGGTCTCCGATCAATTCGGATACAATAGTGACCACGCGGTCATCAAACGGCAAAGAGCGGATGAGGTCGGACTTATCATAAAGTGGGATCAATTGAAGGTTGGCCTTGCCGCTTTCATCCGGGGTCTCCCCATCGCCGTGGGTACGGACATTCTGCACAAGCCCCTCTGTCTGAAATCGATCAACCTCTCGTCTTAGCGCCAGGATTTCGCGCGGATCAAACAGATCTGCAATGACACAGTATCCATCCTGAGTAAACGCCTGCACATGATCTTGTAGTGACATGGGTTGTTTTTCTTGCAATGAGAATCTACCGTGAGAGATGACGCAGTCGTGACGAGCGCAAGATACAACGCGACACAAAGGCTTCACAACCACGGCCAGAACGTGCCGGGTCCGACCCGCCTCCAAGGACGGTCGGGGTTGAGTTAACCCCTTGTATTGGTTAGCTTAACAGCAATAGGAATTCAGCGACGAAAAGACAGACCACGCACCACCCACACACCGCGCCTCCTGACTCGCGGTGTCGGCGTCCCACGGCGCCGCCTCCCCTCCACGTCGATTGCCCTGTTCACCAGGCCAAATCGGCGTCATGCGGTTGTAGGCGGCTGAAGAAGTGACGTCCACCTTCGAGACAGGACGCCTACAAGAGAGGCAGAACAACACACATGGCTGATATCCCCATTGGGATCAACGGCTTCGGTCGCATCGGTCGACTCGTCTTTCGCGCCGCCACAGTTGCCGGCGGCATCGATATCAAGGCGATCAATGACCTGACGGATGCGGCGACTCTCGCCCATCTACTGAAACATGACTCAACCCACGGCATCTTCGATGCCGATGTCAAAGCCGAAGGCGATGCCATTGTTGTGAATGGCAAACGCATTAAGGTTCTCGCAGAACGCGATCCCGCCGCACTCCCATGGAAGGATGCAGGTGTCGAGATCGTGGTCGAATCAACAGGACTCTTCGCTGACAAGGAAAAGGCGTCGGCGCATTTGCAAGCGGGGGCGAAGAAGGTTCTCATCTCCGCACCCGCCAAAGGCGATTTGGCCACCATCGTGTTGGGTGTCAATGACGACATGCTGAAGTCCACCGATACGATCGTCTCCAACGCTTCCTGCACGACCAATTGTCTGGCACCGATGGCGAAGGTTCTGCACGAGAATTTTGGTATCGTGAAGGGAATGATGAATACCATTCATTCCTATACCAACGATCAGCGGATCCTCGATCAACCGCATAGCGATCTGCGCCGAGCCAGAGCGGCTGCCGTCAACATGATTCCAACCACAACGGGTGCCGCCGTCGCTGTGGGCATTGTGTTGCCCGAACTCAATGGCAAGCTCGATGGACTATCGATCCGCGTACCGACGCCGGATGGGTCACTCACTGATTTCACGGTGGAGTTGACGAAGGATGTAACCAAGGAGCAGGTCAACGAAGCCTTCAAGTCCGCCGCTGAGAGCGATCTACAAGGTATCTTGGAGTACTCGGAAGCTCCGTTGGTGCTCACCGATATTGTTGGGAATCCCTCTTCGTGCATCTTCGATGCGGCGTCGACCAATGTTGTCGGTGGCAACATGGTCAAAGTCCTGGGTTGGTACGACAACGAATGGGGATACGCGAACCGCTGCACAGACTTAATCCCTCGTCTGGCAAGCTAACAGCACACAGGCGCCCCCACCCACAGGTTGGGGGCGTCCGTATGAGGCGCGCAGCCGATGCTGCACGACTGAGAGAAAGGAGGAGCCATGGGTGACTGGATGTGGTGGATCATGACCTGTGGGATTAGTCTCTACTTTGTCATGTTGCTGCTGGATTTCAACAAGCCCTCCAAGAAGTTGATGGATCAGATCGACTCCCAGGAGCAGCGTCGGCGTGAGATGGAAATGCGCGCCACCAAGCTTCAGGAGGACATCATCCAGATCAAGAGTCGATCAGAGGACATTGATCTGCAGATGGAAGATCTGGAGCAGCGGCGCAAGGATCTTCTCCCGGACGCCAATAAGAGACGGATGATTCCTATCGAAGCGGGACCCTTCCCCATGGGTAGTCGCGCCGAGGATAGCCCCGACTCCGAGCGCCCGGCGCATCCCGTCCATCTGTCGGCCTTCTACATTGACGCATATCCGGTGACAAACCAGGACTATCGCGAGTTTGTTAATTGCGTTGGCTACAAAACCCCCATCCACTGGCAGCGCGGCAATCCCCCCATGGGGCTGGCGCGTCATCCCGTCGTCAATGTTTCCTGGCAGGATGCGAAAGCCTATGCAGATTGGATGGGTGCACGACTGCCCACAGAGGCAGAGTGGGAGAAGGCGTCAAGGGGATCCGATGAAAGGCTCTATCCCTGGGGGAATCGGTTCGTCGAAGATCGTTGCAACGCCCTTGGATCCGTCGGAACGACTGTGCCCGTTGACGAGTTTGCACTGGGCAGGAGTCCCTACAATATCTGGGACATGTCGGGCAACGTGTACGAATGGTGTGAAGATTTCTGGGATGAGAGTTATTATCAGTATTCGCCATCGACGAATCCCAAGGGACCGGAAGGTGGTCAGGAGCGCGTGATACGGGGTGGATTTTTTGGTGAAACTCGAGCCAACGTCCGTACGACCCATCGTAACTCCTCTCCTGAGACGCACACACGTGAGACCATTGGATTTCGTCTGGCCCACGACTCGGACGAGATGTAGGGGGACAAGATGTTCCAACAAGTCTGGAAGAATTTCGAAGAGAATGAGTTGACGCACTCCGCCGCCCACCATCTGATGGCGGTGCATGAGTTGCGTCAGGAACACGGCTACGCTCGTGTCTCTGACATTGCCAAGCATCTACGCATCACCAAGGGCAGCGTGTCCACGGCGATGAAGCATCTGCGCGAGCGCGGCTACGTTCAGGAAGACCACAACAAATTCCTTGAACTGACTGCCAGAGGTTTGCGCGTCGTTTGGGAGACGGAATCAACCCGTGTCGTGATGCAGAAATTCCTGAGCCAAGCTCTGGGAATGGACGATGACGACGCCGAGATCGATGCGTGCAAGGTCGAGCACCTACTCAGTTCTGAAGCAAGAGGACGACTTGTCGGTTTCCTGAGGTTCCTGTTTTCAGAGGAAGAAATCGCAACTGGTTTTCTGACAGCCTTTCGTGAAGCATTGGCAGAGCGTGATCTGGAATGCAAGAAGGATGTTGCCAACTGCCTGCTCTGTGAAGAGATCTGCTTTGTGCAGCCAGCCCTAAAAGCACTGCACGAAGGCTAGTCGGTTGTCCCCAACAGGATGATCTGCCCACGGCCCGCTCCATGATGGGGATCGCCATGTTCCTGCGGCGGCAGATGCTACCTGTCGGTTTGCTCACAGTTGCCATCATTGGTTTGATCTGGCCCGCACCGGGTCGCGCGATGGCTCTGTTGCCGACACAGTATGTGGCGGTGAGCATCATCTTTCTCTGTTCAGGCCTCCTGCTGCGCACCCAGGAGATTCGGCACGCCGTATCTGCCTGGCCGGCCACCTTGTGGGGGATGACCTCCATCCTCTTTGTGACGCCAGCCGTTGGTGTCGCCGTCGCCCTTCACGCACCTCTTGAAGACAGTTTCCGTCTCGGCCTGGCCATTTTTTGCTGCATGCCGACGACACTGTCATCCGGTATCGCACTCACCAGCCAGGCCAAGGGAAACACCGCCCTGGCCCTGCTGCTGACCGTGTCGACGAACCTGTTGGGTGTCTTCACCATTCCTTTTGTGTTGGCCCTCGCATTGGGCGCCGTCGGCTCGATCACTCTTTCTGCTGAGAGTCTGTTGGTCAAGCTGTGCCTGACGATTCTGTTGCCACTGATCGCCGGACGACTCTTGCGTTTGCGACTCGGCGACTGGGCCGATGCCCGGCGCAGCAACATCACCGTCGTCAGCAATCTGGCCCTGATCAGTGTACCGTGGATGAAGTTTTCCCAGAGTTCCGATCGGCTTGCCGCTGTGGCGCCCGATCAGCTTCTCATCCTCATTGGCGCGGGCCTGGTGATTCACTTGCTCTATCTTGCGCTCAATGGCGGTGCGACGCGCTTGTTTGGTTTCAGCGTACCAGTGCGCAAAGCGGTCGTCATGATGGCGAGCCAAAAGACGTTGCCTGTCGCTCTGACAGTTCTGGCGCTGATCCCCGACGAGGTGTTATCTGCACAGAGCAAAGGTCTTGTTGCCATCCCCTGTATCACCTCTCACCTTGGGCAAATCTTCGTCGATGCTTTCCTGGCAACGCGTTGGTCGACGATAGATCACGAATCTGACGGAGGAACTTGATGGCTCGGTATCGTCAGCCCCATCTGCTCTTGATCACGACTGATCAACAACGAGGCGATTGCCTGGGTTGCGAAGGTCATCCAGCTGTGGAGACGCCCTATATCGATCAAATGGCGGAAAATGGCAGCCGATTCCGTCACGCCTATACGTCGGTGCCCTCGTGTACACCGGCGCGAGCGGGGATCATTACAGGAATGGACCAGTGGAATCACGGTCGCCTGACCATGACGGGGAATGACGCCCTCGATTTCCCGGCGACACTGCCAGGGGAGCTGGCCGCCGCAGGCTACCACACCCGCCTGGTTGGCAAAGCTCACCATGCACCTCAGCGAGCCCTACAGGGCTTTCACGATACTCACCTGGACGAATCCGGACGTCGCGACAAGGGCTTCATCTCCGACTACCATGCTCACTTCGATCGTGCCAAAGAAGGCGAGTATGGTTATCGCGATCACAGCATTGAGTGGAACAGTTGGATGGCGCGGCCATCACATCTGCCCGAGCATCTTCATCCATCCTACTGGACCGCGTCAGAGGCGATCCAATCCATAGAGACACGTGATCCTACGAGCCCCCTCTTTATGTGGATGTCATTTGCTCGACCACACTCGCCCTATGATCCACCGCAGGCATACTGGGACATGTATGTGGATCATCCAGATATCCCGGCGCCTCACTTGGGCGACTGGGCAGTGCCCTACGGCAAACCCATTGCTGATGTCAACGCACCGCGCACGCGGCGTAGTGCTAGAGAGATTCATCGCGGCCGGGCCGGCTACTATGGCAACATCAGCTTTATCGATCACCAGATTGGTCGCGTGTTGTACGAATACGGTAAACGCGATCCAGAGGGTCTTGCCAATACACTCATCTTGTTCACCTCAGATCATGGTGACATGATGGGGGACCACAATCATTGGCGAAAGACCTATGCCTATGAGGGTTCTGCACGTATTCCTTTCGTCGTCCAGTGGCCGTCAGCCTGGGGTAGTGATGTGCCGCGCGGCCACGTCAATGATGAACCGATCGAGCTTCGGGATATCATGCCGACGCTGCTCGATGCGGCAGGCGTAGACATTCCAGACTCCGTCGATGGCAGCAGCCTCATGGACTTGCACTCGGATAACAGTGACTGGAGAGATTTCGTTCAGGGCGAGCACACCACGTGTTATGATCATGAGCACGGCATGCAGTATGTCACCGATGGCCGCGAAAAATTCATCTGGTTCCACCACACCGATCAGGAACAGTTCTTCGATCTGCGTTCCGACCCATCCGAAAGTCACAATCTGAGCGCAGACCCCGCGGCAGCTGATCGCATCGATGTGTGGCGACAGCGACTGGCGAGGATAAATGAAGAGCGCGGTGACCCGCGAGGTCAGGCAGGTCAGTTGGTGGCCCAGCCCGATGGCGCCTTGCGTCTGTCACCGAACTATGCTCGCTGGCGGGATCAGGCGGCGCAGCGGGTCGCTCACTGGCAGGGCCGGTAGGTAGATTTCCATTGTGAACACGATCCACATTCATCACGACGATGAGGGTCCCATCGAGATCGTTGACGAGGCAGAGGGGAAACTCCGGTCTCTCCAATTCGGCTCACCTGCCCGTCAGAGCACAATGTTTACTGCCCGACCGCATGAGCTAGCCCTTGAATACACTCGTACCATGGCTGCCGGGCTGTTGTTTCTTGCAGCAGAACCCAAGCGCATTCTCGTGCTCGGGCTGGGCGGCGGGTCTCTGCCAAAATTCTTCCTGTATCACTTCCCGGACTGCCACATTGACGTTGCCGAAATTCGGCCCGCCATCGTTGATGTGGCGACTCGTTTCTTCGATCTACCCACATCCGATGATCATCTTCATGTGCACCTTGAGGATGGGTATGATTTTCTTCTACGTACGTCACCGGCTTCCTACGATCTGATTCTCATCGATCTGCACGATGCAAATGGTATGGCTCCCGCTGTGGATGAGGAGGGTTTCTCCGAGTCCTGTCGGTTGGCTCTGCGAGCAGAGGGAGTCGCCGTGTACAATCTGTGGTTTGGTGTGCGGCCGCAGCAGGAGACGCATCTACGACGACGTCTTGAGAAGACGTTTGACCATCTGTTGCGACTGCCGATCGCAGGGAAACGCAATTGTGTTGCCTACGGTCTGAATGGGCCGATCGCGGCAGCGTCCTCTATGACACAACGAGCGACGATGGGAGAGTCGAATCTGGGGTTGGCACTGCCGCAGGTCCTGGAAGAGCTACGCAAACGCCATCCGCGTGCCTTCGCACCCTAAGTCTGTACAGCTGATGTCAGGACCGAGTCTGACTACCCCCGGCGCGTAGCAGAGCCATCTTCATCGCAATAGGACCGATGAGCTGGTTGATGGAAATCGCCGCCACGGCGATGGTCGCAAAAGCTGTTCCCCATTCCGGGAATCTGCGCACGACCTCCAGTGCCAGTCCCAGGCTGACGCCAGCCTGTGTCAGGAAGCTGATTCCATACCAGGAACGATCCGGGTCGTGGCGTGCGGCGAGCCAGCAACTTCCGAACAGGCTCCCACTTCTGATCACGATATATAGCAGCGCAGCAGCCCATGTCGTTTGCAGGCTCTGAAGATCCAGAGAAGCTCCTGCGAGACAGAAAAAAAGCACGAACACCGGCAGGGAAACGGCATCGATTGCCTCCGCGAATCGGTCACCACGGTTGGACAGATTGCGTACGGTGAACCCTGCTGTCACGCAGATCAATAGTGGCTCAAGATGCACCGGTAGATCGTGCGTGGCACGTACATAGTCAGCCATGCCGTGAGCAACGTGGGTCACGACCAGCGCCGTACCCAGCAGCAACAGCGCCACATTCCCTGGTGCTTTGCCGATATAGAAGGCCAGGGCGGCACCCAACAGAACGCCTGCAAGGATCCCTCCGACCAGCTCGCCTCCCACAGTGACCATAAAGCTCAGATCTGTTACGGAAGAGACCAGCGCCTGGCAAACGGAGAGACCAATGGCAAACAGGACAATACTAAACACGTCAAGGGCGACGGTGACGCCAAGAACGGTCTCCGGAAACTGACCACGGGCACGGCACTCACGAATCACGGCAATCGCACTTGACGGTGATCTGGCAACGGCGAGAATTCCGAGCAACACAGCAATCGATGCTTTCTCGGCGGCGCCCAAGCCATCGGCGACGGGCAAGAAATCAGTGCCAATGAAGTAGAAGAAGCCGAACACGCTCAGACTCACCAGTGTGGTCATATATAGCGTGAGGCGAAGAATGTCTCGCATTCGCTCGCGCAATTGTTCAAGGCGCAGCTCGGCACCGGCAGCCAAGGCGATGAAGGCGACGGCCAATTCCTGCAGGAAGCCGAGAAGCGAGGCTGTGTCGTTGTCGATTACGGCAAGAGACTGTGGCCCAAGCAGAATACCGAGTCCAAGGTATCCTGTGATCCGTGGCAGACCTACGCGACTCAGAAGATGTCCGGCAATATGCCCGCCGAGGAGAATCACGCCCGCAATGAGGGTGGCCTTGGCAGTCGGAAAATCGTCTGCAGGGAGCCTGTCGAGCAACACAATGAGCGCGACGAGGATCGCGCCGACGAAGACTCGCTTCACGCTGAGCCCTCCACCCTCGACGACATGACATCACCGCGCAGGGCAGCGGCAGCCAGTAGTGGCGCCAACAGCTCATTGATCACGACACCCACCAACACGACGGTTGTCACCAGGTCAGCCATGGGCGACTGCGTCAACAATTGCAGATTGATGGCGATGGCGACGGCGAGTCCATCGTAGGAGATCAGACCCAGACCGACACGGCGCACGTGTGCCGCTGGAATCCACTTCCGTAGAGCCCAGCCAGCGGTGAGCCACTTGCCAAACATTCGCACGCCAATGTAGAGCAGGGCCAATCCCAGCGTCTGGTTACTACCTGGGTTCCACAGTGCGCCGGCGAGCAAGAGAAAGAGGATGTAGACCGCTCGATCGCCCTCCAACAGCAACCGCCGAATGGCGCTACAAGTTCGTGGCCTGGCGACATTTGCCACCAGAAAACCAGCAATGGCGTTGACAAGCAAGGGCGACAGAGACAACTGCAGTGCCGCGCCACCGCCAAGCAACACGGCGCCAAAGAGAATGACGAGATGATCATCCTCGCTGAGCCGATAGGTACCCAACACAGTGACGACGAGACCGACGGCAAGTCCAAGTCCGATGCTGCAGCCGAACCAAATCCAGAATCGTGTGTCGCCATCGTGTAGCAAAGGCAGGCAGCAGACCAATCCGAATGTGAGAATGGGTACCAAGCCATCTACATCTGCTATGCTGCGTAGCAGCCGCTGTAGACCTTCACTGCCAGCTCTGACCGACTTTGGGATTCCTGCTGTGCCGGAAGCGGCAGCACCCAGGCTGAGAGCACCCACCAAACTCGACTCGTCATCCCATCCCAGATATAGTCGCAGAAGGAAGTGAGTTCCTATAGCGACGAATGCACCGGTTAGCACCGCTTGCCCGAGTGCGGCAGGTATGATCGCGCGCGTGGCAGGTGGCAATCGACGTACATCCCACTGGATGCCGAAAAGCAGACCGATCCAAGCCAAACCGAGGCCGAATCCTGGGGCCAATCCGGTAAGAGTGGGTTCGTCCAGAACGCCGATACCGTGGGTACCCAGAATCAGGCCCACGAGGACAAATTCGGTCCCCGTAAGCAACAGGTGGCGGACGCCGGGAATCCGCTCGATGCGGGCCAATAGCAATTGGATCACACTGACGCGTGAACCAAAGAAGGCCAGAACGGTAAGCAGGACCGCGGCGAGGACGAGTTTCACAGAAAGATGGGTGTTTTAGTTGACTGGACGGTGGTATTCGATGGGAACCGAATACAGACGAGCGATCTCTGGCTTGCCGAGGTCGACGCCCACGTCGGACAGAACGTTGATGAGACTCGTGAGAGCCTGGTCTTCAATGGTGGCCACAACCAGACGCGTTTGCCCTTCTGCTTCGCCATGGCTTTGCCACAAACCGGCGAAGATGGGCACCTCGTCAGCAAGGATTCGCTCCATGGGTGTGCCTTCGAATACCGTCGCGTCGTTGATTTCCATCTCAACGAGCGCCTCAAGTGCTTCGTCGACGAGGTCCTGCCGATAGATGAAAAGGAAGAGAAGTTTCAACGGCCGATCACGCGGGTTCGTGGTCTGAGATATACTGCAGGATCTGATTCGCATCTTCTGCTTCAAGAACACTCTGTAGCATCTGCGGGCGTCGGAAAATGCGCGCTGTGCGTCCCAGAACGCTCAAGTAGGCAGGCGTCGACGAGTCTGCGGACAGCACAAGGAAGACGAGGTGGACGAGGTCTCCACCGAGACT
>JABJJN010000082.1 GCA_018660835.1 Gemmatimonadota bacterium | reverse complement strand
GTCCATCGCTTCGATCATGGACAGATACTGAGCCAACTCCTCGCGCGCCTGCGCCTCGTCTCCGGCACTATGATCACCGTCGGCGTGCTCTTTCTGAAATGCCGGTTTGCCTTCGAAGGTGTCTTCATAGTAGCTGACGGGCAGCGGCAGAGAGTCGGCGTCGTAGTTACCTGCATAGTCAGGATCGTGGAAAAATGGCGGATGCGGCAGATTGGTAGAGAACGTGAGAAACAGGGGTCTGCCATCATCTTCGTAGTCAGCGAGCCACTCGATCGTGTCCTGCGCCGCGACATAATCCCGCCGCAGCGATTTTGGCACGGATTTGATACCGCGTTCAGAGGCCTCATCATCACCGACGCGGCGTGGATCGTAGTCTTCCCCTTCGTCATAACCAAGCGACTGCAGTGGCAGACCGAAGTGACACTTGCCGAAGTAGGCCGTGCGATAACCGGCGTCACGAAAACTCTGGCCCACCGTTCTGTGTTTACCAGGTGCCAATCGATTCTGGTGATCGTAGAAGCCGTAGTTGATGACCACACCGCACTCATGTGGTGCGAGCCCGGTGATGAAGGACGCCCGCGATGGGACGCACTGACCGTGAACTGAAATCATGTGCGTGAAGCGCACGCCCTCACCGGCAAGGCGATCCAGAAATGGCGTCCGTGCATGCGGGTCTCCCGCACAGCCCATTCGCTGCGCCTGCATCTGATCACACATGAGAATCAGAACATGTGGTCGTTCCCGTGTCATCCGTTCAGGATCTCCCAGGCTTTCTGCAGATAGAAGCGGTAGTTGTCGAGGGGCGTGCCATTGGGGATACGATGATCGAGCCCCAGCACGCAGCCACCACTGGCCATCATCGGTGGGATCTTGTATTCGAGTTCAGCGAGAATGTCCTGCTGACTTCGGCGCAATACATGTTTGTCGATCCCGCCGTAAAAGGCGAGTCTGTCGCCGTATGTCTGTCGAATCTCGACAATGTCCATCCCCGCAGCGGGTTCCATGGGATGCATACAGTTGATCCCCGCATCCAGAAAGACATCGATCACAGGCGTCATGTCACCGTCGCTGTCTTGATCGAACAGCCGCGTGCCACGCTGAGACACCAGATCCCACACGCGTCGATAATAAGGTTTGATGAATTGCTCGACCTGAGCGGGCCCGGCTAACGGCCCTGACTTCCCCGCCATGTCTTCGTGCACGAACAACACATCAACGGCGATTTCGCTGGTCACGACATCCAGAACACGCTCTGCCGTGCTGCCCATGGTCTCGAGCATATCGATGATCAGCTCTGGCTGAGTGTAGTATGCAACACACAACTCTTCTTCCCCCATCAACTGTCGCGGTTCGTCGAATCCACCCGGTATGTCGACACACAGAACCTTGCCGGCAGCAACATCCGCTTTTGCACGTGCCACCCAGTCATCGCTGAGACGACCCGGATCAAACTCGTACCAAGGCTTGATCTGCAGCCAATCATCCATTGTTCGCACAGGATAATCGAGGGGCAGTGCCAGGGTTGCGAACCCCTTCGGCATTTTCATCGTACGGCCAAGTTCGTCGCGATGAATCGTGAATTCAGCCGTGTCCTCAAGGATCTCTGGCTCGCAACCACCAAAGCGTCCCGTCGTGACGCCGACACGGGCCTTCTGCTCGCAACGATACGTGAATGCCGCGAAGGAGAGTTCATCCGCCGAAGCGCCCTGCTCCTCCCACTCTTCCTTCAACCCCACGATCGGTCCGAAAATTTCGGTAAACAAGGGCCGCGTGTTCGAGCGAAAACTCATGTGATCGAGATATTCCTCACGCGCCACGGACGGTCTGCGTTCGATCGCCAGATCTGCATGAGTTGCCCACTTCAGTGTAGTCGCCATCCTCCCCCAACCTCCCTTTTTACAACAAGATTCACTTCACTTTAGAAATGGTCCGGCTCGGGCATACTCGGGTGAGTCGCAGGAAACAGCACTCGTGCCAGTTGCGCACTATCGTGCTTTGCAGTCAAAATGCCCTCACTCATCAGCGCATCGATATCGTCTGTGCCAACGAGCAACTGCGCCATCCCTGGACCACTCACCTGGTGCGATGTTACCAGATGGCCATCCGCGACCTCGACCTCGCCATTGGTGATCCTGAGATCGACCATCTCATTATCCGTGTCGAAGCAGATGTCGCCGCTCCAGTCAGACAGAGCCGACTTCCGCAGACGCTCCTTGAGATCCGGTAGCAACTTCAGCAAGCAGCTACGTAGATTCACGAGTCGCAACAGAGCACCGCCGGCGCGTTGATGCTGAATAACTTCCTTGCTGTTCATGCGCCGCAGCCGCTTGGCCAACTCACATTCGGGCGCAATCGAGCCCAGACGCACTTGTTTTCGGTCGTGAGACTGCATCAGTTGGTGTATCACGCCGAGGATCTCGTCCGGATGACCCGCATGTCCGGTGACAAGCAACTGCTCGTCGTTGACGCGGGTCAGGATGTAACCTGCAACATTTCCATCTGTGCCGCGCCACAGACATCCACGATCTTCCACCAGCTTCGTGAACCACCCGCCCTCGCGCACGACGCTTCCCGTCTGGCCTTGCTCATGTCGATTGGCCAGGGCAACGACCTCGTCCGGTTGCTCATGTTCGAAGAACTCAAGCGTCACAGGTGGTGCTGGCGTGAGGTCGGCCATCACCATCTCGAATCGATGCTCAGGCCAGGCGCGCCGATAATCGAATTGCTGGTAGAAATCATCGATCCCGAAGAGAAGACTGACATCGTATCCCGCCGCAGGAAGATTCGTCAACAGGTCACTCATCGTCTGTCGCATCCAACCACGCCGACGGAACTCTTCTGCCGTAAGGATCGCGCACAGACCGGCCGTGCGAAATTGGGCGTGCTCGCCGACACGCATGCGGTAGTCGACCAGACCTGCGTGTGTGGCGATGCGACCGTCGTCGGTGATACCGATTCGACTACCTGGCCAGCGATAGCTCCCACCTGGTCGAAGCGCATCCCCCACGGTAGCCAGCGTTGACTCCTCCTCACCTCCCCAGAAAGTCACAGCGATCAAGCGAGCAAGGGCAGACAGATGCAACGATGGCTCGGGCGCGGCCACCCGCAATCCACCCACGTAGCGGTCAGACATCCTGCCGCCGCCGCAACCAGGTCATAACGAATTCTGAGAAAATCGAATTTGCCCAGGCAAACCACTCACGCGTGAAGGTCGTCGGATCATCTGGATGGAAACCTTCGTGCAGGAACCCCGTGCCGCCATCGGTCGCCTCCAGCATGTCGACGACATCGTTCATCTCGTCGAGCGAGCTTGCAGTGAGTCCCTGCATGGCAAGAGCGATATGCCAGACGTATCCTGATGGCGTGTGTGGGCTGCCAACGCCACGTGCGAGTTTACCCCGGTAGAAATAGGGATTCGCATCGCTGAGCACGAAGCGTCGAGTCGCCAGATAGACTGGATCATCCACCGCGCAGTATCCGAGATAGGGAATGGACAGCAGACTCGGCACATTCGCGTCGTCCATGAGATGGTGATTGCCCAGTCCATCCACCTCGTAGGCATAGATCGTTTCACCCTCATGTTCCACGCGGGCAAATTGCTGGAGTCCGGAATCAATCTCGGTCCTCAGGTCTCGCGCCGATGCAGCGAGTGTGCTGTCTGTCCAGACGACCGTCGCCACCTGGTCAATGTGGTCCAGCACGACGCAGGCAAACATGTTTGAGGGCACCAGATACCCATAGCGACAAGCGTCATCACTGGGGCGAAACCCGGACCACGTCATCCCCGTGTGCCCAATCGGAGCACCGCGCCCTTCGTGGGTCAGTGTGTCACTTGCTGGACAGTCGAAGCGCTGAAACAAGTAGGGGGATTGCTCCCGGTGATGCTGCTCAACTCGCCACAGATCGATGATCTTGAAGACGGCACGCTTGAAGTCTGCGTCGAAGACGCTGGCATCGCCCGTTGCAAGCCAATAGCGACGACTCAGCCACAGGGGATAGCAGAGGGAGTCGATTTCGTATTTCCGCTCCCATACCCATGGGTTGGTCTCTGTTTCATCCTTCGCCCACGCAGCACCATTGGCTTCCTTGTTGAAGGCATTGGCGTAAGGGTCTATGAGGATGTAACGAATCTGACGCTTGATGGCCCCGGCGATCAGCCGCTGCAGGTCAACATCGTCTGCTGCAAGTTCAACATAGGGGGATAGCTGCGCACTGGAATCGCGCAGCCACATGGCGGGAATATCTCCAGTAAAAACGTACGTCGTGCCGTCAGGGAATCGCTTTGTTGTCGTGTCCAGCGTATTCGAAAAGCAGTTGGCGAACATGGCTGCCAACTTCGGCCGCCCCTGTAATTGCTGCACCACATCCTGCCGCGTCTTATCGATAATCTGAGGAAGTTGCATGTTCACCGAGAGGCGCTCACACCCGCAATCGCGCAATCTCTGCGTCGCTGAGCGTGTCCGCACCAGCAGCGGCATTCATCACCGCTTGCTCTGGTGACTTGGCTCCCGGAATGGCGACGGGCAGCGTCTTATCAGAAATCACATACTGCAGGGCAGTACTGACCATTTGCGATGCATCAACCAATTCCTTGATCTGGTCCACCGTAGCCATCCGCTGTTCGAATTCCTCACGTGCCGATCCACCTTCGTTGTACGTGCTACGCACATCGTCGTCGAATCGGGACGCTTTCGTGTATTGCCCCGATAGCAGCCCGCGAGCCAGCGGCCCCCTGACCATGACGGCGATCCCCTGGGCGAGACAGTAGGGCAGCAGATCAGCCTCCGGCTTTCTGTTCACGAGAGAGTAGTCGATCTGTACGACCTTGCAGCCGCCCTCGTGATTGAAGCGCTTCAACACGTCGAGACTATTCGTTGAGATCCCGTAGTATCGCAGTCGCCCTTCCTGCTGCAGAGCTTTGAAGCCCTCCAGATAAACCGATGGATCCTCGATGTTGCCCTCGTGGCACATCAGCACATCGTGATAGTCGGTTCGCAGGCGATGCAGCGACGCGTGCGCACAGAGGCGGATCATGTCGACCGTGGTCTTTGGCACGGCCTGCCCCGTACGGGATCCCCAGTTTCCGATCTTGCTGACGACAAACACATTGTGTCGAAAGCCGGCCATCGCAATGCCGAGTCGTTCCTCTGAGAGTCCATTCGGCAGCCCATACGACTCGGCCGCATCGAACAGATTCATACCCTGTTCATAGGCGGCGCGCACGGTGGCCCAGGCCGTTTTGTCGTCGATGGCACCCCATTGGTTGCCAATATTCCACGTTCCCAGGCCGATGGCTGAAACTTGCCAGCCTGTGCGCCCAAAATCACGATACAGCATGGTCATTCACCTTTTCAGTCGTGTCGTGGCGTCCTGAAGCAGACCCGCAGTGGGCGCCTATATTCTGTTTCCAATGGAGACAGACAACAATGCCTCGCGGGCAGGGCTACAACGCCTGCCCTTCGATCGCCCGGCGTGGCCATTTCGGGTTCAAACCATCCCATTTTTCTACGGATGGATCGTCGTCGCCGCCGGCACGATAGGTGTGCTGTGCAGCGCGCCCGGACAGACGGTCGGGGTTTCCGTCTTCACCGATCACTTGATGACGGCCACCGGACTTTCTCGGGTGCAATTGAGCCTGACTTACCTCGTGGGCACCCTGACCAGCGCCTTTCTGCTCCCGCGGGCGGGGAGAATATACGACCGCCTCGGTAGCCGCACCATGACAGTGGTCACCGCCTTTTGCCTCGGCGGCGCCCTAGTCCTCCTGAGCCAGGTCGACACGGCAATCCATGCCATTCGGTCCGTCATCCGCTGGCTGCCGGGCCCCCTCGCTTTCGACACAGCCACGGCATTCTGCATGATGGCTCTGAGTTTCTTTGCCTTGCGATTCCTGGGCCAGGGCGTGCTCACCATGAGCAGTTCCAACATGATTCTCAAGTGGTTCGACAGACGTCGCGGTCTTGTCAGTGGCATCGTTGGCCTGCTCAGTTCCTTCGGCTTCTCCTCGGCCCCCGTCTTTTTCGATCTCCTGATTGCCCAGCATGGATGGAAAGGTGCCTGGCTTCTTCTTGGGCTCGCCATTGGCCTTGGCCTCACCCTGTTGGCCGCCATCGCCTATCGCGACAATCCGGAGGAATGCGGCCTGCGCCCCGATGGAATTCAGTCCCCGTCGACGCAGGACGCACAGGCTAGCGTCACGGGGGTCAGCCTGCAGCGGGCACGGCAGACCCCCGCCTTCTGGATCTTCATTGCTGCCATGTTCATGTCAGGGATGGTTGGCACGGCCCTCCCGTTTCACATCGTCGACATTCACATTCAGGCGGGACTCGATCGTTCCAGCGCGATCGCCATGTTTCTCCCGACGGCGATGATTGCCGTCATCGTCCACTTTGTCGGCGGTTGGGCGAGTGATCGGACGTCCTTGCGCCCCCATCTGGTGCTCTATCTGTTGGGCATGATCGTGACCAATGTGGGCATCGTCTATCTCGATCAGTCCTGGGGACGTCCAGCGATCATTGTCGGCTACGGTATTCAAGGTGGCATGGCGAGACTGCTTTCCTCCGTCACCTGGCCACGCTACTATGGACGTCGCCATCTGGGCGCCATTCGTAGCTACGCAGTCGCCTTTGGCGTTGCAGCCAGCGCCCTCGGCCCCACCATTTTTGGGCTCTCAGTAGATTGGTTTGGCAGCTACAACGTCGCCGCTTGGGGCTGCGTGACGATTCTCATTTTCCTCCTACCCCTGACTGCGTTCGCACGCGAACCACATCTTTCAGGTCAATCCAACCAATGACTGAATCGATCCTATCAAGCAAGCGCCCGGAGGTCCGATGACGACAGCCGTCCTACTCTCTGGTGGCGTCGACAGCTCCGTTGCCCTGCACTTGCTCCGCGATCAGGGAGTGGAGGACCTGCGCGCCTTTTACCTGAAGGTCTGGCTCGAGGAAGAGGTGATGTCGTTCGGTGGAGATTGTCCCTGGGAGGAGGACGTTCAGTACGCTCGCACCACATGCGAGCGTCTTGGTGTGCCTCTGGAGATCATCCCCCTGCAAACTGAGTATCTCGAGCGCATCGTTGAGCACGTGCTGACCGAATTGCGCGCCGGCCGGACCCCAAGCCCTGACGTATTCTGCAATCGCCGCATCAAGTTTGGTGCCTTCCTGGACCGCGTCGGCGAATCGGTGCAGACCGTCGCTTCCGGTCACTATGCCCGTACGACCACAGATGATGCAGGATGTGCACACCTTCTGCGTGCGCCGGACCCGGTAAAGGACCAGACCTACTTCCTGTCACAACTCACGCAGCAACAGCTGCGCAGGATACGCTTCCCTATTGGTGATCTGACAAAGTCAGAGGTGAGACAGCTGGCAGCGGACTGGGAATTACCGGCACGGGACCGCAAGGACAGTCAGGGAATCTGCTTTCTGGGCAAGATCGACTATCGGCAGTTCATCGAATACCACCTCGGACAGCGCCCGGGGCCCATCGTCGACATCGACACAGAGTCCCAACTTGGAGAGCATCGTGGCTATTGGTTCTACACGATTGGCCAGCGCTACGGTCTGGGACTGTCAGGTGGCCCCTGGTTTGTGGTAGCAAAGCAGATGGAGGACAACGTCCTCTATGTAACACACGGTGAGCATCGACAGAAACGCAGTCGATCCAGCTTTGCCGCGCAGCAACCGAATTGGATCGCTGCGGCCCCCACGTCCGGCTCTTTCCAGCTGAAACTCAGGCATGGTCCAGAGCTGGCGGATTGCCACATGAACATCGGCGACGATGGCGGGCTGCAGATCGACCTGGATCAACCGGATTCTGGTGTCGCCCCGGGCCAGCATGCTGTCATCTATTCGGGTGAAGAGTGCCTTGGAGGCGCCATCATCTGTTAGCCGAATCCCTCAGGTGATTCGGCAGGCCGTGGTTGTCTTAGGCCATGGTTGCAAGGCGCTCACTCGTCACTTCATACATCAAGGGCTCGCCGCGTTCCCAGCGGCCAAATTCTTCGATCACATAATCGGCCATGCGCACGATCTCGTCGTTGAGCGACCCTGCAATGTGAGAACTCAGATGTACGTTGGGCATCTCATACAGCGGCGAACCTGCCTCCGGTGGTTCCGGATACGTCACATCGAGAAGCGCTGTCAGATCAGGTCGACTCCCCCAGATCCGGACAAGATCCGCTTCCACCACCTGCGCACCACGTCCCGTGTTGATGAAGGACGCATTCTCCCGGAGCCGCTCAAGGAGCCCGCCATGCAGGACGCCTTGAAGTTCGGGCAAGTTCGGCAGGTGATTGCTCACGACGTAAGACTGCTCGAACAGATCCTCCAGGGATACCTTTTCCACACCCAGGGCATCCGCTTCCTCGTCGGCAAGAAATGGATCGTGCACGATGACGCGTAGCACATAGGGCCTGAGCAGTTCGATGACAGCACGACCTACCATTCCTGCACCGATGAGACCGACCGTCTCACCGAATACACCGGCACCGCGATGTAGGTGCGCCCTCACACCAGCGCTGACATAGTCGCGTGTGTTGTGAAAGTATCCTTTGCAGGCCAGAACAACCTGAGCAACCGTAAACTCGGCGACGGGGACACCATTCGCCGCCCAGGCTGACACGACGATGATTCCCCGCTCGATCAGTGGCGGTGCGAAACTCTTGACTGAGCCGGCAGCGTAGAAAACGGCTTTCAGCTGTGGCAGCCCGTCGAGGATCGGGGCCTCCAGCGTCGGGAACCCCCAGGTGGTGAAGACGGCCTCGATATCGCCCAGTTCGTGAAGCCGCTGCTGCACATCATCGGCCGTCAGGACACCGGGCACCAGATCACATATCTGCGACAGCTGCTCATATCGCCCGCTGCCGTATACCTCGAGACACTTGCCCGGACTGTTGTTGAAAATGGCAGCTCGCTTCATCAATCCCGTCTCCCCATTCGCCCTGTTCGCTCAACACTCGTCATCGTCGTAATGTATTCCCCAAGCGGAGATCTACGCTCAGCCGTACTACCCTCGGGGATGTGACTTCAAACTCGACGGCACGTCGGCCGGGCGCAATGCTTGTGACCCCTTGCAAGGAGACCCCATTTTGGTCGAGGCAGATGCGACTGAGGATGCTCTGGTCGGCGATGCGGCGCGTTCACAGTTGCCCTTGTCTCACCGGCTTAGCTTCTGGACGAACAGCTTCATTCTGTGGGGCTGGGTTCTTGTTCTGTCGAGTTTTCTTGTGGGCGGTCTTGTCGGCAAGGTCTTCCCTCTGCAGTTGTCGATGCCCATCATCTTCTTCGGCACCCTGTGCAACGCGATCATTGGTGTGCTGATCGGCGCTGCCGCCGCACGCACAGGATACTCCAGCGCTCTGCTGTTCAGATACGCCTATGGCCGGCAGGGAGTGTTGTTGCCCAATGTGCTCATGGGCCTGACCAACATGGGCTGGTTCGCCCTGATCCTCAATCTCACACGCGACGGATTTGTCGCGCAGGTTGGAGCCGAGCCTGGTGGCACCGTGTGGCTCGTCTCCACACTCATTCTAGGCGCACTCTTCATACTTCCCGCCGCCGTAAAAATCCGTTGGATCGCCTACATCGACTGGTTCGCAGTGCCTGGGTTCATGGCCATCTTCCTGCTCGTGCTGATGCATGTGCTCAGTGGCGCCGGTGGTTTCACGACGTTGTGGGCCAAGTGGTATGAGCCAAGCAAACCGATTTTCATTGGCTTCGATATGGCCGCGGGCGGTTGGCTTGCGGGTGTGACAATCATTGCCGATCTGGCTCGTTTCTGGAAGAACGCCAAGCACGCAGTTGTCGGCATCATGACGGCCTACGTCGGCCTTGTCACAGTGCAGTATTGGGGTGGTGCCATCGGCGCAGCCCATACGGGAGAGTGGAATCTGTTTCTGATCGCCGGCGCCCTGGGTCTCGGCATTCTGGCATGGCTCGCCCTGTGGTTCGGTGCCCAATCGACCGTGCAAGGCGGCACCTATGCTGCAGGCCTCGCCTTTTCCGCCCCACCGATTCCCATGGTCAGAGGGCAGGAATTCACGCGTCGAATCGCGACAGTCGGCGTCGGAGTACTTGGCCTTGTTGGCAG
>JABJJN010000080.1 GCA_018660835.1 Gemmatimonadota bacterium | reverse complement strand
TGTCGGGGTGCGCTGGATCCGCCGCGACTTCCAGTCGTCGCCTGCGTCATCAGAGTTGCTGTCGTTTATCACCGTCTTCGCCGGCCTCGGTACCGACTGATAGTGCCGACGGATAGAGCGGCTCGCTACCTCGCGTTTTGCTGGACGTAGGATTCCAACCGCACGCGTAGCCTTCTACCTGCTGCGGTCGAATCGGCGCCAACGATCGTGAGGGCGCGGCGCGCGATCGCCCGAGAACTATCAAAAGCCTCGACTGCGGCGAAGGCCGCCGCCAACACGCTCAGCACCGTGGGGTCCTTGTAGCGGGTCATCTCAGCGACCTGTCTGGCAAGTCTTACCGCTTCGTTTCCATCACGAAGATCTTCGTCATCTACCGTCGCCAGAATCCATGCCAAGCGGCTGAAGACCTCGGGATTGGCTCTGATCTCTGCCGAGGCGCGATAGTGCCTCACGGCCTGTCTTAGCCTTCCCTGGAATTCGCGAACTCTCCCCATGCCCCAGTGCGCCCTACTCGAGGTTGAATCGGCGGCAAGTGCCGCAAGCAGGTGACCCGACGCCTCGTCATAATCTCCTCGTCTTGCCAGAGTCATCCCGAGTTCGGTATGCGCCGCGGCGAACGTGGAATCGACCTGAAGGGCACGACGGAATTGATCGATCGCGTCGAACTCATGGCCCTGTACCGCGAGGGTTTGACCCAGTCTGACATAGGCATCCACGTACTCCGGCTCATTGTCGACTGCCAGTCGATAGTGTTCGACAGCTGCCGCAAAGTCACCTCGCATTCTGCTGAGGTTACCGAGTTGAGCCTGGGCAGCAGCAGCACTTGGATCGATCTGCAGAGCGCGGCGGAAATGTGCCGCCGCTTCAGCGTGCCTCCCTTGCGACATCAGCAAGTTTCCAAGACGGCGATCACCGGGAATACTCTGTGACCACTCCAGCTCGATCATCTCTGCCCGGGAATCGTTGTTGGTTCGATACAGTCCCGCGAGCTGTTCGTAGGCATCGTTGTCACCGGGCCTGTTCTGTATCATCTCCTGAAGAATCTGAATCGCCCTGTCGGAACGCCCGACGTCGCTGAATTCGGCGGCTATTTCGAGTTTGGCCCAGTAGCGTGGATCCAGGGATAGAGCCGCTTCAAGCAGCTCTGTTGGCTCAGGGCCCGACAGCGGAGTGGAAACGAGCAGGGCTCTCGCTTGAGCTGAGCGAAGCAGGAGATCCGATCGCGACATCGGGCCCAGGTCTTCATCGAGCAGCGCGTCCTGATAGACCGAGTCCAGATGCGTCAGATACTCCTGCCGCACAGGGCCTTGCCCAATTTCCTGTTGGGCAGGATTGCGAATCCAGTGGCTGGTGAATTCGATATGACCCAGACCGGTGGATTTCCGCATGTGGCACTGTACGCAGTTGGCGGACGCGTCGTTGGCCGTGTCTGTATGGTCGCTGCGTGGGTCGCCATGGCAGCTGAGACACGTCGCGTTGAACGGGTCGCTGTCGGCAATATTCCTGTGTGGATTGTGACAGTCAGTGCAGTTGATCGCGCTCTCAGCAGGAGAAGCTCTAAAACAAGCGCTGAGCATCAAAGCAGCACCCGCGTGGCGAGCTGTTTCCGCAGCGTCGGCGATGACTTGCTTTGGGTCCAAGTCGAGCGTCTTGCGGTGACACTGGCCGCAGAATTCCACCTGTTGTTTCGAATTCAGCGATGCGGGATTGAAGATCTTCGGATCTTCTCGACGACGGACCATCGCTTCAACATGTGCGCTACCAGGGCCATGGCACCGCTCGCACTGGACGCCAAAGGCGGAGGCCTCAACATCGAGGGTGTCCTGGCGCCAGACCGCGGCTGTTGCGTGACAGGTGATGCAGCGGGTCGCATCCTCCGGCGGCATGTCGTGCCCGAGGGATTGCCGCTGGTTCTGCTGTCCAGGCGTGGCGAACCACACGCCCGGAGCAGCCAGAAATGAGACGGACAACTCCCTGACACTCGTCATTGAGTTGAGCTCTACCGGTGTGAAGCCGTGGACGCCTGAACCAAACACGGCGTCGACACGAGCCCGCGAGGAATCATGGCCATTTACCAGGAAGACTTCCTCATCCGATCTGTGATAGCGCGGGCCCCTTCGAACGTCGCTAACTGGTCGGCGACTGGGTCGTGCTAGATCTTCGTCCGAAAACCACAGGTGGGCGTTGTTCGTCGTGACTGCACGCCCGGTCAGGGCCATGTGGCTACTGAGTTGCCAACCCACGTGATCCTTGTGGCACAGCCCGCACGTCTCTGAGCCGACCATACTGGCTTCGTATGGGATCTCGATGCCACCCTCACCAAAGCCGAATACCTTTGCATCGTTTTTCTTACATCCCGAAAGGGCCATCACCGTCGAAACTAGCAGAATCGCTGCGACGAGCAGCCTTGATCGGATGGGCACGAGATTAATTGGCGCTCTCCGGTTCGGTCGCCTGGAGGAACGTATGCTTCAGAACGCTCTCATCGATGAAGATCCGGTCGGCGTATCGTTCGCGCAGCTCGCCAAGAAACTCGTCCATGGCCCGCGTTTCCGCGTGTCGCAACATGGATCCGCGAATACTTGCTTCAACGACAGATAACTCGGTCACCTGCCCGTCGTCACGCGTGTAGAGGTCGAGATTCTCTTCATAGAATTGGCGCACATTCGTTGCACTCGTGTCGGCTTGCACGCGTCGTCGAGTTTCCTGAATGAACAACCATTTGGCAAACAGTTCACGTCGCCGGCCTTCGAATTTGATTCTTACATCCGGTTCCTCATCGAGACCCAGGCGTCGTGCCTCCGCCATCATCACATTCTGTCCTGCGTGGTTGTCAACTCCTCTGGCGAGCATCCCCGGCTTTTCCTTCGCAGGATGTCTCGCTCGCCCGGCTCGCACGATGTCCATATAGTCCGCGACGCTCAGCCTGCCGCCCTGCCAGGTGACCAACGGCTGATGCCCAGCATACGAGTCTACACCACTACGAACTCGAGATAGAGAGTCCAGACCTCGTTCGTCGATCGTCACTTCGTAGCGTTCACGCAGCTCATTCACATAACTCTCCATGTCATCCGCTCGCTGCTGCGTCCGCAATTTATCCCGGGCAAAATCGATGGAAGTTTCAAAGGGTACCGGGCGACGAGATTCTAGCTGGAAGACATGGTAACCGCGGTCGGTTTGCACTGGTTCGGGGTAGAATTGTCCGGCAGCAAGTTCCGTCATCGGTTCGATGACCTCGTCGTAGAGAGAGCCGACACGAAACCAGCCCACCCAGCCGGAAGGACCGAAGCGCCTGAGCACGTCAGGCAGGGTATAGATCGCGAGGAGGGAGTCAAAGGAGCCGCCCGCATTGAGCTCTTTGATGACGGTGAGCGCGTCCTGCTCGGTGGCACACACGATGTGACGGCTGTTGACCTCGATATCAAATTTGTGCTCTTGGTAGTAGGCCCGTTGTTCCTCTTCTGTTGACGTGTAGTCTCCATGCAGTGCCTGTGTATCGTACAGGGCATTCATGAGGGCCCGACGTTCATGTCGTGCGAGGTCAGCACCGACGATGGGATCTTGATCCACGCCTTGCCTGTAGCCCTCGAGGACGATCAGTTCCTGGGCGATGACACCGTCAAGTAGCTCGCGCCTGCCAGCGTCATCGACGTTCTGTATGTGTTGATAGCCCGATTCACGCAAAGAGCGAGCGCGTCGCTCAAATTCATCAACAGAGATCGCCGTGTCACCAACACGGGCGACAATCTGGGCAGAAACGGGCAGCGCGAACCCAAGGCACATGAGGTAGGCACTGAAGCAGACTAGAAGGCGGGTGGTTCGGGATTCCATGGCAAACACATCGATTCTGAGTGTGAAAAGAAAAGGTCAAGGTAGAAAGCTACCATGGCGAAAAACTCGGTCAATCTCTAGTTATAGCTGTCACAAGATTCTCTGCAGGTGGTATCGGAAGCGGCTAGCGAGACAGGCTGAAGTGTGAACGCTCCACCGGTATCGCATGCGTCTCTCCTTGCCGGAGGCGATAAGCGCGATCGAGCGCAAAGCCAGTAATCTGCTGGACGCTGTTACTTCCAGGCCAAAGAACTTCGACATACTTGATCCGCGTTGCCCTACCGAGACCGATCTCCTGTCGTAGCGGGGAGGAGCCAAAGCTGCCACCATGACTCACCGTGACATGGATGTGTCTCTGCTCGCCTTGTTTATACTCCGTGACCACATGAATTCGGGCGCCGATGGCGTCTCGGTTGCTTGTGACACCCTCGAGGTCCAGCGTCAACCAGTGGTTACCCTGACCCGGATTTTCCAGCAGTCCGTTTTCATAGGTATCTCCCTCGAAGGCGGCGCCCAGGATCTGGTAGATGTCCTGATCCCCATCGTGATCTATGTCCCCAAAACTGATACCGTGGCCCTTCTGCAGGGTACCAAACCCGCCAGAAGAGGTTACATCGACGAATCTCTTACCCCCATCGTTGCGCACCATGCGGTTGGGAACAAGGATCCTCATATCAGGCATTCCCGTGCCGAAATAGGCATCGAGCCATCCGTCGTTGTCGATATCGCCGAAGTTTGCCCCCATAGACAGGGTGATTCGATCCAGACCCATCTGCGTGGCACGTTCGGTGAAGGTGAGATCCCCACGATTGTGATACAGACGTGGCGTTTCTGCCTCGAATGGCCTGTTGAGGTGGACATCTACCATGTCGTCAAGGCTGGCCAGATCAAACCCGGCGACGAAGAGGTCCTGCCAGCCATCGTTGTCATAGTCCCAGAACCACGTGGGAAAACTGATGTAAGGCTCCTGCACACCTGCCTCGACGCTGATATCGCGAAAGTGGAGTTCGCTGTCGCTTTCATTGTGATACAGGATATTGTCGCCATTCATGTTCGACAGATAGACATCAACGAGGCCGTCGTTGTCGATGTCGCCAAGAGTGACACCTTTTACGAAACTGACGCCATCGACGCCACTGGCTTTGGCAACGTCAGTGAAGGTTCCGTCACGGTTGCTGCGATATAGCTGATTCGGATGGGCAGGCTTCGGTGCGGGGCTCGACTCATTGCCGACGAACAGGTCGAGCCAACCGTCGTTGTCCAGATCACCCCAGGCTCCCGAGTGCGTCGGATGAAATGACAAGAGCCCCGCCGCTTGCGTCACGTCATTGAACTGTCCATCACCTGAATTCTGCAGCAGCGAGTTGGCATGTCGCCCTGCTTCGCCCATCCATGCCCCACGCCACACGACCAGATCGAGATCGCCATCATTGTCGTAGTCGGCGTGGGAAAGATTGAGACCACCGATCTGGCCTTCGAGACCGGCAGCTCGTGTGCGGTCACTGAACGTGCCATCTCCACGGTTGTGGAAGTAACGCATCTGATCGCGCAGGCCTCGGGACGAGGCGATCAGATCCAGGAGACCGTCGCCGTCGAAATCGTCCATCACACTGCCTCCAGCGTGACCTGTGACGGCGACGCCCGCATCAACAGCAACATTTGCGAAATAACCGACATCACCTTCTGACTCGAATGCCTCTGCGGGCAAGCGCCACTGTTCCGGCACACTCTGCGGATATTCACCCAGAGACATGTAGGCCAGATTGAGAAGCCACTTTGTCGCCAGTTCCTCCTCGACCTCAAGGTTGGTTTCGTACAGACGGATCGCAACACGCGTGCTTTCGTCGAATGGCGTACCACCCTGCCGGGTCATGGGGAAGACCCAGTCATGTGCAGGCCGAGTGCCACTTCGTTGTTCGCCAAGTCGTAGATACGCCAACGCTTGCTCGTCGTTCAGCATACGCAGAAAACTCGGCTCTGCAGTGATACCGGCGCTGTCGATCCCCCGTCGAAGTGCATCGAATTCGACGATTCCTTCCTGCATGAGACCGCCTTTGATCATCTCTCGCGCGATGGCGGCACGCAACTGAATTTTCTTCTCCGGTGACATCGGTTGGTCGAGCAGTGTTCGCATGCCGGTGGCGCGCGCACGATTGAGGTAGATGTTGACAACCGGGTCGGCCCGCTGCGCCACACGGTCCAAGTATGCGGCCATGCGCTGCGAAGATTTGCTTGTTTGCGGCAGTGGAAGCAGTTGGGCTGTTGCCATCGGCAGCGTGCCACCGATTACCAGACAGCATAGCAGCAGATGCGTGGGTAGCAGCCGCTTCACGGCGAAGGTTCCGTCAGCAGGATCTGTTGATTTGCTGCGACCCCTGTCAGCGTCTGCGCCTGGCCTGACGGCCAGTGCACGACGATGCTGTCTGCCTGAACATGCGGGCCGAGACCAACGTGCAGACGAACATCATTGGATCCCATGTATCCGTAGCTGCGCCGGATGTGACGCGTCTGCACCAGTTTCCCCGCAACGATTCGCACAACGGCACCAAGTCCGTCTCGATTGCTTTGGGTACCCTTTGCCATCAGTGTCAGGAAGTTGCGTGCGTTGCCACCGTCATTGCGTAGCAAAGTGCAGCGCGGCGACGCGGAGTCAGAGACGAAAATGTCGACATCTCCATCATTGTCGATATCGCCAAAAACCGCACCATGACTGACTCGTTCCAGTAACATCCCGGGGCCCGTGCTGCGTGTCGTCTCCTCGAATGTTCCGTCTGATCGATTGCGGAAGAGTTGGTTGATCTGCTCGTAGGAGGTTGATGGATCGAAGTCCTTCACATTCGCGTCGAGGTGACCATTGGCGACAAAGACATCAAGGAAACCATCGTTGTCATAGTCGAGGAAGGCTGCCGTCATTCCCAGATAGGGGACACTCTCGGCACCGAGACCGATAGCGAAAGTCACATCACTGAAGAATCCGTCGCCGTCGTTGCGATACAGTGTGTTTGGCAACCACTGGAATGTTGCGACGACGATATCCAAATCACCATCGTTGTCGATGTCACCCACGTCTGCACCCATGGCAGACTCGGCGACGCCTTCCTCATTGTAGGCGACACCCGCAAGCGCACCTGATTCAACGAAATGTCCCTTGCCATCATTGAGAAAGAGGAAGTTTGGATTCTTGTCATTGGCAACGAACAGGTCCTCGTCTCCGTCTTCGTCGAGATCGCCGAAGACGGCGGCCAGTTGTCTGCCCTCGGTCGTTGCCAGGCCCGACTCCACGGTGACGTCCGTAAAGCGTAGATCGCCGTCGTTGCGATAGAGGACGCCAGATTGTCCAGGGTATGTGTTGGGGCCGCAGTATTCGCGTGCTTCACCCCGAAAACAATGCCGATTGTCCTCTGGGTCGAAGTCCATGTAGTTCGCCACATAGAGATCGAGATCGCCATCGCGATCGACATCAGCAAAGGCTGCGTGGGCACCCCAGCGGTCGTCGCCAACCCGCGCGGTGCTGGTAACGTCCGTAAAACCTCCATCACCGTCATTCCGATAGAACCGATTGGCACCATGATTGGCCACATATAGATCTGGGAAGCCATCGTTGTCAGCATCACCGGTTGCGGCCGCCATGCCAAAACCTGGATCACCGGTGCCACTGGCCTCTGTCACATCCGTGAAGGTGCCATCTCCATCGTTGCGGAACAGCGCATTTGCTCCTGTCGGCCCGTCATATCCCGGCAGGGCCGCACCATTGAGGATATACAGGTCGATGAAACCATCACGATCGGCGTCGAAGAAGGCGGCACCTGACCCTACGGCCTCCAACATGAACTTCTGCCCGCTGGCGCCGTTGATGTAGCGGAAGTCAATTCCTGCAGACTCGGTGATATCGACAAACCGTACCTGTGCCGCGACGGGTGCGATGGCCGTGACAAGTACAGTCATCATAAGGGCCGCACTTTTCACAGCGACGACCCTGCGAGGATCTCTCTGGCGATTTGGACGCGATTCAACAGATCTTCACTGTCCGGCTCATGGCGAAGCCCCGCGTCGAAAGCCTCGACGGCCGCTTGGACCTGTCGCATGCGCATGTAGACGTTGCCAAGCGACCGATAGGCGAGCACGTACGTTGAATCAGCCCGCAGCGCACGTCGATACAGTCCCATCGCTTCACGCAACTTGCCCTGGCGTAACTGAATTGTGCCGAGGTTGTGGTAGGAAGCTGCGTAGTTGGAGTCTCGCAGGACGGACTGGATGTAACGCCGCCGGGCCTTGTCGGTTTCACCTCTTTGTGTATGAATGATCGCAATATCGTGGTAGAGAGTGGCTCTTTCTGGATCTTGCAGGATGGTAATTTCGAGACCGTAAATGCGTCGTTCCTGATCATCCAATTCGCGGTATCGTTCCAGAAGCTGCTGGCCCTCCTCCCTTTTTCCCATGCGCAGATACGTGTTGCCCAGGTTGAAGTGGGAGCGCGCATGTAGTGGATTCTGGCGGATGGCCCCTTCCAGTTCCGTCGCGGCGGCGTCGTAGTCCCGAAGCTTGAAGAGCACGAATCCGAGACCATCACGGAAGTCTGCGTTGGTTGGATCGGTGGTCGATGCCTGTCGATAGGCATCGGCCGCGGCAGCCAGATTGCCCCGACGTATTTCAGCCTGGCCCAAGTCCCCCCAGGCGCGGCCAAAGTCAGGATTGCTATCGATTGCGCGCTGATATGCTTCAACGGCTTCGTCGTAGCGTGCTTCCCGGTAGTGGACCCGACCCAGAATCCGATGCGCTCTTGCCAATGCTGGATCGTGGGTGATGGCCGTCTGTAGTTCTTGCTCTGCCTCCGGCTGTCGATCTAGCCGGGTGAGAAGAATCGCCAACTCAACCCTGGCGTCACCTAGAGTTGGGTTGAGTTCGAGGCATTGCTGATAGGCAGCCACCGCTTCAATGAGGCGCTCATCAGCAGCAAAGGCATTGGCCAGCAGCGAATGCAGCTGAGCCACGGATGGGGTTCGTTCGATCTGATCCTGAAATACGGCGATTGCTTCGGGATACCGGCTGGCAGCCAACAAATGCTTGCCGCGCTCAATCTGCTCGCTCTGCGGTGAGTCTGCGGATGTGGATGCTGTGTCAGAGCAACCCAGGAGGGGAGCTATGAACAGAAGCAATACCGACAGAAGACATGGTGCTAATCTGGAGAGCTGCATTTCATCGGCGAGTCCGTGAGGATGCCCATCGCCTGGCCAACAGGGCATGGGCGCTCAGTTCAGACTCGCATCCTCAGGGATGTAGGACATGGGTGCATACTTGCCTCCAAGCGTGCGCAGTGCATCCTGCCAGATACGATCAGGATCTTCACTGAACACAAGGTCCGCTTCGGCGGGTGCCAGGATCCAGGCGCCAAGGGCAATCTCGGCCTCCAGTTGACCTGGCGCCCATTCGGCATAACCCAGGAAGAATCTGAGAAAAGGGTCTACTGACTCATCGGAGGTCCCGTGGGCACGCAATGCATCCAGATCACCCCCCGCAAATAGCCCGGGACATATGGTCGTCGCGTCTCCTCCCACATCAGGGACGCGATGCAGGTAGATGAGCGAACTAGGCTCTACCGGACCACCTTGATAGAACATCTCACTACGCGTCGCCTCTGCTATATCCAGACCATCGGTCAGGCTCTCTAGTTCCTCGCTGGGATAGAGTTTCTCCTTATCACCCAATGGCCGATTCGTGATGACACCCAGGGTCATCTCGTCGGGCACGTGCTGTAACAGGAGAACCACGGTACGTGTGAACGCCGGATCCTCGAGACCGAGGGATGCGATCAGAAACGTACCGGCTTCGAGCGGGGCTGGCACGGGAGAGAGACCTTTCGCTACTCGCGATATTGATTGTCAGAATGTAACGGCTTTAGGAAAACTACCCACCCTCAGGATACTGTCAAAGGTCCATCGTCCGTTCTACGACACCTACCAAGTGCGTTCTTTGAGCAGTTCCTTGATGGCTTGTGCCGACACAGGTAATTCGTCTCTGTGCTGATCCAGCCAACCTGAGAAATCGCGCTCAATTTCGTCCGTCCAGCGAGTATCGATCAGACCCGGTGTGTAGGTACCCTCACCGAGGCGCTGCTTACCAAATCTGTCGCGGAGGCGGACCAATTCTGACGTCTTTACGACTTGCTCTGCCAGATGCGGTGGAATGAACACGACGCCATCATGACGTCCGAGTACGACGTCTCCGGGCATGCACGTGGTGCCGCCAATGCGCACAGGGCAGTTGACGCCAGTGAGCATAATGGTGGGCGACGCAAAGCTCGGGTGTGTGCCGCGTACGAAGCTGCAGAAACCTTCCAATTCGCGAATGCCATCCATGTCCCGCACAGCCGCATCATGCACGACGCCATTACCTGAGTTGGTCTGAATCGCCACGGCGAGATTGTCACCGATGACAGGACCTTGCACGATTTTGCCAAACACGTCGGCAACATAGACGTCGCCGGGGACTAACATGTCGATCGGCCAGGATATCTGGTCACCGATACAGCCGGCGGCCTCGCCCTTTGCGTCCATGACAGCGCGCAGGGCTGGTTGTCTCGGCATGTACATCGCCGTGAGGGCGCGACCCACCAGCACCTGATCGGGATGCGTGCACACCCAATCCCCCTCAAAGGCCCATTCATATCCCTGCCCGCGCAGGATGCCCCATGCTTCGGTCGTGGTGACTTCACGCATGCGCTCAAGGATAGAATCGGCAACCTGTGGTCGACCGTCTTCGAAGCGGTCACCCGTCCACTCGGGTGTGTATTCGATCAATTCATCACGGGTCAGATTGAAAGGGCAGAATTTTGTCGTCACGGGGCTGTCTCGCAGTGTCAGTCTTTCAAGGATGTCACGTCTGTCAGGACAATTCTTCTATGCAATATCTGTTGCTGGCGGGTTCAAGACCATGGCTGGGTGCGCCTGCGGCGAGGAGGCGGGTTTGATCGACAACGCCTGGGTCACGACCTTCAGTTATCCAAGAGACCGAACCGTCACGCTAGAGAAGACCCGATGAAGATCACAGATGTTCGCGCCATCGTCCTGCGTCTACCGGAAGTGACCGATGCCTGTGATGGCACGCAGGATACCTGTCTGATTCGCATTGACACAGATGAGGGCGTGACGGGTTGGGGTGAAGTTGATTCCTGTCCAACCGTGGTGCGGGCGATTATCGAAGCGCCCCTGTCACACCAGATCTGCAATGGCATAGCAAATGCCCTCGTCGGGCAGGATCCGCTGGCCCTCGAGGTGTGCACACAGCGAATCGACGAGGCGACCAACTACTACGGCCGCGTCGGTGCGGGTGCGCACGCCGCAGCTGGAATCAACCTGGCCCTGTGGGACATCGCGGGGAAGGCGCATGGACAACCCGTCTATCGACTGCTCGGCGGGCCTGTGCAGACGCGGTTTCGGGCCTACTGTTCGGTCCTGTTCGGTGACACACCAGCCGAGACCTATGAGATCGGTCGCCGCTTCGCGGATCAAGGATTCACGGCAGTGAAGTTCGGCTGGGGTCCCATGGGACAGAACGAGGCGCAGGATATCGAATTGATCAGAGAAGCACGACGTGGTGTGGGTGATGATGTGGACGTGCTGATCGATGCAGGTCAGGTATGGGACTGGAAGACGGCTCTCAAGCGAGCTCATCAATTCAGTGAGTTCAGTCCGTTCTGGCTCGAAGAACCACTGCACCCGCAGGACGTTGCAGGCTACGCGAATCTCACAGCAGAATCGCCTCTGCCCATCGCCACAGGCGAGGCAGAGTCACACGTAGAAGACTTCGAACGACTTATTGTCGAAGGTGGGCTCGATTGGATCCAACCCGATCCTGGCCGTTGTGGCATCTCAAATTTTGTTGACGCTGCGCGCATCGCGCACCGGCATCACCGCAAGGTCGTCAACCACAGTTTCAAGAGTGGGATTACCATCGCCGCGTCTTTGCACGCACTGGCCGCATGTCCCCGCGCTGAAATCTTTGAATTCTGTATGTCGGATTCACCTCTGCGGCATGATCTGACACACGAGCGCTTCGAGATCAAGGATGGACACGTTCACGTGCCAGAAGGGCCGGGGCTTGGTGTCACGATCAACGATGAGACCATCGCCAAGTACAGAATCGCATGAAGATAACGAGTGTCGCCGCAGCCCTGTTGGAGCCCTGGCCCTGGGTCCTGATCAAGGTTCGAACCGATGAAGGGCTCGTTGGGATCGGCGAGGCGTACCATGGGGCGGGAGTGCACAATATCGCCGTAGATCCGCGTCTCACCGAGCGCGCTCTGATCGGCCAGGATCCGCGCAATGTGGATAAGCTCTTCCGCGACATGAAGAACTCCATGTCTGCGAGTGGGTTCTATCAGGGCGCCGTGATGAGTGCGATCAGTGGCATTGAGATGGCCTTGTGGGATATTACCGGACAGGCGCTCGGCACGCCGATCTGGCAGCTCCTTGGCGGAACCTTCAGAGATCAGATTCGTGTTTACAATGACTGCAATGAAGGGGACAACGCCGACGACCCATTGTCATGGGCCCAGAAAGCAAAGCAGGTCGAGGCGCGTGGGTTCGATGCGCTCAAATTCGACATCGATCCGCGGCCGACACAGCGAGATCGCTACAACCGAACGATTCGTAATACGGATATCGCTTTTTTTGTCGATGTGGTGACGGCGATCCGTGAAGCGCTGGACCCCGATACCGATCTGGCGATCGATGCACACTGGCGTTATGCGCCGGCAGACATTCTGAAGGTTGCCTACGCCTTTGAGAAGCTAGACCTGCTGTGGTTGGAAGATCCGATTCCGCCTGAGAACATTGCGGCTTTGCGGGAAGTAAAGGCGGCGACGCGAACGCCCATCTGCACAGGGGAGAATCTCTATACAAGGCATGGCTTCCGAGAACTCGTCGAGCAACAGGCGGCGGACATCATTTCGCCAGATCTGGCCAAGGCGGGTGGATTGGCGGAAGGCAAGCGGATTGCGGACCTGGCGGACACGTACTACATCCCCCTTGCGCCGCACAATATCTGCGGCCCCATCGGCACGATGGCGTCATGTCACGTATGTGCGGCGACACCCAACTTCCACGTGCTCGAATTCCATCATCTCGACAACGAATTGTGGAATTCGCTGACCGTGGAACGTGATCTGATTCAGAAGGGACGGATCGATCTGCCACGTGGACCAGGCCTTGGTGTGCAACTCGACGAGGACGTGGCACGAGCGGCAACAAAGGAAGACGTCGGCGGATTCTACGCCTAAAGCTCAGGTGTAGTACAAATAGCGCTCGCGGATCTGAGCGAAGGGCTGTCTCTGTCGCTTCCACTCCTCGACCAGATCCTCCACGTCGACGCCATCATCGATGGCTTGCCGGATACAATCTGTGCCAGCGAGTTTGTCGAAATTGTGGATGCCCTTGTGGCTGGCGCGCCACTCGAAGTCGGCGCTGAGGCGGCGCACGATGGCCAATGCCTCAAATCCGGCCCGCACAGGTTCGAAGATCTCTTCATTCTGCACGTGTAGCTGAACGCCGCGACATACTTCCCCCGCGTGCTTGCTGAAGGCCGGTCGGAACGTAACCGGACGCCACAGGGCACCTGGAATCTGCCGATCCTCGAGTGCGCGACCCACAGCGAAGCCGTCGACAAAGGGGGCACCGAATTGCTCGAAGGGGCGCGTTGTTCCCCTGCCTTCAGAAACATTCGTGCCCTCGAAGAAGCATGTTCCAGGATACACGCCCGCTGTGTCTATCGTCGGCATATTTGGCGAGGGGGCGACCCAAGGCAATCCTGTATCCTGCCATCGCATCGAGCGACGCCAGCCCGCAAGAGTCACGACATGTAGATCGGCGCCAATGCCGAATTGCTCATTGAGCAATCTTGCCAGTTCGCCGATCGTGAGGCCGTAGCGGACTGGAATCGGATAAAGCCCGACGAAGGAAGAGAAATCGGGATCCAGCAGATTTCCTTCTACCTGCAAACCGCCCAGTGGGTTAGGGCGATCGAGTACGACAAAGGGAACTCCCGCCGCAGCACATGCTTCCATTCCCAGGCTCATCGTATACAGGTAGGTGTAGAAGCGTACGCCCACATCCTGGATATCGAAGAGCAGTACATCGATCTCGCCGAGTTCCTGTGCTGTTGGTTGCCGACGCTCGCCGTACAACGACGTGGTCGGCACCTGTGTCTGCGCATCCATCGCATCACCGACGTGAACACCATCTTCGGCGTCGCCGCGGATGCCATGCTCGGGGCCAAAGAGTCGCACCAACTCGATCTCAGGGTGCGAGTGCAGGTTGTCTGCTGTTGCGCGCAACCGGCTATCTACTCCCGAGTGATTGGTGATCAGACCAACACGGCGTCCCTTAACCACGTCGAGTTCAGCATCGAAGAGTCGTTCGCACCCCAGCTCTACGGGCTGCAGATGCCCGGATTCCGGTGCCACACTCATTCGGAGGCCTTCTCGGCAGGCGCTTGGACGCGGCGCAGGATAAAGGCAATGCCACCTAGAAGGCTGGCGGCAATACCTGCAGCGTATCCCAGCAGCGACAGGGCGAAGGCCTGGCTCTCAATAATGCCAACGCGACCGAACAACTCTACAAGGACCCCTTCGCGTACACCCAATCCACCGATGGAGATCGGCAGAGAGGCGATCACAGCTGCCAGGGGTTGGAAGCCGACGAAATAGGGTAGCGTATCCATACTCAGTCCCACTGCGAGACCCGCCGTCCAGTAGACGAGGATCCGGCTGAACTGCACACCCAGGGAGATAACCCAGGCAAGCAGTAGGAGTTGCTTCCGTTCTCTGTAGACGAAGACGCTCTGTCGCACCTCCGCGAAGATCTGCGCGCCTCGCTCCGGAAGGGCACGATTTGCAAGTCCCTGCAGGTAGAGACCCCAACGCCGACTTAGACCCGCAGCCAGCACGACACTCAGGGCGATCCAGACAGGGCCCAGAACGGTGATCAGTCCCACGACCCGCACCTCGGCGATGAATGCCCACGCCGTGAGTGCCAGCAAACATGTGGAAAAGAGACCGACAAAACGATCCATCACGGTTGCAGCGGCGGCTCCCGTACTGTTGCCAGTGAGGCGACGAATGTCATAGATGCGCAGAGCGTCGCCACCGATGTTGCCAAGCAGGACATTGTTGAAGAAGACGCCGACCCAGTAGAAGACGATGGCCTGTCTGATGCTGATCGCCAGATCCTGCGCTCGCAGCAACAGATACCACTGACCGGCACCTAGGGCATTGCTCAGGACGAAAAAACCTGTGGCGAGGACAAAGAGGCGAATGTCCGCAGCATGGACAGCAGCTGCGAAGGTATCAAGGTCAGATTGAACGACCAGATAGGCCAACAAGCCGCCACTGACGACGAGTTTGAGAATCAGATTGAGGAATCCGGAGCTATTTGAGCCGTCCGTTTCATCTCCTGTCGTCTCCGTCGTGCTCACCGATTCTCCTGGATCAGGTCATGCGCCCGCCGCTGGCGGCGAACGTAATAATGCCAAAGGACACTGCCAGGGAAGATCCCCTCGCCACGATTACTGCTACCTTGGGCGAGGCGTCGACTCTGGCGTCTGCGGCGTAAGATGTTGAAAGGATGAGACACGATCCAGAGCCATCCGGTCAGCGGTGCCAGCATCGATTTCCACTGCCCCCGCGATACATAAGCAACACTGGCCAAGCCGTCCAGAATGGCTCGAACCGGGAGCAGCCAGAGGAGGCGAGACAGGGGCAGGTTTTTCAATAGCGCCACGAGATTGTTGCGGTGATTGAGGTAGACCTTAAGGAATGTGTCAGGTGGCAGTGATTGAGCGGCGTGATGGTAGACCGTCGAATCAGGTACCGCCAACGCGCGCCAGCCGGCCAGGCGCATGCGCCAGCAGAGGTCAATCTCTTCGAAGTGCATGAAATAGTCGAGATCAAGGGCCCCGACCTGGTGCACTGCCTGCATGCGCAGCAGCATGGCCGAACCGCAGGCCCAGAATAGGGGGGCAGGCTGGTCATATTGACCCTCGTCCGCTTCCACCACATCAAATACCCGGCCGCGGCAGAATGTGAAGCCCAGCGCATCAATGTAGCCGCCGGCGGCACCGCTGTAGTCGAAGAGATCAGGCTTTGAGGCGGAACGAAGTTTCGGCTGGCACACGCCGACCGCTTCATCCGCATCCATCGCGCCAAGCAGTGGCGGCAACCACCCTTCGGTGACCTCTGTGTCATCATTCAGGAGCAGAGCGAAATCTGTGCTCGTCGCCGCCAGGCCGGCATTGCACGAACCGGTGAAGCCGAGTCGCTCGCTATTGTGAAGTATTTCCAGTTGTGGATGGTTTGCCAGAGCCACCTGCAGGGCCTCGCCTCCATTGCCGTCATCGACAACGATCACGCGAACATGACCTGCCTCGGTATGTTGCTCGAGCGAACAAAGACAGGCGTCGAGTGTTACAGAACGATAGTGGGGGATGATGACGGTCAGGCGCATCAAGACCCGCCGGTGTCTTCTGCTCCGCTCTGGTTGGTGCTGGCGTCGGCTGTATCGACAGGCGTCACCGCATTGGCCTCACGCCTGTCGAGTGAGTTCTGTAGCACCTGACGATCGTTGATGGCTTCCTGGGTTTCGCCATGGTTTGACATATATGTCAACACGACTTCCATCGCCTCATCGGGGCGATTGCCCGCCTGCAAGGTTGCGGCCAGTTCGTGCACCCCATCGTACCGACTCGGTTCCAGGGCAATCGTCTTGCGGTAGATGTCTTCTGCCTTTTCGACGGCGCGATGGTTGTTGAGCAATATGCTACCGAGAGCCAAGCCGTTTTCATATGTCGCCGACGGATGCTTGCCGTATTCCTCCGTCAGTTCTACTCCGGCGCGATGCAGGAATTCAACAGCCAAATCTGCGCGACCCGCATCACGATAGTGTTCCGATGCGGTGTACAGTCCCTGCCAACCGAGATCTACCGTGTCTTCTGCCCAACGCAACAAATGTGCGAGGTCGTCGAGGCGTCCCTCGTCTTTATACGCCTCAGATAGTGTCATCACACAAGCACGGTAGTTACCCAGGAGGCGACTCGTGTTCACGTCTTTAAACACATCAGGGTCATTGATTGAGCGGAAGCGATAGACTTCAAACAGATTGCGAGACAGAGCCTCGATGCTCCCCGCGGTTGTCACTTTCTCGGGCATGAGCTTCATCGTCATCCCCTGCATCTCCAGATAGGGATCGAGACCAACGCGATTTCCCGAGGCGACTGTAATGGCAAAGTGGATTGGACGCTTCCAATTGTTCCAGTAGACAATGCCGATGGACATGATGTCCTGAATGCGCAGCAGATCGTGCGTTGGAAGCGAATTAACCTGCACGTCCAGCCCCATCTGGATGAACTCGTAAGGTGTCTTCGGTTCACGCCAGACACGCTTGTAGAGATCGACGAGTTGTGTGTCGCACAGGGTGGAATCGATGTAGTCGTCTGTCAGTTCCGGCTGACCGGGCCGTGACATCACGACCTTTGGCTCACGATCACGAAGCTGCTTGATATACCAACCCGTGTTGAGCAGGCTGAGATTGACGACACGCACATCTCGGCGAATTCCCTCCACCTCCTGCATAAACCACAGGGGGAAGGTGTCATTGTCGCCATTGGTGAATAGCAGCGAATTCGGATCGCAGGACTGTAGCAGGTTGTACGCGTAATCGTAGGCGATGAAATCGTCCGTACGGTCCATCTCGTGGTAGAGTTTGGCGCCGACGCCAGCCGGCAGTAGCAGTCCAAGGACCGAGATGGTGGCCACGACATTCGTCGACAGGCTGAACTTCTGCCGCAGTAGATCAATGAGGGCTGTCCAACCCAGGCCCATCCACAGGGCCCACGCCAGGAACATGCCACCAAAGACATAGTGGCGCTCGCGTGGTTGCGGATCAGGCATGTTTAGATACAGGGACAGCCCGAGGCCCATGACGATGAACATCGTCAGCACCGCAAGAAAACGACGCCAGTCGTTGGTACCCTGCCAGATCATACCACCGAGACCTGCAGCAAGAGGTACCAGCGAGATCGAGATAATGTGTGGTGCATCTTCTGTGGCCCAGCGGAAAGCATGATCCCGCTCCAACAGCGGAAATGGCCATTGCTGAAAGAAGTATTTCATCTGCTGGTGCCAGAGCTGATAGGTGCGTGATGAACGCTCACTCAGCATCCCAAGCAGCTGACTATCCGTGCCGTATTGTTCGCGATTCAAGAACGACAGGAAGTTGGCCAGATTCTCCGGGTTGTTCATGTCGATCCCGGGATCGAGACCGGATCTGATCAGTAATGCCAGATAGGTCGAATAACCGATAGCAAAGATGAAAATCGTCCCCACGAGCAGTCCAAGGGCGCGTCGGTCTTTCTGCCACAAGTGATAGAGAATCACCCCGGCGGCGATCACAATCACCGCTTTCAGTGGCGCGCCGTTACCGAGAGTGCCACGAGCGATAATTGCAGCCAGGCCCGCGCCGACTAGATACTGAAGTGTGACGCGATAGTGCTTGTGGCTGTTCCAGACATAGGTGTAGAACACGAGGGCTGCCGCCGCGGCGACTAACGCAATGAGACGAGCCGACGCAGGATTCTCGGCGAAGGCCGTGAGCACGATCAGGCCTTGAATGCCGGCCCCGGCCATGACCAGGATCAACCGCCGTAGATCTTTGTCACCAAACCAGACGAGAATGATCAAAGCAGGAATCGTGATCAGGCACAGGAGATGCAGGCCGCCACCGAGCCCGAAAAAGTAGGCAATGAAGAAAAGCCAGCGATCGTTGCCTGCCCCGTGGTTGGTGCCTTCCCAATAGAAAATCGCCCACATGGCGCCACAGACGAAAAACAGGGAGTACGCATAGACTTCAGCTTCTGTGCCGTTGAACCAGAAGGTATAGGACGTGGCCAGGCAAAGGGCGGCGACGGCGGCCCCAAGGGCAGCGGCCCAATCGCGTGAGTCACCGAAGCTGCGTAGGGCCTCGCCACCCATCGCACGACGGGCGAGGGTCACCGCACTGAAGTAAGTGAACAGGACGGCCAGAGCGGATGAGAGCACGGACATGAAGATGACCCGGCTCGCCACATCACCGATCGGGACCATTGTAAATATCCGACCGAGCAGCACATACAGAGGCGACCCTGGTGGATGCGGTACACCGAGGATAAAGGAACAACTGATGAATTCACCCGTGTCCCAGAAAGAGACGGTAGGGGCCATCGTTTTTGAATAGAGACCAAGAGTGACGAGGAAGACCCCGGCGCCGACGGCCCTGTAGAGTTTCAGTGGTGAGAGCATGTGTCCGAATTGTCGTGACGAGGACCGGTTACGGAGGTCGAGTCCGTGCTTGAATACCGGATGGGAGAAAGACCTCTAAATCTAAGGACGCGAGATGCTTGCGGAAAGGATCCCTGCCACTCCAACGCGGTGTCGCCGCGGCCAGGCTTCAGGAAATTGTGACCGCCGGACGCAGGTCTACAGCGACTCTTCAGGGAACGAGCAGGGCCGTTCCCCAGCGACTCGGGTCGGCGTCGAAGGGGGGTGTCCGCCCAATCGACCACGACTGGGCCCCGTGATCGACATCGTGCAAGACGTAGTTGAAGCCAATGCGGTCGAATTCTCGCGGTCGATAGCCATTGAGGCCCTCTGCGGGTAGAAAAATCTCCATCGAATAGCTGCGTTTCAATCGCCGCAATCCCACCTTGATGGTGTCCTCCGGGCAAGGTGGGGATTGTTCCCGTGCACGATCGATCGTGGTCTGGCGCCCGATGGGCCCCTTGCCGTCGCGTCCACTGCCGCCGGGTAAGAAGAAAAAGTGATGACAATAGCGATTGGCCCTGTGCGTGTCTTTCACATCTCTCGTGTCTATCCACACCTCGAAGCAGTCAGCCTGCCAGAAGTTCTTCGGATCGACTTTGAAGGTTGTCTTCGTCTTCACCTCGACGGCCAACCAGAGTCCCTCGTCACCCCAGGTCATTGAAACCGCCCCATAGGGCTCGGTAGCCGTCAGCCCAACCAGATCGGGCACGATCTGTGCCTCGTCCCAGTCACGAAGATTGCCGTCAATCTTCGGTGGTTCGCGGCGTTCGTGACAGTGGAAGCTGCATCCGAAGAAGGCCCGCGGGTCGACGGTGATGGAGGCGGCAACGTGTTTGGCCGTCATCGGTCCTGCCCTGTGTACGACGTGGTTCGCTCTGTATACGGGTAAGGGCCAAGACGGTTCACGGTCATGCGCGTTTCTTCTTTGGTGTCGCCTGCGGTAGCACCTCACGCAGATAACGGCCTGTGTGAGAGGACTTGTGACGGGCGACCTTTTCGGGCGTTCCTGTGACCAGGACCTGGCCGCCCTCGGCACCGCCTTCAGGACCCAGGTCGATGACGTGATCGGCTGTCTTGATCACATCGAGATTGTGTTCGACGACGACGAGTGTGTTGCCGCTCTCGACCAGACGCTGCATGACCTGCAGGAGTTTCTGGATATCGGCAAAATGCAGGCCCGTCGTCGGTTCATCCATGATATACACGGTGCGGCCTGTCCCCGGACGTGATAATTCCGACGCCAGCTTCAGTCGCTGTGCTTCGCCACCGGAGAGCGTCGTCGATGATTGCCCCAGCGACATATAACCGAGACCCACATCATCCATGATCTGCAGTTTGATTTGAATCGCCGGCACAGAGGAAAACAGGGTCAAGGCGCTCGTTACCGTCATATCAAGGACATCACTGACTGTGAAGCCCTTGAACTTCACGCTGAGGACATCGCTTGTGTAGCGGCGGCCATCGCAGGCATCACACCGAACCCAGACATCGGGTAGGAAGTGCATCTCTACACATTTGACCCCCAGTCCTTCGCAGGCCTCGCACCTTCCCCCGGGACGGTTGAAGCTGAATCGTCCTGGCGTGAATCCGCGAACCTTCGCCTCCGGTAGTTTCACGTAGAGCTGGCGAATATGGTCGAACAGACCCATGACCGTCGCAGGTGTGCTTCGCGGCGAGTGACCGATGGGTGTCTGGTCGATGTTGATGACTTTGTCCACATGCTCCAAGCCGTGAATCTCGTCGCACTCACCTACCTGTCGGCTGGCACCATTCAGCGACACGGCGAGGCTCGTGTAGAGAATCTCCTCAACGAGGGAACTCTTGCCGGAGCCGGAAACGCCCGTGACACAGGTGAACAACCCCAGGGGGAAGTCGACGTCGACACCACGTAGATTGTTCTGCCGGGCGCCAACGATGCGCAACGCACCGGCAGCACTCTTACGTCGCGTTTTCGGGATGTCGATGGCGAGTTGTCCACGCAGGAAGGCGCTCGTGCGTGATCTCACCTTATCCGGTGAAATCACCTTTGGTTTGCCCTGGCCCTTCTTCGTCACCAATTGCGCTGGCGTACCGGAAGCCACGATCTCGCCGCCGCCGACGCCTGCACTCGGTCCGATGTCGACGACGAAGTCGGCCCGCTCGAGCGTGTCACGATCGTGCTCGACGACGATGAGTGTGTTGCCCAGGTCACGCAGATCACCCAGCGCGTCGAGAAGTCGGTCATTGTCACGAGGGTGTAAGCCAACGGTTGGTTCATCGAGCAAGTACAGCACACCCGTCAGCCCCGATCCGATCTGCCCGGCGAGACGAATTCGCTGTGCTTCACCTCCGGAAAGAGTCGCTGCCCGGCGATCGAGGGTTACATATCCCAGGCCGACGCGGTCGAGGAAACTCAAGCGCGTGCAGACCTCCTGTAACAATTCACCGGCAATCTCCGTTTCGCGCTTACTCAGCCCAATCTGTGAGAAGAAGCTGAGGCATTCGGAGATGGGTCGGCGCTGAATCTCGACAATCGTCATCTCACGCAGCCGCACAGCGCGGCTGTCTGATCTCAGTCTGCTGCCTTCGCAGGCTGAGCACTCAACCTCTCGTAACAGATTCTTGTAGCGCGGAACATGACGGGCGACCTCATCGACAGTCGGCAAGACACCGCCATAACGCACGCTCACACCGAGCCCGGGGACTTCGATCGATCGCTCGGGGGCACCATACAGCAGCGCCCGACGCGCATCAGCAGACAGCTCGCCGACGGCTGTATCGAGTTCGAAGCCAAGCTCCGCCGCCACCGCCTGGAGGGTGCGCCCGAACACTGATTTGGGTTCGATCTCGTCCCAGACCGACACCGCTCCATCGAGTACTGACAGACGCCGATCAGGAAGCAACAGGTCGCGATCGACGCCTTCTCCCGTACCCAGACCTTCGCAGACCGTGCACATGCCGTCGTGATGGTTAAAGGAGAAGGACTGCGGCACCAGGACGCCAAAACTGCGTGCACAAACGGGACAGGAGAAGCGGCGGCTGAAGCGTGTCTCCTCGCCATCATCCGGGCCCCAGACGACGACCTCTGCTCCGGAGAGCTCGACGGCACGCTCGACGGCCTCAGCCAGGCGACCCCGCGAGCGGGCGCGAACGGCGAGTCGGTCGACGACGATCTCGACGGTGTGTCGCATCCGTTTGTCGAGTTCGATGGTTTCGCTCAGTTCGCGTATGTCGCCGTCAATGCGCACGCGGGCGAAACCATCCTGGCGCGCGTGTCGCAGCAGGATCTCGTAGCCCTCATTGCGCTGCGTTTCCATGGGGGCAAGCAACACGATGCGCCGATCCTCAGGCATTGCCAGGATTCTGTCGACCATCTGGTCAATTGTCTGCGCACCTGCAGGGACACCACAGCGGGGACAATGCTGCGTGCCGATGGTTGCAAATAAGGCACGCACGTAGTCGTAGACCTCGGTCACTGTACCAACCGTCGAGCGTGGATTCTTACTCGGTGCCTTCTGTTCAATGGCGATCGCTGGGGACAGTCCTGTGATGCGCTCGACCTTTGGCTTCTGCATCTGGTCGAGAAACTGGCGCGCATAGGCAGAGAGAGATTCTACATAGCGTCGCTGCCCCTCGGCGTAGATCGTATCGAAGGCGAGGGTCGATTTGCCGGAACCACTGACACCGGATATGACCGTCATCTTATCGCGTGGAATCCGGATGCTCACATCCTTGAGGTTGTGCATGCGAGCACCGACGACTTCGATCTCTCGAAGTCCCACGTCGCCATTCGAGCCGGCCTTCTTCTTGGGTGCTCCCTTGGGTGTGGCACGCTTGCCGGCGAGCATGTCCTTGAGAATTCGACCCGTGTGCGAGTCATCTATCGTCGCGATCTGCTCAGGTGTGCCACTGGCGATCTCCACCCCCCCTGCCGCACCGCCCTCGGGACCCATATCGATGAGCCAGTCCGCCGTCTTGATGACATCCATGTTGTGCTCGATGACGACGACGGAATTACCGCCATCGGCGAGTCGATGCAGGATGCCCAGGAGTTTGTCGATATCGGCGAAATGCAATCCTGTTGTCGGTTCGTCGAGCAGATACATCGTGCGCCCCGTGCTCTTGCGACACAGCTCCTTCGACAGTTTCACGCGCTGCGCCTCGCCACCTGAGAGGGTCGGCGCAGGTTGACCCAACTTGATGTAACCGAGGCCCACGTCGTGCAGCGTCTCCAGGACACGGTAAATGTGCGGCACATTCTCGAAGAGCTTGAGGGCCTCATCGACCTCGAGGTTAAGCACATCAGAGATGGAATGTTCGCGGAACTTGACCGTCAGCGTCTCGCGGTCAAAGCGCTGGCCATTGCACGCTTCACAGGTCACCCAGACATCAGCGAGAAACTCCATTTCAACGAGGGTCGAGCCATTGCCGTCACACGCCTCACAGCGTCCCCCTTTGACATTGAAGCTGAATCGACCCGGTGCATAGCCGCGGAGGCGGGATTCGGGCAGTTGCGCGAATAGCTGGCGGACTGGCGTAAACAGATCCGTGTAGGTCGCTGGGTTTGATCGAGGCGTGCGGCCGATAGGACGCTGGTCGATGCGGATGACTTTGTCGAGGCGGTCGATGCCCTCGATGGAATCGTGATCCCCTGGCTCCGTCTGGGCGCGGTGCAGATCGTTGTCGAGCTGCTTGAACAGAATGTCATTGACGAGGGAACTCTTACCCGAGCCGGACACACCCGTCACACAGGTGAAGACGCCGAGAGGGATCCGCACGTCGATGTCACGCAGGTTGTTGTGACGCGCGCCCTTGACGGTCAGCCAGATCTCCTGCGGTTCGCGCCGGGTCGCTGGCATGGCGATCTGATCATGCCCCGACAGATACCGCCCCGTCAGCGATGCTTCTTCGGCTTCGACTTCTTGCGGGGTTCCGTGGACGACAATGTGGCCGCCCCGATCTCCTGCGCCGATGCCAAAGTCGACGAGGACATCGGCCTGCCGCATCGTGTCTTCATCATGCTCGACAATGATCACTGTATTGCCCACGTCGCGAAGACGACGCAGCGTATCGAGCAAACGCTGGTTGTCACGATGGTGCAGACCAATCGACGGTTCATCGAGGATGTAGAGGACGCCGACGAGACCCGAGCCAATCTGGCTGGCAAGACGTATACGCTGTGACTCGCCACCCGATAGCGTGTGTGCCCCGCGGCCGAGTGTCAGGTACCCGAGACCAATGTCATTGAGCAAGTCGAGGCGCCCACGAATTTCTTTGAGTGCATCCTCAGCGATGATCGCTTTTTCATCGGTCAGTTCGAGGTCGTGGAAGAAACGTCGACTGTCATCGATCGGCAGCGCGGTCAGTTGCGACAGGTTGTGTCCGCCGATGAGCACGGCGAGTGCCTCACGACGCAGCCGTCCGCCATCACACGTGCTGCAGCGTTCGGTGCGCACATACTGACTCAGCTCACGGCGTGCCTTGTCATTGCCTTGATGCAGGCGCTCCTCAATGAAATCAAGGGCACCTTCATAGCGGTCACGGTGTGTCCACGTATTGCCGCTCTGATTTGTGTAGTTGAATTCGAGTTTCTTCGTCCCCAGCCCGTGCAGGAAGCCTTTCTTCTGCTTCTCTGTCAGGTCTGACCAGGGCGCATCTAGGGCAAACCCCAGGTGTTCGGCGACCCCCGCATAGAGATGAAATCGCCAGCGGTTGCTCTTCACATCACCCAGAGGTTCGACGGCGCCACCCAGGATCGATTGCGATGGATCAGGGACGAGAAGATTCTCGCTCATGATCACGCGGGTTCCTAGACCACTGCAGTCAGGACACATACCGGTGGGATTGTTGAAGGAGAACATCTGTGGTGTCGGTTCGATGAAGGAAACACCACAGGTGACACAGTCGAAGTTTGCCGATAGAAGACGGTCTTCCTCGCCTTCGATCGAGACGATCAGGCTGCCTTCTCCCAGACGCAGGGCATTGTCGACCGCTTCCTCGAGCCGGGATCGGAAGTCGCCGCGCAGGACGAGGCGATCCACGACGATCTCGATGGTGTGGCGTGCGTAGCGATCCAGCTCTGGCGTCGTGTCGAGGCTGTAGATTTCGCCATCGATACGGGCACGAAGAAATCCGTCGCGATGCATCTCTTCGAAGAGATCATGGTATTCGCCGCGCCGATTGTCGACGACGGGGGCCAGGATATGCAACTTGCTGTTTGCTGGCAGGGCCGCCACACGGCCGACGATCTGATCGCGTGTCTGTGCACCGATCTGATTGCCGCATTCAGTACAATGGGGTGTTCCGCAGCGTGCGAAGAGCACACGCAGATAGTCATAGATCTCTGTCACGGTACCCACAGTGGATCGTGGGTTGGCGCCACCCGTCTTCTGCGAGATGGAGATCGTTGGGGCGAGCCCAGCGATCTGATCAACGTCAGGTTTCTCCATCTGTCCGAGAAACTGCCGTGCATACGCAGACAGAGAAGCGACGTAGCGACGCTGCCCCTCCGCATACAGGGTATCGAATGCCATCGATGATTTGCCCGAACCGGACACACCGGTAAAGCAAATCAGCCGATTCTTTGGCAGTTCGAGATCGACGTTCTTGAGATTGTGGACACGGGCGCCGCGAATGCGGAGGGTGCCGCTTTCCATGAATTCGCCGATGCAGGAAGTTTTGGATGGAAGGGGAGCGAACACGCCAATCTACTCGAGTGATATGACCCCGGCAAGGCAAAGAGCGGGTATAGGCCAGCGAAAGGGCAAAAACGTTGACGCCAACCGCACGCCCGGCTATCCTACGGCCGCCTATTCGGAAAAATCACACTGAACAAGAGAATTGCCTCTTATGATCAAACTGGGTGCCAATACCGTCCTTTTCGGCGGCTTCGATCTGGCCACTGCAATGAAGCACATCGCCTGGGCTGGCTATGACGGCGTGGAGTTGTCTGCGATTCCAGGAATGTGTGAGCATCTGGAACTCGACAATTGGCGGCGTCAGGTCGGGGATATCCATGCCCTGCGAGACACCTATGGTCTCGAATTGCTCGCCATGGAGGCAACACGGCTCGATGCGGACTGGCTTGCCAAGGCCTTCGAAGCCGCCGCCGAGATTGGGATTCCCGTCATCAACGTTGGACCGGGTGGCAAGACGGGCAGTGAGGAAGACTTCGAGCGCCAGACCGACCTGCTGGCGGCGCAGGCAGACAAGGCCCACGAACACGGCGTCACGATGTGTGTGAAGGCGCACGTGGGGGCGAGTATTCACGATACACCGACGACGTTGCGGGCGATGGAGAAGATTTCATCGCCCGGCTTCGGTATCGATATGGATCCGAGTCACATCTACCGCGCCAGTGGCGGCGAGAATCCCGTTGAGGCCTTGGCTGGTGTGATCTCGAGGGTCCGCCATGTTCACATCCGTGACTGTCGCGGCGATCTACGCGCGACGGCAGGACCTCCTGGCCCACCTGAGGAGCAAGCCTGCGGTCGTGGCGAGATCGACCTGTTCGGTTATATCCGCGTTCTGCACGAATCAGGCATTGATGTGGCCGTCAACCTCGAAGTGATCGGCGCCCTCGAATACGATCTGGGTCAGGTCACGACGATTGCCGCCGAGAGTCGGGGATACTTGAACGCCTGTCTTCGAGCCTGCCAGGCCTGATGTCGCCAACGACCCGCCCGTCGGGGGCGATTCAGGGAGATGCGGCGTCGTTGTCACGGGGACGAAAGATGGCGAAGGAACTCGTATAGCCATGGAGATAGGTTGAGTCGCCGACAGGGCCGATTTCGCCACCGCAGAACATTCCTGCCAAAGGGACATCACCGAGAATGGACTGGAACAGACTACTGTCATGGTGATCCTCACCAAATAGATGTCGGCCTCTGCCGGTGCAGGTGAAGAGCAATGCACCTGCGGGGTCAGTAGAAGGTTCATCCCGATACAGATTCAGGAGCAGATCGAGTTCGTCATGGGCCGATTCCGGATCACGAATATGGAATTGGACGGTCTGTCCCCGTTCGAGATGATCGCCAATAGAGATCGTCCCCTTCTCATGGTCGAGTTGCAGGACATTGCGAATGAGGAAATCACCCGCTCCGTAGTCGGTTTTCAGGCCTGTCGAAGCGATACCCAGATGTAGTGAGCGCTGCAGGAGCTCCTGATCCTCTTCCAACAGCGAATGATAGAGTTCCACAAGGACCTCCACGGCGCCACGATCGTCGAGACCCGTCAGTTGATATCCATCGCATCCGGTGATGGTCATTACCTGACCGACGGGGCGGCAGCCCTGGGCGACGACGGTGTCGACGTCGATGTTTCCCTGCAGGGCGACGCCAGCGCAGCCTCCGGAGAGCTGCCGATCACCCATGAACAGGCAGTTTTCTCGCAGAACCGACGCCAAACCTCCGATCTTTGCTGACTGTGGGTAGGCAAAGTCGAGTCCCATCAGCAATGGGCGTGGGTCGAAGGGAACAGCTCCCGTCGGGTCGACGAGTAGCAGAAAATGAGGTGTCGGATCGGGGGCGACGCCAAGGGCCTCGTGCCAATGATTGGGGCCCGCATCTGATGTCGGCAGGTCCTCTTCCCGCAGGTAAAAGGGCGTGATGTCGACGCCGGGAAGGGATGCGGCCATGACGCTGATGGCAGATCGATTCTCGACTTCCCGCGCGGCACCAATGATGCCCGTTCCTGTGCAGCCGAGGAAAAGTGCCGGTGACAGAGCGCCGGCGACAGCGTCCGGGATGCGTCCATACTCGGATTCAAAATGAGGGGTAACAAAGAGTATCATCAGATCGGCCGGCGCATCGAGCTGGACGCGCACATCACGACGTAGTTCGGTCAGTGCATGGCCGATATCCTTCTCGTGAGATATGCTGGAGATCCATTTCACACCGACAAACTCGAAAGCAACGCATCTCACCACAAGGAGCCCAAGTGACTTCACGACCCTACATCCTTGCAGAGACCACCTGGCGAGAGGTCTCTGACACCGACTACAGTGTCGCCGTACTTCCCTGGGGAGCGACGGAGGCACACAACTACCACCTGCCATACAACACAGACGTTGTTCAGTGTGACCATATCGCCGCCGAGTCGGCGCGGTTGGCATGGGCGCGCGGCGCACGGGTGATCGTCTTGCCGACCGTCCCCTTTGGGGTGAACACGGGGCAGATCGATATCAAACTCGATATCAACATGAATCCGTCGACACAGCTTGCTGTGCTCGAAGATGTTGTGGATGGGTTACAGCACCATGGGATCGAGAAGCTCGTCATCCTCAATGGCCATGGGGCCAACGACTTCCGCCAGATGGTTCGTGAACTGTGGACACGCACAGAGGTCTTTCTTTGCACCCTCGACTGGTACAAGTGGATCGATGACTCGATTTTCGAGGCCGCCGGTGATCATGCGGGGGAGATGGAAACCAGCCTGATGCAGTATCTGGCACCGGATCTTGTGAAGCCTCTGGATGAAGCTGGAGATGGTGCGGAGAAGAAATTCCGCATTGCCGCTCTCGCGGAAGGTCGTGCATGGACGCAGCGCGACTGGACGCAAGCAACGGCTGATACGGGAGTCGGTGATCCAGCGCCCTCCACAAAGGAGAAAGGGAAGCTGTGCTTTGACCATGTTTCTGCGGAGATTGCCGACTTTTTCGTCGAACTAGCCGCCGCCGATGTGGACGATTTATACGAGTAGTTTTACGTCGTAATCTCACATATGCGTGTCGCTGAAATCGTATGTGGAGAGAGGACTCGATGCCTGTTATATTGGGGCAGAGAACGTCGCTTGCTATTCCCATGAGATGGAACATATGACAGACGAAGAATCTGAAGGCAAAGTTCAAAAGGACGACGATTCGGTCGAGCCCAACTCCCCGGTAGGGACGCCGTCTGAGGATGGGGGGCGCCGTGACTTTATCAAGAAATTGCCCTATGTGGCGCCGGTGATTCAGACGTTTCTGTTCAGCGAAGGAACGCTGGCCAGTGGCAACCAAAAAGGAAATCAGCGCAATCAGCGACGGACTCAGCGGGGTGTGTCGCCCAACCCTGGGCAGGGCAACCCGCCGCCGCCGCCGCCGAAGAAGGATGACGACGACGGTTGACGTTGGCCGACGACGATTGGTCACAACAGACTGCGTTGCGATCAATCGTTTGGAAGAAAGCGGCTACGCCACTTTCTTCAGACGGGGATCTGATAGTGCAGGATTTCTTTCAAAATCTGCCATAACTACCCAACATCTGGAGTGTCAGTATGAGTCGGTTTGAGGGACGCAGCGTCATCGTCACAGGTGGTGCAAAGGGAATCGGGGCGGCGATCTGTACCGCCTTTGCCGAAGAGGGTGCGCGGGTCATGTGCGCCGATGTGGATGTCGTGGCGGGCGAGGCCCTGGCCTCAGCGCCAACGGCTGCAGGCGAGATTCACTTTCTGCGTGCCGACGTTTCCAAGGCGCAGGAGTGTGACGACCTCGTGGCAGCGACGGTCGCGGCCTTCGGTGGCGTTGACGTATTGTGCAACAACGTCGGCATCCAGCCAACGGACAGCTATCAACGACTCCATGAGGTGACTGACGATGCCTGGGATCGGATCCTCGACGTTAATCTGAAGAGCTTCTTTCTCGTGAGTCGCGTCTGTATTCCGCATATGCTGAGTGCCGGGGGTGGGGCGATCATCAATACGGCCAGTGTGCAGGGATTGCAGTCCGCCAAGGGAGTGCCTGCCTATGCAGCGAGCAAGGGCGCGATCCTGTCGTTGACGCGTCAGATGGCTCTCGACTACGCCGAGGACGGGATTCGCGTGCTTGCCGTGAACCCCGGTACTATCGATACACCTCTGGTCGATGAAGCACTCGAGGCGATCGGTGGAGATGAACAGGCCATTCGGGTTTCCATGGCAGCGGCACACCCGATGAATCGAATCGGCCAACCTCGCGAGATTGCAAAGGTCGTCCTCTTCCTGGCCAGCGATGATGCGTCATTCATGACGGGCGAGTCAGTGTGTGTAGACGGCGGCCTTATGGCGCGTGGTTCGTGGGGCTGAAGACACAAGGCCACTTTCGATGGCGCTCAGCTCAGTAGTTCCTTGAGTCGGTCGGCGATGACCAGCTCGTCGCCTTCTTCCACTGTGTGCAGCCCGAAACTCAGACTCCCATCGTCGACATGGCACCAGATGGACGGGGATCCCTCGCGTAGTCTCTCGGCCAGTTTCGGTGCGTCGTCCACAATCACACGCAAGCCTGTGACTCTATCACCACTGGCGGGGTCACATGCGACGCCCGGCAGTCCTTGCACGGCGTCGCGGAGTCTTCTGCCCTGGTGGCTGAGTGCTTCGTCGCGTTCGTTGCGGTCCATTGTCAGCCACTCACGTAACGCCATGACCACGGCGACGACTTCCTGACGGTCGATTTTCAGGGGGCGACCGATACCGGGAAGCTCGCGGCGCTCGAAGGCGGCGAAGGTGTGGGCCCGTGCTGCATCGATCAGATCGGCACGTCCACATAGCAGTCCGGAGGAGTTCGGTGCATTGAAGTATTTGGCACCGAAGCCAACCAGATCGGCCGAGCAGGCTGTGGCGCGCATGTGATCAGCGGGATCCACCTGATAGGCGGCATCGGCAATCACAGGTACTCCCGCGCCACGAGCGATCTCGACGACCTGTGCCAGGGGCACGACGGCGTCTGTCTCTGTGCCGAGGACCGGGCATAGGACAGCGGCGGTCTGTGGGCCGATAGCAGCACTCACATCGTCTGCGGTTACGCGTTCAGGCGAGCCAGCGATGACGAGTTCCACACCCGCCATACGCACAACACGCTCGTATTTGTAGCGTTGCGAAGCCTGTAGAACGACCTCGCCCTTCATTCCAGTCGTATCTGGGAGGCGCGCCATGCGCTCGGGATCATCGCCGGCGACACACGCGGCGGTGCCCAGCAACAAGGCGGAGGAGCAACCAGGTGTCACCAGGGCCGACTCGCAGCCCAACAGGTCGGCGACGACACGACCTGACCCCGCCAACAGTTGATCCATGTCGACGAAATACCGTTGGGCAATATCCATCGCTTCGCGTACGGAGGCTGCCGGCGATGAACCGCCGAGCATGGTCATGTTGCCAATGGCGTTGATCACCGGTACGGCACCCATGTCCTGATAGAGATCCTGCGCTGCTTTTGCGACATCACTCATGGTCAGTTGCTCCTGTTTGGACAAGCCCCTGGCTGTCGTCGATGAAGGTATCGGGTAGCATCGGCATCGCTTCGCCATTGTGCCGGGTTCGGAAGTCGATCCACGATCGCAGCGAACCAGGGCGATCGCCGGCCAACTCCGGAGCGAGCCATCCACTCAGAAGGCCGAAGGGGAGGACCGTCCGGTGTGGTGCCACCCAGCGACGGTCGGGTAGCTCGATGAGTCGAAGAGGCCGATCTGGATTCATACCCGCTCGTTCGCGGGCGATCCCGATCGCCGTTGACAGTGTGCCCAGCGTATCTGCCAGTCCATGCTCGACGGCTGCAGGGCCACTCCAGACGCGGCCCTGGGCGACACTGTCGACGTGGGCAATCGACAGTTCGCGTGAATCGGCGACACGGGCGATGAAGCGTTCGTACGTCGACTGAATGGCCGCTTCTACGTGCGCCGCCTCCTCCTGATCAAGGGGGCGATCAGGCAAGGTCACGCCTAGTAGGGGGAGGGGAGCACCAAAACCGAGATCGGCATGGGCTCCCACCTGCACATGATCTGTCTGCACGCCGAGTCGTTCCTTCAGGCCATCATCATAAAGCCAGCCACCAATCACACCGATACTCCCCGTAATCGTGTGCGGCGATGTGACGATGACGTCGCCTTCCATGGAGATCCAGTATCCACCCGACGCGGCGAGGCGGCCATGAGAAACGATGACCGGCTTGTGTCTCGCCACTTCTGCAACTGCCTCCGAAACCCAGTCCGACGCCAGCACGTCACCACCCGGCGAATCGACCCGCAATACGACGGCCTCGACGTCGTCATCAGTGGCCAGATTCGTAAGCTGTTGCGAGAGAGCGCGCGCGCGGATGCCCGTATCGAGATCGCAGACACCGAGGGCATAAGCGATGGCGATGGTTGGTGTGTGGCCCCAGACCGAATCGACGGGGCGCGCCACCTGCCAGCGGTCGATCGCCTGGTCGGCTCCTTCGGCGCGTAGCATCGCGTCCACGGCAGGCCAACGCGCCAGCGTATCAACGAGCCCCTCCGTCAGTGCTTCCTCGGCTGTGAGCACTCCGGCTCCATCCACGAGAAAATCAAAGGTGTCTTCCGACAGATTGCGCGACCTGGCGATATCCTGACGGATGTCAGCATAAGCGTCCTGGAGCAGTGCCGTGAGTTGCTGGCGATCTGCTACGGACATGTCTTGCCGAGTAAATTCCTCGAAGGCCGATTTAAACTCGCCCGTGCGCCACTGCTGGGTGCCGATACCGAGGTGTTCAAGGGCATTGGCAAGATACATCCGCCCCGCCACGAGACCTTCGAGACCGACGAGGCCATAGGGATCCAGGACGATGCGATCAGCGACAGATGCAAGGTGATATTTGCGCAGACCGGCACGATCGATGTAGACGATGATCTTGCGGCCGGACGCACGCACCTTGAGAAGCGCCTGACGAAGTTCCCACGACAGGGCTGGATCGATGCGGAGCCCTGACAGGTCAAGGGCGATGCCCATGATCCGTGGATCCTCGCGAATTCGATCGAGGTCTTCCAACAGATCGAGATGACTGAGGCCCTCATCGAGCAATCGATACGAACGGTGGCGAATGGGTCCCGTCAGCGGCAGATCCACGTAGACGGGTTTTCGCACGGGGGTGAGCGCATCGCCACGATGTGGCCCAACCCGAAAGGCTACGAGTCGTCGAGTACCCGAGTTTCGGCTGACTTCCCGCGCTTGCGAGCGCAGACCCATCGTGCCCAATTCGAGGCGCAGTCCCAAGCTGACACTGTGACCGTCAAGAAACCGGCCACTCACATGGACGCCTTCCATGGCGAGCAGATCAGCACCGACACTCCAGAAACGTTCACCGCCAGCGGCATCATTCGATCGTACGCCTTCACCGAAAAGGGTGAGTCTGTCGTTCGCCCATGGGCGGTAGCCAACATCGGCGGCCACCTCTCGGCCCTTGCCGCCACTCGCCCGCGTCCAGGTGGAGGCCAAGGACCACTGCGGTGACGGTCGATAGACAACGCCTGCGATCCAGAGTTCCGGTGGCTTCTGGCCGCGAGTTGAAGACCAGCCGCGTCCCACGCCGACGGCCAGATCGTCGCCACCCAGGCCGATGGCGAGTCGTGCCTCGCGCAGATTGGCAAGACCGGGCCGGCGTCGATGCAGGACGCCGCCGCCGATATGGGGCAGAGCGGCAAACCATCCCCAGTCAGAACGCACGGCGCGTCGATCTCCTGCGGAGGCGAAGGTGGCACTCGCCTCCGGCGCTTGCAGAAGGGCGAGGGTTGCTGGGTTGACGAACCCCGACAGGCCTCCGGGGTGGACCCCTGGGGGCGTGAGAAGAAATTCCGTGCGTGCCGCATAGGATGTGAACTGCGCAGCAGACTCGCAGGCACCACCGTGAATACAGAGCACACCGATCACGAGCAGGGCACGATTGCCTGGCCGTCCATAGCGAACGAGCTTATTGAGTACTGATATCATCTAACGACACATGACCAGAGAGGAAGTGAGTTGGAGACGACACCACGATTGCCGGATGAGCATCTGGCCAAGGCGCGGGAACTGGCCGCAGCGCAGCGCAGCGATAAGAAGTGCAAGATCTGCTACAGTCGAGGCTATCAGGGCACGGACCAGAACAACATGCTCGTATTGTGTGCGAAATGCGTCGATGTGGACGCTGTGGGCAAAGCGTGGCGCGAGTATGTTCGTGACACACCTGCTCTCAGTGAATTGTATGGTGACTACTTCGACGAGGAAGAGACGCCAGAGGGTGAAACGTCTGACGATGAAACGTCTGAAGACGCTGCCTGAGCCAGCTCTCACGAAGCGTCCTCGACAAAGGCGGAAATGTCCCCCTTGCCCTGACGCAGGATCTGAATTTCGTCATCGAGTAGCGACACGACGGTCGATGGCTGAACCGGTAGGATTCCACATTCAAGGATCATGTCGACCTGGGGGCCAAGTTCGCGCTCCAGATCTACCGGATCGGTGAGGACATCTTCCGTTGAGCGGTTGGCACTCGTACTCAGCAAGGGGCGCCCGAGTTGCTGCACCAGGGCAGTCGTCACGGAGTGGTCTGGTATTCTGACACCCACCGTCTTCTGTTTGCTGCGCAAGACGCGAGGCGTCTCCTTCGTCGCGGGCAGAACAAATGTGAATGGCCCCGGGAGCAGTCGCTTCAACAGCCGAAAGGCAAACTTGCTGACCTGCGCGTAGGTGCTGATGTCGGCGACATCGGCACAGACAAAGGACATGGGCTTCTTTGCGTCTCGTCCTTTGATACGCTGAATCCGCTCGATGGCATTCTTGTTAGTAATGTCGCAACCGATGCCGTAGACCGTGTCCGTGGGATAGACGATCACGCCTCCCGCCTCGAGGGCTTCTGTGGCCCGATGAATCAATCGACCTCTCAGGTGCTGAGGATCAACGCTGAGTATTGTACTCATGACAGACTATCCCTTTCCGCCGAGGCGATCGACCCACGCAGCCACGACGGCATCCACCATCGCTTGCCCATGTTCCACATTCGCACTCCAACTGCTCTTCTCCTCATTCTCATGACAATACCAGGGCGCGTTCTCATCGAGCTTCGACTGATCGACCAATTCCGGTCGTGTCGCCAGCAGGAAGGATGTTTCATTGTAGCCGGCATGATCACCCCCGGCGGGCGGCGAGGCGGCGGGCAGGATCATCGGTTCCACCTGAATCCGTCCCCATGCGGCTTCGTCCTTGAGTTTGGCGTCTGCCCACCATCCGCGTGGGTAGCCTCTTTCGAGCATACCTTCGAAGGAGAGCTCGGCGGCGGCCTTCGAGAAGGCCTGCGCCAAGGGTGCGCCCATCCCTTGATGTATGATGATGACGACAATTCGCTGAAAACCCATTTCTAGAAAATTGTGCAGAATGGACTTAGCTAACCCGCCGAAGGCATCATAGTTGGGATCGATCGTACCATCCTCGGGTCCACCCAGGGCATATCCTGTCGGGCCATAGTCGAAGGATGGGGCAATCACGACATCCATCGCGGCAGCTATGCGGTCGCAGATTTCTTCGACGATGATCGTGTCATGGCCGATCGCCATGTGGGGGCCGTGGGTTTCGATGCAGCCCGCTGGCACTAGCAGGGGATAGCCAGCTTGCACAGCATGGCGAAGTTGATCTGGATGAATGTGCTTCAGGTGCATTGGGTTTCTCCTTAAGTCTTTGTTCGCTCAATATAGAGTTCGAGTCAGACGGGCCCAACGGCTGTTCCAGGCTCGCCCGAAACCAATCGAAGGAAATCTCGCATGGCGCATACCGTCATCGGAACGGCTGGTCATATAGACCACGGGAAAACGCAACTGGTGCGGGCCCTGACCGGCGTCGACACGGATCGTACCCGCCAGGAGCGCGAACGGGGGATCACCATCGAACTCGGCTTTGCGCACTTCGACCAGGACACGACGATTATCGATGTGCCCGGGCACGAACGGTTCGTCAAGACGATGGTTGCCGGTGTCAGTACGATCGACCTGGCCCTGCTGGTGATCGCTGCAGACGACGGCGTGATGCCGCAGACGCGAGAACATCTGGATGTGCTGCAGATTCTCGGTATCGAGCGGGGCATCGTGGCCCTTAACAAGGTGGATCTCGTCGATGAGGAATGGCTCGAGCTGGTAGAAGAGGATGTTCGCAGCGTGCTGCAAGGAACCTTTCTTGAGTCCGCTCCGATCATGCGTGTCTCGGCATTGCAGAACCAGGGCATCGACGAACTGTCGACTCGCATGCGGTCGTTGCTTGCCGAAACTGGTGAGGCAACACGCAAGGAGAGACCCTTTCGGCTACCCGTCGATCGAGCATTCTCCATTCACGGATTTGGTATTGTCGCCACGGGTACGGCGATCAGCGGTCAATTGAGCAGTGGCAGCGAACTCGAACAACTGCCAGCCGGAAGAAGGTTGCGTGTGCGCGGATTGCAGTCGCACGGAGAGGATGTTGACACAGTCGCCGCTGGCGCGCGGGTGGCGATCAATCTCGCCGGGGTCGACGCGGACCAGATCGAACGCGGTGATGTGCTGACGGTCCCAGGGAGTCTGCAAGCGACGTCGATGCTCGATGTCGACCTGAGACTGTTGGCATCGGCGCCCAAGGCACTCGAGCAACGCACCCGAGTTCGTGTCCATATCGGTACCGTCGAGGCTCTCGGTCGCGTCGTATTGCTACGTGAACCAACTCTGGCTGCGGGAGAGCGCACGGTGGCTCAGATCCGTCTGGAGCGGCCCGTCGCCGCTGCTCACGGTGATCGCTTTGTCGTGCGGCGTTATTCGCCGGCTGTCACCATCGGTGGTGGCGTCGTCCTGGATCCTGCTCCTGCAAAGCATCGTGAAGGGGAGTCTGACGCAGCTGTCGCCTTAGAAGGGCTGCGCGACGTTCCCCTCGCAGCGGCGCTGATTGCATGGGTCCGTCACCGGCGTCGTCATGTACCTCGTTTGCAGGACGCGGCGGCTGCTTTTGGCATGGATGCTGAGCCTCTGTTGGCGGCGGCCGGAGAAGCGCTGACTTGCTTCGATGATCATGGTCTCCGCCATCTGGTGACGAGCGAATTGTGGGCGGCGGATGGGGCGCTGATCGTCGATACGCTGACCCGGTATCATCGGGCCGCCCCTCAGGAAGCGGGTATGACGCGCGCCGCCTTGATACGAGAATTGAGCATGGATGCGAGTGGACCTCTGTTCGAGGCACTGTTGGCTCGATTGGAAGCGGACGGCACTCTAGCTCGAGACGGGGCGGCTCTGCGACTGTCGTCGCATCAGATCAGTCTTCGTCCCGAAGACGAGATTCTTGCCGATCAGATCGAGCACGAGCTGGCCACCGGTGGACTTTCCGAGCCCCCCGATGCGGCGGCTCTTGCCGCAGCGATGGGGACTGATGCGGGTCAAATACTCGATCTACTACGTGCCATGGACCGCCTCAAGCGTATCGTCTTTCTTGACGCGACGTTGTTCGTCAGCACTTCGCAGATGGCCCAAGCGCGTCGATGTCTTGAAGATCAGCTGTCGTCGGCAGAACAGATCAGTGTATCCGATTTCCGCCAGGCTCTCGAGACGAATCGGCGCTACGCGCTGGCCTTTCTCAATTACTTCGATGCCGAGGGCTGGACCATCAAAGGCGATGGGGGACACAGATCGCTGGCGCCGTGAACTGGATCAACAAAAAAAGCGGGCCGTCATCAAAAGATGACGGCCCGCCGTGGTACTTCAGGAAAAATCTCGACTAGAACTTGTAATACGCCGTCACACGAGCCTGAATGTTCGGATCGGGTCCATCAGGCAATTGGATGTGGATGTTGGGAATGATGTGCAGGCCCTTCTCAACGGTCCAGTCATACCCGGCGAGGATGAACATCTCGCTCGTATCGGCGTCATCGTTGCTCACCAGATCGAATCGACCGAAGACGCGATTGTTGCCCACTGGCAATGAAGCGAAGATCGATGCGCCTGTGATCGTTTCATCATCGCCGCCAGTACCCGCTTCACTGTTAATGCGAATAAAGGGTTCGACACCCAAACGCAGGCCACCACTCTCAATTCCGGCGAAACCCTTGGCTGTCAATCTGTTCTGATCGGCGGGGCGTAGATCGAGATCAGCATAGACCTCCAGGACCAGGGCGTCAGAGGGACGCGTCGACAGAGATCCGTAGAATTTCTTGCCATTGTCCGTTTCCGGGCGTTGTCCGGGGCCATTGGCGACCATGATGTGATAGTCGAGGGCGCCGGTGGCACCTGTCAGGCCAACTCCTACATCAGCTGACGAGCCGATTCCATTCAGGTCAAGGATCGTCTTCTCCACCGCTCGATAGCCCCAGTAGGATTCAGAGATACCCCACGTCGGCGTCCCTGAGAGGCCCAGATACAGGTCACCTCCCAGCGCGCCTTTCCATTTCAGATAGCCATGCTTGACGAAGGGGACCATTTTTGCGGTCTTGCCGAATCCGGCGTCATTCGCCTCCAGGCGAAAGCGCACATCGAAACGCTCTGACACATCCTGATTGTAGGTCAGATACAGGCGCCGCATGCGGAAAGCGTTCTGCTTCTCCGGTATTTGACCAGGATCGGTGTCATCGGCGGAAGCGACGTAGTAGTAGTCAGCATATCCCACGCCACCGATCTTGCCAACGTCAGCATCGGTCGAGGGTCTGCCGATGAGCGTCAGAGCGATGACGATAAAGAGGGTGAATCGAAGGCGCATTCGCACATTCTCACTGTTTGGATGAAGTGGCGGTGACAAGAAAAACATGGCATCGTACGGTGACACTCTCGTGTCGTACCAAGGACGATTGGGTGACGATCGGGCAGCCTAGAGGCCAGCATTCCCGAGTGTCACACAATCGTAACGATTCCGGCATCCGCCTGTGAACTGACTCTGTCAATTTCAGGGGATGAAAGGATCAGATTTTTTTTTATGGAAATCCAAACCTACGAGCAGAGCCGAGGTTTCCGCTACCAAAAACGAACCCTTAGCCAAGTCCGATCGTAACGCGGTCTGAACACCTTGCTCAGATCGTCTACTTTAGTAAACGGTCGAAGCTGGGGCCCTGAAAAGATCAGGTAATGGAGACAATGACGAGCCAACGAATTCTCGTCGTGGAAGACGAACCAGACATCCTCGAGATTGTGTCCTACAATCTGCGTCAGTCGGGTTTCGAGCCCGAGCCTGCAAAGGACGGGGAAACGGCCCTGCAGATGGCCGAGGATCTGCAACCGGATCTCATCATTCTCGACCTGATGCTGCCCGGGATGGATGGTCTGGAGGTTTGCCGGCTGCTGAAGCAGAGAGACAGCGTTCGTCACATCCCCGTCATCATGCTCACAGCCAAGGCAGAGGAGGTCGATCGAATCGTCGGTCTCGAACTTGGTGCCGACGACTACTTGACCAAGCCATTTTCGCCGCGAGAATTGGTTCTGAGGGTGAAGTCTATTCTTCGGCGCCACCAGTCCACGGTAGAGAAGTCCGCAGCAGCGTCGTCGACGCTTTTTGAGGCTGGATCGCTGTCCGTCGATCCAGAGGGTCATCAAGCGTATGTATCCGGCATACCGCTGCAGCTTACGGCAACGGAGTTCAAGCTCTTGCTGACTCTTACCCGGCGACGAGGGCGCGTCCAGAGCCGTGAAGAATTGCTCAATGTTGTGTGGGGATACCAGCACAGTGGCTACGAGCGGACGGTGGATACCCATGTAAGACGGTTGCGTGAGAAACTTGGCGAAGCGCAGGACTGGGTCGAGACCGTCCGCGGCGTGGGCTATCGATTTCGGAAAGATCCTGAATGACGCTGGCTCGGATCTGTGCTCTGGTCTGTGGTGCAGGAGCAGCGACGCTACTGATCCTGGTCGATGCATACATTGGACCGCAAGCCAATCCACGTCCGACCCAACCGGGGTTCTTCCTCATCGTTGTTGTCGCAGCAGCCAGTATCGGCGGATGGGCAGCGCGTTTTCTGCGGCGTCCCATCGACGATCTAATTCGAGCGACGAGAGCCACTGAACGAGCCAGTGTCTGGCCCTCCCTGACACCAGGGGCCCCCCATGAACTTCACGATCTAAATCGAGCCCTGGCTGATTCCCAAGAGCGCAACGAAAGGGTCGTTCAGTCTCTTGCAGAGGAGCGATTTCGATTTCAGGGCATCTTCGACAGCATGACCGAGGCAATCCTGGTGACCGATGAGCAAGGCAGGATCGTGCTTACGAACCGGGCCCTCACGGATCTGTTTGGCATCGATGATACCAACTATGGATTGCGACCCGAGGATGTCATTCGCAGTGCAGCTATCTGCGAATCGGTCGATGAGGTTCTCGTAAGTCGTCTTCGCGTGGCATCTGAGGTCCCACTGCCAGGAGTGACACCGCGTCACCTCGATGTCCGGGTCGCACCCATTGTGGACGAAGACCGTCTCGTCGGCTCCGTCACTGTCCTATACGATATCACAAATCTGAGACGGCTCGAGCGCACACGCGCCGATTTCGTCGCCAACGTTTCGCACGAGTTGCGGACTCCTCTCACGGCCATCAGAGGTAGTGCGGAAACGCTCGCTGACGGTGCGCTGGAAGATAGAGACGCAGCGGGCCGTTTCGTCGCTGTCATCAACTCGCACGCGAAGCGGCTGACGAATCTTCTCGATGATCTGCTGGATCTGTCTCGGCTTGAGTCAGATGAACTCCAGATCGACGTGCATAATCATGCTCTGGCGAGCCTTATCGAGGCGGCACAAGAAGCGGTTGAGGAAACACGGCAAGGCAAGCGAATCGAGATCCAAGTGCAGCTCGAAGATCCGTCGACGTCGGTAAGGTGTGACCGTCAATTGATCGAGCAGACCCTGATCAATCTTATGGACAATGCCATAAAATACACGCCGGAAGATGGCCGCATCGCGATTCGGACATACCGAGCAGAGCGCGAGCATGTGGCGGGAGAATTGCTCAAGCATGATCTCGCTCTTGGCGTCGATGCGGCGCAGAATTCAGCAGACGCGCTCTTTATTGAGGTCACCGACTCCGGCATCGGTATCCCGCCAGATGTACTCGATCGCGTTTTCGAGCGTTTCTATCGTGTCGACAAGGGGCGATCACGAGAAATGGGTGGGACGGGTCTTGGGCTGGCGATCGTGCGTCACGCCTTATCTCTGCATGGCGAACACGTCTTCGTTGACAGCAGCCCGGGAAGCGGGTCGACTTTCGGCTTCACTCTAGCCGTCGACTAACCTCCCATCCTCACCCATAACGACCTTCGATGTAGTCTGCCGTCTCGGTGTGCTTCGGTGTCACAAACATCTCGCCCGTGCGGCTGTGCTCGATCACCTTGCCAAGCAGCATAAAGATGCATTCCTCACTGGCTCGTCGTGCCTGCGCCATATTGTGCGTGACGATGAGGATTGTGTACTGGCCTTGCAGTTCCCAAATCAATTCCTCGACAGCTTCCGTGCCCTTGGGATCCAACGCTGAACAGGGCTCGTCCATGAGCAGTACCGTTGGTTTGACAGGCAGCAGGCGGGCGATGCAGAGCTTCTGCTGTTCTTCCAGAGACAGGCTTGTCGCCCGATCATCCAGCTGATCCTTGAGCTTGTCCCAAAGCAGGACCTGTTGCAGGGCTGTCTCGACAATCTCCTCTGCAGCGGATTTCGTCAGTCGCTCCGTGGTGTGCAGTCGATGGCCAAATAGAACATTGTCACGAATCGACAGCGGCAAAGGGTTGGGGCGCTGAAAGACCATTCCCACCTGTTTGCGCACCTGCACAAGTTCGACGCCGCCCTCATAGATGTCCTCTCCCATGACCTTGATGCTTCCCTCGATCCGCACATAGCCGAGTCGCTCGTTGATGCGGTTGACGCTTCGCAGGATCGTTGACTTGCCGCAGCCAGACGGACCGATCAGGGAGGTGATGATGCCCTTCTTAATGTCCAGATCGACGTCGAAGAGGGCCTGGAAGTCACCATACCAGAGGTTCAGTTGTTCAGTGCGGATCGCGTGCTCAAGCATGGTTTAGCCGAACTTCCCTTCCACATACGCCCGTGTCCGAGGATCCTGGTGACCGCCCGTGAACAGATCCTCCGTCGCGCCGATCTCGACACATTCGCCTTGCAAGAAGAAGGCTGTTCGGTCTGCCAGACGCCTTGCCTGCTGAACGAGGTTTGTCACGAGGATGATGGTGAGCTCTTGCCGCAGTTCCTTCAGCACATCCTCGATACGCATGGTCGTGACAGGATCCACGGCGATGGAAAACTCGTCCAGCATCAAAAGCTCCGGCTCCTGCGACAGGGCGCGGGCAATCGTGAGTCGTTGCTGTTGGCCACCGGAAAGCAGGCTGCCGAGTGAGTCCAGCCGATCTTTGACTTCATCCCACAGGGCCGCCCTTGTCAGGCAACGTTCGACGATGACATCCAAGTCGGCTGGCGAAGGACGCCCAGCCAGACGGGGAGCGAGAGCGACATTGTCGTAGACACTCAGCGGTAGCCCCACGGGCAGAGGGAATACGACGCCGATGCGACTCCGCAATGCATACACGTTGCGCCACTGCCGCACGTCGCGACCGTCGAAGTGAATCGTGCCATCTACGTGCATGTTCGGATCGAAGACGTCCATGCGGTTGATCGTTTTCAAGAAGGATGTCTTTCCTGCATTCGCCGGCCCGATAATGCCGAAGATTTCGTGCTCCTGGATCTCCAGGTTCACGTCGCGCAAGACCGTATTGTCGCCGTAGCGAATGGACAACCCACCGACCGAGAGCTTTACCACTTTTTCTTGCCTCGCAGATGCATGCGGAAGGCGATGGAGAGGCTGTTCATCGCCAAAACCATGGTGATCAAGACCAGTGCGACGCCATACGGGAGTTCATCGGGCACACCTGGAACCTGGGTCGAGACGACAAACAGATGCAGCGACATGGCCATCGTCTGGTCAAAGACGCCCTGTGGCAGGAAGGGGGTGAAGAACACAGCGCCTGTGAACATGATGGGAGCCGTCTCCCCTGTGGTTCGGGAGACCTCTAGAATGACACCCGTCAGGATTCCACTCACTGCATTGGGCAACACGACGCGGCGAATCGTCTGCCAGCGGGTAGCACCCATATTCCAGCAGGCTTCGCGAAAGGCCAAGGGCACTGCCTGCAACGATTCGCGCGTCGCAACGATCACGACGGGCAACGTCATGATCGCCAGTGTCAGACTGGCGGCGAGGATGCTGGTGCCAAAGTTGAAAAACAGCACGAAGGCACCGACACCGAACAGGGCGTGGACGATGGAAGGCACGCCTGCCAGATTGATGATGGCGAGATTGATGACACGTGTCAGCCAATTCTCGGGTGCGTATTCGCTGAGATAGATGGCGGCCGCAACGCCCAAGGGCACCGAGATAATCAGCGCCACTGCGACAAGCCACATCGTGCCAAGAAGAGCAGGGAAGATACCACCTGCCGTCATTCCGTCCGTGGGACGCGAGAAGAGGAAGTCGATGGATATGATCGATCCCCCTTCTTGAATGAGGGTGGCGAGGATGACGATCACGGGCAGAATGAGCAACCCCGTCATCAGGCCAAAGAGCAGCTTGAAGAGTGACTGAATGTGAGCGTTGCGTCTGTTGAGGGCGGTCGGTTCAAACATGGGTTCCGTCTTACCCTTCCCGTACGCCACGCACGATCAGGTCGGCGCTGAGGTTGATGATGAAGGTGATGATGAAAAGGAAGATGCCGATGGCAAATAGTGCCTGATAGTGGTCAGACCCCACAGCCGTTTCGCCCAATTCGGCGGCGATGGTCGCCGTCAGAGCTCTGACGGAATCGAAGAGTGACCCGGGGATATTCACCGAGTGACCTGTCGCCATCAGAACCGCCATCGTTTCGCCGAAGCCACGGCCAACACCCAGAAGTACGGCGCCCAACAGACCATTCCTGGCGGCGGGCAATACGACGCGAAAAATGACCTGCCAACGGGTGGCGCCCATCGCTTCTGCTGCCTCCCGATACCGATCCGGTACCGCATTCAAGGCGTCCTCCGCAATCGAGGTCATGATCGGGGCCGCCATCAACCCCAGGATCACACCGGCGTTGAGCACATTCAATCCCACAGGTACATCGAAGGTCTGGATAATCAAAGGATTGATGATGCTCAAACCGATGAATCCCCAGACGACAGAAGGAATCGCGGCGAGCAGTTCAACAAGGACCTTGAGGAATTCGCGCGTCTTTCCTGATGCGAATTCGGCGACAAAAATGGCTCCTCCCAGGGAGAAGGGGATCGCCACCAGCATGGCCAGGCCCGTCACACTCGCCGTACCCGCGATCAGAGCGAGAATGCCGAATTCGGGTGCGTCCTCGTCGCTCGGAAACCAATATTGGGTCAGGAAGAATTCGCTCCAGTCCATCTGTAGGACGAAGTGGTAGCCTTCCTTGGTAATGAAAGTGAAGATCCCAATGATGAAGATGATGGCAGAGATACCACAGATGAACACGAGGATCTCCACGGCCTTGTCGATGTACCAATCGAGATTGCGTTGGTCGATGTGCTCGATGGCCAGATCCGTCTGCTGATGGGTGCCCACTTTCAGGACTGCTCCTCACCGTGCACGGTCATCATCAAATCCCGTATCTGTGGAGCTAGAGACCGATACACTGACTCGAAGAGCTGTGAGGATTCGTTGGACTCAGCACTCAGCGCCGCGTCCAGATTCCAGTCCAGGGCAATGGTGGAGTACGGTACATTGCCGATGTGGTCGCGGACGGAGCCCTGCAGACTGACGATGACGTGGTAGTCGCCCAAATCAGCGGTTGGATCAAGTTGCCGTGTTGTGGCTGCCAACTCGAAACCGCGTTCAGCAAGGAATACCCCCAGGCCCTGTCGAAAGGTGTCGGCCGGCTGCTGGCCCGCGCTGCTGTATTGTCCGCTCTGTGCGTGGTGTTTGGTGGCGATCGCCTGCGCCATCGGCCCCAGGATTGAGTTGTCCCTATCCAGGAACAGGACACGATAGGACTTTGGTGCCTTCGTCTCACCCGTGACGGCGAAGATCGTCTCCTCGCAGATGTTCTTCGACTGATCGACGACGCGATCGTAGCAGTTCAGGATCACCACTCGAAAAAGGAGCTCCCTGGCCGGAGCACTCTTCTCATCTTTCACGACGGCTGCGAAGCAGGCGCCGACGTGCCTTCGTGCAACAAGCGCAGACTTGATTCCGGCCCGGGCTGCATCGGCGTCGCCATCGTCGAATGCTGAGACGGCCAATGCCAGCAGTCTCCGCGCCTCGTGTGCGACTTGTTGCAGTTGGCCGCCTGCAGGATCCGCTGGAGGGGCCTGTAGTTGCGCGGTCTCTCGACTGATTGTCACCGCATAGTCACCGATGCGTTCCAACTCGAGGTTCAGACGCATCACGGCGGACACGAAACGTAGGTGCCCGGCACTGGGCAGGTGCACGGCGATAAAACCGTGACAGATTTTGTCGAGTTCGCGGCTCGCACGGTTGATCGGATGATCTGCCAGACACACGCCATATGCCAACTCATGATCACTGGCGAACAAGGCGAGGGACGCCGTCTCGAGGGCGGTTTGCACGGCCTCAGCCAGGGACGCGAGTTGGCCGCGTATGTGGCTGAGATCTCTTTCAAGGCGAGCTTCGTATTGGCTCATACGACATTCTTCCGTGGGAGAACTGGCGCAATATGCACCAGGTGACATGATCGCAGTGAAGGGTTATTCGCACGTAACATTGCGGACTGGAGCGTAACCCTTGCCGAGGATAATGCACTGGCCCGTGTCACTCAGAATCCAGTCGAGGTAGGCTTTTACATCGCCTTGTGGTTCACCATTCGTGTACATGAACAGTGGTCGCGCAATAGGATAGCTTCGATCCGAGGCAGTTGCCACCGAGGGACTGACGCAGTCACCACCCTCTGCGGTGGAGATGCAGGTCAGACTGACATGGTCGGTGGCGTACGCGAGGCCGCTGTAACCGATGGCGCATGGAGTCTTCTCGACGAGGTCCACGACGTCCTTCGAACCATGCATGTCCAATGTTCCCTGTCGGTATTTGCCGCCAGTTCCAAGCACCGCTTTTTGGAAGTAGGCATAGGTCCCCGAGTTGTTCTGCCGACTCACGACGACGATGGTATTGCCCTGGCAGCCCGGCACCTCGACTCCGAGATCAGACCAATTGCTGAATTGCTTGCCACGAGCATAGATCGCCGACAGTTGGGTAAGACTCAATGTATCGGCAGGGTTGTCCGGGTGGATGTAGACGGCAAGCGCATCATATCCAACGATGTGCTCAATGGGCTCCTGGCCTCGCTCCCGAGCCAACTCGATCTCTTTCTGCTTCATGCGGCGACTCGCATTGGCTATATCCACCGTCCCATTGATCATCGCGGCGATCCCTGTGCCGGAACCGCCGCCGGACACTGCGATGGCCACATCCGGAGCGACCTTGGCGTATTCTTCGGCCCAGGCCTGGGCTACGTTGACGAGCGTATCGGAGCCCTTGTTCTGGATGGCGGTTCGAGCATACGCGGCCAGGGCGAAGACTCCCATACTCAGGATGACGGCAAGGGCGGTCAGGCGTCTACGGTTCATCGATGCTTCTTTCTCATTGTGGTGGCTGGACATGAAGGAATCGCTTTCTCGTCTCCATGAAGTTGCAACGTGCAGGCGACGACCCGGTGGCAGCCATGTCACGATTGTGTGACAAATGCGGTTGTGCCTGGCCACAAGCTGACCCTTGGACTGGCGCAGCAGAGGCGGGAGGACCATTTTCGCCCCGTCGCAACCCCCTCGAAGCGAGAGAGTGAGAAGTATGAAGAATCCGAAGCCAACGGCTGCCATCGTCGGTTGTGGCGATATCGCCCACTACCACGTTCGTGGATACCAATTGGCTGATGTTGAGGTCGTTGCCTTCGTCGATCCACTGGCGGCAGCACGGGAGCAGTTCATCGAGGAATACGGGGGTGGCGTAGGTTTTGTGAGCCTCGAAGAGATGTTTGCCGCTGGAACAACACCCCATCTGGTAAGTGTTTGCGCCTGGCATCTGCTGCACGCGCCACTCACGGTCGCTGCCGCCCAGCCAGGAGTGAAAGGGATCCTCTGCGAGAAACCGATGGCCGTGGGCCTCGGCGAAGCAGACCGGATGATCGCCGCCTGTGATGCGGCGGGGGTGAAACTGGCCATCAGTCACCAACGACGTTTCACTCTCGGTTGGGAGAAGGGGCGGGAGCTGATCGCGTCAGGTCATCTTGGGGAACCGGAATTCGCCGTGACGAAGTTGGCACAGGGACTGTTGAACTGCGGGACCCACGCGATTGATGGTGTGCGTTTTGTCCTCGGTGATCCGCAGCCGGCGTGGGTCATGGGCGCCGTCGAACGCAAGACGGGGCGCTACGAGAGGGACACGCCCATCGAAGACGGTTGCCTGGGCCTTGTACATTTCGACAATGGCGTACAGATGATGGTTGAAAGTGACCTCGACCTGGATGGGGCGACGGTCGGAAAATTCCAGATTCGTGGTACCGACGGGATGATGGAGGTCAGTGAGACCCACTGTCGGACACTGACGAGTTCAGGTTGGATCGACCACGATCTTGGCATGCCGGCAGAGCAGATTGATGTCATCGGTGGCCAGGCGAATGGTCGTCAGACCAAAGAGTTACTCGCCTGGATAGATGGCAAAGCCGAAACGCACCGCTGTTCGGCGCAATCGGCACGGGTCACGGTGGAGATCATGATGGCGTTACTCGAATCTGCCCGTCTCAATGAGGTAGTCCATCTGCCATTGACCCAGAGCGGTTATCCCTTGCAGCTGATGATCGACGAAGGCAAGCTGCCGTCGCATGACAAGGATGATCAGTATGACATTCGCGCTTTCCTCCTGAGGCAGGATATCGATGAAGTCGCCTATGCCCAGTTGCGGGCGCAGGGCATGGGACACCACGGAATCATGCGAGCGCTCTGGGAGCGGCGCGAGGGGACTTCCTGACGAGATCTATTGATCAATCAGGATCGACGGCCGCGTTCGCTTCGCGTGGATTGGGACCATAGAGAGGGCTCTTGCTGCGCTCGTCAGGTTGCATCCCTGACCAGAGATGCTCGAGGGCATGCTGGTTCCAATCGAAGAAGTGATCGTCGCCGATCATCCCGGCCAATCCATCTCTTTCCATGACCTTCCACACATCATTCTTCACGCGTGTCACATAGATGTCGACCCCACCGGCGCGCAGATCTTCGACGAGTCGGCGCAGGGTCTCTACGCCGGTTGCATCGATGCGATTGATCCCGCCCGCGTCGAGAACGATGTGACGTAGTTCGGGTAGTCGGACCAGAGCTTCCAGGACACGATCTTCGAAGAAGGCAGCCGCACCGTAATAGAGCCGTGCGTCGAAGCGGATCACGGCGATGTGTGGATCGAGTTGCAGGCCGTGGGCCTCCGCGTCGACAAGGGCGCCGTCCTCATGGCGGGCAAGGTAGGCCACATGCGGTCGCATCGTCCGTCGCAGAAAGTGCCCCAATGATAGCAGGACACCCGTCACAATTCCCCAGTGCAACTGCGGCGCCAAGGCAAGGGTGACCAGAAATGTCACAAGAGCGATCCCTCCATCTGCCCGCGAGACCTGCCATGCACGACGAACGGCGGTGATGCGCACAAGGCTCAATACAGCCAACATGATGACGATGGCCAGCGTTGCCTGTGGCAGGTAGTAGAATAGGGGCGTCAGATATAACAGGGTCAGCATGACGATGGCACTCGTCACAACAGACGACAGTCCACTGGCGGCGCCGGCGCCAAAGTTGATCGCGGATCGAGAGAACGATCCCGAGACGGCATAACTATTGAAGACCCCACCGACGAGGTTGGCCATGCCCTGGCCGATGAGTTCCTGGTTGATATCGATGTGCTGCTTGGTGCGCGTGGCGATCGTGCGGGCGATGGACATCGCTTCCATGAGTCCGATCAGCGTCAACACGAAGGCACCTGGCAGCAACTGCCACATGATTACTGTATCGATATTGGGAATCGACAGGGAGGGTAGACCTCTTGGGATGTCGCCGACGATGGCACCCTCGTAGCCGATGAGCCAGGCGAGAACCGTCGTGATGGCGACGGCGATCATGACGCGTTCGTGTCGCTGCCGCAAAGCGAGCATGATCGCCAGTGCCAGAGTCGCCATCCCAAGTGTCTGCCACTCCACACCTCCCAGGGCACGCTGCATCTCAATGGCCAGAGACGCGAGGAAGAGTGACTCGTGGCCCCGCTCGACACCGAGAATCGAGTGCAATTGCGAGCCGGCGATGATCAGAGCCGCAGCATTGCTGAAGCCCACGACAACGGGGGTCGAGAGCAGATTAACAAGAATCCCGAGGCGCAGCAGCCCAAGGCCGACCCGCAGGATACCTACGAGCAGGGCGAGCAGGATCGAGGCATGCACGAATGCTTCGGGTGTTTGCAGGGATAGTGCACCCACGGTGGCGGCACTGATCAAGGAAGCCATCGCCACGGGGCCTGTTGCCAACTGCCGCGACGAACCCCACAGTGCGGCGACAACGGGCGGCAGGAAGGCGGCGTACAGACCATAGACAGCGGGCAATCCCGCCAGCCGCGCGTACGCCATCGCCTGGGGCACGAGGACGGTCGCAACGGTCACGCCCGCAATCAGGTCTCGGCGGATCTCGTCGCGGCCGAGGCGGGGAAGCCAGGTGAGGAATGGGAACAGTCGTTGGATCAAGATGTGTGTCGGCCACTACGAGAAAGGCGTGTCATGGGAGCGTGGAGGCATCGTTCGTATCGGCTTCCACTCTCGGGGCGCTTACCCTCCACTCTAAGAAGCGTGGCGATCGCCACACCAGCAAGCGCTGACTTCGACAGGGACGTGGATCGCGATCAAGCGGGCTCTAGGACGAACCAGGTCAAGCCTCGGGCTGGAACGCAGATCTGTAAGGTCACGCTGTCATCCCGATCGAGAGCAAAGGTGTGGCTCTCACCCTCTGCTTCGCGGATCCGCGCCGTGCCACGAAGGCCCGTGTAGTACAGCGGGAGTCGCCAGGAGCGCTCAACCTCGACATCGAGAGGATTGAATACCATGGCGAGGCCGCGAATCGCACCGCAGGCGTCTACGTGCAGGTAGCCGTCGAGATCACGCGCGTCGGGACGACGTATGTGAATCAGATCAGCTTCGAGGATCTGTCGATACCGGCGGTAGAAGTCGACCCAGCGTTTGACGACGACGCGCGTTTCTTCACTGTCGTATAGACGAGGCCCGCGATAGCAGGCTTGAACACCAGCGCCAAAGTTCTGCGCCAGGTGGGCCTCGTAGGCGTCAAGGTGTTCACAGAGCGGCTCGAGTGTGGCCTCCTCGCCGCCACCGTGGTATTCAACGAGGGGGACGAACATCCACCCCATGCTCGGCGTCTTCTCCCAAGTGCCATCGTAGATGTTCTGGCGACCGAGCATGAGTTGTTGTGCCCGGGGCAATGACCAGTTCACCTCGCGATAGCCCATGCCATTCTTGTTAGAGCCCGTCAGGAAATACCAGTCAGGCACATTCAGATAGATGCCGCGTTCACGGCACCACTGGTAGAAGTCGGTGATCGTGCGCCATTGGGTCCACTGCGAGTCCGACAATCCGCGGTGGCCGGGGTGGGCCTGCGAGGCGCAGAGATCGCCGGGATAAGAGCCGTCGTGCTCGAGGATATTCAATCCTGTGTGCTCATACAGGCTGCGCAACTTGTCGAAATACTCACGACCCCAGTCGCTACCCAGGCACGGTGAATTGCCGAAAGCTCCATGTCCGCGTTCGCCACTGGCGGCATCGATGATGTCATCCGTAACACTGACGGCGCGACTCGCCAGCAGGGAGTATCCACCCAGCTCGATCCCTTTTGCATGAGCGTAGTCGGCCAGATCGCGCAGCTGATCCAGATACTTCGGGTCTGTGTTTTCCGCATCGAAACCGGAGCCGAAGGTGAGGATGACCATCTCGAATCCCACGTCCGCACACTGGTCGATGGCGGCCTTCACCGACTCCGGATCGGCGTGGCGCACGTGCATGAGGATCGGATTCTCCGTCGTCCACGGGGCTACAACGCGATAGAAACGTCGCAAGGCCAGACCACGGCGTTCCCGCTCGGTGCTGTCCGGGCATACGAGGAAGGTGCGAAAACTGGTTAATGTTTCTGCTGCAGGAAGTTCGACATCAGGGCCCAGCGGCGGGCTGGTCTCCAGCAGCAGGGGCGATTGCAGTTGGTAGTTGACCTGCGACGTGTAGCGCGGATCAGGTAGCCAGTTTGTCGTGACATCGGCACTGGCCGCCGTCATGCCATGAAAGGCATAGTCACTTTCCACGTGCAGTGTTGGATAGGGCCAGCCCTTCTGCCCTTCGACGCAACTTTCGTAGTCGACGACAGCGAGCACTTCGACGCAGAACCGGTTGATCTGAACGGGGCCATCAGAGACGTTGGTGATCTCCAGCCACTTCACCAACACGGGGACGGCGTCATACATCTCGTAGTGAACGGTGACTGCCACGGGTGACGTGGACGCTGTGTAACGCATGGACAGCCGCACTCCTGGAGCTGGCCAAGGCAGATCTGCATGGTGTCGACAGCGACGCCACGGGAAAGGTGCCTGGGTTTCGCCTGAATCGATGCCGACCAACTGCAGTGCGCCTGGCGCTGAGGTCATCTGCTCCACCCACTCGCGTCGCAGATAGCCGTATTGGGTCTGCCCCTCGAGACCACCCACGTCGAGTTCTGTACCATTGACGGACACACGGGCCTCAGGGGAGACGCCACGCAGGATCGCCTGATCCGTCAGGAGATTGTCGAAGGCGACGGTGGCGCCATTTGGCGCCAGGCTGAAGGCCCGTCGGATCAGGCCATTGTTCAGGCTGACCGTAGAGGCGCCATCGACACTGCGACCAAGGGATGTTTTGCGAGTCACCGGTTCGACCAACCAGTCACCGACGAGAGGCGTGGTGTCTTCAGCGGGTAAGCCGCTGAGGAAGGCGTCAACGTCTTTCACGCGATGGGCTCCAATACCTACGTTGTGAGGCGAAAGAGGAGGGCGAGGAACGAATGAAGAAAGTCGTCATCGAAGGCGAGGGGAAGGCCGGCGTCATCGACGTCGCCGATCCGCTGGCAAAACGAGATTGGGTCGTCGTGAAGGTTCACGCCGCCCCCATGTGCACGGAGTACAAGGGATTTCTTGGTGGGCACCCATCGACGACGCTGGGTCATGAGGCGGCTGGGGAGGTCGTCGACGTCGCACAACCAGGCAACGTCGCCGTTGGCGATCGCGTCGTCGTCATGCCCGGCTACCCATGTGGCACGTGTCGAGTCTGTCTCAGCGGTGAGTATATCCATTGCGAGCAGATGGCCAACGTCGGTGCCTTCACCAACGGTGGCGAAGGACAGGCAACGATGGCGCAGTATCTATTGAAACCGGATTGGCTGCTGCCCAAGGTCGCAGAGTCGATCTCTTTCGATCACGGATCACTCGCCTGTTGCGGACTGGGGCCTTCCTTTGGCGCGCTGAATCGCATGGACGTGGATGCCTTTGATACGCTGCTGATCACCGGCCTGGGACCCGTCGGACTCGGCGGCGTGATCAATGGCGTGTATCGTGGTGCAAGAGTCATCGCCGTTGATTCTCAGCCCTGGCGGGCACAGCGGGCCCTGGATCTTGGTGCCGAGGTGGCGCTGGCGCCCGCTGCTGATACGTTGGAGATGATTCGTGACCTCACCGACGGACAGGGTGTGGACAAGGCGCTGGACTGCTCCGGCAGTGTCGCTGCGCATCGTCTCTGTATCGATGCCACGCGGCGTCGTGGCCAGGTCGCCTTCGTGGGAGAGTGCAGTGACGACACCCATATCCGCATCAGTCCCGATATGATTCGTAAGGGGCTGACTCTCGTTGGTTCGTGGCATTACAACCGTCGTGACGCGGATACGATCCTTCGAATCATAGAGGAGCAACCGACCGTGATGGACCAACTCATTTCGCACACGTATGCAATGACAGATGTACAGCAGGCATTTGAGCTGCAGTCGACGGGTGACTGTGCCAAGGTGCTGCTGCATCCATGGGAGATCTCATGACACCTCTTCGTTTTGGCATCATCGGTGCCGGCGGTATCAGTGCGATCCTGCATCTGCCAGAGATCGCCGCAAGTGAGCAGATGCAGGTCGTATTGGTCAGTGGGCGCAAAGCAGAGCGGTTGCAGACGATCTGCGACGAGTTCGATGTGCCTCGCTGGACGCAGAACTACGAGGATGTGCTGTCTGATCCGGAAGTCGATGCTGTGATCATCGCCACGCCTCACCCGCTGCACGTCTCATGGGGCATCAAGGCGATCGAAGCGGGCAAACACGTGTTGATGCAGAAGCCCCTTTGTGGAGATCTGCGTGAGGCAGACGCTTTTGTGAGTGCCGTGGAGGGCAGCGATCGAACCGTGCTGTGTATGCCGCATTTTCCACCGCACGTCTACGACTTGCAGGCTCGTTGTGCAGCCGGTGAAATCGGACGTGTGTCCGGGGCGCGCTGTCGCACAAGTCATGGGGGGCCTGAGGTCTACTATGCCGGTGTGCGCAGTGTCTTCGATGAGGAGGATGAAGGTCTGTGGTTTTTCGACGCGTCTCAGGCGAGTGTGGGGGCACTGTTTGATATGGGGGTGTATGCCGTCGCGTCACTTGTAGCCATTCTCGGTAGTGCTCGTCGTGTAACAGGACTGACGACGACCTTCGACAAGCCGACACAGTTGGAGGACAATGCCGTACTGGTCATGGAAATGGCGGAGGGTGCATTGGTGACAGCCGAAACCAGCTGGTGTGATCCGGCGCGTTCACGCGAGCTGAGTCTTCACGGTACGGCGGGGAAATTCACCATGCCCGGCACCGATGGGGCCGCCTTAAGTCGGTGGACACCCACTTCCTACACAGACGAGCGGGCACCCGTCGCGACACAGGCTATCGATTCGGGCGCCGGCATGGGGAATGTGCACGAACACTTCTTCGACTGTGTTCAACGTGGCGAGCAACCGACCCATTCACACGTCTGGGCCGCCCGTCATGTGACGGAGATCATGCTTGCCGGAATGGCTGCCGGTCGTGATGGACGGGCGATAGAGCTGAAGACGTCGGCGCAGCGACCATAGAGACGGCCTACCCCTCTTTCCATCGCAGGACCTGCACCGTATCCCCAGGGCCGAGGTCATAGAGCAGAAAAGGCTCGCCCCCGGAGAACCTCGCCTCGATTCCGCTCAGATCCTGCTCTCGGTCGAGGACGAATCCCGGGAATCCACCCGATGTCAGGCGATAGTGACTGGTGCCATCCTGGGCCACAAGCCATGAGTCGGCATAGTAGTTGCGGTTGCCCTCCGGATACACCATCCCAGAGATGTCGGCGAGGCGGTTGCGCTTTTCGCCAAGGGGAAACACGTCCCGGTTGTCGAAGATTGTCGCCGTGTCGCGATCGTAGCGGTCGGCGCGCCCCTTGCCGATCCAGGTCCCGGGCGAGATATAAACGGTGTCTGCTACGACTCTTTCCACGCGATAGGAACTCTGGACAGAGCCACGCATGGCGAGCAGGATTTCGCCCACTGTCCACGCTGGAAGAGGTCTGTCGAGGACGAGTCGATCGTCGAAAACCTCCTGGACGGTGGCTGATGTCGACCCATCCTCGAGGGTGATCGAGCGGCCATCGGCGGCGAAGGATGTTCCACCGACAAGCATCATGCGTGGGGGGATGTCTTCGCGGATCGAGACGGCGCCGAACTGGCCGTGCAACTCGTAACGTCCATCCGCACTGCTGGCGAACCCTGACGGGGAGAGGCACGACATGATCACATCCTCACCATACAGATGTTCGACCAGAATGGCGACGGCATTGTCGTCGCTGTCAGGCGTCAGGGGCAGCCTTCTGGCGCTGATCACTGGTGGCGTGTTTTTCGTGTAGCTCAGGACGGAGGCGAAGAGCGACAGGCCTTCGCCCGTCGCAGGCTGCGTGCGCCGCACCAGAAAAGGCATGGCAGGCGGTTTCTTGCTGGATGGCCGGGGAAGGCCGCTCGTCTGATAGAACTGCTCACCTTCGGCAGGCAGGAAGGTGGCCGAGAACGTAACGCCATCGGCCATTTTCCACGACGCGTGATAGGGGCCGTCGACCGTCCCCTGGCGGACGTCGAACAGATACTGGTACCCCTTGTTGTCCACGTGATAGGGCAGAATACTGTCAGGTTTTGCGCCGAATTCGACATCATGGCCAGCCAGCGTTCCTTGTCGCGGTTCCGTCATGTCGATGTTGCGTAGCGTCACATCAACGGGTGGACCGTGAAAGAGGTAGTCGTGCTGCTCACCACCGCGAACGCGGAACATGTCGACCACATAGGCGCCACCTGGAATGTCGATGAGCGCGAGTGATCGTCGGTACAGATCCACGTCGGCATGGACATAGGCATCCTCGCACGAGGCATCTACGTATTTAATCCATTCGCCGTGGACGAACCCATGCAGGTCGCCGAAGACTCCCTCCAGCTGACGTTTTTCGTTCACCTCGACGGTAACGTGTGACGCTGTGTGCGTCGTCCAACCACCCGGTGTGGGTTGAACGGAGTCCATGTATTCGGGATACCCCATTTCTGGCAGGAACTCGCGATCGTAGGCGAAGAGATTGATGTTCAGCCTGTCGGCGTGACTGTGCGCCGCGTGCGCGTAACCGTAGTCGAAATACAGGGCGGCACGGTTTTCATCTGTACCCGTTCGCATGATCGCCACGCCCTTGACGGGCGCTAAGGTGCTCGCGAGTTCGTCTCCTGCTGCAAGCCCCTCGTCCGGTTGTTTGCCGGCATGTTCGTACGTGCTGAATTCGCTCTCGATGGAGGATCGGCGACTTCTGCCGTGAACGTCATAGGCCTGGCGCAGGTAGCGGGCGATCTTCGGCGACGCGTAGCGTTTGGACGCATCCTCAAGCAAGGCGGGGCCGAGTGTGAGCCCCCGGTTGTAGATGCCACCCGTATCGCCGTAGAAGTGGGTGAACTTATCGAGGATGATCAGGTCGGCGTAGGTCTCGAAGGCGCGCTGCATGCGCGGATGTGCCCAGATCCACTCGCCACGCTCGCCAAAGGCAGCGGCGACTTCCTGGGCTGCATACAGATAGTGAGACCCATAGGAGAAGGCAGCTTCGTAGGGGAAGCCGTCACGAAAGAACTGGTTGTCGAGGGTTGGTACAATCGCTGCGGGATGCTCATGCAGCATGTAGTCGAGAATTTCCCGGTCACCGGTAATCATCGCAAAACGAGCAAAGGGTGGATTCCAGACACTGCCCCAGTTGGAGGGTGCTGGTTGTTCGCGGTACGCCTCGAAGGCGGGTCGGAACACAGAGGCGTGAAATCGCTGCAGAAAGTCGTCATCGAGCAGGGGCAACATCAGCTCCACACCGTCGACGAGGTTTACCAGTTCCTCGCCTTCCCACATGGTCGGTAGCATCTTCACGTAGATGCCCCAATCACTGCCATCGTAGGTCAGATCGTCGCCGTCCATCTCAGGATAGACTTCCATGAGCCGTTCGAGCAGGACGGTCGCCGTGTGGGCATAACGCTCGTCATCGACGATGAACCACAAGCGGGCCATGGTCTCGATCTTCTCAGGCAGCCAACGCAGGAACCAGTGATTGAACCAGCCGACGAAGTAGAATCTCTGCCCCTGGGTGTCGCTGCCGGGGCGCTCGTCGAGCCATCCTGAACCGTCGTCGGGGTACTCTTCGTTCGGATAGACTTCGCCGCCCACGGGGCAGCGGACGCTGAGGGGGTGGCTGAGGTCGGTGTGGATACCAAAGGGCGCATACACCCTCGTACCACCGCCGCCGAAGTCATCGTCGCTTCGACGGCATACGATGACGCCGCCGTTGGGCGCGCCTTTCGCGAGAAGGTCGCAACGTGATTGGCCCGTCACTTCCGTCCTGAGAGTTGGTTTCCCCGGAGGATCGAAATCTCCAGCAGGAACTGAACCCCACATCAACAAGACAGATTCGCTTCGAGGGCGGGGCCGTCATCGCCGGCGAAGCCCTCGACGCCGTTGCCGGCGATCGTTGAGATCGTGCCCGTCACCGCGTCGACTCTTCGCAGGCGGTAGTTGTAGCAATCCTTGATGAAGATGTTGCCCGCTTCATCGCGAGCGAGACTGTAAGGATGCCGCAGTTGGGCATGGATCGCGGGCCCCCCATCTCCTGAGAAGCCAGCCGTCCCCGTGCCGACGATATGTTGGATGATGCCCGTCGACAGATCGAGGCGAAAGATGATGGCATTGTTACCGTCGGCTACCAGGAGCGTGTCGTCGACGACAATCACGTCGCGCAAGCGTCCAAAGCACGCCTCCCGCGCCGGCGTGCCATCGGCCAGGGCGCCAATCTTTCCCACTCCAGCCACTGTGGTGATCAGACCTGACGACGCATCGACACGACGGATGCGATCGTTGTCTGTGTCGACGATGTACAGATTGCCATCGCCGTCGAGGTCGACGGCCAGTGGTGCGGCAAGGTCGGCCGTCGCTGCAGGTACATCGTCACCCGAGTAGCCCTCGCGACCCGTACCCGCCACAGTGGTGATCATCCCGGTGTCCCCGTCGACGCGGCGGACGCGGTGATTGCGTGTGTCGGCGATGAAGAGGTTGCCGGCACGATCAAAGCGGGCACCGTGTGGAACGGATAAGCTCGCACGTACGGCGGCGCCGTCGTCACCGGCGTAGGCCTCGGCACCATTGCCGACGTAGGTACTGATCATTTGTGTTGCCGGGTCGATGCGACGAATCCTGTTGTGGTGTGCATCCGTAACGAAGAGCGTGTCATGGGCGTCAACCATGACACGCATGGGATGGGTGGAAAAGACGGCAGCAGTCGCCGGTCCGCCGTCACCTATGTTGGAGGCGCCGTCCCCGGTGATCGTGCCGCCTCCGGCGATGTTGTGGATGATACCGGTCGTCAGATCGACGACGCGCACACGGCGATTGCTTACATCGGTGAAATAGAGCCTTCCTCGTGCGACATCCATCAGTCGAGACCGATGCGGTCGTCGCTGTCGGCTGGCCAGTAGTCGACGACGACCAACTCACTCTCGCCGTCGTGTATATTGCGCCCAGCGTGCACGACATTGCGGCCGACACTGACGAAGTCGCCCTCAACATATGTGCGAGTATCGTCACCGATCGTCATCTCCAGAGCGCCTGCGGTCACATAGAAGAACTGTTCGAGATCGTGGGCATGTTCTTCAAAGTCGCCGTCCTTGTCGAAGCGCTGCACAACGATGGTCATGTTGCAGTCACTCGACTGGCGACGCGGCAGCATGAACCATCCGACATTCTTCGACTCCTCTGACCTCATGTCGGGTGAACGATTCACCGTGTCGGTCTGCATGACTGGTCTCCTTGCGGTTGCTGATAGATTTCAGGATTTCTGCACGGAATGATGCGCCGACGATCTCGGCCAGCCGTCATGGATTGTTGCTAAGCGGAAAATCTTGTCTATTGTGCGGCAGAAAAGAAACCGGCTGGCAGGAACTTCGACACCTTGCCGAACTACGAATGGAGACAACATGACTGCAAGTAAGTGCCCCGTGATGGGCGAATCTCACGCCCGTGGTACCACCGCAAATCAACATTGGTGGCCGAACCAACTGAATTTGAAGATCCTGCACCAGAATCCGCCTCCCTCCGATCCCATGGGGGAGGACTTCAACTATGCCAAGGAATTCAAGAAGCTCAACCTGAATTCCTTGAAGAAGGACATCGTCGCAGTGATGACCACCTCGCAGGACTGGTGGCCCGCTGACTACGGCCACTATGGGCCACTATTTGTCCGTATGGCGTGGCACAGTGCAGGCACCTACCGCACAGAAGACGGTCGCGGCGGCGCCGCGTCAGGCACACTGCGCTTTGCGCCACTCAACAGTTGGCCCGACAACGGCAACCTCGACAAGGCGCGCCGACTGTTATGGCCGATCAAGCAGAAATACGGCCGCAAGATCTCGTGGGCGGACCTGATGATCTTAACCGGCAATTGCGCCCTCGAGTCCATGGGATTCAAGACCTTCGGTTTCGCCGGTGGTCGTGAGGACGTCTGGGAACCCGAGGAGGACATCTACTGGGGTTCTGAAACCACGTGGCTCGACGACGAGCGCTACAGTGGTGACCGGGATCTTGAGAAGCCACTCGGAGCCGTGCAAATGGGGCTGATCTACGTAAACCCGGAAGGTCCCAATGGAAATCCCGATCCCCTTGCTGCGGCTCGGGATATTCGCGAGACCTTTGCTCGTATGGCGATGGACGACGAGGAGACCGTTGCTCTGATCGCAGGCGGTCACACCTTCGGCAAAGCTCACGGCGCCGGAGATGCTGCGCACGTTGGTCCCGAACCCGAGGGGGCGGGCATCGAGGAGCAGGGCTTTGGCTGGAAGAACAGCTTCGGTAGTGGCAAGGGTGCCGACACGATCACCAGCGGCTTGGAAGGTGCCTGGACCACAGAGCCGGCCAAGTGGGACAACAATTTCTTCGACAATCTCTTCGGCTATGAATGGAAGTTGACGAAGAGTCCTGCAGGTGCACAGCAGTGGACACCCAAGAATGCTTCTGCCAAGGGCACTGTGCCTGATGCCCACGATGGGTCGAAACGGCATGCGCCCATGATGCTGACGACGGACCTCGCATTGAGGAGAGACCCGAAATACGCGCGCATCTCGAAACGCTTTCACAAGAACCCAAAGCAGTTCGCCGACGCCTTCGCCAAAGCCTGGTACAAACTGACGCACCGCGACATGGGGCCGCACGCGCGCTGTCTCGGCTCGTTGGTTCCGAAAAAGCCACAATTGTGGCAGGATCCTATCCCTGAGGTCGCGCACAAGCTGATCGGCAAGAAGGAAGCGACTGCCCTGAAGGGCAAGATCCTCGAATCAGGACTATCCATCTCCCAACTGGTGTCCACTGCCTGGGCATCGGCAGCAACCTTCCGTGGCACCGACAAACGCGGTGGGGCCAATGGCGCGCGTCTTCGTCTGGCGCCGCAAAGGGATTGGGAAGTGAACAGTCCTGGCGAACTGAGCAAGGTGCTCAAGGTTCTCGGTAAGGTTCAGAACGCGTTCGACAAGACATTGGTTGGTGGCAAGAAGGTGTCGTTGGCGGATGTTATCGTTCTTGGCGGGTGTGCCGGCGTCGAGGCGGCAGCTAAAAAGGCTGGGCACAAAATACAAGTGCCTTTTTCGCCTGGGCGCGCAGATGCGACGCAGAAGCAGACCGATGTAGAGTCCTTTGCCGTACTCGAACCGACGGCAGACGGATTCCGCAACCACCTCAGCAAGGGACACCGCGCGACCGCTGAGGAAGGGTTGGTAGACCGCGCCCACATGCTGACACTGACAGCGCCAGAGATGACAGTTCTCGTCGGCGGCCTGCGTGTGCTGAATGCGAATACGGGGCAATCGGATCTGGGTGTTTTCACCGATCGTCCGGAGACACTGAGCAACGACTTTTTCGTGAATCTCCTCGACATGAACACCGCGTGGCAGGTGCATGCACAATGTGAGCACGTGTACGAGGGTCGTGATCTGAGCACAGGCACGGTCAAATGGACGGGCACCGCTGTTGATCTCGTCTTCGGTTCGAATTCTCAGCTGCGCGCTGTCGCGGAAGCCTACGCCTGCGATGACTCGCAGGAGGCGTTCGTCGCTGACTTTGTCGCCGCCTGGAACAAGGTCATGAATCTTGATCGGTTTGATCTGAGCTGAGCGTCAATCGCTCGCTACATCTGCTTGCGGCACTCGCGTGTCGCAAGCAGATGCGGTCACTGACCAGTGATGCAGCCGCTTTCTAAAGGATGGGCACGCCGTCGGGCCGCCGGGCTCGGGGCTGCAGATGCCGCTTGGCCAGCAGATCCTGCGCCGTCCACCCGAGTTGGCCGTGGCGTACCAGGCCGTAGCGTATCAGGCCCTCGTCTATGACGGGCCGACACTCGGGGAAATCCAGCCACAACCGCAACAGCACGCGCTTTCGATCCTCCTCAGGCACTTCTTCGTGTCCCGCCCGTCCATGCGTGCACTACGTCATCCATGGTCGCCTCCGGCCCGAGCAGGGCAGCCGCGGTGTCGGGCGCCCTGGCCCGGTGGGGCTACACATCGACCTGACGGACTGCGCGGCACTTTTATGTGCACGTCAGGCCCCCGATGATCCACCCAGTCGCCTGGCGAGCGCCATGCATGTGTACAACGAACTCCTGCATCGTTGTCCCGAGGCCCTGCCACGGCTGTATGAAGGCTTCGAGTGGGATCGCCAGGATGAGCATGGCAAGACAGAGAGCCCCACCTCCGGTTACCCTGTACCGGTCTTCAGCCAGCGCGACGGCGTCGTGTCGTGCCGCTACAACTTTGGCTGGATCGGCAAGGCCCGCCAGCGACTGGAGCAACCGCTCACGGAAGAGGAGACGCAGATCTTCGACCTGATGGGTGAGATCTCGGCTGCGTCCTGCCTGGAGTTTCCCTTCCACACGGGCGACATCGGTGAGGACCGTCTGATCGACGAAGACGGTGTCGCTCTGGCCGACGAGACTGGACAGGATGACGACCTCATCGGCACCTGGCGTCTGACGTCGCACTTCGTAGCCTTCGAAGCCGGTGCCGGCGAAACGCGTCCAGGTGAGGTGGATTTCTCCAGACGCATCGTCTGCCTCGGTGGTCAGCTCTACTACACCGGCGCGTTCGAAACCTGTCTCGTCTCCCGGATCACCCAGCCACTCCAGACCGGCAGCCTCCACGACAATCCGATAGAGGTAGGTGACATTCGACGTCAGATCCGAATCCGTGAAGGACGTCACCTACGGCGACAACCCGACCGATGGAGGTGAAGTCCTGTCCCCCGGCGCGACGTCGTTCGATGCGGTATGCTTCGAACTGCCCGCCTGCATAGGGTGTCCACGAGAGCACGGCCCGCTCCTGGACCGCATCGATGGCGACTTCGTGCAAGGGCACGGGCTGAGCCTCGAACCCCGGCGTCGTCTGCTGTTGCGAGACGGCGACGAAGCCACCGGCACTGGCCACTGAAATGCGGTAGGTGTACGCCGTGTTGGGTGCCAGTGACGTGTCTATCAGTGTCGTCTGGCTCGCATCGGAGGTGACGAACAGCGTGTCGACGACTTGCTGAGCCAGCACGTTGCGCAGCACGCGGTACTCGGTGAAGGCTGCGGCTCCGGCGTAGGGCGTCCAGGTCAGAGTCGCCGTGCCCGACGTGTCGTCGAGGGCGATCTGAAGCTCAACTGCTGGCGTCAGCGCCGGATCGAGGGGGTTCTCACGTTTGGTATCGTGGCCACACCCCAGCAGTAGTAGTATCAGCAAACACAATGGTCTCATGAGGGCAAGAATACGCAAAACAGAGACCACCAACACTACCGCTTCAAATCATTGATGCGCATGAAGTTAGGGCGTGTCCGGAATGCTGGATTCACACCCTTACGACAAACTCGAGAAATCCAGCGTGGCGAAATAATCGTCCAGTGTCTCGGCTCGTCGGATCTGCTCGATATCGCCATTCTCCCGCAAGAGAAGCTCGGCGCTGCGCAGCTTGCCATTGTATTGGAATCCCATCGAATGACCATGGGCGCCAGCATCATGGATCGCCAGAAGGTCACCGATGGCAACAGGTGGCAGTTTCCGATCGATGGCGAACTTGTCATTGTTTTCACACAGAGATCCCACGACATCGACCATGTGCGTCGCTGCCGCCTCTTCTTTGCCGAGGACGGTGATGTGATGGTAGGCACCATACATGCCGGGGCGCATCAGATTGGCCATGCATGCATCCGTACCGACGTACTCCTTGTACGTGTGCTTCTGATGGATTGCCGTCGTGATGAGATAGCCGAAAGGGCCCGTCACCATGCGTCCATTCTCCATCATCACGGCCAGTGGATGCAGGCCTGCAGGCGGGATCAGTTCCTCGTAGACATCCTGCACACGGGCGCCCAGCGACTCAAGATCGACGGGCTCTTCTTCGGGCCGATAGGGGATGCCGATGCCACCGCCGAGATTGACGAACTCCAGGCGGATTCCCAGCTCCTTGTCGAATTCAACGGCGAGCTCGAAGAGCATACGCGCTGTCTCTATGAGAGACTCAGCATTCAGTTCGTTGGATACGACCATCGTGTGCAGACCGAAGCGTGTGGCCCCCTTGTCTCGCAGGACACGATAGGCGTCGAACAATTGCTCGCGGGTCAAACCGTATTTGGCCTGCTGCGGATCGCCGATGATGGCGTTTCCTTCGCGCAGGGGGCCCGGATTGTAGCGCAGGCAGATCAGTTCCGGAATGCCCGCATGTCGTTCGAGATAGTCGATGTGGCTGATGTCATCGAGATTGATCACCGCCCCAAGTTGCGTGGCCTTTTCAAACTCCACTGCTGGCGTGTCATTGGAGCTGAAGAAGATGTGTTCCCCTTTGATACCCACTCGTTCACACAGGACCAGTTCTGCCATGCTTGAGCAATCGGCACCGAAGCCTTCCTCGGCGAGGATCTTTATCAGATGCGGGTTCGGATTAGCCTTGACGGCAAAATGCTCACGGAATCCTCCGTTCCAGGCGAAGGCGGCATTTAGCCGACGCGCGTTGGTGCGGATCGCGCCTTCGTCGTACAGATGAAATGGCGTGGGGTATTGCGCCGCGATTTCGCGAATCCGGTCCTCGGAGAAGGGGACGTGCTTACGGCTCATGGGTCGTGACTCGGTGGGTAAGGGTGTTTGGTGACAAGCAGGGAATGAAGATAAGGGTTCTTACGGCAAGATTCAGCGAACCATCTGTACATTGACTGCAGATCAATCTACGAATCCCATTCCTGTGAGGCGACGAGCAATGACAGCGAGGTCTCCATGAGTCTGGTCGGAATCGATGTCGGCTCGAGTGCGGTCAAGGTTGCTGCTTATTCGGAGCTGGGCGAACTCCTGATGGTCGTGGCCAACAATCTGACAGGCCTGCATCCGGCGCCCGGATCGTGGGAGCAGGACGCAGAGGAAGTCTGGCAAGCGGCCTCGCTCGGGATGCGCGAGCTGATGGCGAGTGATGGGTTGCGAACCGATCCACCGAGAGCGATCGCTATCAGCGCCTCCGGTCGCGAGAACTTCCTGGCCGACGAGAATGGAAATCCACTTACTCGCGCAGTCATGGGAGCTGATACTCGTGGCGCCGAGTTCGAGACGCCTCCCGATGGTGCTCCCGTGCCCGAGCCGTGGTGCCAATCGTGCGGTCACGACCGCCAGCGAATGGATCCGGTGTTCCGGCTTCTGTGGTGGCGTACGCATCACCCCGAGATCGTCGAGCAGGCCAAGTTCTTCCTGGGTTGGCACGACTTCCTGACTCTGCGTTTGTGTGCCCGAGTCGCAACAGACAGGAGCACCGCTTCCAGGTATCTAGTCTATGACCTTGGCAGTAGCGACTGGGCACCGGATCGAATTTCCGCCTACGGCATCGATCCGAGCTTTCTCCCAGAGTTGCTTTCCTGGCCAGCTGTGATTGGGGAGATCGACCCGCAAGCGGCGACGGAGTGGGGCTTGCCTCCCCGGGTGCAGCTGGCTCTTGGGGGGCTGGACGTGAACTGCGCCGCGATCGGTGCCGGCGTCGTGGAACTCGGTTCGGCGTGTCTGGTCAGCGGTTCCTACGAGAATCTCCTGGCTGTGACTGGTGATCCGCCGGCGGCTGGCATGCTTCGGAAGGGGCTGTCAGTGATGCCGCACCCGGGAGAGGCAGGGCTGTCTGCCCTTGCCGTGTGTCCAACAGGCAATGCGGTCTTGAACTGGGCGAGGAGTCTCGTCGGTGTGAGCATCGGCGGTGTTGAGGACCAGCTGCGTGCGGCACGTCTTGAACCCAGTCCTGTGGAGGCAGTTCCGTATCTGTCGGGTTCCATGGTTTTTTGGGAGGACGGCCGGAAGGCGAAGGGGGCTCTGATCGGCCTGACCCTGGCGACGACGCCTACCGATATTGTCCAAGCTCTGATGGAGAGTATCGCCTACGACCATGTTACCACCTTGTCGCTGCTGGCTGAGGAAGGGGTGGACGTGAGTCGCATTCGGGCGACTGGGGGAGGTTCGCGCTCTGCCTGGTGGACCCAACTGAAGGCAGACTTAACCAACACGAGGATTGAGGTCGCTGAGCAGCAGGAATCAGGAACACTCGGGGCGGCGATTCTCGCTGGCCTGGCGATCGGAGTGTTCGACAACCTCGAGCAGGTGAGCGGTCGGCTCTCTGGCACAAGCAGAGTGCACGAACCCGACCCACAACGTGCCGAGCTTCACCACGAACGCCTCGCTCACTACCACAAGACGGTCGAGGTCCTGCTACGCGAGGTGTACTGAGTTGAATCGAGGGCAACCCACCGAAGTCGATCACACCGCCTGGCGACTGGCGCCTCGGTCACGTGTTAGGTCTGGCGCAGCAACCAGCGAACGGCATTCCGTTGCAGCTTCTCGTATTCCGGGTTCCACAGCGCTGGCACCGTATGACCTGGTGCCAGGTAGGCTACGCGACCCTTGCCATAGTCGTATGCCCAGGCTGCCTGACAGCGAGTGCCAAGATCCTTGAAGGTGTGACCATCATCGTTGACACTTTCCGCCAGGACATGGCCTGGATCTTTGTCGTAGACCATGAAGTGTTGCTCATCGGTGACGACGAAGTCACTGACATCACGGGTGATGGGATGGTCTTTGTTGGTGATTTCGACGCGGTAGGGGCGCACGGCGGGGTGGCCTTGAGTCACTGAGCCCTGGACATGGCGAAAGTCCTCGTTGTCGGGCGAAATGTACGTCGTATTGTGATAGAAGAGGGCGGCGCCTCCCTCGTCGACGAAGGCGCGTACGGCTCGTCCCTGCTCCGGGGTGATCCACGGCACCGTGCGGGGCGTCATGGCTGGTACGGGTGGGACGCTGACGGGTTCGGTTTCGGCATCGCAGCCGGGGTAATGGGCCTTGAGACCGTACCCATCGGGCCATAACATGCCGTCGCGGAAGATGATGAGCAGTTCATAGCTGGCCATGGTATCCGCGCTGAGCCGGGTGACTTCGTCGCTGAAGTCGATGTGCAACCCCAGGTCCCGGACCAGACTCTTGCCGAGGGCGGTGCGGATATAGTCCGCGTTGTGGTAGCGGTCGCCAACAAGGGCGAAGGCTCTGGGTTGGACTGTCATGATTTGGTCTCCTTGCGCCAAAGGATACAGCATTGGTCCGAACGCCAACCCTTCGCCATCTCGACCCCCCCCGCGGCCGAGCGCTCTGTTATGGAGTAGCCGGTTTCAGGCAGCCAGTTCAAAGATCGGCGTGCTTTTCGCGGTCAGCCGCTGTAGCTCTGCAACTTCGTCTGCAGAAACGGCCGTGTAGCGATCCGCAATATCCAGTGCCATGGGATAGAAGGATGGCTCGCCCGGGGGCAATGCCGCCGTCACGGGCTGTGACAGGGTGAATCGCAGGGCCAGTTCCGCCAGCGCCGGATCCTCGATGGGCTGGTACCAGCACTTGGACCACTTGCGCTCGGTCCCTTCTTCCAGTTTGCCGTAAGCCATGCCCTTGAGTGCCAGTCGAGCCATGCCTTTGGCTTCGGCAGCTGCCACCACCTGGGGCCCGAATCCCGCTCCCAGCCATGTGGACCAGTTGATCGGGAACAGAACCGAATCGAAGCCCACCGATTCGATCAACCTGAGGGCTGTTTCCGCCGAGTGAGAGGAAAAGCCCAGGTAGCGTGCCTGGCCTTTCTCTTTTGCTTCGAGAAAGACCTCTAAGGCTCCACCAGGACCGGTCGCCGTGTCAAAGTCCTCGTCTGTGTTGACCGAATGCATCTGATACAGATCGAAATGATCCGTTTGCATCCACTGCAGCGATGCCTCCAGCTCTGCCCGGGCGCCATGGGCTGTCCGTTCCGTTGTCTTGCAGGAGAGAAACACATCGTCACGGTAGGGGGCCAGGGCCGGGCCCAACATTTCCTGCGCATTGCCGTAGGTGGGTGCCACGTCGAAATAGTTGACGCCCCGGTCAATGGCATGGGCCACCAGTGCACTCGCCTCCGACGAGTCCACCTTGCTCACCATGATGCCACCAAAGCCGATGATGGACAGTTGTTCTGACGTGTTGCCGAATTCCCGCGTCTGCATCTCTGGCTCCGATCCGATTTAATACAACCTGCTGTCCGTGCCTCGGGCAGCCATTATGATGTGTCTGGTGTAGGTTGGCAAGCGGTGTAGGTGCATTTTGCCTGCCGATAGCCGCCGGCCAAAGAATCAGTGCGCCGTGGCGGCAATCATGCCGCCATCGACACGCATCATGCTCGCTGTCATGTAGTCGGCATCGTCGGAGGCGAGGAAAGCGACGGCTTTGCCGATATCTTCCGCGGTGCCCATGCGACCCCAGGGAATCGTGTTCTTCTCGGCATTGGCGATGTCTTCGGGCGTCATGCCACCGGTGCTTCCTGGTGTCTGCATCCATCCAGGTTCCAGTGCATTGACGCGAATCTTATGCGGTGCCAGTTCGAGCCCGAGGGTGGCGGCAAACTGGTTCAACCCGGCTTTGGTGAAGTTGTAGACGGAACTACCGGGATAGGCGCTCTCGGCGTGCACGGAGGTGATCACGACGATGCTGCCGCCATTCACCTTCAGTGGCTCGAGTGCTTCCTGGCAGAGGTTGAAGGTGCCAAAGAAGTTGACGTCCACCACCTCGCGGGCGCGCTCTTCGCTGGTCTCCTCGAAATTCTTGAAGGCGTTGATACCGGCATTGCAGACGAGTATGTCGAGGCGGCCATACTCGGCCATTGCAGTCTCGACCATCTGTCGGCAGACATCGCGACTTCCCGCATCCCCGGCAACACCGACGGCGGTGCCCCCTGCGGCGCGCACCTCTTCACAGGCATCTTCGACATTCGCCGGCGTCGAGCTGTTGAGGACGAGGCGAGCTCCCTCGGCAGCCAGTGTGCGAGCGATACCACGTCCCATGGCATTTTTCTTGCCTGCGGCGGTAATGATGGCGACACGATCAGCGAGCTTCATCTGGGTGTGATCCTTTTCGTCGGTTTGATTCTTAGGCACTAGCCGGCGGCGACACTCGTGGCACTGAACTGGGTGATGAGATCTTCTGCGACGGACATCATCCTGTCGACATTGTCCGCCATGTATTCAGAGAGGCGCTCTTCGGCACCGCTGCGGTCGCCGGTGTCGAACATCTGGCGTGCCTCCACCGCGAGGGGATAGGCACTTCGCATAAACTCGGCCTCTAACTCCCGCCATCGAGTGCGTACCACTTCGATGCGGCCCGGCGCGTCCTCGCGTACCACGTGAGCGAGCTGCAGGAAGCGCCACCAGGGGCTGTCAGGTGTTGCGTGTTGCCCGCCCTTCGCTAACACATCGGGCAAGGTACCCTCGAGAAAGACGGGAAAGAACGGTGCCTGACAAGGTGAATAGAAGCTGCACCAGTAGATGGGCAGGCGTGTCATGTCGCCACACAGATCGGCGACGAGACTGGCTGCTGTGTTGCCGCCCTTCGGCCCGTCGTCGAAGTGGATGCAGATTCCTTTGCCCGTCAGATCCGTCCGGAAGGGCTCATTCGGTTCGCTTGCATCTGAATGATCGCGTAGGAGGGCCATCATCGTCGCTGTGTCGATGCCACCATCGCGGGCGCCCAACATGGCGCAGGACCGGCGTCTGCGCATGGCGCCGCTGCCTTCATCACGTGGATTTCTACTATAGGCGTCGGCGAAACTGAACTTCCCATCCGCATCATTCCACCAGCCCCGATCGCGGGCTGTGGATTCGGCTGTGGTCGACACGGACTCGTAGTTGGTCTCCACACTGTACACATTGCTGATGCCGAGGGCCGTGTCGACGTGCTGTACAGCCCATTCATGACCGGCTGTTTCGATGACGAAGGCTTCACCTGGATCGGCGACGATGTAGCCATTGTCATAGGTCCGTACGCCGGCATCGTTGTCGAATTTCCCCTGTCCATATTCGCTGATGAGGCGGGTCATCCAGTCCACCGCTTCACGTGCGGTGCGGCCACGTTCGAGGCCGAGGCGCAGGATTTCCATGCCGATGAGCCGTGCCTCGGGCGCGGCATCGAACTTGGATGCGAGGCCCTCGTTGCCGATCACGACCTGGTGCTCGTTGAAACCATGCTCGTAACCCCAGCACCACCAGGGCCTGGAGCCCACGTGGCGCCAGGTGACCTCCACCTCGGGAAGAGTTACGAACTGACACTGCGTGAGAGTGCCTGACTCATGGTGCCGCCGTTCGTGCAGCTCCAGAGGCTGACACTCATCCCATGGGCGATCGCTATTCTTGGCGAACAGGGTCTGCCGCTGCGTCGTGGCTGGCGGCAGGGCGACCATGGTATCGCAACTCTTCGGTGTCATCTTCAAGACTCCCATCGATGGATCGCATAACATCCGTGCCTGAAAGGAAGGCTTGCTGTGCGGTTCAGGCCAGCCATTGGCATCAGGTCACTATGAATCGTTCTTGTGACCATGAGCAATCGATCAACTCGCCGACGATAGCTGTCAGGCATTGAAGAGGGAGATGAGGGATGGCGGACCAACTGCGTGTAGGTGTCCTTGGCATGGCCCATGATCATCTGTGGACGAATCTGGATGATCTACTCAAGCGTGAGGATGCAACGGTTGTCGGTGCCGCCGACATGAGTCCTCGTCTACGGGCAAAGTTCAGTGAACAGACGGGCTGCCCTGATACCTACGAACACTGGGAGGAACTACTCGACGCCCAGACACCAGACGCGGTATACGGTTTCGGCGCTACCGCTGGGCACGCCGAGCTTGTAGAGATGTGTGCCGAGCGGGGGATCCATGTGATGGTGGAGAAACCGATGGCAGCCACTCTCGAACAGGCAGATCGCATGCTCGTGGCGTCGCGGCGACATGATATTCGTCTCATGATCAACTGGCCCACGGCGTGGAGTCGCTCGATTCGTACCGCTTATCGACTTGTGCAAGAGGGTGCCATCGGTCGTGTCTGGCAGGTAACCTGGCGCGGCGGGCACAGTGGTCCCGATGAACTTGGTTGCTCAGAGGAGTTCTGCCAGTTCCTCTTCGACAAAGATCTGAATGGCGCCGGTGCCTTCAACGACTATGGTGGCTATGGCTCCTGCCTGTGTCTGCTCTTTATGGGTGGCTCACCGACGAGTGTGGTTGGCATGGCGGGAAGACTGACGAAACACCACGTGCCCGTGGACGACAATGGCGCGATTCTCATGCGCTATCCGCAGGGGATGTGCCGCATCGAGATGACCTGGAGCGAGGCCGTGTCGAATGTGCCGGCCCATGATCCGGTGATCTATGGCACGGAGGGGACGCTTATCGCTGGCCGCCAGGTGACGCTCTACACGAGGACCGACAAGGCGGGAGCCGTCGTCGATCTCGACGAGTTGCCGACGAATGGGCTGAATGCGACGGATCACTTCCTGCATTCTGTCCGCACCGGTGCGGAGCCACAATTTCAGACGAGTGCACAGCTATCGCGAGCTGCGCAAGAGATCATGGAAGGGGGACTGCGCTCGGCGATTTCGGGCGTCGAGGTCAGCCTGCCCATTGAAGACCACCTGTTCCGGGACTAGGAGGATTCGTCATGTCATTCAAACTGGGTTTCTGTGCTCTGCACTGGCGCCAACCGGATCTCGAGCGGGCGTTGCCAGCGCTGGCCGAAGCGGGCTGGGATGGCTGGGAGTGTCGACTACCAATCGAGTGGATGGGACCGGTCAGCCGTATGCGCAGACTCTGCGACGACGCGGGGATGCCCGTCGCCGTGGTGGGGGCTCAAGGGTCACCGGACACACGTGACTGGGAGCACGTAGAGCTCAATAAGCGGCGCATGGAATATGCTGCCGAACTTGGCGCCGACTGCTTTCTGTTCATGAATGGGCGCAAGCCGGATGGGGCCGCAGCGACAGAAGACGATATCCGCGCAGCGGCGGACGGCGCCGACGAGTGGGCAGACTACGCGGGCCAGTTCGATTTGGAGCTGACCTACCACATTCATACCAATTTGCTCGTGGATTCGATCGACGAGTGGCGACTGTATATGAGTTGCCTGCAGAAGGCAAAGCTGTGTATCGATGTCTCTCACGCCGAGTTGTGGGACTACGATCCAGTACAGTCGATCGTCGACTTCTACAGCCAGCTCAACTACGTACACCTGCAGGACTACTCATCCTGCACTGTGCGAGAACCGGGTAACTATAATCCTGTGTGGGTCGATGTGGGTGCTGCCGAGTGTCTGGATTTCAAAGGCGTGCTGGACACGCTTGTAGATAAGGGATTCAACCGTTGGGTGACGGCCTGTCCGCAGGCGCCACCCGAGGGTGGTACGGAAGCGTCGCAGTCGGCACGAGACAGTGCCTCCATGCGACAATACATCCGAGGTCTGGGATACTGATCCACCGACGCAGTCACGAAACGTTGGTGCTTGTCGTCGTCGGCGAGTGCTGAGAGTCTACTTCAGCAGCACCATCCGGCGTGTTGTCCCTCCATCTTCTGTCTCGAGGTGATAGAGATAGACACCGGGTGCGACGAGATGGCCACTGTCATCATCGCCCTGCCACTGCACTTGATGCTGGCCTGCTGCGTGCCGACCCGCGGCGAGGGTTCGAACCCGTTGCCCAAGGATGTCGAACACGGTGATCTGCGCGGCTGACTCCTGGGCCAGAGTGTAGCGGATCGTTGTCGTTGGGTTAAAGGGGTTCGGATAACCCTGCTGCAGTTCGAACCTGCTGGGGCCCTGAAGGATCTCCGCAGACGCCTCGTCCAGCACGGCCGTTACGACAGGTTGCTCGCCCGGTAGAGGCAGAAAACGGTAGATCCAGCCATCATAGCCAACGACATAGAGCTCACCTTCCTCATCTTCGCCGAAGGAAGAGATGTTGGAGGGGGACCTCACAAGTCGAACCGAATCGGTGATCGCTGTGCCATCGTGACGAATCGCCCAGATATTGGCGGAGCCAAAGTCACCGTAGACATAGGCACCATGCAGATCTCCGAGGCGTTGGCCGCGATACACGTAGCCGCCCGTGACTGAGACGCCGTGGGAGCGCCCGTATTGCAGCACTGGCAGCAGCAGATCTGCGCGCTGGCAATCGGATCCTTGGAAACAGTTGAAGCCCTCCTGGATATTCCAGCCGTAGTTACCGCCCCGTACCACAAGATCGATCTCTTCGAAGGCGCCCTGTCCCACGTCACCGGCCCACAGGTCTCCCGTGACGCGGTCAAAGCTGAAGCGCCAGGGATTACGCAAACCCCAGGCCCAGATCTCCTCACGCCAGTCATCTGTGTTGCCCACGAAGGGGTTGTCCGGGGGGATGGCGTAGGAGAGCCCGGCATCGACGCGATCGACATCCAGACGCAGAATCGTCCCTAGCAATGTCGTGGGATCCTGGCCATTCATGAATCGGTCGTTGGAGGCGCCCCCATCGCCTAGCCCGACGTAGAGCATGCCATCGGGGCCGAAGGCAATCATACCGCCATTGTGATTGCCCGCAGGCTGTGAAACTTCGAGCATCACCCGCTCTGTGGCGGCGTCAAGTACATCTGCATCGTCCGAAACCCTCATCTCGGACACGCGAGAAAACAGATCACCATGCGTATAGGAGACAAAGACGCGGCCATTGACGGCGAAATCTGGATGGAAGGCCAGTCCAAGTAGCCCTCCTTCGCCGGGATTGCTGTTTACGCTGGCTCGATGATCGAGGAAGATCTTCTCTGTCTGGCCATCAGGATCGATCAACCTGACGCGCCCAGGTCGCTCGACGACGAAGATGTGGCCCGAACCATCCCCCGCATGGGTGAGCAACAGGGGATCGTCGAACCTGGCAAAATCGAAGACGCGTTCGAGTTCGCGCGGTGCCAGTGGCTGAGCGGTGGCGGTAGACGCAATGAACAGCAAAAGGAGGCAGCGCACGGGCCTCTTCCATGATCCGGAGGCCGAAGCTGCTCTGATACCCATAGATTCCACTCTCACCAACGGTGACCTCACCTTTGCTGTACCCTGCAGATCGAAGTAGTGCCCCCATCTCTCCATCAAGTATCGGAGGCGAGCGACAATGTGCAAGCGGTTGACGCCTGCACGCCGATGTGCCACGCTTGCATCTGATGTCTCGGTGCACGGAGCGCTGTTTTGGACCGGTAGCCACGAAGGACTGAAACGACCACGATGAATACGATATCTCTCGGCCGCACAGGTGTGCAGGTTTCACATCTCTGTTACGGAACGATGGCCTTCGGCGGCGATGCGGACGAATCCACCTCGGCGGCACTCTACAAGCGCTGTCGCGACGCGGGCATCAACTTCTTCGACTGCGCCAATGTCTATGCCGGTGGTCGTTCGGAAGAGATCCTCGGCAAGCTGAGCAAACACGAGCGTGACGAACTTGTGCTCACGTCGAAGGTCTGTGGACGCGTGGGTCCTGGCGCCAATGATCGCGGTTTGTCCCGGCGACACATTCATGCACAGATCGACGTGAGTCTGCGCCGACTGCAGACGGATCGTCTCGACATCTACTTCATCCACAATCTCGATGCCGAAACACCCATGGAGGAAACGCTACGTGCCCTCGATGATCTGGTTCATGCGGGGAAGATCCTCTATGTGGGTGTCAGCAATTGGGCGGCCTGGCAGATCTCGCGGGCCCTCGGTGTCAGCGCGCGCGAAAGTCTGACGAGCTTTGCCTGTCTACAGCCGATGTACAATGTCGCCAAGCGCCAGGCGGAGGTGGAAATCCTGCCGATGGCGCAACACGAGGGACTGGGTGTGATCTCCTATAGCCCCGTGGGTGGTGGGCTGCTGAGTGGGAAGTATGGGATTCGCGAGCGGCCCGACCACGGTAGACTGGTCGATACGCCGACGTATCAGAAGCGCTATGGGGACGACGCCTACTATGAGATCGCTGAACGTTTCGTCGACCATGCGCGCGAAATCGGCGAACACCCCGTGTCCCTCGCCGTGGCCTGGGTGATGGCTCATCCAGCCATCACAACACCTATCATCGGTGCCCGCTCCGTTGAGCAGTTAGAACCTTCGTTGGCTGCCATCGATGTGGAAGTGAGCGCAGACCGCTACGAGGCGATCAGGGCACTGTCGCCGACACCACCCCCGGCGACGGATCGCACGGAGGATCAATGACAGCTCAGTACTGGCTCGTGAAGTGTGAGCCCCACGAGTGCTCCTTCGACGAACTCAAGACCCGCGAGAAACGCACCGGCTACTGGCGCGGCGTGCGCAACTATCAAGCGCGGAATCTGATTCGCGATCAGATGGCAAAAGGGGATCTCGCCTTCTTCTATCACTCAAACTGCGATGAACCCGGTGTCGCTGGAATCGCTGAGATCGTCGCGGCCGGATATCCTGATCCGAGTCAGTTCGACAAGAGTGATCGCTACTACGACGAGAAGTCCAGGGCGGAAGATCCACGCTGGTACTCCTTCGATGTGAAATGGAAGAAGAAACTGAAGAGTTTCGTTTCTCTCACAGATCTGAAGGCGAATACGAAGCTTGAGGAGATGAAAGTGGTGCAGAAAGGGCAGCGTCTTTCGATCCAGCCTGTCAGCGCGGCTGAATGGAAGCAAGTCTGCAAGATGGGCGGGATCACCGAATGATATGCGAGGCGGCATGGTAACGATCACGCAGGTAGAAGCGATCCCCATCCTCGTCCCCCTCACAACGGGGTTAACGACGAAAACGGCGCATGGGGAACACATCGATTCACCCTACGTCGTGGTTCGTGTGCACACGGACGAGGGAATCACGGGCGTCGGTGAGGCGACCCTTGCTCCAAGGTGGAGTGGCGAGACCAGTCCCGGGTGTGTCACTGTGATTCGCGACCTGCTCGATCCGGTCCTGCGCGGGGCGAATGCGCTGGATGTGAATGTATGCCGGCAGAAGATTGAGGGTGCTCTGCGCCTGAATCCCTTCACCAAAGCGGCAGTGGAGATGGCGATTTGGGATGTGGCGGGCAAGGCGGCTGAGCGGCCCGTCTGTCGCATGCTCGGCGGACGTCTGCGCGACGAATTGCCGATGAAGATGGTTGTCGGTGCCTTTCCCGTGGAAAAGGCCGTGGCCCTGGCGCAGCGGTTCCTCGACGGGGGCTCGCGCCATCTAAAGGTGAAGGTGGGCCTCGATCCGGCCCAGGACGTGGCACGTGTCGCCGCCGTACGGGAGTTGGCAGGACCCGATGTAGGGATCAGCGTGGATGGCAACTGTGGCTGGAGTGTTCCTGTCGCGTGCCGCACGCTGCCGTTGCTGGAGGCCTTTGATGTGCGTCTCGCCGAGCAACCGATCCGCGCAAATGATGTGGCCGATTGGGGGCGATTGCGCGCGGCGACGTCGATTCCCCTGATGGCGGATGAATCTGTGTTCTCCCTCGCCGACGCGTGGCGACTGGTATCGGATCGGGCCGTCGACGTGCTGGCGATCTATCCGGGCAAACATGGTGGTCTACTGGGTGCCCTGGAAATTGCCAATCTGGCGCGGGCGGCCGGTATCGTGTGCAGCATGGGTAGCAATCTCGAGCTGGGCATCGGCACGGCGGCGATGTTGCACTTGGGTGCGACGGCGGAGGCCATCGACAACGAGACCTATCCGGGAGACTATCTTGGCCCGCTCTACCACGAAGCGAATATGATCACCGAACCCCTGCGCCTCGGGCCAGAGACGGCGAAGGTGCCGGAGGGCCCCGGACTGGGTGTCGAAATCGATGAGGACCAACTCGATCGTTGGCGCGACGGCTAGGCTGGTAGAGATCCGAATCACGAAGACGGAATCTCCATGGCCATCTCACCGTTAGGACGTCGCCCTCAGAAAAACACCAGGAGCATAGGATGTCTGAGAACACAACAGGTATGACAGAGGAAGAGAAATTTCGATTTGATCTGACGGGATTCCTCGTACGCCCCGCCATTCTAACACCCGATGAAGTGGCGGCCATCGTCGATCAGATCGATCGCATCTTTCACGATAAGGAGTCACTGCCTCCTGAAGAGCGCGGCATGCCAGGGGGCGCGGCGCAATTGATCATCGATCATCCGAAGGTGATGGAGGTGCTGCACGAGATCATTGGACCGGACGTACGTCTGGAGAATACGACCTGCATCTGGCGCAAGAAGGGAGAGCAGCATGGGGATCTGCACGGCGGCGGGCCTGGGCAGATCGATCCCATCTTCGGCTATCGCAGCGCCCAGGGTCGTATTCATGCTGGTATGGTCCGCGTCGTGTTCGAGTTGACCAATATCAGCCGGCACGATGGGGCGACTCACTTCATTCCTGGCAGTCACAAGGCCAATTTCCCCATGCACCCCGATCACATGTCCCTGGAAGAGGGGGCGCGCTCCGAGTTTCTCACGTCCTACGACTGCCCGGCGGGCAGTGCCGTTTTCTTTACGGAGAATCTTTGTCACGCTGGACCGCCGTGGCAGCGCGAAACGCCGCGCGTGGCGATCCTGAATGCGTATTCGCATCTGGCGACGCATTGGCACCGATTGAAGGTGACACCGGAGGTGATGGCAGGACTACCGCGCGAAAAGCAGGCCTACTTTCGCGAACCCTGGATTGCCGATTTCCGCTCGTCACCGGTGACGCACAATACCTTCGAGCGCTTCGTCGCTGGTGACGAACCACCCGTCGATACGGACAACTCGCCTTAGAATCACGGCCCCGTGCGACGGTAGTCTGTGATTGCTACTCCCAGATGGGCCAGTCACTTTCTTGTAGCCGTGTCCACAGACCGTCAAATTTCGCCGACCCATCGTCCTCCCATTCGTCAAGACGCACACCGACGGCGAAGGTCTCGTCCACGCCCTGCTTCATCAGACGCTCTGCCTGTTGCAGATTGCGATAATAGTGCTTCAAGCCACCCGGCAGGGTGACGATGGACAGATGGCGCGCGAAGTCAGGCGCAGGTTGGACGGAGATGGCATAACGCGCGATAGCGGCTTCATCGAGGACGACGCCCAGACCAGGTCCCTCAGGCACACGCATGAAACCCCGCTGCATCGTGTGTGGTTCGGTGATCAGATCGTCTACATAAGAATGATGGGCTGTGACGGCGGGGATCGTCGCTGTCGGCATGACAGCGCCCAGTTGGCAGGCAAAGGCGGTGGTGATGCCCGAGCCGACGTATTGCAGCAGGATCGGTGTGTTGGCCGCAGCGAAGGCCCACCCAGAGGCCAGGGCATCCCCCACAGTTTCGTGCGAACACAGGGCGCCTTCGAAATCTCCCGCGCGCAATCCGATCCACGGTCCTGACGGTTGGCGTGACGAGGGTGGACTGACAACCCGCGTTCCGTGCAGGTAAAAGGGGATGCGAATCTGTGCATGAAGTCGGCGCCAGCCATCGACATCGTAGGCAAAGATGGGCTCCTCCACACCTTTGACGATGGGAATTTCTTCCAGTTGCCGCAGGATCGGTAGTGCCTTCTCCACGCAGATCAGAGAGCCGTTGAAGTCGAATTCCACACGAAAGTCGGGTGGGGCTACTTGCTGCATGGCGCGCGCCGATTCGACAACATCGTAGAAGGCGCGGGCCTTGCACTTGAGGCCTCGATAGCCGCGCGATGCTGCTTCCTCCACCTCCGCGGCGGAATCCTCTGGTGACATGCAGGGCATCCACCAGCCCATGGAGACCCACTGACGCACCTGTGGCCCCATCAGCTTCCACGCGGGCTGTCCCAACTGCTTGCCCACCAGATCATAGCAGGCCATGTCGAGATTGAAGCGCCCACTGCCCATCAGGTGGTCGACGGGATCGGTGCCGATGTAGGGCGCCAGCAATTTGTCATCGAATGGCCGTCCCACACTTTCGCCGAGTCCGACCAGACCGCTGTCGGTATGAAATCGATAGACCGTGTGTTCTTCGGTCATGGCAAAGTGATGATAACGTATGCGGATACGGTCTTCGTAGGGAACACGCAGGTGCAGACTCTCTATCGAGGTGATCTTCATGATCAGGGCTCCCTGTCAGCGGATGAAGGCAGTGGCAGCAACAACGATAGTAGATCCAGGTTCAGCGCCCCAATGTGAGAATGTGGCCGGGCTGACGAGCGAACCCTGCGCATCGTGCGTATCGTCAAACAGACGGTCGGATCCAAGCGTCCAATGGCCGTGGTAGTTTCTCGCGGGGATCGCGCGGTCGTCATTGGCGCACGGTGTTGGCCAACGCCCTTGATAGAGTGCATTGGAAAGAGACGAATTTGAGTTACATCAAAATTCTGTTGTGCATGGCGCTACTGCTTGCCGGGAACAGCTCAGTTGATGCCGAATGGCCCTATGACGACGCTCCGCGTTCACGTGGTTTGCCACTGGAGGTCGGTGTCAGGGTAGGTCACGACTATGATGGCGACGCGCCCAGTGCGGGGGGACAGATGCGGATTCCCATTCCACGATTGCGTGGATTCATGTTGGTGCCCAGTGCCGATATCTATGACGCTGACGAAGGTGCGGACTGGCAGGCGAATGTCGATCTGCTCATGTCGTCGGGTCCCCGAGGGGGCTTCTATGCAGGCCTCGGTTATGGCTGGGTGGAAGAGGGCCGCGACGAGCGTGAGCGTGCGATCAATCAGATCCTCGGATTGCGGCTACCCATTGGACGCGGGGGTATGCGTGCCTACGTCGAGGGACGTTGGACCGAACTAACGCGCGACACGGTCTTTCGCCTTGTGGGCGGCGTGAATGTGCCGCTCTTTCGCTTCTGATCACCACTACAACATCAGCCTATAGGGGCCAGACGCTACCGGCCATAATCCCGCCATCGACGTAGATCACCTGACCGGTGACGAAGTCAGACGCTGGGGCAGCGAGGAAAAGTGCCGTGCCCACCATGTCCTCTGGCGTGCCGACACGGTGGGCAGGGGTGCGGTCGAGAATCCACGTGTTGAATTCCTCGTTCTCCCACAGGTGGCTGTTCAAGGCGGTGGCGACAAAACCTGGTGCCAGGGCATTCACCTGGATATCGTGCTCGGCCCATTCGACGGCAAGTCCCTTGGTCAGCTGGCCGAGGGCACCTTTGCTGCCAGTGTAGACGGTGATCTTCGGCAGCCCCATACCGGTGGTCAGAGACGCAATGTTGACGATCTTGCCCCCTTTGCCACGAGCGATCATGCGCTTGCCGACCTGCTGAGACAGGAAATAGGCCCCTTTGAAGTTGACGTCCATCACCTGATCAAATTCTTCTTCTGCCAGTTCAGTGGCAGGCTTGCGGATGTTGATCCCTGCCACATTGAAGAGGATGTCGATCTCGCCGAGTTCGTCGACGACTCGATCTACCGCCGGTTCGAGTTCGTCCACCTTGCTCACATCGAGTTGGATCGCGGCAGATCGACGACCGCGCTCGGTGACAGCAGCGGCGACGCTGTCTATGTCACCGGGAGTGCGTGCGGCAATCGCAATGTCTGCCCCTGCGTCAGCGAGTCCCAGAGCGATGGCTTCACCAATGCCGCGGCCGCCACCGGCGACGAGGGCCACCTTGCCTGTCAGATCGAAAAGAGCTGTCATGGTCAGGACGCCTTTGGTTCGTTGGCTTGCACCGATCCTGTCGCCAGTTGACGGGTCTCCAGCCGATTCGGTCGGAAGCCGGCGACGATGGTGTTGCTGTTGCGCTCCAGCACATTGTCCTGGTCGATCCGGTGCGGATCATCTTCGGCACGACCGATGGGGCGCAGGTCGGTGTGGTGATAACCGAAACGCACGGCCTTGCGCCACTCGTCGGTGCGATTGCAATCAGACCAGTGAATGGTGAGATAGTTGAAGAAGATGACGTCGCCTGCTTTGGCAGGAATCGTCACGGTCTCCACCTTGTCCGGGTGGTAGATATCAGGGGGCAGATGGGGTGCCGTGTCCGCGCCCAGGACGTGTTCGAGGGGACCCTTTTCGTGACTGCCTTTTACCACTTGCAGTGCGCCTGAGTCGATGGGGGCGTCGTCGAGATGCAGAAGGCAGTCGACGTATGCGGTGCCATTGTGTGGGTAGAAGGGGTAGTCCTGGTGCATCGGAAAAGGTGTGCCCATCTCGGGTGGTTTGGCGTGCAGCACCGTGTGATGCCACTGAACGCTGTCGCCGATCAGGTCCGTCACGCAGGAGAGCATCTTCTCATGAAAGATGACTCGACCCCAAACACCGGAATAGTGCTGCGGATTGTGCAGGAAGACGGCCTTTGTATTCTGGCGCTCTTCGTCGGCCAGGTAGCGATCGCGCCATGGGCCTTTCCAGCCGATCGTCTCCTCGCCCCATTCCTCAATGATCCGAACCATGTCACCACCAAGGGCAGCGACTTCGTCGGGGGAAAAGAGACTGTCCACTTTGACATAGCCATCACGTTGGTACGTATCGATCTGTTCCTTGCTCAGCATGCTCTCTATTTCTCCGCAGGCACGGCGATGCCGCGCATGATTGTGCGTTGCGTGACGAGGAAGATGGTCATGGTTGGTACGCTGACGATGAGGATCGACGCGAAGACGGCGGCAGAGGGTGCCTCCTGCTGGAATTCGCTCAACCACACGGCCAACACGTGCATGCTCGGATCAGGACACACGAGCAGGGGATACAGGAACATGAGCCAGGCGATGTTGAAGGTCTGCAAGGCCACGACCGCAAGAATCGGCTTACTCAGCGACATGGTGACATCCCAGAACATGCGCAGCTCAGAGGCGCCATCGATCAGTGCCGCCTCATAGAGATGGCGCGGCAGGGAATCGAAGAATCCCTTCAGCAGAAAGATCAGATAGCCATTCACGACGACGGGCAACACGAGAGCGATGAAGGTGTTGAGCAGATCGAGTTGGCGGAGGATGAGAAACTGCGGGATCATGCCTACCATCGGCGGGAATGCCATGGTTGCCATAAACAGCAGAATCAACTTCCACATACCCGGTGGTTGAAAGCGCGACAAGGCGTAGGCGGCCAGAGGTTGCAGCGTCAGGGAAAGCACCAGCGCGAGCACGACAAAAATGACCGTGTTGAGGAAGGCGCGGCCCTGGATGAACAGCTCGTAGAAAACATTGGCGAAATTGACGGAGACGAAATCCCAGCGTAGTTCACGCTGGTTCGCCAACACATAGGCGACTTCCGCTTGTGCCGTCGGTACGGGGATATCGTCCCAGGATGCATAACCGCTCTCGTAACGCGCATTGAGGGACGCCAGATCGCCGTAGGACGCCAGCAACCAATCCTGCCAGGCATATTCGGGTGAAACGAGGTAAAGACTCTCATCGGGCAATTGCTCGAGGAAAGCGGCGTAGTCCTGTCGGGCAGTGCCCGAGACCCACTCGCGCTCGGCGGGCAGGTCGACCTGGGCAAAGTCGGAGAAGCTAGATAGCCAGCGTTCATTGAGCGCATCAATCGTGCCGTATTGCCGGGCCAGATAGGTGCGGTAGTCGTCATCGCTGGCATCTGAGCGAATGAAGCTGACATTGAGGATCTCCCGTACAAAGAGTCGCCACTCTTCACGCAGCGTTGGCTGTGACCTGTCAGGAAGATGCCGAGGCAGGACGAAATCCTCGAAGCGCTCGATCGGTTGAACGTGCGCCTCATTGTATGAGTCGACGCGATCTGTGCCGTAGGCGGGTGAGACGATGTTCAGCAGGAAGGCACCCGTTACCGAACTGAAAGCACGTTCAGCCAGGGGGCGCTCGTTCAGAAGTCTGAAATACTGGTCGTAGAGGGTCCCGCGGGGATAGTCGTAACGGGCCGTCGTCCATTCGGGGATATTCAGCGTCAGTTGTGACCACGTCTTCAGAGGCGCTCCAAGCTCCTGGCCAAAGGAAACCAAGTCGCCATCGTGGGCCTCATATACGTAGGCTCGTAGTCGGCGCAGATTGGCGGACGAGATCCGCTTCAGCAGCTTGCTGCCACCCAGGATCCACCAGTGCCGTGGAATCTCCTCTTGCTCGGCGAAGTCATGCAGGTCGTGCACACGTGCCGCAATGACACTTTCGGGAAGACTCGCCAGTTCGAAGCTGAGATCCTGATAGCCGCGTAGGCGGTTCATAGATCCCACGTCATGGCAGTATTTCATCTCGAGAAACTTGCGCACCAAGACGTCGTCATCGGTCAGGTATTGGGGGACGACGTCCATCTGTGCGACATCCATTTCGCTGCGTACGGAGCCCGAAAGCATGAGCAGAAAGGGGTAGATCATCGTGACGCCACCGAGGGTCAAGGCGATGGTTACCACCGTCTGCAGGACGATGCCCCGTGTCGATTTTGCTTCGACGCGTGTCAGAACCGGCATAGTGTCATTTCGTATCCGCCGTCGAGAATTCGGCCTCGGACATGCGCTTGAGCTGATAGGCAGTGAGGACGATCACCATGGCTCCCAGGACCCATGCCATGGCCGCACCGAGTCCGTAGTGAAGTTCAAGGAACGTGCGCTCGAAGATGTCGAGACCCAGCACGCGGGTGGCGCCATTTGGCCCACCACCGGTCATGGCGAGGATGAAATTCGTGCCGCCCTTGAAGGAGCCCACAATGGCGCCGACGAGCTGAATCAGGATGAGAAATTTCACGCGTGGCAGAGTGATGTAGGCGAGGCGCTGCATGATGCCGGCGCCATCCATCGTCGCTGCTTCGATGAGTTCCTCGGGCACTGTCTTGAGTGCAGCGAGGTAGATGATGCATCCAGGGCCAGCTGTGGCCCACACGGTGGGCAGCACGACGCAGAGCATGGCCAGATCGGGATCATCGACCCAGGACAGAGGCTCAATCGAAAAGGAGCCCACGAGGCCTCCGAGAAAGCCGGCAACACCGGACCAACCGGTGACTTGATCCGCGTCCAGACCACGGGCGAGGATCGCCAATTCTCCTGGGCCAATCCAAGCTGACCACACAGGCATACATGAGGCGATGAGCAGGCCACTGCCAAAGGCGGTGATCGTCGCGCGCACAGGCCACGTCAATTCGCGCAACTGATAGGCCATAGAAAACACGAGGCCGATCAGAGACAACCACAAGCCGACACCGAGGAGTTTGACCATCGTCCCCGCAATAGGGCCCAGATCGTTCAGCAACATCAACAGCTGATTGAAGAAGCCTGATTCTGATGGCTCATAGAGCTGCCGCCAGAGGAAGACCATGATGACACCACTCACGACGGTGGGTAGATAGAAGATCGTGCGGAAAAGATACTTGAGTGTTGCAGTGGGTACTTCGTCGAGCAGGATCGCGACAAAGATCGGCGGCCAGAAGCCGAGACCCACCGTGAGCAGCACCCAGTAGAATGTGCGTCCGAGGGAAGACCAGAAGCGCGTGTCGTAAAGGATGGTGGCAAAGTTGTCGATGCCAACGAAGGTGGATTCGATGACGAGTTCGTAGTCGAACAGTGCCAGTGGGGCGCCCATAAGTAAGGGCAAATACTGCCAGAATAGTACGATGGCCAGGGCGGGCGTGATCATCAGATAGGCCTGGCGATAGGCCCACCAGGAACGTTGACCCGAACGCTCGGCTTCGGCGGCGGTGAAGATGCGCCAGACCCAGATGAGGGATCCGGAGAAGACGATGACGATGAAGAGCAACACGGATACACCCACCGTGCGTCGTTGTGCCCATTCTTCTTCGGTCAGTTCACCAAGGAGGAATTTGTCTACGCGTTCGGCATAGATGTCGAGTCCTTCGGAGATCCTCGCCAGGGCATCTGCCTCGGGTAGTTCAAGCAAAGGCTGCTGCAAGGCCCAGTTGATCGGTTCGGAGACCTTGTTGTAGATAAACTGTGTGTTCTTGCCGTAGGGCTCCGGTACGCCGTGTTCCAACGCTTGCTGGTAGGTCTCCTGCCAACCCTTGGGGACACGTCGCAGGATATCGTGATAGCCAAACTGCTCCAGCAGATCGGGGCGGACGAAACGACCATAGCCATTTTCGATGAAGACGCGAGCACGAATCTTCTGCGCTTCTTCACTGGCGACGAACCAGATATACCGCATGACGGCCAGCTTCTGTGCCGGGGATGTCTCGCGAAAGACGCCGAGCATGCGGGCATTGAGCTCGCCACCACCAGTTCTTCGTGGTGAATCCGGAATCGGCGCGATTCCTACTAGCTCAGGATTGATAGAGGCGAGCATCTCGTCTTCGAGTACGGTGAACTGCATGCCCACCTGCCCGCGTTCCCACTTCAGATTCGCATCGTTACCTGGTAAACCGATGTAGGCAATCCCGTGATAGGTCTTGCCGTCCACTTCGAAGGGCTCGTGCACGAGACGCAGGAGGAAGTAGATCGCCTCCGCCATCTCAGGTGTGTTGAAGGAGGCGCGCCAGTCGCCATGGTCGTCGCGCGCCATGAAGGTGGCGCCGCTGGAGGCAAGGAAGGAGTAAGCGCCATAGCTGATGTGGGGGCCGCCACCGAAGGTGATACCGAACTTGCCTGCCACTGACTTGATCTGGCGCCCGTATTGGAGCAGTTCGTCCCAATTCTTCGGTGGTTTGCGTGGATCCAGACCGGCCTGTTGAAAGACGTCCTTGCGATAGACCATGGCCTTGGCCAGGACCGTCGTCGGCATGGCCCAGATATGACGGCCCTGAGGTATGCCCATCTTGTCCGTATCGGCGTCGCGATAGATGACAGGCCACACCGGCTCAGGTACATGATCGAGGATCGCCTGAAGGGCTGTCTCGACCTCCGCCGCTGTCGGATCTGCGATCCACTCGTCGTCTTCAGTCCACTGGCGGACGCGTTCATTGTCGCTCAGGAGTCGGGCGAGCAGGGTCTCGAGTGGTTCGAGGAAGCCGTGACTGATGTAGGTGGAGGATTGGCGGAAGTTGACGTAGATCGCATGCGGTGGGTTGCCCGACGAGATGCCCATCAAGGGCGCCGTGTCCATCGCCTGCCCCTGAATCCGAGGCATGACGAAGGGCTTGAAGACGTAGTTTGGATGTTTGTGTAGAAAGGCGCGCAGAACGGCGCGCTGAGCCAGTGCACCGGCGCTGACATTGTCTGGTAGGGGCAGGTCGCCCGAACGTACGACGACGATTTCTTCCCCCGAAGCGACTATTTCGTCGCCCGAATCAGGGAGCTTATCGACAGCAGCGGTGGGCGTTGTAACCAGCAGCAGGCTGAGGGCGAGTAGACACAGCAAGCGGCCCGTAGCGATGTGACCCATGGTTCCTGACAGGTGACGATTTCGCATGACTCGGATGGTACAGGGCGCCGCCTGTGGCGGCAACCCTAGACGGCGTCAAACGAGCCTTGGCTGGCTGCGGCGTCCAAGGGTGACGAGTTTAGACGACATGACAAGAATCGATCCACGCGCGATGCAGAAGATGATGGTGCGGAAAAATTTCCTCTTCAAGCATCAGATGGCCAATGGTCTCGGCATCAGTTACGAGCGGCTTACGGCGATCCTCGTCAACGGCGAAGACGACGTAGAGGAAGAGCTCATTGCCCGGATCTGCGAGTTTCTCGAGTGTGAGCGACAAGATCTTCTGCATCAGGATGAGACCTGAAAGGATCGCGACGGGTCCACGGTCACACGCGCACGCAAGGCCTGGCGTCCCAGCAACAGACGGAAACCCATGCTGGCGCGATCGGTCAGGGTGATGTCGATGAGCCAGGATGTCGTGCCGATGGTGACGGGCGTACGAATGACAGGACGCACTTCAACATTTCCAGTTGATCTGCGCACACTGCGTTCGTCTACGACCTCGGCGTCGCACAGGACGTTGGTCGTCGAGTCGCGCTGATTCGGATAGACGCGAAAGCGGATTCGGAGAACGCCTTCATCGAAATACTGTTCACATTCGACAGCATGCAGGGCTGACGTTCTGGCGCCCGTATCGATCTTACCTTTGATCCGCTCGATGCCCAACTCGGGCAGGCCGACCCATTCGCGCCAACCGATGAGCACCCTGCTTGTCTGATCGACGATGGCGTCCTGAGCCTTTCCGCTACAAATTGTGGGTCCACAGCAGTGTCACAAAGATATACGCTCAGCCGAGGAGAGCAGGATGAGTACGAATGGCTATGGTCATATGGTGCACGACGACTTCGTTGAACGCGTCCGTCGCATGCGATCCGAGCGCCAGGATCGTCTCGCCGCCATTCGCACCCCAGCTCAGGCGCACGCCTACCAGCGTCGTGTGCGTAAGTCCATCCGCCAGGCCTTCGGGCCCAAGCCTGCCAAGACGCCGCTGAATACGCAGGTGACGGGGGTCATCGAGACGCGCCACTATCGACTTGAGAAGTTGACCTTCGAATCTCGTCCCGGTTGCCTGGTCACGGCACACCTCTATGTGCCCAAGCAGTTGGACAGCAAGGCACCTGCCGTGCTCGGAACGTGTGGTCACAGCGACAATGGCAAACTCGAACCGAAATACCAGGGCTTCTGCCAGCGGCTGGCACGCAACGGCTATGTCGTGCTGATCTACGATCCCTTCAACCAGGGCGAGCGTGACCAATACGCCGACCTGCCGGATCGTACTGCTGTCAGCAACTGCTGTCACGCCCATAATATGATGGGCAAGCAACTGGAGTTGGTAGGCGAGTGGTTTGGGATGTGGCGCACATGGGATGGTATCCGCGCCCTCGACGTGCTGCTCGCTCGACCGGAAGTCGATCGCCATCGTGTCGGGCTGACAGGGAACTCCGGTGGGGGCACGATGACATCGTGGCTGTGGGCGATGGAGCCGCGTTTCACCATGGCCGCACCGAGTTGCTTTGTCACCACCTTCCTCAGCAATCTGGAAAATGAGCTACCTGCTGACTGCGAGCAGTATCCGCCCGGTGTGCTCGGGGCAGGATTGGAATTGGCGGATTTTTACATTGCCAGGGCGCCAGATCCGGTCATGTTGCTGGGACAGCAGTATTGCTTCTTCGACCGTCGTGGTCTGCAGGAGTCCTATGACGAGTTGCGTGCCTTCTACGACGTGCTGGGAGCTCCTGCCAACTCGACGGAACTCTTCGTGGGTGGTCACGGACACGGGTTCTTCGAGGACAATCAGGAGGCGATGGTTGGCTTTTTTGGGGAACACGCGCAGACGACGGCAAAGAAGCTTCGCACCATCGTCGAAGTCGATGCACAAGAGGCGCAGGTGACACCCACAGGTAACACCATCGAGGCGGGGGCGACGCCTATTTACGAATTAATCGCCACGCAGGCTCAGAGTATTTCTTCCACACGACCACGTCTGTCTGTCGGCGATCTGCGCAAGGTTGTAGCGCAATCTCTGCACCTGCCTAAACGACAGCAGACGCCACACTTCCGCATTCTGCGATCAAAGAGTGCCAGCGGCCAACGGCTTGCCAGATACGCTGTGGAAAGTGGCCCCGGTGACATTCGGTCCATTCTCCACAAGCCGATGCCGGATGCCTCTCGCGTGCACACACTGGATGTCGAGTCGGCCGTGCACCTGCATCTTCCGCACGTGGCCTCGCTTGAGGAAAACACGGATCGCTGGGTCACCACCACCGCGGGGGGCAGAGAGATCTATCTGCTTGATGTCAGAGGGTTAGGAGAAACGCGAGCAGATGAGGCGGGTGAGTTCTTTCATCCCTATGGCATGGACTACATGTTTCACGGGCATGAATTGCTTTTCGGCGAGAGTTGGCTCGGCAAACGAGTTCACGACGTATTGTCCACGATCGATCTGTTGGTGGCTGAAGGGGCAAAACGTGTCACGCTGAGTGGCCGTGGGCAGGGGGCCGTCCTTGCAGCGTATGCTGCACTGCTGCACGAGCGCGTTCAACAGGTGACCTTGCGAGGCGCCCCCTTGTCCTACCAAGCGATGGCGGAAGCCCCACTCGTGTCCTGGCCTGCGGCAAATTTTGTCCGCGATGTACTGTCGCACTTCGATCTACCCGATATCTACACGGCGCTGGGCAAGCGACTGAGTTTAGACGAACCATGGGACGTGCAGATGCAACCCCTGCGTGGGGCCCGCCTGCGACGCGCTCTGCAAGCGGCCGGGCTGGCAAAGCGCTAAGGAGCTGTATTGAAATCAGCTCGCCGTGAGCGTGAATTCCGCTTGGCCATCGAGACCGGCGATGACGGGAAAAGACCTCTGCGTCGGTTGTCCTTCTTTGGGTGCATAACGGACGACAGGTGAGAAGTAGGCATAGAGTGCTGTATTTCTCGGATGGGGAGACTGATTTGCTCCAGAGCCATGAACCATCAAGCTGTGAAAGCACACGGCACTTCCGGCTCTTAAAGGGACATCGATTCTCTTGCTGACATCGATGTCATCACGAGAAGTGATTGCATCATCAGTGCGTGTAATCAGGCCCCACTCCTGCAGGCCCCATTTGTGGCTACCGGGGATGACTTGGATGCAGCCATTCTCCGCGGTCGCTTCATTGAGGGCGATGCTGACGGTGACCAGTGTCGGTGGCTCCATCGGCCAATACGCTGAGTCCTGATGCAGGGCGTGGGCTGAACCGTGGTGGGCAGGTTTGAGCATCAGTGTCGACCGATAGAGAAGCAGATCGGGGCCGATCAACTGTTGGATCACAGGAATGAGTCGGTCGTGCGTGGACAGCGTGCGGAAGGGTTCGGAGAATTGGCCCGTGTTCTCTACCTTGCGCAGTAGTGGCAGGCCATCGTCTTGATGCGTCGCCTCAGCGTGAGGTTCACGCTGAAATTGTCGGGCCTCCGGTTTGCCTGTCGCCTCCAGATCGGCGGCGAGCACATGGAGGCGTTCAATTTCGCTACGGCACATGTCCAGTTCATCCGACGATAACAGGTCGTCGATGATGAGATATCCGTGTTCTTCAAAAAAGTCTCGCTGCGATTCAGCGGGCATGCTCTTCTCTCGGGAAGGAAGGATCGTAAGTACATGAGAATCATCGATGCCCATGTGCACACGCTGGAGGACTATCCCTCCATGACACCATTTCAGGATATGGGACGAGTCGATCGCCTGCTCTATCACATGCAGGATGCGGGTGTCGACAAAGCCCTGATGTTACCCGTTGTGGCGGACTCTTCGCCGCAGAACAACGCTGATTGTGGACGCTGGGCCAAGGAGCATCCTGAGCAGTTAGCCGCCATGACAGATGTTCCCCTCGACGCACCGGATGCGCCAGAGCGGATCGCTGCAGCGCGCGCTCAGTTCGGCTCTGTCGCGATCAGTTGTTATCCAAGAACACCAGACCTGGAGTGGATGACAACGACTGAGCACGAGGCGATCTGGATCGCCTTTCAGGTGAGTGGCCTCGTATGCAATCTTCAGGTCACGCCGCCTAATTATGCTCACATTATTGAATTGGCACGTCGCTACCCGAGTGTGCGTTTCGTGATGAACCACTTTGGTCTGCCCAAAGGGGGCGGGATCGCAGCGGACGACGAGAATTTTGGCGGTCTTGATGCGGCGGCGGCAGCGGACAACCTCTTCGTCAAAGTGTCCGCCTTCTACAGCGTCGCCGACACAGCCTGGGATTTTCACTGTCCTACGGCACTGGCGTATCTGTATCGGCTACGGGACGTACTGGGCGCAGATCGATTGATGTTCGGCAGCGACTGGCCCCCTGCAGGGCGCCAACTTACCTATCGACAGATTGTAGAGATCGTGCGCACACAGGCAGTCGATCTGAGTGAGCAGGAGCGAGCTGCGATTCTCGGTGGAACAGCAGCAGGAGTGTATGGTGTCTGAGGCTCAGGCCGATTCCGCGTTGGCCCAGCCACGCAGGCGGTCGATGACCTCGGGGAACTGACTGATCATCGTCTGCACACCGGTAATGTCGAACTGCCGGCTACTGTCGGCGAGGGTTTCCCCCCACTGTTGCAGAGGCGCACACCCGTGGGACGCAGCCATTTGCCCGATGTCTTCGGCGAATCCTTCGGCCTCGGTGATGTCCATCGTGGAGGCAAGTCGCGTCCAACGAGGATTGAGTGCGTCGAGCTCAGTGACGAGCTGGGAGAGTTGGGCTCGGGCAGGGGGGGCCAAGGCATCGATGCTCCACTGATCCGGTGATTCGATGGTGGTTGCCGCGGTGCCTTCAGTGGCTGGCAGGACCTGTAGCAAGGCCTGGCGAGCCTCTTCAAAACAGTCCTTCATCTGTACGAGCAAGTCAGGAACATCGGTCAGGTTGGCGTCACGTCCCCGATCTTCTACCCATTGGCAGATCGCTTCCAGCTTCTTCGCACCCAGGTAGCCGGCACTGCCTTTCAGGGAGTGTGCTTCCAATTGCAGTCGATCCGTATCGGACGCCTCAAGTGCTTCATGGAGGATCGGCAGGATCCGTTCACCATTGTCAACGAAGAGGGTGAACATGCGGTCGACGGAGATGGCGCCACGTCCTTCCATGCGCTGAAGATTGTCCAGCGCCGTCGGATCGAGGACGTCCACATTGAGTGACGTTGTGTCGAGACTGGCTTCCGTCTCGAATGCCTTTGCCGACGGGGGCGCTACGATCTCGTTGGGATCGATGACGACTCCAGTGATCTCCAACTCGACGATCGCCTCACGCAATGCTGCCCAGCGCACCGGTTTTGGCACGTATTCATCCATGCCCGCCTCGATACACGCTTCGCGGTCACCGAGCATCGCGTTGGCCGTGAGTCCGATGATGGGTATATGGCCACCCTCGCTGGCTTCCTGTTGACGAATTGTGCCGGTCGCTTCATAGCCATCCATCTCCGGCATTTGCACATCCATCAGGATGAGGTCGAAAGTCGATTCTGCCAGCGCCTCCAGCACGCGGCGGCCATTCTCGGCCTGGGTAACTCGATGCCCCTGCTCTTCAAGCATGCTCGTGGCGACGTAGAGATTCGTCTCGTTGTCGTCGGCAAGCAGGATCGCCAATGGTGGCAGGCGTTCCTCTGCCTCTATCGAATCACTGCGCCCCTGGAGGCCAACGGCAGGTCCGAGACAACTCACGACGCCATCAAGCAGGTCGGATTGGGTGATGGGTTTACGCAACGTGTGTTCAACACCGACGGCGCGGAAGCGGTCGATCTCCTCCTGCCCGTCCAGCGACGTGAGCAACATCATCACATGCTCAACCACACCAGGTTGACGTCGAATCTCGCGCGCCATCTCAATTCCATCCATCGGTATCGCATGGGCATCCAGCAGGGCAAGGTTGTAGGGTCTGTTCTGCGCATGCGCTCGTCGCAGCTCCACCAGGCCCTCTTCCCCTGAGGCGAAAGCCGTCGCCTCAAGATTCCAGCTGGCAAACATCTCTTCAAGGACCTGTCGGGTGGAGGCATTTGTCTCGACGACGAGGATGCGTGACTCGTGCAGCTTCTTCCATGGCTCGGCAGCGATCTCGTCGGAGCGAATATCAGAGACAGAAAAGTGCGCGTTGAACTGGAACGTACTACCCACGCCCTCTTCACTCTCGATCCAGATATGTCCGCCCATAAGCTCGGAGAGCTGGCGCGAAATGTTGAGACCCAAACCGGTGCCACCAAATTGGCGGGTTGTGGAACTGTCCGCTTGTGAGAAGGCTTCGAAGATCAGTGCCTGCTTGTCGGCGGGAATGCCAATTCCCGTGTCACGCACAGCAAAGCGAAGTTCGATGGCATCCGCTTCCCGTGACATGATCTCGACATCGACGACGACCTCACCTTCGGCGGTGAACTTGATCGCATTGCCGACGAGATTCACCACAACCTGACGCAAGCGTGTCGGATCACCGACCAATCCCTCCGGCACGTCCTGGGCGATGCGGCAGACCAGCTCAAGGCCTTTCTCGTGGGCGCGCATGGCCATCAGATTCATGACCCCCTCCAGCACCTCCCAGAGGACGAAGTCAGTGCGCTCCAACTCCATGCTGCCCGCCTCGATCTTCGACAGGTCGAGGATGTCGTTGATTAGCTCGAGCAAGGCATCGGCTGAGGTGTCGATGACGGACAGATAGTCGGCCTGGTTCTTCTCCAGCGACGTACGCCGCAACATGTCGACCATGCCGACGATGCCATTCATCGGTGTGCGGATTTCATGCGACATGCTGGCGAGGAAGGTGCTCTTCGCGTCGTTCGCCGCATCCGCCTCCAGCCGTGCTTCGTCCGCCTCAGCACGTGCTACTTCTGCTGTGTCGAGTGAGGCAGACAATTCATCACGCGCCACACCAAGTCGCCGATTGCGCTGTACGATCTGGCCCCCGGACCAAACCAGGCCAAGCAGAACTGTCACCAGACTCGCATACAAGACGATGTCACCGTAGGGTGGGTGCACTCGTACTGCGACCCGCACAGGGCTGGCAGAAGCGGTCAAGTCACGGTCGATCGCCTCAACGACGAAGGTGTAGTCTCCCAATGGCAGGTCGACATACTCGACCCGGGGAACACCGGTCAGACGCCACTCTTCGTCGAGTCCCTGGAGTCGATAGCGATAGAGTAACGCCCCAGGGCGAGTCTTGAAGCTGATCCCTTCGAACTCGAAGGCGAGATAATCCTGCGCCGCGGAAATCGAAAGTGTGTCGACTGGACCGTAACGACCGTCGGCGACGACATCCACAAGATGAATCGGTGGTGGCGCAACGCGCGGACGATGCAGAGTGAGGCCACGCGACGTGGCGATCCACACATCACCGGACTGATCTTGTAACAGAGCATGGACGACATTGTCCTGCAGGCCATCGCGAACCAGCACGTCCTGCAGAACTTCACCATCGAAGAGGGTGATGCCGCCACCGTCTGTGCCGAACCAAAAGCGTCCCCGATCGTCCAGCAGGATAGAGCTGACATGGTCTGAGGAAAGTCCGTCCTTCGCTGTAAGCGTTGTCAGTTGCTCATCTTCATAACGACTCACACCATTATCGGTGGCGAACCACATCACACCGTCTTCATCTTCGGCGATAGCCCATACCCAGTTCGCCGCCAGTCCATCATCGCTGGTAAGGCGCATGAACTGATCGTCGTCCAGACGTGTGACGCCACCACCCTTGGTGCCGAACCAAAGACGAGAGAATCCATCTTCATAGATGGTGTTAATCCAGTCGTGACCGACGCCTGCGGTGGCATCGTAGGTGACGAAGGTTTCACCATCGAACCGACTGGCACCGCCACCCCAGGTACCTATCCACAGATCATTGTTCGATGCGACGAGTACAGCATTCACCCAATCATGGGCGAGTCCGTCTGCCGTCGTGAAGGTCGTGAAGCTCCGCTTCCCCTCGTATCGACTCAGTCCACCCTGGGTGCCGATCCAGAGTCTGCCCTCTTTGTCCTCCGTGATGGCATTGATTGCGTCATGGGCGAGACCATCTTCCGTCGAGTAGCGATGCATGTGACTGCCATCGTATCGATAGAGACCGTCATCTGTACCGACCCACACCTGCCCCTGGCCGTCTTCCCACAGGGCTTGACCTGAGCCAGACAGGATTGTGTTGTTGAAGTGGATGAAATTGGCGCCATCGAAGCGGCTGATGCCTCCACCCCATGTTCCGAACCACAGGTGGCCATCTGTGTCCGCCGTGATGACACTGACCTCGTCGTGCGAGAGACCGTCTGCGCTGGTGTAGGTTGCGAAGTGATCGCCATTGAGACGACTCACACCCGCTTCCCACGTGCCGATCCAGAGAGTCCCATGACTGTCGAACGCGAGAGAACTGGCACCATCATGGGCGAGTCCATCGGCCTCGGTGAAACTTTGGAAGACACCGTCCTTGTAGTGGCTGACACCGCCTTGCGTGGCAAGCCAGAGACTGCCATCCGCATCAACCGCTATGTCATTGATCTCGTCATGTGCGAGACCATCGGCGCTCGTGTAGGTGGTAAATCGGGTTCCGTCGAAGTGACTGATCCCACCACCCCAGGTGCCGAACCACATGTCGCCGGTAGCCGTTTCGGCGATGGCTCCGACCTGTTTGTGCGGCAGACCGTCGCGGACGGAATAGGCGACCAATTGCCCCTTGTCGAGACGGTTGAGACCTGATTGAGTACCGATCCACAGGCGCCCCTGAGCATCTGCATGCAGAGCCAATACTACATCGTCGGTCAGACCGTCGGCCGTCGTGTAGGTCGTGAAGGTGTCGCCATCGTAACGACTCAGGCCCCCACCCCAAGTGCCGAACCACAATACACCATCTGAGTCCTCGGCGATGGCACTTACGCCATTGTATGCGAGTCCCTCATCAATCGTGTAGGTCGTGAAATCGGCGCCGTCATACCGACTGATGCCGCCCTGGGTGCCGAACCATAGATAGCCGTCGGTGTCCTGAAAGATGGCGTCGATGATCGTAGAACCAAGCCCGTCGGGTAGACCATAGGTGCGCCACAAACCTTGTTGAATACCAAAACTTGCCTCAACAGGTGTGCCCTCACCGGCTGCGATGACCGTACCAGATCCCAGCCTTCCGACGACCATCGTGGACTGTAGCACGACGTCGAGATTCAAGCCATCAGCGCCCAGCTCACCGGTGACGTTGCCATCGTGAGTCGCGGTTGGGCGCACATCATAACGCCCGTATGGCAGTCGCAAGGCGAATTGGCCCTGGCGATCTGCTTGAAGATCCCAGGACCAATTGCTGAATTGCGTCGACGATACGCGCACACTGCCTCGTGCGACGGGCGTGGCATCGCGTCGAATCGTGCCGGTCAGAGTGGCTGTGCCCAAGTCTGGTGGAAGCAATAACACCTGTCCCAACCCGGTGGCGCTCTGACCGGGCATGCCCCACATGGCCGTGGTGAATCCTTGACGATCTCGATCATTCACGGCGATATCAAAGCCCAACAGGGCACCCGCCGTGATGTCGAGTCCATGGGCTTTGGCATCTATACGCCATTCGAGCCATCGCTTCCCATCCGACTCTGTCTGCTCCATGGAGACACCCCTGTTTCCACCCACAAGTCGATCACCCCACAACGCGACCTGTGTAGTCGCTGTCTCCCGTTCGCCAAATGTCTGCAGGAAGAGTTCAAGACCGTCCTGACTGCGCCAGTCGCCGCCGCTCTGGGCAATGACGTGTTCCTGATCGGTGATCTCAACGGCGACGTAGAGACCTCCCTGATTATCCCAAGCGAGACGGAAGTTTCCCGACAAATCCCGAGCATCAGTGGGCTCGTCGCCATGGGTGACTCGCTTGAGTGGATAGACTGCGGCACTGGCAGGCCAATCGTCGAACCGACCGTCGACGATGATCTGGGAAGAGGATAGGGCGATGGCGACACGGCTGTCTGCCAGCAAGGGGGACCCAGAACAGAGCAACAGGGCAGAAGCGGTCAGGCCCCATGTGTGACGTACCTGTTGCCAGAGATTTCGAAGCTTACAGGTGATAGGTCAGACTCACGGACAATCGGCGCCCAAGCCCTGGAATATCGAAATCACGGAATCCCGGATAGTAGTGCTCTTGATCGAGTACGTTACCGATCTTCCACTTCAGCCTCGCGCCACGGCCGACACTGAGAATCCGGGAACTAAGTGTCAGATCAAACACTAAGTAGTCGTCGAGAGTGTATTCTTCGAGATTGATCGGATCGTGATTCTTGATGTTCTGTTCGCTGGCAATGCGCTCGCCGATGTACATCCCCGCGAGACTTAGCTCTGCCGGCCACCGAAGAAGCTGCCGGCTGCCGCCGAATTTGATCGTCGTCGTCGGGTATAGATTGGTGTCGCCCTCAAGGACTCCTCGCAGGCGATCGACGCGGCGCTCAATACTGCGTTGATACGAGAAGTTCAGATACGCCGTCGAACGTTTGCCGCGGTAGAATGTCTCCTGCTCGAAACCACGCGAGGTGATCTTTGCCACATTCTCTGCCTGCGTATTGGCGCCGGAGGGGACGAGTTCCACCTTGTCAGTCACGTCAGATGAGAAGCCGACGATTTTAGTCGTGAGGCCCTCCGTAAGCCGGCCACCCAGAGCCGCTTCCCAGGTGCGGGCTTCCTCGGGACGCAGCTGGGGATTGCCTAAAACGCCTTGAGGAACAATCAGAGTCGTGTAGAGCTGTGCCGGCGAGGGGGCTTTGAATGACGTGCCATACAGCACCTTTGCATACCAATCATCAGACAACGGATACGCCGCCGCGACACGATAGTTGGTAATGTCATCGTAGATGTTGTGTTGGTCGTAGCGCAATCCGGACGTGAAGCCCAGGTCAGTCAATCCTGGCACGTGGAGCGTGCGAAAGGGGTAGAGGACGGCCTGCACATAGGCACCCGTGTTCACAAAGGCTGTGTCGCCCTGGGTTAGACCTGTCGGCTGCGAGTCCTGGTTGAAATAGTGACGGACATAGGTCTGCAGATCCTGCTGGTCACGACTGTAATCGACACCGGCTGTCAGAATATTGCCCGAGTCGGACTCAAAAAGCAGTTCAGAGGCCAGGTCGATGCCGCTGTAACCGACCTCGCGTGTGATCCAGTCACCAACGCCGGCCTGGTTGATGGCCAGGAATTCGTCTTCGGAGGGGTCACCCTGCGAATAGGCAGCTGTCACATTCGCATCGACACCGAACAGCTTGCGATCGTAACGAGCCCTCACGAACATGTTGCTCAGGCTCACGCGATTGACACCCGTGAGCACTCCCCAATCCTGAAATTCACCAAAGCTGTCGAGGCGCTGCAGGCTCAGATCCAGGGCGAGCTGGCTCTCATTGGCGCCTTCTAGGGCGGCCCTCACATAAACAGACGCGGGGCGGGTCACATCATTGCGACTCGAAAAGCCTGCGTCTCCATAGCGACCTTCTCCTGGGAGATCCCTTGGTCGAAGGCCGGAGCGATCTGCAAACTGCCCACGGACAGAGACGAGATAGTCGACTCGTCCGATCTTCTTCCCCCAAAGCAAACCCAGATCATAGGAGGGATGCCCCTGAACGAGACCCAGCCCCGTCCTCAATTCGATGCCATCAATGCGCTCGCCACGGCGTGGAATCACATTGATGACGCCGAGATAGGCATTGGCACCATAGAGAGCGGATGAAGGGCCCCGCACGACCTCTATGCGTTCCACGGCCTGCATCGGCATTAACTCACCGCCCAGGAAGTTCTCAGAATTCGGGCGGAATGCGACAGACTGTCCCTCGATCATCACCTTGACGATCCGTGACCATCCACGCATGCCGGCATTGATGCCACGCACGCCAAGATTGTACTGCAACTGATCGTGCAGGATGTCCAGACCAGAAAGACTCGACAGAGCTTCTCCCACAGACTCGAATCCGTACTGCTCGATCTGGCGGGCAGTGATCAATGAGATGATCGCGGGTGCCTCGCCGATTTTCTGTTCGCGCTTGGTAGCAGTCACGACCGCCTGCTGCGTCGGGTCGAGCCACGACGCGCGGATCAGATCGAGCAGACGAGCGAACTTTGGCGAGTCGAGAAAGGACGCCTCGTAGTCGGGCCGCAGACGCAGGAGTGACTCTGCCAGTTGCCCCGCTTGATCGTATCGTTCCGTCGCCATCCGAGCCAACACCAGGATTCGATACGCCTCCACTCGCTCCTCTCGCGCCGCTCGCGCTTCCAGGCAGGGCTCCAGCTTGCCGTCGAGTTCGTCGAACAGGCCCTTGCGTAGCAGTTCCTGCGCCTCGACTAACACTGGACCACATGCGGTCTGTGCTGAACTGGGCACAGTACTGCACAGCAGCAGCAGACCGATGGACAGGAGGCGACGAAGGTCGTTGGCGTTAAGGTGCATGGCTGTCAGGGGAAGGAGATGTTTTCAATATCGACGAACCTGCCATTCTGTATTTCCCAGACACTGAAGTTGCCACTGACCACATCGCCATTGGCATTGAGATCGACGGGGCCGGAGGCGCCGACATAGTCGATGTCGCTACCAGCAGTGATCAGCTCTCGTGCACGAGAGAATTCATTGCCAAGAATGGTTGCCCCTGAGACCGAGACAGACTGCAGATTCGCGCCGATCGCCAGGGAGGTAGAGAAAGTTCCCTGCTCGATGGCCAGGGCCAGCAGATAGATACAGTCATAGACGCTATCTGCGAACAATGTCGGATCGATCCCGTAGGCAGCCTGCAGACGCGAGGCATAACCCAAAAATGCTGCCGTCTCAACGGCGGGGGCTGCGAGAATTCCTCGCATTCCTTCTGTCACCGTCGGGTCGGCGTTGGTCAGCCAGTCATCGGAGCGATTGGCAGAGGTCAGCAACTGTGCGTGATAGTCCTCATTGAAGACGCTCTGCAGGCCAATACTGATCTTGTCATTGGCCGATTCGCGAGTGGCGATGAATAACACGTCTGGTTTGTCGGCTGTGACAATGTCGATGTGCTCGCGATAGTCGTAGGCTGCCACATCGGCGGAGGCAAGATCGGGCAGGGCTTCACGGGCGAGGATCTGTCCACCGCGGGCGACGAAATCGGCCTCAAAGGCGGCGGCCAATCCGAGGCCGAAGATATTGTCCAGGAAGAGAATCCCTGCCGTCTGGTTGCCCATGGTGTCATGGGCATAGGCGCCAGCGACTGAGCCGGTCAGTGCGTCGGAGGCGATCGTGCGCCAGATCAATCCGTCCCCTTCAAGGTCGGACACGGCGGCACTGGTCACGGAGGGTGAGATCAGCAGCATATTCGCTGGAATGCTCACGTCCTGAGCCACTACAAGGAAGAATTCTGAGAAGGTGGGCCCGACAATGGCGACGACATCGCTATCGATCAATGTCCGGGCATTGGCCTTGACGGCGTCAGCGTCCGTTGTGGAATGCAGAGAGACAAGCTCCAACTGCCGCCCCAATACACCGCCACTTGCATTGATTTCGCTGATGGCAAGTTGCGCCGAACGCTCGAAGGGGAGACCGAATGGCTCCCACAGATCAGCGAGCTCTGTCAGCAGGCCGATGCGAATCGTCTGTGTCTGTGGATCCGGGCCTGTGGATTTGTCCCCGTCACTGTCACCGCAGCCAAGGACCAGCGCAACGAGCCCGAGACTGGCAATCCATCGAGTATTCATCATCTGTGTCGCCCTTACGGGAAGATGCCTCTAGGGGAAGGTAATCGTCGTCACATCGGCGAAAGCGGCGTTCTCGATCTTCCAAACGCGGAATGTGCCACTCGTAACGTCACCATTGCTGTCAAAGCCGATGGCTCCCGACGCACCTTCGTAGTCGATATCAGTGCCATTGCCAATCAGCGACCGAGCACGAGAAAAGTCAGCGACATTGACGGCGGCGCCACCCCTCGAGACCGACTGCAGGTTTGCGGTGATGACCGCAGCATCCGTCGATCCACCTTGCTCCATCGCCAGAGCGAGCAGGTAGATGGCGTCGTACAAACCATCGGCGAACTGCACAGGTTCGCCACCGTATCGGTCCTGATAATTGCTGACGAAGGAACTGCGGCTGACCGTTGTCGGCGACTGCTGTTCAAGTCCGAGCAGGCCCTCGTAGATCGCAACCAAAGGCAACAGGTCTGCGGACGGGGCGAGTTCGCTCAGAAACTGTGGTCGATATTCGTCCGTCACCAGGCCATCGGAACTGATCATGATCTTCACGCCATCGGCACCGAAGGCAATGACATAAATGAGGTCTGGCTCACCGGCCGCGACGGCTTCGGCATGAGGTCGATAGTCGTAGGTCTCGATCGCATCACCATCGAGTTCAGGGTAGTTCACACGATTGAGTACTTCACCACCGAGGGATTCGAAGGCGTCGATGAACTCCTCTGACAGACCACGACCGAAGCTGTTGTCCACAAAGATCACGCCCGCCCGTCGCGCGCCGATTTCGTAGGCGTAATCAGCGACGATTCGTCCTTTGAGAATATCAGAGGCCGCCGTTCGCCAGACGAGATGGTTGTCCTCTAAGCCCGTGATTTCGGCGGCCGTCGCGGACGGCGAGATGATGGGTATGTTCGCGGCGATTGTTACCTCCCGCGCAACACGCAGGGCTGCACTGGAGATCTGCGGACCGACAATGGCGACAACCCCTTGTGCGACGAGGCTCTGGGCACCGGCAACGGCCGCATCAGGGTCGGTTTCAGAGTCGGCGACGACCAGTTGCAGTGGCCTGCCAAGAACACCGCCCCCCGCATTGATCTCGTCCACGGCTAATGTCGCCGTCGCTCGCCAGGAGCCACCCAGACGGTCGAGGGCCCCGGTCAGCGTCGTCAGCTGGCCGATGAGAATCGGTGTTTCATCTGTTTTCGGGCCTGTCGAACCAGAATCGCCACCGCAGGATGCGATGAGCAATCCCAACAGCCAACAGTGGGACTTAATCCAGCTGCGCATGGGAAGCCTCCGGTAGGTGATCACAAGTGCGTTGATACGGAATGTCATCGCCGACGTACTCTTGCCATTCGGTGACGCTGAGGTTTCGGCGCATGGCGCCACAAAGTGTGTCGGCCATGGCAGGGGCACTCGTCGGCCATAGGCGAACAGCGCGATCGGCCCCGGCGGAAGCGATCATTTTCCCGTCTGGTGCAAACACGACGGACCAGACCCATGCGCCATGATCGATGGTGACCGGTGGCAGATCGGTCCGCGCCAAATTCCAGAGACGAATTGTGTTGTCGAGGCTTCCTGAAGCCAGCCTTCCTCCCGCTGCCACTGCAAGGCTTGTAATCTGCGAGGCGTGGCCGACCAGCTTGTGGAAGGGCGCAGAAAGATCATCGAGATCCCAGATGGCAATGTCACCACCCAAGGTGCCGGCGAGGATCTGGTTTCCTTCGACGTCGACGGCGAGGGCCGTCACGCGACCCAGGCTCTTGCCGATGATCTGCGGTTGACGATCAGGCGTCGAGGTGTTCCATAGGTGAACTCCTCCATCGTAACCAGCCCAGGCAAGCATCGGCGCAGAACCAAAGACGGCAATCGGTTGTGCATGCGCCGCAGCGTTGGACTTTGCCGGTGCCGAAAGAGGGGCGACATCAGGTTTTGGCCAAAAGGAAACGCGCCCATCCAGATGGCCAACGGCGATCTGCTCAGAGCTGGAGAAGGCGACATCGCTGATGTCTCGTTGCGCATCCAACCTGATGTATTGTGGTGTATCACCCATGGTCCACAAGAGCAGCGATCCCTCGGAGCCACCGACGACGAAGTGCCCACGCCGATCTGCACTTAATGCCTGCAGGCGTTGGGGACTCCGATAAAGGACCCTGTTGGCGGCGGATCCATCCAACGTCCAAAAGCGCAAACTGCCATCGTCTGCGGCCGATACGAGTGACTCGTTGTCGAGGAAGGCGACGGCACGCACTTCATCCTCATGCCCCAGCAAGACATGTCCTGCCAAAGCGATGCTGAATTTTGCCTGGCGCAGGGCCTCGAATATCTCTGGATCCGCCGGCGAACCACCGTTCTCAATGGTCAAGCGGTACGCCTGAAGGGCGAGCAGTGTTCCTATTGCACGGTCGCCCTGCTGCAGAGTGCGAGATACTTCGGTGGCCAGTTTTTGACCGACATCGAGCAAGCGCAATTGCTCGGCGACGGTGCGCTGTTGCACGGCCTCTTGCCTTTGTTGCTCGGCATTGCGTCGTTCGCGCTCCGCGACGGAGCGCTGCGCAACCGCCTCCTGTCGCTGCTGCTCAGCATTGAGTCGTTCACGCTCGGCGGCGGACCGCTGCGACAGTGCTTCCAGGCGCTGTTGCTCGGCGTTGAGACGTTGTCGCTCAGCAGCAGATCGCTGCTGCAGGGCGTCTTGACGCTGTCTCTCCGCGATCAGGCGTTCGCGCTCGGCCGCTGCTCGTTGCTCAATCGCCCCCTGGCGCTGCGACATGGCTACATCCAGCTGCGCTGCCAGATGCAGTCGTTCCTCGTCGGCATTCTGCCACTGTCGATGTAGCCAACTGGCACCGACCGTGACGGTGATGGTCACGGCCAGAAGCAGGCCGAGGAGGAGACGCAGACGGGACATAAGTTTTTCGTCGAAAGGGAATGTCGCAAGCAGTTACCATGCATCGACTTAGGGACTGTAAATAGATTGCAGGTGAAGGTTAGATGTCGCGCTGTAATTGAACCAACTACCCCCCCCCAACACAACCTAACAATCTATAGAATTGAGACGGAATAGGCGAGATTTCAGCTGATCGTCCGATTATTCCATCAGATGACTGACCGCCTGGCGCATCGCACGGTAACAGTGCTCAGCAGTGGACCAGGGATCGTAGTCAGGCCTCTTCCATATCTGCCCAGTGACCTCGGCCGTGATCGGCAGACGAAGCCCAGCTGCGGTGACGGCACTGAAATACTCATCCAGATCGAGACTGCCCTCTCCGGGAAGTTGAAAATGCACCTGACCGGCGTCATCGAGGTAGCCATCCTTTAAATGCGTGTGCACCGACCACGGGGCGCACAACTTGACGCAGTGCTGCAGGTCCATTCCCAAGACGTGGAAATGGCTCTGGTCGAAATTGAGTCGCACAGAGTTGTGGTCGAGGGTTTCGACAAGCCACACGGCCTTCTCTGGCGAGTCGAATTCCTGTCCCACATGGGCCTCGACGGCAATGATCGCCCCATGATCGGCGGCGATTTCGGCATAGGGGTGCAAATCTGCAGCGACCTGGTCTCGACAGGATTCCCAGTCCACACCATGAGAGCCGAGGGTTGTGGTAACAATCGGCGTCGCATCGTCGACGCGCAGATCAATCGCCAGCTGACATGTAGCGGCAAGTGCCCGGGACTTGGCCGCCGTGTCTTCGCCCGGTGCGCAGAGATTGATCAGGTGCATGAGCACGGGGGAAGGGAAGCCTGCCGTATTGTATGCCTCGCGCAACTTCTGTCGCGCGTCGCCATTCAGCTTGGCTGCTGCCGACGGCCAGTCATCGCCGACATTGAGTTCCAGCCCATCGTAGCCGATTTCGTGGACTCCGTGTACGGCTTCCAGTGGATCGATCGTCTGCAGAGCGTATGTGCTATAGGCGATCTTCATCGTCTCTCCCGTGGCGCAAGTAGTGAAGGTGGCTCAGATTGGGCCTACCGATCATACAGAACCCAACCCATGAGGGGAAGATGAAGCGACATTACGCTGAGATCGTGAAGGAAGCAGGGTTGCGAATCCCAGCCCTGCTGGAGAAACAATGCCAGGATCCGGAATCTGCTCATCATGGCGGATTGCTCACGCCGGAACGAGGCTATTCTGAACCTGGTCACTCCTCAGGAGCCATCGACAGCCTGCTCAGCGTGTATCTGTGCCCGGAGGCAGCTCTTGAAGGGGATCGTGGACTTCTGGACAGTGCTGAACTCTATGCAGACCACCTGCTAAACGCTCAGCACGAGGATGGAACGATCGATCTGCGCGAGACGAATTTCCACGACGCGACGATGATCGGTTTCTGCACGCAGACGCTGGCGTTCACATTGAAGCTGGTGCAAGCGCATATCGACGCGCGGCCGGAGCTAGCAACGATCGAGTCGAAGATCGAGACCTTTCTGCGACGTGGTGGCGAGGGCATGTTGACGGGCGGATTCCATACACCAAATCATCGCTGGGTTCTTGCGTCGGCTCTGACGTTGCTGTGGCAGCAATTCGACGATGAGCGTTTTCGCCGCGAAGCAGAGCTCTATCTGGCGGAGGGGATCGACTGTACCGATCAGGGTGAATACACGGAGCGCTCGACAGGCATCTACAATGTCGTCAACAATCGTTCGCTGTTGATCATGGCAGAAATTCTGCAGCGACCGGAACTCATGGACCCTGTGCAGCGGAATCTGCGCATGGTCCTGCACTATCTGGAGCCGGATGGCTCGCTGTTTACGGCAGCGTCGCGACGACAGGACCGTGGCCGAACGTCCTATCCGATCAGTTACTATCCAAACTTCTTAGGGATGGCCCATCAAACGCGGGATCCCCTGTTTGCCGGTGTCGCTGATCTCATCCTCGAGCAAGCCAGGGCGGGGCGCCGCTCTGGTGACGGTCTTGGAGCCATGTTGACGCAGTATCTGCTCTCCGCATCCTTACGCGAGGTCGATCTGCCAATGATCGCCCCCGAGCCGACGTACACGCTGTACAACCCGGCGTCCGGGATTGTGCGACAGCGCCATCAGCAGATGTCCATCACGCTTTTGGAAGGCGCGACCACCTTCATGTACATCGCCATCGGCGAAGTACGTCTCAACTTGAAGATTGCTACCACCTTCTATGGTGACCGAGGTCGCTTCACCCCGCAAGAGCTCGGTGGTGGGGTAGAAGACGAGTGGCGACTGTTCGAACACAAGAGATGGGGATTCAAGCGTCCCTTCGCCGAACCACCTGGAACCAGTGACTGGGACCAGATGCCACATGAGACACGCGCGGAAGTACAGATGCGCGATCTCGATCTGGAGGTGAACGTGCGATGGCAACCACAGGAATCCGCTGTGGAAGTCGACTACCGGTCGCAAGGTCTGGAGGGAGTTCTTTACAAGCTGGAACTGGCGATGAGTGCTGGTGGTCAGCTACAGACGGATCAACTGCGATTGCCATGTGACGCCGGTCAATCGGCGGTCTTGCGGGGGGGCGGTGAGGTGATTTACCGGTTGGGATCGGAGGCGGTACGGATCACGGGTGGTTCCGACGAACACAATTCGACAGAGGCGATGCGCGGTAGTGAACCAGCCGACGTATCGGCCTTTACACTCTATTGCACGGATGTCACGCCCGTTGAGGGTACTCTGCGCATCGAGCGTGCCTTATCCTGATCGCGGCACCGAACGATGGGTTAGACGACTGAGGAGGAATATGAAATTTGAGCAATTGCTACTGTGCACCTGTATGGCGCTCGGTCTGATGGCCTGCAGTGACAGTGATTCGTCCCCAACTCAGTCCAAGGCAGATCTGCTGGTAGGCACATGGTATCTGGAGGCGACAGAAGGAGAGACTGCCGTAGCATCTCTCGTCAATGTCTCCTACGCCTTCCAGCCTGATGGTGGCATCCGGCAACGAATCGGCGGCGAGTTTCTGCGCGCCCTGCGCGAAACAGAGGCAGTGCAAGCGGCACTCGAGGGCGAGGAGTTGAGCAACACGGATCGCATCGATGGGGCAAATCTGAACTGGATCGGGCAGTGGTCCCTTGCAGGGGACTCACTGCACGTCGCGTTCAATTTGCTCACAATCGAAGTCTTCGGTGACCTGCCGATCCTCGGCAAGATCACCGTGCCCATCTTCGAAGAGGAATTAGCGCCTGCGGCTCAAACGCAGCTCGACTATGTCTGCCAACTTGTCGATGGTGTGTTAACCTTGCGCGGTGCATCTGCAGCGGTTGGCGTCGACGCCGATGGTGGCAGCCAGGATGTTTCGGCGCAGATTGACGGCATTGCCGGTCAGGTGGCGCAGCAGGCGGTCGAATTGCTTGCGACACAGCTTGAAGGGCGCAACACGCAGGTCTACATCCGACGCTGAGGCGTCTGGCTAGGCCAGGGCGTATCGGGAAACGACGTCGACGCTAGCCTCGGCTGATCTTACGCTTTGTTGATCTTGTCGCCGACGCGGATCGCCCCCGACTGCACAATCTTCGTGTTGATCCCACGCAGACACATCTGCTTGCCTTCTTCCGAGTTGACGAAGGTCATCGCATCCATGCCGAAACGTTCGACAAACTTCTTGCAGCCAGGATGTGGCTCTGCCGTGACTTCGACGATCGCGTCGCCGATCTGAACGCGAGACCCAATAGGCAGGTTGTCGCGGCCAATGTCGAAATCGACGTAGAGCTGATCGCCGGCCAGAGCCCAGCGCTCCTTGGAGCCTGAAACCAACTGGGCGGCACGGGCATTCATCAGTGTCAGCTGTGCGTCCGGCTTTGGATCACGAGGCGGCGTCTGATGTTGGCCGCGTGTGCTCCAATCATCCCCGACGAGTCCCTGCGTCGTGTCCAGTTCGCCCGTCTCGATCAGATCCCGTTCGCCAATGGCCGGCCTGCGGGAGATCAACTGAAGTTCACCGTCGTTGTTGGGTGATTGACGAATCTCGGGCAAGCCCGATTCGAGTTCGGCCGTCGTCAGGTGCTTCGCTGCCATTCTATCCGACTCCTGGTTCAAGGAAAGGCGGTTGTCTGGATGACAATAAAGGATCCATTTTCCACGCGCCAGATTCTATATGTAGACTTTGATTCTCCAGGCGCGAGCTGACTCGAGGTCTGAAGCTGCTGTGAAGCCCCTGGTGAGTCAGGAAACCAAAGCAAGCGGGGGGTGGGTGCCAGCACTCACATTCGTAACCCTGACGCCGTTCGAGTCGTCATCATCTGAGACTCTGAGTCCTTGTCGGTATTGCTTCAGGAAGTAGTCGATCGTCTCGACCCGAATGTTGATGGACCCCGATGGCTTGTTCTCGTCCACGTCCTTGAAGCAGAAGTACGGCGTACCGACCCGTTGAAGAATCTGCTCGATGACCGAATACACCGGTGCATCGTGGCCACACTTGAAGCTGGACATTTCGAGGGCAACAAGATTCGGATGGCGGGCAGTGAACTTGGCCGCCCAGAGTTTTCGGTTGGTATTCTCGCTGTAGGAATTGAGCCACACGTCGCTGATGTCGAGGGGATCGTCGATGATCCCTGCAGCCACTTCAGCACCAAATAGCTCGTGCATCGTCTTGGCGTCGCGGGGTAGGCTGTCCTGTGTAAGCACGGGATAACCCCGTCGTTGGAATTGCTCCAGAATGCCGTGACCTATCCCTGGATCGGCGTGGTAGGGTCGCCCCAGTAGCACGATTCCCACGCCATTTTCCTCTTCGAGACGCCGCAGCGTTCGTTCGCCCTGGCCCTGCAGCGTCTCCACCTCGTAGTGCCGCAAGGCTTGGTACCCTGCATCGATGGCATGCCGATTCTCCGCGGCCGAGACACCGAGCAAGGGCTCGAAAGCTTCCCGCATCTGTCGCTCGAACAACTGCGGCTCACCAGGATTAACGAAGGTGTCCACAAACCGGATTCCACGAGCAGCAAACTGATCACCTTCTTTGGTAAAGGCTGCCTTCACTGCAGCAGGTGTTGTGGTCACGGCCGGACACGCCCTGCACGCCTGTGTGCCCACCAGATCAGTGGGTAGACAGTCGATCATCGGCAGGAAGATCATATCCAGTGGGCGGCGCTCATGGTGCTTCGTCAGCAGATTGTGTACGTGGGCAATACACGCCTTTGACGGAAAACATGGATCGATGGAACCTCGTTTCGAACCCTCCCTGAACATGGCCTCCGACGTGTAGTCGGAGTACACGATATTCCGGTCTGTGATGCCGAGACTCTCGAAATAGGCACGGAAGAGTGGGTTCAGACTATAGAGGTTGAGTACACGCGGGACGCCGATACGGATCTCCGGCCGTTTCTCGCGTAGATGGCGACGATGTCGTTGTCGACGGGTCCAGGTGATCTGGCCCGTCTGTGGAACAGGACTCGCGTCGGTTTTGCGCCACACCTGTGTCGCAGCAATGTCCTGCAGATTGGGCACCTCCGCCTCTTGCTCCTTCCACCGCGCGGCGATATGCCGAACCTGATCGGCGTGCTCAACCGCACCCTTCTCGCACGAGTTGCCGACGATCAGACGTCGCGGTCCGGTCGTTGATTCATCGTCATCGACGTCGATGAAGGTTCGCAAGCAACCGTTGGTGCAGAAGTGGCAGCGCGTCTGCTCGTCGCTGCGCAGAGCGTATTGGATATTCTGCACTGCGTCCAAACCGATAAAGCGCGACGGGTGTCCCTGCTGCCAGAGGGTGATCGCCTCCAGCGCCGCGCCGATCGCACCGGACTCGCCGCAGTGTTCGTGCACGACGATCCGTGGTCTCTCTCGCTTGCCGAGGAAACGGTCTTCGATGAAGTCGACCTGTGCTTTTACGGCGGCCAGATTTTTCTGCGTTCCCCCCTGGAGAACGAAGTTCGTTCCCAGTGAGGCCAGATTGGGAATTTGCGCCACGTAGAGCCAGATGTTCTTGGGCAATACCGCCGCCAGCCCCGCCATGATCTCTTCCGCACTCCATCCCCGTCGCTGGAAATCGACGATATCGGACTGCATGAACACAGCACACCCATAGCCGAAATCAGGTTTGACCTGTGCGGTAAAGGCACGATCGGCATAGTCGTCAACGGCGATCCCCAGGCTCTCTGCCGTCGACTGCAGGAAGTATCCATTCCCCGCCGAGCACTGCGTGTTGAGTTTGAAGTCCTTTACGCGCCCATTGGCGAGCAGAATGATCTTGATATCCTGTCCGCCCACATCACAGATCACATCTACATCCTTGTAACTGTGCAGCGCCGAGCGCGCGTGAGCGACGGTTTCCACCAAAGCCACATCCGCTTGCAGTACATCATGCAGGATGTCCTTGGCATAACCCGTCGTGGCCACGCCCAGCACTTCCACAGTTGCTGTCTGCGTCGTCATCTGATCTGCGAGGGTCGAGATCACCTCCTTCGCATCCTCGATCGGATTGCCCTTGGACAGTTGATATGCTTTGAACAGCACGCGACCCTGTTCGTCGAGCAACACTGCCTTCGTTGACGTCGAACCGCCGTCGAGTCCGAGAAAAGCGCTCACTTTCTGGCCAGGTCGTAGCTGTGCTGGTGCGAAGTCAGGCACGGCAAATCGCTCGCGGAATGCGGCCAGTTCCTGGCTGTCTCGGATCAGGCCCTCGCTTCCGGCTTTCCTCTTCTGTTGCACCTGGCCGACACTGACAAACCGCTTGAGCGCAGAAGAACCGAGAAACACCGTGTCTCGCATTTCGTCCTGCAAGCCGAAGCGAGCGGCCCCAAGGGCGGCGAAATACTGCGCACCTGCGGGTACGATGACCTGATCTTCAATCGTCGTCCCTGCGGGCAGATCAATGCCTCGCTCCGTCCACAACCTGGCGATGTTGTATCGCCATGCCTCGGCCAGGCCGCGAATGAACGTATTGGGTCCGCCGAGCAGCAGCACCTGTGGCTGCAACGTGTTGCCACGGGTGAGGATGGACAGATTCTGTGCGACGATGGCCTCAAAAAGAGAGGCCATCAGTTCACTCGACGGGACACCCACCTTCTGCAGAGAATTGATGTCCGTCTCGGCGAAAACGCCGCACTTTCCGGCGACAGCGTGCAACCGCTGGCCATCATATCCCATCTGGGATAGATGCTGAGCCGGAATACCCAGCTTGGCGCTGATCTTGTCGATGACGGCACCGGTACCGCCGGCGCACTTGTCATTCATGGACGAGAATTTCTGCCGGCGCACCGTCTTAGGATCGATCCGGAAGATGATGATCTTCGCATCTTGACCACCTAACTCGACCACGGATCCAGCCTCTGGATGCAGCGCCTCGACGGCGAGAGACACGGCATTGACTTCCTGCACGAATCGTGCGCCCACCTCATCGGCTAAGGTTCGAGCGCCGGACCCAGTGGCGTAGGCTCGACAGTTGTCTGACCGGAGCCCCAGATCCTGTTCGACGGCAGCGATCATCTCCAGTGAACACTGCGCCTGTCGTGTCTCGTGTCGCTCATACGCTTGCCAGCAGATCTCGTGGGTGAGACCATCGATGACGACAACCTTCACCGTCGTGGAACCGACATCGAGGCCTAGCAGATAGGATCTCTGAGTAGTCATCCGGCGGCCCCCTCGATCTGCAGCAGAGGTGTCGGCGTTGACGCCGACACGCCGGACGGACGGACAGCTGGTCGATCCAGCGGGGCCGGGATCTGAACACGATCCATGAGATACGCAACATGAGCGACAAAATTCGCTGCTACACTGACGAGTCGATCGCTCTTCGGCACGCGATAGGACGCGCATCGCATGACAGGGTTGTACTGGACGAAGGCCTCTACTTCAGGCAAGGTGACACCCGACCAGTTCAACACATGGTCCAACTCGTCCCGCGCTCGTTGCCGAACATCTCCCAGGGCCATCTGTACTCGACTGTGTGCGTTGATCTCCCCTTCGCCCGATGTCTCGATTGGCAAGAACACCATCTCAGGGTAGTGGCTCGTCACGGCGGATTGAGCGCCGTCGGACTGGGTGCTCGGAAGACATCCGAAAGGTTTGATGCTCAGCACCATGTGACAAAGCCGATGGCTGTGGTAGTAGATATTCTTGCCCACCTCCAAGTGGCCCTCACCGCCACCGGAGCGATAGTTGTAAAAGGGATCTGCCAATTCTCGAAGTAGAAGTTGGTCAGGCAGTAGTCGCGGCATGTCACCGAGAATTCTGCGCAAGCGGCGCCACTGGGCCATATACAGACCGTCTACTGCGACCAGCAGGAGAAAGGATCGCAGGCGTCTCCAACGTTGGCTGAGTTGCTGGCGCAATGATCCACTGCTGAGCATGAGGCGGTCCCGCGCCTTTACCCGGGCCTGGTGCACGGAAAATGGCAACCATGCACCCACGGGCTCAGCGACTACTTCGGCGCCTTCACGCTCCAGAAAACCAAGGAGCCCGTAGTTGCCATCCCCTTCGGTCGTCTGGGCCCAGAATTCTCCCGTCGTCTTCACGATCGGTCGTGGTCGCGTTCGATCTATCTCGATATCACCGAATCGATGGCGAATCTGTTCGAGTGCATCAGTGAGTGCGGCGGCACGAAACCAATACACGAGTCGCGCCATGAGGTGGACCGTGCCCGTCATGGGCAAGCGACTCTTGCGCACGGATCTGGCGGCCTGTCTGTGGGCGAGATCCTTGATGACGGCGGCCAGTTCATCGATCGATGTCGCCAGAGCGGCATCGGTCTCACCATCGTTGACTTCGTAGGGACGGATCTGATAGGAGATGTCATTGATCAGGTCGGCGAGGGCGAAACTCATGATCAAAGCCATGACGAAGTCGGCGTTGACGTGCAGGCCCGCTTCCTCGCCTGCTTGATTCAGACCATGCTGTTGAAAGAGGATGACCCGCATGTCAGCAAACCCGGCATTGGTCAGAGCGAGGCGAAACTCTGCCTCATACATGCCGAACCGACAGGGCCCACAGGCGCCCGCTGTGATGAAAACATATCGCTGTGCGATCTGCTCACGAGACAGGCCATCTCGCTCCAGACCTTGAAGAAACTGAATCAGACAACCCGTGCTGAAGTAGGTCGGATTGCACTGCCCGGGATTGCCATACTCCTTGCCAATCTGGAAAGCGGCGCGATCCGGATCGGGCAGTTGCTGGCATTTGTAGCCAAGCCCTTCCAGGCTGGCTTGGATCAGGCGTCCGTGTTTCCAGGTGAGTCCGATGAAGAGGATCGTCGTCGCCGCGCGCTCGCTGGCGACAAAGGCATTCTGCGTGGGTCTACGATAATGCGAGGCAGGAGGCTTGTGCGGCGGTCGCGGACCGCTAGTAAGGCCTGCCTTCGACGCATCGGCCACATGCCGGTCGCGACCATTGCTTTTCGGATGTCCAACACTCGTGTCCATTCGACCATCCCACCGGGGCAGAAGATCAGCCCATACGACGTGTCAGTGTATCCAGACTGGTGGCCTTTGGCAACCAAGGCACCGATCGGTCTTACGGGGTCCACTGCAAGGTCAGTGCCAGACTACCGGCTCTCTTTGAGGAAAGGGGGAAGCCGTTGTCGTTCACGGAGTTACAGCCCTCGTCGCACCCATGCTAGTGAAAGACGATCGTTGCGCCGGTTTGCTTTGGATTGCGCGATACTTGCGCCGCCTGAGAGCGTCACGCCCAGCCGCGCACCATGTAGCACTGCGACTCTCCTGATTCATCGGAATTGAAGAAACCCGTCTTGCCGTCCGGGGACAGGAATGGATGGATGTGCGTGTGCTTCTGCCAGGAGGATCCGGGATTCATCAGATAGGCCCAGTCTTGGATGGCCTGTGTTTCGTCGCGCGGAATCGTTCCCAGCCACAACCCGCCGCCACCATCACGTGGACCAGAATCGGTGATCAGTCTGGTTCCGGCAGCATCGGTGGCGAAGTGATAGAAATCGGGCTGTGGGTGTTGGCGCGATAGATCATTGCGCACACCACCTGGCGTCTTCAATCCTTCGTGCCCGACATGAGGCACGGCGCGCGCTTCGATGAGCTCCGCACACTTCGGCGCGCGTTTGCCTGTCGACGTGAGGGCTCTGTCGCTAGCGCCGATCCAGCATTGATGTCCCTGACAATATTCGTTGCCATCCCGACCCCAGGGCAGATCACGGAAATTCGACCCATCGTCGGCGATGACGTGAATGTCCGCTCCGTCACCGCCGGTCAACTTCGTAAACTGCCCCAGACGCATCGCACTCATTGCCGTGATTCTCCTGCACGAGCAAATCGTGCGACGCTGAAGACTCTTTAGATCGGCAATACTGGGGATGAACATTGCACCAGGTGGAGCCCTGCAGAATCAACTCTACGCGCCCGGAGGGCACATCAAACACGAGCAAACCCCAGGGCGCGTCAGCGGCCGAACCATCGCCCAGAAATCCGGAGATCGCTACACGCTGCCCGTCGGAGGATACCGTGGACAATGGGTAGGGGCGCGAAAACGGTCCCGGTGCACCGGGCAACACGCCATCGACGACGCAGATCTGTTCGCGCTGCGTGCCATCAAGGTTCACCCGCTTGAGTGTGAGTCGGCCGCCCTGCGCGGGTTCTGTCTCATTGGTGAAGTAGAAGAGAACGTCGCCTGCCGGTGCGATCGAAGGCGCCGTGGCGCCCAGCTCCGTTCTATATGCGGCGCTGACCGTCAGCACGTATCCGGAACCCTAACCTCATTCGAGCAAGATATGACACTCCATGTTATCGATCTACGAAGATGGCCGTTGTTATGATCTGATGTATCCGGAAAAATCGACAGAGTCTGACTTCTGCATCGGTGTGGCTCGCGATTTTTCTGATACAGCCCCATTCTGGAGACCGGCTGCGTCACGGGCTACGTCTGCCTGCCACTGGCGCAGGCGCCCGAATTCGGTCACGTCGACATGCGCGTCTACTTCCCACAGGAACTGGATCTGTTGCTCGAGACACAGGGGTTTGATATCATTCACAAGTGGGGCGATCTGGAGCGGTCCAACTTTGGTCCCGATTCCCATGACCAGAAGGTCGTGTGTCGGGTCTGCAACTGAATCATGGTGCGACAGATCGCGTGCGAGGGGGTTCGAACGATCCGCGCGAAGGCAGTGGGATGGTACGTTTCTTCGGAAAGTGTGATAGATCGATGGCAAGAGCACAAACGATTCTTCTGCTGGCGTTTCTCATGGCCGCGCCTGGGTACACCGGTTCCAATGGGCCGGGATGGCTTCGCTTCGAGCCGGAGTTGCTGCTTTCTGCAGAGGGCTTCCGCGATGTAGCCTGGTGTACCCGATCCGCTGACATGCCCTGGAAGATGCAAGGCACCTTCATCCACGGTCTGCTGCGGCGTGCCGACGAAGATCTGGACGTCTTCGGTGAGCGCGCACAACACATCACCTACACGTATCGAAACTCTATCCTCTACGGTGTGCGCATCGACTTGATCGGTGCAGATGCGATACGGCGTGCCGCCAGCAAGGTGCGGCGCGAATATGACCCCCTAGGTGAAGTGGTTGTCGTCAATGACCACGAACAGCGCTGGCAGACGGCATCAACGAGTGTGTGGATCACGACACCGCCGCATGCGGATAGTCTCGGACAGATCTATCTGTGGGGCCGGGATCGCAAATTCCCCGATGATTCGCCGACACCGGTTTATCTCAATCCACCTCTCGAACGCAACAACACCTATGCCCGCTACCAGCCGCGCCAGTATGTGATCTATCGTCGATCCGGGCCGATCACTCTCGATGGCAGCATCAATGAGAAGGCCTGGCAGGACGCGGCGTGGACAGAACCCTTCGAGGACGCACAATCCCCGTATTGTCCGCTGCCCTGGAAGATGACGCGCGCAAAGATCACCTGGGATGATGAGGCCATCTGGTTTGCGGCGCAGTTGCAGGAGGAGAACGTCTGGGGTCACATCACGAAACGCGACACAATTTCCTACTGGGACAATGATTTCGAAATTTTCATCGATCCCACAGCGGATGCGGTGAACTATTTCGAGTTCGAGATGACGGCGCTGAACCAGATGTTCGACATGTGGCACGAGAACGACAATCACCGCAATGCGCTGGCGGATGGGACGTACAACGCGCCGAACATGCGCCACGCCGTGCAGGTGCAGGGGACGCTGAACTATCATCACGACATCGATGAAGGCTGGACGGTGGAAGTGATGATTCCCTATGCGGATATGACGGGACGGAATCCGGATATGCAGGTGCCGCCACGTCGAGGCGACCAGTGGCGACTGAATTTCAGTCGTGTGCAATTCATGCACGTGTACACACAGATGTTTCCCTATCTGCTACCGTATTCACCGGTGGAGGATTGGGTGTGGGCATCGACTTTCATCGGTGATCTACACATACCGGAGATGTGGGCACGGGGTCTGTTCAGCGATCTGACTGCAGGTGTCGTGCTCGACGAGGAGTTGGAGTTGAGTCATCCAATGCTTGCACCACCTCCGCCCCCGAGCGGGCAGGATACGAGCATGGTCTGGCTGCCTGCAGCAACGGTCACGCTGGGGCCGGATCCCACCGATCCTGTGCACAGTCCCGCTCACGAGGTGGAGGTGCCCGGTTTCTGGATGGATCGCTACGAGATCACCATCGCCGAGTATGCGGCTTTTCTGAATGAAGGGGGACGCGACGAGCACTATCGCGAGCGCATGCAGAGTCCAGAACTGTGCGGGCTGATTCAAGAGGGGCCCGGGGAGTATCGCACCCTTCCCGGGCGGGGCGACTACCCCATCGTCTTCGCCACACAGGCCGATGCCCAGGCTTATGCTGCGAGTCGCAGCAAACACTTGCCGTCAGAGGCGATGTGGGAACGCGCCGCTCGCGGTGCAGAGGGCCGTACCTATCCATGGGGTGAGCAGGCCATCAACCCCCACCTGGCCAATTACGATTTCCACTACGGCGGCACCCTACCGGTGGGCAGCTTCCCCGGCGGTGTCACGCCAGAGGGTATTCATGATCTGGCGGGCAACGTGAAGGAGTGGACGACGTCGATCTTCTACCCGTATCCGGGCGGCGCCGACTACGAGCACTGGTTCAACTTCCCCTTCTTCAGCGAACCTTACCCGGAGAAGTCATGGCAGCCAGTGAATCGCGGGGGCAGCTGGACAGCGCAGGAAAAGACGATGCCCTCTGCCTATCGTGACAGTCATGTGGCACACAATGGTGGATTCCGCTGCGTGCGTTTCTGACGTCGTGGCCTCCGAGGGCTGGGCGCTAACTGGCGTGGTAGCGTCGACAGATTCCGCCACAATGAACGACGATCTCAGGCGACTGCTTTTCTCTCGCGAACCAAATCAACCTGTTCCTGGTCTGCCGCGTGAGTCGCCGCTAGCTCCGCCTTCAGTGTTTGGTAATTGGGGTCGTCATACAGATTCCGCGACTGCTCGGGGTCCACACCAAGATCGTAGAGCTCGCCATAGTCGCGCGTGTCATACAGGACGAGTTTGTGCTGATCCGTCACATAGGTCACCTGTTTGTACTGACCTTGAGCAGGTCGAAATTCCACAAGACAGTGATCGCGAACCGAAATACCTGGATCGATCCAGGCTGTCTTCTGCGACACCCCCTGGCTTGCCGCCGAAGGGGCGAGACCTGCTGCGTCGAGACAGCTTTGCTTGATATCGACAAGGGACTGCAAAGCATGGCTCGTCTGGCCGCGCTCCTGACAGTCAGGATGAGCGACGATAAGGGGGACCCGCTGCATTGCTTCGTAGGTAGGTAGCCCCTTTCCCCACAGGCCATGGTCACCCAGATAGTCGCCGTGGTCGGAGGCAAAGATGATCACTGTTTCGTCGATGGTCCCGTCTGCTTCCAATCTGTCGAGGATTCGCCCGATATGGTGGTCCATCAGGCTGACCATCCCGTAGTAGACGGCGCGCAGCGCCCGGGTCTCGTCGGGACCCATGTCTGGCCGGATCTTCACGTCCCCCCACGCTTTTTCCCCCAGCTGGGGGTCGTCACCATAGAAGGCACCACGCGCAAGGCTGGCGTAGAACTCCGGATGCGCATCGAGGTCTGGTGGCGGGATGGGAGCCGGCACGGACGTGGCGTCGTATTGCGATGCCCATGGTTCGGGTGTGACATAAGGATTGTGAGGGTCCTGGAAGCTTGACCATAGAAAGAAGGGTTTGCCCTTGGCGCGATCGATGGCGGCGATTTGACCGATCCGCTACCCAGGTGGAGCCGTGAAGCTCTTCTGGTAGCGACCACGGTCCATAGTGATCGTAGTCGTGGATATTGAAGAATCTCTCAAGATCGACACCTCGATCCCGCAGCCAGGCGCCATAGTGCATACCGGCGGCGTGGGGTTCGGATGTATGACCGATCACGAGCTCCGTGTGCTCAAAGCCGAAATAGGGACCATTCCAGTTGCTGAAGTGGTCCAGATCGTGGACTCGGGGCGCTGACTCAAGACTGGCGGGATCTTTGCAGGCCTGGAAGTGAGACTTGCCGATCAGACTGGTGGAATACCCGGACGCGGCGAATCGATGTGCCACGGTGGGACCATAATTCTCAGGCAGGGAGGTGCCGACGTGGAAACACCCGTGACGCGACGGATATTCGCCCGTGAGAATGCTGCATCGCGTCGGCGTGCAGACAGGATTGACTGTGTAGGCGCGATCGAAGAGAACACCCCGCGCCGCGAGTCGATCGAGGTTGGGTGTGTCGATTGCCGAGTTGAGTCGCCCCAGCGTGTCCCATCGCTGCTGGTCACTCGTGATCAGGAGAATGTTCATCTACGTATTTCCTATGACAGAAAGTTCCAGGCCTGGCGCAGGGACTGCGAGCCGTCTGTTTCGACAGCGTGGCCATGGCCCGGGAGTATCCGGTCGAAGTTCCAGGTGAGCACCTGATCCAGTGAAGCTCGCATGGCTCCACGATCTTTGATGAACATGCGGAACAACCTCGAGGCAGAGAATTTCTGATAGGTCCCCGCCATGCGCAAAGTCAGGGACGTCGCCGTGTTCAGTTGATAGTCGGTGTAGTTGAAGACAAGATCTGCCACGATCAGCGTGCCGCTCGGTTTGTGGACAAAGACCGTCTCATTGATTTTCGGCATGCCCTGCAGGACCAGACCCTCTATCTCATCTGTCCATGTCGGTGCGGCGGACGTCGTCAGTTCGTCGGTGATGCGCCAATCCCCATGTTCCTGTCGCAAACCATCGGCCGCATGCAGCCGCGCCTGTGGATACGCATCCGCCCATTCCTGGATGAACAGATCATGAAAGACAGAGGGCGCGACCAGGTCAGTGACCGGGCCTAGTTCAGCAAGTGATTTCTGCAGCCGCGGATTCAGACGAATCGGCGAGTGGACCCACAGATCCCCAGTGTCCAGGCGGATCACCGTCATCCGATGATCAAGATGCACGGGGCCGAGATTCAAGGGGCGTTGTGTTTCCCAGATGTTGTCTGCAACAGGGTTCATATCATCCTCCAGGGTGATACACAAAGGATCGGTGCGCAGCCGATCTGTGTCATGAACCCAGGTTAAGCGGCCCCCATTTTCTCGTCGCGCAGTTTTCTGCGGATTCGGGATAGGGCGACGTTGGTAATCCCCAGATAGGAAGCGACATGGTATTGTGCGATGCGCTCCTCCAGCCCAGGAAACTGCTGCCGGAAACGTAGATAACGGTCCGTCGCAGAGTCGAGGAGGAACTGGGCCTCGCGTTCTTCATTCCACAATGCCTGCTGTTCGGCCGACTTGCGGCCTAGTTGATTCCAATGAGAATCCTGTTCAAAGAGTGTCGTGAGATCCTCAAAGCGCACCTGCAGCAACTGCGTGGCCTCAAGGGCTTGAATGCTGAAGCGACTGGGTGTCTGGGTAAGCGACGAATGGAAAGCGCCACATGGCTCGTGCTCGACAGAGAAGGATTTGTTGAATTGTTTGCCGTCTGGCGTCAGATAAAACTGGCGCACGACACCCGACAGCAGGAAGTAGATGTACACGGAGACCTCACCGGCGTGCAGGAGGAACTCATCAGCCTCGAACTGCCTGCAGCGGAACAGGGGAGCGCCCTTGGCCCATACGCTGTCAGGCATGGACACGGCTTGTTCCACCAGCGCTCGCACGCTGGCCAACTGATCGGGTGTTGGTGTTCCCCGCAGTGTAATTATGCTCCCGCCTCGTACGTCTGAGAGATCTCTTCTGCTGTTAAGGCTCGCCGGTGCAGTTGTATGTCACGCATCTTCCCCTTGAAGCCATCGTGGGGTCCCATACCGATACGCAGAGGCTGATCATTCGAAAGGTCCCACGCCTGGTCGCCGAGATCCGACGACCAACGCACGAGCTTGCCGTCGACGAACAACTCGAGTCGGCTGCCTCGGCGCACGCCTGCCAGATGTCGCCAGCCACTTTCAAGGGCCACGTCATAGGTCACACTCTTTCCCACTTCCAGGGAATGAACATGTCCCGATGGCAAGGTGCCGCAGAATAGCTTGCCCTTAAACACGGCCATCGACCATACGCGGCGGTATTTCACATCGGGTGTTGTATCCAGTTGCTTCGATTTTGTCCAGGTCGTGCCGCCATCGTAGCGATACACCTCTCCCAGGGGGAGTGTGCCCGCATAGAGGCTGCCGTTGTACACAGCCATCGCCATAACCTCCAGTTCAGCACCGAGCTGCCCACAGTCAGTCCACTGTTGCTCGCCGTCCCAACGGAAGACTTTTGCCTCTGGCCATGTGCCCGTATGTAGCTTGCCCTCGTAGGCGGCGAAGGAATACACCTGATCAACCCCCTCCTGACGGCCGGCACAGGACCATCTCTCCCCGCCTTCGTAGCGGTACACACCCCCTTGATGGTTGCCCTCATTCCCGGCACCGAGCAGGTGGCCATCGAAGAGTCCCATCGCCATCAAGCGGCAGCCTGGATCGCCACAAAATGTCCAGGTTGTGCCGCCATCGTAGCGATACACCCCACGGTGGTAGTAAGGCATCGCGTACAACTTGCCGTCGAAGACTGTGAGATTTCCCACAGTGTCGACGTCATCTTTGCTCCAGCCTTGCAGACCCTTCACCCAATCATTGTAGTCTGCATCAGTGTAGCGGTCGTCTGTCGAAATCTTGCCACAATCTTCCCAGGTCTTGTTGCCGGTGTAGCGAAACACCTTTCCACCGGGCGCCACATTTGGTGAGGGTTCCAAGGACGACCCCTGCGCTCGATAGTGGCCCGTGCCGACGAAGAGTTCGTCGCCACACACTGCAAGGGAGACCACCGTATTGCACTTATCGGGACTACCCAGATCCTCCCAATTGCGGCCACCCATGTAGCGATACACGTGCCCTGTCTCGCTCTTGCCGCCCTCGTACGAGCCTGCGTACAGATCACCCTTCCACACACAAAGGCCGCTGACCTTCACGCTGTTTCCCGGTTGTCCACAGTCGATCCACTCCTCCTCGCCACCGTCGTCGATACCGAAATACAGGTGCCGGTTATTAGAGTGGGTCGAAGTCACACCGGGGCCGTCGTGAAAGCCGAGGTTGAAGCCCTTCCTCAGAGAGGGGTCGAACTTGCTGACCAGATCTCCGAGAACATCGTCCATGTCAGCGTCGGTATGAGCCCAGAGAGAGATGGAAAAATCCCCGGTGTCCGTGTTCAGCGACTCATCGTGAGCTATCTCGATAGACGCAGAATTTCGGTTGAACTCGGTGGACATCTTGTCAGCCAGCCATTTGCCGGCAGGTGTCTGGTCTTGCATCACTGATCCTCTCCAGGCAGGTCGGTGTATCTCGGAGCCGAAAGATAGTCTGTCACGCGCCCGGCATCTGCACGATACTGGACGAGTGTGCGACAATGTCTTGTTTTGGTCCGCTAGAAGTCAAAAGCACAGCCTGTTCATACAACAGAGGGAAACGATGGCGCAACCCGGTTCCGCAGATGGCGAGCAATTTCGCGCTCTTGTGGTCACAGAGAAGGAGCCGAAGACATTCGTTCGCAGTATCGAGACCCGTTCGGTCGGTGATCTGCCGCCGGGGGACGTGCTGATTCGGGTGCATTATTCCTCCCTCAACTACAAGGATGCGCTGTCGGCCAGCGGCAGCCCTGGTGTAACGCGTACCTATCCTCACACACCGGGCATTGACGTGGCTGGTACCGTGACGCGCTGCAGCTGTGACGAGTTTGCTGTGGGCGATGAGGTGGTGACGATCGGCAATGATCTTGGGATGAATACGGCAGGTGGCTTCGCCGAGTTTGTGAGCGTACCGGCGAGCTGGGTGGTCAGATTGCCGAAGACGCTCACGGCACGCGATGCGATGATCTACGGCACCGCAGGTTTCACCGCAGCCATGTGTGTCGACAAGATCCTTGCCCACGGCGTGAAACCCGAAGACGGCGAGATCCTGGTCACCGGTGCCACGGGTGGCGTCGGCAGTTTTGCTGTCGCCTTGCTGGCGCAGTTGGGATATACCGTCGTTGCGGCGACGGGGAAGGTCGAATCAGCACGTGACTATTTGCTCGCATTAGGCGCGCACCGATTGCTGTCGCGCGAAGACGCGACCGACGACAGTGGGCGACCGCTGTTGAAGAGCCAGTGGACGGGTGTCGTTGACAGTGTGGGAGGCGTCATGTTGGCCAGTGCCTTGAAGGCGACCCAGCGACAGGCCGTCGTCGTCATCTGCGGTCTGGCAGCATCACCCGTTCTGGAAACAACTGTCCTGCCTTTCATCCTGAGAGGTGTCACGATGGTCGGCGTTGATTCGGCGCAGATCCCTTCTCAGGAGCGCCAGCGAATCTGGCAACTCGTCGCCAATGAATGGAAGCTGGATCCGTCAGCGATGCTGGCACGCGAAGTCACCCTGGAAGTGTTGGGCCCTGAAATCGACCGAATCCTGCAGGGCGGCCAGACGGGCAGGGTGTTGGTCTGTCTGAAGTCGCCTTGAGGGGGCCGCGTGTGGGTCCCAAGGCGCAGGATGTATCTTGCGTGCGAATGACACTCTTCGATCAGTATCCCACGATCCACTAGGCGACCCGTCATGGACTTCACGACTCTCGGCAACACAGGTCTTCGTGTCAGCGTAGCAGGACTCGGCGCCGGCGGTTTCAGTCGAATCGGACAGGGAACCGGCAGCAGCAGGGCGGAGTCAGTAGAAATCGTCCGCCTGGCACTTGATCTCGGCATCAATTTCTTCGACACAGCGGCAATCTACGGCACAGAATCCATCGTCGGTGAGGCCCTCGCGGGTCGTGATCGCGACGATTTCGTAATCTCCACCAAAGGCAGTGTCGCCACGGGCGATGAGCTGGTGTCACCCGACACGCTGGTGAAGAGCCTCGATCAGTCTCTGCGGGACCTCAGCGTCGACTGCATCGACGTCTACCATCTTCACGGTGTGGCGCCAAAGGCCTATGCCTATGCTGTCGATTCCCTTGTCCCGGCTCTGCTCAGAGAAAGGGAGAAGGGCAAGTTTCGCTTTCTTGGTGTCACAGAAATCCCACCCCTTGATGCCCGCCATGAGTCCCTGACGCCGGCAATTAAGACTGGGTGGCCGGATGTGATCATGATTGCCTACCACATGATGCACCAGTCGGCTCGATCCTTGTTGCCGCTTACGACACGTCAAGGGATCGGTGTACTCATCATGTTCGCTGTGAGGGTGCTCTTCAGCGAGGCAGGCAGATTGAAACGTGTTGTCGACGAGTTGGTGCGAGAGGGGCAGTTGCCGGCCCAGCTAGAGGATGAGGCGGAGCCACTGGGCTTTCTGCTGCACGAGGCCGGCGCACGAAGTATCATCGATGCCGCCTACAGATACTGCCGACACACGGTTGGGACGGATGTCATTCTCTTTGGCACGGGCAATGCAGACCACCTGAAGGCCAACATAGACTCTATTCTGGCGCCCGCCTTGCCACAAGGCGATCTGGCTAAGCTTGAGGAACTGTTCGGTGCCCTCGTCGATGTCGGGCTCGATGCACCTGGCAACCTCAATCCGTGAGTCGGTTGACTCGCACTAGACCGCCAGACTCTGCAGATACGCCATACTTGCCTGCGCCGCCTCTTCCAGGCTTGCCTTCCGGTAGACCTTCACCGACGCGAACCCTTCGTATCCGATCTGACCAAGTGTCGACGTCACAGCAGTGAAGTCGAGGTGACCCTTGCCCAAGACACCGCCATTGCTCTCACACTGGTGCACGTGGCGCAACTCAGAGCCACAATCCAGTATGGGCTGAGTCAGCGACGTCTCCTCGATGTTCATGTGGATCGTGTCGACCATCGGTCGAAGTGCAGGTGAACCGATCGCTTCAATCAGGCTGCGTACCTCGGCAACAGAGTTGTTGAAGCCCACCTGCAGGTGATTGATGGGTTCGATCACGATGTCCACGCCACGCTTCTCGGCTGCGTCACCAACCTGTCGCAGGCAGTCAACAATGCGGCGATTGGCCTGCGTCGCATCTGGCTCGTCGGTGTGCAATCCCTGCAGCAGACCCACGACGAGGATGGCGCCAAAGCGTTCGGCGATGTCCAGGTGGCCGACGAGACGGTCTACAGCGTGCTTTCGTGCGTCGACGTCGGCAGAACTCAGGCAGCAATCCGGGCTATAGGCGGCGCCGGTCAGGAAAGAAGGTAGGCTCAGACCACAGCCACGTACGGTCCGCTCCACCAGATCCAGGCGATCTACGAGTTGCGGCGTCAGGTTGAGTTCAACGCCTTCATAACCATATTCCTGCAACAAGCCGAAGACGTGGTTCGGGTCGGCATCGAGGATCGGTGCAGAATCGATGAGCATGAAACTGTAATGGGTCATTGGTAAAACGCAGCGACTGGGGGAAACATGTCATCTGGTGGCAGCGCACCGGGTTCGAGCTGCAGCGGATCTGTCACAACGTGTTTCTCGCCTGTATACGTGGCACCTGCATCCACGAAAATGATCACAAATCCGACGCGCCAATCCTCGGTCTGGTTCGGACCTGCCGTGTGAAATGTCATGCCATGATGAAAGGTGCAATCTCCTGCTTGCAGGGGCAGCGTTACTCGGGGACGCCAGCCAATCTCCGGCGCAATCTCCCGCCACGCGTCCTGATCATTTGTGCCCATGTCCTGGACATCCAACATCCTGTGTGATCCTTGCACGAAGGACATACAACCCATCTCCACCGGCGTATCCTGTAAGGCGATCCAGGCGGAGAGAGCGTGGGCGCGACGATCATAGGGCCACTTCACCAAGTCCTGGTGAAATGCGGTGGGTACACCCAGGGCAGGCATTTTCGCCAGGATATGGTCGTGCCAGATTCGCAATCGCACAGCGGACAACTTCTCGGCGGCGGCGGCCACATTCGGGTGTTGTGTCAGACGCTTCAATACGGGCTCATCACGCCAGACATTCACCTTCTGGTTGAAAGGCCGATCCGGATTCTGTGGCATCGATTCCAGAAGATCCATAGACACCTGCCGAAACTGCGTCACTTCCTCAGGCGTGATGATCTGCGGCACTTTCACCACACCATCGCGTCGATACGTCTCTAACATCTCATCCGTTACGGTCGATGCTGTCATGCTCTCTCCTGACGGGTCTGCTCAATATCTCTCTCCGGCAAAACAACAGTGGCCGCCGTGTCCGTCCAAACGTGCCTGCCAAGGCGCACATTGCGTCCATGCACGTTGATGTCATTGGTTTGGCTTTGGCTACGTACCTCAAAGGAGGCCCAACGTGCAGGGAGCTGAATTTCCCCGACCCATAGCGGGCGGCAATACGGGCGATGGACTGCCTCTCGTTCTCGGCGATGACACCGTCGTCGGGGACCTGTTCACCGGTGCCAGCGCTGCCCACGTTCTGGACTGGGATGGGGACGGTCAGCTCGAGATTGTCGCCTCCGGTGGCAACGGCGACATCTACAGCTACCAGATCGCGGACACGCTGGCTGATGGCACACCCATCGTCGATCGCGGCATGCAGTGGGGGGAAGTATCGCGGGCACTGCATCGCAACGAGCGGGATACAGGACTGGTAGGCACCATCGCCGTCGTCGCCGACTTCGATGGTGACGGCGTTGCGGAGGCAATCCTGGTGCCCAGAGGTTATTCACAGAAGGAAACGGTGGCGGTCACGTTGCACGATGGTGCTCCCACGAACCGGGAGGTCGGTCGCCCGATCACGATCGAAGGCCGCCAGGAGACGATCAACTTCGGTGGTGGCACAGTGGCTGCGATCGATTGGGATGCCGATGGCGTGGTGGACCTCATCGTGCTTGAAAGCGATCGGGGTGAGATGTGGAGCATGGACGCGGAAGGCGTCGTACCTGAAGACCAGCGGGATCGGTATGACCGGGATGGTACCTGGTACACACGTTTTCCTAGACAGTCTCTCCATCTCTTCCGCAATACCAGCACGGCAGACGGCATCGGATTCACCTACGCAGGGATCGCGTCCATCGAGTTGCCTCGGCATACCTTCCACATCAGTGTCGTCGACCCCACCGATCCGGCTTCCGGGCTTCTGCTGTTGAACTACTATGGCAGCGTGCACCATTTGCCGCTGCCGGCGCCGGGGGAAATTCCCGAGTGGGGTACCGTGGCCGAGTTGTTCACCTTGCACGGCGAGCCATTCAACCGCATTGCTACGTTGCAGTCGGGAATCGGGGTTTCCGATCTACTCGCCGCCGGCCGCTTCGACATTTTCGCCGCCGATAACGCTGGCAACATCGACTGGGCGCGGTGTTACGGACGGGACGCCGCGAATCGACCGATCTACGACACGCCGCGCAAGGTCAAGCAGCGAAATCCACACGTTAACGGCGGTATCTTCTCGGTCCCCACGGTGGGCGACTGGCGTGGAACGGGTGTGCCAGATCTCCTCGTCGGTAGCATCGAGGGGTACATCTTCTGGTACAAAACCCTTTCGACCGATCCACTGCGCTTTGCCCCACCGGAGCGGGTGCGCTATGGAACGACCGAGATTCGCCGGTTGGCGACGCCGTATCCCGCAGGCGAACAGCACTGGGGCGGCTCTCAGAGCCCGTACGACGGTGAGACCGGTGGCTACAGCAATCCCGTTCTGATCGATTGGAATGGCAACGGACTGCTTGACCTGGTCGTGTCCGATATGGTCAGCCTCTATGAGTGGTATCCCAATGGGGGCACACAGACCGTGCCGGAACTGGGGCCACCACAGCGTCTGCACATTTCCGACGGATCGCCGCTCATAGGACCATGGCGACAGCAGCCAGGGATCGGCTGTTTCAGCAACGACGTGCTCCCGGATATCATCATCCAGGATCAGGACCTGGATCTGGCTCTGTACCGGCGAACAGGGCCGGACGACCTTTCAGCACTGCAGCCCGGCGAGAAGCTGCGCTACGAGGACGGTTCGACGATTAAGACACACGGTGTCTACACGCCGGATGGCGGCGACGGGCGCGGGCGGACCAAGCTCAACGTGGTTGACTGGGACGGTGATGGTCGCCTCGATCTTTTGATTGGAGTTGGCCCACAACACGGCAGCCCCTATCGCGGCAGTTATGTCCTGTTTGCAAAGAACGTCGGCTCCAATCGTGAGCCGGTGTTCTGTAAGCCAGTCATCCTGTTGTTCGATGGGGAAGGTCAGCCATTGGAATTCTGGCGGCATGGGGTGCACATGGCCCCCGTCGATTGGGATGGCGATGGCGCCTTCGAGCTGGTTGCAGGGGCGGACCAGGGGCATATCTGGTACTGGCAACCCGACCACTTCGGTCGTCCTGCCAGCGGCGATCCGACTGCGACGCAACGACCCGTTGGGGAGGAGGGCTTCGGTCCGCGTGACGACTGAAGCTCACGCTTTTGACAACGGCCCCGCCTCAACCAATGTTCGGTCCTCATCGTATACACAAATTGTCTCAGGAGGATGTGGCATGTCCGGATGTATAGCCGATCTCGATACTCCAGCGCTGCTTATCGATCTGGATGCCATGGAGCACAACATCCAGAAGATGGCCGCGTACTACCAGGGGCTGGGCGCCGACCTGCGGCCGCACATGAAGACCCACAAGACACCCATCATTACGCACAAGCAGATCGAGGCGGGGGCGATTGGGGTGACGTGCCAAAAACTGGGCGAGGCGGAGATCTTCGCTCGTGCCGGGATCAGGGGAATCCTGATCTCGAACCAGATTGTGGGCCCCCGCAAGATCGCGCGGTTGGTGGACCTGTCCAAGTGGGCGGATATGACCGTCGGTGTGGAGGAATTGGCCAATGTGCAGGCCATCTCAAAGGCGGCCCAGGCGGCTGGTGCCCGCGTGAATGTGGCGATCGAGATCTACATGGGTCGATGCGGCGTGGAGGCTGGCGAAGGGGTCGCACAGCTGGCCCGGGAGATCGTGCAGTTGCCGGGCGTCAAGTTCAGGGGGATCTGGTCACACGACCTGTCGACACCTGATGTGGTCGACTTTGAGGAGCGCAAGGCCAAGCACCACGTGGCACTCGAGGGGGTCATCCGCTCAAAGCATCTCATCGAAGCAGAGGGCATCGATGTGGAGATCGTCAGCTGCGGGTTCTCGGCTACATGGAATATCACACCGGAGTTCAGTGCTGAGATTACAGATGTGCAGGTGGGGTCATATGTACTGATGGACTGGCCGTATCAGCAGATGGAAGGCATGGAGGACTTCCAGTGCGCCCTGACGGTGCTGACCACGGTGATGAGCAAGAATCAGGCAAAGGGCGACCGAAAGAATGTGATCATCACCGATTGCGGCATTAAGTCCATCGCCACAGAGCACACGGCCGACTACTCGATCAACGCATTCCCCAAGGTGAAGGATCTACCAGGGGCTGAGGTGATCGCGCATTCGGAGGAGCACGGACTCATCCAGGTGAGCGAAGAAGACTTCCAACGAATTCAGGTGGGTGATACGCTCGAACTGATCCCTCCCCACTGCTGCGGGACGTGCAATCTTCACGACCAGTTCTACGCAGTGAGAGGTGATCGGGTGGATGCCGTGTGGCCGATCGAGGCGCGGGGGGCTGCGACATGACAGGACTTCGTCGTGAATGACGATCGTCAAGCAGCACGTGACGTCGGGATCCTGATCGGCGACCTCCCGGTTGGGCCAAACAATGCCATCACAGATGTCCCTGGAGTACGGGTCGGTCACTCGACTCTGATCGAGGGCGACGGTCCTCTGGTGATTGGCAAGGGCCCCGTACGGACCGGTGTCACGGCCATCTTACCACCAGGTGACAACTGGTGGAAAGACCCCGTCGAGGGTGGCAACTTCGTCATCAACGGCGCGGGAACCACAGCAGGGCTGTCGTTCATCGACGAGTATCATCGAATCGAGACACCGATCCTGCTGACTAATACTTTGAGCGTCGGCACGGCCTTCGAAGGCATCGTCCGCTACATGGTGGAGCACTGCTTCGAGGAGCGTTCCAGTATCCCCTGGTTCAACCCCGTTGTGGGCGAAACATCAGATGCAGGACTGAACGATATCGGCGGACTGCACGTGCGGCCCGAACACTGTGTCGAGGCGATTCGGACAGCGACACCGGGGCCTGTCGAACAGGGCAGCATCGGCGGCGGCACGGCGATGAGCGCCCTCGGCTGGAAGGGTGGTATTGGCACGTCTTCACGGGTCGTACAAATCGCTACAGAGACGGCGACGGTGGGTGTCCTTGTGCAGGCGAATTTTGGCGGCACCTTGACCGTTTCTGGCGTACGCATGGGGGATTTGCAGCCTGAGCCGCACGAGGAAAAACTTGGGGCATCCATCATGATCATCTATGCGACGGACCTGCCCCTGCCAGGTTCTGACCTGGATCGCGTCGCCAAACGGGCAACCTTCGGGCTGGCGCGTACCGGTTCAAGAGGTGGGCACGGCAGTGGGGACTATGTGATTGGATTCTCGACCACTTTTCGAAACGGCGAGAATCCTACTATCCGTCAGGCGATGCAGGAGGACGAATCCCTGATTGACGTCCCATTTCAAGCCATCGCCGAGGCGACGGAAGAAGCGATCCTCAATGCGCTCTTCAAGGCGACGCGCCTCGTAGGCTACAACGGCAACGTCCGAGAGGCTCTGCCCATCAATCGCGTCCTGGACCGACTCAAGCAGGCCGGTGTGCTCAAGTAAAACCGAGCCCAGGGTGGCTCGAAGTCCCTTGATTGGAGTAGTGTCTCTCAAAGGGGAGCACGCAACAATGACCGAACGTGACAATCTGCTTCGTGTCGTCCGTTTCGAACGACCCGACTACATCCCGATGGTGTTCCACATCAACGCCGCCTGCTGGCACCACTATCCTCGAGAGGCACTCGAGGGGTTGATGAACACACACCCGATGCTGTTCCCCGAGTTCGAAGCCTCAGACCGACGGGTCGAACTCACGAGCGATGCCGGCGCCGAGGCGCATCGGATATTTGTCGATCCCTGGGGCTGCACCCGCGAGACGACGGAAGATGGCATCGCCACCCTCGTCACCCGGCACGCACTAGCCAACTGGGATGACCTGCCCGCCTTCAGCGCCCCAGATGCGGCGACCAGCTCCGGCGCCGGACCGATCGACTGGCAGGCCGTCGAGGCCGGTTTCGCAACGGCCATCGAGTCCGGGGGACTTGCACGCGGAGGCCTGAGCCACGGCCATACGTTCCTCACCCTCAGCGATTTGCGTGGCTACGAACATCTGATGTATGACATGGCCGATGAGGAACCACGCTTGTGGCAGCTGCTCGAGACGGTCGAGGCCTTCAACGCCGAATCCGTCCGTCGCTACGTTGCGGCGGGAGCCGAGTGGATGGGGTATGCTGACGACTTAGGTATGCAGGAGGGGCCGATGGTCTCGCCCGCCCATTTCCGCAAGTATCTCAAACCATCCTATGGGCGGTTGATCGCTCAGGCACGTGAAGCGGGCTGCATCGTACACATGCATTCGGATGGGGACATCCGTGAACTCGTCGACGACCTGCTCGATGCCGGTGTGGAAGTGATCAACCTGCAAGACCTGGTCAACGGCATCGATTGGATTCAGGACCGATTGGCTGGACGCGTCTGCATCGATCTGGACATCGACCGACAGGCCATCACCCGTTTTGGCACACCGGAGCAGATCGATGCCCTGGTGCGCGACGAGGTCGAACGACTCGGATCTCGTGAAGGCGGATTGATGATGATCTACGGGCTCTATCCGGGTGTGCCGTTGGAGAATGCGGATGCTTTGATGGGTGCCATGGAACGCTACTCCACCTACTACAACTGATTCTCGGCCGGCGCGGCGGCGGCATCGATCACTCCTGACAGGGATCTCATCATGGAACTGACTGGACTTCACGTTCTGCTGACGTATCAATGCAACCTGGAATGCGACCACTGTTTTGTGTGGAGCCACAACTGGCAGAAGGGGACGCTGACGATCAGCCAACTGGACGAAATTCTGGACCAGGCGCAGCAGGTGCCGTCGATCCGGTCAGTCTTTTTCGAGGGCGGCGAACCGTTCCTGTACTACGCATTGCTGAAACACGGTGTCGAGCGGGCGAAGGAGATGGGATACACCGTCGGGATCGTGTCGAATGCATACTGGGCAACGAGCGAAGCGGATGCGGTCCAATGGCTGAAACCGCTCGCAGGAAAGATTGATTCCCTTTCTGTCAGCAGCGATCTATATCACTGGAACGAAGAGCTCGCTGAACACGCTGAGACGGCGAGGGCTGCGGCTGAGGAACTGGGGATCAACATCGGCGTGATTGCGATTGCCCAGCCGGAGGTGGTGTCAGCGGAGTCTGTGGTCGGGACCCTCCCGGATGGTGGGTCGCGGATCATGTTTCGAGGGAGGGCAGCCGAAAAGCTGGCGGCCAAGGTGCAGAAGTATCCAGCGGCGCAGTTCACGACGTGTCCCCATGAGAAGTTGGCGTCGCCTTCACGTGTTCACGTCGATCCTCTGGGCTATCTCCACGTGTGCCAGGGCATCTCCATGGGGAATCTCTTCGCGGAACCGCTGAAGACGATCTGTGACCGCTACGATCCTGAAGGGCATCCGGTGATCGGTCCCTTGATCGCGGGTGGGCCTGTCGAACTGGCCGACCGCTACGGCGTGGGTGAACTGCAGGACGGATACGCTGACGCGTGTGAGCTCTGCTACAGGACACGGACCGTGTTGAGAGACCAGTATCCTGCGGAGCTTGCACCCGATCAGATGTATGGGGCATAGAAGGCTCACCAACGAGCAGAACGTCGCATCCACGTCTCAGACTCTCTGAACAGAGACACGAGCGTCCCACTTCAGTCCGTGAAATCACGCCACGGCGACTCGCTTTCCAATGCTGGCGCAGGTCGTTGACACCGGGCACGCCGGTTGCTCCTGAAGAGGATGGGAGGGAGGGCGCTGTGCGACTGCACGAGCACGAAGGCAAGCAACTGCTGTCCGTCGCCGGGATTGATGTGCCACCGGGAATCCTCGTAGGTGACCCCCGGCAGGCTGCGACTGCATTCCGGAAACTCGGCGGCCCCGTGGTGGTCAAGGCACAGGTGCTGGCAGGTGGCCGAGGTCGCGATGGAGGCATTCAGCCCGCCGATGACGAGGACCAGGCCGTACAGCAGACGACGCGAATCCTGGGCCGATCATGCCGGGGGCTGTGGCCGGAAAACGTTCTCATTGAAGCCCGCCTTGCGATCGACACCGAACTCTACGCCGGTATGACCATCGACCCCGTCGCCGGTCGTCCCGTCCTGTTGCTGGGCCGAGGTGGTATCGCTGTCGAAGATCTAGCCCGTGCGGGGGGCGGGCCGCTACGCTGCTCGCTCGATCCCACCATCGGTGTGACCCGCACTGACGCCGAAGACCTGGTGGCAAAACTTGGTGTGATTCCCGCCGAACCGATCGTTTCCGCTCTACTGGGTCTATGGAACATTTTCTCCGAACAGCAGGCACTGATCGTCGAGATCAACCCTCTGGCGGTGCTCACCGATGGCCGGGTGGTCGCCCTCGACGCGGTGGTCGAAGTAGATGATGCAGCACGCGAACTGGCTGGCTTGCCCCTGCGAGAAGATGAGGGTGACGCTCGCCGCGAGCGCGACGGTGGCATGACCTTCGTTGAACTCGGTGGGGACGTGGGCATCATCTGTTCTGGTGCCGGCCTTGGCATGGCGACGATGGATCTGGTCGCTCGATATGCGAAACCAGCCAATTTTCTTGAAACCGGTGGTGGGATTAACCGGGGTCTCATGCGACGGGCCATGGAACGTGTGCTGGCCTGTGATGGTGTACGGGGGGTGATCATCAATGTGTATGGTGGGATCAATCCCATCCACGACGGCGCTCTGGGCGTGGCGGATGTGATGGCCCAGGGGCTCGATATCCCCGTCGTCGCTAAGGCCCTCGGTAATCACCAGGAGGAGACCTGGGAGATTCTCGAAACGGCGGGTGTGACCGTCGTGCGGGATGTGGAGACGGAGTGTGCCGTCGACGTGTTGATGCGACAGATGGGGATTGGCTGAATGAGCATCCTCATCGACCAAAGCACACGCGTCCTGATACAGGGCATGACCGGTCGGGTCGGTCGAGCACAGGCGCAATTCATGCTCGCCGAAGGGACGCGAATCGTTGCCGGTGTGACTCCCGGGAAGGGGGGCACAACAGAACAGGGCGTGCCGATCTACGACCACGTCGCCGAGGCACAGGCCAATGTCGCTGCCGATCTGTCGCTGCTCTTCGTGCCACCCGCCGTCGCCGAACAGGCTATCGATGAGGCTCTCCATGCGGGATTCCGCAAACTGGTCCTCATCACCGAAGGCATTCCCGTGCACTCGACGATGCGCATGCGCGCTCGTGCCGAGGCGGCCGGCGCCCGTCTGGTCGGCCCCGCCACGCCCGGTATCATTTCGCCAGGACAGTGCAAGGTCGGGATCATGCCCGCCCGGTTCTTTCAGCCCGGTCCGGTCGGTGTCGTCTCCCGTTCGGGAACGCTCAGTTACGAGGTGAGTGGCGGTCTGTCCGCTGCGGGGATCGGTCAGAGTACCGTTGTCGGACTCGGCGCCGATCCGGTAGTCGGCACGGATATCACGGATCTACTGCAGTCCTTCGACGACGATCCACAGACAAGTGTCGTCGTCCTGATCGGTGAAGTAGGTGGTTCGCAGGAGGAGCGCGCCGCGCACTTTGTGCGAGAGCACATGCAGACGCCTGTTGTCGCCTACATCGCTGGCCGGTGCGCCGTGCCGGGTGTGGCCATGGGACATGCGGGGGCCCTCGTACGAGAGGGCTCCGGCACCGTCGATGACAAGATCGCCGCCCTCGAGGCGGCAGGGATCCGTGTTGCCGCGACGCCGGCGGGAGTCGTCGAACTTGTGAAAGAGCACGAACTGGCAGTAGCCGTGTAGGGGAGAGGAATCGATGGCGACGAAGAAACACTATCAGGTTCAAATCGATCCGGCCATGTGCAAAGGGACGGAAGGCTGTGGTCTGTGCCTGCACGTGTGTGAGGAGAGTGTCCTGCAGCGGGCTGAGGCAATGAATGCCCGCGGTGTGCATCCCGCCGAGGTGGTCGAGACGGACCGCTGCACTGGTTGTGGTCTGTGTGTCCTGCACTGTCCGGATCTGGCGATATGGCTCGAAGCGGCCGCTGTGGCTGCGTAAGTAGGGGGAGAAGACAATGACAGGAGACAGACGATTCCTGCAGGGCAATATCGCCTGCGCCGAGGGTGCGTTGGCCGCCGGCTGCCGCTTCTTCGCCGGTTATCCAATCACCCCGGCGACAGAGATCGCCGAGCACCTGGCGCAGCAACTGCCGCTCAAGGAAGGTGTCTTCATCCAGATGGAGGATGAGATCGCTTCCATCGGTGCCATCATCGGCGCATCCTGGACGGGTGCCAAAGTGATGACGGCCACTTCGGGCCCGGGGCTGAGTCTGATGCAGGAGAACATTGGCTATGCGATCGGTACGGAGACGCCCTGCGTCATCGTCGATGTGCAGCGCGGTGGCCCGTCGACGGGGATCCCTGCCGTGCCGTCACAGAGTGACATGGTGCAGGCGGCTCGCGGATCGCACGGCGACTATGAGTCCATCGCCTTCGCACCCAGTTCGGCGCAGGAGATGTTCGACCTCACGGTGCGTGCCTTCGATACGGCTGAGCGCATGCGGACACCCGTGTTGCTGATGGCGGATGCCGCGGTCGGTCACATGCGCGAGATCGTCGAGATGCCCGTGCAACTGAACCCTGTGGAACGCAAGCTGGCGACGATCGAGGACAATGGTGCGCCACGATTTCTCGATGAGCAAGTGGCGCCCATGCCGATTTTCGGACGTGGCCTCAAGGCTCACGTCACGGGGTCGTGCCATGATGAAGTCGGCATGCGCAACGTGGTAGATGCGGAAGCCCTCGATCACTACGTGCGACGTCTCAGTGGCAAGATCCGTAACGCGCGCGCGGAACTCGTCGACGTGCAGGCGGGCGATACGGAAGATGCCGAGATCCTCCTCGTCGGCTGGGGACTCGTGGGGCGGGCTGCACAGGCGATCGCCACCCAGGCCCGCCTGGCAGGGCGGCGGGTGGGCTGGATTCGGCCGATCACGGTCTGGCCCTTCGCGGATGTCGAACTACGAGATCTCTGCAGCGACGCGAAGCGAGTTATCGTACTGGAAAACAATCTGGGGCAGATGCTGCCCTATGTGCAGGCCGCCATTGGAAATCTCACGGAGGTGGAGGGTCTCTCGCCAAAAATCCTGGGGACCCTGCATCGACCCGCGGATGTGTTGGAAAGGATTGCCGCATGACGACGACGCAAGAAGCCCGTCACCCGATGGCGAAATACCTGCGCCCCGGTGCCGAGGTGACCACGTTCTGTCCCGGTTGCGGCGACGGCATGATAGCCCACAGTGTCCTGCGCGCCCTCGACGATGATGGCGCTGATCTCGACGACTTCGCCTTTGTCTGTGGCATCGGATGCGCCGGCTGGATTCCCAGTCCGTACATCAACGTCGATACACTGCATACGACCCATGGACGTCCGCTTGCCTTTGCGACGGGTGTGAAATTGGCGCAGCCGGACACGAAGGTCGTCGTCATCAGCGGTGATGGGGATCTGACGGCAATCGGCGGCAATCACCTGATTCATGCGGCGCGCCGGGATATGGATCTCACCGTCATCTGCGTCAACAACCGCATCTACGGCATGACGGGCGGGCAGGTGGCGCCGACGACGCCCGAGGGTGTGAAGACGGCAACGACACCCTATGGTGCCGAAGGCAGACCCTTCGACCTGTGCCGCCTGGTTGAGGCTGCCGGTGCGACCTACGTCGCTCGCTGGACGACGGCGCAGCCCCGATTCATCACCCGCTCCGTCAAGCGTGCACTCGCACACAAAGGGTTCGCCTTCATCGAGGTCATGAGCCAGTGTCCGGTACACTTCGGTAAGTTATCGGGTGAAGGCTCAGGGGCGCACATGCACGATATCATGCGTGATAACTCGGTACCGTTGCGACGCGCTGCAGGACTGGATCCGGCAGATCTGGACGGCAAGTGGGTCGTCGGTGAACTGACCCATGTCGCTGCCGTTCCTTCCGCAGCAGGAGGATGACGATGGAATCCGGACGCAAGGAGATCCGCATCGCCGGCTTTGGCGGGCAGGGCGTTGTGCTGGCGGGGATCATCGTGGGTCGAGCCGGCATGCTCGCCGGTTATCAGGTGGTGCAAAATCAGTCGTATGGAGCCGAGGCTCGTGGTGGTGGAGCGCGCGCAGAGGTCGTGTTTGCCGAGGACCCCATTCTCTATCCAGAAGTACTGCGACCCGACGTCATGGTTGTGATGTCGCAACTGGCATGTGACAAATACGGCGCAGATCTGGCGCGCGGCGGTCGACTGATCGTGGAGACGGAACTGGTGACGGCATTGCCACCCGGGATGGAGCTGGGTGATGCGTTCTGCCAGGCTGACGTCGCATCCTCCTGTGCCAGCGGCGCATCCTTTACCCATCTGGCCGAGCAGCGCTTGCAGAAACCGATCGTTGCAAATATGATCGCCCTTGGTTTCACCGTGGGATGCACCAGACTCGTCGACAGAGCGCATCTGGAGGCGGCCGTGGATGAACTCGCGCCGACGGGAACCGTCGAGAGCAATCTGGCAGCGGTGGATGCGGGATGGCAGTTGGCGGCGGGTGAACTGGCGCCATTCTGAGACTGATCTGTCGATTCAGAACGCCGATCCTCAAGACTCCAGCACAGGACAAGATCGATCATGACGATGACCCGACGTGAGCGGATCATGGCTGCCAGTCAGGGAGGTATGCCGGACCGGCTCCCGTTCTTCCACTACTGGCGCCACAGTCAGATCGGCTGGGCGGAGCGAGAATGCCGCAATCGTGGCATGGGCATGTGCTGGTTGCGGCCGTGCCATGTGGAGCACCTGCATGATGTCGAGGTGAGTGAACAGCAGGTGTTGTGGCATGGGCAAGTGGCCTGGCGCCGTACCTACACGACACCCGTAGGCGCAGTCTGGCAGACGGATCTGCGCGAGCCGGGTGTGGGGCAATGGCATGCCAACCGCAGTTGGAAGGACGTGTCCCCGTGGCAGACGGAGAGGCTGATCAAGGAGCCTGAGGACTACGCCGTCGTCCAGTACATGGTGGAACACACCGAATACGTGGCCGACTCGTTCCCGATCGAACAGGCGATGGATTGGCTGGGGGACGATGGCGTCGTCCTCACCGCCCTGCCGCACTCACCGATGCAGACGCTGATGATCGACTGGGTTGGTAGCGAAGGCGGTCGTATCTACTACCATCTTGCAGACCATCCTGGGATTGTCGAAGGACTATATCGGGCTCTGTGCAAGAGTCGCGAGGCGTTGACTGAGATTGCAGCTCATGCGCCGGCGCCGATCGTCATGTGTGGTGACAATCTGGACGACTTCCTGGTGAGCCCAAAACTCTTCGAGCGTTACTTCATGCCCGTCTACGAACAGCAGGCGCAGGTGCTGCACGAGCGTGGAAAACTCATGGCTGTGCATATGGATGGTCGACTGGCAGCGCTGAAGGATCTGATCGCACAGACGGATGTCGATATCGTCGAAGCCTTCCATCCGCCCCCGATGGGGGATATCTCGCTGGGCGACGCACTTAGGACTTGGCCGGACAAGAGTATCTGGGTCGGTTTCCCATCGGCCATCTACGACGAGGGCCCCGAATCCACGTCGGCCTTCGCGCAGCAGCTGGTGCAACAGGCAGGTGATTGCGGACGTGTGGTGGTGGAAGTGTCGACGGAAAATCTCGTGTCGAATGAGAATCTCCTGTCTCTGACCGGCGTGCTGGGTAGCTGATGAGCAGGTCCGCGCGCGAGTCTTTCCGTGCCATCATGAGCTATGAGGAAGCCGACGCGCTGCCGGTTCTGGCACTGGAACCCTTCGAACAACGTGCAATTGAGCGCTGGCACGGTGAAGGTCTTCCTGCGGGTGTACGTCCGGAAGAATTTCTTGGGATGTCCCGACTCGTACAGGTGCCGCTACCTTGGGGGCCAATGCCGGCTTTTGAGGAGAGGATCGTCGCGCAGGACGCGGAGTATGTCGATTCCATCTCCAACATGGGGGCTACGGTCCGCAAGCGTCGGGACAATCCATCCATGTCCTATGGTCATCTCGATCACCCCGTGGTCAGCGGCGATGACTGGCTGGAATACAAGCAGCGATTTCACGCAGCTACGCCCGGGCGCTTGCCACGTGACTGGCATTCCATCGTCGCCCCACGCCTCGAGGCGTCGACGGATCCTGTGGGGATCTGCTTCTTTCCGTTCTTCTGTCGTCTTGGATTCTATGCCATGGGAATGGAGCGGTTCCTGACCGCCTTCATCGATGATCCAGATCTGATGCACGACATGTTCTCTCACTGGAGTCGATTCGCCCTCGACATGATCCGTCCTATTCTCGCTTCGGTGCGCATCGACTATGCCATGTTCGGCGAAGATCTTGCAGGAAAGAATGGCCCACTGATCTCGCCGAAGATCTACGAGGAATTCTGGTATCCGTATCAGGATCCGATCGTCAACCTTCTGCGCGAGCACGATGTGCCGGTCATCTGTCAGTGGAGTGCGGGACAGTTCGAACAGTTGCTCCCGGGGATGATGGAACACGGCCTCAATTGCACGTGGCCACTGGAAGTGATGGCAGGCAAGGATGCAACCGCATTGCGGCAACGATTCGGTCGCGAATTACTCATGGGCGGCAATATCCCAAAGGAGGCCGTCATCGCGGGTCCGCAGGCGATCGACGACGAGATCGAGCGACTCACACCGTTGATCCAGCAGGGAGGATTCCTGCCGGCCCTTGATGACATGGCCTCACCGGACATGGCATTCAGTCACTACCAACATCTGATCAGGCGCCTCCAGAGTATCTCTTTGGGTTGAGCCAGCGTCTGGATGCGGAAACTTTGAACAGGACCGGAGAGGCACATGTCAGTACCGAAAACTGAGGCGGTCATCCGCGACTACAACGGGCGCCCCACAGTGTTCGTCAATGGTCAACCACAGCCGCTGCCCGGCTTCAATGCCAGCAGCAGACCCGGCATCTACGAGCGCGCCAGCGAGTTCTTCTACGCCCACAAGATGGGTGTGTACATCATCCAGCCACGGGTGGAGCGTTTCTGGCAGGGCGCTGACATCCACCTCGATCCGTTGCCCAGCCAACTGTCAGGGGGGTGGGATGTAGAGGAGCAGGCCGAGGCGGTGCTGGCAGGTGATCCGGACGCCTATCTCATGGTGCGTTTTACGCCACACCCACCTGAGAGCTGGAAGGAAGCCTTCCCGCAGGAGTTGTTCATCACCGAAGAAGGCGTCACCGAGGGACGTTCAGCGTCACTGGCATCGGCCCTGTTCTGGGGAACCATGGGGAGAGCCTCGGCGGCGATCATCGCTTGGACGGAGAGGCAGCCATGGGCGGATCGAGTGATCGGCTACACCAACTTTCAGGTCACGGAGGGAACTCACATTCCCGTCGATCGCGGTTTCCTCTTTGACCACAATCCGCAGATGGTGGCCGAATGGCGTCGATTCTTACGGGCCAAATACACATCTGAAGAGCAACTCCGTGCGGCCCATGACAACCCGTCTGCAACCTTTGCAACGATCGATGTGCCACGAGACCGGTTGCGGGGACTGACGCCCGAGGTCACAGACATCCTGTACTGGCAGCCGGCGGTGGGAAACCAATCTCTGCGCGACTACCTGGAACTTCAGCGTGATCTTTGGCATTGCAACTTCCGTCATGTCTCGGCGGCAATGGACGAGGTGCTTCAGCGCAAGGTGATCGTCTTGCACGATGCACTCAAACTGTCTCAACAGGGCTGGAATCTGGGCGCCTTCTTCGACGCAGATACGTCATGGTCACCGGCCTATCCGGAAGTGATGGCCGGGTCGGGTCACATGAATGTGGTCGAGTTGTTCGACATCCCCGGTTGTGACGGATTGATGACACCTCTCGACTATCAAGCCCGTGGGATCGGCGGCGTCTGCCAGACCGAGGGGATTGCGGATTCTCTCGTTCTGCGCGGTGGGTATTACTACGGCGAAATGGATCAGCGCACGTCGCCTGTTGGTGATGGAGAATTCGGCACGCCACGGAACCAGGAGGAATTCGCCGCCGTCTCGTGGCGCAACTTCGCCGATGCATGGACGAGGGGTTACAACTCTTACTGGTTCGACATCGGTGGCGGCTACTACGACTCGGCGCAATTTCACCAGACGATTGGGCGACAGGTGGAAGTGATCAAAGAGTCCATCAGTTGGCACCACGAGACCGTGCCAGGTATCGCCATGATTTTGGACGACACGGCCGTGCTGGAAACCAACGGCGCCGGCAACTACATGAACGATGCGATCATGTGGGAGCAGAAGCTCGGTCTGGCGCGGTGTGGTGTACCCTATCGCGTGTATCTATTTGATGATCTCGAGTTGGACGATTTCCCCGATCACCGGGTCTTTTACTTTCCGAATCTATTTCGTGTGGACGATCGCCGTCTGGCGATCCTGCGCGAGCGCGTGATGTGCAATGGACATGTTGTCATCTGGGGGCCGGGATCGGGGATCTCAGACGGAGCAAATCTTTCGACGACGGCTTCTCAGCAGCTCACCGGATTCGACATGAAACTTTTGGAGGTCAATTCCCAACGGCGGGTGGCCGTGACTCAGTATGATCACCCAGCTGTGAGCGAATTACCACCAGGATTGGTCTACGGTGGCAGTCTGGCCTATGGCCCGCTGCTGTTCCCACAGGATGGCGAAGAACTGGGATTGGCCTGGACGAAGTGGATGTGTAACGAGGTCGGCCTGGCCATCAAGGAATATGGGCAAGGCGCCGGCGTGGGCGACACGGGGCAGGATCGTGGCAGTGGCGATTGGGCGTCGGTGTTCACGGTGGCAGCGCAATTGCCAGCAGAACTCTGGCGCTCACTGGCCCGTCACGCAGGTGCTCACGTGTACTGCGAGACGAACGAAGTGGTTATGGCCGATTGTAGCGTGGTGGCTTTGCACTCGCTCAAGTCAGGTCGTAAGAAACTGTCTCTACCAGGGAACTACCGGGTCACCGATCTGGTGCGGGGAAGACAGGTTGAGGTGACCGATGGGGTCCTCGAATTCGAGTTGCAGGCACCGGAGACAGCCGTGTTCAGACTGGATGAGGCGTGAGCGTCAGGGGTGTCAGTAGATCTTTCGCCAGGATCACGCCACCGTGGCTCGCCGATGTTGCCGTGCACGGCTCGCTTCGGCAAGATTCCAAGAGAGCCTGCCACGCATCGCTGATTGAGAGAAATCATGAGCTACATCCGACCCAGCTATGACGTTGCCCGCGACGAGGCGGGATTCAGCTGGCAGATCAGCGGCTCCTATCTCTCCTGCGTAGAGTTGGCCGGTGTGCCCGTGAAGGATTTCTACACGCGGCCCGAGGCCTGCATTGAGGTCTACCGCACGGGGCGAGAGCGGATGTACAAGATGTTCGGAGATTGGCTGCCGCCGCTGGCTCCAGCGACGCCGCCCATCAGTTACATGCACGCCAACTGCCTGGGCGCCGAGTTGATCTTTGTCGACGGCGGCGAGGTAGGACACACGCATCCCTTCGACTCCCTGGAGCAAGCCATCAAGCGGCTCGCGGGGCCCGTCGACTTTGCCACCTCGGGGGACACGCCGTTCTACTTGAACTTCTGGGAGCAGATGAAGGCTGCCTTCCCGGACGAGAAGGTTGGTTTCAGTTTTGGCGTCGAGGGCCCGATCACCACGGCATGGGAACTGCGGGGCGAGGGTTTTCTCACCGATCTGTTCGATGAGCCTGAAATGGTAAAGCAGTTCCTACAGCTGACAACTGCCAGCATTGTGGATGTGTTCCGTTTTCGTGCCGAGCTCGACGGAGTTCAGTTCCCCGATCCACATGCGGCGGGCATGGTAGACGACATCGCCAGCTTCATCCCGGCCCACATGTTTGCCGAGTTCGCTCTGCCCTACTGGGAGCAGTACTACACGGGCATCACCACCGGTATACGACGCGCCCATGTGGAAGATCTGCAGCGCGAACAGTTGCAGTTCCTGCAGGACATCGGTCTGAGCTACTTCGATCCATCTATTTCTCGCAAGCTCAGTCCGCCGATGCTGCGTGACGAGATCCAGGTACCCTTCGGTTGGCGTCTGGGGAGCTTCCACTATCGGGACATGGACGAAGAGTTGGTGCGTGACTTTGTGTTTCAGGCAGCCGCGGATGGGGCAAGCTCCGTCTTCACCATCATCGAGGGGAGCCTGTCCAACGACGAGGGGCATGCCAAGGTGATGACCTTCAAGGCGGCCGGTGAAGAGGTGGAGAGGCTACTCGCCGAAGGGTGTAGTCGTCAGGAACTGGGTAGTCATGTCAGCGAGCTGGGTAAGGCGCGGTTCTGGGATCGCTTCCCGGAGTAGAACAGATTTCGCTCGGTGGAATTGACGCAGACCTGTCAGACCGCTTATCTGTCGCCGCGCACCGACACAGAGATCCATCCCCAACGATCTATAGGAGAGCGAATGAACTGCGCGCGACAACTGGCTCTGATTCTGGCGCTGAGCGCCCCACTGCTGGCGACAAATGGCATGAATCTGGAGGGCTTCGGCCCGATCGCCACAGGCACGGGCGGGGCGGCGATGGCCCACGCCAACGGCACGGGGGCCATGATGAGCAACCCGGCCACCCTGGGCCTGATGGCCGACGGCGATCGACGCATCGAAATGGTCCTCGGCTACCTCGGCCCGGATGTGGGTGCCGCGGTGGCGACGCCGCAAGGATCGATCGGCGCCACGTCAGCGATGGACGCCATCTTCATGCCTGCCCTGGGGTGGGCGCAGAAGCGTGGGCACGTCACCTGGGGCCTGGGCGTGTTCGCCCAGGGTGGTATGGGCACCGAGTTCAGCCGCAGTTCCTGGTTGGCAGATCCGAGTCAGGGGACCAATGCCGGTTTGACCCAGGGGTTGCTGAATCGCACGGAAGTCAGCGTCGGTCGCGTCATCCTACCCTTGGTCTACGATGTCGACGAGCGCCTGCACGTCGGCGGCAGTGTCGACCTGGTGTGGGCGGGGATCGACATTCAGATGGCGCTGTCCGAGGCGCAATTCGTCGATCTGGTGACGACGCAACAGCGGGGCACCGCCGGGGGCTCGCTGACGCAGGTCTTCGGCGCCCTCTATGAGCCCTTCGGCGGCACCGGCGTCAGGCGGCTACACCACGCCTACTTCGATTTCGCCAACGATAGCGACTTCACCGGGCAGGCCAACGGCATGGGCCTGGCAGCTAAGATCGGCGTCGTTTACGAGGTTTCACAAGAGCTGACTGTCGGCGCCACGTACCACAGCAAGACGGCCATAGGCAACCTTGAGACGGATCAGGCGCTGATGCGCATGGGCGTCAATGCTGACACCGGGCTGCTGACCACGGGCACACCGAACGGACAGTATGCCGACCTCGACCTGCCTGTCGCTGGGCGGGTCACGATCGACGACTTCCAGTGGCCGGCGACCCTGGGCCTGGGTGTCGCTTACCGGGCACAGGAGCGCCTGCATCTGGTGGCCGACCTGCGCCGCATCCAGTGGTCCGGCGTCATGCAGGGCTTCCGCATGCAGTTCACCGCTGCTGACACGCCACAGAATGGTGGTTTTGCCGGTCAGCGACTCGACACCGAATTACTGCAGAAGTGGGAGGACCAGACCGTGCTGGCCTTCGGCGCGGCGTACGATGTAAACCATGCGCTACAGGTGCGGGCGGGATTCAACACCGGCAGCAATCCGGTCCCCGACGCGCTGCTCAACGCGCTGTTCCCGGCCATCGTCGAGCGACACTTCACGCTGGGTGCAGGCTACCAACTGACGCAGCGCACCAGTCTGCAGCTATCCTACGTACGGGGTTCGGAAGCGCAGTTCACCAACCCGGGCGATGGCGTCGGTGTACCTCCCGTGACGTCGACACACGGCCAGAACAACCTGCAGGTGATGTACACCTTCGGCTGGTAATTACGCGCTCGCGCTGAGGTCGAGGTGACTCAAGTAACAGCCGTCGCGCTGGCAATGCGCCAGCGGCCGTCCATGTCGCAGGCTTCGTAAAACATTCGGAAGCGGCCGTCGGGCAGATCGATCACACACGGCTCGGAAGCTTTGGCCGTGTCCCATTGCCCGCCATTGTCGAGGCAGATCCCCGGATCCTTGATCCATTCCAGACCGTCCTGGGAAGAGGCACTGAAGATTCTGCCGTGGGACTTTGATCCCGCCGGCACCTCTGGAGCCGGCGTCCATCCGGCATAGTACATCCGCCAGCCACCCTCCCCCAGGCGCAGGACCTCCGGAGCATAGACGGCCTCGGATTCCAGATCACGGTCCTGGAGAACGCGAATGCCCGGTTCCATCGCGAAGGTCAGGCCATCTGCTGACACGGCGCTGACGATGTTTCTATTGGTGAAGGCCCCGGGGGGAACCTGCAGATCCGGGTATGGATAGGCGCTGGCATAGAGACGAAAACGATGGGACGCGGCTGGATCGAGGTGAAGGCAGCGCGGCGCTAGATAGGACATGCCGGTCGCTTCCAGGCGAACACCCGGTTCCTTCACCCAGGTCAACCCGTCGTCGGAGATGGCACTCACGATCGTCGCTTTGGTACCTGCCTCCTGCTCGGTTTTGCCCTCGTAGAACATCCGGTAGCGACCATCCTCCAGGGGGATGACATCGGGACTCCAGATGTAGTCTGCCGCTCCCTCGCCGCCTGCATCCATCCTGACACCCGGCTCCTTTGCCCAGCACTCAGCATCGTTGGAGAAGGCACTCAAGATGTAACCCTTTGAGTCGGGGTTGGGGCGATCCGGCCCGAAGCCGTGGTAGTACATCCGGAAACCTCCCGCCATTGTTACGACATTCGGCGTCAGTGTCCGGCCCGAGTCGAGGGGGCCATCGGAATCTATGGCGACGTCGGCATCTTTGATCCACCGGCATCCCGGATCCTTCTCTTGATAATGGACGGATCTCTCCATGTCTGCAGCTGTCATTGTTCGTGCACGTTGCCGCTCGTATCGGGTGTGCCGTCGGCTTTCCAGGGCATCGGCATAGTGGGTGGGGTTGTGTGGTGATCGCCGCGACGTGGCTTGGGTAGGGCACGGAACTCGGTGACCATACGCGCCAACTGTGAGCTGACCTGTTTCACAACCGCTTCGCCCTTCTCCTTGGTTGCCAGCGATGCCTGTCCCAGGACACCAGAATCTGAATAGGAGGCGGTCCAGCTGATGGGCGTGCCGGGACCTGCCCCAAAGAGGTCAACCCAGCGAAAGTCTGATTTGTACTGATGGAAGGCGATATCGCCATCGTCGATCTTGTCCTTGCGAACGTTGTCCTCGTCAAAATAGAGGTAGACGGAGGTTTCCAATTCGCAGGCATGGGCACAGCCACCGGGGAACTTGCTCTCGCGCCAGTTCTTCATGAAGTCGGGATCAACCGACAGCAGAGACCACCAGTTACAGTGAATGCATTCGGCGTCGGTTTCGAGATTCACCCGGCGGGCAGCCAGATCCAGGTTGGGTGAGTTGGACCCATGTCCGTTGAGGAAGATGATCTTCTTGAAGCCGTGATAGGCCAGGCTCTTGCCGACGTCGACATTGCACTTGATGAAGTTCTCCCAATCCACATTGACCGTCCCCGGGAAATCCATCACATGCGCCGTATAGCCATGGATGAAGGCCGGCATGATCAGAACGTCGTTAGGGATCAGCTTGGCCGCCTCTTCGGCCATACCTCGTGGGCAGACGACATCCACGTCCAGTGGCAGGTGGGGGCCATGCTGCTCAGTTGAACCGACGGGTACGATGATGACCTTGTCCGCTTGTACAGCATCGTTGACATCGGGCCAGGTCAGTTTTTCATAGCGCCAGGGCTCTGCGGCCATTGTTGTCCTCTTTTCCGTGTCCGGTGGGTCAGACTGTCACTTGTTGTCGAGGGCCAATAGAACGCGTGTTGAGCAAGCATGTCGAGAGCAACAGAGATATTCGTGCTCAGCCGCGCTCTTTCTACCGGCTCAGCAGCATCTTCCTGGTCTGGACCAGTTGACCGTCGCTGAAGAGTCGATAGAAATAAACGCCCGAAGAAAGCTCAGTTCCATCGAAGTGGGACCGATAGTTTCCGGCTGGGTGAAAGTGCCTTACCGGTGTGGCGATCGGTTGACCAAGAACATTGTAGATCACCAGACGCACATTGCTGGCCTGTGAGACCCGGTAGGCAATGGTTGTGGTGGGATTGAACGGATTCGGGTAATTCTGAGCCAGGTCAAAAGTCAATGGAAACGCACGTCCTGGGCAGGCCCAGACTACGCCTCAGATTGCTCCAGATTGAGGTGGGTCATCCTGGACATCTACAATGTGGATACCTACCGTAGATGCCTTCCACTTACGCGGAGAACCCGATGAACCGGATCACAATCGCAGGTCTTGTTACTCTCCTGCTGGTCGCCTGTGGCGAGGGCGATACTCGGCCGCCTTCTTCCGAAGTTGCCGCTCGTGCTGCCGCCGCGGATCCGATCGGCGAGTTGGGCGATCACCACGTGATATACGTACCGACTTACTCCCACGTGACTCATGGTGAGGGGACGGCGCGACGGCTGACGACGACGCTCTCAGTCCACAACATCAGCTTTCGTGATTCCATCTGGGTGCACAAAGTCCGTTACTACAATACCGATGGAAAGATTGTCCGCGATTTCCTGCAGGAGAAGGTCTCCCTGTCGCCGATGGCGACATACCAAGTCCGCGTGTCGCCAGGCGACACCACGAGTCTCGGGGCAAATTTCCTTGTCGAATGGGAAGGCCAAGCCGGTGTGCCGGCGCCTCTCGTGGAGGCGGTCCACGTGAGTCTTTCCTCATCCATAGGGACATCTTTCGTAACTCGGGGGACTCAACTGGTCCCGAATGTGGTCCCAGACGACTTTACGCCATAGAGTCTCACTGGGCCGCCCCGCCAGGGGGCGGCCCAGTGAGACTTGCCACAATGCGGACACGGTAGGCCCGCACTTCGACGGGTGGCCGTCATGAGTGCCCGTACATCAGCAGGACTCACGTTGAGCCGGCCCACAAGATCTTCGATTTCGGCCTGTTCCTCTGCTGTCAGATCCCCGTCAGCAAGTGCGTCCTCGATCCTGTCCTCCACCTCATCACGGCGCCGCTGCAGGGCAGCGGAGAAACCAGACGCGAGGATGCCCGCTGGCAGGGCGACCATACCCACACTAATGATGGCCATGACCGCAGTCAGCAGCTTGCCGAGGGCTGTCGCGGGGACGACGTCACCGTAGCCGACGGTCGTCATTGTGATCACGGCCCAGTACATGGTGGCCGGGATGGAGGAGAAGGCCCCAGAAGGGTGCGCATCACCTTCGACGATGAAGGCCAGACTGGATGCGATCACCAGTATCAGGAGCAGGACGAACATGGCGGCGCCGACCGTGCGGGCCTCCTGGCGCAATACCTGGAACAATAGCGTCATCGACCCCGAATACCGGGTGAGCTTGAAGATGCGCAGGAGCCTCAGCACACGCAGAAATCGTAAATCCACCGGCACCAGGAGACCGAGATAGAACGGGAGGATGGCAAACAGGTCGATGATCGCCATGGGGGTGCGTGCGAAGCGTAGACGACCACGGGTCGGTGACCGGAATTTCGTCTCCCAGGGATTGTCGACGGCTGACCAGATACGCAGCACGTACTCGACGCTGAAGATGACAACCGAGAGCATTTCGAAGGCGTGGAGGTAGGCGCCCCAATCGGCCCGGATGGTTGCCACGGATTCCAGGATCACGGCGACGACATTCAGGGCGACCATGAGAATCAGAACGACGTCGAAACGTTGGGTCCACGGATCCTCCCTGTCACGCGAGAAGAGGATGTCCGCGGTGCGCTGCCGGGCGCGCCGCAGTCCGCTCATGTCAGTTGTAGGCTCGGTCAATGGGTTCGTCCTGACTATTCAAGAAACTCTGATACTTTTAGGTAATCTAGCGCGAGGCGCGGAATTTCGCCGTAGAAGAGAGAAGGGAGTGTGTTGTGGCTGCAGGTGATGTCTATCGCCGCATCGGCGTGAAGCCGTTTATCAACGCTTGCGGTACCCGTACGATTCACAGCGGAACGTTGATGTGGCCGTGCGTGCGTGAGGCGATGGACCAGGCCTCTCGCACCTTTGTCACGATGGACGAACTGATGGAAGGTGTCGGCGCACGACTTGCGGAGTTGACGGGCGCGGATGCGGCGATCGTGACGTCAGGGGGGGCCGGCGCACTCTGCGTTGCCGCCGCAACGGCCGTGACGGGCGGTGATCCGGAGAAGATTCTCCGGCTTCCCAAGCTGGAGGGACTGAAGGACCGCGTTGTCATGCTGAAGACGGGCCGGTTCACGTATGATCAGGCGATCCGTGCCGTCGGCGTGACGGTTATCGAGGTCGAGACGAAACAAGAGATGGTTCACGCGATCGAAGATGAGCGCGTGGCGATGATCGCTTTGCTCGGTACGGACGAGGCGGAAGGCCGACTGTCTCTCGAGGAGATCGCGAAGATCTCCCGGTCGCGGCAGGTGCCGATCCTCGTCGACTGTGCATCAGAGCATCTCGTCCGCCCCAATCCCTATCTCGAAGCGGGGGCGACAATGGTGGCGTATAGCGGCGGGAAGTATCTCAGGGGACCGCAGTGTACCGGTCTGCTGCTGGGATCCGGAGGCTGGATTCGTGCTGCGTGGACCAATGCCGCACCGCATCACACCTTCGGCCGGATGATGAAAGTGGGCAAGGAAGAGATCATGGGATTGCTCGCCGCCGTGGAATTCTGGGCGCAAGGCCGTGACGATGCGGCCGAGTCGGTTCAATGGTACGCGGATCTCGAGACGATCGCCGCATGCGTGACGATCGTCGCCGGCGTGACGACTGAAACGATCACCCCGCGCTCAGAGAAATCACCGACGCCGAGACTCGAGATCCGCTGGGACGCGAAGCGGATTCCGCTACACGGTCTCACGCTCAGACAAGCGCTGCTCGACTCGGAGCCGCGGATCATGCTTGACGATCGGTTCTCGAGGTTGGGCAGTATTTTCATCCTGCCCTTTTCGCTGCAGACGGGAGAGGCAGCGGTCGTAGGGCGGAGGATCGCCGAGGTTCTCGCGGCGGCGTCGGTAGAAAATACCCGGGAAAAGCCCAAAGGGGCACCAAACGGGGTGGTTCATGGCGGCTGGGATGTGGAGATCGCCTATCACGCGGTCGGCGCGCAGCACCGGTGGGATCTGACCAGCGAAGAGGACCGTGTGACGGGCACGCACCACACACTGTTTCAAGCAAATGAGATTCGAGGCGACTTTCACGGAAACCACGTCCGCCTCGTTTCGGAGCACCGATTCGAAGGCACTCATCTCATCTATACCTTCGAGGGAGTGGTCGAAGGGGATGCCATGGAGGGGAGGGTCGAAGTGGGTAGCGAAGGCCAAAGCGCACCCGGGTGGCTGAACCGGAAAGAATACGGCGCCTACCGGTGGACTGCATCGAGACACGCAAGGTAACGAAGAGGGGCACCGTCTCTGTGGTCCCCACGCGGCGGACGATGACATCCTCTCTCAACTCAACATATTGCGGAACTCTCCCGGTGGCACATCGACCTGCTCTCCCTTGAACCACTGCCACATTTCCTTGCGCAATTCCCACTCCTTGTAATAGTCCGAGCTGTAGCCTTTGGCACCGACCATTGTAGATAGATAGGAGCGGGCCGTCTCTTCGGCTGTTGTCGCATCGAAATTCCAGGATGGTGCACTGGGTTGGCTCATGCGGTTAAAGAGGAACTTGAGCATGTAGCGCTCGCGCGTGGTTTTGTTGCGGGTTGCTGCGTGCCACAGGTCGTAGTGGGTGATCGCCACCGTACCCGCTTTCACCGTGAGTGGCACCTGCCCTTTGAGATTGGCGTAGGTGGCGAGCTGGTCCGTGGGCGTATTGCGAAAGTGCGTGCCCGGCATGATGATCGTCGGCCCCAGGTCGGCGGGCACGTCATGTGGGAAATACATGGCCAGCACGCACCAGGTCTGATGATGCCGCACGTTGGTACCGTCCTGGTGCCAACCCTGGCTGCGGCTACCCGGAACATTCACATGTAAATGGCGATGCCCGTCCATTTGCAGGTCTTCGCCCAGCAAACTGACGAGGGCCCCGCGCACTTGAGGGTGATCGTAGACCTGTTGTAGCATGGGTACCCGTGCCAAAATTTCATTGCCCGGATTGCTCTCCAGCGCATCGGTCTGCTCGCAAATGGCCTCGTTCAAACCCGCCGGCAGCTCGGGCTCAATCAGGTGATAACCCTGGGCGATAAACCCGAGCAACTCGGCGTCTGTCAGCAGCATTTCCTTTTCTGTCGCTACTGCATCACTCATCGAAGGCCTCTATTTTTTCAAGTATGAATTCATAGCCGATGACATCGATCTCTCGATCCTCAAAGTGCCCACGTTGATCTGGGAAATGCACGACGCGCCAACCATCTACCATGGCGGCGTGCACAGTCGGATAGGGGATGTCGATTGCTTCGGGATCTACTTCTGTGATGGAATCTGCGATGGGTTCGTGCAGCGCTACAGCTACCACATCTGCGCGAATGCTAGGTTTCTGTGCGTGCAGGTAGAGCAGTCTCTGGCGCTGCTGTTTTGTATTGGCCATCTGTTGGTCTCCCGTTCTATGCTGCGCGAAGGGCCTGATAATCACGCCGCGTGCGATATGAAAGCCTCGTTGCCGGAATGAATCGACATCCTGCACGTTGAGTGTCTGCATCTTGCTTGCCGTTGCTGTGGTTTCTCGATGAGACTGCACAATGAGAAAACAGAGGCTCGAGTTTGCACGCAAGCATGGAAGGTCGGGCTGACCCGCACACCAACGGGGCAGATGCGAAGGACCGCTGGATTGTATTGCTTATGCTCATGCGTAGATATCTCACGATCTGCAGTGTCCTGCTTCTTGTGGCCACACCGTATGCTCACGCCGGAATGACGGAGACGCTGCTGCAACGGCAGCGGTCTTCGGATCTGCGTGTCGAGGGCGATCGCCTGGTGACAGCAGGACATGCTGGGTACCGTGCCCAACCAGGTGTGCCCTCGCCAGCTGGTGTTCATGTGACCTACCTGGGCACTGGCGGTGTCCTGATCGAGCGAGACGGGGCGGCGATCCTCACAGCGCCCTACTTCGCCAACAACTCTCTATTCCGCGTTGGACTGTGGTGCCTGGCACCCCGCAACGAACTGGTCGACGAGTTCATGCCGGGTCTCGGCCACGTGCAGGCAATCCTTGTGGGCCACGCTCACTACGATCACCTGTTGGATCTACCCCATGTCTGGGCGAGTCACGGCCAACACACGCAGATCTTCGGCAATCGGTCGATGTGCAATCTGTTGCACGGCGCGCAGCCGCAACCGGCGACGGTCGATGTGGAAGGCGATCGTCGGACAGGGACGTCACCGGGAATCTATCACGAGACGCACGGTGGGAAGATCCGCTTCTTGCCCATCGCCTCGTCACACGCTCCGAATGTCGCGTTACCGCCAACCCCGTGGGGGCTCAAAGCGATGGTATCGCCCTGGGCGGTGGAGGAACCCCTCGACCATCTGCCCGGTCGCTCGCGTCACTGGCGGCTTGGGGAAACCCTTGCCTGGGTGATCGAGCTACACGGGTCGACGGGTAGCCGGCCCTTTCGCATCTACTATCAGGATGCGGCGCACATCCCTGAAGACTGGCAGCATCCGGGTAATGGAGACATCGATCTGGCGATCCTGACGGTGGCCTCCACCAACCTCATCGGTCAGCGTCGGTTTATCGAACGCATCGACGAGGTCCTGGCGCCAGAACACTGGATGCTCATTCACTGGGAGGACTTCTTCCACACCTATTCGCAAGATCCCGCGCAGATCTTCACTGTTCCCTATACGAATCCGGTGGACTTCATTCGCAACCTGCGCGATGCCGGTGTCGAGGACCGACAGTGGGTGCTACCGGCCCCCGGCGCGTCGTTGCTCTACTGATGGTGGCTCGATCTCACATCGTATGGTTTCTTCTGGTGATGGGGTTCACCCTCACAGGCGCGTGGGCTGAGCCCGTGCTGATCATGGGACTGCAGCGCTGGGATCCGACCCCCCTGGGCAAGACGCTGGTGGGGGACCATTTCGAACGGCGCTCATCTGTGCAACCACACGTCGGTATCCGACTGCCCACGTGCTGTTTTACCCTCGACACGAGCTACGACTATTATGGTGGTCGGATCGACACGACCGACGTCGATCTCGATCTACACGATGTGGGCGTCGGGCTGGGGCTGACGGCGGATCCGTTCAAAATGACGTTGCAGGCCACATTGGGCGTGGATCTGCTATTCCTGCGACAGAACGGGACGTTCGCCGGATCACGGAGTCGCACCAGCACTGCCAATGACTGGGGCTGGCGCGTTGCGCTGGGCGCCACATACGAACCAGTGCCCCGCTGGGGGATCGATCTGCGCTGGCTGCGTAGAGGGGGACTTCGACCACGGGTCGACGGTGCGACCTACGAATTGGACGGCTGGCAGTTCTCAGTCGGACTGGCGCACTTCATCCGATGAGCAATCGACTTGAAGGTCGTGTGGCGGTCGTGACCGGTGAAGCCTTGTGATTCCATGGACGTGAGACCCCGGATCCGGCCCGGTGTCGTGGGTCGTGTCCGCGTCGCGCTGCGTTTGCTGGCGGGTCTACGTGCCCACGACATACGCGCTGCCCGCAGCTATGCGAAGCTCATGTGGCGTCAGCACTCAGTCCTTCGAAGGCTGTTTCTATTCATCGGTTGGTCACTGCGTCAGATGTTCGACGTGATCCCTCGGGCTCTGACGTCGGTCACCTTCGCCGACAACGTGAAGCGCACACCTATCTGGCTCGACGAAGACAATCCGCACGCTGATGTTCCCTGGCGCGATGGCGGGCAACTTCCCGTGCACGTGGACACCGTCGTCATCGGTGCTGGATTTACCGGTGCCTCCTGTGCGTATCACTGGTCGAAGCTGGGCACCGCCAAGAGTCTCGCAGTACTTGATATGGGAGACCCCGCAACAGGAGCCAGTGGTCGCAACGAAGGAGTCGTCGTGATGGGACGTTATGCGGCGATGGTACGCGACACGGTACGGCCCTATCTCGATGCGACGCGAATGGATCTGTCGAAAGAGGATCGATCCTGTCTGGCCACACAGTTTGCCACTGTGTATGCCCAGGCAGCGTATCGCAACGCCGATCTCGTGGAGGAGACGGTCGAGCAGGAGGCCTTCGACTGTGACTACGCACGCAATGGATGGATTCAGGCACGTGAGGATGAGGACCAGGAGGCGCTGATGACGGGCGTTGAGTTTGGTCGATCTGTGGGTGCGGAGGATTGGACGACCCTGTCACCGGACGAGGTGCTCCAACTCGGCGGCATGCAGGTCGATACACCCGCCGGGTTCAGTCAGGCGTCGGCGACATTTCACCCGGCCCGTTGGGTCTGGTGTCTGCTGGGCAGAGCATTGGCCTCGGAGCACGTGGGACTCTACACGCGTACAAAGGTGGAGCAGGTGGATTCGCTCGCCGAGGGTTATCTCGTCGTCACCGACAGAGGCAGCATTCGGTGTCGTAACATCATCAACGCGACCGAATCGTATACGGCCGCCCTGCATCCACACTACAGCGACTTGATCCATCCCGTGCAGACGCAGGCCGCCTTCGGCGAGGGCGGTCCTGCCGATATGCCGGCGGAGATCGCCCTGAGTGGAAAACGGTCCTTCTTTGGACGGCATCCCTTCCAGAACAGACCACGTGGTTTGCTGGTCGGATCCGATGCCACACGAGTGAAGAACCACCAGGCGGGTCGCAATGCACCCTCTCGTTTTATCACATCCTTCAGCCTGGCCGAAGTGTGGCGTTACTATGATCAGGCTCCAGTCACGGTGACCCACGAATGGAGTGGCACACCCGGTTTCACGACGGACGAGTATCCTGTCGTGGGCCGTCTCGACGGTCGCGACATGTGGATCATTGGTGGCATGTGCGGCTCTGGTACGGCCGTTTCCTTCAACGGCGCGCGTCATGTGGTGACACGCGTTCTGCGTATAGAAGACGACCGGGACGACTATCCTGAGGCCTATTTCGCACCGTCGCGCCTGCTGAGTCCCGATCGTCATCGCTGGCCTGACATCATCCGCGAGGTCTGATGGTAACCGATCAAGTGCCTCCAACAGATATCGTCCAATCACAGGATGCGCCAGATGTGGGCGTCAAAGTGCGACTTGGTGAACCGATCTCCGTGATGCTGGCGCCCGAGGGTGATGACCGTTGGGGATTCTTCATGTTTCCATCGATCTGGCGCCTGCGTGACGGCAGACTGGTCTGCTCAGTCACCCTTGGTGGCGATCACATGCCGACGGAGATGGACTACCACTATCTCTGGTACATCTCTGACGATGAGGGGCGGCACTGGACGCACACGGTGATGGATCTTGCCGAAGCGGAGTCGCTGCTACGGGAGCGCTTCTGTCTTCCAAGTGGTCGGCAGATCTACTATCAACCGAAGTTGGTCAGTCTCGATCTGATCGATTGCAAGCCATATCCGCTGAATCCGGAAGCCGAGTCTGGATTCATGCGTGGAATCGAATTGCTCTATCGGCTGGGTGATCTACCCAGGGAGCTACGCACTGTAACCCTGGTCGAGCGTGGACCCACCGTTGACGAATGGACCACTCATGAAGCGACGATGGATCCGGATATTCTCCTGCCGGCTTTCAAGGAGACCGTCGTCGATGAAGACCCCATCGACCAACTGACTCACGGCCACATCGCCACACGTTTACGAAAATGGGTGCAGCACGTGGGCGACCAGCGCCTGCCGAATCCTGGAATCTGGGTACACCGAGGGGCCACGTGGGCCACACCCGACGATCTGCAGAATCCGCAGCATGATGTCGCGCTGCGTCTTCGAATTCCCACGCCGTCCGCGGTCCGACTCCACGACATAGGCTATCAGCCGATCATGGAACTCGAATCAGGTGACCTGATCGTTTCGGCTTTTGGGACGCGTCTGCGCCTGGCTGAACAGAAGGCGCCTGGTACGAAACGCACACACTGTCACGTCTTCCGCAGTTCCAGCGAAGGACTCGTCTGGCGGCACGATTCCACCTTTCCTTTCGCGCAGGTCGGCGAGTATGCCATCGCCCAGGTGCACATCACACCCAACATGCCTGCAGGTAACTGGCTCGCCGTGGCGCGCACGTGGAACACGGTGGGCACAACGGCCGATTCACCGTTGCTGATGTCGACCTCCAATGACGAAGGACAGCGTTGGACCTCGCCTGTGGCGGTCCGCGCCAGCAGTACCAATCCTGCTGGGGGCCTACTGGCCAATGGTGTCGCGTATCGCATGTACGGCAGACCGGGACAGTTCGTCACCTTCTGTGCCGATGGTACAGGCAAACAATGGGGGAACGATGTCACTCTCGTCGCTGCGGACGCCGATACCTGTGCCAACAGCAGTGATGTGGTCCTGGGGTCAGATCGATTCATGATCGCCTACACAGATTACGGCCACCGTGACGCCACGGGGCGCCTGCGCAAGGCAGTGCTGGTGCGCGAAGTGGTTGTGGAACCTCCCACGACATGATGTGCAGATCGTCCTGCACTGACGGTCCCTGAAAAAAGGGCTGGTACGGATCCACCTTGCCGCCGATCAAATTGTACTTGGGTGGATATGGTGCTCAGTGCCTCCCTGATGACACAGGAGACTGTCGGTATGGAATCGACCAAGTATCTGGATCTGGAGAATGGCTCACGTGAGCCTGTGTTCTTTTACCTGCTTAATGCGTATCTACAATCGCGCATCGACACCGATCACGAGTCCGACGGAGATGAGGAAGTCAACGTCTACGTCGCCGGACTGCTAGAGTCCGTCGTGACCGGGAAATTCTACTCTGACAATGCTGACCACCTGGCCATCTCTGCTACTGACGTCTGCGAAATGGCGGATGCCAGTGAGAGTGATCGTCAGAAGGCTGGCATCTATCGAACGAACGCGGACCACCGATTCCTGGCGTTCGGATTGTTTGCCGGCTGGGGTGAACACGTCGGAACCTTCCGCCGGGCCGTGACGCCGGACGGAGCGGAGCTGGAGGATGCGCAGCAGTTCTATGCCTGGGCAGCGCTCTTCGTGGCCCGCCTCCCTTCTCGATACCAAGCCTTGGGGGTAACCTTCGAGAAACTCGCCGACCACTTCGACATCTATCGCGAAGCACTACGGCATATGGCAGCCAACCACCTCGGGCTGCTGCCGCGTCTGTCGAGGGGTGAGACCTTTCATCTGGAACGCCAGGCCCACGAGGGGGCATTGCCGAAAATTGAGGAATTCGCCCTCGATCAGATGCTCGATGCCTACAACGATTGGCGAGCGCAGCCGTGCGAAGCATCGCGGGAGCGCTTCTTCACCCACAGCGAGACGTACACGCAGCTGCGACCGGGGGTGGACACGCGATACTTGGTGAACTGAACAAGCCGACACCCACCGGCCGGTTCCTAAAGGCGCGACAAGGGCCTGGGCTGGCAGGAGCAAGCGACTCTCCATGTGCAGCGCAGTCGTGTATATTGCCGGACATGGGGGCACGCGGCAATGGTGAATCAAGAAAACAACCCGGTTTCTTCGTCAGTCGAGGGCGAAGAGGCAGAGTGTGACGACCAGGGCACGGCACCGGCAGATGTTGAGCTCAGCCTGGAGTTCAGCGAAGACCATTTTGCGGCGATGGTACCCGTCGTCTATCCAACGACGACGATCCCAGAGATTCCATGGGAATGTCATCGTCGCCGGGTCTGTCGAAGCCGGTTTCCGTGTGAAAGCATCGGGTGATATCATCATTAAGGGGAGTGTTGAAGCCGGTAGTGAGATTTCCGCTGGCGGATCTGTGACCGTGGAGCAGGGCATCGTCGGGCAGGAGACATCCGTCAAGGCCGGCGCGGTCTTGAATTCCAAGTATGCCCAGGATGCACGACTTGAAAGCGCCGGAGACGTAAACATCGCAAGCTACCTCCATAGTGCCTTCGTCGTGGCAGGTGGCAGTGTACAGGTAGAGGGCTCAGGTGGCGGCGGCATCGTCGGCGGAGAGACATGGGCCAAGGACAGTATTCGTGTATGCAATGTTGGCTCTGAGGGTAACAGTGGTACCAAGCTGAACGCGGGTCTGGAGCCGACACAGCTTTCCCACCTGCAGGAGATTCGCAGCGCGATCAGGACAGCGGAGGACATGCTCGCGCGGCTGTTGTCTACAAGCGGTCTGGAGTCCTTCGATGAGGAGGAAATCGACAAGCTGGCCGGTCACAGCGAGTCTCGCCAGGAAGCAGTGAAGCAGGTGCTGGCCGAGGCGAAACAGCACAATGAGCTTCGCGATTCCAAGCAGGGCCTGCACGCCGATAAGCACAGAATGAATTTTTCGGCGTGCCTGCGACGACCGAACTGACGGGCTGAAACCTCTAAGGAATTCTCCCAATGCGCTACCCCCGCGCTCGTTGACGGCAGCGCGGCGTGGCAGGACATTGCAGCAACCGACACAGGAGACGAAGGTGCCAGCCACTCGAAAAGACGAAGGAATCCGCATCCTGATCGCTGAACGTGATCCGCAGCAAGGTGCGGCCATGGCCAGTCTCCTGGGTCAGGGAAGTTCGCTCACCGTCGAGCACGTGACGACCATGAAAGAGGCTGTGAAACGCCTCAAGATGACCCACTTCTCCCTCGTGATCACGAACACGGCCGTCGACAAGGAAAAGGACGGCATCCGGCTGGTGCAGATGATCTTATTGCGCCGTATGGTCGCCGCACCCCCACCGGTAATGATCGTGTCACCCCTGCGCGACGGCGCGGTCATCCGCAATGGAATGCGCCTTGGTGTCATCGACTACATCGTCTATCCCTACGATCCGGAAGACTTGAAAAGCCGAGTGCAGCGGGTTCTGGGCGACTGGGGTGACATGCCGGAAGCCGAGATGGATGCCGCCATCCAGCAGACCCTGACCGAGATCATCGATCTACCGACCATCTCGCCCGTCTGTAATCGCCTTGAGAACATGCTGGCCAGCGCCGATGTCACCGCCGATGCCGTAGCCGATGTGATCCAGCTTGATCCTTCCATCGCCGCCCGCATTCTGAAGCTGGCCAACTCGGCCGAGTTCGGACTGCAGCGGCGCATCGCTTCCGTCAAGGAAGCGGTAACGATGATCGGGATGAAGAAGGTGGCCGCCATCGTGCAAGCGGTAGGCACCTTCGATGCTATGGGGCGTGTGCCCCAGTCTCCGCACTTCGATCGCCTGTTGTTCTGGAAGCACTCCATTGGCACCGGCGCCATCGCCGGCGTGTTGGCCAAAGGCTGCGGTCTCGATGCGAACCAGGCGCTGGTGGCCGGCGTGTTGCACGATGTGGGGAAGGTCATCATGGACAGCTTCTTTCCTGACCTGTTTCGAGAAGCCCTGGAGAAGGCGGATGCCGAACACATTCCATTTCTGAGTGCCGAGACTGAGCTGTTGCCCATAACTCACGAAACCGTCGGCAGGTATCTGGTGGGGAGCTGGGGCTTGCCCGCACGGCTCGTCGATGTCGTAGGCGCACACCACAGCTTGGCTCCTGAACGCGACGATCACGTGCGCTTGGTTCAACTTGTGCACGTCGCAGACGCTGCCTGTAGGAGACTCGGCGTCGGGCGAGCCGGTGACGACGATACATCCCTACCCAATCCGGGAGCGCTGGCTGGCATCGGCCTCACTGCGGATTCACTGGATGATCTTCGCCCCGACTTCGAGAAGGCGGTGCAAAAGGAGCAGGCCCTGTTGGAACTACTGTAGGGCTCCTCTTAACGAGTGGGTGCTCAGTCAATCTGCACGAGGACGAAACTCTTGCCGGCGATCGTCGGCCGCAGCACACCATCTCGAGACAAGCCAATGACCTGGTTGGTGAGTGCATTCCTCGCGCCCAGAGTCCTGTCCGCCAACCCGAAGGCGGCCAGATCGAGAGCGATCGCTACCTGACGCCGATCGGGGTTAAAATTTGCGGCCAGGATCAGCAGGCCCTTGCCGGGGTGAGCATAGAGGCTGGCCTTGACCTCGGGGTCGGTTGGACGGCAGGCCGCCGTTTCAGCACGCCACCACGGCATCCAGGTCGCCGACACCGTGTCAAAATCGTGGTAAACACGCCGGATGGCCGCATCCTTGCGTCCCTGGTCGTTGCGGGCAACCATGCCCGTGCCCCAGACCGATGAACCACTCAACAGAGGCGCCATGGCGTGAAGGGGAGAATAGCTATGCTCGCTGCTCCCCAATAGGGTCACATACACCCCCCATGGTTCGCTGTTGAAGCGAATGCGGCCGGTCTGAAGATTCTCGTAGTCCTCGTGTTCACCCGTGTAGACCACATCGGAGAAGGACAGGATCGGGATGAGCAGATTGAAGGAAGCGTGGTTGGCGACCAGCCCCTGAGGATCCCGCTCTTTGACGACGCGATACATGCGCTTGAGGGTTTCGCGAACACTGTAGACCGGCCACGTGGCATGCAGACGGCCCTCGCCGTCTCGGTAGCCGCACCCGTGCGCTTCGTTCTGACACGCGACCACATTCGTCAGCCCGTCGGAGTAGAAGCCATCGAAGCCATACTCCTCCATCACCCACACCGCGCCGGAGACGAGGTAGTCCCTGTAGGATCGAGCATTCGGGCAGCTGTTGAGCAAGTAATACCCCTCGGGCGAGCCGGCCATCTGCCAGGGCGTCGTCGACTCGGGCAGGATCCGCCACTCATCGCCAAACTGTTCGATCAGATCAGAGGTCGAAGAGATCGCTGGATAGGCCATGTAGGGAATCGATTGGATCCCATGGCGATGTGCCTCGACCAGTTGCTCCCGCAGGCCGGGCACAACGCGATCAACCTCGTGCAGCACAGGCTGGCCATAGAAGGCGGCCATTTCGTGCTGCCACCCCCAGTGGGAGAATAATCGAACACCATAATCTTCGAGCACCTCGAACCCGGGTCTGGCCGGCCCGACCTCCAACTGGACGCCCCCGTCGAATCGAGCCGACACGAATCGTGACCCGATACTTGGGACGCCGCCGGCCACGGTCCGAGCATCTTGTCCATCCGGTCGAAAGTTGTCATCCAGGTGGTCCAGCAGAAGCGTCGCCTCATCGTCGACGAAGGGGGCCGCGATGAGATCGGCCGTCGCGGCACCGTAACGAGGCACGGCAGAGACGCGGATCTCATCCACGACAATACCCGTGTACCCGTGGTACGTGTTATTGCAGCCGAAACGGATCTGCGAACCGGGCGCGGTGATCATGCCGCGCCACGCGTCGGCTGCCGCACCGGTGACCATGCCCACCGGCACGCCGTCTGCGTGCAGGCGAATGCCCTCGGCATCCCAGGACAAAGCCAGATGGGTGAACCGGTCCGTGACGACCTCAGCCCCGGCGACCAGCAGAGGCGCCGCGCCAGGAACTGCCGACTGTAGACGGATGGCGCTTGGGTCGTCGGGTGTCCCAAGGAAGGCGGTGATCCCTTCGTTCACCGGTCCGATGCTGAACAGGGCGGTCGGGCCCGCAGCCGCCTGCTCCGTCCGCCGTGTCCAGAATTCAATCGTGCCCTGCCCAGACGAGTCCTGAGCCGACGAGAGCCCGGGCGGAACCGAATACGTCAGGAACTCTGAAAATGTGACAGGTCCGAAAGCTTCATAGGCCGGATATGCGAAAGGGTCATTCTTCGGGATCGGTCGCACCGGCGTCGCCATCAGGGCGAAGGAGAACGTCGCCGGACCGGTCAACGTGTCGGCTTCGGCGATCAGGTTAATGCGGAATATCGACTCATCCTCCGCCATCTCGAGGGTCAGCGCCCGGTCGGGCTCCGGTCGCCATAATTGATCCCGCTCCGCCGTCCACGCCAGCCCCATCCTGTCGTTGCCGAGCCAGACGTACGGAAGAAACGCGGCGGCGAATCCCTCCTGCACAGGGACAATGTTCGACGTCGCCCCATTGGACGTCATCAGAAATTGAACCAGTTCAGGTGCAAGGGGCAGAGCGAGACTCAATTCGTTGACAATCAGCGGTCTTGTCAGCAGCTCTGCCGGATAAAGCGTCAGATCGACACGGACGAACCCATCAAATTCCACCGTCGTCGTCAGAGACAGTGATCCGCCTTCGTCCAATGATGTCGATGCAATCCGACTCGCAGCATCGGGGAAGGTCGTCCCTGGTCGCCCCGCCAGACTGACCAGATCGATCGTGTGACCACCCACCGAAAGGCGAAATTCAGGATCGCCGACCAACAGCGGCTGCCCCTGGCTGCGGATCTGCCGCGGGAAGGCGGCGCCGCCGAACTCATAGTCCCGCCCCCAGACCGAGATTGACCCATCGTCGATTTCGACCGACTCAAAGGGCGGCGGTACGGAGTGGTCGATCCCGAGATCATTCGCCCACCAGGCCGGTCGTGGGAAGATCTCCAGCGACTGACTTGCCGTGTCCAGCACCGTGCCGTCCGCGGCCAGCACCCACGCATCGATGTGATATCTTCCCGGTGTCAGGTCGTGATGGTTGATACGGGTGGCACCGGTTCCCCCCGCCAAATCGACGAGCGGCTGCTGAAGCACCCGGTGACCCTCACGGGTCTCGAGTCGGATCTCCACCCGATCGATCGGTTCCTTGATCCCACGCACATCGACGGCAACACTGCAATAACCGGCGTGGGGATAGCTGCTCACCCTCAGGTCGAAGGCCTTGGCCGTTTGGAACCTGAGCTGCTGCCAGAACACGCGCTGGTCGTCCTCATCGACGCCGTTGAGGGTCAGCAGATACGACCCGGTCGTCAGCGCCGGTGGCACGAGATCGACCGACTTGGTGTCCCGCAGTCGCATCTCATTCCGGTAGATGCGGGCACCAGCTTCATCGAACAGCTCTCCCGTGACCGTGATGATGGGCTGAAAGTCACCGATCAGCGAGAAGGACACAGCCGGTTCGCCCCCCTCGAAACCAGCGAGTCTGTCCTGACGCAAGGTTCGGGCGCTGCCGGTGAAGACCAGTTCACCGAAAACAGCAGGTTGCGTGAAGGATCCCCCTGTATAGGCCCAGGTGATGGCATTGCTGAACCCGGCCGAGCTGTCGCGACAGAAGTTCGCTCGCCACACTTCGCCCACGACCGGTGGCCCCGACAATCCCAGCGCTTCGTAGGTGATATGCGCTTCCGCAGTCCAGGATTCTGGCCTGATGGCACCTGCCGCACGCCACGGCGGGGAGTAGCCGCCGATATCGGTGCTGCCCTCGGTATACTTCGCATCCAGACGGGTCCCGCGGGCGCTGACCATGAACTGGTAGAACGTGCCTTCGGACACACCGGGTGGCTGCAGGAAGATCTCGAATGTGTCTTCCGTGTAGATTGCCGCATCATGTTCGGTGAGAAGCGCACGGGCTACGGCGCCATCCGGCAGAGGGGCTTCGATCGCCAACCACAATCCCGTCGCTGTCGCCGCGCACAGTAACATCGGCTGCTCAGGCGCCAGTTCCTCCTGATCGTACTTGGTGAAGCCACTGGTGCGTGCCGCCCGATGCCAGAAGGGATCGCTCAGATCGCCATCGATGGTCGGCTCGCCAGCCACCATCGGCACGGACAGTCTGGGGCGCCCGTCCCGTCCAGCCTCGGTGGTGTCCCCTGTGGCAGTGGCTGGCTGGCAGAGGCAGACGAGCAGGCTCCCAAGAACGATCGCGGGCAGGGTCTTCATGATCGCCTGGTCTTCATCACCTGCATCCGCAGCGTACAGCTTGCCTCATCCGCTACTGCGAGACCTGAGCACAAATCACTACCAGACATTCCCATCCCCTCGATCCTGCGCCTGTGCGCGTGTACAGCTATGCACCACCCACCGGCAGGCAGGCCCTGGTACTCTTTCCAGACACGATACCCAAAGCGCGAGTCCGTCGACAAATGACCGGCCCTGACTGGCGTCCTTCATCTGGCGGGGGCGCCCAGGCCGGCCTTTCCATTTGCGCACGATTGGGGGTATCCATTCTGCCGGACCTATCTCTCTTGAAAGGCTGGTAGGGTGGCCGCGTCAGCGCGAGGGTTTCTCTCGACAGACCGTATAAGCGGGGCGCAATCCATCATCGAGTCAGCCCGCCTCACGTCCCTCACGGCACCATCTGAAGCTGGCTCAGGTGACTTCACTTATCTGGTGTCGCCATCGAGAGGTCACCCTTTCACGAAGAGCTCGAAGCCGTCCGGGCAGTTGCTGTCCAACAGGGGCGGACCAACTGTACCTGAACACGAGTACAGAGCATCCCCCCCCCGTCCATCCAACCTTCAGAACGCCCCAAGTCTGGCGTCTGATGAACCGAAGGAGCCGCCAGGAAGTTGGATCGCATCAGGCGCGTACCTCCCAGTGCAGGCCACAGCACCACCAGGCGGCACGTCCCCATCGCACGATCCGCACGAATTGAGGGTGGCCGCCACTTCAGACAAGGAGCTCGCTCGTGACGCAGCCTACCTCAACGTTACCGTCGTGAACCGAGCCGGCGCATGGAACCCGCCAAAGGTCGGCGACAACGCCGAGGCCTCACTCCGGCCAGCAACACTGACATTGCGGTCGCGAGTGATATTGAAGCGGAACTGATCACCTACTTCTGGTGACTCCATCTCCACCGCCGCCCACGAGACCCTCATCTCCGCCGACCAACCATCCGCCGTCCGCGTCACCGCGTATTCCAGTTCCTCTCCCAGTTCGGCGTCCCAGTCAGAGCTGAAGACACCATTCTCCTTGCGCCCATCTAGCAGCGCGCCGCCACTGGTGACGATGAACTGGTGGAAGTCGCGGCGACTGCTGCGGCCATCGATGAAGATCTCCACCGCATTGTCGAGCCAGGCGGGCCCATCGCGCTCGGCCGTCTGCTCGATGACGTCATCGAGCAGTGGCTCTGAACAACTCAGCCCTACGTAGAGCCCCTCACCATCCCAGGCCAGATACACATCCGTCGCTGCTTCTGGCTCACCGGCCGTGGCATTGTCGACCATCTCCGCCGTCCTGCGCCCGGTCGACCAGATCCTCTCGTCAAGGAGCCCATCGATCGCCGGCGCCTGAGACGCAGCAGGAACATCGAAGGCCCGACGTTCGATGATGCGCGGCTCGACGAGCAGGGCCGTGATCCCCGTGGCATCTCCCATCTGATGCTGCGTACTAAACAGCACACGCCAGTTCACCCGCAGGCTGTCCCGCATGGACTCACGGAACGCCAGCAGGGCCTCGGCCGTCGAGCGGCTGTCTGCCGTGTCCGCGCGATTCACCGCCTCCATGGCCTCGAAGGTGAGGCGATTGTGGCGGTTGCCGAGCTGCAATCGCTGCACATTCCGTCGCTGCTCGTCACTCAGATCGCGCCGTGCGGCGGCTGCCAGAAGACTGTCCGTCTTATCAAAATCAGACTCGTCGTAGAACTCACGGATGCGCGTGCTGATGCCACCGAGCCCATTCCAGCGCAGGAAACCGCGGCCGCCGTCGGACCGAGTATTCCCGTTGGCCGGCAGGATGACTTCGTCGAACTTGCGACGCCAGTGCGTGAACCACGCATCGACCTCGGGCTGGGCGGCGCCGAAAGTGGCCGTGTATTCCATTACCCAGTCCTCAAAGGGCCGCGAGGGATCGATATGAGATCGAGCCAGCACGTAGTAGGTGAGGCCGGACATGCCCGTCCAGAGGCCGTAGACGGCGTCATGGTCGGTGCCCTTCGCGCCTCGATTCACGGCGATCTGCTGATGCGCCCAGATGCGTTTCTCCAGCCCAAGGGGCAATCCGAGCTCGACACACAGATCATTGGGCCGGAACATGAATTGCGTCGCCCCCATCTCCTGCCAGCCATCGTAGATGCCCCGCACATCGTCAAAGGGGTCGGCCATGGTCGTGACGAACTGCAGGACGACCCCATCCTCCAGTCGCTCACGTCGTGGCGGCTGCTCGGTGACGGCATAGGCATACGCCGTGACCTGCGCATCGGGCACCTGCTGTCGAGCCGCACGCAGGGCCTGATTGGCCAGATACATGTAGCGATCGGACAGGTGGTCGCCGAAGGGTTCACCCTCCTTCGGTACATCAAGGGCCAGACAGGCGTCGCAATGACAGTATTCCGCTGACCCACCACCGCCGCCATCGTTGACCCCCACGCCCAGCGCCGGTGACCACAGACTGGCCTCCCGCTCTACCGACCAGTCATCAAGGGCTTGCTTCACGACACCCGGTTGGGACACGCACATCTTCACCCGATCGGGCCGGTCGCGGCTCAGAGGGCCGCGGACCCCATTGCCATTGAGCGCGAAGTATTCCGGATGCTCCTCACCGTGGGGCTCCCACCAGTCGTGGAAGGCGTGACCGAAGTTCAGGTGATCGCGCGCGCCCATCCGCATCCGACGCAACCAGAGATCAAGTTCTGCCCGGCGACTGAGGGCCTCGTCCGTACTGAGCACGAAGGCATCCGGCAGATACACGGCCGGCTCATCGGCGCCGCGCCATGCATAGGAGCGCAGATTGCGCTGATAGGTGAATGGAGACTGCCAGCTTTGTGTTGTAATGGGAAACCGCAGCTCTGATCGCGGCGGGGCGACAATGCCCGCCTCACCCGGTTCCAGCCAACGGACACCCAGTTGTTCCTCGAGGAACAGATAAACCGCGAACAGGGTCCCCACCTGGTTGTGCTGCATCGCCCCTGAACCGAGGATGCTCCGCGCCGGTTTGTCTCCACTCACACGGATGCGGTCGCTGCCATACAGATAGATCGCCTGCGGCGTGATCGCGTAGCGCGCTTCCTCTGGGGCCAACGGGGTATCGTCGCCGGGGGCCGGCATGCCGATGTGGAAGCAGCGGGCGCAGGATGACTCGCCCACCAGTATCTGGATGGTGTGACCCGTGACCCGGGTGAGATGGCCCTGGAGCTCGGCAGCGGCGAAACGCTGGATATCATGTGCCGGTGCGGCAATGACGATGGCCGAACTATCGTAGTCCTGCGCACCGAGCTGGAATTGTGCCTGGGAGGTCGTAGTCATTGTGGCCACGACGAGGACCACCCGCCATCCCAACAGCATGACAGCTCTCACATTGCACCCCCTGAGGCGATGAAGTGGGTTTCAAATGGAGAAATCGCAGCCGCCCATAGACTCTGCCTCCCTCTCCAGAAACGATACCCAAGTTTCGCCTTGGTCGACAGTGACGGCCCTCTGCGGCAGTACCCAACAGGTGGCTGTCATGATCGCCATCGATAACCGGCGTACCAGCAGCCACCGGCACGGACAATCTGGCCGAGGGTGTCCTCGACTACCCAGCCGAGGACACCCATGCATTGCGCAGGGCTATCTAGAACCGAACCGACAGACCGCTCCGGATCGTCATCCCCGTAAAGCCAAACTGGTTTACCTCCCACGGATACTCGAATCGGCCGCCCAGGTCGGCCTCAAAATCTCCCTTCGAGTCCAGCTTGTCCGGATACACGTCGAGAAGATTATTCACCGCCAGGTTAATCCCAAACATCTCGTTGACCCGATAGTTGAGAATCAGATCTGTCAGCACTTTGGCGGCGAAGGTCTGGTCCGTCGTGTCGTCGTAGTCCTTCGTCGCGTCGCCGCCAGCATGCCGCCAGGTGACTTCGCCAAATCTCGTGTTGTTGAGTGCAGCCGACAGATTGCCAACGCGATAGGTGAGGGCAAGTGCGATCTTCTCCGATGGCCGGGCTGTCTCGATGCGAGACTGCTCCTTGCGGTCGAACAAGGTCACCCCCGCCGCAGCGATCGGTCCGGGTGTGGCAATAGCGCCGACTATTTCGGTGGAACTGATATTTGCGGCGACATTGATGTCCAGTCCACCAGGACCCAACTCCAGACCGGGAATGTCCACGACGATATCGACACCGGTTGTCTTCGTGTCGACGGCATTCGAGAAGAATTTCAGACTGGTGATATTCGCGTCACTGAGAATCTGAAAGACCTGTGTTGTCTCATCGCTGGATGCAATGCTGCTCGAATACACGATCCGATCATCCACGGCGATGTTGTAATAATCCACAGAAGCATACCAGCCGGGCCGGGGCTTGAATGCCACGCCCAGCATGAAGTTGGTTGACGTTTCCTGCTTGAGTTCGCCTACGCCAAGTGATCTGACGATCTCGCTCTCATTATTGTAGGTGCCCTGATTTGAGATCGTACCAGCCGACAATAGTGTCTGCACATTACTCAAATAGATCTGGTGCAGGGATGGCGCACGAAAACCCGTCGACAGCGACGACCGTACAGAGAAATTATCATCCAACATCTTGTATCGACCGTTGGCACCCCACGTCACACTTGTGCCGAAATCACTGTAGTTCTCAAATCTCGCGGCCAAGCCTATGAGCACATCGTCATTCAGGTCATAACCGGCATCGGCGTAGAATCCGACGTTTGATCGGTCCTCATCGACGGCGTTTTGCGGCTGGATTCCCGGGAATGATTGCGCACCGCCACCGGTATAGGACGCCTCATCTCCGGTGGTGGCCACGAAATTCTCAATGCGAATTTCCGTGCCCAAACCGAGAGATAACTGATCGAACGTATTCGCGACATCGAGATTGACGACTGCGTGACCAAACTCATATCCCCCCGGCTCGAACGTGGTCGGACTGTCCGCACCCAGATCCATGTTCAGAGAGTTGTCTACCGTGTAATCGACCGTATTCCTTCCTGAACTGAGGCTGGCATCAAAATCCCAATCCATCTTCCTGCCTCGAACTCCGGCCGTGAACGAATTGTCGGTGATATCGGTTTCGAATGTCGGCTGGAAGCCATTTGCACTGGCCCCCGGAATGAGACCGCAGCAATCAGAGACGCCGGGCCAATAGGGGGCTCGGTAGAGTGCGTAGCTCAATCCTTCTCGTTGCGTGAACCCGGTGAAAGCATACAACTCGGTCTGCTCATTCAGATCGTATGAACCGTTCAGAAACACATCGGCCGTTGTCATATTGGGTGTCCCGATACGGGTTCCCAAGTCCGGATTCTCGCGCTGCCAATCCGTGTCGCCTGAGCGAATTTGCGCGCCTGTAGCAACGACGCCTGGCGTTGCCTCAAAGCCGCCAGCCGCCTGAATCGGTATCGCGCCGATATCGTAGAGGAAACCAAAAAGGCCATCACCGCCTGGCTCTCCTGTACGTCTGGTTTCGTCCTGATCGTGGTAAGATGCCGTAACGCTCAGATAGCCCTTTTCGCCAAGGTTCATGCCATGGTTGATATCGACACTCTTGTTGTCGCCATCACCTGCATTTCTGTGGCCGCCCGCGGTCTGACCGGCGGAGAGGTTAATTTCTGTGTAATCGGTTTCTTCTTTCATAATGATGTTCACAACACCGGCGATGGCATCAGAGCCATATTGCGCAGATGCACCATCTCGCAGCACCTCGACCCGTTCAATGGCAGCCGTGGGAATGCTCCGCATGTCGACACCCACCTCACCCTTACCCGGGGTGTCGTTGATGTAGACCAGCGAACTTGCATGCCTGCGTTTGCCATTGATGAGTACCAAGGTCCGACTCGGACCCAGGCCTCTCAATTCGGCAGGGTCGAAGTGGGCAGTGGCATCGGAGATCGTCTGTTGGGACACGTTGTAGGAAGGCACTTTGTAGGCCAGCATGTGATCGAGACTAACCTGGCCAGTCGATATCAACTCCCTGGCCTGCAGATTATCGATCGGTACCGCTGAGGTGATCTGTGTTCGTGGTCGGAAACGCGACCCGACGATCGTGACGGATTCAATCGCTACGGGAGAGTTCGTCAGAGAGAAATCAGCAGTTGCACCGCTTTCGGTGACGGTGACGGCCTGGCTTTCAGAGTCATAGCCGATATAGGATGCAACCACCGTGTGCTGACCAGCTTGAAGACCCTCGATTGAGTAGGAGCCACTCAGGTCGGTGACTGCACCCAGCCTCGTGCCCTCTACGACGACGGTCGCCCCCACAAGCGCGTCACCCGTAGCGGCATCAGAGACCTTCCCGTGTATCTGCAGTGCAAGAACCGAAGTTGGCAAAAGCATCAGGCACAGTGTGAGGATATGTGATCTCTTCATGGTCTTCCCTACTGGTTATGTCGTGAACACCAAGGAAACTTTCTGTCATACCGAGCTACGCGGCCAACCAAAGCGAGGCAGCGCCCGAACATCGCGGCCTCAGGCCGGTAATGTGCGGCCGCCACCGACGCCTTTGAAGAAACCACGACAAGACACACCGCCTAATTCACTATCCTGGTTCGCCATCATCGTCCTCCCGAGAGTGGACACTGCGGGAGCGCTTTTTGATAGTCGGCGACACGCTAATTCAACGGTGCGCCGCTGTAAAGCCCATCGCCAGGGCGGCGACGATGACCTGCTCATCGATATGGCCGAGCGCTGGGCCAATGTTTCGATCTCGAGCAGCACCTCACCTTACGTGGCAGGAGGTGTCGGAGCCGGACATCGAATCGTATTCTACGACGCCAAAGGGATTGGGCACACTACCGACTTGAAGGGACAGCTCATGACAGCCAGCACAACACCGTCCGGACGCGAACGGGCGAGATACGGCGCCAAGTCGCAGGACGGATTCACCGGCGCTCTACCACAGCCCTTTCCCCGCCAGATGGGACCCCAGGCGATGGGATATCTGGCCGAGGTGGTTGATTCTGGACTCACGTGTGACATGGTGGGGCGTTTTGAGACGGCTTTTGCCCGCGCCCACGGTGTGGCCCACTGCATTGCGACGCCCGGGTGCACCCCAGCGCTGGCAGTGTTGGCGGCGGCTTTCGGTCTGTCGCCGGGGGACGAGATCATCGTCAGTTCGATCTCGGACTTCGGCACAGTACAGGGACTCATCCACGCCGGCCTCATCCCTGTGTTCGCCGACACAACACCCGGTGCAATCAACATCAGTCCCGCCACGGTTGAAGCCTGCGTATCGGATCGCACCCGGGCGGTCCTGGTCGTGCACATGACGGGGCTTATCTGTGATATGGATGGCATCAACGAAGTGGCCGAGCGTCATGGGCTCGTTGTCTACGAGGACGCTTGTCAGGCTGTCTTCGGGCGCTACAAGACACGATTGGCCGGCACGCTGTCGAGGGCGGGTGCTTTCTCCTTCGATTCGGAGAAGACCATGGGATCCGACGTGGGGGGCTGTATCCTCACCGACGACGACGAACTGGCTGAGCGGGCGCGATTCGTTGGCCACAGTCGCGGTGGGGAGATGGTCGAACACTTCGGCCGTATCCACGCCATCAATGGCTTCGCCCATCGCATGACACAGTCGACGGCGGCGATCAGTCTGGCGCAACTCGAGATCATCGAACCGCAGGTTGCCCACATCGACAAGATGATCCGCCTGCTGCACAGGTTGCTGGACGATATCCCCGGAATCGCAGCTCTGCCGATCCCGGAGGATGTGGACGTCTACTCCTGCTGGATGGCGGGGTTCCTGATCGATCCGGCCCAATTCACCTGCGACACCGAGAGTTTCGGTGAGCGCGTGGCAGCAGCGGGAATCCCCGGGGCGAGCCAGGCGCGCTACTACCTGCTGCCGGCGGCGCTCCCGTATCTGACCGAGTCGGCCCAGAAGCAGACCTATCCCTATTCGCAACCGCCGGCGTCGTACACCTACCACTATGGCGCCGACAGCTGCCCACAGGCTCACGCGTTGCTGGAACGCTACGTCCGTTGGAGCACGTTCTGTGAGCGCTACGAGCCGGAACACTGCGAACAGGCGGCCCACATTGTGCGGTCAGTAGCCGAGGAGGTACGACGATGAGTCAGCCACGGTACTCACGTAGCGCCCATGAGCCCTCGACCCCACAGGAGCCGGGCGAGCCTGGCTCGACAATGGCACTGGAGACCCGTTACTACCGAGCCCTGCCGATCGACGACCCGGGTTACGAAGAAGAGACACTGTCCCTGTCGTTGGCGTCGACGGCGCTGGTGGGCATGCACTGCTGGAACATCGGTTGCCCGGATGGGCCGGCTGTGGATGTCGATTTCTGTGTCGGGGCGGGGTGGCCCCAGTCCACGCAGGAGGCGGCGCGTATCATGACCGAGGTCATACGCCCATCCATGGATCTTGCCCGGCGCAGCGGCCTGCAGGTGTGTCATGTAGAATCAGACTGGATGGATGCGCAGTATCCCCAGGTACCGTCGACACGATCGACGGAACCGGCGACGCTGCACCCACACCAGCAGGCGATGCTGGAGCGCGCCCACGGTATCGACTACATGACGCGTTCGCCGCTGGCCCACATGCGACGGGCTGAGGTGGCGTCACCGCAGGGAGAGGAGCCCCTCTTCTTCTACACCGACCCCTTCGATGAGTATTTGCAGAGTCGCGGTATCGACACGCTCATCTACACCGGATTCATGGCGGACATGTGCATTCTCGCCGCCGACGGGGGGGCACGGGCGATGGTGGCCCGCGGTTACCGCTGCATCCTCATGCGCGATGGAACGGTCGGCGTAGAGACGCCTGAGTCTTTCCCGCAACGTCTGGCGACGCGCTACGGGATCCACATTTTCGAGTGGAGTCTCGGTCACGGCACAAGCTTCGCCCAGTATCGGGCCGCAATGGCTCAGATCGAAAAGGAAGGTCAGGACATGAATCCGGGAGCGTCGTCATGAGCCCAGACACAGGACAGGACATCCGTATCTGTCCGTGGAAATACGGCAAGCGATGGGTCTATTCGATCACCTACGATGAGGCGCTGGCTGATCTGCATCGCTTCGCCGTTCCCCTGCACGAGGAATTCGCGATTCCCGGTCACGTGGAATTGCTGGTGGGACAGATGGGAGAGATCCGGGAGACGGGCAACTCCAGCTACAATGGCATGCGACACATGAATGCTCAGGAACTGCGTGATCTACTCGCCCGCGGTTGGGGCGTGGGCAACCACTCGTGGTCGCACCAGGTCATCACGCCGGAGATGGTGGAGGAGGAGATCGGTCGGGCCAAGCAGGTGCTGGAGGAGGCAATCGGCGAGCCGATCATCTTCTACTGCTCGCCGGGGGACAACACGAACATGGCCGACCACGTGCTGGCAGCGTGCCGGTCCTATGGTTATCTGGGGGCGATGAGTCTGACCGATGCCCTCAATCGCCCGGAGGATGAGTTGTTCTGGATCAATCGTACCGCGCTGCACGAGCAATACTATGCGCCCTTCTTCAGCGCCTACGATCCGTTCCGCAATATCCGCCAGGCACAGGCCGTGCAGGGTTGGCTCATCGATTACTGCCACTGTCCGCTGGAGACGGCGATCCATCCCAACAAGGACTGCACTCAGGCGCAGCTGCGGCAGCGTTTCGAGACGGTGTTGGCAGAAGGGGGTGACGATGTGTGGTGTGCGGTGCCGGAGGAGGCCCTCAGTTACCACCTGATGCGGCGGACCGCTCGAATCGAAACGGTTGGTGGTGCCGATGGCGAAAGGTGCTACAAGATCGGCCTTACGGGCCTGCCAGAACAGGTGCCCGACCGCACGTTGAGTTTCGAGATGACCGTGCCGGCGGCCTGGTGTCGCGATCCACGGGTGGATGTGGATGGTCAGGTGCTGGTAGCAGAGCTTGTTCGGCCTGGGGTTCTGCGGGTCACGTGTGCTGTGACGGATGGGACAGTGATTCGCGTGGGGCAACGGTAAGTCAGAGCTCATCCGAAGACGTACTCTGCTTTATAGAGGCGCATCAGCGCGGGCAGAGGATCTCTTTGCCGTTATGGGCGACGTCGAATCTCAGGTCGCTGCCATCGTGGTGTACGAGGAATCCCTCGTCTCTCGGCTCAATTCGCATGCGTGGTCTTCCAAAGGCGAGGACCAGGACGTCATCCTGCTCAGTGGCGGCGACGATCCTGGTCGATGCTGTCGTTTTCTCGGAGCTGAAGCTCTTGAGGCTGCCGGCGGCGAGTCCGGCCGGTGCAAAGGGCACCTCTTCAGAAACGAGGTTGGCACCACTTCCATAGGCGATCCGACATTCCACGCTACGGGGTCCGGCCAGCAGTCGCGCGTGCTGTCGTGAGAGGGATCGTAGCATCACAGGGTTGAGTTTGAAGGCGAGTTCGCCACCGCCGGTCTCCGGTCCCCAGCCGTCGGCAGGATCCAGTGTCAGTCGACGTCGGCCCGGACAACGCAGGTCGACGAGGGCCAGGTCGCATGATCCCGATACCCCCGGTGTTTGCACCGAACCACCAAAGGCCAGATGCGTATGCGGTCGCACGTAGAACGTGCGGGGTGTCGCACGCGAGGCGAGGCCGATGGAATCGGCGCCGATCTCCCCGAAGGCGTCAGGGTCGTCGAGAGTCCGAGTGGCACCGCCGAGTTCTATCTGCAATTGAGGCTGTGCGCCACGTCCGTTGAAGCCACGCCAACTGACGGTGACGTCGTGCCACCGGTCGGGGCGAATGCGGCCCCCACGCAACGTGACGTCATGGCCGCGCTGACTTTCAATGGTGAAGCGAAGGTTGCGATCTTCGTCGACGACGAGGGCGAATGTGTTGACGCCCGCCCCGCCTACGCCACCGACACCCAGTCCCGTATTGAACAGCACGCAAGGCCCGCTCACGGGGCCACGCAGGCGGAAGCGCAGGTGGAGCTGGCCGCTGTTTGGTGAAAACCAGGGGGAGGACGGCACCTGCAAGGCCTCGCCATTGAGACGAAAAAGCGGTGCCGGGTCGGCGACGATGCGGGCCCGTCGCCGCCGTCGCCGCAGCCCCACCAGCACCAGGGGGTGCGTGCCCGGGAGCAACCAGTACTCGTGGTCGGTGCGTTGCGAGCGCACCCGCAATCGCTGCCACCGGCGTGTTGTCTCAAGCTTACCTGGAAGGGCGACGACTTCGTTCTGACCACCAACGCAGGGCAGACTCCCACAGGCGACGGGTTGCGCCTCGGCTGCCGAGATGGAGCGCAGCACGGGATGGCCTGCCCACTGCAGGTGGAGATTCATGAAGCCATGGGCGGTGCCGCCGTCGTAGCCGCTAACGCAGAGGATGGTTGCGTCGGGGCTCCGATCGCTACGCAGGATGGCAGAGCGACCGTAGCGGGCGCTGTACTTGCGGGCCAGTGGCAGAGGCTTGGTTGAGGAGTGTGTCTTGAACCCGGGGTCAAAGTAGCAGTAGGCGTAGGGTCCATAGGCGATCATGCACTCCGCCGTGGACCCCTTCACGCCGGCGCCGAAGCGGAAGAGTCGGCCAAGGCGCGGATCACTCAGGGCGGCATCGCGCAAGACGGTGTCGCCGGATTCCTGGGCGAGTCTCAGCAGTGCCGGGGAGCAGGCGTCGAGTTGGCTGCCGAGCAGAACGTTGGCGTTGGCCGGTGTGTAGAGCTGATCAGCGATTCGTCGAGGTGCTGCCAGGTGGTCGCGAAACCATGTGAGGGGCCGTTGCAGACGAGCCGGAAACTCGCGAATCAGATCGATTCCTGTCACGTTGCGCAGGGCATCGACGAACTGCAGCATCCACAGGTTTTCCCACGGCCAGAAGGTGGGCCCATCGACTGGCTCACCGATACGTCCGCAACCGTGGGGCATGATGGCGGCGCGGAAGCGGTCGATCACGGCCTGCACCCAGGATTCAGCCTGTGGGTATTCGCCCAACAGATGCAGTGCGGCAACGCCGAAGTGTCCGTTGTCGACGACGGCATGATGGCCGCCCTCCGCAGAGTGTCGCTGACGCTCGACGTCCGGCCACCAGCGAATCAGGAGGTGTATGAGGCAGTCTCGGGCGTGACGAGTCTCGTCAGCGGTCAGTTCAGCGTGGAGCAGGTCCAGAGCCATGGCGATGGCCTGCATATAGCGATTGGCCGTATAGAAGTGCTCTTCCACCTGGTCGTCGTGATCGTAGGTGGCCGCCGCGTGTAGCCAGATGCGGGCCTGCTGCAGCCAGCGGCGGTCGCCGGTCATCCGGAAGGCGAAGGCGTAGTGCTCGAGCAGAGCGGTGGCCTGCATGCCGGTGTAAAAGGTCAAATAAAGCTGGTGATACGGGTGAGGACTGTCGGGTCGTCGTGGAATTCGCGGCCACGGACGGATGCCGGAATAGAGTTCGCAGTCGGCGAGGATGTTGGCCAGGATCCTCTTGCGTGTGCCGTCTGTGGGTGCCGTGAAGTTGGCTCGCGCGTCGTCGGCTGGCAGCAGCAATCTTGGGCGCTGGTCTCGGAGGATCGGTAGCATCACAAGGCTCGGCTCGTCAAGAGGCACAATGGTGAGTTTGGTGTCGGCCTGGCAAGAACGACGTGGCCGAGGAATCCACCTTCCTGCTACTGGCCTGCGGCGATCGTTGAGAGCAACTGCCTACACGCGTCTGTGATCATCTCACCCGCTTCCGGGTCGACGCGACACGCATGGGTGACCTCGTAGCCTCCTTCTGCATAGGCGGCGCGCGTGGGCACATAGCCGATACTGCCATTGGTATAGCCGAGAAAGAAGGTGTGCTGAGAGACGGAGCTCTGTTTCACGGTCTGGCCATCCTCGGTAAAGATCTCGCCAGGCGCAGTCGCCAGGGCCAGTGGCCCGAACTGGATGGCAGATACTTCGGCCTCGACGCAGGGCAAGGTGCTCCCCGATCGCCAGCTCTCAACAGCGGCAAGACTCTTCTCGAGGCGATGTTGTGCCCACCATAGGGGGCCGGAATCCGTGTCTCCTGTCTGTGTGCGATCACTGATATCCTGACGCAACTCGTCGACCAGCTGTGCAGCCGCTGCCGCACTGCCATAGCGATACGCGGGCAACTCGACGACCTGCGATTTCGACGCCAGCCCCTCTACTTCCTCCGTCTCGATGGTTTCCCACAACCGGACGGCTTCACAACCCAACCTCACGCCCTGAGATCGAGCCGGTTCATAGCTGGACTCCATGCGAACAGGATTCACATCACCGCAGGCGCCCTGCAGATACAGGCAGGGCGCACCGGTCAGCTGGGCCACGAGGGCTGTTGCCCGGCCCGGGAAATCGGCGGAGATCGCCGCCATCTGCCCGCGTTGACTGACAGGGTGGCAGGCGTAGTTCAGCAAGGTTGCAAGGGGGCGGCGGTCGGTGGTTTCGATGCGCACCAGGCCGACGCTGTGGTCGACGGGACCCTCCGGGTTGTTGCCGAGCACGATGCGGCCATCATGCCACTCGCGGCGGTTGATGCCGATGTCTGACTGGCCCCAGCCAAGGCCCAGGCGAGCCGGCTGCAATGCAGCGATCGCCTGCCCGCCAATGCCGGCCAGCACGTGACCGAGGTGTTCGCGGTAGGCGGCGACGAGATCTGATGTGTCATCCTCGACTGCGGGTCCATAGTGGTTGTGGGTGCAGGCGAGGGTGATCTGTGACGCCGGGACACCGCTGGCGATGGCGATGCGTTGGCGAAGCCGGGCCACGGTAGCAGCCGACAATTGCAGCAGGTCCAATGTGAAGAGCAGACTGCGACTCTGACCCTCGCTGACTGCCATGGCTGTCGCGTGCAGGGCATCGTGGATTTCGAAAGATGGATCACGACCGGCGAAGCCGATCATCTCGATACCGATGGGAGGCGTAATGTCGGCTCGGGCAACACCGATTTGCACAGTGGAGATCTCGCTCTGCTGGCTGATGAAGGATGAACGTTTCTGGCGCTTGCCCTAGTCTGGAATCTGGTAGCTGTAGAGGTGCGAGCCGTGGTAGAAGTAGACGCGTCCATCCAGGTAGTCACCACCGCCGCTGATCGACAGGGGGGACTCGGAGATCATGGTGATCTCGTGGGTGGACGGGTCGATCTGCGCGATGCCCTTGTTGAACAGCACGTAGATCACGCCCTCGGGGCTGGTGACAAAGACCCTCGGGCCTTGCTGCGACGTCGTGCTGCCATGCACGTGGTGGTAGTCTTTCTGGTGGACGACTTTTCGCGTGGCGGGATCGAAAACGAAGAAGATCCGCCGATCAGCAAAGCCGTAGATGAGGCCATCCGGCCCGGGGCACATGTCCGTGTAGCCCTGGACGCCGGGGAACACGACGTCGTGCCACTCGACCTTCTTACTGGCCAGCTCCATGATGTAGAGTTCGGCCTCCTCGGCCTTCTTTTCGCCGCCCGTGCCGGCGGCGGTGGTCGAGCCGCCGAGCAACCGGCCATCGGGGAGCGCCGCAAGGCTCATCGTTGAGTGTTGTGGCAGGATCTCGGTGTGTTCCAGAAGCACGGATTCGCGCGTCTGCCTGTCCCAGAAGAGCAGTCCGCCGCCGGTGTGGCCGTATCCGGGTGTGCCAGCCATCACGATTGTTTTCCCATCCGGATGGGCCAGCAGGGCATGCGGCCGGTTGATGACTGCGCCGGCCTCGAAAAGCAGTTCAGGGTTCGTCCCTTCCTTGTCGCGCTCCGTGAGGACCCACTCCTGCGCCGGGTCCCACTCCTGCAGCAGACCCTGCGTGTACGCCCCTACGAAAAACCTGTCGTTCTGTCGCACAACGGTGTTCCACTGACCCAGGGCGTTGTGGCGGGTCCAGTTGTCCTGCTCGGGATAATAGCTGAAGAACCGCATCGGGAAGGCCGTGCCGCCTGAGATCGTGTTGTTCGGCGCTGTCGCCACGCCCATGATGTGGGCACCTTCGCTGGTGTAGTCGAAGGTTCTGACTGTCCTCTCGCCGGTAGCTGGATCCTCGATGACGATCTTGCGCTCCACGAGGTCTGCGTCAATCAGCCGTTTGCCATCAGGAAATTCTCTGTGGAACAGGCCCTGGCTGCTGGCGATGATGGGTTTGGCGTCGAGTTCGGGTTCGGCGTCAAGCTTCTTCCATTCTCCTTCGTAGAATTCATACCAGTCGCCTTGCTCTCCCGGCACGTTCTGGCCATAGACTTTGCCGTTCATGTCTCGGTATACAGGAGAGTGGCCCTTACCGCGCTCCGATTCCGGTACAACGGGCGTGGCTTCACCAGTCTCTGGATTCAGGACGATGATCTGGCCAGCCGTGCTGCCGATGCCGAAGTAAACCCAGCCCTTGTCATCCGTCGCGATGCTGCGGGGGTACTGACGCCAGTTCTGGCTGTAGAGATTGCCGTAGTCACGGAACTCGCCGGTTTCGGGGTTGTAGGAGGCCACCGCGCTGTTGGGATAGGTGCCGGACCAGATGACGCCGTCATCGGCCTCGGTCATACTCATCGCCATCTGCGGCACAGTCTCGTGATGGAAAGTGAAGGCGCGTTTGACCGGATCGAATTCGAGGAAATGGCTGCCGAAGTGTGTGTAGAACCGATTGCGGCTGGACAGGACCGAGGCGAAGGGGCCATCGCCACGCCAGTCATAGGGCGTGTCGAATTGCTCTGTGTTCCCTGTTTCTGCGTCGATCATCAACAGGCCGTAGCATCCCCGGTGATCGTACAGCCACAGCAGGACGACGTTGCGGCCATCACCATCGACGGTGGCGACCGTGCCTCTATGGTTGCTGATGGGCGTGGCTACACCATGGTCATAGTAGCCGTTGCCCAGGGATTCGGATGGCTTGGGGTTCGTCACGATATCTCCTGAGACTGTGTCGCGGACCGGGTTGGGTTGTGAATCGGCACTGGCTGCGAGGGCACACACAGAGAAAACGGCCAAGCACAGTGCGGATGCGATGCTGCGGAACGAATACATCTGATGACGATCGAGTGGTTGCTCCGAGTCGTGCATCGGGCTCCTTTCAAGAGGCAGGTTCAGCAGGATCGAGGGCATACGCGTTCTCAGGGGGGACGAGGATCGACGCCAGAAGAACGCTACGACGTCTGGTGACGCGCACCAAGTTTGGTGACGCGCACCAAGTGGTGACGCACACCAGGTCCGGTGGACTTCCTCTGCCTCACCGACCCCGGCGGGTTGCCGTCGGCGCGCCCTTTTGGCGATCTTCCTCGCCATGACGGCAGCGCGACCCAACATCCTTTTCATCATGACGGACCAGCAGCGCTTCGACTGCGTCGGTGCCAATGGCAATGACGTCATCAGGACACCGAATCTGGATCGTCTTGCTGCGGGCTCAGCGAACTTCTCCTCCTGCTTCGTCCAGGCACCGGTCTGCACGCCATCACGCCAGACTTTCTTCACCGGTCGCTACCCGCACTCGCACCGTAATCGCGTCAACTACACACCGATGGATCCGTCTGAGATCCTGATGCAGTCCTATCTGCAGGATGCCGGCTACGCGACTGGTGTCATCGGTAAACTCCACTACTGGCCACCCACACGAGACTTTGCTCTGAGTACCGGATTCGATTGTGGTCTCATTCACGATGCCGGTCCGGTGAATGAATATTCAGACTATGTCACCTGGCTGGAGGAGAGATCCTCCTTCACAGCGGATAACTTCCGCGACTGTGCGCCACCCGCCGCCGGTCGCAATCCCTTCACTTCACGCATACCCGACGAACTGCACGAGACCACCTGGTGCGGCGAGCAGTCGCGTGCAATGCTGCGTGAGATGGCAGCTGGTGACCCACCGTTCTTCCTCTTCTCATCCTACTGGAAGCCGCACGCACCTTTCGAGGTGCCCGAACCTTGGGCGTCGATGTATGACGACGTGGTGTTCGATCTGCCAACCACAAGATCACGTGATCACATCGAGTCCTTGCCCCTGCCCGTGCAGCGCCTGGCCCTGCGCAGCGATCCACCGGATCATCGTGTTGATGACGAGACCCTCATGTGGCGCTACCGATCCTACTATGCTGCGGTCAGTCATCTGGATCGAGAGGTGGGGCTGACCTTGGATCTACTCGAAGAACTCGACGTCGCTCACAACACGATCGTCATCTTCTGCTCCGACCACGGTGACCAGCTGCTGGAACATGGTATTCACGGCAAGAATGCCTTTTACGAAGGCAGCATCCATGTGCCAATGATGATCCGCCAGCCGAGTGTGATCTCCCCGGGCACCTATCCGGACCTGATGGAGACGACGGACCTGCTGCCGACCCTCTTCGACCTGGCCGATGTGCCGATACCGGTCAAGGCACAGGGCCGGAGTGTCGCGGGTCTGATTACACCCAGAGATCAGCCGTACGAGCCACGTCAGCATGTCTTCTGTGAGAACATCATTCCGGAAGTCATCACCAATCGAACCTTCGACATGGACTACGTTCCCGGTCGCGGTGTCGGTGGCATCCGTCATCCTGACGCGAAGATGGTGCGCACGGATCGCTGGAAATACAGCTACTACGTTGGCCACGCCGACGAACTCTACGACATCATTGACGACCCGGGTGAGACACGGAATCTGGCGGCAGATCCTGGCCATCAGCCGGTCGTACGTCAGCTGCGTGATGCCCTGCTCGACTGGCTCATCACCGCTGATGAGACGGATCAGATCGCGCCCCGTTGGTGCGTGTAGGAAGTGCGTGTAGGAGGTGCCCCTGCCCTTCTATTTGATTTTCACCGCTCCCCACGACACAGCCGGAATAGCCGATGGCACCTGACCGACAGACAGGATCTCGACCTCGTAGATCTCGGCGCCAGACTCCGTCATCAGTTCGATGTAGTCGGTCAACGTCTCGTCAGGGAACATGAGCTCCACCCAGTGATCGGCCTGGAAGTCAGTGTCGTACACGTCGGCCACAAAAGAGCCCGCCGTTGTCTCCGTCTGGCCACTGCTGTCGAACACGGCCCCAAGGTAGGCGATCGCCGCATAGGAGCCGGCATCCGTGCCGATCCGCAAGCGCACGCCGGCGACCAAGCGAGGATCCTCGAACTGGAAGACCAGGTTTCCCTTCGTCGGCCACGCGAATACACCCGGCTGTTCGCTGTTGTCTGGCGTCAGACCGTCGGTGAGATAGGTGAGTTCGCCTGAGTAGGTGTTGAAACCCTGCGTCGCCCGGGTCACCGCATCGGGCGCGATGTTCGTGCCCGTCGCCCACAGTGCCGCCGCAAGCAACAAGACCACGGAGCCACTCAAGGACCGCCTCACTTGGGTGCCACCTTCACCATTCCCCAGGTGATTTCCGGCACGGCCGTGCGGTCCGCGGCGAAGGTCACGATGCCGAATCGGTCTGGCCGGTGGAAGTTGATCTCCCCCGTGGGGGACCAGGCGCTGTACTCGATCTGCGTCTCCTGCCCGTCAGTTCGCAGGCGCTCGTAGCGATAGATGTTGAGACGCCACTTGTCGCCGGGCTCGGGAGGTACCGAACGGTCGCCGATGACGTCCAGCTGGCTCGGTTGAAACACCGACCAGGGCAGGGCCATCTCGACACGCCAGTAGCGATCCTCGTCCCCCGAGTCGTTGAGTGTGCCTTCAACGTGCACCGCCGTTTCGATCTCAGCATTCCAGTCCCAGTCGGCGGCCTCACCGGTGCTGGGCTTGAGCAGATCGAGGACGGTGTTGAGGGGGTTGATCTCGATCTCCAGATAGTTCCTCTCGTCGCCGTCCGGATCGGCGAACAGCTCGATGACCTCATCGTTCCATAGGTGCGCGTCATGGTCCTCAAGAACGGACCAGACGTCGTCGTCGGTCGCCACGACCAGTACGTAGAGTCCGTGCTGATCCCACGTCATGCAGAACTGCGTCGGCTGCGAGTGTTCGATCTGGCCTGTCAGATCGCTGACGTCGATGAGGCGAGAGATCGGCACTCGCTCCCAGGCCTCGTCGTCATCCATGCCATCGATCACTGGTGGTGTCGCTGTGTGCACGCACGTGTAGTTCGGCAGACTCTGGGCGCCGGCGATGCCGACCGAAATCAGCGTTGTGAGCAGATATCTGAGTCTCATGACCTCATCCCCTCCCTTGGCTTGCCGTTTATCGTACCAGTAGCATCTTGCGTGACTCGCGGAATCCGCTGGTGACGAAGCGGTAGAAGTAGGTGCCCGTCGCCCGCCTCCCCGAGTCCCAGCTGACCACGTGCGCACCGCCTGCGTGCCAGCCGTCCTTGAGGACCTCCACCAGCTGGCCGCGGGCGTTCAAGATCTCGATGCGGGCATGCCCTGATTGCGGCAGGCGATACTCGATCAGCGTCGATGCGTTGAAGGGATTCGGGTAGTTCTGAGCCAGCAGGTGGCTCTGTGGGGTGACCTGCGAGTTGCCCAGTATCGCGGTGGTGACGGGGTACTGGTAGGTCTCGTCCACCATGTGCCAATGGGCCTCGTTCTGTCCGTCGTAGTCGCGCTGCAGGTAGTAGGTCATCAGCGGCGTGCGGTCGAAGGTCGCCAGGTCGCGGCGCACGGGTTGTCCCGCAGCCCAATCGTATACGGGAATTTCTTCCGGGTTCACCGTGTCGCTGAGACCGCGAGTGATGGCGGCGTGGAAGAGACCGAAGTTTCCAGGCTCGTGCCCTGCCAGCCAGTGGCCGACGATATCCACGTTGATCGGATTGCGGCCGAAGATGACGACATTGGTCATGAAGTCCTCGGCACTGCCCCCGTGGGGGCCATCCATCCAGTTCCCGTCCCGACCGTAGATTCCCTCGATCATGGCCAGGTCCATGCGGGACGCGGACAGGTTGTCGAGCGTCTTCTGCGCCCAGCCTTCCATACCCCAGCCACTGTTCCAGGAATCGCCGGGCCGGTCCCAGCGAGGCACGTCGGCCTCCCGGTGCTGCGCGTGGAGAGCGGTGACACTGTCAGAGAAATCGGAGTGTACGTCGGCGACAAACGATGCGGGCTTGCCCCGGGTCAGACGGCTCAGACTTTCGCAATAGTGCACGTAGGGATGGATATTTGTGCCCTGCCAGTTCTTCGAGGTCAGGGTGATGCCCATGCCGTGGGCCTTGAACTTGGCGATGTTGATGTTGAAAGCATCGGGCGCGTTGATCGGTGCCACGTAGCCGATTCGATCGAAGATGACCCCGTCTGGCACATCCCTCCAGATGACCTCTGCGCCTTCTTCCAGATTGCCGAGTGCCGCCTGCGCCAGCAAGCGGCCGCTGTCGAAGTCGGTCAGATGGGCGCCAACGCGCTGTGCCATCGGACCATACCAATCCAGTGCCTCGTTTTGCGGACAGTAACCATCGCCGAGCAGATTGCCTTCGCGCAGATAGAACTGACTGCCGTCGAGGCCCAGGCTGCCCTTCATGCCTTCGATCAGCCCTTCGACGAAATCGGCGTCAGTGAGAATACCCATGCGCGCCGTATTGAAGTCACCACCCAGGCAGGTGAGGTTCGGCTTGATGGCAATCTTGCTTGTAGTGGCAATGCCCTCAGTATCGCTGGTGAAGAACAGTTCCTGCGCCAGCGACAAGCCGCTGTGTCGTTTTTCCTCTACAGCGGTCTTGTCCGGGACGGAGGTCCGCCTGATGAAGACGGCCTCCGGGTGGGCGGTGACGAAAGGATGGAGTTGAAAATAGGCTGCCGTCTGACGCGGGTCGGCAAAGATCAAGTTTGGTCTGACGAGGGACGTAGTGCCGACGACCCCAGCGGTCTTGAGGAAGTCTCTACGCTTCATGATCTGTCCTTCTCAGGTAGGAATCCACCTGACCTCGCGGTCGGCTGGATCCGCACCTCACCCATGTGAACATCCCCGAATCGGGCCACTCCGGTCAACATCAGACATCAGGTTGTTGGGGATATGCAGTATGGAAGGAAAGTGGAGAGATCCATCAAGCGACTGGCTCTCCGCTCGGCTTCCCTGAGTTTGAAACATCCCTGGTCGAAGGAGGAGCGCAGCCTGCTGTGACAGGAATGGGCATCCGCCTTATCCTCCGTGGCGACACGCCGCTCATCCCGACCCGTTCCAAACCGAAAGTCTTCCATGAAAATCGGCTTCGCCTGCAGTGACATCACGCCGCGTGTAGGGGTTGAGCTATGTGGTTTTGGCCCTTTTCTGAACCGCCACAGCACCGGCGTCCATGACCCTCTCATGGCCAAGGCCATGGCCATTGATGACGGCACGACGGGCTTCATCCTGGTCGCCTGCGACATCGTCGCCATCCCGCTGGCCATGACGCAGGACATCCGCATTCGCGTAGCCGGGCAGATCGGGATCTCGCCAGAGGCACTCATGATCTGCTGCTCCCACACCCACAGCGGTCCGACGACTTACCACTACGAGGGTTGGGGTGATCCTGATCCGCCCTATCTGCGCACGTTGCCGGGGCGCATCGCCCGAGCCGCCATCGAAGCATGGGAACGGCGCGAGGAAGCCAGCTTCAGACTGGCCGCCGTGCCCTGCACCGGAATCGCCATCAACCGGGAATACGACCGTCATTGTGTCCCCCCGGACGAGGCGCTGGTCCCGGACTGGACACCGGACAAGCCAGAATTGACGGACACGACCTGCCACGTGGTCACCGCTCATTCCGACCGAGGCCTGATCGGCTTCTTCAGCCACTTCAGTTGCCACCCGGTCGTGTGCTGTGAGGCAAACACGCTGATTCATGGAGATTTTGTCGGCCTTGCCAGCAATGCTGTGGCGAGAGAAAACGACTGCATCGGGCTCTTCGTGCAAGGTGCCCAGGGCGACGTCAATTCCTGCATCGCCCACGAGTCGCCCGACGTCTCCATGAAGTCGCTGGCCATCATCGCCGATCGCTTCGCCACCAGCCTGCGGCAGGGCATCGCCGCGGCGGAGCCCATCGACGTCGACACGATCCGCCATGTCGCCCGAGAGCCAGTCTTCTCGCGCATCGACTGGGATGAACAGAAGCTGCGCGAACTGCTGCAGGAGAAGCAGACACGGGTCGAGGCGCTAGCTGCCCAGGAGGGTAGTCACGAACTGCGGCTGGAAATGGTCCTGATCGGCGGCCTTGAGCGGATGCTGCGCACCCTGGGCGAAGGCGGTACGCTGCGCCCGGCGACACAGATCCAGGGTCTCAAGCTGGGTCCCGTCGCCCTGCTGGGCAGTGGCTTTGAGGTATTTCAGGCCATAAATAATGACATCGTGTCAGCCTCCGAGCACTCCGTGACACTCGTTGCGGGGCTGACCAACGATGCCATGGGATATGCGACAGATCGTGATACGGCAGCCAGGGGTGGTTACGCTCAGCAACAGGTTCCACTCATGGGCGCCTCGCTGGCGTATGCCAGGATACATGATGAGCTGCGGGACGAGATGATCGCCCTCAGCCAGGATTTATCGGATCACCCCCAACCTTCCGGCAGTACACCCTGATGACCTGGAACTATGGTCCACTACAAGGAGCGAAGCATGGCACCCTCTACAGACAAACTCGCCCTGCTCGGGGGCAAGCCCATCGGCCTCCCAACAGCACCCAAATTTCCCGTCTTCACCAGGACGGCGATCAACCGCGTGGTCAAGGTATTGGAAGGGGGCCAGATGGTCGGCCTCGACAATCGGCATCCGGCGATCAGTGCGGCTGAGGACGCCATCTCGTCCTACCACGACTCGCGTCATGCACTGGCCGTGAGTTCCGGTCATGCAGCTCTGCACATGGCCTTGATGGGTGTCGACGTGGGGCCTGGTGACGAAGTGATCACCACGCCTTATACGTGGGGGGCCTCCGTCTCCTGCATCCTGCACCAGTCAGCGATTCCCGTCTTTGCCGACGTCGATCGCCTGACGGGACTGATGGATCCGGCCAGCATCGAGGCCTGCATCACCCAACGCACCCGAGCGATCCTGGTCGTCCACCTGTACGGACAACCGGCCAACATGACAGCGATCTGCAAGATCGCGAAGAAACATGGCCTTGCTGTCATCGAAGACGGCAGCCAGGCGCATGGGGCTCGCTGGAAAAACAAGAGCGTGGGCAACTGGGGCGATGTGGCCGGTTTCTCCTGCATGGGTGGCAAGATCCTGGCAACCGGCGAAGGTGGTTATCTGGTGACCGGAGATCCGGATATTCGCTGGCGGGCCTGCCTCTCGACGCAGCACATGGGCCGCTCGCCGGAACCCGGTTTTCCTCCCGAGTATCTACCCACCGTCGACTCGCTGCTGTACACCTATCGAATCAGTACGGTCATGGCCGTGCTGATGGCGGAGCAATTCAAGAAGCTGGACAAGGAACTGGCCGTGCGGCGAGCAAATGTGGGCCATCTGCGCAGCTGTCTGGACGAATCGCAGTTCATCGAGTTGCCCAAATACGGCAAACAAGCACTCCCCTCCTGGCATATGCTGACGGCGAACTTCCGCGCCGACGAAGCGGGCATCACACGCGACACCTTCGTTCGGGCCCTGAGAGCCGAAGGTCTGTCCTGGGGTCCTTATGTGCCGGCGCCTATTCCGGACTGGCCTCGTCTGCAGTGGCGGGGCTACAAGGGACCCAAAACCATGTGGATGGAGAATCTCAAGCGGGCCAAGACGGACTACAGCAAGACACAAATCCCCAACTGCCGCTACAAGTGTGACCGGTCAATGGAGATGAGTACCAACAACTTCATACGTCCCGCCAGAAAAGACATGGAGAGACTGGCATCAATCGTCCACAAAGTCGAACGCAATGTGGATGCTCTCCGGGAAATGGAAGCAAAGTGAGGTGATAGATGACCATAGACGCGTGGAGGAGGAAGGGATGATGAGGGAGGCACGACAGCACCCGGCGCAAGGATTGCAACGCCAGGACATCAAGATCACGGACATCCAGGTGACACCGCTCTCCTACACCCACGACGGGGAATACCTGTGGCGTTGCGGTGGTCTCTATGTGTGGAAGGCGGACGCGGCCCTCTTACAGGTCTTCACCGACCAGGGCGTGGTGGGCATTGCGGAGGGCAGTCCCTACCGCGGACCCGATCGACTCAAACAATACACCGATCGCTACATCAGGCCACTGTTGCTCGGGGCGAACATCTTCGACGTGGACCTGCTGACCAACAACCAGGGTCACAACAGTGTTGCCGAGGGCGCCTGGGCGGGGGTGAACAATGCGCTGTGGGATGCCATCGGCAAGGCCGTCGATCAGCCCGTGTACAAACTGCTGTCCGACGAAGTATCACCCTCGAATCAGGTGCGGATCTATGCCAGTGGGGGCGTCTGTCACGCCTGGTATGACAAGGGCGAAGAGGAACTGATCGAAGAGGCCCTGCGCTACAAGGCAGCCGGCTATGACACGTTCAAGTTCCGCAATGGTACGAGTTGGAAACACTCGGGGATGACGATGGAGCAATACATCGTGGTCCTCGAACGCCTGCGCGAAGCGGTAGGGCCTGAGTTCAAACTGGTGCTCGAGAAATTTCCCTGGCCTTACGAGCAGATCCTCAAGGAACTGTGCCCGGTCCTGGAAGCACTCAGGTTCTACTGGTTCGAGGAGCCCGTAGAACACACGGGCCCCGTGGCGCTCGAACAGCACCTGGCGATCAACGAGGCCATGCCTTCGGTCATGGTCTCAGGCGGTGAGAGCTGGTGGAACCGCTACCAAGTGGGGCCCTTCGTGGCGGCAGGGGCGATGAACATTATCCAGACGGATGCCAACCTGTCGGGGATCACAGAGGGGTGGCAAATCGGCCGGACCATCCACGAGCACGGCCAGATGTATTGCCCGCACAACTGGGTCGGCGGTCTGACGACGATCGCCAACATCCATCTGGTGGCCGGCGTGCCCTGCGGCCATATGTGCGAGCTGAATCAGACCTACAACCCGCTGAAGTGGGAGATCTTCAAGGATCCCTATCCGATCGAGAACGGGGTGCTGACAATTCCCGACAGACCGGGCTATGGCGTCGAACTCATTGACGACCTCGAAGAAAGATTCCCCTTCGTGGCAGGGTCGTATTGCAAGCCGAATCCGATCTTCGAGGGTCAGGACGTGCCGCTCTGGTGGAGCTGATCGTTCGACTGTAGTTCGGATTACTGAATGGGAGAGATGAATTTGCTGTCGTTTGAATACGAACATGGCACGAAGGGTGAGTCGGGATCGCGATCGCACGCGGTGGATGTAGCGACGATCTCTGGCTCAATACATGTGCACTGTACGTTCCAGATGTGCTCCGTCAACCCGATTCCATACAGGGACGGATTGCCCGATTTCGTGCGGTCGGCCATGCAACGCAACACCGAGGCCAAGACTGGCAGTCCCACGAACTTTGATGAAGCACACGAGCAAACCCAGCAGAAGGTGTCTCAACCTTTATATGGAGACGAAGAGCCATTCAGACCCGCCAGGTTGCTGCAGACTCTCTCCCTGGGTCGCAAGAACGGTGACGACTTCGAAGTGGTTGTTCGATTCGGTCTCGTCGATGACGGGCGTGCCGAGAAGGGAACCGCCTACATCACGCCGTGGGTCAATACCGGTGGGCTCGACTACTACAGCCTCTACTGTCGGCCCAACACACCCTACGACTTCAACATCAAAGCTGATCTGAAGACGAAGCGACTGACCGCTTGGGTAAGCGGCCGTGGGGACTGTGATTGGTACTATCTTGTCGAAGATGCGGTCATACAGGCCGACGTGGATGTGATCAATCACGTGCAGGTTGAACAGTATCCGGGCGCAGCCGGTATCACCGACCTGACAGTTGGTGAGTCACCCACGGCGACAGCCGATGCGGTTCTGCCACACCCGCTGGCCAAGAAGGATCGCACGGTGGCCCCTGGCAGAGGCTTTCGGTTTCAGTCTATGAGATCGGTGTGGGGTAAGATTGGCCGCCACGTGACGATTCAGCGAAACACGGACCGCTGGTATGGGTTCCCGGCGGTCGTTCAAGCGATGGATCATTCGTTGATATGTGCTTATTCCGATGGCATTGGCCATGGGGGCTCCGATACCTTGTTCGTGCAGATCAGCAGGGATCTGGGCCTCACCTGGGGAGAGCCGGCGGCCATTGTCGACGGAGGTGGCAGTGCTCGTCTCCAGAGGCTCGAGGATGGTTCGCTGCTGTTGCTGACACACTGCATCCAGAACCGCGGCGGTGAGAAATTTCTGGATGTGGTGCTTTTCGACAGCCACGATTGCGGCAGGACCTGGGTTAACCAGCGATGGATGAGAGCGATCAGCCCCTCGAGGACGCCCGGGGATCTGATGCAACCTTCTGAGGTCGTCGTCATGCCGGACGGCTCATGGCGGTTGGCGACCCATTGGTTTGAACTGCGGCCAGGGACCGTGATCGCGACGCAACCACTTCACATCAAGATCTGGAAATCGACGGACCAGGGTACAACGTGGGAGGCGCTGGCCGATATCGGTGCATGGCCCCCACACCACCTTGACGAAGCCAGTCTGATGCTCTTGCCCGATGGCCAACTGCAATTCGTGGCACGGGAATGGCGAGACGACTATCTGCCAGCAATCAAGGGAACTTCTGATGATGGCGGCAGGAGCTGGGAACTGGAGGAGCTACCTTTCCATATCCACGGCCGGACCTGCGGCAGGTTGCTCGCCGACGGGCGTGCCTTCGTCAGCTTCCGCACGGGTTGTGGCCGCACGGCTCAGTGGGCGTGGGTTGAAGATCCTCTGGCAACGACGCCGCCATTTCGAGCCGGTGGGGCCCATTTCAATGATCGTCACTCTGTGGGGATCAAGGATGGCGAACTCCATATCGACAGCGATGGGGTCTGCGGCCAGTTCACAAGGTATTATCTGCGTCCCGCTGATACGCCCGAAACCAGCATCGACCTCTCTATCGAGGTCAAGATCGTTTCGAATTCTGGTCGGGGGGCGACGGTCTCCATCCCGTATGCCGGCGAGTTCAGATTGCTGGGTGATCGCATTCAGATGGTGGGTCACGAACAAATGAGTGCGGCTGTCGAGTCAAACAGTTTCCATGTGTACCGATTCGTCAGGGTACCCGGACGACTGACCGTTTTCATTGATGGCCAGCGGGCCTTCGAATCTGACGAAATCGATGAACGTGTGAAGCGCGAAGGTAGTACGCAGCAGGAGAGCTTGTATGTCTGTGCCTTCGGCAATGAATCGACGCTCAACGGGATCAATGTCTACCCCGATCAGATGAGCGAGCAAGTGACGGGCTATAGCATCTGGCGCCGATACCACCAGATCCTGGATGATCCGAAGACGGGCCGAAAGGAGATCTCCTGGTCCGCTGACAGCGGCGAGTTCCCTGATCAGTACCAGCTTGACCACATGGTTGAAGTCGCCGCCGCCGCCACCAGCCACGATCTTGGCTATCCCGGATGGACCCAGATTCATGACGGACGGATTTTCGCAGTCGACTACACCGACGATACGGCGCCGCCAAATCGTCCCGGCAGCGGGATCTTTGGAAGAAGCTGGATTCGTGGGACCTTTGTCGAATTGACGGATCTGCCACCGACTCAGAACAAAGGTGCAGTCGCAGGGTAGGCACACTGGATCAGGTGAGACCAAAAAGCCAGGCCCCCACGGTCCATTACCATGGGGGCCTGTCATTCAGGCGTCGTGCAAACCGCGCGGATGTTCTTCGGCTAGAGCCGCCTCTTACTCACCCAGCGAGTAACGCGAAAAGCCGGGGATCCGGGCGTGGATGACGATTGTCGTGCCATCCTTGGTGATGCGAAGCCTTCTGACGATAGCCGTCGACCTTCATCGTGATCTCCACTGGCTCAGTGACGGCACCTGCGGACACGCCCAGCACCACCTTTAGATCATTTCGGGACGTCTTGTCGAGCAGCTTGCGGCGCACTTTCAGTTCGCCGTCCGCACCCGGAAGCACCAGTGTGGTTACGACGTTCGGCTCCTCCGTCTGACTCACTGAGCCTTCATCCTCTTTGGGAGGACCGCCGTTCTTTGCCGCTGCTTGCGGCCCGGAATCGCTCGTCATGAGGAGCTTGACCCCCGCCCAGCTGCTCTCCCCGGCGGCAGAGGTACCACTCGCTGACAGCACCATCAGCAGAGCACCCGCTAGCATCAACCGCGTCATCATCATCAACCGTGTCATCAATTATCCTTTATCATTCGTCGCCCGTTCAGCGTCGGAGTCCGTATCGCGAGAATCCGGGCACCTCTGTGATGAATTCGTATGCACCCTTCTGGTAATCTTTCGTCGCTTCCAGCGACGCTTCTTCTACTGTGCCATCATCGTATTCGTGCCACACCGTGATATCGCTGGTGGGGATGTCGACGAGGACCGTCCCCATCTGCACCCACAGCGATGCCGGGGTGTTGAAGACCAGACCGCCGGGTTGAAAAACGATCACCAGATCCGATAGTTTGTTGCCGATCACCGTCATGGTCACGAGAACCGGCACATCAACGGCCCGAGTGGGCACAGCCAGGCTGACGTAGAGATCGTCGTCGAGCGTGCCACCGGCGTTCAGGTCGGATAGATAGATCTGCGTCTTGCCCTTCGGGTATACCCAACGGCTGACACTGCGGCTCTGTGTGGCGGACAGATCTACCGTAGCGTCCGTGCTCTGGCCACTTTCCGAGGTCGCCGTGGCACTGTACACACGCGACGGTCGCTTGGCCGCTGCCTCAACAGGGAGATCGACGGCCACGATGCCATCGGCCGATCGCAGGTGCAACTGCTTGAGCTGCCCCCACCCGGATTCCTCGACCCCCTGGGCCGGTCCGACGATCAACAGGGCCAAGACCCCGATCACTGCGACTGTGGGCTTTGTCATTCAGATCTCCAGTGCTGAGGAACCGCCCAACTTACGGCCGTCAACTTAAGGCCAACTCTTGACGAAGGAAACGAAACGGTAGTCAGGCATGAGTTACTCGAGCCTCCATGCAAAACCCGTTCCAGAGTTGCCTGTTTTGGGTGGTTGTTGATCGTAAGTGGCTTTATCCATTTCATGTTGTGTTAGCACGAAGACCGGCCCAGCACCTCTGTGACACTACCCGGAGTCCCTTCAATTTGGGGATTTGCCCATCTGACTTGGGGAGTTCGCCCACCATGCCGCAGGGCTTTCCGTGCCGATGTACGAGTGACCACGACGATCAGGCGATTCGTGTGCCAGTGGGAAGGATGCGAATTTCCACCGACTCGACTCGCAATGAGTCCTGACAGATCAGATGGATCTGGTTCTGTTGCCCGTCGTCGACGAGAAGCTCGATGGGTAGGGCGTAGTGGTTGTGACACAGCTGTCCTGTCGCCGCTGACGAGACCATCACAAGCGGACCGCCGTCGTTGACATAGGCCAGTGGTGCCTCACCCTTCGAGCTAAGACCAATCACCAATTCGCCATCGCCACGTACGGGTCGAGGCCCTGTGGGTAGCTCGAAGCTCAGATCGACGCCCTCTACCGGCAATTGCGGCGGCGGATCTGGCACCGCCCCCTCTGGTCCGATCATGTCGGCGAAGGTGATGGCATGGGTACGCGTCAGTGGCCCGATGCGTTCGAGGCTTGCCACAGATGCGATGGTCTGCTCGTAGGCGTCACGTGCCCAGGCATCGGGCATGGTTGTGGCATCTGCCGACGGGAAGTAGTTGAACAAATACACCGCGTCGGCGCCATCATGTAACACCTGCGCCGCCGCGCCTCGAGCTTCGGCGGCTGTCACCGGCCGTTTCGGTCCCATGGCATGGTCGCCCCGCAAGATCTCCAATCCTCCGGCGAGAACGGCCGAACAACCCCCCAGCTGTTCTCGCCATTCTCTCAGGGGCATGGCGAATTCTATCGTCGACCAGCGCGGGCTGACCACGAGCAGGTCCAGCCAGCCAGCGCGAACCCAACGCAGCGGATCCATACCAAAGGCGTGAGCGACGCACGGCTTGGAGGGCGAACGCACGCCGAGCTGAATGATGTGGCCGCGCCGCTCTGCCGCCGCATCGATGCGTTGACGGACTACACCGACCCACTCGCTCAATAGTTCACGACCGCTGTCCTCTTCGCCGACCGTGAACAGGAATGGTTCGCGCAGAAAATCGAGTTCGAGACCATCCACGTCGTAGCGCTCGAGGGTTTCGTCGACGAGGGCCAAGTAGTAGTCGCGCACCTCCACGTGAGAAAAATCGAAGGCACGGCCGAAATAGCTATCGCTGTTGCGGCGCCACAGGTGCGGGTTGTCGCGCCAGAAATGGCCGTGGATCGGGTGTTTGGTATTTATCTGTTCGTGGACGTCGTTCATGCGCAGGGTGATCCACGGTGACATACCACGCAGGCGGCAGCGCTCGATCGTGTGCGCCGGATAGTCGATGCCTTGTTCGTGCAGGGCCAGCGTGTTGGTTACCAGGCGCCGCCAGCCGCTCACGTCAACAGGCTGGCCGTCCGCGGCAAGGCCCGCCAGATACGGTTGGTGATCAGGCCCCTGCGGATCGAAACCTTCCCAAGTCGATGTCCACACAGCCGAATCATAATTCGCCCGACTGGCGTTGGTGTTGCACAAGTAGGTGGTGACGCCGGCACTGGCAATACGATCGACGAAGGCGTCCAGGTTGGCGCCACCACGCCCGCCGGTGTGATCGCCATGGTAGAAGAAATCTGTACTGTCTTCGTTGTAGTAGAGTTGTGTCATGATCTCTCACTGGCCTCCAATACCAGCACCCAGTCCTGCAGTCAGCTGCCTTAGAAGTTCCAGTTCACGATTGGCAGGAAGCCGCGCGGTTGGCCGGAGCGGATCAGGTTAATGATGCCGATCTGCAATCCATCGAGACTCTGCACCGTGTTCCACAGGCCGAACTGCAGGCCGTGGAAGTCACCCGCCTCGTTGTAGAAGGCACTCTGAAATCCCGAGAAGCGGCCTTTCGTCACATTCACGAGGCCTGCCTGCCAGCCTTTGAATGAGCCGTCGACCTGGTTGTATGCACCCTCCTGGAGACCGATGAAATCGCCACCGTTGAGGTGGACGAGTCCCAATTGCCAACCGATCTGGTCGCCGGTGGTCTTGGAAACCAGACTCCAGTCGATGCCCGCCACGGCCGCATTCTCGCCGTAGAGAAGCGAGATTCGCAGACCCCTAATCGATTCACCGGGGCTATTGAGTTGGATCGGCGACAGCAAAGCAAGCTCTATCGGACGCTCGGCGAAGGCAGCAGTCGCTGCAAAGATCGCCGTCGCGGCGGCGACGAAGGTGGTAAGGCTTCGTTTCATGGTCGATCCTTGATTGGGTTGATGAGTGGCACTGGCGATCTCCAATAGTAGGCATGTTGAGTCGCTCTTACTGGCCCAAAGACGACGTGGTTTGCTCGACCTGTTCGACGCGAGCTCATATCTGCGATTCGATGGCCACTTTTCAACGAAGGGCCACCGGCGGGTCGGGGAACATGTGGCGCACTGCTCACGGAACGATATGCCGAGACCTTGGTGACCGATTGATCTCGGCAGCGGCCGCAACAGCTCAGATCAGCGGCAGCGAACCATCTGCCTGCTCATACCCCTGCCCACCGGCGGCAATGTGACGAGACCGGGAACGCACAAGATCCATGTCGAGCTCGACGCCCAAACCGGGGCGTGTGCCGAGGGTGTCGATGTCGATGTAGCCGGCTGACAGGGGTAACTTGAGGGTCTGCACATCGTCGAACCAGGGCTGAATCGGGCAGTGCTCGACGATATCAAAATTTTGCATCGCCGCCGCCGCGTGCGCGACGGCAGCCAACGCGACGGGACCATACGGGTTGTGGGGCGCCATGCGAATGCCGTAGACCTCAGCGAAGTGGGCGATCTTCATCAGTTCACTGATGCCGCCCGTGTGACTGATATCGGCCTGGCATACATCGATGGCTTGTTGCTCGAACCAGGGCCGGCAATCCCAGCGCGTGATGAGGCGTTCGCCGACGGCGATGGGGACATCGGGGAAGTCGCGTTTGAGACGCAGGGTTGGTTCCACGGTGTCCATATTCGTCGGTTCCTCAACAAAATGCATCCCGAGGGGGCGCAGGCCTTCGATGAGTCGATGCGCCTGGGTGGGGGTGAACATGCCAGCGGCGTCACACATCAGGGCTACATCCGGACCCAGGAGCTGGCGCAACCGCGTGTGCTGGTCCAGGGCACGTTCGATCTGGACGTCCGCGTCGAAGGGCACGGGACGATCACCGACGCCGTGTTTGAAGGCGTCGAGACCGCGGGACAGGGTCTGTGCTGCCGCATCTTCGAGCGACGTGTCATGGAATTCGACGCCATAGCGGATGTAACACCGGACCTGATTGCGCACTTTGCCGCCGAGCAGTTCGTACACGGGCAAGCCCGCCGCCTTGCCCTTGATATCCCAGAGGGCCATGTCGACGCCACTCATGGCGCTCGTGTGCACGATGCCACGGCGCCACCAGAAATCCCGATAGCCGATCTGCCACAGACGCTCCACGTCAGCGGGGTTCTCGCCGACGAAGCGATTCCTGAGCTCGACCTCGATCTGGCTCTTCACGGCCATTTCGTGGAATTCCGTCGTCGCCTCACCGATTCCGGTGATCCCCTCGTCCGTCTCCACTTCGACGAAGGAGCGGCTGCGTGGCCCACCCAGATTATCCTGAATGGGGCACATCACGTGACAGCGGATGTCGGTGATCTTCATGAGTTTCTCGAGTCAGCTCAGATGAAGCTGCGGCGCACGAAACTCGCCGAGACCTCGGCGAGCTCCTGGCGTATGGCGTCGTCCAAGGTCCAGCCGACGGCGCCGATCGCGTCATCGATCTGATCGATCGTATCGCTTCCGGAGATAGCGATCGTGATCTCCGGTTGAGACAAGACCCATGCCAGCGCCAGCTGGGCCGGTGACTTGCCGATCTCTGCCGCCAGACGCACCAGTGTGCGCACGACGTCACCTGCGGGACCGGCCATCACCGGATCGTATCTGTCTGCTAACCTTGTCGCCCATAACGTATCGGCTGGTGCCGGTTGTCCGGGTACATACGTGCCACTGAGAAGACCAACGGCAAGGGGACTGTAGGCCATGGCGCCGAGCCGCTGATCGCGCAGCAGGCCGAACATCTCGACTTCGAGTTCTCGATTGAGCAGGCTGTAGGGATTCTGCACGCACATGAAGGGCATCGCCTGCAGATCACCCGCCACCCAGAGCGACTTGCACACCTGCCAGGCGGCGAAGTTGCAGCAACCGACATAACGGACCTTGCCGCTGCGGACCAGATCATTCAGGGCGCTGATCGTCTCTTCAAGTGGTGTCTGTGGATCGAAGACGTGCACCAGGTATACGTCGATGTAGTCCGTTTCGAGTCGCTTCAGGGAGTGCTCGATGGCGCGCATGATGTGAGATCTGGATAGCCCGGAATCGTTCGGTCCGGGACCCATGCGGCTGGCTACCTTCGATGTGATGACGACATCCTGTCGCCGTCCCTTGAGCGCCTTGCCCAGAACCACTTCCGACTGGCCCACGCTCTCGGGGATGTCCAGCGTGCCGTAGACGTTGGCACAATCAATCAGGTTGATGCCCTGATCGAGTGCGTATTCGATCATGCGCTGGGCCTCTGACTGGCTGTCCTGACCACGTAATCCGAGGCCCAGGGCGAGGGGACTGACTTTGATACCGGCGGATCCGAAATTGACGTATTCCATGGTGTTTCTTGCGATTCCTCTGCTGGATCGCTTCGGGTGCTTAAGTGTGGATAAGGGCTATAGCTCGTTGCCGGAAGAGTGCACCAGGCCGTGCTCCAGCCTTCCTGTGCATTTCAGCCCATTCGGGACCTGCCGTCATCCGACGGTCTCCAGACGCATAGGTCGGTTGTCTCCACCAACAACGGACATGGTCGTCGACTGCTCAGTCAGGCTCATCATCTGGGTCGGGATCGTGTGGAATCCAGGTCGAGGCGGAGGAATTCAGCCTGAATCAAGGACTCAACATCTTTGGCGAGGTGGTCATACACGTCACCAATCGATGCATCCACGGGTAAGATCGTCTGGCTCGGTCCACGATGGCCGGTTCGGGGCCTCCTGCACCGCTAGGTCGGCTGCGGGAGGACGATACAGACTATTCCCGCGGAACGACAGGACACGGGGATAAGGGACGCCGGTGGAGGCGTGTTCGATCGGTACTAATGTGTCTCCTCGTTGTTCTGCAAATCCTCTAAATAGGTCTTTCCGTCGCGGAACACGTCCGCCATCCGGGAGTTGACGCGCGTGGCACGTTGATCGCGTACTGCCTCGTATGAATCGAGTGCTACAGCCTCCAAAAGGGATGAGGCGGCCTGCTCGAATCGCCCGTTCTCAGCCAATGCGTAGGCCAAGGTCTCGACAGTATTGCTGTTTTTGAAAATCGCCACGGCCTGTTGCGCCAGTGTCAGCGCCTCTCTCGTGTGATCTGTACTACGGAGCGCCGGCTCGGTGACGTATGCCCATGCAATGTTCACGCGAGCCGAAGGAACGCGGGGCACCAATGTCAGAGCCGTTCGGTAGCTTCGAATTGCCTCTGGCCAGCGACCATCTCTCGCAAAACCGAGTCCTTGAACGAAGTTGAAATAGCCGATCGTCTCTTCTCGTGATAGAGTTACCAGAAAAGCGGAGCTGTCTGCGGGAACGTCCTTCTGAGCGCGGTATTCCGCATCTGTCCAGCGATCGTAGCCGAAGTTTGTGTCCCAATTCAGGTACAGACCATCCGGCAGCCTCCACCTTACGAAGTTGTGGAACGGGATCTCACACATTGCGATCGGGAGTTGCAACAATTCGGCGATCGCAATGTACAGGCAGGCTGTCAGATCACAGTCAGAGTAGTGAAATTCCTTCTCATCATGCGCATGTGCATACTCCCACACTTGCTGATTTGCGCTATCGCGAAGGACCTCCCGGCGCTTCTCGTTTTCGGTAGCAGCGAGGAAGTCGATGACGATGGTGTCCGGCTGAAGGGCATCATCGAGGCGCTCGACTCGCGCCCAAGGAATCTTGCAGAGAAATCTGTGCGAGGTTAACAGCGCTTCTATCTGGCCCAGCACCGAACGGGCGTTGCCCTCGTCATTGGCCCCCGACCACGACACGGTGGCCTGAGCGTGTGACAGTATGGTGTCAAGATATCGGAAGGTGGCAGGCGCAACCGGCTTGACCAGTGCTTCTAGCGCCAGTACTTCATGAGCGAGGGTCTGAAATGTTGGCATGCTCACACAGAGTCTCCCATTTGGTACCCGACTTCTAGTAGACTGACACAGCTACCCGCAGGATTATTTCCTATGTGCGACACAACTCTTCGACCGCACGCCCCGCTGTGAACGCTCAGCAACTCAGATGTGCGCCTTCATCGAACTACGGCGTCATCGACAGAGTATCCAAAACGGCCTTCCGTTGCCGTAAGCTGGCGCGTGAGAAGATCTCGCAGATCTGAAGACACTGAGAACCATTTAGCGAAGCGTTCTCGTACGTCCTGGTCGTTGCGCGTCTCATCCGTCCCCTCCTGGTTGCTCATCAGACACCGCTGCTCCTGCGGGGGATATTGTGAGTATGACCCCCTCCTGCTGTGGCAACGACTCCAGCACGGCCAGCGACGCTGTCGCCGAGGGGCCACCTTCGGTGTTGGCCGAGATCGTCACCACGCCGGTCTCCACTCCCACACCGAACACCAGCTCGACGACGCCTGCTGAGGTGGTAGTCCCTGTGGCACCACGAATCCCGTTGTCGACGATTCCAGAACCGCGAAACCTACCTGTGGCCTGCCCCCCGATGATTGCCGTCAGTTCAACCTTCTGATCCTTGACGGGTCTGTCGGCACTATCGCGTACCAATACTATCACGACCACCTCCTCAGACCAGTTCCCATGGACCGCCAACGCACTCAGCTCCATACGTAAGGACGTCGCGTCTCCGACGACAGGCTGGCTGGGGGCCGCATGGACGATATTGAAGCTCTCGCTGAGCCCCAACGTGCTCCCGTCCTTTGTTACAACATCTACCTGAACGACCGTCACCCCCGGCTTCCCAGGAGCGGGCAGCGTGAAGTCGGCAGCAAGGTGCTCACCTTCGGCAGTGGCTGCCAGCAACATCCGTGTCTCCGCCTTGCGCTCGGTCGAGTCGCTCGGTGTGAAGGTCGAAGCGACACGGATGTTCCTTCGTTGTGGGTCGCTCTTCTTGGTGATCAACACCCGACCGGCAAAGGCGGAATCAGCGCTGCCCATCACGACACCATCGATCTGAGTCGTTTCGAGGCCCTGCACCACCATGAGAAACGCTTCCCGATCGAAACCACTGTCGTCGTAACTGACGATGTTCGTATCGACGTAAGGCACGTCACAGCCAGCGCAGACCAGAAGCAAGGTCGCTACCGCCGCCGTCTTCCGATTCATGGGCATCCTCATCGCGAGAACCTCGTAATGATGGCGCCGGCAGCCCCAATCCATTGCAGGATGTTGTCTGCCTTCACCTTCGATAGATCCGGTTCGGTGTCGTAGGACAAGGCGGCGTACCACGCTCGTCCCCACCTCACATCGTCGCGCAGAGGGTTCTTGCGTTCCTGGCGGAAATGCACGAGCCCGGCGCTCAGTCGCGTCGCCTGGGTAAAGCGAAAGGCGGCCCCGGTCAGGAGGCTGTTGCCATCTATCAGATCGCTCCTCGTGTTGCGCTCGCCATCGTCGACCTTGCGCATCAGCACACCCACCACCATGGACGTGCGTCGGAGCCAGCCCGTCCAATTGCGATATGACGCTTGCTTGCCCAGAGGAAGGCCGTAGTTGGCCAGAGACAGGTCCCAGTTGACGCCAAGGTACGGTGAGGCTGTCTCCAGGGTCCATGAGTACATCAGTCCCACATCTCCGGTGATGCGTTTGTTATAGTACGTGTCGGTAGCCGCGAAGTACGAGAGCACTTCGTCGGTTCTCGCCGCTTCCGCTTCGACCACCCGCGTGGCCTCTTTGTCGAGGTCGACGACAAGCTTGTGGAGACCTCGGAGCCCGGCGCGCAGCTTCTGCAGGTCTGCTATCATCTGATCGAGGTTACCGATGTTCGTGGTCGGCAGGGTTGACATGCCCTTTAGCATCTCCCGCAGCATAAGAAGTGCCTTGTACTGGGCCTTGTACTGAGCCTCTATGGCGTCGATGGCTTCAGGCTCAGGAACTTCGGCCGCCAGGAGCCCCGGCAATCCCCCACCCTTGCCGCCTTGCTGGACCCCGTTCGAGAGGCGAGTCCTCTCGTTCTGGGTGCTCAGTCTCTCGACGAGTTGCTCGGCATTCTTCCGCTTCTGCGCGACACCGGGATCTTCAGCGGCAGCCTCATGGTACAACCGAACGAACTCGAATTCCGCCGTGTTTGCTCCGATCTTGTTCAGGAACCCCGCGTACACCACCTGTAAGTTGGGGATGTCGGGGGTTGCGCCAGCCCTGGACGCGACCTTGTAGGCTCCGTAGGCGTTACACAGCGGAACGTCGGCGGGGGAAACCGGTGCACCTGCAGAGGGACATTTCACCGCGAGCGCTGCCGCCAGCACCTTTCTCAGTTCCTGCTTGTTCGCCAGCGTGAAGCGGAACACGTAGTGCCTATTTCCGCGCAAGGCAGGCATGTGCGCGTCATATCGGTTCTTGTCCTTCTCGTCGGGTATCTCGAAAGGCCTTGCCTTCCCGTGGGGGACGAAAGCCGCCTCGTACGGCGGAGACGTGGGCTGTGTCGTCTCCATCCATTCCACCGTGCGCAACACAATGGATTTCGGCAGTCGCACATCGAGCGAGAACGATGCGTCGTGAGGTGGCTGCGACTCGAAGCGGCGTGTCAGCAGGTCTACCTTGGTGACAGGGCTACCTCCACCGGCAGCGGTTGTGCTCGCTTTCGCCTCGTCGGCGCGGGCAGTCGCCACGGACATGGACAGCAGACTCGCGGCGGTGAGACCTCGCACGATGGCTCTACGTGTGCTGGGAACCGTCATGTAACCCTTCCGTTGCAATAGCTGAAACACTCACAGCCTACACATGTAAGTTGCAGCGGCCTGTCCCACAAGGGGATATACTGTCCGCCTCCGTACTTGTACGGAGTATCGTTATCTCCTTGCTGTAATTTTTCCCTCTTTTTTTTGAAATTCGCGGACGGCAGCTACGTCCTGTCTGCGCGTGGAGGCAAGTCGACAGCCGTAACCGCGGTTGACAACCAACGCTCGCTGGCACGCGTTCCCACCTACGAACTGGAGAGCGCCCACGTCGGTCAGATCCAAAAGATCTGGTTTGGATGGCACGTTCCGACGGTCGGGGGGACACACGAGCCCCTTACCCCCGTTCCTTGCTTCGGCGGATGTCACTCCCTCAGGTATCCGAGGCGGCGATCGTCGGTGTCGAACTCTTGCTGTGGCTGCTTACGGGCCGGTGCGATCGATGGGGCCCAGGGAGGGCAAGTCGAAGTCTTCTATGCATGCGGATGCCTGGCTCGATGAGTGCTGCACCCTGGCGACGATGGACCGGGATCAGCGTCATGAACTCGTCATCTATCACGTGCGGAGTATGGCGAGCTCTGCGCGTGGCATCGTGGGATCTGAAATCCGAGCGCAATGTTGATACTGGTGATTGTCAGAATTGTAGTTGATGAATGACAGGGCCATGTGCGGGACGATTCGCAGAGTCGACATGTGCATCCTTCGCCGCGCGCCCTCATATCATGTGGGAGCCGGGAATGCCTTGACGCTCCCCAAGGGGCGGATTAGGATTCCACACCTGTGAGCGGGACCACACTCTTTTCGAGGAGATGACATCATGGTCGAGGATGATGTTGAGGCCCTTCGTGGGCACTTGGACACGAACAACGCCTTCAGCGCGCAGTTTGTTGGGGAAGTGACGCAACTGTTGGGCGACTACGGCGTGGAGACCACCCCGGTACTGCTTGCGAATCTGGGCGTGACCCGCGATAAGACCGGGCAGCACGCCGATGCCGAAAGCGTGCGGGACGAGATCAGGACCAATGGTCAACTGCGCCTCGAATTTCAAGGCCTTGTGACGAAATTGTGTCGGCAGCATGGCATCCCCGTAACCCACGACCTGATGTCCCATCTCAGCGTCTGTAACAACTGTCCGCATACATGATTCGCTGATCCGTCATCCACGTTCCTGCGGGTGACGGATTGAACCAACCCACCATGTCGCAACGCGATCGATTCCATCTTCTCGGTCTGCTACTGGCTCTCACCGCTCTCCAGGCGGCCCATGCAGAGCCTGCGAGCGGCCGCACGATAGTCGCCGGTCCCGGCGTACGTCAGGGTGTGTGGCATGTCTACGACCGCCCTGACGGCTTCGCTTCGCCTGTGCGGGCAATGCACCAGGATGGGAGTGGCCACATCTGGATGGCCACAATTGCAGGCTTGAGCCGCTACGATGGCCACAGTCTGACCTACTATACCAAGGCCGACGGTCTCCCATACGATGAGGTCTACACTATAGCTGCTGACCGTGCCGGTGATCTCTGGATCGGTACCGGTGAGACCGGTGGCACCGGTGGCGGCGGTGTCAGCCGGTTTGATGGTGAGACATTTCACAATCTGAGTACCGCTGATGGTCTTGTGCACGACCGTGTCGTGGCTATCATGGAAGACCGCAGTGGTCACATGTGGTTCGGCACGAATGGCGGCATAAGTCGGCTTGACCCTAGTGGCGGGCTGACTTCCTACACGGTCAAAGAGGGCCTCGTCCCTGGTCGGGTCCGTGCTCTCGCCGAAGATGCCGAGGGCAATCTCTGGATCGGTACCTGGGGAGGCGGCCTCAGCCGCTTCGACGGCGAAACCTTCACCACCTTCGGCACCACCGATGGCCTAGCCGCTGCCGAGATTCGCTGTATCTATCTGGACCGTTCCGGCAACCTCTGGATCGGTACCGTAGGTGGGCTGAGCCTGTATGCGGACGGCGCCTTCCGTTCTTTCACCACGGCTGACGGCCTTGCCGAGAACCAGGTCCTGAGCATCCTCGAGGACGCCCGAGGTGTTCTGTGGTTGGGAACAGCAGGGGCTGGCTACACCCGCTACGATGGTAAGACCTTCAGTGCTTTTCGGGGCGAGGACGGGTACGCGCCAAGCTGGACCCTGTCCCTACTCGAGGACTTCGAGGGCAACATGTGGTTCGGCACTTGGAATGGCGGCCTGGCTCGTTACTTCGGTATGCATTTCACGTCCTACGATGACTACGACAACGACGACACGGACGACGGCTTGGGAAAGAGTCTGGTCGCCGTACATTCCGCGGCACTGGACGATCAGGGTCACATGTGGTTCGCCACGTGGGGTCGCGGTGTGAGCCTGTGGAATGGTGACGTTTTCGAAGCCATCACAGAGCGGGATGGTCTGGCAGACAACCACATAGTGAGTGTGCTTGCCGACCGTGAAGGAGATCTCTGGTTCGGAAGTCACGGTCAGGGGGTCAGCCGCTACGATGGTTCCGGCTTCATCACCTACACAACCACCGATGGCTTGGGCAGCGACTATATTGAAGATCTGCTCGAGGACCGACACGGTCACATGTGGTTCGCTATGAGCGGCCCCTTCGCTGATGGTGGTGGTCTGACCCGTTACGATGGTGAACACTTCACGACGTTCACCCAGGTCGATGGCCTCGTCCACGACAATGTCACCGCACTGGCGGAGGACGCTGATGGACACTTGTGGATCGGAACCACCCATGGGGTCAGCCTTTTCGATGGCGAAAGCTTCCAGACCGTCGACCTGGAGGGGCTGACCAGTGCATATATCAATCACATCCTCGTTGACTCCCAAGGGCGTCAGTGGTTCGCGACACGGAAACAGGGCGTACACCGTTTCGGCGACGGGGAGGCATGGCACCTCCACCAATCTGACGGGCTGGCGAGTGAGACGGTCAGGTCGATTTTTGAAGATCGCGCCGGCCACTTCTGGTTCGCCACCGATGGCGGGCTGAATCGATACGACGGCCTCGTCGTGCAGACACTCCTTCGTCGCGATGGATTGGCTGGCAACAAGATTTCTGACATCGTTGAAGATGTGGACGGTGCGCTCTGGGTGTGCACCGATAAGGGCATCACTCGGATTCTCCCGCCGCCGTCGACCCAACCTGCAATCCAGTTGCTGTCGCTCACAGCTGATCGCAAATACGGTCCCCAATCACAACTGCGGCTGACGTCGACAGATGACTACCTGGCCTTCGAACTCCAGGGATTGAGTTACAGAACCCGGGCGGATCAGCTCGTCTATGTCCATCGTCTCCTCGGACATCAGAACCAGTGGCGGTCGTCGGACCAGGGACGTATCGAATACCAGGACCTGCCTATCGGTGACTACACCTTTGAGGCGCAGGTTGCCGATCGCGATCTCGCGTACTCCGATCCCATCAGCGTCAACGTTCGTATCGATCCTCCGTACCGCGAAATCGGCCTGCTGACACTGTTGGGGATCGCTGGGCTCGGTCTGGTCCTTGCGGTACACACGGCTGCACGCCGGCGCCGGGAGCGCGACCAGGCTAGGGAACAGTTGCTGCACGAGCTTGAGGGGGAGATGCAGGTCGCCCGGGATCTGCAAATGGGGTTGATGCCAGATGGTCCACCGAAGCTGGCCGGTTTCAGCCTGGCCGGGCGCTGTTTACCCGCGCAACAGGTCAGCGGCGACTTGTTCCGTTACTTCGTGCAGGATGATGTTCTTACGGTGGCACTGGCTGACGTCACGGGGAAGGCCATGGAGGCGGCGATTCCGGTGGTCATGTTCAACGGCATTCTCGACAGTCACGTCGACCTTGGCGGTGCCGTCGGTGAACTCTACGAACGACTCAATCGCGCCCTCTTCAGAGCCCTGGACAAACGCACCTTCATCTGCCTGTCAATGGTCAAGGTGGCACTTTCTTCGCGCCGACTGACCGTGGCCAATGGAGGCTGCCCGTACCCATACTTGTACCGCGCCGCCGCTGGTACGGTCGAAGAGATAGAAGTCATCTCCTACCCGCTGGGGGTAAGCCTCCAGAGTACCTACCAGCCGGCTGAGCTTGATCTCGCGGATGGTGACTGTGTCGTGCTGCTGTCCGACGGCATCATCGAGGCGACCACCGAGGAGGGGGAGATCTTCGGGTACGACCGAGTGCTGGAAGTCGTGCGTCATGGTTGTACTATGAACTTGACCGCAGCGGAGTTGCTCGAGCACGTGCTGGCCGCCGTACAGACGTTTTCGGGTGGCCACTCCCAAACCGATGACCAGACCATCGTCGTACTGAAAGTGCAATGAGCGAGGAGGGACGGATAGGGCAGATAAGGCACCATTCTCGTGAGTCTGGTGTGCCCAATGCAAGCGATCTTGCCTCTTATGGAGATTGATTAATTGCCACTTATGGAAATCAACGAAGCAGGGTTCTCTGCACGTGCCGGTGTAGTGTTCGTCCTCGAATTGTCCGGCTGCCGCACAGGTTTCACCCCCGGAGCAGATCCCGCCCCAGGATCAGGCAGCCGCCGCGGCGACGGTCTTCTCCTCGTCTTCGGTCGTAAAGGACAGCACATCCATCGGACACACATCGATGCAGATGCCACATTGAATGCAAGCGGAGTTCGCATTGTCGAAGGACTCCGTGTTCTTGGCGAAGGCCATCACGTCGACGCCGACCTGACAGTATTTCGAGCACTGAGTGCATGAGATGCAGTGATCATTCGATTGGATCTTCAGCTTGCCATACCACTTGGCGAGGATGCCGTTATACGCCGCCAACGGGCACCAGTAGCGGCACCAGACCTTGCCCCCGAAGAACGGATACAGAGCAATCGGAATCACCGCGACGAGCCAGAAGTCGACGAGATAGTCGTAGGCATACCACCAGACGTTGTTGCCATCGGACTGGTAAATGCCGACGACGACGAGTCCGATCAAGACGGAACCGGCAAACACAACGACGCCCTGGAATTCCCAGGCTCTCGAGCGTTTGCCCTTGGCCGCCAGATGTCGCCAGCGATCACCGACGGTTTCCGCCAGGCCGCCGCAACCACAGACCCAGGTGCAGAAGCGTTTGCCGTGATTGCGCGCGGCGATGGGAATGGCGATCAGTGTCCCGACGATGCCAGCACCGACGAAGGAGTAGATGATCCACGTCGGGTCACCTTCATACCACCAGAAGAAGGTGTTGAAGAACAGGGGATAGGGCTGGTAGAGTCCCCAGGCGCGCCAGGCGTATTTAACGGTCAATGCCTGCACGGCGACGACATTCACGAGGACGAAGAAGATCGTCTGGAAACTGATGAGCGAAGCGAAGCGCCACGTCTGATACGCCTTGCGTCGGGCGATGCCGCGCCAGCGGATCAGTGCTTCGTAACCACACCAGGCCATCAACACGGTGTAGAGTCCACTGTATAGATACCCCTGTTGAAAGCCGCGGTCGCCGAGCATGTCCGCCATGGCTGCATCGGAGAATAGCCAGGCGAAGGGGAGATAGGTGAGCTCAAAGAGGGGACGGATCACACTGTCGTAGGACTCAGGCGAGATCAATCGATCGAAGGGCCAGGCAGCGATTTTGTGTCCCTGTAACTGGCCATCGTCGGTGCGATAGATGCCAAATTTCTTCAGCGAATACAGCGAGTATACGAGGGTGAACATGACGCCGAGGGTGAGCCAACGCAGTCGATTCCATTCACCTTCGAGTTTGATGCCGACTTTCTCGAAGAAGGGCGTCGGCAGCTCAGCGCCGATCATCTCGTAGACGAAGTCATTGTCGATCGTGACGGCGTCGCCCTCAGGACCTCCCTTGGCGAAGGTCACGTCACTGGCGCCGACGCCTGTGAGGAAGCTGTTCATGTGGATCGTCAGTTTTCCCTCCGCTGCGGCAGCCTTGAGCTTGTCGACATTCCGCTTCTTCGGGTAGATGAATTCTTCGTCGATGGTTGCTAACGTGACGTCATTGTGCTCGCACAGAGCCAGCGCACCTTCCAGTGCGACATCGCCGCCACCATAGATCAAGATCTTCTGATCCTGGTGGTCATCGGGGTCGAGCAGTCGATGGGCAATGCGAGCGGCATGCTCGACTTCACCGCCGACGCCGGCTTTGCGCGGATTGCCGGCCTTGCCAACAGCCATGATGATACGGCGCGCCTTGTATGTGCCCTTCTGGCTTTCGACTTCAAGATATCCGGAGGAACGACGGATATCCGTGACCTTCTCGAACTCACGAATGTCGAGTTGTAGTTCCTCGATCTGTTCGCGCCACTTGGCGAGCAACTCTTCTTTCGTGCATTCCTCGAACCACATGTCACCTTGCAAAGGCACTGTCTCGGGTTCGGCGAAGAGAATCTTGCCTTTCATCATCGTGAAGACGGTTTCAGCCACATGATTGGCCTCGATGACGACGGCCTTCATACCGAGACTCTTGGCGTGGGCGGCGGCTCCCAGGCCGGCGGCGCCGGCGCCGACGATGACAAAATCGAACAGATCAGTCTCCGCAATCTCGCCGCTCGCCTCACCTCTGATTTCGTCAGCGAGTTGGGCGACCATCTCGTGGCCTGCATTGAGTCCGAGTTTGATCAGCGGCGTGCCCGCCACCTCGCCGACGAGATACACACCGTCGACACTGCTCTGGCCCTTTTCGTCCGCAGCGGGCAGGACGGGGTAGGATGGTTCGGGACGTTTCGGCTCAGTGAGGGTTTGACCGAAGCTCTTGAGTTGCTCCATCAGCCCCGGGCGGGGGGCGGCGACAGGCGAGGTCGTCATAGGTGTTGGGGCCCTGGTCGAAGATGATGCGCCCTGTGGGCGCAATGGTGTCTCAGTGGTAGATGCGGAAGATCAGGTGCAGGATACAACGCCCGTCTGCAAGCCCTGACCGGCAACTGGGAAGCTCTGCAAAGACCCGTCAGTCGAATTGCAGAGCGAACAGATCCGCGTCGCGAAGCTGGAAACGCAGTCGCACAGGTTTCCCAGCTAGGGAAGCAACGTCGCGATGCTCTCCCCACGTGACCCTTCGGTCCACTTCATCGCCGATCAATTCATCGCACGATTCGATCTCGTATCCCGGGAGTGTGTGACCATCCGCATCCTGCACCTCGACGCGCACCGAACCGGCGGCGGAAGTCGACATATTCAGTCGCAGTTGGCTGCCCTCGAAGGTGAAGGCCTTGGTAATGATCTCGCCACCATCAAAGCCGGCGGACAACGACGCAAAGCCATCAACGCGCAGGCTCAGTCGCTCGAGATAAGCAGTGGGCTGGCCATAGTGGCGGGCCACATAGAGGGACAGTTCCCGGTCCGATGTGGGGAGGATGCCAAGGGCGGGATAGTTGGAGCGGGCGACCCAGTCGTTGGCGTCTTCTCCCGGACGCACGAAGGCCTCCATGAAGGTGCGGTCCACGTGTGTGCCGCCGCGACTGGTGATCAGGACTGTGTCGGAGAGTGCCCCTGGTAGGCCCTCATAGGTCTCGGGCGTGTGTAGGCCGATCTCCTCCTCCTGCTGTGGGCTCAAGGCCCAGCGTCCCGGCAGGAAGCGGGCTGGGGTTCCGATCAGGATGTGGGGCGCATGGACGTAGGGTGCTGCCTGATTGGTGTAGAGGTGTTCCGGTGGCGCCGTGCCGAAGTCGAGTTCTTCGGCAGCGCTCCAATGCACGAGATCTTCTGACATAGTGCGGGAAATCCAGCGGACCCGTTCGCCGTCGACGTCCTTGAAGGATCTGAAAAGGCAGACATAGCGATTCTCGGTTGGATTCCAATGAATCGTGTTCTGCGAGTCGAATCCATCGCCCTCGATCACGGTCCCCGGTTGTTCGCTCCAGTGCAAACCATCCGCCGAGGTCCACAGATGTAATCCCGTGCGCTGATTGCCGCCGATCGCCTTAAAGCGTTCGCTGCTCGACACGCCGGGCCGGTCGTCGAGCATGGGGGAAAATCGCTGCGTTACCTCGCGCGGGCCCGTGAGGATGATGTTGTTCGCTGACGAGCCGTGCCATTCGCACAGACCGAGATTGGGCTTGTGCCAGGCATAGCCATCACGGCTTTCGGCGTAGCAGGTGACCGGCAGATTCTGACCCTCTTCATTGGCGGGGCGAGACGGATCGATGCCCCAGCCACGGTAGTACATCCTGTAGAGATCGCCATCCTGCAAGATCGTCACATGCAGGGCGAGGCCGCCCTCCCAGGGTTGATCGAACGGCAGGGCGACACCTTCGCGGCGTGGATGGTGCAGGCGGTGAACGGCACCTGGCCCCAGCTCATCGATGAGAAATCGGTCGACGAAAGGTTCGCGTCGGTTGCCGATGTGGATCGTCATGGCGTCGTTTCCTTGATGGCCAGCTCGATGCTGCGAATCGTCACAGAGTGTTTTGCCCGACTCTGGGCTGTCGCTACTTCGTGGCTGCCATTGTACACGCTGATCTCGTTCCAACCCTCGCGAATCTCGGATACATCGAAACGATAGTTGAAGGCGGTGTACTCAGGAACATGGAAGGCGTGATCCAATTGCGGGAAGAGTAGCTCATCCGTCGCTTGTGCATCTCTCGTGGGCCACGAGTCATTGAAACTCACCGCAAGTTCAGGAAGATCGTCACGTCGGTCTAAGACGATCTGTATGACCAATTCCAAGGCGGCATCAGCAGGTTCGGCGCACATGGGAAGCCGGTAGGCGCGTCGCCAATCTGGCTCGAGGATGTCAGGCAGCGAATCTGGTGTGTCAAAGGGCGGATTCCATACCGGAGCCAGCATGGTCGTGAAGGCGTACTGCTTGGGTTGGCCGCGAAGGCTTTCCAGATCACCAATCTTCTGGATTGCCGTATAATCGGCCTTCATGTTCTGCCGCGTGCAAATGCGGATATCAGCGTTGTCCTCATCCGCTGCGTAGTAGTTGTACAGTTCGATGCCATCCGCACCGAGCGCACGCTGTCCAGCTGTGGCGCCGAGCAATGCCTCTGTGACAACAAAGGGGCAACGAAGTTGCGTGCTGTCTGCCTGCTTCGAGTAGGCTGACACGCCGTTGAGGGCAAACTCCACATTCCCGTAGATCGCGATGTCCGGTCCCAGTTGCTGACGAAGCTGATCCAGTGGCAGGTCCCAGGCGGTTTGCATGTAGTTGCTGGGGCTGACGAAGTCGATCAGGCCTGCATCAGCAATCGCGGCAACATCCAAGCCGATGCTGCGCAGGGCACCAAAGGCCGCGGGAATACGCAGGCCCATGGGGAAGGGCCGTCCCGTCTGTTCTGCCTTGCGTCGCGTCAGTGCACGGATCTCGCCGATCCACTCGGTGATGGTGTCGATGGTCTGCTGCGACGCATTGGGCTCACAAATGGCAGGGGTGCGCAGAAAGTCCAGTTCCAGACCCTCTGTGTCGTAATCCAGGACCAACTCACGGATCATGTCGAGGAAATAGTCGCGCACGGCTTGGCGTTCGAAATTCAGGCCTACCCACAACACGTCGGCGTGGCGACCCGGACGCAGGGGGGTGCCGCGAAGGCGGTTGTCTGGATCCTTGAACAGGGGACAGTTGATCGGATTGTCGACCCACTTTTCCAGATAGCCGTGGGGATCGTTCATGCGGACGGAGGCCCAGGGTGTCACCTGCCTCTGCTTACAGGCGACGATGGTCTCGGCCATCCAGTCCACACCGGCCTCGAGCAAATCGAGGTAGCGGTCCATCATGGCGATGTTCGTCTCATCAGGACAACTGCGAAACCAGCGAGCCCAGCGCTTGTCGCCGCGTGTATAGTCGTCGAGCGCCGTCGGCACGACCTTGCTCGGATACCAGGCAAGTTGGGTGTTGGGGCTGATGGCGTACGTGTCCACCTGATTCTCAGCCAGAAGCTCGACGAAGCTGTGCAGGGCTCGTGCTGAGTACGGGCCACCCTCAGGCTGCCAGAGATTCGGCGCCCAGAACATGGCACCCCAGTCGCCATTGAAAATCACCTGGTGCTTTGATCTCATCTGATCCCGATCTAAAAAAAGGAAAGGGGCGTGCCGAACATGTCGGCACGCCCCCATTAAAACGGACCTATGCTAAGGCTACTCGATCACAAGCTCTTCGTCACCGACAACCAACGTTCCCGTCGCGCCATCGGTGGTGCCGGACATATCAACAGCCATCTCACCCACGATCGCGCCACCAAAGGTCAACTCGCCATCATAGTCAAATTGCTCACCATCTGCGGTCTCGATGGTCACTTCACCATCGAGCCACACCTCGCCGTCATCGGACATGGCAGTGAATTCGACGACGTAGGTGATGCCGCTCAATCCAACAGACATGTCGACGGTTGCTTCACCTTCAACCTGGCCTGCGACGGCAGATGCACTCGACTCGGCAGCCTCGGAAACAACACGAGTGAGTAGCTTGAGGGCGATGCCCCAAGCCTCTTCGGCATTATCAAGGGTGAGATTCTCTTCGCTATCACCGTCATCTTCCGTGGCGTCGGTGTCGTCACTTTCGTCGCCTTCGTCACCTTCGCCGTCGGTGTCGTCGCCTTCGCCGTCGGTGTCGTCACCTTCGCCGTCGGTCTCGTCGCCTTCGCCGTCCGTGTCGTCACCTTCGCCGTCCGTATCGTCGTCCTCATCGTCGCTCACTTCACCAAAATGGACACCCCGTGTCCCACGGCGAGCGACAACTTCAACCTGCGAAATCTCCGCAGGTTCAATAACGAGTTCGGTTTCGAGATGGAGATCGTAGAGTCCCGGTTCGAGGAATGAGATCCGATAGGTGCCATCTTCGGGATCAACGATGGCTGAGGATATCTCCTCGCCATCTTGAGTTGCGATGACGACGACGGCGAGCTCTTCATCGGTGTCTACGAAGACCCTTCCGGCGATAAAACCGGCTCCTGTTGTGGGAACCATGCGAACGACGGGCTTGAGGGCGAAGTTGTTGCCGTTACCGCGCTGGGTGATCGACTTGCGAGCATCGAAGTCCATCATCAGATCGAGGGTCTCGCCGGTGACAATGCTGAAGTTGCCTTGCAGCTGAATGCCGCGCTGTTCGCCGGAGGGGACCTCGAGGTCGAAGGTCTCACCGTCAATTACGATTTGAGCAGACTCGACGATCAATCTCACGCCCGAGAATTCGCCTGGCTCAAGAACCTGCTCACCGAGCACTTCGTTCACGCCGCCCGTCAAGGACAGCAGGTCAAAGGTTCGTGACTCGCCCACAAATGTCTGCCACGGGCCGCCACCAGCGCGTCGAATGTCGACGGTGTTGATCGTCACCAGGACAGCGTCAGCGCCATCCACCGGGGCGTCTGTGAGACCGAGCCGCACCATGCCCAGATCGGCGGAGCTATTTACGAGCATGTCGATGCTACGATCCTCGTCGAGAGCCACGCCGGATCGGGCGTAGTCGAAGAAGTCGTCACCTGTTACGGAGATTGTGAAAAATCTCGATTCTTCGAGAGCTTTCCCTGCTGGCTCGGGCGCCCGGGACGCCACTGGCGTCAACGTGGCAGATTCTACGGCTACTGATCCTTTGTGACCGTCGATCAGGGTCATCTTGCCCGTATCGTTGAACTCATCTGTCGTCAGGTGATAGAAGTAGGTACCGGCAGCAACCCCATGGCCATCGTTGTCAGCGGCATTCCATCGAAGCCGGTGCACGCCCGCAACCACGGGGGCGTCTACCAGTGTTCTGACCGCCTGCCCAAGGCTGTTGTAGATCACCAGCTTCGCCGTCGATGCAGACTCAAGCTGGAAAGCGATGATCGTTTCAGGATTGAAGGGATTGGGGTAGTTCTGAAACAGAGCCGACGCATTCGGCCGCTCATTGATCCCAAGGATTGCTGTGGGTTGTGATCTGCTCAGGTCTACTTGATCAGCTGCCGTCACTGGCCGTTCGGGCTGACACGTCGCCCGTGCCATCCTCACTGGCAAAGGATACGAGGGCCCCGGCCACACTCTCGCCATTCTGGTCACGGACAATGCCGTCGATGGTAACGGCAACTGAGGCGGTCGCCATTGCTAGGATCGCCCCTGCAATCCAGTGGATCTTTCTCATGATTTTGCCTTCGAATGTGATGGATCTGGAGCGTCCCACTCGGGCACACTCACCTGTCTGTGGTCAGAATCTACGCATCATGACACAGGCAGGGTGTGACGACCCTCACGAAATCGCCCCGTTCCACTTCACCAGTACCGCAGAGCGTCCTCGAAGAGGGCGGTCAACTCTTCGGCACCGGCAGATCTGGGGGACAGCTTGGTCACCCGATGCTGTGGCAGGGTACCTTCGACGAGGGTGGGAATATCCTCGCTGGAATAGCCCAATTCCTGCAGACCATTCGGCATCTGCATGTCCTGCATCAATTCAATAAGCCGGTCTGCCAGCACCTGACCTGCGTCGGCTTCAGTCGCCGTCGAAATGTCAGCCCCAAGCACCTGCGCCGCACGTAGATGCCGACCAGGATTCACCTGGCCTGTGAAGCGGAACACAGCGGGGGCATTGACGATGACGGCGATTCCGTGTGGTACCATGGCATGATCGACATCGTATCCCGGTGGGCGATAATCTCTGACCTTGCCGGCGACGGGATAGGACATGCCGTGGGGAAGGTGTACGCCGGCATTGCCAAAACCGATACCAGCAAAGGCGGCAGCGAGCAACATCTGGCCACGCGCCTCCTCGTCATCGGTGTCACCGATCGCCCGAGGCAGATAAGTCGCCAGCAGGCGCAGCGCTTCAAGCGACCACAGATCGCTGATGGGATTGGCGCCTTGATATGCGGGTCGCAGAATGGGTCGCTCGGGGCGCGGTCGGCTATCGAAGGGTATTGCCGTGTACGATTCCAGGGCGTGACTCAACACGTCGAGTCCCGTTGAAGCAGCCACGGCCGGTGGCAATTCACGGGTGTTGTCCGGATCGACAATCCCCAGGACCGGCTTGAGGCGCCTGTGGGCAATGCCGGTTTTCGCTTCCATCTCCACCAGATCGAAGATGGCGACGCCCGTCGTCTCCGAACCCGTTCCTGCAGTGGTGGGAATGGCGATCAGAGGTTTGAGTGGCCCTGGTGGCGGCTTGCCCGCACCGATCGGCGCATTGACATAATCGAGGAAATTGTCCGGCGGATGTGTGGCATAGAGATTGGCCGCCTTTGCCGTGTCGATACTCGATCCACCACCCACGGCGATATAGCCATCGAAGGCACCCTCGGTGGCAACCTGTATCGCCTCCTGGAAGCTGGCATCTGTGGGCTCGACACGCGTACGATCGAAGAGTTCATGTTCCACGCCCGCATCATCCAACGATTGCCGCACAACCGCGACGGGCTCACGGCCGGCTAGATTCGCATCGGTGACGACGAGGACTCTTTGCAGATTGAGATCGGCTGCATCCATGCCGACCTCTGCCGTAATCCCCTTGCCGTAGCGAATGTTGGATGTCGCCATCTCAAAGGCTGTATCTCGTTCCAATGTGTTCTCAGCTTTCTGCATTGGGGATAACGAATTCTGCGCCGCGGGAGGTGCTTTCGGGCCACCGCTGCATGATCGATTTCTGTCTCGTGTAGAAGCGCACACCCTCCTCGCCATATACATGCATGTCGCCAAAGAGACTCCGCTTCCAGCCACCGAAGCCCTGCCATGCCATGGGCACCGGGATCGGTACATTGATGCCGACCATCCCCACCTGCACATGGCGACCGAATTCGCGTGCGAGATTGCCGTCGCGGGTAAAGATGCTGACGCCATTGCCATACTCATGCTCGTTGATCAACTGCAGTCCCTCGGCGAAGTTATCGACACGCACACAGGACAGGACGGGGCCAAAGATCTCCTCCCGATAAATACTCATGTCCTGGCTCACATGGTCGAACAGTGTTCCTCCGAGCCAGAAGCCGGCATCGAAACCTGGAGCGGTGAATCCACGTCCGTCCACTACCAACTTGGCTCCCGCATCGACGCCTTGTTGGATGCAGCCTTCGATTCGTTCACGAGCGGCGGCGGTGACGATCGGGCCCATCTCGGCGTCGTCTGACGTTCCAGAACCCACCTTCAGCGCCGCGACAGCCTCTGCCAGCTTCGGCATGATCTCGTCGGCGACACTGCCCACCAAGACCGCGGCGGAGATCGCCATGCAGCGTTCTCCAGCCGAGCCGTAGGCGGAACCGATGAGGGCATCGACGGCCTTATCGAGATCAGCATCGGGCATGATCATCATGTGATTCTTGGCACCGCCGAGGGCCTGAATCCGTTTGCCATAGTGGGCGCCCGTCTCATAGATCTTGTTGGCGACGACAGTGGAACCGACAAAGGAGACAGCAGCCACGTCAGGGTTCGCCAGCAGCGCATCGACGGCGACGACATCTCCCTGAACGACATTGAACACACCATCAGGAAAACCTGCCTCCTGCATCAATTCTGCACATAGAAGTGATGGTGTCGGATCGATCGGAGATGGCTTCAGGACGAAGGTGTTGCCCGCAGCGATAGCGATGGGAAACATCCACATGGGAACCATCACCGGGAAATTGAATGGTGTCACGCCGGCGACGACGCCCAATGGTTGACGCATCGTCCAATTGTCAATGCCGTTGGCGATCTGCTCTGTGTAGTCTCCCTTCAATAGCTGCGGGATGCCGCAGGCGAATTCGACGATCTCAATGCCGCGCTCAACCTCGCCAACAGCATCGGAGAGGATCTTGCCGTGTTCGCTGGTGATGGCGGCAGCCAGTTTCTCCTTGTGCTGATTCAGTAAGCCGAGAAACCGATTCATGACGCGGGCCCGGCGAATGGGGGGCAGCGCCGACCAGGCAGGGAAGGCGGCGCGGGCAGCGGCGACGGCGGCGTTGGTCTCTTCGGTAGATGCCAACGAGACGCGTGCTGTTGCTTCTCCCGTGGCGGGATTGAATACGTCTTGTTCGCGGCCACTGTCACCGGCAACCCGATGTCCGCCGACGTAATGTGAAATGGAATCGCTTGAATTCATGACTCTCCTTGGGGTGGAAGCTGGTTCTACATAAGTGACGATGGCTCTCAAGGTCCAGTGAGTCGCACAACACGGTCATCATGGGCAGCAGATGGCGATCAGCGCATGTGCATCCTACACTTGGCCCCGAGATGACCTCAAGAAGATCCTACAGGAGCAGACATGTATATCGGAACCCAAGGCGCCTTCGCTGAAGATCACGATTTGGAGATGCTTGCCCAGTTGGGCGTGAACAACATCGATACAACACCCCGAGAGCCGATCAACACCTGGACCACCGAGCTGTTGACCAGCTATCGCGAACGCGCTGCGAAGTTCGGCATCAGCCTCGAGATGATGCATTTCATCGGCTCAGGCAGTGCGCTGACGGATGAACACACGGGTGCCATCTTCCTGAAGCCGAGTGATGCGCGTGAGCGACAACTCGATCTGGCGTGCAATGTGATTCGCATGGCAGGAGAGGCGGGTCTGCGTGGTCTCAACTACAACATCACCATCCTCGGCCACTTGCGAACTGAATCGGAGACGGGACGCGGTGGGGCACGGCTGTCGACGTTCAACTACGAAGAGTTGCTCGCTAAGGGATCACCTCGACAGAAGGGGGCGAGTGGTTCTGACGAGTTTGAAGACGGTCCCGCCGATGCCGATGAAATGTGGGAACGGATCGACTACTGGTTGAAGCGTGTTGTACCCGTCGCCGAGGAATACAAGGTGCAACTCGCCTGTCATCCCTCCGATCCAGGAATCGGTGTGGGTGTGACCTATCGCGGTGTGGATCGTGTGTTGGGTATGACGGAGGGCTTCAAGAAGCTCATCGATCTGTATCCAAGTGATTACAACGGGTTGAACTTCTGCGTCGGCTGTCACTCCGAGTGCCTGGAGAATCCTTCGCAGGAGATCTTCGACACGATTCGCTACTTCGGTGAACGCAAGAAGCTCTTTAACATTCACTATCGAAACATCATAGGCAGTCTGGGCAAATTTGTCGAAGTCTTCCCTGATGAGGGAGATGTGGACATGATCGATGTAATGCGAGTGTTGAAGGAAGTCGACTACCAATACATGATCATGCCCGATCACGTGCCCGGTATCTCTGGCCCAGAGCCAGGGCGGGTCGGTATGGCCTATGTCTTTGGTTATATCCATGCTGCCCTGCAGGCGGCGAATGCCTCCTGAACTGAGTTTTCGCTGTGAGCGACCGGTGATCGACGCCAACGTCGGCGTCGGCCACCGCCATGACCGACCGTCTCCTTTCGCTGATGCACCGACGTTGTTGTCGCAGATGGATCGGCATGGTGTGGGTGAGGCGCTCGTGTACCATGTCCAGGGAGAGCAGGTGAGTGCTCTGGATGGCAATGACGCTCTCCATGAGTGGATTGCCGCTGGCCAGGGGCGCCTGCACGCCGCATGGATGGCGTCCATGGGGCCCGAGTCACTGCAGCAACTACAGCAGCTGCATGCGGATCGTCAGGTGCGGGCCGTGCGACTTCACGACACCATGTCGCTGTCGACGCCGCTCACAAGCTGGATCTACGGCGATCTGCTCGAGTGGCTGCAACAGGAGGGCCTCCCCTTGTGGATCTCGCTGGCAGACAATGATCCTGTAGAACTCGCCGACACACTGGCTGATTTTCGCGAACTGCGCACAGTGATCGTAGGTGCTCACTATGTACATGCGCAGCTTGTAGCGCCGCTGCTGAAGCATCTGCCGAGGTCGTGCCTGGAACTTAGTCGGCTCGAAACACCCGGGGCGATCGAAGATCTGGTCACGCAGATCGGCGCACGACGTCTGCTGTATGGCTCTTTTTGCCCTCGTTATGCCATGGGCCCCATCCTTTGGGCACTCCACAGACAGCAGATCGAAGCGGCGCAGTTGCAGCGAATTCTCGACGGCACCACCCGCGAGTTGCTCGGGCTCGATGCCGAGGTCGCATCATGATTGCAGACGCACCCGTTATCGACTTTCACGGGCATGTGGGCAATTGGGAACCCATTGGCATGCTCGATGAGCCGATGCGCATGCTGCATGCGATGGATATGGCCGGTGTGGATCGTGCCTGTGTCTTCAACATCTTTCATCCAGAAGGTCGCCGCGGCAATGACTCGACTGCGGCCTTCGTAGCGCAGCATCCGGACAGATTCATCGGTTTCGCCTACGTGTCACCGATGATGCCGTCGACGATCGAAGCCGAGTTGACGCGCGCGATCGATGAACTCGGGCTGCAAGCGATCAAGATTTATCCGCCCTACACGACGTTTCCCCTCGATCACGAGGCGTGGCATCCGATTTTTGCCTTCGCCCAGGATCGGGGTCTGACTGTGATATCTCACACGGATAATGGTGAGCTGTCAGAGCCGAGAAAATTCGGCGCAGCGGCGGCACGTTTTCCGGGTGCTCGTTTTGTGGCAGGGCACTCGGGCAATATCGAACCCTTTCGCACGCAGGCAGTTGAGATGGTTCAGGCGCACGAGAATTTCTACCTGGAGACGTGCTCGACCTTTCGCCAACCTGGCGTGATCGAAAAGCTCGTTGCCGGCGCCGGTGCCGATCGCGTGCTGTTTGGCTCGGATCAACCATTGATGGACCCGCGCGTTCAGCTAGGCAAGATTATCACAGCTGATCTGACAGACACAGAGAAACGACTGGTCATTGGGGGCAATGCACAACGAGTGCTCAATCTGACCTGACGCTCGGGTTTCCTCGAGAATCCCCATTCGAATTACGGAGACATAGGTGGAAGAGCTGTTGTTGCAGGATGTGCAGGAAGCGGTAAACCGCGTATTCAACGCCCTCGATACCGAAACAGGCACAGGGCGGGAGCAGACCGTGCGTGGCCTGTCGTGGGTTCTGTCACCGGCGACAATCGTACATGCGCGTACCGGTGATGCGGCGCTGTTAACCCAGATTCGCGACGGACTGATCGCTTTCGTCGACAGTTCGATCGGCACAGAAGGCCAGGTGGCACCGCTGCTGGGGAGCTTTCGTGAGCTTCCGCCGTTCTGCGAAGCCTATGCATATCTGAAGGGCCTCGACCAACTGGACGAGCAGACGATCGTAAAGACGGATGCCCTGATTGTCGCCAGCGCCGACAGCCATCTTGGGGCGACAGACTGGGGGGCGCAGAATCGGGCGACGGTCGATGCGGCCGGCTTCTATGCGGCTACGCAAGCTGTACCCGATCATGCGAATGCGGCACGCTGGCGTGGTTACGGCGATGGGCTGATCGAAGACAGCTGGGGACGATGGTCTATTGAGGACGCATCGATCTATGGTCCCTTCTGGCTGTTCTATCTGATCACTGCCGCCGAAGGTCTTGGTGGGCGGGATCAGGAGTTTCTGGAAAAAATAACGACGCGCTACTACTTCGAGCAGTATTCCCGCCTGTTGATGCCCAATGGCATGTTACCTGACTGGGGCGATGGCGACTGGACGCACATGTGGGCGTGGTATGCTGCTGTCATGGTGCGTGCCGCAGGCTGTTACCAACGGGGGGACTACCTGTATTTCGCTCAGCGTCTCTATGAGACGCATCGAGACATGGCCCTCGCGGGCAACGAGATTGCGGGTTATTCGCAGGTAGGTCTGGATACGGGGGATGCCCTCTACTGTCTGGCAACGGCGCTGCGCTGGTTTGGGCAGAACCCACCACCGGCAGCAACCAGATACGACCTGCAGGAATCTGAAGAGGTCGTCGACGATCTCGTGTCCAAGAAGATTGCCTTCCGTAACGACGGCGGGAAACACGGCCCGGAGGCGGCAAGTTATGGCTTGCTGAATTACCGTGATGCCGGACCCTATGGCCGCTACCAACGGGAGTATCAGAACCAACAGCTTTATGCATTTGAAGAAATGCCACATCACGGACATGCGGATGAAAACTCGCTGGTCATGTTGATGGAGTCAGGCACAGTGCTGCTTGCCGATGGTGGATATCGGCGCACGGCGCATGATGGATGGCGTGCCGATCTGTATCACAACCGCCTGGTGGCCCGTCTGGGTTGGCCGAATAACCACGAGATGATGCCTTACCTGAAGGGCAACCCCCAATACATGCCGGTGCGCACCGAGAAGATTCACTTCGGTAACTTCGGCTCCCTCGACTATTCACGTACACGTCTGGTGGACGAGGACCGCGGCTACACGACGGATCGCATCGTGCTCTTCGTGCCGGCGACAGGTGTCTATGTCATCGTTGACGCTGTCCTCATCGACCGTGAGGGGCCAAAGTCTTTTACCAACATGTGGCATCCCGATGGCATCCTTGCCCAGGGAGGATTTGACGAGGAGGGATCACACTGGGTTCGTTCGTGGCCTGAGCGCATTCCTATTCGCGACGAGTATTGGACGAATCGGCACGATCGCGAGCTGCTTGTGCAGTTTCTCGGCAATCGTGACAAATACAGTCAGGTCCGCAGCGTCGATCGACGCTTCAATCCGTCGACGGCGTTTCTGCAGTTTCTCTACGGTTATTTCTTCAAGGGGCAGCGCCTTGGCTTCGTCACTGTTTTGACGCCGCATGCGACTGGCACCTTTGACGATGGCCTGCTGAACCAGGTGCAGATACTGCAGGACGACGACGGATCTTTTCGCACCTTGGGTCTGCGTCTGGATGTAGGTGGCGCGCAGGCGACGGTGGGTCTCAAGCTGGATACCAGCATCGGCCTGACGAATCTGCGCGGTCGGCCCATGTTCGACTGGCAGACGGGCGCCGTAGACTACGGATCGCTGCAAACCGATGCAGACTTTGCCTTCGTCATCGATCGTGAAGGGGAGCGTGAAATCGGACTGATCAGTGGCTCGCGATTGTGTTGGGACAAGGAGCTGCTTTTCGACATGCCCAAAGCAGAGCACATGTATCAGGGCCCCGTGGACTACGACGTCCCGGATCGCAAAGACCGTATGCCACGTTGGCATGAGATCCTCAGGGGCACAAGTTGAGAATCGTCGATGTAAGGATCCACAAACTGATCGTGCCCATGAAGCCAGACACGGTGCATTCCGAGGGTGTGGACGACAAGTTGTGTGCACCCGACCCGGTCAGTGGACGCAGTGCTAACTTCTGGGACTTTCCCAAATGGATCATCGAACTCGTCGCCGACAATGGTTTGATCGGTCTGGGGGAGCCACGACGAGGTGATCTCGGCGACGCCCTGCGCCAGCAGGCGGATCTGCTGATCGGCAAGACACTCATCGAGTTGCCCGTGGGGAATCTGCCCCTGCCCCATGGTGAAGACTATGAGTCCTATATCATCTACGAGGCCTTCGAAATGGCCTGGTACGATCTGTTAGGACAACACCTCGGCGTGCCCGTCTGGCATCTGCTGGGTGGCAAACTCGTGGACAAAGTGCTCATCGACTACTGGATGGGCAGATGTACACCGGAGGCGACGGCAGAACGAACGAGGATCGCTGTCGATTCAGGATTCCATGGGGTGAAGATGAAGTGTGCCCTCGGTGATCCGATTGCCGAGCGCGTGCGGGCGGTGCGCGACGTGGCGCCATCCTTCAGTGTTGTGCTGGATCCCAACGAACGGTTTGAAGATCCAGAAGGCGCGCTCCTCGTCTCGAAGAGTCTCGAAGACTTCGATGAGGTGCTCTTCGAAAGTCCCGTCCCGCAGGATCGAATCGATTGGTATGTGCAATTACGGCGCGAGATTCCGCAGAAAATTGCACTGCACCTGACGTCGATTCACCATTTGTTGCCGGCTCTGAAAGCAGATGCGGCACATGCCTACAATCTGCTCGGTCCACTCAAGCCATTCGTCGATTGGGCGACGCTGTGTCGTCAGGCGGGATGTCCCACATGGCGCGGCACGGGCATGGATCTCGGAGTTCGTGATATGAGCAGCGTACACGCCGCCGCCGCCGCAGGGTGTACGCTGCCCAGTGATATCATCGGTCATCTGCTGCGCGAGGATGACCTGCTCGAAAAGCCCATCCAGTTCGAGGATGGCGCCCTCGTCGTCCCCGATCTGCCTGGTTTGGGCATCAGGCTCGATCGTGAAGCGCTGGAACGGTATCGCGTGCCGGATTGAGGCGCGGGGACGCTTGCCCTCCCCGATCGTGCAGTAAGGCCACCGGGCAACGGACCCTTAGATATATCCCGTCGAGCCATCGGGCAGGACAGGGCACGTGCGCTGCCAGTGCGGGAGCTTGGCCTTGTCCGCTTCTGATAATGGCCCCGGAACGAGGGCTTCCTCGTTGACATCGATCCCCAATCCGGGACGATCGCGCAACTCCAGATAGCCGTCCTTTGGCATGTAGGGGTCATCGACCCACGAGCGCCATTCTGCGCCCGGCACGATATACTCAAGAATCTCGAAGTTGGGTGTCGACGCGGCGAAATGCACGTTCACCGCCGTGGCGATGGGACCCATCGGGTTGTGGGGCATGACACTGACATAGTGAGCCTCGGCGATGGCGGCGATCTTACGCATCTCCAGCAAACCACCGCAGACGCACACATCGGGCTGGATGATATCGGCTGCCTGGGCTGCCATGAGATCGAGAAACTCGAATCGTGTATAGAGGCACTCCCCTGTGGCCAGGGGAATCTGCATCTGCGCCCGCAACTTTGCCCAGGCAGGCGTGTGCTCGGGGCGCAGGGGCTCCTCGTAGAAATAGGGGTCAAAAGGCGCCAGGGCATTGGCCAACTGCAGGGCGCGAACTGGCTCGAAGATCTTGGCGTGGGGGTCGAAGGCAAATTCCCAGTTGTCGGGGCAATGCTTGCGGATGTCCTCGAAGTAATCAGCTGCCGCTGCGCAGACGCGTCCCCAGCGATTCGTGTTCATGTCGAGTTGGAAGGGGCCGGTCTTGAAGGCGGTGAAGCCAAATTTCTCGTTCAGCGCTTGCCCGGACTCTGCGACCTGCTTGCCGTCGGCCCCGCCGATTCCCTGATACACTCGCACGCGGTCACGAACGGTTCCACCGAGCAACTGGTAGACGGGAAGCCCCGCTGCCTTGCCACTGATGTCCCACAAAGCGTGGTCCACTGCCGAACTGACAGCGAGACCGACGCCACCCGGTGGGAAGCGATACTGTTGATTGATCTTCATCATGATGTATTCAATGCGCCGCGGATCCTCACCGATGATCATCTTGGCGATATAGTCGGCGATGGGTTCGATCGACAGATCCGGGCCGATGGAGTAGGTCTCACCCCAACCGTAGATGCCCTCGTCGGTCTCCACCTTCAGCAGCCCGCGTGGCCGGCTGCCAAAGACCCCCATAAATGTCTTGATCGCTGTAATCTTCATGTCGCTCAACTCTCCGTCAGGATAGGTAGTTCCTTATGGCCATTGCTGCCTCAATGGCTTGTCTCTCGTCGGTTTCATCCAGTGGTGCCGCACGTGAGGACTGCTTGGCGATGACAATCTCAGCTGCGGGGTCCACGAATAGATACTGACCGTGAATCCCCAGACAGAACAGCAACGGGTCGTCGCCATCGATGACATACCACTTGCTGCGATAGCGCATGGACAGGTCCGCGAAATCTTCGGCGAAGTCTCCCACATTCCACGCTGACGCATCACCGCCTGACAGCATGTCATCGATCCAGGCTTCCGGCACGATCTGTTGATCGCCACGACGACCTCTGTCGGCGACGAGCTGGCCGACGAGGGCCAGATCGCGTGTGGTTACACACATGCCTCCGGCGGCACGGGGTGCGCCGAGTCTGTCCACGGTGATATAGCCGTCCGTACCGGCTCCCATGGGTTGCCACAACAGCTCGCTCATCAGATCTGCGTAGCGCCGTCCGGCACTGCGCTCGATGATCCAGGCGAGGAGGTCTGTATTTGGCGAGACGTAGTGAAAGCGACCTTCGTGCGGCCCGTCTGGTGTCGTGAGGCTGGCGAAAAAGCTGCGCAGATCACCGGGCACATCCCCCGCTTCCAGCGGATTCCAGTTGGTCGCCTTGCGATAGTCGATGATCGGCCCCGACGTGATCAGATAGTCTTCGTTGAATTCAACGCCAACGCGCATATCCAGTAAGTGCCGAATCGTTGCCCCAGCGTAGGCGGTCGACGCCAACTCAGGCAAGCAGTCGGTGACGAGGGTGTCCTCTTGCAGGATTCCCTGATCGATGAGGATACCAGCGAGCAATCCAAGCATCGACTTGGACACGGACATCAGGATGTGCGGTGTGCGTGCCGTCATGCCGTGATCGTAGTGCTCGGCTACGATTCTCCCGTGGTGCAGTACGACAAATCCATCCGTCGCTGTCTCTTCCAGGAAAATATCCAGGCTCGTCGTGCTGTCTGCTTTCTGCCAACCAAGAGCAGACCAGTCCAGCAACTCCCTATCAAGTTCACGGACCTGATCCGGGTGATTGCCAATGTTGGCGGAGGGGACGATTTCGCGCACGTGGTGGAAAGCCCATTCGTTGTAGGGCGCGATCCGCCAGTTTGCGAGGGTCACCTGGTCTTCAGCTTCGGATGGGAAGTCCTGCTTCATGTGACGTTGACCTGCTTCATGTGACGTTGAATAGTCTGGCGGCATTGTTCCAGAACACGTCTTCCACCTGGGCGTCGGTCAATTTTTCTGACCAGCAAGCCCATTTCACGGAGCGCAGGTGCTCGAGTCCGATCATGAGAGGATGCACCTTGATATGCTTTTCACCCCACACGGGTGTGTCCTCATAGAGCCAGAGGAAACTGTCAGCGACGCCAAGGGATTTACCGCGCATGTGGGACACGGGTAGATCGCTGCCATACATCAGGCGTTCGTGACCGAAAATGCGCATGATCGACTGATGGGCGATGGGTTCACAGTTGGCAGCCGTGTCGAACCAGAGGTTGTCGAGACCAGTGAGCTTCTCGAGTCCCTCCATGTTGTGCCCGGGTTGGAATCCGCGAGCGGAGTGCGCCAGAATCAGCTGCATCTTCGGATAGGTCTCGCAGTAGTGGCGGATCCAGTGCTGGTTGTCCGGATCCGCAACGGCCCGGGCCTTCACCATGTGCAAAGTGATCGTCCAGCCCTCGTCATTGGCGACGGCAACCAGGGGCTCGGGCAGATAAGTTGGAATGGATGCATCCCAGGTGGGGTCGACACCGGAGAACAAGTGATAACACTTAAGCCCGTGCATCCCGAGACGCCGAACCTCGTCGCGGACAAATTCCGGATCGTCCTCGGGGGTGATGAAATAGTGTGCTCGGCAGGCGGGGCGATCGGCGATCTGCCCCGCCGTCCACTCATTGGCGGCGGCGATCTGCTCACGATACTCAGCGAGGGCAAAGGAAAGGAAGAGTGCCTCTGTGCGGCGGTCTCCATGAATCTCCGCGATTGCCTGATCATACAGGGCCAGATCAGCGACGGGCGATGAACCGAGAGTGAAATTCGCCCACTCCTTTTCCCAGATGTGTGCATGGGCATCGTAGATGCGATCCGGGAGAAAGGGATCGATTTCCTTGAGGAAGAACTCGTGGTCGCGATCGCTGAAGCCTGTTTTACTATTCATGATTGTCCTGCTGCTGGGCGTTGGAGATACTCATCGAAGTCAATGATGCGGCCCTCGTCTGAGGCGACGCCCATGGCTTCCACCATGGCGACGGTCGTCAGGTTCTGTCGGCCACTGAATTCGGGCTCTTCATCGTTGTTGATGTAGGCGGCGAAGCCATCGAGGATGATCGTCGTGCTCTCCTTTACCTCATCGAGTGGGATCAGTTCCGCCTCCTTCGTTCCTGGCCGTGTCAACGAGATCCCTTCTGATGTGGGTTCCATGCTGCCACCTTCCAATTCAATGCGGAAGCTGCCGCCACCTTTGTGGGCGACGAAGGTGCACATGTAGCCACACGTCGATCCGTCCTCAAATTCCACCCAGCCATGGGCACCGCCGCCCCCACGATAGGGACTCCAGTCGGGATTGAAGCTGTGTCCCCAAGTGCGCTTGGGTGCGGCACCAAAGACGAAGCGCATCGTATCCAGATCATGAATACCGCGTTCCCACAGATAGGCATGGCGATCCATGCCAGAGTGATGAACGCCAGCGCGCCAGCCGAAGGTCGTTTGCAGGCCGAAGGCAGGTCGGCCCAATGAGCCTTCACGAACCAGACGCGCCATGGTGACGAACTTGGCACTATAGCGGGCATTCTGGCAGACGGCGACCTTGAGATTCCGTTGTGCCGCCTCGTCGACGATTTGCTGCGCGTAGTCCAGCTGTTTTGTGAAGGGCTTTTCGACGAGAATATGTTTGTCAGCGCGCACGGCATCGAGGCATTGACGAGCGTGCATATCAGGTGGCGTGATGACGACGACGGCATCCGCCTCGACGGCGTCCATGGCTTCGTCCAGGCGGCTGAAACAGACCTCGTCGCCCAGGCCCGTCAGCTCGCGAGCAGCGGCGAGTTTCTCGTCATCCACATCGACGAGGGCGACGGCCTTGAAATCGTTGCGGTCCGGGATCTGGCGCAGGGGCCAGGCACCACGGCCGCCGACACCCAGGTGAATGGTGCGAATCGTCATCGGTACCCCAATCTGCTACTGAAAGAGGGAAGTGAAAGGTGAAGATCAGCGATATAAAGACCTTTCCGACCTAGGTTGGCAATCGCAACCAACTGGTAGCGGAGGGGCGTGGTTAGTCTGGCCTTCGGGGCGAGCCGGTCACCTTCTCGATCGCCTCGGTGATTGCGTCCAAGACCTTTTCAAGACAGCCAGGGGCAAGACAAGAGGGCTCTTCCTGATACAGGCCCTTCCCATAGCGATCTTCGGGTAGCAGGTAGGCCACCTGCGAGTCGCCGGCCACCGGTGAGATCAGCACGGTCTTGTGCGGGAAGCGGCGTCGCACTTGCGAAGCGAGGCAGCTGTACGGTTCGGCACTGCACGTGATCCACAGGGCGTCACCCATCTCCAACACTGCAAAGCGATAGGGGTAGCTGTCACCCTCAGGCAACTCTGCTATACGACGCAACCATCGCCGACAGCGTTCGGCCCGTGCCGCCGCGTCGCGGGCAGCGATCGTGTCACCTGCTGCGTCGGCCGCTTCCTGCTCTTTTGAGAAGCGCTCCAGATCGGTGACGATGCCGCTGGTGTCGGGCATCTGTTTGATCGGCAGGTCAACATGGAATGTCTCGCCCACCCAGCGGTGTGTGGCGCTGTTGCGCTCGTCGGTCAGAGGTTCCCACGTCCAGGTGCCAATGGTTGCTCCCGAGACGACGGGGCCCGCATAGGCGAAATCGTGCCCGGACGGCCCGAGAGACGCCAGGGCTGACAGGGCGGCGTAGCCGAGCTGCTGGCCATTGCGATCTGCAACTTCTGTATCGCCGACGAAGCCGTCTCTTGGTCCGAGGTCGCCACACGGCGCTTGAAAGAACACGCAGGGTGTGTCCGTCTGGGCTGTAAGGGTCTCGCGCATGGCACCGACAAAATCAGGACTCAGCAAGGTGTTGTCCCAGGCCAAGGTGGTTGGATGGCAGCCATAGTGCACAATGTCGAGACGCGGATTACCGTCTTCATCGAAGACGCGTGCGGCGATAACGAGATCTTCCGCCACGGCGTCCGGATTGAAGCCGGTACAGTAGATGTCCTGATCGGTGTCCCGATAGTCGCGATTGGCGGCCATATCGCAGCGGCCGAGAGCATAGCTGACTGTGGCGGGCCGTGTCTGCTCCAGTGATTCGTGCGTAAGGCGTTCCAATGTCTGCTTCAGTGATGCCAGATAGGGCTCGATCAGGTCACCCCCAGGAAGGGGGATACGATCAGGGAGTAGAAATCCTGCGGAGTGTGAATGGGAATGAGTGACCAGTACCTGGTCGCGTGATACACCGGCGATTTCAGGTATCTCGGCAACGATTGCATCCGTCTGCTGATCCGACAACATGACGTGGTCGAGCTGCACTCTGACGAAGCGTTCATTCTTGCTGCGTTCCGGCGTTTTCGTGTCGCCATCAGATGCGCCGCTTGATTCGAGAATCAACACATCGGCGAGCAAAGGGCGGTGCACGCCCGTTGCTTTGTCATGGCGAGCGGCTCCCCACATGCGATGGTAAATGCCAACGGGGGGTGTGATATCGCCCTGAGCATGACCGAGTCGTAGGATCGATGTAGGAGATGGGACACTTGTGGTCGACATGATGCCTCAATATTGGTTTTGGCAGGAGTCACACGTTGGTAGCAATCGCGAACCCCTGGTATGAGCCGCGGCGCCACAATACCATACCCAGCCTCTGCTAGCAAACTCGTGGTCCGTGTGCTCTGTGTCGTCGTGTCTGTAAGTCGTCGTATCTGTGATCAGCGGAGGTCTGCGTAAGCCACGGTAGATATCCTTGCGAAATCGATAAGAGAGAATCCAGTTTATGAGTCGACGCACAACGGCCCTCCACACAAAGGCTGCTTGGCACGGTAGTGACATCGGTTCACGGGAGGCGTGGACCCTTCGTCTTGAGCCGCAACAGATCGCCGAGTTACGTCAGGCAGCCGACGCGATCCTGACACAGGGAGGTTCCTGGCAATCGACGACGCACACTGATATGCACCTGCCTTCATGGGATGGTATCGCTCGGCAACTTCAGCAGGAGTTGGAAGGCGGGCGCGGATTTGCTCTGCTAAGTTGCCTGCCTGTGCACGAGCTTTCCATCGAGCAAGTGCGTCTCATGCTCTGGGGAATCGGGCAACGCGTGGGGTATCCCGAACCACAGGATGCGGCTGGAAATCTCCTGCATGACGTGCGGGACACAGGCAAGGATTTGGCGAACGACAACATTCGAGCCTACCAGACGAATCTGCCGATCAATTATCACAACGATGGCGCCGATGCGTTCATGTTACTGTGCTATCGCGCTGCCGCCACTGGCGGCGAGTCACGGTTGGTCAGCGCTGTTGCTGTGTTCAATGAAATTCTGCGGCGCCGACCAGATCTCGCCGCTGTGTTGCAGGAGCCCTTTGATTTCGATGCACGCGGACAAGAGCGCCCAGGTGCGCGACCCTTCCAGCGTGTGCCGATCTACACGGCCCATGCGGGTCTACTCAATGTTCTCTACAAGCGTGAATACATCGCTCTGGCGCAACGCTGGGAGGATGTACCCGAACTGACGACTGCGCAAGTCGAGGCACTTGATCTGATGGATGAGGTCTGCGACGAAATGGCTCTGTCTTTTCAAATGGAACCGGGAGATTTGGTTGTCGCCAACAACTACGATATCCTGCATGCGCGCGCCGCTTTTCAGAATGAGACGGGCCGGAAGAATGAGACGTCGCTTCAGAATCAGAGAGAGGACGACGCCAGCAGGCATATGCTCCGACTCTGGTTGTCCTTGCCCAATGGCAGACCTCTGCCACCCATTTTTGAAGGCACGAGGGAGTTTTTCCACAGCTATCGGCGACGTGCCTGACACGACTGCCTGACTAAACGAGGCTGCATGCAGATTTCCCATATCATCTTCCTGATCCATCCCTGCTGCTACGAACCCATCGATGCAGAGACGATCCGCCGGGACGGATTCCAGCTCTATCTCGAGCGCGAAGAAGAGGTCAAGGCGAGATGGTTGGCCGAGATGGGCGACCGTGCCCCTGAGACGTTGTATGTCCAGCTCGGTGGGCCCGCCTATCTCACTGACGCTGCGGCCACGGCGCTTGGCGCCGACCACGCCCTTTCGCTGCAATTCCCCTTTCCCGAGAATCAGGACCTCGACGACTACTATCAGGGTCTGGTCGCAGAGATTCGAGGTCACCTGCAGGTGCATGGCCTGGTCTTTGACGCTGAGACGGTGACATCAGAGCTGTGGGGTGAGTCCTTCGAGGGGTGCGTTCCCGGGTATGGCGGTGCCTTCGCTCAGTATCTGCAGTTGCGGCGGGCGCCGAAGATGCGTTATGAAATGACCGTCTACGACAGTCGTTTCCTGCACATGACGCGACAGATCGAAACCCTGGCCATCGCTGATTCCGATGTGGAGGCGTGGCTCTTCGAGTGTCATGACGGTACGTGTGCGGCGACATTCCAGTCGCGACGTACAGCGCAGTGGCTGGACGAGCGGCGTGTCTGCCTGCGGCTACACGATCGAAAGCACCAGCTCACTGACAAACTCGGCCACACGGTCTGGCCAGAGGCGCCCTGGTCGAAAGGAAAACCTGAACTGGAACATGAGGTGGCCGTGCCGATGCAGGAATGGGTCAGTCGCTGGGTTCGCGGCATCGGCACGAATCTCGCGGGATTCAGGGATGTCATCGACGCCGCCCGAATCGCATAGGTGGCGGCGCAATCAACTGGAGCGAAACGACGAATGAAGATCACCGACTTGAAGTGTGCCGTCATTGGTGCCAACCCCGTTGTGCGCATTACGACGGACGAGGGTATCGATGGTTATGCACAAGCGGAGAACAGTAAAAGTTATCTGCAGCCGCACGTGATGTTTTACCGCGACTTCATCCTCGGCCAGGATCCTCGCGATGTCGAGCGTGTCATGCACAGGATTCGCCGACTGGGCAGTTTCAAGCCTTGGGGGGCAGCGGTCAGTACCATCGAGATTGCCCTGTGGGATATTGCGGGCAAGGCGGCAGGTGTCCCCGTCTATCGGCTTCTCGGAGGCAAGGTGCGGGACCGGGTGCGTGTCTACAATGGCGGCGTGCGTTTCCCCAGGGAAGGGGATTCTGTGCAGGCCTACGCCGAAGAGATGGCACGCATGAAGGAGTCACCGGAGGGTTTTTCCATCATTAAACAGGGCGTTGCCTTTCACAGTGGTATGCCCAAAGATGTGGATGGATTCTACTACGGTGATCCTGTGAATGAACGTCTGCATCTGAATCGAGGGGCCATAACGGAAAAGGGGATGAATCATCTCGTAGAACGTATCGCCGCCATGAAGGAGGTCTGTGGTGACGAGGTCGGGCTCGCCCTCGACTGCGGGCCAGGGATGATGGTGCAGGACGCAAAGAAACTCGCCCAGGCTGTGGAGCCACTGAATATCAGCTGGCTCGAGGACATGATCACTGGTGATTACATCCCCTATGTGCAAGCCGATCTCTATCGCGAGGTTACGCAGAGTACGACGACGCCCATTCACACGGGCGAACAGATCTACCTGCGGCAGAATTTCGCTGATCTGATCGAAAAGCGGGCTGTAGATATCGTCGGCCCGGATCCCTGCGATATCGGTGGGATTGCCGAGTTGAAGTGGGTCGCCGAATACGCAGATCTGCACGGGATTCTCATGGCCCCCCATGGAGTCATTGACGGCGTCTTTGGACTGGCGGCATTGGTGAATGTGTGCGCCACCATGCCGGCAAACTTCCTCGCCTTCGAGTACACGACGGCAAGACCCGAGTGGTGGTACGATATCGTCGACGGTCTACCGGACCCGATTGTGATCGATAGCCACATTGATGTGTGGGACCGGCCTGGCCTTGGCGTGGAGTTTCGTGTTGATGCAGCGAAGAAATACCTGTCCGATGAGGACGCCACCTTCTTCGACTAGCAGGAGTCTTCGATTCAGGAGCTGCCACCGTCGAGTCGACGCACCAACTTCAGACCTGAACGGATCCACTGTGCATAGGCTGGATGCTCGCAATCTGTGCCGTAGAGTTCTGCGCCACCATCTTTACCCAGTGTGCGACGGGCGGGGCCACCCGTGCCCTTGCTGAGGTCCAGGCGAGCCACGACCAGGCGTTCTTCAAATGAACCTGCTTCGTCCAGTACGTCTCCCCACAGATCAACGATCATCGAATTGCCGTGCGAAGCATTGCTGCGATCCATGTCTTTTGCATCTGCCGGTGCATTCGCCATCACAGCATAAGCGAGATTCTCCGTGGCACGTGAGATCTGCATCGAGCGATAGCCCAGCAGCTTGTATTCGGAGGTCAGGCCCGATTCGTTGTTGGCGATGAAGATAATGCGGGCGCCGGCGGCGACACCCAGTCGCGTGAGTTCCGGATAGCGCAGATCGTGGCAGATGATGGCTGTCGCCTCGACGCCGCAGACATTGAAGATCACGGGACCACTGCCGGCGGTGAACCAGGGCTCACCGGCGCGCCAGGTCTTGGCGTAGCGACCCAGTCGTCGACCATCGGCATCGATGATGAGCAGATCGTTGAAGACCTGTTTGTCGCGCCGGCTCGTCGTTCCTACGAGCACGGCAATGACGAGCTCCTGTGCCAGTCTCTGAATCGTGGACTCTGCCTGCGCAATCCAGTCGAAGTCCAGTGTTTGCACCCGTTCGTCATCGGGATACCCCGTCAGACAGCCTTCATGGAACAGCAGTATCTGCACGCCTGCGGCAGCGGCTTCGCGTATGCGTGTCTCAATCTTGGACAGATTCGCTGGCAGGTCCGAATTCGTGTCGATCTGAGCCGCGGCAACGAGAAGAGAATCAGGGAGGGATTCCGGCGGTGTCATCGGCTATTCCTGTGGCAAGGTGTCGTCGTCGACAGTGGGCGCGTCGAAGGGTGCCTGTGCCGACGGATGGTCTGTATCCGTCAGCGGTCCATAGAGGTCGGGGCGTCGATTCTCAAGATGATTCCCCGAGTGAACCTGAGACAGGTCGATCGTATGGATGAGAACATCGGTGACATTCGATTCCAGCTTTGCCTCCACTTTCCCACTCGGATTCGTTATCAGGCTGACCTTGGGATGGGTGAAGCAAATAAACATCTGGTTCTCGTACGACCGTGTGCGCATCCACCACTCATTCTCCTCACCCCACATGCCATATGTCGGCATCAGGCAGATCTCGGCGCCGCCGAGTCGTAGGGTTCGGATCGATTCGGGCCAGCGACGATCGGCGCAGATCACCATGCCGACACGGCCGAAGTCCACATCAAAGGTGTCGAGGTGATTGCCACGATGGAAACGATGGTCGTGGCTCAATAGATGGGTCTTGTGATACTTGCCGACGATCTGTCCCGCAGCGTCGATGAGGAGGGCGCAATTGTAAAAGCCGCCGTCAAGCTTCTCCGTGAAACCGAAGACGATGGCCGTCTCCTGGCTCTTCGCCATGTCGCGAAGAGCCTCGATGCGACGGTCGTCCACTGCAAGTGTGACGTCAGAAAAGCGTTCCACCGTCCAGTCTTCTTCCGTGACGGCATACCCATCGTAATGACACTCGGGTGTCACGAAGACATCCACGTCGGCGGCGTGGCGATCGAATTGCTCACACAGGACAGACCAGTTGCGTTCGCTATCCCACTTCGCAGGGACGTCCTTCAGCATGCCGACGGTGACAGGTCGCTCCATACTGTTCAGGCCCTCATCCAGGATACCAGATCTTTCGCTCGTCATCGTCGTCGCGCTCGTAGTCCCAGGCATTGTCGATCAGATCGTCCAGGTCGACTTCAGGGCGCCAATCGAGGAGAAACTTTGCCTTGTTGTTGTCGAGCCACGTCCGATGGAAGGTCGTCGGTATGTCGACACTGGGGAGTCCACGGGTTTCGTAGAGATAGTCTGCCATGATGCGATAGTCGACGGGTTCGTCCATGCAGATGTTGAATAATTGCTGTCGCGCCGCAGGATGGCCGAGAGCGGCAACAATCGCTGCGGTCAGATCGTCAACGTGGACGAAGTTGCGCAGCATGGGATCACCGTGCGCATCAAGCATGACAGGCACCGAGCCAGCCGCGACGTATTCATCTGCCTTTTTCGCACCCACCAGATCGCACCAGCGGGGTCCGCCAAAGACGTCGTTGCCAAAGGAGAGGGTGTATTTGAAATCATCCTTCTCCATGATCCACGGTGCGCGCAGGCAGCAACCGTTGAAGTCATACTGCACGTAGTACTGCTCGAGCATGACCTCCTCGAGCACCTTCGACAGGGCGTAGCAACCCTCGTAGGCGCTGTGTTTCTGCGTTTCTACAACAGGAACCGGATGAGGGTAGACGAAGTGCCCCATTCCTGCATCACCACCGATCAGGACAAATTGCTCGAAGCTCGGTGATTGGCGACACTCCTCGAGTAACCAGAACATGCCTTTGACGGCGACGTCCATTACGTCGTCAGGTGTCTCCTTGCACGTGGCCAGATGTACAACGTGAGTGACACCGTTGACGGCCTCGGCAACGGCATTGCGATCTGAGATGGAACCGCGCACGATCTGCACGCGGTCACTGCTTTCGACGACACGATTGTGGCACAGGGCGCGGATCTGGGCGTCCTTCCATGCCCCGTCCGCCAAAAAACGACGCATGAAAGCCTGGCCTACCTTGCCCGTGGCTCCTGTGAGCAGGACGATGCGTTCTGCCATCAGACACCCACACCTTTCATCTGCAGAGCGATACTGCCCTGATTGCGTTCCTTGAAGGCCTCATCCAGTTCTCGGCGTTCGAAGAACTGGTCGGAATCGTAGAGGAAATCATAGGCACCGTCGCGCCCCAGGCCGACTTCAATGGCGTGGGCATTGATCTCGCCGATACCCGGATACGCTGGCCAGAGAACTCCATGCTGACAATAGGAGATATCGATGAAGTGTCGTGGCAGATCCTCCCCACCGTCTTTGGGGCGGCGGGCGTGCCACAGGGCGGAGTGCACGATAATCGCGGAGCCTGGTGGTAGATCATCTACGACGAGAGAGCCTGGCAGGTCCTGCGTGCCGAAGAGTCCCATGCCGCCATTGGGGACGACGATATTCTGTGACCGCGGCAGCACGAGTAGATCGCCCACGGTACCGTTGAGCCCATTGAGATAGTAGAAGACATGAACCATGATGTGGGAGCGGTTTGTCTGTGGATACTGTTCGTAATCCTGATGCCAGTTGACGCCGCCATTGCCGGCCTCATGACGTGCTGAATGAATGTGGTGCATGGCAAAGCGGGGTCCCATCAATGCCTGCAGGCGTTGCATGACAGGTGGGTGAGAGGTCAGCAGTCCCATCTGTTCGTAGGACACGATCATGCGATGATCTTTCGCCTGACGATGTTCGATGAGTTCGTCCAGCTCCGTGATCAGTCGTGCATTGTAGTCGGCATCGATCAATCCAGGCAGGATCAGATATCCTTCGCGGTGGAAGAATTCCTGATCTGCATCACTTACGGTATCCTCAGTCACGGTCTCTGTACTCTCCAATAGGGCGTGGACCTTTCTTCGAAAGGCGTGGGCTTGTGGTTGGGTGCCGGGTCCTTCAGCTTGTAGCTCAGCAGAAATAAGTATAGAGCGGCAACGCATGCCACAGCAGTACATGGGCAAACCTGCAAGAGCTTCGACATTGGTGAGCGCGATGAAGGTTTTGATGATGACAGGAGGGTTGATCATGGGCATGGCGGCGATGGTCTCGTCGAAGGATGGGCCCACATACTACACGCCGGAACGCGTCGAGACAGCGCGCGAGAATCTGGCACGTTACGATTGGGCCAAAGCAGCGTTCGAGCGGATCAAGACGGGGGACGGCTTTAGCTACTACATCGGACCCGACTATGGCCCGGCAGAGACGTATGCAGAGCAGAGCGACGAGTTTATGTGGCTGCTACAGCCGACGACGAAGATCGCTCGGGCCATGGAACACGAGGCGCGTGCCATTTGCCCTGTACACGGCACGGATGTGCGAGCCATCGACCCCTGGTGTCCCTACAAGATCGATCCGATCAACCATCCGTACAAGATCCAGTGCATGCTCGGCGGAGAGTGGTATCCGAGCAATGATTATGCAGCGGGGGATATGACGTCGGGTGATTACCCTGACGATGGCAGTGGTTGTGTTGTCGATGGCCGCAGGTACTACTTCCTACGGGAATACGCCCATATGGCCTATGGCTCGGCCGTCATTCCCGGACTGCGCTCCCTGTCTCAGGCGTATGCCCTTACGGGAGATGCGCGTTATGGTCGCAAGGGCGTGATCCTGCTGGCGCGTTTGGCCAGTGAATATCCAAACCATGACGATCGACAGGATCGACTGTTCTACGCCCTCTACAATGGACGGGATCCGCACTACCGTTGGAAGACGGGGGGCATGATCACGGATCTGATCTGGGAGACCTTCTGCCTTGAAGGAGCCGTCTACGCCTATGACGGTCTGTTCAACTACATGGATCAGGATCCCGACATGCTCGCTTTTCTCAAGGGCAAGGGGTTACCTGTCGAAAATGCCGCAGATCTGCGTGGCTACATCGAGCACTACCTGCTGCGTGCGGGTATGACGGGGCTCCTCAATGGCGCCATCAAGGGAAATGAAGGGCATCACCAGGCGGCGGCCCTCGCATGTGCCCTGGTCCTCGACGATTACCCGGACTCGTTGGCCGATATTGACCCGTCGTCGAATGCTACCTCGTCGCCCAATTCTACAGATATGGTGGACTACACCTTCCATGGTGAGGGTCATGCTGCGCACCTTCTGGTGAATGGGTTGACGCGCGATGGCGGTGGCCACGAGAGTCCCAGCTACAATCGCATCAAGCTCGATCTGATCCGCGTCGACCAGGCGATGACGTCGATCCGTCAGCGGCATCCGGGTCGCTTTCCCGTCGAGACGTATCCTGATCTGTTCGGCGAGCCCAAGGCAAAAATGATCTTTGACTGGTTCGTCGATGTGACAATGCTCGACTACTACCTGCCATCGATCGGTGACACAGGTGGGGTTCCGGCATTGCGCCGTGTCGCCCCCCAATGGTACTCCATGCTGACGACGCAGAATCTGTTTGCCTTCAGGCGCTACAACGACGCACGTCTCGCCCGAGCGGCGACAGGAATGGACGGCAAGCCCTTCGAGGGCGAGCTCTTCGAACCCTATCCGGTGGACGACATCGTAGCCGCTCTACAGACGCCCGAATCCCACATCGACCGTGGCTCGCGGCTGCTGGACGGGTATGGTGTCGGCATCCTCGCTTCAGGTGCGGACCAGCAGCGGCGAGCGGCCATGCTCAACTACAGTTCGCTCCTCGGTCATCGACAATGTGACAATCTATCACTGGGGTTGTTTGCACGGGGTGTCGACTGGTTGCCGGACCTGGGGTATCCCGTGTCCTGGGACTACCGTTGGCAGTGGGACTCGAATTCGATGGCGCACAACACGGTCACCGTCGACGAGACGCAGCCCCGGCAGGACTTCGGCGGCATGGGCCGTCTCTTCGCCAGCGTGGATGGAGTGCATGTGATCAGTGCAAGTCACGACCCGTATCCAGTTGAGCGCGTGCAACCGGCTCGCGAGGGGGCCAAGCCGACGCAGCTCTACGAACGCCTCGTCGTGCTCGTCGATGTGGATGAAGACCAGTTCTACACGGTCGATCTGTTTGCCGTCGATGGCGGTGAGCAACACGATCAGAGCTGGCATGGTCCACTGGTTCCTGTGGAGTCGCCGCCCTTGGACTGGAGCCGACAGGAGACAGGCACCCTGGCAGGTGCCGAGGTAGAGCAGTTTGCTACCTGGACAGATCGCTGGGGTCGCGAACGTGACGACTTTCCCGGTTTCCTCACCGACATCCAGCGAGCCACCCTGGCAGAGCCGGTGGCGTGGACATGGCGCAGCGATCTGCCTGAGGGCGACGGGTTGCGAATCCACCTGGTGCCCGTAGATGGTCCACTCGAAGTGATTGCTGGCCGCGGAAGATCACCAGCCCGTCCACAAGACTGGCATCTTGACTATGTGCTGGCCCGGCGGTCGGTGGCGGATGGCGAGGCGTCGGTCTTTCTGAGTGTCCTCGATGCCTATCAAGGTGAGCCCGTTGTGCAACAGGTGCGGCTCGTGTCGCACACGCCACTGGTACTTGAAGTAGCGCGCGAGGGTGCCGTGGATCGATTGCATCTGAATGTGCCGCTGACGCCGAGCACGACAACGACGCACCGACCGATTGGTGTCCGAGTACAGACCGTAAGGGCCGGGGAAACGACGCGGGATGTTCAGGTGGGAGAATGGATGCCTGGCGACGAGGGCGGTTATTTGACGGCCCCAATCGTTGCCGTTGACTACGAGTCGAACCGGGTCGGCGTCGCGACAACCCCTGATCTGGTCAGTCAACCATTTGTGGGCCGGACGCTGCGCGTCTACAACCATGGCAGAGCCGCACTCTACAAGGTGACGGGCCAGGCGCAGGCGGACGGCATCTTGTGGCTGGATCTCGATGGAACGGCACTGCTGGGGCGTGGTCCCGTCAGTTCCGTCGACGAGGGCCGCGTGCAGGTCGGCGCGTATCTCACCTTTGGCCAGCGCCGCGCCATGCGAGATGGTGAACTGGTACCGGGGCCCGACTACTATGCAGGAAGCTGGCTCTCAGATGGAGAGATACGGTTGCAGGTGGCAGGTGTCTGGCAGGGCGGTGATGCTGACGACGAGGAAAACGCGATTTTCTTGACAGATGCGGTGTCTGCCGATGAATTGGCTCGAACTCTGTCAGACCGAACGGTGTCGATCTGGCAGTATGGTGTGGGGGATCTGGTGGAACTGGCAAAGATCGACTCGACGAGAGACAAGTGATGGAACAGATCGACCCAAAGACTCATCACCAACTGCTGATCGATGACGGAGCGCTGGAGACACAGGACGGCGTGTATCGCGTGCTGGAGAAGCCCAACAAGTGTGGTCCCATGATCCGCGGCGGTGTGCAGAGTCGGGCAACACCGCAGTGGAATCCGGAGAAGAATCTGTGGGAGTGGTGGTACATGGGGTCGCACACCAACTATGCGACCTCAGCGGATGGCGAAAACTGGGACCTGCCCTCCCTTGGGCTCTACGAGTACGACGGATCTCGCGACAACAACATTGCCTGTGATCCAGCCAAGCCGCGGATGTATCACATTCATCGTGATGAAGCGGAAGAAGATGCTTCAAGACGCTACAAGGCATTGTTTGGTCACAATGGGCGACAGCTGGGCATATCTCCCGATGGCTTCGACTGGACATTGCTGGAGGAGACGATCCCCAGCCAGGACGAATCACAATTCACCTACGATCCGCAGACGCAGCAGTATCTGGCCTTTGTGAAAAATGGCACCGAGTGGGGACGGTCTGTGTGGCTTTCGAAGAGTCAGGACTTCCGCACTTTTACCGAGCCGGAGCTGATCTTTCACGCCGACGAAGTGGATTGGGAGAACTGTCGTCGGCGAGTCCGGGAGTTTGTGGACAACCCTGCCTATCTAACTCCGCCACTTGTGGACGAGAGGGATTACAAGGCGGAGATTTACAACATGGCTGTGCTGCCATATGCCGGACTGTATGTCGGCTTTCCGACTGTTTTCAACCCCATCGGCGCGATCCCACCTCCGGCGACGAACTACACACGCATCAATCAGATCGAGATGTCTGTTTCGCGCGATCTGCATCAATGGGAACGTGTCGCCAATCGAGAGGTATTCATCGGCGTCGAGCCCTGGCGCGGAGACAACTACGGCACCAGCCAACTACTACCAGCGGGAGCACCCGTCGTACGTGAGGACGGCGAGATCTGGTGCTACTACAATGCGCTACGTCTGCCCGGCAGTCGTGAGCAATACCGTGAATTCAACCGCAACAAAGAGTTGTTCAGACTCGGCGTGCAGGATGAGGCCTTCGATGATGGCGGCGCTTTGTCACTGGCGAAGCTGCCGGCTGATCGCTTTGCCGCCCTTGCTGCGGATGAGGCGGGACAGATCTTAACCAAACCCTTCGAGCTGAAGGGCGAGGATGTCTATATCAACGCCGCAGCAACGTGGGGCAAGATCTATGTAGAAATCGTTGATGCCCAAACGCGACGACCGCACGACGGGTTCTGGGTGCCTGGAGAACTACCTGAGCCCTTCGTCGGTGATCAGGTAAGGGCGAAGGTGCAATGGAAGCCCAAGCATGACCTGGTCTTTGAGCAACCGGTGCGACTACGATTCTATCTGCACCAGGCAAGGCTGTATTCGTTCTGGATTGAATAGTTGAAAAGGGATCTATCAAAGATGAACCGAGAGATCGGGCAGCAGGAATTGGACGACGAACTCAGGGAACTGTTTGGCTCCCAGGCACACAGTGAAGGTCCCCTGGCGGCCAGTGGGGCAGGCCGACGTTTCGTTGGTATGGACCTGCGTCCAGAATTGTCCTCTGAGCAGGTAGCATTTCTCCTGGATGCACTGGCCAACTTTGGCATCGTGAGTATTCCCGGTCAGGATCTGTCGAACTTTTCCCTCGCCCACTTTGAGCGTTTTGCCAATCACTGGGGCGCGCCGGTGCCTCATCCAAACAATTTTCTGCGCGGCGGCAAGCCGGCGCAGTCGGATGGCGACAGTGACGGACCTTTCGAATGGGTCCCTTTCGAGAAGCGGGCGGCAGCGGCGGTCAACGCCGCCTTCCCTGATGAACTGGCGTGCATGCCGCATGAATCGCCGACGGTGTTGGTGACGTCGAATTTCCGCGGTGACAGGAAAGACGCAGGAGCGGTGCGAGTCTCGGGGGGTGGATCCTGGCATACGGATATCGAATACGAACCACTGCCGATTTATGTCTCCATGTTCCTCGTGCACAGATCGCCGGTCTCTCGCGATGCTGCGTCTGGCACGTGGGTGACGGGCCCGACGGGCAGCTCGCATCCCTATCTGGATGACACCGATGCCGAGCTCATGCGTCTGCGCACACGGTTGCCACTCAATGGTGAGACAGCCTTTGCCGATACAGCGGCAGCTTTTGCGGCTTTGGATGCGGCCCAACAGGCCGATTTGGAGCAGACGCAGGTGCGGCGTCGGCTGAATGCACCGGATGAAGGCTGGCTGGCGCCACTGGTGCGGACGAACCCGCGGTCTGGTGTGAAGTCGCTACATAGTCCGATCTGGGCCTCGCGGCCTGGTGTGCGACCACCTATCGAAGTGGACGGTCTGTCCATGGAGGCGTCACGGGTGTTGCTGGATCGACTTGAGGCTCACGTGCTGCAACCGCAATTCCGTTACGATCATCCGCACGTTTCTGGTGACGTGACGCTGTGGGACAACTACATGACCCTGCACAACTCGCCGCCCATCAAATCCAACATCACATCACTCGATGACGCGCGGCTACTGTATCGGTTGAGCTGCAAGGGTGAGCCCGCGTTGGCCTTACCACGAAATGACGAGCAGCCATGGTTGGACGAGCACGTCGCGGCTGGTTACTCGACTCCTGCAGGTATCCTCAATGTCACTTAGACAAGTCGTCGTCGTCCGTTGCCATCATGGTGGGACGCAACCGGCCGGGGCAGCGAGGACAGCATGAGCGAACACTACACGCCGATCTCCTGTGCCTTTCACGATCGCCTGGAAGCAGCGGCGGTGACGGGCAAACCGTGCGAACTCGTCTATCGTGACGCAGATGACACGCAGGCAACAGCGGTCGTGCGAATCACCGACGTATTCACCCACGAGGGCGCCGAGTATATCACCACCCATCCGAGTGGAAAGATTCGACTCGATCGGATTGTCTCACTCGACGGAGCGCCGCTTCCTCCTGCCAGCTGACCCTTTACGGCCGTCGCTGCGGTCTCAGGCTAGTCACGATCCCACGGGAAAGCGAAGCTAGGCTGACTCGCATAACGCTGTGTTTCAATCTTCAGTGTCGCGCCAGCTCCCGGAGCCAGTTCTACGGCAAAGGACGTGCCGTCGACGGCGATCTGTTCGTCATTGATGGAAACGCTGCCAAATCGATGCTCAGCGTATGCTCCGCCCTGGACGATGACGCGGCGCGGGGAAACTTGATCCGTATTGACGAGGGTCACCGTCGTCGAATCTGCTTCGAGTTTCTCCACCAGTGCGCCCACGCCGTCAGGCATGCCCGGTCGCTGATTCTCGGGGTCGAAGTAACGCAGACGACAATGCAGCGGGCAGCCGTGCCTTGGTGCCATGCCGCCGAGCATCAGCTCTACCAGGGAGCCGATCGTTGCCGGATTCAGCGGATTCGGATTGTCTGACAGTCGCGTGTCCGGCGTGGTCGTATCGTTGTGCACCTTCTCCATCTGTCCTCGCACGCGCTCAAAATCTCGTTGCAGAGCAGCTTCAGGATAATCAGCCGCGTTGCCCTCAAGGAAGCCGATCCAACCACCTTCCGTATTGAGGCGTTTCAGATCGTCACGCTGCATCGACCAGTAGTAGACATCAAGAGCACCAAGGGAGTAGGGCGCCGCCGAGTAGTCGTACCAACCGTCGTCGCCAAACATATGTGGGTATTGCTGCTCACCATCGACCACCTTCGAGTTGCTGTTGATCTTGTCGATCATCTGACGCCATACGTCGACATAGCGCTGATCGCCGCTGAACAACAGAGCATTGCCAAAGCCGGCGATACCCAGATAGTGCGTGTTGCGACTCGACAGACCACCCGTCTGCGGTACGACGACAGTAAACGCCCAACCATAACAACCACCATACCATTTGCCATCGCACTCGCCACCGATCGTGCCATCGAGACCAATGTTGGTAGGGATGATGCCGTCGTTTTCGATCGTGCGCTGGCGCCACGCCTCGGCATATTCCAGCACCCAGTCGCGGAAATCATCCTCACCGGTCAGGGCGTAGGCATTCAGCCCGAGGGTTGTGGCAACCATGTTGGACGGGTGATCACCCGCAACATCTGTGTAGTCCTCGAAGTGAGCGAGCATTTCAGCGAAGTTGCGTTCGCCGTGTAGGGCGTTGAAGCGTTCCTCCACCTCATCCATCGGATCGCCGGCCCAATCGAGGGCTGTCGCCTTGCGCAGCATGGGACCGCGGCTGCCATTGAGCAGACTGCGGATGATCTTGTGCTGCTTGTCATAGTTCGGCGACTGCGGATCGTCTCCCATATAGAAACCGGCAAAACGCCGCACACGTCGGTCGAATTCTCGAGCTGTCGGGTCCATCAGTCCGTGCAGATTGAAGGTTGTAAGACCTTCGCCATTGTGGACCCAGTCGAACATGACCGGGAATTCGCGGTAATACATGCCGTCGCGGGCGAAGGGTACCTGCGTCGTCTTCGCCTCGGTGTATTGTTTCAGATGACCTTCCCAGCCCAACTCACACATGGCACGTAGATCGTCACGGCCACCGAGTACGTAGAGGACGGGCCAATTCACGAGGTTTTCGATGGCATCGTCGGGACCGTCGTTGCCGCCCCAACGAGGGATACACTCCAGATACCCGCGCTCGTCGAAGTAACGCTCAAAGAATTCGCCACAGGCGCGTTCCTGTGTGCGGATCAATTCCCATTCCATCAAGGCCCAGGCAGGTGGTGCCATGGGTGTGTCGATGCGGACATGACTCTTTTTCAGATAGCTCACGGCGGCTGACTCCGGTGTGGCAGACTTACATGGTCGAAGTGTCGGACGAATTCGAGGCTGACAGATAAAGGGGCCACGCCAGTGTGGTCAAGCATCCGCCTCGCTGGCGCTTGTTGATGGCGATTCGACCTGCTAGCTTAATCGGCGACCAAACTCGAGTTGGCGAACCCGAATACCATATTGGGCGTCCAATCGGCTCAAGCAGAATTCCTCCCACTCCGCGCAGGCCACAACGAAATGAGTACGCGCCTCTTGCGAGGCCTTCAGAGCACATCGTGCGGCCATGTCGTGATTCTCGGTTTCTCTCTGATGACGCTGCTGCCTGCGGCAACGGCTGCTCAAGCCGGGTCATGGCGCGCACTGACGAGCATGCAACCCATCAATGCCCTGGCTTTTGCCGAAGGGGGCGTCTACGCTGCCACGGCTGGGGGCGTCCTGCAGTACGATCCGGTCGCTGAATCATACCAACCCTTCACCCGGGCAGATGGAATGGAAGCGAATCTTGTTCTGTCGGTCTGCCCAGATTCATCCGGAAATCTGTGGTTTGGTACCGATGGCGACGGTCTTCGCCAGTTGCGCCTTGCGGACGCCCAATTTGTGCCGACGCAGGATGCACTTCGAGATCTCAGGATCAATAGCATCCTATCCCTCGAGGACAGACTCTTCGTGGGCACAGACGTCGGTGTCAGCGTCTACCTCACCGCCAACAGCAGGGTCAAGGAGACCTACCGGCAACTCGGACAGTTCCAGAAAAACACCGAGGTCCGCGCGATGGTCGTGTACGCGGGCAATCTGTTTGTCGCCACTCGCGATGGTGTCGCTCACGCAACCTTGGCGTCGACGAATCTCCAGGATCCCGACAGCTGGACGTCATCGCGACTCATGGGGGACAGTTCAAGTCTCATCGTTCACAATGACACACTCTACTGTGGTGGAGCCTTCGCTGTCTGGCGTTTTGACGAGAGCCAGTCTCGTTGGCGCTCGATCGCGTTCTTTGGCAAGGTCGATGGTCTGAGCAGTTTCGGTCAGCCTCGAAGACTTGTCGCCAGTGCCGATGGAGACCTGCACGAGCGCCACGGGGCTGGAAGTTGGGGCGAGCTGGATGTGCCCCACGCCGTCCAATCGCTTGCACCTTCAGGAGAAGATCTGTGGTATGGCACCCCTACGGGGCTTGCCACACTTGGACGCACAGATCCTCCAGCCTTTGCAGATGCCCCCAGCAACGAGCTGTTCGACATCGAGGCAGGCGAAAACGGCGAGTTGTGGGTGGCCAGTACTGCCAGCGACAGGGAGGGTGATCCTGTCGGTGTCTTTCGCTACGATGGTGACAGCTGGGAAGTCTACGGCCGCGACGGTGGTTTGCCGTCCGACTTCGCCGTCGGTATCGCGCGCGACGAGTCTGAACATCTCTGGGTTACGACGTGGGGTCGTGGCGTCGCGATCCTTGACGACGGCGCCTGGCGTGCATTCGACCAGCGCAACTCTGCCCTACGAGGGATCACACAACCGAGCGTGCCGGACTTCGTCGTGGTGAGTGACATCCAACCCGATGCCCAGGGCCACATGTGGATGACGAATGTCCAGGCGGGTCTGGTCGTCATGGATAGCTTTCCAACAACCAGAAGCTTTCTTCACGATCTGGATGCACTGGGCCTACCTGCCGCAACGCATCTGAGTCGGGTCGCGATCGGGCCGGACGGAACCAAGTGGGTGGCGACGGCGACAGAGGGTTTCGTGTTCTTTGACGATGGATCCGAGCCATTTGCTGCAGGGGCTACGTCTGCCGTCGTGAATCCGACGACCGAATCCAGACTGCGTAGTGCCAATGTCACGGCCATCGCCGTGTCAACGGCAAATGTCCTCTGGGTGGGAACCGACAATGGTCTGTATCGACTTACATGGTCCTATAACACCGGCACGGGCCGTCTCTCATTCCCCACATGGCGCGAATACCGACTCGAAGATGGATTGAATTCCAACTTCATCACTTCCATCACCTTCGACGACCAGGGGAATGTCTGGGTCGGGACACGTGCAGGTCTGACCTGGCTGCGGACAACGGGGACCCTGGTCACCACTTTCACTACCCAGAACAGCGGTTTGATCCATAACCGCGTCGCATCCGTCACCTATGGAGAGTCTGACGGGTCGCTCTGGATCGGCACCTTCGGAGGCCTTGGGCAGCTGCAGGTTGGCCTCAGTCGAGTTGAGTCCGCTCAGAGCAATGGTCCCCTCGTGTACCCGAATCCGCTCGTCGTCGACGGCTCCGGGAGTTCACGGCTGACCTTCGCAAGATTGCCACTCGACTCGGAGGTGACGCTGTTCTCGCTGGATGGAAATCTGGTTCGATTTCTCGAAGCTGAGCGGGGTGCAACGGTCATTGCCTGGGATGGCACAGACAGGGACGGGAAGACCGTCGGTCCGGGTATCTATCTCTATATCGCTGCAACCCGTGATGGTCGCACGTTGCGAGGGAAATTCGCTGTTGTCCGCGCGCGCTGACAGATCTGCTTTGCCGACCAGGCAAGCAGGCCACCTGGCGATTGCCATTCTTCTGGTGGGGCTCATGTTGTCAGCTGCCGCCACTCAGGCGGCGGTGCGCGTCGTCGATCGCGGACCGGGGTTCGTGCGGCTCGCCTGCCCGATCGGTTCCACAGACCAAGGACAACGAGCCCTGGTGGGTATCCCCCTCGTCGGCTCACCGAGTCTGCGCATTCTCGAGACACCTGCTTCGGCGCAGATGGCGGTGCGCCTCGGAGAGGTGGGTTTCTTTCGCGACCAACGCATCGTTGAGTTGCTCATACCGCCAGGGTCAGGCGTAGGCGAAGCCGAGAGCGTGTCCGACTCGGTCGTAGTGGAGGTGTCTTTCGAACCCAACTCGACTGGGCAAGCTCTTGCTGCTCGAGGTGCGTTCTATGAAGAGCTGATGTACAGCGGGTCCATCGCCAACTATGATCAGGCACGTTCCTGGAGACGTGGTCAGCACGTCGCCAAGCGTGCTGGCCGGTCGCAGATACCCCGCCCCGAGGGGATGTTCTTTAAGGTGACCGTCCAGGAGGAGGGGATCTATCGTCTCACGGGAGCACAACTCGTCACGGCGGGAGCGCCCACCGGTATCCCTGTGGCCTCGCTGGCCCTCTACAACGGTGGTGGCAGACCCCTGGCCGAATCTGGTGGTGCACCATCAGGGTTGAATCCAGTCAGCTTTGTGTTAGAGGACGGCGGCGATGGTCTGCTGGGTACAGATGATTACATCCTGTTTTACGGACAGGGCACCGATCGTTGGATCACAGAAGGAGACGCAGCAGGCCAGTTCCTCAGCAACCCCTTCACTGCCGCCAATGTTTACTGGCTCGCCCTTGATGCAGACACGACAACCGTGTCGATGCCCTTGGACGGATCCATCGATGATAGCTCCACCATCCGAACTACGTATGTGGCACGTGAGCATCACGAAGAGCAGCGCGCACCGTTGTTCATAGCGCCTGGGAGCATCCCGTCGGGCAAACAGTGGTATTGGGAATTGCTGCAGCAGGGCGAAGCTCGAACTCTTGACGTCTCTCACCCCGATGCGGCTTCGTCTGTGGCGACTTTGCGCACAGGGTTTACGACCCACGCGATCGCTGATGCAACGGTACAGATCCTGTGGGACGGAGCCACTGTCACGATACAGCCGTTGCAGCGCGACCTTGTAACTGTCACGCAGGATCGAATCGAAATCGACGGTGAAGATGGGCAATTGACAATCCGAGGGCGCAGCGATAGTGCAGCATTTTTCGACTGGTACGAGGTCGAATACGAGCGCTTCCTGACGGCAGTGGATGGCGAACTGCTCTTTGATGGAGTGCAGACAGGGGAAGCCGCTTACGCCCTGACTGGATTTGAACGCCCCCCACGGGTGTTCGACATCTCTGCCGCGGGCCTCACTCAGATCGTGGGGGCGACACATGATGCGTCACTAGGCCGGTTTTCTTTCGCGGCGCCGATCCTGTCACCGCCGCGTCGCTACGCTGTGGTCGCAGATTCAGCTTTCAAGACGCCAACAGGCGTCGAACTGCGTCAGTTGGGAGAATTGACCGGTTCGGGCGGTGCCGACTACATCGTGATCACGCATACGGATTTTCTGAGCGCCGCTCAGGATCTCGCCCACTGGCGTGCCACAGATGATCGATTTGCGCCAGCGCCCGTGACGAGGGTGGTGGATGTCGAGCAGATCTACGACGACTTCAGTGGTGGACTGTTTGATCCCACGGCGATCCGCGACTTCCTCCGCCATGCCCATGATCAATGGGCACCGGCACCGAGCTTCGTGGTTCTGTTCGGTGACGGAACCTACGATTATCGCAATCATTCGGGGACGAGTCCCGGGAACTGGATGCCACCGTACGAGGATGGGGAGAGCACGTACGATGAGTGGTATACGCATGTTTCCGGCAATGACGCACTGCCGGACATGGCGATCGGTCGACTCTCTGTGCAGACGTCAGATGAAGCTCGGACCGTCGTGGACAAGCTGATCAATTATGATCGTGATCCAGAGTTTGGTGCCTGGCAGGGACGAATCCTGCTCGTGTCGGATGATACCTTCAACGCCGACGAACCGCACCTGGTCGAAACCATGTTCACCCAGGATAGTGAGGACCTGGCGGCCCGGTTCCTCCCACAGGAACTGGACCTCGAAAAACTCTACCTCGTCGAGTTTCCTTTTGAGGGCAGGTTCAAGCCGAAAGCGCGCGACGCCTTTGTGCGCCGGTTCAACGAGGGAGCCGTGTTGTTGACCTGGGTGGGCCATGGGAATTCTCGGGTATTTGCCCATGAGCATGTTTTCGTCCTACCCACCGATCTGCAGGCGATTGATAACGGTGGGCGACAGCCTTTTGTGTTTGCTGCAGCCAGTCAGATGGGTGTCTTCGATGACCCCGACTTGGATTCGATGCCCGAGGCCCTGATCAAGTGGCCACACGGTGGGGCCATCGGCATGATCGCCGCAACCCGTATCGGTTTCCACAACAGCAACATCGCTTTGGCGCGCAGTTTTCACGCGGGGATGTTCACAAGCGGTCGACGCTTCGTGCCGGTGGGGATGGCCTTGCTGGAGGCGAAACTCGCGACCGACACGTTTCGCGAAAACGAGAGACGCTACACTCTTTTTGGCGACCCCTTGATGCGACTCTCCATGCCAACTCTCGGAATTGCATTGCAAACAGCGGACACTCTACGAGCCCTCGGTGTGGAGCGACTCGAGGGAGAGATCATAGGGGAGGACGGCGCGCTCCTGCAGGGGTTCAACGGCGAAGCGCGCGTACAGGTATTTGATTCCGTCGTGGGGCGTCGTGAAACGTTGCAGGGCGAAGTGTTGGAGTACGATCAACCGGTGGCGACGTTGTTCCGCGGGATCTTCCCGGTCGTAGACGGTCGCTTTGCAGGTGAATTTCCCGTGCCCAAGGATATTACATATCGCGGTACGCGTGGGCGCATCAGTGTTTATGCCGCTGCCGAGCAGGGCGCAGCTTTTGGTTCGAGGGGCGGGTTGATCATGTCCGGTACGGCCGCCGATGCGCAGCCGGATTTTGCTGGACCGAAGATCTCCATCGGTTTCTCCGGCCAGGCATTTCTCTCTGGCGACTTCGTGTCTCCGAAGGTCCGGTTGCAGGCCACCATCGAGGATCCCAGTGGAATCAATATCGCCGGCGATGTGGGCCACGAAATCATGCTCACCGTTGATGGCGAGCGGACGGACGTGACCTCCCTGTTCCACACGGGGGAGGACTATCGCGTGGGCGGCGTGATGATCGATTTGCCAGTGTTGGAAGATGGCCCACACGAGATCATCCTGGAGGCGTGGGACACGCACAACAATTGGTCGGAAAGCCGGGTGACGGCAGTCGTCTCACCGGGGCAAAGGATCGACGACGCTGTCTTTTTTCCCAATCCGACGTCGGACACTGGGCACTTTACTTTTTCGCTTTCGGCCCCAGCGACCGTGAGAATCCGCATCTATACCGTGAGCGGCAGAGTGGTCGACGAGATCAAGGCCCATGGCTTGCGGGGACACAATCAGATCCTCTGGGCGCCAACACTCTCCCTCGCCGGGGGCAGTTATCTCTACCGCATTACGACCCATGGCGACGTGGGATCTGCCGCAGCGGAAGGAGTTGTGCAGGTGATGCGATGATTTCGTCTTGGACAGTTTCGCACGTTGTGCCCGGCTGATTCAAGCAATACCCTACACGCCCTAACGCTGCCTATTGCCGTTGAGCCGGTGAAGAGGATAGACCGACGTGGAGACACCCTGCAGTAGAATGCAGTATGCCGAGCGTATGCTGCAACGCCTATGTGCCGAGATCGGACCCCATCCGTCAGGCACAGCCGAATACGAGGAGGTGGTTCGCATCATCCACGAGGATCTGTCTTCCTCCATTGCGGATGTGCAACTCGATCGCTACCTCGACTATTGGGCGGTTGTTCCTTCTGCCGAAATCAATCATCAGGGAAATCGGCTCGCCGTCGGTGTTGCCGAAAACTGCTCGGGTACCGCAGCTGCGGGGTTTGATGGCCGTATTCGCCTGACCCCCGACACGAGCACACCCTTTGGCATCCAGAATGTGGAAACGGGAACGATGGATGCGCTGATTCAGGTGAGCACAGATGTGGGGGTGCAACCTGTGTATCTATACGGTGATGCGATTCTCGGCCCTCCCACGTTCGTCGTGGGGCTTCGTGATGTCCCTTTCTTGAAGATGCTCGCCGAGACGGACGCTGTCGTACAGACTCGTCTTCGTGTAGTGCATTCAACCGACTGCCCGACACACAATATTGTCGCGCGGATACCGGGTCAGGCTGCAGACGAAGTCATCGTCATAGCTCATGCAGACTCCATCATTCGCACAGAGGGCGCCAATGACAACATGGCTTCCGCCATCGTGGCGATGATGCTGGCCCATGTCTTTGCCAAAAGCACGCCTCAAAGCACCCTGAGATTTCTGATCACGGGAAGCGAAGAATACGGATTGATTGGCGCCAGGCACTATGTACGGCGCCGTGTGCAGGAAGGGACCCACAGAGACATCCGCTGTGTCATCAATTTCGATTCTCTGACCTACGGTCCAAATCTGTGGACCTCGACCCATGATGAGGACCTGACGGCGACCGTGCGCGCCGTGCACGAAGAGTTGCAGCTGGGGACTGAGCCGATCTATGACGATACGCCCTGTTGGATGAACGATGCGGCGCCCTTCAAGGATCTGCATTCTCACATTACGGGGGTCAATTTCAACAGCCGTGGATACGAGACATTGGCTGCCAATCACACGCCTGCAGATGACGCGGCGAATGTGCCAATGGATTGTGTCGAAAGCGCCTTCCTGACGATGCAGTCATTCGTCGGGCGAATTGCTGGCAGCTGATCGATGAAGCGTCGCGATGTCCTCAAGGGCCTGGCGCTTGCACCACTTACCAATTTATCCGGGGTCTTCGTACCTCGGCCTTCTCATGGGGATACGACGATGGCAACGGGTGTGCAACCACAGGCTGATACAATGCGGACAAAACGCTCACACATTGCAGGAATGGCTCTGGCCGATCTGCGCGAACAGTATCGCAGTGATCTGTTCGACGACTACGTGCCCTTTTGGCGAACGAGTGGATTCGATTTCGAACTCGGCGGCTTCATGTGTGCCGTCGCTGATGACGGCACGCAGTTGAATACGGAAAAGAGCATGTGGTATCAGGGGAGAGGGTTGTGGACCCACTCCTTCCTCTACAATCACTTCGGTGGTGATGAACACCTGGAGATGGCGCGATTGACGAAGGACTTTGTCCTCAAGCACGGTCGAGACAAAGAGGGCAACTGGGTCACCAGCATGGATCGTGAAGGCCGAATTACCGGCGATGCCGACCGCATGGGCTACGCAGCGCTCTTCCTCGCCGAAGGGCTGCAGGAATACGCCAAGGCGGCGGACGATGAAGAGACCATGGATCTGGCGATCGACGTATTCTGGCAGGGGACGAAGCTCTACAACGACCCTGACAGAGACGTCAACCAGGGATACATACCCGTCAGTTACCCCGGTATGCGAGTCGGTGGCTTCGAAATGGTGACGATCGTTCTGCTGAATTCACTCCTGCAAAAGAGATCTGACGCAGCGCTGGAAGCACGAATGTCGAATGCCTTGGAGAATGTCACCGAGCGGTTCTGGCATCCGGAATATCGTCTCAACAACGAAGCCCTCGATCACAACTTCAATCGTCGGGACGACGAGAACGAGGACTTTGTCTATCTAGGTCACGCCATCGAAACATTCTGGATGATTCTGCACGAAGCACTTCGACGGCAAGACCCGGCACTGTTCGACCTGGCTGCAGAGCGACTTAAACGGCATATCGAGGTCGCCTGGGATGATGTGTATGGTGGATTCTTTCGCGCTATGGAGGTGAATGGCGCGCTCACCTTTGACAAGGTGCTTTGGCTCCAGGAAGAGGTCCTGATCGGCACGATGATCCTCATGGAGCACACAGATCTCGAATGGCCCGCGTGGTGGTTCGATCGCACCTTCCACTATGTGCAGGAGAAGTTTCCCCTGCGTCAACATGGCTATCCCATGTGGATCATGGGAGGAGATCGAAAGGTTACCTACCAGCCGAAAACCGCACGCAAGGGCAACTTCCATCACCCGCGCCATCTGATGCTCAACCTGTTAGCTCTCGATCGAATGATCGAGCGTAACGGCGCCGTGAGCGGCGTATGGCAATGAAGTGAGTCTGTCCCGGGGATTTCTGCTCCTGCTGATTGCTGGCATCAGTGCCTGTGCCACCTTGCGCAATCTCGAGCCAAGGGAGCAAATCGATGAGGCTGATACGGCACCGACGCCCGCAGACTTCGACACGGGACAGTTCGGTGCCGTGATCCTGGAGGACCCAGACGACAAGCAAAGCATTGAGGGGTTTGTCTACCTCTCCATTACCTGGGGACGTCGCCTTCGGCCAGGGCATTTGCGCGCCGTTTCGGCCCTGGCAGAGGCGCTCACAGCACAGACCAGTGTGCGCGCCAAGTTGACGGGCCACACCTTCCTAAACTCGCCCGAGTTGCTGCGCCGGCCCTTCGTCTACATCAGCGCTGTGGAAGCCTTCGATCTGTCAGAGCTCGAGCTCGATAATCTGGGTCGCTATATCCGCAGCGGCGGGTTTGTCGTCGTAGACAATGGTCGCCCAGACCTCGGTTTCGGCCCGGCGGAGGCGGCCCTGCGTCAGATGTTGGTCGATGCGCTGGATGGGAACGCCCGATTTGAGAGGATTCCCAACACCCACGCTATCTTCCACAGCTATTACGATCTGCAGGGGCCACCCTTTGGCGGCGACTACCGGCCCGGTCTGATCCTCGAAGGACCACGGGCGCCGCAGGTTGACTTTCTTGAGGGAATCTTCATCGATGGTCGTCTTGTCGCCGTCTACGCTGATATGGGCTATGGAGAATTCTGGCAGCAATCGTTCGAAAACGAGCCACAACTGAAGATGGGCATCAACCTGGTGATCTACGCTCTCACGAAGGAAGGATCTCTGGCAATGAAACTCAAAGGAGCAGGCATATGAGACGGCGGGAATTCCTCGGTAAATCACTGGCCGCCTCCATGGCCCTCACCCCCCTGACTGCCTTCGCTGGCAATTCTACCAGCCGACATCTGGTGGCGCGGCCACAGGATCGAGCCCGTTACATGGCGCAGATGCTCGACACCCTTTGCACACAGATCGGTCCGCGTTACGCGGGCAGCGCCGCCTACGATCGTTCCGCTGAGCTGATTCGTCAGCAGATGGCCCTCGCCATGCCGGAGACAGAACTGGACTGGTTTGGTCTGCGAGCATGGCGTCTGCTGGAAGACCCGATTTTCTACTGCGCGGGGCGCAGCATTGAGTGTTACCCCGCTTTTGGCAGTGCATGGCCTGAACCTAATGGCGCACGTGGTATTCTCGTGCACCAGGAGGGCGCCAATCCCTTCGCGATCGTCGACGCCACTTCAAAGGCGGTCAGCGCGCAGGTGAATATCAGCACCTATGGTCGTGCCGTGACCGGTGTGATCGATCCTGCCAGTGAGGATGCACATGTCCCCACGATCTGCATTGGCAAACAGGACGCCGGCGCCCTCGAGGCCGCCGTGGCGAGTCAGGCACCGGTACGGTTGCATTTCAAGGCTGAATTCATCGATGATGCTCGAACCTGCAACGTGGTTGGCACGCTGCCGGGGCAGACGGACGAAGAGATCCTCGTCTTCGCCCACGCTGACACTCAATACAACACACCGGGCGCCAACGACAACACGGCGACCCTCATCATTGTGCTCATGCTGGCCCACGCGTTTTCTGGCACACGACCCAAGCGGACGATGACTTTTATGGGCACCGGTTCGGAGGAATACAACCTCCTGGGTGCGAAGCACTACTGCGAGCGGCGGCGGCAGGAAGGCACGCTGCATAAGATCAAGTTCTGCGCCAGTTTTGATTCTCTGACCTACGGCCCGAACCTGTATGTGCACACGCTGGACGAGCAGTTGCGGCAGATCATGGGATCCATCCACGAAGATCTGCGCCTCCACAATGAGTTCGATCCAGCCTATCCCATTGGCTTTGAGTATCCGGGTGCTGTGCGTAGTGAGGTCCGTCCTTTTGCCGATGCGGGCATCCGGACGATCGATCTCAACAGCCGTGGCTATGACGAAGAGCAGTTGCCCCTGTGGCATCGTCCCGAGGACACGCCAGACACGGTGCCCCTCGACTGCGTGGAGAACAGTTTTCTGGTCTTCAACGAATACTTGCGCCGGATTCAGCTGCTCTAGGCCCAGCTGTTTTGGGGCCAGCCCTTCTGAGGTCCAGTCGCTCAGGGAGAGAGCTGGCTGAATCTCTGATTGCCTCAGACGACGAAGATCATGTTGTCCGTCATGCTATTGAAGCCGTCGATGATCGTCCACACACCGGCGGACACGAACTGTCCCAGAACCATGCCGAGAAAGAAGGGGCGCGTGGCGCGAAACATTTTCGGACCCCCATACCGCAATACAAGGACCTTGATCATCCAAGCCAGGAAGATGCTGAACCAGGTCCAGTTCATCACCGTGCTGCCAGCAACGGTCAGTCCGAGAGGATGCAGCGGCCACCACAGATACTTATAGCGGAGAAATGTCAGCAGTCCCATCAGCGAGCCGCCGAAACCCATGTTCATCCACATGGGCCACGTCACATCGATGGGTCGGCTGACCACTGTGGCGACCATGTTGAATGGCAGCAAGTTGGCTCCGAGGCAGAACCAGGAGTGGATGTTGACGCCGCCCACATCGTAGGCCAGGTGCAGCATCAGACCAAAAGACACCACCACCGATACGATGAGGGACGCCACGATACAGCCGAAGATCCAACGCTTGCGCTCGCGGAAGCAGGGCTCATCGAGAAGCTTCAACGCATTGGCGATCGAAGCCATCAGGAATGTCCGGATGTCAGAGGCCCAGCCATAGGAGAAGCCGAGAGCCGTTACGGCCTTTGCACCTAACGCCGGTGTGCCCACTGCATACAGCATGAAGTTTGACGCGATCAAGGGTGCCCTGCAGGCCGCCAATCCTCCTTCCACGACAAGGCGGGAAATAGCGATGAAGATGACGAAGGCGATGAACAGAAACAGCATTCCCGCCCATACGGGCAGTCCTGCCGCATCGAGCCAGCCGAGCATGATGATCACCGATGCGATCAATCCGAAGACGGCGCTGCGGTAAGAGAGAATCTCGTTCGTATCGTCTACTTCGGGATCACCCTTGAAGGCTTTTCTGAATACGTCCTTCAGGTGTCCACGTCCCACCCACAGGCCATAGATCACCAGCGTCACCATGGCGCCAATGGCCGTCGAGGAGAAGATCCCCGAGGCACTGCCATAGTGGTTGACGCGAAGGCGCAGATAGAGTCCTACCGTGTTGAGCACGCCGTCCATGATCTTGGCGATGACGTCGAAGAACCACAGGCCAAAGGCCACATCCTGATTGATCAGATAGGCAAAGCCGAGGACAGGAAAGCTGATCATGAATTGCAGGTTGATCGTGTTTCTGAGCATACTGATCGTCGTCCCCGGATAGAGGACGTTGATCTGGGGGATGAAGTCGTAGTACGCGCTGAGACCAATGGATGATGTCACGAAAGAGGCGACGAAGAAACCAGCCCACATGACGGGGTTCTTGAAGAATCCCGACAGCAGATTGCCACGATCCTCATCGCCGATCATGTCGAGAGGAACCCGGATCATGGGGTAGATCAACCGCTCATTGTGGCTCCATTGCTTCCTGAGGATGACCATGATCGCTGTCATGGCGAAGTAGAGAGCCAGAAAGAACACGCTCCAATACGCAAATGGCTTCAGCCAGGCTCCCCACGGAAGCGGCATATGCTCCGGCAGCCCTTCGAAGAAGTGTTTGGCTGCAAGAGGATCCTCTACCACCATCCAACCCGAAACGTGCGGCGCGATGAGTGTCGCCCAGGCGTTTTCTGGTGTCGAGAAGTACGACAGCGTCGCCATCAATGGAATCTGATAGTGCGTCAGTCCCATGCCGGTCACGGCGCAGGAGGTCATCATCATCACGTAAATGAGGATCAACTCGCCACGGGCGAAGGCCGCTCTCGGTCCGATCAGCTTGAGGACGACATTAACGACGGCGACGACGAAGAAGAAAACGAAGATCGCGCCGCCCATGCTGAAGTCATCGGACATACGGGAGCTTCTCAGATAGATCTCGCCGTATTGCGTCCCCCCCGCCACAACAGCAGAGCAAACCAGGCCCATCAGGAAGGCTCGCACCGTTACCCCCTGGGCAGGCTCCTCTCTTTGGGAAGAATCCCCCTTCAATTCCTGCTGCATCGACTCGCGCATCATTTCCTCACTCGAGCGGGACCATCACGCCAGGATCGCAGGAATCTGCCGCAATTTGGACCACTTGGACCAAGTCATTCAGGATGGGCTGAAACGTGGCTACGGTCAAAACTGCGGCTAATAGTAGCGTTCCGGGGACGGCAGGTCACATCGTCTATCTACCTGTCGCAAAGGCCTTTCTTCGCGAGACTTTGAAACGGGTTGTGAATCTGTCAAAAAAAAGTTTGCCAAGCCCATGCACTAGGCTATATTGGCGGCGAATTACCTGCTTCAAACGGTAGATCGCTACGCAGTCTGGGGCGGCCCAAAGCAGGTGAGTTGGACTTTTAAACCCGCACGGGCAGATCACCTGTCAGTGCACACCATATGTGGAGTAGCCCATGACAGTTGGAAAACAACTGCGTGTCTCAGCAGCGATGCTGCTGGTTTCGGTCGGTGGCGCGCTTGCCCAGGGTGCCATTGGCGGCGAGGAAAATCAGATCACCGAGAGTCGCATGCCAACGGTGCTGACCCTGTCTGTGTCTGACATGAATGTCACCAGTTTCCCCGTCAGTATTCCTTTCAGCATGACTGGTTCGGCGGCTACGGTGTACCTGGCCGTGTATACGAATCTGCCTGATTCGGATCTACCTGGTCTCACCACAGGTGGTGAGATCAACTGGCACACCTATCAGGAAGTCGACTACGCCCTGCACGTGTCCGCTGGATCCCGCTTCGAGGCGGGTTCGCATTCCCTCTCGTGGGACGGCACGGACATGGACGGCAACGCCGTAGATCCGACGGGTAGCTATCGCTACTTCGTCATCGGTCTCGACGATCAGGCGCCGATCAACATGGTTGCCTACACCAATGCACGTCACACGGCTGAGTCCGCTTTGGCCAAAGATGGCAATGGTGACCTGTTCACGGTCACCGGTGGTGGCGCGTCACGCCTCACCACCGATGGTCCTCGACACATGATTCTCAGCAAGGTCGGCACGAACTGGCTCGAGACGCCGGGTGCCTATCAGGCGATCGATGTCGAAGACGAGCTGATGACCGTGTTTCACGAAGATGACATCGTGCCAGCAGTGTGGCAGGGTGGCGGTAACGGCAAGCAGTATGGCTCGTTGCCCGGCGACTTCTACGGTGACAGCCACGAGATCGTCGACGGAGTAACTGCGGTCTATGGCGCGATCAAGTTCAGTGTAGATCCGGCCAATGGCCAGGTCACGCTTGACCGCAACTTCGGCAGTGAAGGCGACGGACGCATGAAGTTCGCTCCCTTCAGCGATGGTAACGTCAAGAATGGATCCACCGGTATCGATGTGTGGGAAGGTCGTATCTACTACCCGACCTATGATCGCGGTGGTGACCTGCCGGCACATTCACAGGTAGGTATTCAGGATGCGGCCACTGGTGAAGTGGTCGACGTGATCGATCTGTCTGAGTGGAATGTGATCGACGTCGGCGCCGGCAACCAGGCTTTCAGCCCACATGATATCTGGGTCGATGGCACAGGTATCTATGCCGTTGGTTACGCTGCACCACTGCACGTCAAGGTCAGCCTTGACGGTGAATTGATGTGGACGAACAACAATGGTGATGGTTTCGCCGACAGCCGCAATCCCGACACGGGTGACTTCGACTTCGGCTCCTTCGCTCTGACACCGTGGAACACCTCGGGTTCAGGAAGCAAGGACGGTCATGGTTTCGCTTTCATCCCATTGCTCGGTGCTACGTCGGCGACCGTCGACATTCTTGGTCCGGACGGCACGGGTATTCTGCATATGTTGGCGAGCCATGCACCGGCTCACTGGCCGCAGTGGGTTGAGTCGATCGAAGAAGATGGTCCATATGACGGTCTCTACTGGGATATCGGATCACGTCGCGGTGGCGGTACCGACCCGATGGACGTTCCTGACTTCACCGGTTTCCCGGCGCGTCAGGCGATTCACTTCCCTTACGACTCCAAGTCTGCTTTGATCAATCCGGGTGGCGCCTCTACGGCTGTGGAAGCTCTCGAAGTTGCGACGCTGCCATCCAGCCACGCTCTGGATGACGCCTATCCGAACCCTTTCAATCCAGAGGCTACGATCCGTTTCAGCTTGCCTCAGGACGAACAAGTGGTCCTTCAGGTATTCAACCTGCAGGGTCAACTCGTGAAGACGTTGCACCAGGGTTATGTCGCGGCGGGCTCGTACCAGAGTGTTTGGGACGGTACCGACGAGACTGGAGCCAGCATGGCCAATGGTGTTTATCTCTACAGCCTGCAAGCGGGTCACTTCTCGCAGACCAAGAAGATGACACTGCTCAAGTAGGGTGCAGGAACACAAGTAGGGTTTAGAAAGTCGTTACGACCCATGGACGAGGTGGACGGTCATCCTTGGAATGATCGTTCACCTTGTTCGTTCTACAGAATGTTCCCTCGGATTTTCATTCCAGCGTCGGATTCGCTCATCACGAGCACGATCCATTCACCCGAAGATGCATATGTGGGGAAGGGAAGATGATCTCTGTGGGTAGAAGAAATCCTTCGCTCGTCCTAGCTCTCCTGATTGTCGTCCTCGTCAGCGGCCAGGCCGACGGTGACACACTTCGTATTGGCCACTGGGAGCAAACCACCTACTACCGCCACACCTTTGCGGTCGAAGAAGCGGTAGAGGCGGCATTGCAAGTCACAGCCGTCGGCAAGTACACGCTCTATGTCAACGGCGTTGAAGTTGCCGCCGATCCTAACTGGCAAACGGCAGAACAAGCACCCGTCTCGCTCGAGTCGGGGAACAATGACATCGCCATCGTCGTGACAAACCTTGCGGCCCAGCAGGGCAATGGGTTGATCGTCAGCGTCGAGGGTGGTTCGCTGGTGGTTCGCAGCACCTTTACGGACGAGACGTCCCTGTGGTACTGGACCGGAGACGAACAGGTCGGGACTGACTGGACGACAGCCAACGTCAGTAGCAGTTGGGCGCGCGTGCGCGCCGGCACGATCGACCGATCGCAGGTGACGGGCGGCATCTTCCACCCAGAGGCGGAAGTTGTGGCCGGATATCCCGATGACGTCAACCTTGGCAGTTCGGCGGCGGGACAGATCATCCTGGCTGATCAGGGGGGACAGAATATCGCTCTCGGGCTGAATGCCAGCGAAGTGGGCATCACAGACGGTCGTATCGGCACACCGGTTTGGTCCCTTCCTCAGGGGCTGGGGGCCTTGAATCGGGTGGTCGATCTCACCCTGCCCGAGCTGACCCGTATCAATCGTGTCCGCGTGATTACCAAGCCGCCGGATGGCAACGAGACCTACGAAGGTAATTCTCTGCTGGGTTATTCAGTTCAGATCAGCGAGGATCAATCACGCTGGATCGAAATGGGCGGACTCAATGACATTGAGGACTTCGTGTTCACGGAGGTCCAGTTCAATCCTGTATTGGCTCGCTATGTTCGGGTGCAAGTCACGCAGGCTGAAGTAGGCAGTGATCCAGCGAAAGTGACAGAAGTTCAGATCTACGGCGTCGACTTCCTTTCTGACGGCGCGTTTGTCTCGGCGCCCTTAGATCTGGGTGATCCGGATACGGTCAAGAACTTTGGACGGGTCCGCTGGTGGGCGGACACTCCGCCCTCAACATCGGTGGACTTGCAATTCAGCACCGGCGACAGTCCCGATACGACCGATCCCAGCTGGAGCGCCTGGAGCGAATCCTTTGAAGATTCGGACATCTTCATGCCCTCTCCTGAGCCGCGCCGCTATTTACGCTATCGGGTGAATCTGCATACGGAGGACCTGGAATTTACGCCGACAGTCGACAGTCTTGAGATCGACTTTGATGCAGCGGGCATCGCCGCCCGAGGCGCCAGTGGATCCGTCGCGCCACACGAGGCGGCGATGGGTGTAGAAACTCCATTTGTCTACCGCCTCCAGTTGCAATTGGCCGAGGGCGATCTTGTGGAGACGGTTCGAATTCGCCTGCCGAGCCAGCCCTCAGTCGTGAATGGACTCGTTCTGCTCGGCGAGCAGATCAGTGTGCAAGAGTATCCCACCAGTGAAGAAGGAATCACGGCGCTTGGGCGTGTCCTGCATGTGACGCCAGGCGGCGTGCGCGATCTCGATATCCGCTTTGATCCGCCCCTGAGCTCGGCCGATGCGGAACAGATCGATCTCGACGTCTTGTTTGAAGCGGCACTGTTCACAGACACGCATGAGTTTCGCGCCTTCCTCTTCAGTCCGGGTTCCGATGATCCGCAGAACGTGAGCGAAGGTGTCGAAGATGACGAATCGTGGAGAGTCTTCGTCAGTGACGTCGATGCCCGCGATCTGTTCGGGGTCAAGGCCTATCCAAAAGTCTTCACGCCAAACAACGATGGGATCAACGATTTCACCGTCTTCGAGTTCACCTTGACGAAGGTCTCCGAGCCACGTGTCGTAGATGTGGAGGTTTTCGAGATGGGTGGCCGCCGCGTGCGGCGACTCGATACACCCACGCTGATCGGTGGACGCTATCAGAATCTGCGCATCGACTCAGACGTGGCGCGTCTGTCTCCAGGTTTCTGGGACGGCAAGAATGACAATGGCGAACTCGTCGCTCCAGGAATCTATCTGTTTTCAGTGACCGCCAATTTGGACACTGGTGACGAGACGGCGACCGGTGTCGTCTACGTAGCCTATTAGTGCGTATCCTCGCATTGCTGGCTGGGGGCGTCCGCTCTTTGGCCGCGTGTGAGCAGATGGTACAAGAAGGCAGACAGTCGTGAGAGCCAAGACGAGCACAGGGACCTCCCTGGCGGCAACTGCCGCACTCCTCTTGTCGTTCTGTCACGCGGATGCGCAGCTGATTTCTCGGGACAACTACCCCCTCTGGGAGAAAGAGGGATACGAGAACATCAGTCGACTGGGTTACCGCGATTTTGATGAACGAGACGTGGAGCGGCGAGTCTACGACCCCTTCGGTGTCTATCTCATCGATGGCGTCCCCGTCTTCTCTCTCCAGGAAACCCGCACAGATGGGCCCGAGCGGGGCAGCGCGATTTTCAAGAGCCCACTCTATCCCGGCATCTTCCGCAATCTCATGGTCGGCATGGACTCCTATCAGGGGTGGTCCGCGTCGATCATGGTCGGTGACGCGATCCCGACTCGGTTTTCGCCTCTCACACTGAATCTCAGTCGACTGAATGGGATTCGGTTCGATGCCTCCTCGCGAAAGTCGAGTTTCAGCATCATCGGATCTCGCGTGTCCGACCCTGTGTTGCTTGCCACAGGCCTGACCCGCAGCGGTGTGCAGGTCAACTCAGAGGGAATCTCTGGGAATCCCTCCTTTGGAACCTATCTGGTAGGTGGTCACTGGGAGACGAATCTCGGCAGTGTTCTGAAGCTTGGTTCCACGTACGTGAATGTGCACAACTTTGACGCCATTGCTGGACGCAAGGATGGCTCTCTCAAGGGGGCCGTGCCCTTTTCCAGCCTGGAAGAGGCACGTTCGGTCTTCGTCATCGTCAGCGACGATTCGTATTGGGATGACAATGGTCCCCGTGTCTTCAGAATGCAGATCCACATCGACGGTGAGCAACGAGACGACATCGAACCCATGGTGCGGATTGTGCGATCTGTTCCCGTCCTTATCGGCGAGTCAAACCGAGAGATCGGTTTGGGAGATAGTGAGATCTCCCTGCAACGTGCGGACCGACCCTCCTGGCTGATTGAAAGCTATCTGATGGAGGAGATCGTCAAGGAGGGGTACACGCGCACCGGCGCCTTGAGCAACTTCACCAGTGGAGGATTGTTCTTCAACTCCGGCGAGGATGTCTCTCATGCTGAGACACCATTTCTGGAAGCGAATGGCACGGATATCCTCATCTATCGATTCGAAGTGCCCGCCGATGCCAAACAGGTGCGTTTCCGTGCGTTGGCTGCCGGCGACTATGTCATTGACGTAGCCAGCGCTCTGGGCTGGATCGGAAATGATGTGCAGTGGCGGGATTGGCACACGGTGAAACGGGCGGCGGACAATGTCCAGGACCAAAGCAACATGGGCTGGGTCAGTTTTCGCTACGGATTTCCGACAGGCACCGTGCTTTATGGCGTGAATTTCGAGGCCAAGTTGCTCGGCTTCGAGGCGTGGGGCGAATTCTCGCGTAACACATCCTACTTTCGCTATCCCTCAGGATCTGGAAAACGCCTGTCCACGGATGGTGATGCCTACTTTGTCAATCTGTTCCGAGATAACGGTAGCTGGGACGTAGGCTTTGAATACGCCAACATGCCCTCTGACTATTCAACGACATTCCAGGCGTTGATGCAGAATCCGCGGCAGAATGTGATCTCGTCTTTTCAGTTGGTAGACGACAATGACGACCGCGACGAGTGGCCCGATCGTTGGGAACAGGATCGAAGCTTCGCTTCACTGAATCTAACACCGGCGCCTGGGTCAGGCATGGGGTTTGGCGTCTTTCCCGGCCTGGATGTCGACCGCGACGGTGTACAGGACAATGTCTGGTATAACGGTGCCAATCGAATCCTGACCTACTACGACCAGCCCTTTTTCTTCGGCGATGACTTCAACAACAATGGTCAGATCGATGGTTGGGAGAATGACAACCGAGCCGACTATCCCTATGACCTCGACAGTCGCGGTGGTCATGGGTTCGTGACCTGGCGGCCGCTGCCGGAAGTGGATGACGCTTTCGTACGCGCTGGCTACTACAACATGCATCAACCCGGAGGTGGTGGCAGCGATCGAGCCAGCTACGTGAAGGCCAACTATGTGGAGTCATGGCCGGGGCTGGGTCGGATACAGGCGGGATACTACGGCAAGAGAGTGCGTGACGATATCCGCAACGACCTCTACCGGTTTACCGGCGGCTCTTACTCGGTGCTACCGGATCGGTTGTTGCTGCGCAACAGTCTGCAAAACACACTGGTCTTTGGTATCCATCTCAATACGGATGCTCTACCGAGTCTGAACGTGTACAACGACGTCCTCCTCGAGGTGAACAGCCAGCGTGAAATAGACGATGGTAACTTCTTTCAGCCGAGTGGCCGCCTCACGACGGTGGGGTATGTGGCACGGGCCGACTACACCTGGCACCTCGGCGAAAATTTCACCTTTGGCCCCATGCTGAAGGGAACCGTGCGGCGCACGAAGGCCGAGCTCGAAACGCTGAAACAGGACACCTACACGATCACGCCCATGTTTCGGGGGGACTATCGCCTCGCCGAAAAGACGGTCGTGCGCGGTGGGTTGCTCGGTCTCCCATTCCGTGAGATACACCGAGATCAGGATCGCCCATTCCTCGACCGTGACTCGTGGTATTACATCCTGGTCTTGGAGAATTTCGGCAACTATCGTGGCATTGACGTGAGCACGAGTATCGGTTTCGAACGTGTCTTCGACCGCTATGTCTCTTCCCATCGTGTGTCCGCTGGCCGCGAGCGGTATTACATCCGAATGCGCATTGGGTAGATGACGATGAGCTATCGGAGAAATCTTTTTTGCGCCATAGTGGCTGCCGTGACGCTCGTGGGAATACCCGAGGCACGCGCGGCTCTGCGTGGTCCCGGTGTCTTCCTCTATCGGCCGGGGGAAGGGTATACGACCCACTCACGTGAACCCTACCGAATGTGGCCACGATCCTATCTGGTCAGACCAGAAGATCTTGTATTCGACGAACTGGGAGATTTCGTTGTCGAGGGCATCGAAGTCTTCAGTCTGCGTGAATCGCGTACCCTCGATCCCGGACCTGGAAGTGTCATCAACAAGAGCCGGTACTTCAGAGACTATCTGAGCCGTCTGTCGGTGGCGTCTGATTCCTATGGCGACTTTCACACGACCTTGGCAGTGGGGGATCAGATCCGTACGAAGTTCACTTCTATGTCTCTGGACATGGCGGCCCTGAATGGGATTCGCTGGGACATGAGCACGAAGAGATTCGATTTTACCTTCGTTAATTCCCGCCTGGATTATCCGATCTGGGATGTGGATGCCAATAATGACAACAAACAGCACAATGCCAGCGTCATCGGAACCAGACCACCCTTCTTTGCGACGTATCTGCTTGGTTCACACCTGCAGACGAGCATCGGGGCGCTGAATCTCGGGGCCCAGTGGGTCAATCAGTATCGCATCAATAGTTTGCTGGGCCGCAAGCAGTGGGACATCCGCGGTGCCACACCCAACAATAGCTCCGAGATCGACTATCTCGTCGTGAAGTTCGCCGACGGATCAATCGATGACGACGGCGGTCCACGCGTCTACGATTTGCAGGTCTACATCAACGGCGAACTGCGCCCCGAATTGCGGGTTCACCCCGACGCGGTGTCGGCGGCGGGTCTTGACGACACCCAACGAATCGTTGTTACGCGCCACCACATGGACGCGATCGATCCGGCTTTCCCCAATGGCGACGCGGAGTTTCCGCGGGAGCTGGGACTTGAGATTCCACCCTACGTAGAGTTTGTCAGCGGTCAGCTTCCTGAAGAGTTCCCTGGCCAACGTGGCTATCTCGAGGCGCATGGGAAAGAGTATCTCCTGTATTGGGTGCCATTGAGCACGGAAGATATCGACGCCGTCTCTTTCCGGGCTAAGGTCGGCAATGACTACCGGATCAGTCTGTCAGAGGTCTACGCCAATGACCCATCACGACTACGCGCAGGGCGCACCCCAAGAGACCGGAATCGTGCACTGTTTTTCCAGGATGTAGCCTTCGCTCCGGGTAAGGTGCAGGATCTGTCCAATCTGCAAGTCGTGAAGTTCGACTACGGTCGAGAAACGGGACGGATGCTGGCAGGCGTGCACGCAGATATGACGGTAGAGAACTTTTCCTTCCGCGCGGAATATGATCTCAGTGCCGATTTTCGGCGTTTTCCCGTCGCGTCCGGTGAGCGTTCCTCGCGCACGGGTCAGGCCTATTTCGTCAATGCAACCTGGCGTGGAGAGCAACTCGACGTCGGTGGTGAAGTGTTCCACATGGACCCACACTATGGCACATCACTCCGTATCCAGGACCCGGCATATCAGAGCTTCGTCACGCTGCCCTTCTCGCCGCTGGATAGCGAGATCGATGGGGGGCTAAAGGGCATAGATGGGTTCAACCAGTCTGGACTGAATGGGACGCTCATCTTCGACACAGTTGAGGACAACGACGACAAAGACCGCTTTGCCGACCAGCACTATATCCGATCTCGCAGAGATCTCGACGGTGTCTTCCCGGGGCTGGATCTCGATCAGGATGGCAGACCCGAAACCAACAAGAACAACAATGCCATTCCTGATTATCTGGAGCCCTTTCTCCTCTATGGAGTTAACCCAGAGGAATACGACTACGGCGACGATCTGAACAACAATGGCATTATCGATATTCGCGAGAATGATGCCGAAGCGGACTATCCATACGATCTCGACCTGAAAGGTTTCCATCTGTTCGGTTCGTATCACCCGTGGAAAGGGACGACCCTCACCCTCGGTCAGTATCTGACCAAGCAGATCGCCGCCGGCGGTGAGAACAATGTCCTGTACGCCAAGGCAGTCTACGATCGAAAGATTCCTTTCTGGGGTCGTTTTCTCCTTGTCGACTTCGCCAAGAGGGTGGAGGATGACATCCGCGACAATGTCTTCATCTTCCCGCGCAACGCGACATTTGAATTGCAGGAAGATGTAAGTGGTCGCTTTTCAGGTGCAGGGCTCGGCGTCACGCTGATCGAAGATCCGCTGCAGATGAAGGATAGCTTCGTTAATACAGCCTACGCCGAAACCGAACTGACGGCGTTGGCTCCGATCGATCTCCAGTTGAATCTCAAGCATGAGTTAAATCACCAGTTTGGTCAGGATGGTGGCGACGCGAGTCAGATCACGCGGATCACGTCTGTTATCAGGGGACAGTATGCCCATCATCTGTCAGGCAGATTCGCGGGTGTCTCGATTACACCCCAGATCAAGGTGATGTCACAGAGACTGTCTGACGATCGATTCCCAGTCCCTGTGCTCCACGAGTTCTTCTTTTACCCCATCGTGCGACTCGACTGGGAACTGACGCCCGTCACCAGTTTTCGCGCCGGCGCGCAAGGGTTTCCATTCCTCAAGAGTCGTTCGCTGGATCTTGTGAGTCCCGGACGGGACTTCTCCACGCAAGACTATGTAGCCCTGATTGCCAACACATTCACCTATCAGGGGTATGAGGTGAATTTTAACGCGGGATATCAGATCCAGAAGCGTCAATTTGACTCTGCGCAGCGTGCCGCGTCCGATGTGAACACGTCCATTTTCTTCTTCCGCTCCCTCGTGGGACTGCGACCGGTGAACTGATGATTCGGCTCGCATCCAAATTCCGAGATCAAGTAGCTACGTCTATCAGGCGACGTACTGAGTGGGGGGCACTGGCTGCCGTGCTGCTGGTTGGCACCAGTGCCACGCAGGCGCAAGACAGTCTGTCGTGGGGGCCGCGTACTGGGATCGACATTCCCGAGGTGGCGCGAGTTCAGCCCGACCGGATGTTCATGCGCCGGCCATGGGAACAGTATCGGAACTACGCGCATGCTGAGAACATGTACACGAACTATCCAACAATCCTGTCACCCTACAGGGATCCCAAACAGTTCTTCTACGGGCCACTCGGAAATCGCCTGGCCTACGGAATTCCGGGATACGACTGGGTCGAAACGAAAGGCCTTGGGGCGCAGGCGCGAGGCTCTTCGGCTCTTGGGATCACCGGTGATCTCTACAACTATCCCGGGCGGGAACAGACCACGTATCGGCGGTATTTTGAAGATGTGATGTCGATTTCCGAGCACACCAATCGTTGGTCCGCCGGTCTTACGGTGGCGCAGGAAATGCGCGGCCGATTTACACCGCTAACCCTCAAGGTGAACGCCTTCCCAGGGTTTCGCCTGGACGTCAGCACCAAACACTCTGATGCGTCGGCGCTGTTCATGACGCACGGAACCTACCGTATGGGGGCATTTCACCTGAAGCGCAGCGTCGGCCTGCTGGACTTTGGCCTCACCTACGTGAATGCCCATGAGAGTTTTAGTGATCAGTATGGAAATGCGCTGTCACGAGACGGCGTGTTACGTCACAACCAGCCTTTCCCGGAGATCATCGCTGTCAAGTTTTCGGACGATTCACCCGAAGACAATCGCGGTGGTCCTCACATTGTAGATGTCAATATCCGGATCAACGGTGTTGTGCGAACAGACATTGTCCCGGACATCATCGAACAGATTGGCGGCACGACGGAATCATCCGTCGGTACCATCGGTTCGCAGGGATTGGTGCGCAATACCTATGCGCAGCTGTCGGCGGCATTCACCTCTTCGGTTCCGACGCAGGCAGCGTATCTACAGCATCGAATCAACGAAGCGCCCCTGTACATGGACTATCTTTTCTTTCGCGATCTGCGTCAGAATGATCACGTCGATCTCGATCGCCAATACGATACCTATTTCTGGCGCGGTGTGGAGTTCCCTGTCGAGGAGGCGTGGCAACTGGCAGTTAATGTCGATCCAGATGCCTCGACGAGTCGAAATTTCTACAAAGACAACGAGGATGAGATCCTGTCGGAGGTTTTCTCTGCCGAGGAAGTGCAGTCGATCCTGCTGCGCAACAACGCGCTGAATCACACCTTCCGTCCATTGGAGCAGTCCTTTCGCTGGCGCACCGACGACCCAGGACCTATCCAGGTTGCAGGCGAAGACTTCGTCGTCTACTACTTCACAATTGCAGGAGAGGGTTTCATCGAGTCCGTTTCCTTCGATGCCCTGATCGCCAACGACTACAAGATTGAAGTCGGCACCGTCGCCAGGACCCGTGAGTTCGATGCGAACAATCCCTTGGCAGCCATCGATGTCCCCTACACACAGCGGTATTCCAGGCCGACGCTCTATCGGGTCGTCGAACGTGCACCTGGGAACGTGCAGGACATGTCCAATCTGAAGCGGATCTCTTTCGATATCGGCACCGAAACAGGCATGGAGATCTTCGGCTTCGACTTCAGCACCAATCTCTTCGGACTGAAGATCGACGGTGAATACGCCCGCAGCATCCATCACAATCGCTACCCTGATGGTGTGCCGGGCCCCGATCCCAGCACGCCGATTCGTGCGGGCAAGCGCTTCGACGAAGTTGGTGAGGCATACTACGTGGTGGCGCGCAAAGAACACGAACGCTTCGACTGGGGCGCCGAATACTTCCACATGGGACCGGACTACTCGACTGAGCTAGTCGTGCTTGGTACTCCTGCCGTAGGACATTTCAACAGCACCGTTCGTCTGATGATGGTGGATGATAACGACGACAATGATCGTTTCCCTGACTCCTGGTTCCAGCAGTATATCGCTGGTTTCGTCAACGAGGGTGTTGATGCGGACGGCGTGTTCCCGGGCAAGGACGAAGACGGTGATGGCAGGCCGGATACGAATAAGAATGGCAACCAGCTACCAGACTACCTCGAACCATTCCTGATGTACACAGTAGAGTCAGACGATTACGTCTACGATCTGGATTTGAACAACAACGATCGACCCGATGGCCGCGAAGATGATCCCGAACCAGACTATCCGTACCCGGAGGACCTGGAAGGCACACACCTGATTGGCACGTACCGGATACGTCCCGATCTTGGCCTCACCCTCGGTCGACTCGATTCTCGCCAACAGGCAGGTGGTGGTGAGAATGTGATGAGCTACGGGCGTCTCTCCTGGACCGGCCGACGACTCGGCTTGGGGGAACTCAACATTGAGAACACGCTGAAGCGAGTTCACGACTCCGTGCCCGACCGCGTCCTGGTGTCCTCGGATTTCAGTCGGGGCGCCTTTGGCAAGGTGCATCTGGCAGGCTTTGGATATCAGCAGCAGTTCGATCTGAATTTGATCGACGACGGTCTCAACTATCGAAATAGCTGGGCAAATCGATTCTACGCTCAGGCTCGACTCAGTCCCATCGAAGGTCTGAGTCTGTATCACAATTTTCGCTACGAACTGAATCGCCAGCAGCGTGGCTTACTCGATGACGGAACCTTCCAACGCACGAACGAGATCCGTTCCTTGAGCTCCGTGCACCGTATCGACTACACCTGGCAACCACCACGCAGCAAGTGGGAAATCGTGCCGGCCCTCAAATTACTCTTCCTCAAACGGACGCAGGACATCATCGATGTGCCGTTGGCGGACGAGGCGACGGTGATTCCCATCGTCAAGGCCAGTTATCACATTACGCCGCGTACGACGTTCCGCGCCGGTGCCCAGGGACTCCCGGGATTGAAGTATCGCGTCAAAGATCATGCGAACAACTGGAACAGCTTCGAACAAGATGTCTACGTGTTGATGATGACCAATCGTTCCGACTACTTCGGTTATGAAATCGTCACGAATGTGGGCGTGACCCTCGATCGCCGCACCTATGACGATCCTTTCCGCGGGACGGACAACACGGATATCCTGGCGACGTTCATGCAGATCGTCGCAGGAGCACCACAATTTTGAGAGGGCGACCTGTGACAGCGAGGGGGGTGACGGGGCTCGCCGTGGGGGTGATGCTGTGCGTCATGTTCGCAGCCTCTGATCTGCAGGCAGAGGAGGGTGTGTTTGCCGAGCGTCAGATCGCATCGCGCAAGCAGGCAGTTCTCCTATCCGCCTTGTTCCCCGGGATGGGCCAACTGTCGAAGGGGCGGAAGATGACGGGGTCGATTCTCGTGCTTGCTGAACTCAGTTCCCTGGCTACGGCTCTGACTGCGAACGAGAACTACAGAACGCGTCTCGACAACTTCAGGCGGCAGAAGTCGGAGTATGAGGAGATGGCTGCTGGAGATAGTCAGTTCGACGCGGCAGACGCGAGATGGCAGCAACTTCAAAAAGACGCCGAAAGCTTGGATCGTCTTGGTTTGACGAGACGGGTGTTCACCGCCGCCGCCCTCGGCATCTATGCCTACAGTCTTGCGGATATTCTGTTGTTCGATGGCCCAAAAACGACCGCCGCCGCTGGCTGGCGTCTTCGCGCACTGCCCGCCATGCAGGGTGCCCCCGCACGGCTTGTGATTGCGAGCAGATTTTGAGCTTCACGCAAATACAGTTGAATGGCCGAACCATGTGGCTTCTGTTGGTCACCTTGGCATTGCTGGGGACCTCATGTGGAGACCAACACAGTCTACCGGCGAAATTTCACGAGGACCGTGTGGAGAGCCCACAGGCTCTGAGCGCAACGTACGAAGAGGAGCGGGTCGTGCTGCAGTGGACGATCAGCGCATCGGCACAGATCCTGTACTATATCGTCACAGTTGCTGAAGGGAGCACTGGGGCTGAGTGGAAATTCACGGCCCCGTCTGCGACGCAGACTGATACAGTGGAGTTCACATGGACCGACTCTTTCTACACATTTCGTGTCGAAGCCGTGGATGCCACTGATTTCGTGAGTGAGAGTTCTAACCTCGACACCGTCTTTATCCCACAGTGATAGAGAACCGAGGCGTCCAGGATAGCCGATGGCGAGACAGATGACCGAACCCAATCACGGACGTTTTGAGGCTCCGACAGATGCGCTGGAGCTTGGGCGACTGTTCCGAGAGACGCGGCGGGTTTCGTATTTCGCCTACGGCTTGGCTGTGGGGATCGTTGCGTCTGCCTTCGGCTATTTTATGGCATTGGAGGATGAGGGGCCGGCACCCAAGCCAATGGCGATGGAATTCATCATTCAGAAACCGCAAGCCAAGAAGCCATTCCGCATGCGCAAGACGCAGGTGCAGAAGCGGCAGATGACGAGACGGCTGACGACGGCGAGGCCGAAGATTGCGCGCACACCGCCCCGCTCGATTCGTCGTGCCGACGCACTGGGTGGAGTTGCCACCTTTGCGCACCAGATCGATGTGGGGGCAAGTGTTGGCGCTGGAACGGTTACGCCGCAGGTGGCGGCTATGCAGATCCGCAGTTCGAAGGACCCGGAGAATCGGATCAGCATGCAGGAGGAATTCCTGGATCTGAGCGCCCTGGATACGGGGAAGTATCGCGGCATGGTCATTCAGGACCCCAACGACCGCACGAATATCCGTGGGTTCGTCTATCTGGCCCTGGCATGGGGCAATGACCTGCAGCCCGATGCACCGCGCTCTGTGTCCAAGCTGGCAGAAGGGATCAACACCTATACGGGAATTCAGGCGAAGGTCGCGGATCACATGTTCCTCGATTCACCTGAATTGTTCAAGACCCCCTTTGTCTATATCACCGACCAGGACGGCTTCGAGCTCACAGACAAGGAGATCGAAAGTCTGGGGCAATACATGCGCAGTGGTGGCTTCGTGTTTGCCGACAATGACCGTCCGGATCTGAATTTCGGGCCCGCCGAGGCCTCACTCAGATCAATGTTTGGTCAAGCTCTTGGCCGTGAAGGCAAGCTGACACGGATCCAGAATAGCCATGCCATCTACCACAGTTTCTTTGACCTGGACGGTCCGCCCGTCGGGGGAGAATATCTGAGTGTTCGTGGCAACCCGGACATCTTCTATCTGAACTCCAACGAATCGACCGATGTCTACTACCAGCCCGACGAAGTCGGTTTTCTTGAAGGTGTCTTCGTCGATGGGCGCTTGGTAGCGGTGTACTCTGATATGGGCTACGGAAGTATCTGGCAGGACGAATTCGAGAACGAGCCGCAACTACGAATGGGTGTAAATCTCGTCGTCTTCGCTTTGACACAAGAAGGTTCCATCGCACAGCAGCAAATCGATTTCTATACAGAACTAACTGAGTAGTACCAGCAAGAGATTCGACCAATCACCTCCTGTAGGTAACAAGGAGCAGTCGAGATGTGGGAAATTATACAAAGCGGCGGTCCGATGATGGTGCCTCTTACCATCTGCGCGATCATGGGTCTCGCCTATACGATCGAGAGAATCTGGGTACTCAGACTCATGCCCGAGTCCGATCAGGCCAAGGCCCAGCTCGATGAGCTGGAGGCGGCCCTCGAACGCAGTCCGGAAGCAGCGGTTGAACAGTGCAGCCAAGGCAAGGGGGTCCTCAACTACGTGTTTTCCGCTCTGTTAAAGCGGCACACAACGCTGATGATTGAACAACGCGAGTTCCAGGCGACGCACCAGGAGATTGTCGATCTCGCCGAGAGTGCCGGTGGTGGAGACATGGGCCGGTGCATGGTGATGCTGCGCGAACTTGAAGACCTGAAGACGGAGCTGGTTGTCGAGACGGAAGAGTCAGCACGCGAGTATCTGGGTAAGAACCTGGTCGTGCTGTTTACGATTGGGAACATCAGCCCCTTGCTCGGTCTGTTAGGTACGATCATGGGTATGATCATCGCCTTTGAGTCGATCGCCGTTGCCGGGGCGGGTGATCCAAGAGTCGTTGCTGGCGGTATCTCGCAGGCGCTCGTTACGACAGCCTCGGGTCTGATCGTCGCCATACCCTCGATTGTCATCTATCGGTTTCTCGCTCGTTGGGCAGACAGGTCGCTGAAGCAAGTTGAGGTCTACGGTCATGCCTTCGCCAATACCTTGATCATGTCCACGCGGAACGAACCCAGCGCCTGAGGGCGGGCAGACTATGGCCAGGCACCGCCAAGAACACGGTAAGAGTTTCGCCGACGATACCGAGCCGGATCTTACGCCGTTGATCGATTGCGTATTTCTATTGCTCGTGTTCTTCATGGTGACGACTGTGTTCCTGCAGGCAAAGGGACTCGACGTAGATCTACCCGCACCGAGTGAAGCCGAGGAAGAGCAGAAGAAGGATATCAATGTCGTGTTGAGTGCCGACGGCGAGATCCAGATTAGCGGTGAGGCAGTCGATGCGTCATCTCTTGGCGAGCGCTTGACGGCGGCGATGGAGGCCGCCAACAATGAGAATATCATTGTTCGAGCGGACGAGAAATGTCATCAGCGGCACGTGGTATTCGTCGTGGACACGGCCAAGGGTGTAGGCGTGCAAGGCATTGCCTTCGTGCGCGTGCAGGAAGAATAGGGCGATGGCGGCACGGATAAGTCAGCACGAGGAGCAAGATCTCAACCTTACACCGATGATCGATTGTGTGTTCCTGTTGTTGGTGTTTTTCATGGTAACGACCGTATTCAAGCAGCCTTATAGCTTGCAGGTCGAGTTGCCAGAGGCACGACAGGCGCAACAGGTGAAGGAGAAGAAGCTGGTCTGCTCGATCACTGCCGATGGCAGGATGGAAATCAATCGCGAGCCGGTGACCAAGGCACAACTGCAGCAGGTCCTGTCGCATCACAAGCAACAGACGAGAAGTCTGACGTTGATCGTGCGAACGGACAAGACAACAGAGCATGGCCACCTGCTTGATTTGCTCGAGGTTGCCAAAGGTATGGGGATCGAGAAGGTGGTTCTGGCCACAGAAGACAACAAGGAGATCGAGTTGTGAGAGTAATGTGTTGGGTAGGGGCTGATGGAGGATTTCAAGAGCGATGAACCTGAAGTCCGTCTTGCAGATTTGTATCGTATTCGCCCTCCTCTTAGGGGCCGTTCTCTACTCAAACCAGAAAGAGGAGGAAGAGGAACAGGTCGTTCAGATGACGAAGGAGTTGCTCGTCCTCGACAAGGAGAAAGTGGATGGTCTAACCATCCAAACAGACTCTGGGACGGTGGTTCTTCGCAAAGAGGAAGGCACGTGGAGTATTACCGAACCCCTTGCTTTGCCTGCAAGCGAAGGCTCTGTGCAAGGTGTTCTTGCAAATCTCGAGAGGGCACACCTGAAGAAGTTCCTGCTCCTGGAAGAAGGAGAGGAAACCGAACGGCTTACTGAGTATGGTCTGTTACCCCCGATGGTCAGAGTCATCGTCGAGGTCGAGGGTGCCGTACTTGATACGATCGACTACGGCAACAGCCCGCTCAATGTATACGTGTACGTGAAGAAGGCTTCTGAGGATCGCGTCGGTATGACCGAGCTATACAGGCGGACCGGCGTGGCCAGAAATCTGCGCCAAATGCGGGAAAAACGGGCTCTGGTATTTGCGAAGTCCGCCGTGACCGAATGGCGAATCGCCGGGCAGAGGTCGACGATCGAAGTGGCTAAGGCCGCCGAGGGATGGCGTCTACAGCAGCCTTCGGTAGGACCGGCAGATGGTGGACAGGTCGATTCCGTGCTTGCACATCTGGGTTCGGCTTTCATGACATTCGTCGATGACACACCCGCGAGTCTCGCACCCTTCGGACTCGATTCGCCAACGATGCAAATCGATGTCCACGTACAGGGTGCGGATGGATCGCAAGCAATACACACCTTGTGGATTGGCGATGAGACCGAAAAGGGTCACTATGCGAAAAGCACATCAGGCCCATCGGTCTTCAGTCTGGATAGCTCTTTCGTACAGAGTCTTCCGACATCGGACCTTCCTCTGCGTCCCAAGCGTCTACTCGACTTTCAGCGAAAGAATGTAGATCGGATCGAATTTGTGTATCCCGACCGCTCGATCCTCTGCGTTCGTGACAACAATGCCTGGCTTGCTGTGTCACCGGTTCAGCCTGTTGATGGCACACAGATCGAAGCGATCTTGCTTGCTCTCGAGCGGCTGGAGGCAGTCGCCTTCGTTGAAGATTCTCGCGGCCTCGAAGCGCCACGCTTACGCATTCGCGCCTGGGCCGGAGATACGAACGTAGCCGATCTCGCCCTTGGGGATGTGGAGGGTGATAGAGTTCACGTACGAGGTGGGGCCGTCGAATCTGGCGGCTTGGTAGAGAAGGCAACGGCAGATCGACTGATGCCGGAGCGGATTTTTGTCGCCGAGTAGGTCAAAAAATGGCAAGAATGACGACTCCATTAGAAGGTACAAGACGCTCAGGCGCGGAGCTATCGCCGCAGCGATCCTGCTGCTTATCGGTGGCGCCGCCATCTATACATACTGGCTGGTACCTATCAGAGAACAAGCCGGGGCCCGGGTCTTGGTGGAGAAGGGCAACGCGCTGCTGCAGGCTGGACAAACGATGAAGGCAATAGACCACTACAGTCGTGCCATCCAGCTCGACGCGACATCCGTGCTTGCTCACAATGGCCTCGGCATGGCGTATCGAGGCGCGGGCGACTTTCCCCGCGCCGAGAGATATCTACGTCGGGCGATTTCTTTAGACAGCGGTGCAGTGGAGACGTACAACAATCTGGCGATCGTCTATGCCGAAGGTGGGCGCCTCAGGGAGGCAGAGGCGACGTATCGCAAAGCGCTGACCATCGACTCCACGTCGGCGGTGATGCGCTTCAATGTCGGTGCTTTCTATGCCCAGGTTGGCTCCTACGCGGCGGCGGCCGAGCACTACAAGCGTGCCATTGAGTTGCGCCACGATTTGTACCAGGCACACAACAATCTTGCCCTGGCCTACATCGCCCTGGGTAACACAGGAGACGCTGTCACGGAATTTCAGACCTCGATCAGGCTGAATCCGCGTCAGGGTCGCGCGTACTACAATCTTGGACTCGCTCTCGAGGAGCAGGGGAACTACGAAACCGCCGTCGCCCACTACCGCAAGGCACTTGGCAACGGGTTGGACAACCCCGACGTCCATTATCATCTCGGCCTGGCCCTTGAGGGGTTGCGTCAACAGATGCAGGCGAAAGCACAATACGAGAGAGTTCTGAGCCTCGATTCTGCCCACAAAGAAGCGCACTATCGCTTGGGTTTGATCGCTGTTGGCCAAGCGAATTTCAAGGACGCCGAGGAATTCTTCACGGCCGCCATCGACATCGATCCACAATACGCAGATGCGCACTACAATCTGGCCCGTCTCTTTATGAAGCAGGGCAGCAGAGATGCCGCCACGCGGGAGATGGAACTCTTCAGATCTATGAGTGCCTACAACAGGGAGGTGGAGAGCATCGAACGGATTCTCCTCTACCTGCCACGGGATTCGAAAGCACATCTGCAGTTGGGACAGATCCACGAGAAATACCAGCAGCACGACAGGGCGATCGCATCATATCGCATGGCCCTGTCGATCCGACCGGGTTTTCAGGCCGCCCGGCAGGCGTTGTCCGCGGTTCTCGAGATGTCAGAGTCCCGCTAATGGCAAGGCAATCGGCATCAGGAGGCAGGCACCTATGGGATTTCTAGGAATTGCCATCGTCAGTATCTCGATGAGCGTCGCCTTCATCGCCAGGGATGTGCCCACAGGCGACTTTATGCTCTCCACCTTCCAGGCTGGACAAGGTTTCTATTCAGAGGGGGCTTACGACCAGGCAATCGACAAGTACAGGAGTGTCGGTGATGTGACCAGTGTTCTGCTGGACGACAGAGATATCATCGTCGTCGTCGGCGAGGTCGAGGCGACCGTCAAGGATGCCGCCACCTACCAGGTGGGCAACTCCTATTTCAAGCTCTTCGAGGAAGAGTCGCAAGCGGCACAGAACCTGAGGGATGCCAAAGAGAAGACCCGGCGGCTTGCACAGGCTGAAGAATATCTCGAACAGGCGGTGAGTTTCTTCTCGCGGGTGGCAGAGCAATCCAGATCGGAAGAGCTTCGGGTCCTTGCCCAAGGTCGCATCATGACCTGCTGGTACAGTGCCCGACACTTCGAAGAAGTGATTCGTGAGGGCCGGGAGTTTGTCGAAGGCTACCCGGACCACCCGTATGTGGTGGAAGCTCTCTACAATATCGGCTGGTCTTACTATGAGCTCAAAGATTACGACAACAGCATTCTCGCCTTCACCGAACTCACGCAGAGATTCGAGTCCGGCTTTCAGGTCAGCCGCGCCCTGTTTCAGATCGGCGAGTGTTACTACGACCAGGAACGCTACGCCGAGGCGATCCCGCATTATCAGGCCCTCGTAGACCAAGCTGACATTGGTGAGTTGACGGAGCAGGATGTACAGCGAATGCAGTTTGAGAAGGTCGCTGGTTTGGTTGATGAAACCGAGTATGAGCTGACAGCGAAGGCGCAGATCCGAATTGGTGACAGCCACAGCCAACTGCGGGATTTCGACAAGGCGGAAGATGCCTATCGCATCGTCACGACGGTGTTCTCCCAGGAACGACGACTGGTGGAAAAGGCCTACCAGAGTCTGGCAGACATGTATTTCTCGAGCCACCTGCTGGCCCAGTGTGTGGACGCCTACCGAGAAGCCATCGACAGTGCCGCGAGCAAGGCGTTTCAAGCGCGCATGCAGTTTCAGTTGGCGCAGCGCTACACTGAAGCTAGCAAGGAGTGGGGAGAAGATCTATTCGACGATGCGATTCGCGAATACAATGTCTATCTGAAAGCATACGCTGAGGTCGCTAGTTCAGCCGGTTATTCTCTCGCTAACACGTGGTACGAAATCGGGCAAGTTCACTACGCCAGAGCAGAACGCCTGGCAGCACAGGGAGCCGCTGCACCATCGCGAGACGCCTACCGCGAGGCATTGCAGTCGTATTCAACGCAATTAGAACAGCATCCTGACCCGGCTTTCAACATGGCCACCCGCTTCAACGCGGCCCTCTCCCAGCAGATGATCGGCGGAGACGCGAAGATCGAAGCCATTGATGGCTTCAGAGAGATCATCGCTGAGGATCCAGACGGATCCTATGCGACAAGCTCGCAATTCCAGCTTGCCCGTATTCAACTCGGCTTGGGGCAACATGATGAGTCGGCTGCCACGTATGCCGAAATCATCGCAGCCACGGCGGATTCGAGCCATCTGGATGTAGCGCATTTCGAACTCGGGCTGGTTCTGGCGACGGCGAAGGATCTGGCCCAGGCGACCCGGCATTTGCTGCAAGTTCGTAAGGGATCCGCACAGTATTCACTTTCAAGGCTGGAAGCTGCCCGTGGCTTTGTCAGCCTTACCGACTACGACCAGGCGCTGGCTGTGTTGCAGCAGGGAATGGACGTCGCTCAGAACGACGGCGAACGGGCCCAATACTGGTATCTGACGGGCAAGGCCTACGTGGGCAAGCAAGACTACACGCTTGCAGTGGATGCCTTTTCCAAGACCATCGGAGTCTCCTCCGATCCGCTGCTTCAGGAGATCGCTCGTTACGACAGGGGCACGAGCTACACGCGTCTGGAGAGATACGTCGAGGCCGTGGAGGATCTGAAGATCCTTTCAGATTCAGAAAACGAACGTATCCGCGGCGCCGTGCAGAGGATGCTCGGTATGGCCTATCTGCGACTGAACGATTCGCAGGAGGCCTTGAAGAGCTATCTCGAGTTGGCAGCAGCATCCACAGATCTCTCTGAGCGTGCGGACTACCTGGTTCTGATTCTTGAACTCCACATGGAGCAGGAGCAATACGAAGAGGCTGTGGCAGTGGGGCGCCAGATTCTGGCACTGGAGCTGGCAGACGACAAGAAGGACAGCGAGTATTCGATCCAGGAACAGGTGCACTTCCTCATTGCCGAGAGCCAACACAGCGCCGAGAACTATGAGGCCGCCGTCGAAGCGTACCGTGAGGGGCTTAGACGCTATCCTGACTCGTTCTACTCTCCGGATATGGCCTACGCGCTGGGTACCCTCTACTTCCAGATGGATCGTCTGGACGAGGCGGCGGCGACCCTCGAAGACTTCGTCACTCGTTTCGGTGATTCACCCAATGCCTTGTATGGCTTCTACTACCTTGGCTATGCTCACTTCAGCCTGCGCGAGTTTGACAAGTCTCGCGACGTCTTCGCCGATCTTGCCCAGAGATTCCCCGACTCGGAAGTCGCGGCAGAATCCATGATGCGCGTCGCGGAGAGTGCTTTTAATCTGAGCGAGTTCGCCACGGTCATCGATGTCTATCAGGAGGTGCTCGTTGCGTATCCCGACGCACCTATCCGTGATGAAGCCACATATAACATGGCCTGGGCCTACTATGAGGCGAAGGATGAAGAGGCCTTCGTACATGGTCTGCGTCGTTTGCTTGATACCTTTCCAGAGAGTGAATTCGCGCCGGATGCGCGCTTTACCCTCGGAGATCACTTCTTCAACAAGGAGATGTATCAGCAGGCTCTGACAGAATACCAGATCGTGATGCGTGACCACGGTGATTCGAAGATCGCCCTCGAGGTTCCCGAGGTGCTGAAGAATGTTCGCGAGATCATAGCCTACGGTGAGTATGAGCAGGCGATTGCCATTTTCAGCGAGGGACTGAGTCTTGAGAAAGCCGACAACAAGGCGGAAGCGGTAGAGAAGTTCCGTGAGGTCGTGCCTTTGTTCGTCGATCTGATGGAAAAGTATCCGGGCACGGAGGTACAGGTTGGAGCCCTGAGCAATCTCGGCATCTGCTATGAGTTCCTCAATCAGTGGACCGATGCGGTACAGACATACGACAAAGTGATCGAGCTGTTCGAGAACCAGGAGGCGAGTCAGGAAGCATATCAGTTCGCCAAGGGTCATCGCGACTGGATCGTGACCTCTCGACTTTGAGAGGCCTCTCGTTTGCGTCAGAAAGGGTAGTCATGAGCTCTCAGCGGAAAGTTGTGAACTGGGCCTCGGCGATCTGTATGGGTCTGTTTGCGGCGGGTTGCATCATTTTCCCTCCGAAGATCCACTACAACTCCTACATGATGCCCACTGAGCTCCCGGAGGATACTGAATCCTATCGCACCGACGAGGACGGTTCTGTTTCCTATGTCGCCGAGGGATTGCGGGTAAGCGTCGATTACCTGACCGATGCTGAGTTGAACGCGCTACTTCCAGAGGACTCGGGGCGCGGCGAGTATTCTACCAATCCCTACACCTATGGCGATGACATCGAAGGGGACGTCGGCTATGTTCCGAATCGCTTCACCGTCTTTCGTGTCAGTGTCTTCAATCAGACCTATGCGAAAGTCGAGTTCGATCCGCTTGATGTTGTTCTCATCACCGATCAAGGTGAGACAAAACACGCATATGGGATTCCATCCACCTCTCCGCACAGCAGTTTCGAGAGATACTACCGTGGTATCCGCGGGCAAAGTGGCAACGAGTTCTATCGCTTCGAAGTGCGGATGGGACATGTGCGTAGTCTTGGTTATGCCGAGGACCAGCCCATCTTCAAGGGTGAGAACTATAGCGGTCTGATCGCCTTCGATGCCCTTGATTCCGAGGTGAAAAAGGTCCGCTTTGCGCTGCCAGAGTTCGCTCTCAAGTTCGATGAATTCGGTGCTGTCATCGATGCGATCGACTGCCAGTTTGATTTCGATCGTCACATCGAGAAGTGGACGGTGGAAGATACTCAGGTAAGCACCGACAGCCGACAGCCGTAGGCCGGAGCCCGTGCGTCGTAGATGTCTTCTGAGGTTGGTGACAGCTGTCTGTTTCCTATCGGTTCTTCAGGTGCACGCGATTCAACGCGGCGACAGGGTCGCCATCCTTCCTTTCGAAAATCACAGCGACTTTCCTGGCACCTGGGACCTGAGTCGTGGTCTGCCAGAGCAATTGGCAGCATCCTTGCAGCAGACCCTCGACCTGGTCGTTGTGCCTTTCGACTCGGTCACATCCAAGACCGACACGGCGGGACCGCTGACGACGGATCAGTATCGTAGTATCGGCGAGGCTCTCGGCGCCGATCTCGTTCTGACAGGGAATATCCTCGACTTCTCCATCAAACGATTCTCTGTGGGAAATCCGTTTGTCGCAGGCTATGCCTCCTACACAACTCTCGTCGATCTGGAGATACGTCTGCTACGGACCTTCCCTGGCGCGACAAGGGTAGAGTCTTTCCGTGGCAAGGCCGAAGAAGCTGCCGACGATCTGGGGCTGACGCTGCTTGGCAAACCATCGCAGTCGGGTGCCGTCCATAAGCAACTCAACGATGTGCCTTTTGGTGGCACCGTGTTCTCGGCGACGCTCATCGGCAAGGCCACACATCGATCACTGCAACAGATCGTGGATGGGCTTGCCACACGAATCCTGAATGAAACGGTCGCTTTGAAGGCGAGACCGAGGATTCTGAGTCTGGAGGGAAGGTCGGGTTTTGTGAATCTGGGTATTGCAGACAAGATGGAGCCGGGGCATCGCTTTCTAGTTCGTTCCCACATCGATAGTCAGATAGTAGGTGCCATTCAGATCATCGCTCCCCTGGCCGAGCACCTGTCGCAGATCCGAGTGACTGAGGGCGAACAGGACATCCGCGAGAATGACCTGTTACGTGCGCCACGAGGGCGGTGACATGAAACGCTGGCAGAGCAGAGGAGTCTGGACCGTGTGGCTCTGTGTGTCGTGCTGCTTGATGGCATCGTCGGTCTGGTCGCCGGTCTGGGGTGCAGTGACCTTCGTCAATGTGGCCGCCGAGGCAGGTGTCGATTTTCGCTATACCCACGGTGGCACGGGGCAAAAGTTCTTCATCGAGACCATGGGCCCCGGGTGTGCTTTCCTGGACTACGATGGCGATGGTGGACTCGATATCTACGCGGCCAATGGACACTCCCTGAAAGAAGGGGCTCAGGCGCAAGAAACAAATCGTCTCTTTCGCAACAAGGGGAATGGGACATTTGCCGATGTCTCAGTCTCTGCGGGGGTTGATGACCGCGGATATGGCGTGGGCGTGACGGCCGCTGACTACGACAATGACGGAGATGCGGATCTTTATGTCAGCAACTATGGTCCGAACGTCCTGTATACCAATTCGGCGGACGGCAGTTTTCAAGACCACACCGAAGCGGCTGGTGTCGGCGACTCAAGATGGGGTACTGGTTGCACGTTTCTCGATTTCGACAACGATGGGCTCCTCGACCTCTATGTCACCAACTATCTGGATTACACCCTCGAGGACACGGGCAAGGACCTGACACCCTATGTTGTCGCTGCGGTCGGTGATGCGCCGAGAATGGACCTGCGCGCCTACCCGAGTCCGGATAACTTTGACGGTGCCGCAGACATCCTCTACCACAATGTTGGAGATGGAGTCTTCGTGGACGTCACCGAAAAGGCGGGCGTCCTCAACCCCGATGGCAAGGGGATGGGTGTCGTGAGTGGTGACTATGATGCAGACGGCTTTGTGGATGTCTTCGTCGCCAATGATCAGCGTGCGAACTTTCTCTATCACAATGGCGGTGATGGAACCTTCACCGACGAGGCCTTACTCGCCGGTGTCGGTTACAGTGGTGATGGGCGTGTAGAAGCCAGTATGGGGGCAGATTTTGGTGACTATGACAATGATGGATTCATGGACCTCGTTGTGCCAAATTTTCAGGGCGAGCCAACCAGCCTCTATCGCAACGACGGAGACGGAATGTTCTCCTACGAATCATCTCGATCCGGCATCGGCGGCGCATCGTTGACCACCGTTGGCTGGAGTACCGCATTTTTCGACTATAACAATGATGGCTTCCTTGATATTTTCGTCGCCAATGGACATACGTTGGACAACATCGAGCTCTTCGATGCGTCCGCCACCTACCCGCAGCGTAACCAGCTGTTCGCCAATCGTCACGATGGCACCTTCGATGACGTAACCGACGACATGGGACCCGGGCTGGCGATCTCGAAGGTCAGTCGAGGAGCTGCCTTTGGTGATTACGACGAGGATGGTGATGTGGATATCTTTGTCGTCCATTCGACCGGTGCTGCTGACTTATTGCGCAACGACGGCGCCAATCGTGCGGGGCACTGGCTCCACGTGCGAGTTGTGGGTGTGACCAGCAATCGTGATGGCGTTGGCGCAAAGGTCGAGATCCGCACTGAGGGAATGCATCAGTTCCGAGAGATCAAGACGGGATCTGGTCTCTACAGCCAGAATGACTTGCGAGTCACTTTCGGTCTGGGAGCTAGAGAGAACATCGAGTTGTTGCAGGTGCGGTGGCCAAGTGGAGTTGTGGACCGCATTCATGAACTCACCGTCGATCAGACAGTCGTCGTGATGGAGGGTGAGGGACGTGTCGCCGAGAGCCGTGATGCCGAGTGACTGGCACAGTGCTGTCGCTATAAGATCTGTGAAAAGGAGCTTTTGAATGAGGAACCGCACGGTTGTTCTGACTGTTTTCTGGCTGGCTGTCTTGTGGGTGCTGCCTGCGAGCAGTCAGGTCTCTTTGTCCAAGAGTGAACGCGATGGCCAGCCCATCTATGTCATCGAGAACAAGTACGTGCGGAGCGAGATCGCCTATACCCGCGCAAGGTCTCCGTTGAGCTATTTCGACAAAATCACACAGGTAGAACAGCTGCGGCAGTTGGCGCCGCTGAATGGGAATCACGGCAAGCACACATCCCATGGTGGTGTAGCGGAGGCCGTTCCCTGGACAGGCGGGTCTCCGTATATGGGGTATCTCTGGACGCAACCGTGGCAGATGACGGCACGCACATATGACGACCACGTCGTGTTGACGGGAGAGATCACTTTCCCCTATCCGGATCCTGTCACGGGGCGGCTGGCGGAGCTAAGATTCCAAAAAACGATGACCGCCTACGACGGCTCCACACGGCTGAAGATGGACTATCGCATCGAGAATGTGGGTGATGGCCCGGCTCGCTTTCAGCACTGCGTTCATGGCAGCCCCTGTGTCGGCGGTGCATGCGACGATGGTGACTATTTCTTCGCGCCAGGAGACCGCAGTTGGATCGTGTGGAGTAGCATTCTGCCGCACCTGAAGATCCCCGATCAGTCGTGGCACCCATGGCCCATTCAGGAGGCCGTGGACTTCGCCCCAAGTGATGCCGAGGGTGGTCTGCAGCTATTTGTACCCGCCTCCTGGGGTGTGATGGGAGATGACAAGACAAAAGAAGTCATGGCCATGGTGAGTTCACCCGTGATGGTGGGCGACCGTGAGATCCCGATGTACATGGGTTACACCCGCGGCGGCGAGAACTACTATCTCGAGCCTTCGCTGACACGGCATATCTCCAATCACGATGACCGCTGGGAGCGCGAGGGATACTCCGTCGATCTGGACCGAGGTGAGATCTGCGCCTTTACAGTAGACATGGCCATGTTTCACGGCGTGTCCAAGAGTCAGATCACATCAGTGCACAGTATGACGGGCGACTATCTGTTGCTGCAGGCGCCGCGTGTGGAAGTCGCTTCGAAGAAAGCACACATCGACATTACGATCGCTGTGACAGGCGATGCACAACTGGCCGTCGTCGAGATGCCGTCGGGTGAGGTCTTGTCCACGACCGATCTGACACCTGGCAAAGTGCAGATCATTGATAAGGACCTTTCCCTATCCGACGCTGATGCGACGGTCAGCGTGTTCCTCAACAACGCAGCTGGCAAACAGATATTGAACGGAGTTTTGGAGGACTGATGGCATTTAAATCGAGAAACTATCCGCCCGAATCAGGAATCCTGATTCCCCTGGCGCATCAGCGGCAGGTGATCCGAGATCTACTTGGCAGCACGCAGATGCGCGCCTCTGATGCCGACTATCTGGCCGATCGCCTTGTGACCAACGACGGACGCTGCCTCTACAGCCACGGCAGCCGACAGTTGCCCCACTACCTTGAGAATCTCAATGGCGGCAACATCAATCCTGCGCCGAATGTTCAGGTCGTGTCGGCCTTCGGTGCCACGGCTCGTATCGATGGTGACGGTGGCCTTGGCTATATGGCCTGCCGTGTGGGTATGGAGAAGGTGCTGGAACTTACAGAGCAACTTGGCACGGGGGCGTGCACTACGGGCAATCACTTTCACGTCGGATCTGTTGGTACCTGGACACGCATGGCGGCGGCGAAGGGATACATCGGCATGGCCATGTCGGCGCATCGCAACCGCCTCGACCCGAGCAGGATGATCTCAGAACTGCCGAATGCATCACCCGTCAGCTTCGCTTTTCCTGCTGGCGAACAACCACCATTTGTCCTCGATATGGGCAGCAACATCCTCCCGCGGGATGCGGAACTGATGGAGCGGATGCCGCACGGCTTCTTCAAGGCGATCGGCCTGTCTGCTGTCGTGCAGGGCCTCTCCGGGATCCTTGCCGGTATCTACAGAGAAGAGCTCACACCGCCCGAAGGGAAGTGGACGGCAAACCAGGGTAGCTTCCTGTGTGCGTGGGATGTGCGCCACTTCATGGATGTCGACGAATACACAGCAGAGATGGATCGCTTCACCGAGGGCGCTCGAAACATGCAACCACTGCCCGGTCTCAGCCGGGCTGAGCTACCTGGCGGCATGGAGTGGCAGTGGGAGAAGGACAATCAAGAACGTGGAATTCCGCTGGGGGACGAACATCGAGAACAGCTCGAGACCCTGGCAGCCGAAGTCGGTGTCGACTGCGGTTACGCCCAATTCGACAAGACGAGGTTCTGACATGGCCAACGATTCCTGGAAGACGGGTATCTATCTGACCCCCGATATCATTCAGAAACATCCAGTCTACGTAGAGCGACTGCGCGACGAGATCGGGCTCGATACGGTGGTGATTCCCTTCACGGGCGAATTGCCAGAGGACGTGATGAGTCTGAGCCCGTATGGTGGCCGTACGCCGACGGATGCGGAACTGGACGAACTCGTTTTGCGCCACTTTGATGGGCGGCCTGTCGATCCACGCGAATATGAGCAAGCAAAGAAATTCTGTGGCCCTGCTGTGACCGCCAATGGTGACGACAAGGCATTTCGGGCGATCGTGGAGCAATTGCAGAACGCAGGTCTGAAAGTGTGGACCTATGGTGGCGCCTGGACCATTCGGCGCCTCACCTATTGCCCGTCGCGACCCGATACACAGCGTTGGTTCGAGGCAGCCTACGCGCATTGGGCAACACAATACGGCTTTGATGCCCTCGATATCACGCACACGCGCTACTCCATGGCCAGTTTTCCCCTCGGCTTGTTCGGCTGTACGTGCAGTTTCTGCGAGACCGCCGCCGGTGAGTTGGGATACGACATGAAGAAGATGATCGCGGATCTGAAGAGTGCACGGGAAGGATTGCATCAACTCGATGGCGTCCGACTGGGTCAGGTGGCGCGTCTGGGTTTTGGCTTCTTCGATGTCGTCCAAGCCATGGGGCTCAAATCAGGGGTTCTCGATTGGGTCCGTTTCCGCTGTGATCTGTTGAGTCGAAATCTCAACCGTTTCCGCACGGTCGTACATGAGGCGGCACCGGATGTGAGATTTGGCACCGATACCTATCCCTCCTCCATGTCCCTGACGGCGGGTCATGATCACCGGCGCTGGGGAGAGATGGCAGACTTCGCCAGCCCTCTGGTGTCCCACATCTCGGCCTTCACCTGCAACACCTTCATCGAATGGGCTCGTTTTCTACAGGAGGAAGTGCCGAATCTCTCCGAGGAAGATGCCCTGCAGGTTGTCTATCGCTTCACTGGCTACGACGGCATGGGACTTCCAGAAACTGTCGAAGCCTATGGTGCCGATGAGGCAGCGACGCTGGCCTATCGGATCCCCTTGGTCGACCTGATACTTCGTGACTTGACCAAGGCGAAACTCTATCTGCCACCCGACATGCCGTCGTATCCGATCATCCATGGAGAGGGTTGGCCGCGCGACGGCATCGACACAATTGTCAGCGAGGCGAAGAATCTCGGACACAATGGCATCATCTGGCAGGGGACGGATGAACTCATGGATTACGACTTCACGGCCTGATACGCGGCGGAGACTGTCATGTACATCCAGGATCAGCTGAACCACGCACACGTCACGGATGAGAATCTCGCCTTCTACAGGGCAATCGGCGTCGACTATCTCACGATCAATCCGCCGCCCTTTGCTGCGGGTATCACGGGCGAACTCTCCTCGCGCCCGGAGATGGCGGACTATCTCATCCAGGTGCGGGATCAGGCCGCATCGCACGGTCTCAAACTGATGAATATCGCTCTCACGGGGCCAGATGAGATCACATTGGCGCGTCCTGAACGAGACGCGAAAATCGCGCAGTGGATCGATGTGTTACACGCGATGTCCGACGCTGATGTGCCGACACTGGGTTACAATTTCAAACCCATTGGCAATTTCCGCACGCCATCAGCCACGGGACGAGGGGGAGCGAAATACAGCACCTTCGACTACGATCTGTGGCAGAAGACGAAGGGGGAGTGGCCGGACAAGCAGATCGATGCAGAGTCCATGTGGGCGAACATGCAATACTTCCTCGATCGTATCGTGCCAGTCGCCCAGGAATGCGGTGTGCGCCTCGCGCTGCATCCCGATGATCCTCCCATCCCCGAAGCCATGGGTGGTGCCATGCGGATCGTGTCGTCCCTCGATCAATACGAGCGCATTTTCAAGATGGCGCCCAGCCCGGCCAATGCCATGCTCTTCTGTCAGGGGTGTGTCACCGAGATGGGTGTCGACGTGTACGACGCCATCCGTCGAATCGGCTCGCAGGGTAAGATTGTCTACGTGCATTTTCGCAACGTGAAGGGCTCCGAGCATTACTTCGAGGAGGTCTTTGTCGACGAGGGAGACGTGGATATGATCAAGGCCATGCAGACGTACAAGGAGATTGGCTTTCAAGGACCCTTTATGATGGATCATACACCCAGCATCCCAGGGGACACGGACGGGCGTGCGGGGCATGCACTGGCGACAGGCTATATGCGGGCAGCCATTCAGTCTGTCTATGGAGCAAGCTGACGCGGCATGCCTTTGACCCTGCTCCAACTCGCCGTTTTGATTGAGGTTGGGTCGTTTGAGGCCGGGTCGATCACAGTCGCCACGGGGTCCAACACATGGACTTCGATCTCGTAGAAGACGATGGTCCCGAGGGCAACAATTTCGATGTTGTCCGCCATCGTGCCTGCAGGAAAGGAGACCTGGGTCCATTGACTGACTTTGCGCGAATCGTCCGGCACATCGGCAGTCTGCAAGCCTTCAGGAACGCGAATTACGCCAATCTCATCCAGGCGACCACCAAGGTAGGCACGGACGATATAGTTGTTGCCGATCTCGCCGATATAGATGCGCACCTTTTCCAGTGCCAACGGTTCGTCCCATTCGAAAACGAGAATCCCGCCACCCTCCCAGAGGAGGGCACGGGGTTGAACGCCCTCGCCAGGCACTTCGCCATCCTGCAGCAACTCGAGATCACCCGTATAGGTGTTCCACGTCGTCGCCCGCGTCACCGCATCGAGGATGACATTGCGGCCAGCGGTAGTGATCGACGGCAGCGTGAGTAGCAGAACGGCCAGCACCATTATGAGCAGACGCAGCCACGCCCTGGCAAGATGTGATAGGAGTATTTGCATGAGACGGCCTTACGGTTCTGGAATATACCCACTTCAGATGTGCCGATGGTTGCCTTTCGCTGAGGAGGATCGACGTTGAAACCACTAACGAGCCGAACTGCCAAAATTGCCATCGCGATTTTCGTGGTGGCACTCATTTCGTGGGACATTCAAACCAACCGGGCGACCATCTGGTTTGTATCACCTGCGGTCTCGGCTCAGGATGACACTGAGCCGATCCGTGTGGAGGGTCTGCCCATCATACGACCGGGCACAGTGACCCTCGGCGAGGGGCATCCGACGGTTGCGATTGCCGCGTCAATCGATGGTGAACTGGCCAATCCTGCCCCTCTCGGAGATAGTCTCAGTTTCGAACAGGTCGATGCCATCGTACGTCGTGCGCTGAATCTGGACCAATCCGGAAGCTCCCTGCGAGATGTCATAGAGCCCACCGACGAAGTGCTGATCAAAGTCAACAACATCACGAACCGCGGAAATCCGGGTTCGTCGTATTTCCGCCGCGGCTTCGAGCACCCAGGACAGATCACGGACCTGCGCGTGGTGAAAAGTGTGATCGGCTATCTGATCGACCACGTGGGCCCTGCTCGGATCACTGTCGTTGAAGGCGGATCGCAATCCCCGCGGCGGGACAAGCCCGGTTTCCCGACGAATGCGACCGAGGACAGCTGGTCGGTGACCTACCGTGAGTTCGATGATCTGTCCTACATCAAGATACTCGAAGAGTTCGCCGCCTCGGGCGTCTCCACCGTCGTCGATACAGCCGATCTCAACTACGCGTCCTTCAGCCGCAAGTTCGTGCCGGGAGGTGCCTACCAACGCCTGGGTGTAGTTCGTCTGAACTATCCGAATGCCCAACAGGGCTTCCATGTGGCCGGCACGGGTCAGTTCCGGGCGACGCTGACCGTACCGAATATCATTCTCGAAGCAGACAAGGTCATTTCCCTGCCGGCAATGAAGACCCACGTCTATGGGACCACCCTCGGCATCAAGAATTATGTGGGTACCCTGCGACCGCAGAGTGGCCTGTCCAAGGGAGAGCTGTTTCAGTTCAACCCTGAGCACGGTCAGGTAGATATGTACACTTTCAACCCGGCAGCGTACACGATCATCGAAGGATTCTGGGGTACCGAGGGGAACGGTCCGCAGGATGGTCTCAATACGCAGCACAATATTGTGATTGTCGGCAGTGATCCTGTCGCGACGGAAGCGGTGGCAAATGTTACGATGGGATACAATCCTCTCGATCTGGAGATCCTCTATCTGGCAGCGATCAAGGGATTTGGCACCTTCGACCTGAAGCGTATTCAGGTCCTCGGCAGATCTGCTGAGTCCGTCGAGCGGAACTACATGAAATCCCGAATCCACACACTCGGCGCACCGCATCCACGCTTCTATGGTCGTGGTATCCGCCGCTGGTTGGTGGCGGGACCCTTCTCCGGATCGGATATCGGCATTACCCATCTGCCGGATGAGGCGAATGTATTACCCGTGGAGGGACAGATCGCTGGCGATCGAACATGGACCCGCGTCGAACACCTGGGGTATTCCGCCGAAGTCCTCGACCTGGGAGAGATCAACGGTGACGAGGACGACGTCTCCCACTACGCCTTTACGCTCGTGCATAGTGAACGGCAGCAGGATGGTTACCTGGCATTCGGCTACGGCGACGTACTGACGGGTGATGCAGATGGCGGCGACTTGGCCAAGGTCTGGCTGAATGGGGAGGTCGTTTACGAGAACAGCGAGCGGCATGGTTTTATGCTCGCCGACACGACCTTTCCAAGGATACACGCCCGCCTTCGTCGCGGTGATAACCGCTTGCTGTTCAAGATTGGCAATGTTAGCAGAGATGCGTGGATAGCGGCCCACGTCGTCGATGAGGATGGCGATCGACTCTTTGGCATTGAGTATGAGCTGCCGAGTTCGCGCCCCACGGCGATTGGCGAGGAATTCTCTGCCACGCGCCCCCGGGCCCAAGCCTTACTGGAGAACTACCCGAACCCCTTCAATCCGGGCACAACGATTCGCTTCGATGTGTCACAGCCTGGCGCCGTACGCCTGGCGATTTTCGACGCTGCGGGACAGCGTCTGCGCACGCTGGCTGATGGGACCCACAACGCTGGACAATACGAATACCAGTGGGACGGCCGGGACGGGGCGGGCTTCAACGTGGCCAGTGGCGCCTATTTCGCCGTGCTGCAGGCTGATGGAGCAAGGCAGTCCAAGATGATGACACTGATTCGGTAGCCACATGAAGGGAAATCTCCGGCGAGGGGCACGCCGAATCGCGCCCAGCTGTTTTGTGTTGATTGCCACGATTTGCGGTTGCGACGAGCACGCCCTTTCGTCCCGCACGGCCAGTAGCGATTGCACTTCGCCGACGGTTGCTCTAGTCGGTGACTTCGTGATCGCCACTGAGGAGGATATGGCGATGCTCATCCCTGCAGGGGATGAATGTTTCAGCATCACGGGGGATCTCACGATTGCCGAGACGAATCTGACCCACGTCGAAGGCTTACGTCATCTAATCAGCATCGGGGGAGATTTACGTATTAGATTCAACAGCGCCCTGACGAGTCTGGCGGGGTTGGAGAATCTCTCGAACATCGACGGTGGTCTGCGCATCAGATTCAATGATCATCTTCCCAGTCTGCGCGGACTGAACAATCTCACCGGTATCCATGGGGATCTGCACATCAGCTTCAATGATGAACTTGCCAGTATCGAGGCCCTCAGTGGGCTAACCGGCATTGGAGAAGATCTGGATATCTTCGATTGTGACGCGCTTGCCAGTCTGAAAGGCTTGGAACGGCTTTCCAGTGTCGGCGGATTTCTGCAAATTGGTGACAATCGCCAACTGATGAATGTCGAGGCGCTCGGTGCCCTTACACGAATTGGTGGATCGCTTCGTATTGTTCAGAATCAATCGCTGAAGAGTCTGGACGCCTTCGATCGTCTTACCCAAGTCGGCGGGTTTACGATCGAGAACAACCCGATGCTGGCGACACAATCGGCCCAAGCTCTTGCAGATCGACTCAGAGCCGGTGGATTCGCCGGCGAGGTCATCATCGATGGGAATCAGACCTGAGTGAGTAATCGACTAACCTGCATCACTGCCGTTGTCCTGGGCCTGGTGATGGTACCTGTCATGGTGCCGGCACTGGAATACCAGCAGGCGCCCATGCTGGCAGCCGCCGTGGAACGAGGTGAACTACCGCCCCTTGAACAGCGACTGCCACCGCTGCCGATGATTGTAGAACCGGTGCACGAGATCGGCCGGTACGGCGGTACATGGCACCGCATGATGAAGGGCTCCAGTGACTTTCATGCATACAGCCGTCTCGTGTATGAGCAGATGGTGCGTTGGCAGGTCTCTGAGACGGGTGGTCTCGAAGTCGGCCCTGGGTTGGTGCGAGAGTGGGAGTTTACGGACAGCGATCGCACCCTGCGGCTACATCTGCGACGAGGTCTGCGTTGGTCGGACGGTGCTCCTTTTTCGGCCGACGACGTCCTGTTCTGGTGGCATCACATTGCCAACGATGCCAATCTGAGTGGGTCTCTGCCAGCCTACTGGAAACCCGATGACACACCCATGGAGGTGGTCAAGGCGGACAGCTTTACCGTAGATCTGCGCTTTTCGAAACCATATCCGCTGGCCGTGATGTATCTGGCCTTCAAGGGAAATCAGTGGCCCCTCGTGTTCGAGCGCTCCGGCTTTTTCGCGCCACGCCACTTCCTGGAACCCTATCTGCCGCAGGCAGGCGCCGCCGATGTGGCCACCTATGCCACGTTTGAGCAGGCGGCCAACGATTTCAATCCGGAGCGACCGGTCATGTCCGCATGGCGGGTAAAGGAGTGGGAGCCTGGCAACCATCTGTTGGCGGAACGCAATCCCTACTACTGGAAAGTGGATCCGGAAGGCAACCAACTGCCCTACCTGGATCAGATCCGCATGGAGATCTTCCTGAATACGGAAATGATCAATTTTCGTGCGGTCACGGGCATGCTGCAGATGCAACAGCGACATTTTACGCGCGAAAATCTGCCGCTGCTACGATCCTTCACTGAGAAGCGGGATTATTCGATCCTCACCTATGAGGCGGCGGGGATCCGCGCCATCATGCCCAATCTTCAGTACCCCGGTGACCCGGCACTGGAGAAACTGCTGATGACGCGCGAGTTTCGTATTGCTCTATCGTTGGCCATCGATCGTGATTTGATCAATCGTCTTTGTTACGATGGCACCGGTCGTATTACGGCGATGAAGTTGCATCCCTCAGCGCCGGATTACGTCGAACTGACCCACGCGCCCAACTATGCCGTCTACGACCCGGAGCGGGCCAGAGCCTTGTTGGATTCCATCGGTCTGGATCAACGAGACGCCGATGGCTACCGCCTCGGACTCGACGGCAAGACGGTGAGTCTCATCATGGAACTGGCCACCGTCGTTGGACCCGACATGGACGCTGTCGAGATCGTTCGCTCCCAGTGGGAGGCGGTGGGAATCAAGACGGCGCTCAAGCCTGAGGAGCGCACGCTGTATTTTCAGCGCGTCGCGCAGAATGGTGAGCATATGATCGGCGTTCAGGGCGCCGAGGCGACTTTCCCATTGCTGAGTTCGGCGCGTTGGTTTTCCACCAGCCTGTGGTGTGAGTGGGGACACCACTGGGCGCGTTGGCATCTGAGTGGTGGTGAGCGAGGGATCGAGCCACCGCCCGAGGTAAAGCGTCTGCAGCAATTGCAGGCGATTCTGTCGGTGACGGTGGATGCTGACGAGCGCAAGCGCCTGTGGCAAGAGGTCATGCGCAACCACGCTGAGAATCTCTGGGTGATTCCGCTGGTGTCGCAGGCGACGTCGATTGGTGTCGTGAGCAACGACTTTGGCAATGTGTCGGAACGTGGTGTGGCGTCCTGGGTGGCGATGACACCTGGCTATCTCAATCCGGAAACATTTTACAGCAAGAGTGCGCGCGCTCTGACCACGATGGATGGACGCTGAGGAAATGAGCAAGCCATGCTGACCTACATCGTCCGACGATTGCTGCGATTGATTCCGACACTGATCGTGATTTCGATCATGACCTTCATCATCATTCAACTGCCACCGGGTGACTTTTTCGATTCCCTGCAGGCGCAGTTGGCAGAGAGTGAATCGCGTGCTGATCAGCAGGCCTTTGACGCACTGCGCAAACAGTATCACCTCGATAAGCCACTGTGGAAGCAGTATCTGTTCTGGATCGGTGGCTGTGTGCAAGGCGACTTCGGTTACTCCTTCGAGTGGCGACGTCCCGTGGCCGATCTGATCGGTGAACGTCTGGGGCTCACCTTCGTCATGTCCCTCGGTTCGCTCGTTTTCATGTGGGTCGTGGCGATCCCCATCGGCATCTATTCTGCACGCAATCGGCTGTCGTGGAGCGACTACAGTCTGACCTTCGTCGCCTTCATCGGTCTGTGTATTCCCAACTTCGTCATCGCCTTGATCGCGATGTATGCCTCCGTCTTCTGGTTTGGGGGCAGTGCGGGTGGTCTGTTCTCGCAGGAATACAAGTACGCCGCGTGGAGTCTGGCGAAAGTGTGGGATCTGCTGGGCCACCTGTGGGTGCCTGTCGTCGTCATCGGCGCCGCCGGTACCGCAACCATGATGCGTCTCATGCGAACGAGCATGCTCGACGTTCTCGACCGAGCTTACATCACGACAGCGCGCGCCAAAGGGCTGGCGGAGCGCTGGGTGATCTACAAATACGCTGTGCGCGTCGCCATCAATCCAATGATCAGTATTATGGGTATGCAGATTCCGCAGCTTGTATCCGGATCGATCATCGTCGCCATCGTACTCGGTCTGCCGACGACGGGACCTCTCTTCTACCGGGCGCTGGAAACGCAGGACATGTATCTGGCGGGCACCTTCCTCATGTTGCTGGCTGTCTTGTTGCTCCTCGGTAACCTGCTTGCCGATATCCTGCTGGCTCTCGTCGATCCGAGAATTCGCCTTGAGTGAGATCAACGACACGCTGTCCACAGCGGGCCAATGGCAGCTCGCGTGGATCAAGTTCCGTCAAAACCGGGTGGCTCTCGTGTCCGGCGTGATCCTGGCACTGATGTATCTGATGACGGTGTTCAGTGGTTTCCTGGCCCCCTACGGTCCAGACCACCGTTTCGCCCGGCGTCCCTACGTGCCACCCCAGGGGCTGCACCTGTTCGCCAGCGATGGTTTGCACCTGCCTTTCGCCTATGGATTGAAGGAACATGTAGATCACACCGGGCGGACCCTGTTTACACACGATCCAGAGGTCCGCTACACGCTGCAACTGTTTGCCACGGGCGATTCGCACAGCTTTCTGGGCTTCGAGACCGATCTGCACCTGTTCGGCATCGACTCTGCAGCAGAGGACGGGTTATTCCTCTTTGGTACGGATCGGCAGGGCCGCGATCTGTTGTCACGCATCCTCTACGGGGCGCGCATCTCACTGACGATCGGTCTCATAGGCGTGACGATCAGTGTCATACTTGGCGCCGTGCTCGGTGTGACCTCCGGTTACTTCGGTGGCTGGGTCGACGAACTCACGCAGCGCACGATAGAGATGTTACGTGCCTTTCCGCAGATCCCGTTGTGGATGGCGCTCTCGGCGGCGATTCCACCTGATGTCGACCAGATCACCAGCTATTTCATGATCACCCTTATCCTGTCACTTCTCGGATGGACGTCGTTAGCCCGCATCGTTCGTGGCAAGGTGTTGTCCCTGCGCAGCGAAGAGTTCGTCATGGCGGCGCAGCTGATGGGAGCCAGTCACAAACGTGTCATCTTTCGTCATCTGATTCCGGGTGTGCTTGGGGAGATCATCGTTGTCGCCACGATTGCCGTGCCCACGATGATCCTCGCAGAGAGTGCGCTTTCCTTCCTCAATCTGGGTATTCGCGCACCGATGACGAGTTGGGGTGTGTTGTTACAGGAGGGCCGAAATCTGACAACTCTGTACTTCCATCAATGGCTATTGTTGCCAGCGCTGTTCATCGTGATCACCGTGTTGTCCTTCAACTTTCTCGGCGACGCCTTCCGCGATGCTGCAGATCCCTACACAGATTGAAGAACCCATGACCGCCACCCCGTCAGACACGGTCCTTGAGATTGAGGACTTGCAGGTGGAGTTTGGCACACTGGAGGGGGACGTCCAGGTGCTGCGAGGTGTGGATCTGATTGTACGGCGCGGTGAAGCCGTGGGACTGGTAGGAGAAAGCGGTTCGGGCAAGAGCGTGACGGCGATGAGTGTCCTGCGATTGCTGCGAGAGCCACCCGCCCGTCTATCCGGATCGATCAAGTTTTACGGCACGGCGGGGGGCGCCCCGGTGGATCTGGCACAGGTGGATCCCGGAAGTGAACAGATGCAGCATATCCGCGGCAACGACATTGCCATGATCTTTCAGGAGCCCATGAGCTCCTTGTCGCCGGTGTTTACCGTCGGGCACCAGGTCGCTGAGGTAATTTGGCTGCATCAGGACAAGAGTCGAAAGCAAGCCCACGCGGAAGCAGAGGATATGCTCCAACGCGTCGGAATCCCTGAACCAGCACGGGCAGCCAAACAGTATCCGCACAATCTCTCAGGAGGACAGCTGCAGCGCGTCATGATTGCCATGGCCCTCGCCTGCGAACCGACGTTGGTGATCGCCGATGAACCGACGACGGCGTTGGATGTGACGATTCAGGCACAGATCATGGACCTGCTACAAGAGCTGCGCGAAACCATGAATCTGGCTGTATTGCTCATTACTCACGATCTGGCCGTCGTCGCCGGCTTCTGCGAGCGTGTCAATGTGATGTATATGGGTCGGGTCGTGGAAGAGGCATCAGTGCTCGACATCTTTCAACGCCCGTCTCATCCATACACACAGGGACTGCTACACAGCATCCCACGTCCCGGGCAGCAGCACAAGGAACGTTTTCCGGCGATTCGTGGCACCGTGCCGGACCCTCGTCAGGTACCACAGGGCTGTGCCTTCGGTCCGCGCTGCGATCAATTCGAGGCGAATCTGTGCGATCGGGCCGGACCCGTAGAGGCTGTGCAACTCGGTGAAGGCCATCACGCACGCTGTTACCGCACAGACATGGCGAATCATGGCGGATGATGTAATCCTGCGGGTGCGCGACCTGAAGACGTATTTCCCCGTCCTGCGTGGGCTGATCCGCCGCCCCGTGGGTTGGGTCAAGGCCGTGGACGGTGTCAACCTCGACGTCCATCGCGGTGAAATTCTGGGATTGGCCGGCGAGAGTGGATGTGGCAAGACCACGACGATCCGCAGCATCATGCGCGCCATCGAGCCGACATCAGGGACCGTCGAGTTTCACGACGGCGACGCCTGGAAAATGGTGACCGAACTCGACGCCGACGAATTGAAGCAGGTGCGCTCGAAGATGCAATATGTGTTTCAGAACCCCTTCTCGGCGCTGGATCCGCGCATGACGGTGAAGGACATCGTCGCCGAACCACTCGTGATCCGCGGGCAGTGGCGTGGGAGCGAGTTATCTGATCGAGTCGGTGAGCTGCTGATACGTGTCGGTCTCAACGCTTCACACATGAATCGTTATCCCCATGCTTTCAGTGGCGGACAGCGGCAGCGAATCGGCATCGCGCGGGCCCTCGCCCTGGAACCGCAACTGCTCATGCTCGACGAACCGGTGTCAGCCCTCGACGTGTCCGTGCAGGCGCAGATTCTCAATCTGCTGCTTGATTTGCAGCAGGAGTTGGGCATGACCTATCTGATCGTCGCCCATGACTTGAGTGTGCTTGAGCGGATCTGCGATCGAATTGCGGTGATGTATCTCGGGCAGATCATGGAGTTGGAGGAGAGCCAACGTCTTTTCGCCGATCCCCGTCACCCCTATACAAAATCACTGCTGTCGGCGATTCCCGTGGCAGATCCCACAGCCACGAGTGATCGGCAGATCCTGGCAGGGGACACGCCAAATCCGGCCGATTCACCGGCAGGCTGCAAGTTCAGTGGTCGCTGCCCCCTGGCTGAGGCCCGTTGCTTTGACGTGGAGCCGGCCATGCGTACGCTGGAGGACGGCAGACAGGTTCGCTGTCACCTTGTGGAAGACGACGTAGGTGCACATCGTTAGGGTAGGTGCCTCATCCGCTTTCACCGGACCGCCTCCATGGGATGTTTCCACCGCATACTGAGCCATCACATTCTGACTTGGTGCATCCTGACCATTCTGAGTGGCGCCGCCGCTGTGTATGCGGACCCTGGGCCCGGGGACATCTTCCGCGAGTGGCCCATGCAGATCTATACGTGGCAGCGCGTCACCGATCCGAATGCGACCGCGTCCGGAGCCAAAGCGTTCCCCAATACGCTCAATCGAAAATTGATCGAAGACCTGCAAGGCGCCGTGCGTGCGGAGATCTATCTCGAGATGTGGGGAGGACACGCCGGCACGAGCAACAAGCGCTTGCGGGTGAATGGCGGGTCCTGGATTTCGATTCCCGATCCGGAGGCCATCCCTGGTGATTCAGGCCGTGCGGAGCATCAGAGTCCTGAGTGTTATCAGCAATTCATCTATCCCTCGGTGCCGGTACCGATAGAGCAACTGCACGAGGGGATCAACACGCTGGAGTTCACCAGCAGTGGTCAGACATGCTTCAACTTCGGTTGGGGGCAGTGGGGGGTACACGGTATCACCTTCCGCATCTACTATGACGCGTCCAGGCCGCATCCGACGGGGCGTGTCATCGCTCCCCTGGCGGGGAGCACCATCGCCGATTCCGTGATGCTCGCCGCCGAGGCGTCGAGTCCGAATGGGGACATTGCTGAGGTGGACTTCATCGGTCTCTACGAAGACTTCGACTACGAGGGCAATGGTATCTTTCGGCAGTGGCACTATCGATACGCTGCAGGCCGCATTCAGAACCACCTCGGAACTGCGACGACATCACCTTATGCCGTGAATTGGCACACAACGTGGGTACCGGACCAGGATCAGCCGATGCAGATCATGGCCCGCATCAAAGACGAGACGGGACTCACCTACATCACACCTGCCGTGGCAGGCATCGGTCTCGAACGCCCCGGTACGTCCGTCAAGCTCTACAAGCCCTTCAACGTGCCCCCCAGGTGGCAGACCCGAACGGGAGCAACTCACAGGTCCAAGGTGTTCGTGGGCGATGATCTGGCGCGGGCCGAGGAAGCGCGCATGGTGCTCACCACCTGGAATGGCGCTAGTGCCAACGCCGTCGGTCTCAATGGGATCAGGGTGTCCGCAGGACCGGGAAGGGACCACAACTACAGCTACGACGAAATCCCTGTTCCTCTCGATGCCATTCGGAGTGGTACCAATTCACTTTTTACGATGGATGCGACGAACCATCATGGTATCGAGGTATTATGGCCGGGCATTGCGTTGTTGGTACGCTACACAGATCTCGATACGCTACCGCCTGCCGGACCCGTGATCGATTTGCCCATCTATGCAGATGAAGTGTCTCCCACGTGGACTCTGAAAGTCCCCTTCGACGCAGATCTGCAAGAGAGCACCAACGCATATTCTGGCAGCACGGCGCTGGCGATCAAACCTTCGCGCAGTTTCTTCTCGCTTCTGGAAGCGACTTCTGCCACTGGCCCCGTGCCCCTCACAGGTTATCGCACACTGCACCTGGCGGTGAATGTGGACGGCCAGAATCTGAACGAGTTTAACTGGCTCAAGTTGCAGGTCAATGATCGTAAGGTGGATCTGCTCAAAGATGGTCAGGGGGCATTCGGCTTTGCCGCTACCGGACAGGGTTGGCAGAGCATCGAGGTACCACTGACGGCGCTCTCCCTCCGATTTCCCTGGGTTGAATCGCTAGGCCTGGAAGGTCGGCTGGATGGCAGTCTGCTGGTCGACGATATCCGGATGGTCGTTGCCGCCGATGTCCCAACGTCGATCGAACAAGACCCGGTTGGCGTTGCACCGAGTGGATTTCTGCTGCAACAGAACTTTCCCAATCCGTTCAACGGTGGGACGACCCTGCGATTCAACCTGCCGCAGGATGGCGACGTGGATCTTTCCATCTACAATTTAGTGGGACAGAAGGTGACCACCCTTACACGCGGGTATCATCCAACAGGTACTCACACGGTGCAGTGGGATGGTCGCGATGCGTTGGCGCAGGATTTGGCCAGCGGTGTATACGTCTATCTTCTTCGGACGCAAGATCAGGTCCAAAGCCGTCGCCTGCTTCTGGTGCGCTAAGCCGAGCGGGTGGCCGCGTTGTGTGTGACGGATTGTTCGGTGTCGCCGGCCCAGTCTGCCGATCGCCGTTGGCCTGAAGGTGGGTTATTGAAGCAGCAGTAGTTTGCCCGTCAGTTCCTGGTTGGCTGATCGAAGCGTCTCAACTCGCAGGCGATACAGATAGACGCCACTGGCCAGTGATTGGCCACGGGCCCCGCGGCCGTCCCAACTGATTTCGTGTTGCCCTCCGACCGCCGAGGATGGAGCAGTCAGTTCACGCACAACGGCCCCGGTCGTATCGTAGATCCGCAGCGTGACGTGTCCGGCCACAGGTAGAGAAAAGCGAATGGTCGTGTGGGCGTTGAAGGGATTGGGAAAATTCCCAAGCAGCGCGTAGGACAACTCGCTTCCTGTGGTTTCGCCGTCGATGGCGGTGGCAACGTGGCCCCCCCACGTGATGCGGATCGGGTCTGTGTAGGTCGTTTCCGCCGACTGCTGACCGACGGAGCGGATCCGGTAGTGATACGTCACTCCCGATACCAGATCGCTGTCGACGTAGGTGGTCTCGTTTGCCGGGACCGTGATCTCGTCGGCGAAATCGACGCCATTCGTGCTGCGTCCGATCTCGAAATGTGTCTCGTTGTCACTGTTGTCGCGCCAGTGCAGGCGAAGGCCACCCGCCTCTGTCGGCTCAGCGGTCAGGTCGCTCGGCAACGCCGGCGGCAACCGCATCGTTCGACCTGACGCGGCCCCTGACGGAAACGAATTGCCTTCTTGCGCATTGTATGCCCGGACTCGATAGGAGTAGACCTTGCCCGGTGACAAACCAGTATCGCTGAAGTGGGTGGTCCCTGCCTCGACCTCGGCGATTCTCTCCCAGCCGCCGCCCCGGTAGCGGTCGATCTTGAAGGCATCTTCGTTGTCGCTGCTGTCGGTCCAAAGCAGATCAATGCGGTCTGAGCTGACGACGGCCGCCGTCAACTCTCCAGGTTTCTCAGGCACGAGTCCGTCGGCAGAGAATATCCTCACCGTAATATGGATCTTGAATGGAAACCCCGCGGCACTTGGGTTGGCCTGCGGATTGATGATGGTGAATACGGAATGCTTGGAATAGGCACTGCTCCAGTCCCACTGTGTCGTCAACGCACCATTGTCCCCACGATACTTCGAAATCTGCTGAATACGACCCGTGGTCTCGTAGAGGCCCGGTTTCGAGAAATAAATGCCACCACCACTGGTATGTTTTCTCTGCGGATCGAAGGGTGAATTGATCCAACCGAAGGAGATTACCATCGACTGCTCGATCTCCTCCATCTCCAAAACCTCCACCCTGAATTCGAAGGACCCGTCTTTGTAGTTGATGGGTGTCTCCCAATTTTTCGGTGCCTCCGCCTTCGTCAGAACATTCGTAACAAAATCCCAGTTCGAATGGAGTCGGCCGTGGCCACTGTGGGTGTAGGTGCGGTCGGAGAATACGAAGGAGTCGGCGTCAACCGGTAGAGTGGCCAACAGCAGACATACTGAAGAGCAGTACAACACCGCTCGGGGCGCGGTCGTCATCGGCATCTCGATCTTGTTGCGACAAGTCATCAGATGGGCAGGCCCACTAATCGATATCCAGTCGTTCGCATACTTCATCGAATTCTCGCTGCGTCGCATCGTCCAATGGTGGCACCGTGTCGGGAGCACGAAAGTGCGAGTGCGCGATCACGCCCTGGCGACAAAGGATCTTTTTGTGCACGACACCGTTGAGGCGCAGCACGGGTTGGATCTGCTGTTCCCAGGCCTGTCGGGCACCGGTTCCATCACCGCTCTGCCACAGATCCCACACACGCACGAAAGCGTGCGGCAGGCTAGGCCAGGGCATTGTCCCTTGAGAACCACGGCGCAGTTCCTCAATCAACTGGGTACCGCTGGCACCGCCTAACACGGTAACCCGATCACCGCAGTGGTCGACGCAGTCCTTGATCTTTGTCGGTGTCGGCGCACTTTCGACCTTGGCGTAACGGAGGTTCTCACTCTCATCGGCCAATTGTTTCAACAAGGCTCCGCTCATCACGCCACTGACCTCCTGTACAAACAGCGGGATTTCCACGGCTTTGCATAGACCCGTGAAGTACTGACGAATCAGTTCTGCCGATGCATCTGGCGGTGTGCCCATCACGGCATCAACACCGAGATCTTGAGCTCGCAGGCTGTGTTGGATGGTGGCCTGTGTAGAAGGTGCTCCCGTGTTGGCGACGATCGGCACACGCGAGCGGGTCTGCTCAACAACGATCTGCGTGACTCGATCTCGCTCAGCTTCTGTCAGTTTAGGAATCTCTGTGGCGAAGGCGATGCCGAATCCGTGGACGCCGGCATCGATGCAATAATCGACGAGTCGTCGTAGACTGTCCTCATCTATTCGGTCCGCTTCGTCGAAGGGCGTGATCAGGATGGGGACGACGCCCTGGAAGTGTGGTGAGTTCATGTCGTCGGCAATCCGTCGAGTAGAGTCTGCGCCTGCTCGCGTTTGGCCGGGTCGGGATCGCGCGCAATGATTCGTTGCAGCACCGAGCGCGACCTCGCATCACCCTGGGCCGCCATCTCTAGAGCCATGTCGTCGCGCTTGCCATGGTAGCTGTCGTCGTATTCTTCCACCTGCAGATCAAAAGCCGACCAGTAGTCGCGATAGGGACTGTCCGCAGGCCAGTCGGCATAGATCTCCTCCCACGTCTGGGGTTTCGTGTGGGGTAGCAGGGATCCCGGTGCAATGGGTTCGCTGATCTTCTGATAACGGGCATCAACAGACAACCGTAGAGAGTCGGTCTTGTTGGGCACACCGCGGTGCACGGCCATGCTGTGGAAGAACAGGACATCCCCCGCCGCGAAGGGCCCACCGCGCCAGCGACCTTCGAAGGACTCGGTGATTTCGATGCCACCGGCACCGAGGCCTGGTTGGAATTCGTAGAGACCGCCCGTGTGCGAACCCTTGGCGATCTCAACACCGCCCATCGGTGCCGGTAGATCACCGAGAGGGAACCAGGCCGTAAATGTGTCAGGTGTTCCCTGAATGGGAATGAAGTCCTGGTGTGGCGGGGTCGTGAAGGCATCACGTCGCGGAAAGATGGCGCGTGTGATCACGCGGGGATGGGGTAGGATCGGCTCCCCGCACATGCGTTCGAGCAGATCCACCAACGCCGGATCATGCTGCACGGCGTGGAATTGCTCGATCTGATTCATGCGCCGGATGATCTCCATGTAGGGATCCTCCGGTTCGACGCAAAATCTGCTCAGGTCTGCGGTGGCTTCGTTGAGGGGGCTGTCCTTGAGGAGCCAACCGGCATTGTAGGCAATGGCGAGAAACTTTTGTCGCAGGGCGAAGATGCGATCCGGGTCCAGGAGACCACGCACAACGAGATACCCATCACGATCCATGCGCCGGGCGAGTTCGGCCCCGTCACTGATGATGTCGTTTGAGTCGAGGAATGGTTGTATCGCAGTCATGATCGTCAGTGGTTTGGGTGGATGTTGACCAGGCCTGGTGACGCTTCCACGCCTCGGTTTCTCCTATGAGATACGCTCTGCCCCCACCCGCGGGCAAGAGAGGGCCACAGGGTCGAAGGTCCTCAGCGGATTTCCGGCAACCCTCTGGAGGGCTAAGTTTCTACAGTGGGTTCCATTTCGACTACAGGAGTGTAATGATGGCACTGAAGTTCGCTCTCCTCGGAGCATGGCACAGTCACGCCGTGATGCACGTGCGCGAAGCCGCCGAGCGTAAGGATGAAGTCGAACTCGTCGGCATGTACGATCCAGACGCGGGCGTCATCGCCGGAAATCTCGAACGCTGGGCCCCACACGGGCTGACCATCCCGGTGCTGCCATCACAGCAGGACGTGCTCGACAGTGAAGCGGAGGTGGTCATCGTGGAAGGCCACGTCTACCAGAATCTCGACTACGCCGAGGCTGCCCTGGAGGCGGGCAAACACGTGATCCTGGAGAAGCCCGCCGGCGTCGATCTCGATCAACTGTCCAGGATCCAGGCGCTGGCTCACGGCAAGGGGCTGCATCTTAACATGGCCTACATGTGGAGATACAATCCTGCCATCCAGGAAATCCTGCGACTACATGCCCTTGGTGCGCTGGGGCAAATCTTCCAGTATCGCGGCCATATTCCCAAACCCAAGAACTGGCACCAGGAACTCGCCGTGGAGTACACGCTATATCACGGTGCGGCCTACTTCGAGATGGCCGGTCATCTCATCGATCTGATGGTCGCTTTTCTGGGTGAGCCCACGAAAGTCCTGCCAGCGCTGGGCCGGCACTACGGCGAACGGCACGATGTGGACAATGCCATGGTCGTGCACGAGTGCACCGATGGCCTGGGCATGGTGGACACGACGGCGATGCAGATCGGCATGGACCGCCGAGTTGAGGTGCATGGTACGGGGGGAACGGCGCTGCACGAACCGCTGGGTTCCAACAAGCTGCGTGTGTTTCTGGAGAAGGAGAGTCCTGGTTATCCCGCGGGGGAATGGGTGGAGCGCGAGTTTACACCTCACGAGGCGAAGGCGGGATCACTCTTGCGGGAGATGGCGGCATGTATCGATGGCAAGATCCCCGACTTTTCTCTCCCCCACGATCTGGCGGTGCAACGAACGCTCCTGCGCGGCTGTGGGGTCGACGACGGGCGGGCTCTAGCCAAGGCACCGAGTTAGCAAACGCGGCTGATCAGTAAGGGTTGTCCTTGCTGGTCACGGCGCACCAACGAGCCGACATCAGATGGCTCATCAGTGCATCAGTCGCCTCAGATGTGTCGAACCGTCGCAGTGCCTGCAATGCATTGGCCTGTACATATCTGTTTTCGTCATCCAGCAGCGAACTCACGGCGGCAGTGCTGGGCGCGGCCTGTGGGCCGATTCGTGCAAGTGTTCCAACTGCGTTGAGACGCACGCGCCAGTCCTCGTCTGCAAGTACTTTGGTCAGATCGTCGGTGCCACTCACATCATTCAGCGTGCCAAGCGCCTCCGCCGCATTGCGACGAACCCAGAGATTGTCATCCTGCAAACTGTGACGAATCGCGTCCACTGCGACTCTTGCCGGTTTTCCAATGGTGCCCAATACGTCGACCGCCGTCGCACGCACGGCCCAATGGTCATCACCAGTCAGATTCACGAGGGCATCTATAGCGGGTGGCCCTAGGGCAGCCAAAGCGTGGGCCGTTGCAAGATCCGCCGGATTCCCACCTGCAGGGTTGGCAGGGCACTTGGCGGTCTTGGCCTCGGCCTGTTCCTCTGCCTCGTCGCGCAGGGCGTCAACGAGGGTCGGCACGACACGTGCCCCCATCCGGGCCAGGGCATATGTCGCCTGCAGCCGTGCCGGATCACTGTCACTTCGCAACGTCGCGATCGCCATCGCCATATCATCGTCCGCGCCATGGCTGTGGCCCGAATCGAGAGAACCGGGGCCATCTGAATCGTCGTTTGAATTTCCGTGAAGCCAGTTCCACTGATGGCGTGCCGTATGATCAGTCGCACCCCATTCGACTGCGTCAGGTGAAGACGTGGGTGCCGGCGACGCGGCTGGTTCGTCCATACGCAGGAACTGGAATTTGAGCATGTAGCGATTGTGCGGGCTGACATTGGCACAGGCACGATGCCAGATGTCAAAGTTGACGATGGCCACAGTACCAGCTGTGCCGGTGATCGCCATCTCGAGGGTCGGATCTGCCTCAGATCCTGCCATCGTATCGTGGTGCTGCTGACGTGGGACGATCGACGTGGGTCCCATGTCGGCAGTCACCGCCTGCGGATAATAGAAAGCCATGACCCAGCGGCCACGATGATGACGCACGTTCTGATCGTATACGTAGTCATCCTTGTGCCAGCCCTGAGGTTTGGATCCAGGCGGACGGTGATGGCAGTGACGATGGGGATGCATGATGTAGCCCGGACCGAGGATCCGGGTAAGCGCAGAGGCTACCTTCGGTGCTTCAAAAACCTGCTGGATTTGCGGCACGCAGGGTAGGACGTTGTTGCCCGGATTGCCTTCCCGTTCAATGAGACGATCCAGACGTTCGCACATGTCCTGGTGATATTCAGGGGCATGATCGCTGCCGATGAGTGTATAACCATCGGCAAGGAAGTCCCGAAGCGCTGTGTCACTGAAAGTGTGATCTGTCATGTGGGTAGCTTGGTTACCGCTGTGGCCTGGTGAGTGTCCGGGATTGCTCAAATGAACCACTGCATGATCGTACCTTTTAGGGTGTGAAGGCAAATCGAGTGCGCGTCCCCTCGTTCGGTATGGGATGCATGCAGCGTGTAGATTGTATGCGCGCCACTCACGATCAGATCACGCTGCTGTTCATCTGACATCTCACGTTCGTCCACTGGACTGGGTGATTTCGCCCCCAGTCTCATCGCCCAGTTGCTGCCAAAGGAAGTAAATGCCCGACGACGCCCTTGCCGCTCTCAAGCAGTATTTCGGATTCGACGAATTTCGCCCAGGACAACAGGACGCAGTTCGCCATCTGCTCGAGGGGCATTCGACAGCCGCTGTGTTCCCCACGGGTGGGGGGAAGTCACTGTGTTATCAATTGCCATCGCTATTGCTGCCAGGACTGACCCTCGTCGTGTCGCCGCTCATTGCGCTGATGAAGGATCAGATCGACGCCTTGCAGCGCCGCGGCATCGAGGCGGCGCGGCTGGATTCCAGCCTTACACTCGACGAATATCGGTCTGTCATGGACGGTGTTCGCTCAGGGCAGTTGCGCTTGCTCTATGTGGCCCCCGAACGCTTCAACAACGAGCGCTTCCGCGAAGCCCTCCATGGTGTACGTATCAGTCTCTTCGCTGTCGATGAGGCGCATTGTATTTCGGAGTGGGGGCACAACTTTCGACCCGACTATCTGAAACTCGCCGGTTTCGCCCGCCAATACGACGCTGAGCGCATCCTCGCACTGACGGCAACGGCGACGCCCAGAGTCCTCGACGACATTTGCTCGGGATTCGACATCCAACCAGATCATGCGGTACGCACGGGATTCTACCGATCAAATCTGGCACTGCGGACAACGGCCGTGTCCGCTGCCGGGAGGGATGAGGCGCTGCTGGCGGCGATCCAGGCGCGTCCCGTAGGTCCAACGATCGTGTATGTCACTTTGCAGCGAACGGCGGTTGACGTTGCCGAACGACTGCAACAGGCAGGACTCTCCGCGCGCGCCTATCACGCGGGCATGAAGGATGAAGAGCGTGCCGCCGTGCAGGATGAATTCATGGCCTCTGATTCATCCATCGTTGTTGCGACGATTGCTTTTGGTATGGGGATCGACAAGTCTAACATTCGCTACGTCTACCACTACAATCTGCCCAAGAGTCTGGAGAACTACGCTCAGGAGATCGGTCGTGCCGGCCGAGATGGGCAGGCCTCGATCTGCCACAGTCTGGTATGTACCGATGACCTGACGGCGCTCGAAAACTTCATCTATGGCGACACGCCTGATCCTGAATCTGTGCGTGGGCTTGTGGATGACATCTTTGCTCGTGAAGCGGAATTCGATGTGAGTCTCTACGATTTGTCATCGCAACACGACATCCGACCTCTCGTGCTGCGCACATTGCTGACACGGTTGGAACTCGACGGCTATCTGGAGGGGGGGACGCCCTTCTACTCGGCGTACAAGTTCAAGCCTCTCGTCGAACCAGATCAGATTCTGCAGCGCTTTGATGGTGAACGTCGGCAATTCGTCAGCAGTCTGTTCGCGACGGCCAAGCAGGGACGTGTCTGGTTTCAGCTCGATCCAGCACAGGCCGCTGGCGATCTGGGTGTTGATCGGATGCGGGTAATCCGTGCCCTTGATTGGCTGGGGGACCAGCAGCTTCTGGAGGTGCAGGCAGGAGGTGTGCGCAATCGCTATCGACGGCTACGGCTGCCTGAGGACGCCCAGGCCATGGCCCACGAACTGTTCGCTTACAATGTGAAACGCGAGGAAGCCGAGACCGGTCGTCTGCAGCAGGTGCTGGATCTGCTCGGCCTCGACGGCTGTCGGGCGGCAGCCCTCGGTGAACACTTCGGCGAACAGCTGGAGGCACCCTGCGGGCAGTGCAGCGGGTGTCGCGGTGAGGTCGAAGTCGTGCCCGCACGCACGACTCAGGCCATCGGGCGTGAACTGTGGGGTCGCGTTGAGCCGACAGTCCACGCCGCCGAAGAAGCCCTCGGCACACCGCGTGCGGTGGCACGATTTCTCTGTGGACTCAGTTCACCGCGTAGTGGACGAGCGCGTTTGGCGAAGGACCCTCTCTTTGGCGAACTGGGTGAGGTGCCCTTTGTCGATGTACTCGCGTGGGTGACGGCCTGCCAGAATTCAGACAACCACTGATAATGCGCTGATCACACCCGTCACGCCCGAGCGATTGCGCGTGCGCATTTCGGCTGAGTTCATGCCATCTCGCAAGGACCAGTTCCATGCCCCTTCTGCTGGTTGCCAGTTGTCGCCATTGAGGCGCACTTCAAAGCAATCGAAGTCTGGCGTTGCCGTCTGCATCCAGATCTGTACCTGCCGACCGTCCTGCTGACTCTGGGCTGTGAAGTGTGTCTGGTTCAGCGTCGGATACATATCGGCACGCCGATTCGTATGCGTCGAGAAGTGCCGCAGGGGAGGCACCTTGTCATCCGCCCAGTTCACATACCCATTCCACGACCATACTTCGGTGCCCTGACTCACTGGCAGAGGACGTGAGCGACTGAATACATCGAAGCGCGGGATCACGCGGAAGTGACAGAAACTACGGAATAGAAACAACGCCCCGTGGTCGCCAGATCCCGCAGAGTGTTCATAGTCACCGTCCCAATACGAGATCGGCAAATCCTCCACGAGGGCATCGAGATCCTGCCGGTAGAGATACGGGCGCTCCCACGTTTCCACCTCGTCGAGACGGGCGATGAGAACCTGATGGATCTCTTCTGTGTCGAGTGGGGTCAGTGTGCGGCGATCGAAGAAGTAATAATCCCGTGTCGCATCGAGATGGATCCACTTGCCATAGTCATTGGACCACACTTCGCAGATCTCGTGCCCTGTCATGCCTTCGCTGTGGAAGTTCAGGTGACGCGCGACGATACCGAAGCTCTGCAATGCGGCGACGAGGACGACATTCGGATAGAGGCACATCTTGTCACGTCGGCGTTGTGAATACTCGTTGAGTTCGATGCTGCAGTTGTCGTCGCGGCGCACGTCGATCCAATCGAGGATATTCCACGGGAAGTGGGTGCAATCTCCAAGAGGTATGTGATAAGCCCACCGATGCAGTCGCTGGATCTTCTCGAATTCAGTCTGTGCCCCCGTGACGATGGCATCCAACTCGCATTCGGACCGCAGCTGGCGAAGCAGGCGACAGCGTGGATCTTCGTGAGGCATGTCGTATGAGGAGCGCTGAATGCGGGCATTCTGTGACGCGGCAATACGCGGCTTGTTTTCTTCGCCGATGACGACTTGCGCGTCGATGGTGACACTGTCCAACTGTGGCGACTGCCGACGGTCGTGGGTCACGAATGCTGCCTTCACCTGCACATAGCGACCTCGTACATCGGCGACAGGACTGCCTGACTCACAGGCCATCCAATCGCTCCAGTCCCTGGTCTCCGGAGATCGCGTATCTGGGGACGGGCCTTCTGGCGATGCGCCAGGAGAGGGACAGGGACCCGTGCGCACGAACAGCTGCAGCTCCGTCGAGTCGGGTAGAGTCGTTGCGCAGCGAACCTGCAATCGCTCAACCGTCCGGTGGCCTTTGATCGCGTCATTCTCTTCGCCCGCAGCATCGAAGACGGCGGCGAGGAACTCTCCTGCAGGCACGTATCGGTCGAGGAGCAAGCGGATGACATACTCGCCTCGTTCCGGCACCCACGTGGCGCCGCAATCGTCGCTGCGCTTGCTGCTGTGAGCCAACTGAAGGGGATCTTCCATGCCCTTGATGACATCGCGATCGTCGGCGACCATCACCTGCCAGCCGACACCACCATCGACGGCACTCAGGCAGACCTCGTTGTCACCTTCGTGCAGTGCCGACGGTGGGATATCGACGTAATACCAACGACTCCAGGACAGCTCCTGGTATTGTCGCGCCTCCGGAGTTGCTTGTGATGACGGGGGGCGCAGGACCTCCACACCGTTGATGTGCAACTGCAGGGTGGCTGTGTTGCCTTCATCTTCAATGCCGACAAAGCCGATCTGAGCGGGGCTGCCATCGGCTCCGTCGAGATGAAGTGTCTTACTGATCTGTGCCGGCCCGTCGAGGCGCAGAAATGGCTGGATATCCGGATCATCAGAACGACCCGAGGCGGGCGAATCGGTCTCGACGACCTCTCCCTGGAACAGGTGGATATGGTCTTCGGCCCCCCCCTTCCACAAGCCAATGGTTCGGTCAGCTTCGTCGTAGAGCGTATCGGCACTGAAAGAGGTCGTGATCCGCTGGGTGGCCGTTTCCTGTGCGTCCATCTGCACGTCCTGTGTTTTGACGGTCATCATCGTTGTTTCTCTCTAACTCGCTGGGAGTCGGATCGTGGCCAGATAGATACTTGATTTGCCCTCGTGAGAGGAATAGTAGCTCATCCACAACAGACCATCATGCCAGACCATACCGGGGTAGGAGCAATCTCCACCGCTGGGAAGGATGAGGGTCGGTTCATAGCTGTTGCGCGTCATGCGCGCCAGGATCGTCGCTGCCTTACCGTCGGCACCTCGTCCGCGAGCCGACGCCCACAGGTAGCCGTCGGGGGCACGAACGAAATTGGGGCCACCCAGACTCGCCTCGATCTGGGTGAAAGACCAATCTTCGTAGGGTGGGTAACTCGAACCAATCCAATCGGGTCGAATGAGCGCGATCATCTCACCATCCGGCATGATGCGCACCGTCGTTTCACTTGCCGTCCACGTGTCGTTCGGCAGGATGAATTCGGTGATGAAGTGCCAATCGAGGCCATCGCGTGTTGCATAGAGGAAGCCTCGTCGCGGATTGTTGCCAACACCGAGCTTCGACACGCTGTAGGCGACGCCTTCATGCCAGGTGGCACGCCATAACCAGTGATCTTCGGCAAGGCAGCGTGCAGGCGGCGTGAAGTGAAGACCATCATCGGAAAAGCAGACGCGAGGACTTCGCGTAATGTAGCGACCGTCGTCTGCGTAGAAGTTGGCACTCGTAAGCAACATGACGCGCCCATCGGGCATGATCGACAGTTTGGGGTCGCGCAGATCGACACCCTCCTCGCCGATCTCGGCGACACTGTGCCACCGGAGACCGTCATCTGACTGCAGGACGCGGATCGTGGCAAGGCAGTGCTCGTGACCCTTGGCCTCGCGGAATGTGCAGAGCCAGCCTGCACCGAATCGCGTCAGGTCGGTGAAGGCATTGTGGGGCGCGTGGTCCCAGATTCTGGTGAGTGAGACGATTTCGGGTGTCGTCATGATCGCACGAACTCCTTGCTCAGTCTGACGCGGCAGGCTCAGCCATGTTTGCGTAGATACGCCCATGCATTGTTGACGTATCCCTTCCAGTTGTCGTCGAAGCGTTGGCGCCACTGCTCTGGCACATCACCTTTGGACACAGCGGGCACACCGGCCCAGAACGAGCCAGGAGGAATCTGCGTCCCCTCGCGCACGACGGAGCCCGCCGCGACCAGGGCTCCTTCGCCGACGGTGGCGCCATCCAGGATCGATGCCGCCATGCCGATCACGGCGCGCGTGCCGACAGTACAAGCGTGGATAAGACAGTTGTGACCCACCGTGACGCGATCTCCTACAACAGCGGCCAGGTCTCTGCTGCAATGGACGATCGTGCCATCCTGAATATTGGTGTCTTCACCGATGACGATCTCGGCAATGTCACCGCGCAGGACACAGTTGTACCAGACGGACGATCGAGCGCCGACGGTCACTGTTCCCATGAGGGTGGCATTGGCTGCGATGAAGGCATCCTCAGCGATGGTGAAATCGTCAACGAATCCCGCCGGTCGCAGTTTCACATCCGGATAGGGCAGATCCTTGTCATCGAATGCCGAGGGGGCGAGTGCAGGTGAGTTGCGGGTGGTCATGGTGTGCCTTCTTGCTGAGTCGGGTAGAGGGCCTTCAACAGCAGGGCCAGCTTCGTGTCCCGATCGGCCTCCAGGTCTTGTATGCTCTTGCCGTCGACGAAATCGTCCATCCCTTCGATGACAGCTTGTCGCGCTGAGTCCGGGACAGTCTCCCACTTGGCGAGATCAGCGATAATCGGTTCCGCTGCTGTGGGCGCCAGTTTCTCGAAGAACTCCCGATAGCCACCGCGACCGCCGCCCAGATGGTAAATCAGGTGCTGGCCCATCAGGGCAAATCGCAGGCCGGGACCCGCATAGAGCGCTTTGTCGACGTCCTCCACACTTGCCACGCCTTCGTCCACGAGATGGATCGCCTCGCGCCACAGGGCGGCGGCGAGCCGATTGCCGATGTAGCCCAGGGCTTCCTTCTTCAAGACCACAGGAATCTTCCCCAGGCCCTCATAGAAGGACTGGGCCGCCTGCATGACGTGCGTCTCAGTCGCCTTGCCAGGCACCAACTCCACCAGAGGTACCAGGTGCGGGGGATTGAAGGGGTGGGCAAGGAGGAATCTCCCCGCATGCTGCAACTCGTCCTGCATGCGACTCGGTAACAGACTCGACGAGCTACTTACGATCGTCGCCGTGGCGCTGACATGTTGTTCGATCTGGCGGTGCATCTCGGCCTTGGTCTCGTACGTCTCCAGGACCGACTCCTGGACGAAGCTGGCTTCTGCTAGTGCCGCCATCTCGGTTACCGGTTCGAGTAGTGGCCGGGCACTTTGGGCAACGTCCGCTGAATACAGATCATGGGTCACGACACTGTCGATCAGGGCCAGGGCTTTGTCGCGGCCAGCAAGCGTCGCCTCTTCGGTGATGTCATACATGATGACTCGATGACCATGCAAGGCAAACAGCGCGGCCCAACTGGAGCCGATCGTGCCGCAGCCGACGACGGCGGTGACTTCGGGAGATACCATCTGTGACTCACTCATCAGAATTTCACGTTGTCGGCGCCCTTCAGGGCCAGTCGCTCACGAACTTCAGCAGGTGTCGCAATGTCCAGGGACATCTCGTCCAGCAGGTGCCTCAACTTGGATACCTGCTCGGCATTCGATTTGGCGAATTCTCCCTTGGAGATATACAGGCTGTCCTCGAGACCGACGCGCACGTTTCCACCCATGTTGGCGCACATCATGCCGAGGCTCATCTGGTGCCTGCCGGCGGCCAGGACTGACCACTCGTAGTCATTGCCGAAGAGCTTGTTCGCTGTATGGCGCATGAACTGGAGATTCTCCGCATCGGCGCCGATCCCTCCGAGGACACCGAAAATCGTCTGCACAAACAACGGTGGCTTCACCAATTTCCGGTCGAGAAGATGCGCCAGGCTATAGAGATGTCCCACATCGTAGCATTCGTATTCAAAGCGAGTCGAGCAACCTTCGCCGATCTGCTCCAGAATGGTCTCGATGTCGAGGAAGGTATTCTTGAAAATGAAGTCGCGTGTGGCCTCGAGATATCCGGGCTCCCAGTCGTGCTTCCACGTGTCGTATTTCTCTAGCAGCGGATACAGCGCGAAATTCATGGAGCCCATGTTCAGCGAACACATCTCGGGCTGCAGATTCAGCGGCGGCTGCATGCGCTGCTCAACCGTCATGTTGTGGCCGCCGCCTGTGGTGATATTGATGATAGCGTCGGTCTCTTCCTTGATACGCGGTAGAAATTGTCTGAATACGTCGATGTCTGCCGTGGGGCGTCCGGATTCGGGATCCCGGGCGTGGAGATGCAGAATGGCGGCACCTGCATTGGCCGCGGCGACGGCCTGATCTGCAATCTGTTGTGGCGAAATGGGCAGATAGTCGGACATGGTCGGCGTGTGAATGGACCCCGTAAGTGCACAAGTAATGATGACGGGCTTGGCCATGGTCGCAGGATCTTTCTAAGAGGCAGGTGGTGGTTTGTGGGAATCTCGGCTAAGGCAGAAAAGCGTCATCTAACAAGCACGTCAACTGCTTGAGTACAAGAACCTTCACGCCAGGCGGTAGCGGCGACCTTGATCGAAGACACCCATGCGGCGTAGACTGTGGGGGATTCTCGGAGATTTGCACACAAAAAAAAGCGGGCGGCGCCGGCCCTTTCGCCCAAGGAGGGGGTGTCAAAGACACCTCCCTGCCCTCCTCAAGCTACTGGCTCTCGGTGCCGCCCGCCCAAAAGTTCATCTCAGGCAACTCATCTGCCTGGGTATCACTGGCCGAGCTTCGGTTGAGCTACTACGTCACCCGTTGTTCGCAAGGCCAAACACGCCTTGTACCGCCATTGAGACTGTGTCGACATACTGCAGCGCCGGTGGCGCCAGGGTTCCCTCATTGATGAGTCGAGGGATGTTCAACATGAGACCACTGAAATGGCTCATGGCGATGACGGGGTCCATATCCGGGAACTCACCCGCCTGAATTGCATCTGCGATCAACTTCGAAAACATTCGGCCCTGCCGCATCGTGATGTCACTTTCCGTGAAATCATATGGTGTCAGCAAGACATAGGTGAAAGCTTCGGGGTAGCGGTCGTAGTACTCGAAAGAGAGTCTGATCCAGTTGCGTAGCAGCTGTTGCAGTGGCGCCGCGCGCAGTTGGAGCAACTGCTCCTTCTCTTCGGCCATGTCTGCGACGATCTGCTGATATGCCTGCTGACACAGATCGTCCTTGCTGTCGAAGTGACGGTAGAGCGCCCCCTCGGTTACCCCTGCTTCACTGGCAATCTGACGGATCGACGCGCCGGAAACGCCTTGCTTTGCGGCGACTCGAATCGTGGCGTCGACGATTTCTCCTCGGCGGTTCTTCCGTCCAGTGGTCATTACGCTATATGTAAGTAAACGATTGCTTACTTGCCAAGTTAGAAGGCGATCTAACTCAGAATGAATCGTTTACTCAGGTAGGGCCTTAAGCGCAGACTGCGTCGTCTACGCTCCAGCGATTGAAGGGGGCTTTGTACTCTTCCTGCGCCATTCGGTCCCTTGTATCACGCCACATCTGCTCCCATTGAGCAGGATCACGGAGCTCGGTGGCAGGTTGCCGGCGACTGCGGGCGACGAAACCGGGAAAAGCGGGACGGCCCGTCGGTTTGCCCGTGGGCTGGTAGCGCAGGTCGAAACTGCAACGCACGGTGTCGCTCACATTCGACAGCGAACTGTGACACGTCAGCTGTGTCAGGAAAAGCACATCTCCTGCCTTCATGGGCAGAACAACGGGGTCTTGTGAGGGCAGCTGTGGTTCGGCGACGCTGAGGCCGATCGGTCGTCGACAGTGATGCAGCAAGCCATGCTGGTGGCTGCGTGGAAACACCTGCAGGCACCCGTGCTCGGCGAGGGCATCTGTGAGAGAAAACCAGACGGTCAGGATCTCGCCGTCATCCGCCTCCGGCAAGACGACACCATTGTCCTGATGCCAGGGCGTGATCCCCACCTGCGGTAGACCCGTATCAGCATTTACCGGTGTTAAGCGCTCGGGTGGTTTGAGGCGTATATGTTGGACGGGATTGGAATAGATCTCAGGGCCGACGATGGATTCAACCGCATCGAGGAGGGCTTCGTTGATCAGCGTCTGAAAAACAGCAGGCCCGGCCCAGAACGGCGTATCCGGTTGGACATTTCCCTGGGGCAGACTGAAATCGAAATACTGGGCATGGACCTTGTCACTTTCCTGATATACCCGTGTCAGGCGTTCCTGGAATGGTAGATCTCTGTAGGTGGAGGCAATCGTGCCGTCTGCATGTAGCTCGGCCGCCAGGCGATCAAGGACTCCCTCATACTCGCGCATGACAGGGGCGATGACGGTCTCCACATCGAGCAATCCTTCGACGACGAGATATCCTTGTCGATGGAATTGTTCCAGTTGTGTCGGATTTAGAGATGGCATGACTTGATCAATTTCCTCAGATGGTCGGTGGTCGTGGCACATCGCGCGTTGGTTCCAGGCGAATGAAGGTTTTCAGCAATTCCCACTGCCAGGAATGGGGGAACCCATACGGATCGTCCTGTGTTGGCCATCCGGTCCAGCGGGACGTGTTCAGAGGATAACGGATGATCAATTGCGCCAGGAAAATGTCGGGCATCTCATCGACCCAGATCTCCATGGCTTCGAGGAACAATCGGTGCAGTTCGGGGTCGCCCACCTGCAGAGGCGCGACTTTCGCCACGATGTTGTCGTATTCCTCGTTGCGCCAGCGCGAGGTCGTCGACCACAGGGGGGCCGGTTGCCCAGTGGGCCGATAATACTGCGACGTGTAGACAGAGAGCATCATAAAGGGATCCATGCCGCGCACGCCACTTGGTCCCTTGCAACCGAGATAGGCTTTCTGTTCGCCTGTCTGCGCGAGAGAGGCAAGTCCGGGTGAGGTGTCGAAGGCGGCGTCGAATCCGGCATCACGCAGTTGCTGCGTCAGCGGTGGCGCGTAGGGCTTGAGCCATTGCGGCACATACATACTTATTTCGACACGTTCGCCGGCGGCATCGATCCACATGTCATCGTCGTCTTTGGTATAGCCATTGGCCTGCATAATCCGCACGACTTGGTCGGGCCTGGCACTCGTGCCGTAGCCCTTGGCTGCAATCATCTCGTCCAAGGGGTCGATGAAGGGTGTGAACCATTCGTAGGGCGTGAAGGGATGCAGGGCAGCGACGCCAGCACCCGACTCAGCGAGGCCGACGAGTTTGTCGCGATCCACAGCCAGGCTGATCGCCTGGCGAATTTGAGGGTTGTCGAAGGGAGCGGCTGAGCAATTGAGTGACAAGTCGATGGGACACCAATCGAGATAGCCATAGGGCGGCTCACGCTCGGTGAAGGTCATGATCTGGTCGTTGCGCTCAAGGACACTCTCGAGAGTGAGAACCTGCATGATGAAGCCCATGTCCAACTGGTCTGTAAGCAGCAATTGTGCTGCCTGGCTTTCATCCTGTTGTGGCACATAGATGATGCGTTCGACGCGAGGCAGACGTTGGAAGCCGGTCCTGGCAGCCCACCAGTCCTTGCGCAGGTCGTAGATCTTCTGATAAGGCGAGGCATACACGAGCTGGTAGGGGCCGGTGCCCAATGGCAGCCCCGCCTCGATATCGTGATTGGTGAATTCGAGAGGGTCGACATCCTTCCAGATGTGTTCGGGCAGGATGTGGACGCCGTGACTACTGCTCAGCGTGCTGGCCCAGAAGGCAGGACCGGGCTGATTGAGAACCAACCGGAATGTGCGTTCATCGATGACTTGTGTGGAGTCGAAGAATTCCGGCAAGTCCGCCAGATGCACCATCGACCCCGCGTTCTGCTTAAGCAACTCGAAGGTGAAGGCGACGTCCTTCGTTGTCAGTGGATGACCATCAGACCACTCGATGCCCTGGCGCAGGGTCATGGTGATGACGGTGTGGTCCTGATTGTACTCCCACGTCTCGGCGAGCCAATTCTCGTGTTCGCCCGTGATCACATTGAACATGATGAGGGGCTCGAACATCGCCGGTAATGTACCGAGGTGATAACCCTGATCGGAGCCAGGAATGTATGGATTCTGATTGTTGAAAAGAGGGTATTGGTTCGGCCCACCATTCATGATGATCAGGGTGCGATCACGATGGACCTCGGGCAATTCAACGGTGGGTCCGCAGGCGCCGAACAATAGCGTGAATGCCAGGACGAACCCCAGGATGGGGATGCGTCCAGGATGCGGGATCTGTGGCCCTGAGTCTGGATGCATACGGGCTTCAGGCATGCTGCAGCCCCCCATAGGACAACTCGCCGATCTGTCGCTCGGACAGGGGGGGCGCATCGTCATAAAGATGGCAGGCGGCGGCTCGATCCGGATCCGTCAGCACAAGGGGTGGATTACTCTGGCGGCACCGGGCCATCACCTGGGGACAGCGATCGGCAAAAGGACACCCCACTGCACCCGTGCGTCCATCTGCAGGCTTCTCCACGGACTGCGTTGAAGCCGGTGTCTCTGCCTCGCCCTGATCTCCACCAGGATCTGTTTCTTCACCCCAGCGCCGTTTCGTATCGGCGAGGGGGATCGAGCGGACCAGCAACTGCGTATACGGATGCTTAGGTGCTTTGATCACCTGGTCAACGTCGCCCACTTCCACGACGTCACCCCGATACATGATCAGGATCGTGTGACTCAGCTGATAGGCCGTCGTCAGGTCGTGGGTGATGTAGACGAGGCTGATCTTCCGCTCCTGATGGATACGAAACAGACTCTCCAGAATGGTTGCACGCAACGATGCGTCGACCATGGAGACCGGTTCGTCAGCAACGATCACCTTCGGGTCGAGTAGCAGAGCCCGGGTCACCATGATGCGCTGACGCTGGCCGCCACTGAGTTCATGCGGATATCGTCCAAGAGTTTCCTCGGCGCGAAGCCCGACGGCACGCAAGCCCTCTTCGATCCGTTCCAGACGCTGGGCCCGTGACAGTTCAGGGAAGAACTTGGCGACGGGCATGGTGAGGGTGTGATCCACTCGATAGAAGGGATTGAAGACGCCAAAGGGATCCTGAAAAACGGCCTGTACCTGACGCCGGAAGACCCGGCGCTGTTGGCGATCGAGATCGTTGAGATCAGTCCCTTCATAGAGGATGGAGCCCGATGTTGGCGGCACCATCCCGAGGAGCAAACGCGCAAGGGTCGTCTTGCCACTCCCACTTTCACCCGCAATGGCGATGACAACGGGACGGTCTTGCGACAACAGCAAGGATGCACCGGACACCGCGACGAGTCGCTGCCGTTCGAAGAGACCACCACCAAATTCGCGGCGCACCTGTCGAGCTTCAAGCAGAGGAGCCGTCATGCATCCACTCCCGTGTGCAAGTGGCAGGCCGCCAGCTGTTGCAGGCGTGTATCGTCCTTCTCAGAACCGGCGACGACGGTCAGCAGCTCTGGAACTTGCGTGGAGCAGCCATCGATGGCTTCAGGACAGCGCGGGTGAAAGGGGCAACCCGGTGGTGGATCCAGTAGCGACGGGGTGATCCCTGGGATGCCGCGAAAAACCCCCTTGCGCTCGAGAGAGGGAAGGCTGGATACAAGCAATCGTGTATAGGGATGTTGTGGCTCCTCGAGCAATTGCTGGATAGGGCCGATTTCGACAAGTCGCCCCGCATACATCACTCCAAGACGATCGACACACTGGGCCATGAGCCCCATGTCATGGCCGACGAGAATCACCGCCGCATCGAGGTCTTTCTGCACACGAAAGAGTGTGTCCATCACGCGCTTCTGCACGACGACGTCGAGGGCACTCGTCGGCTCGTCGGCGATGATGACCTGTGGCCTGAGGGCTACGGAGATCGCCATGCCGACGCGTTGCTTCATGCCCCCACTCAGTTCATGGGGGTACATCTGTGCCGTGCTGGGATCGAGTTCAACAAATCCAAGCAGCTCGTGCACGCGTTCCTGCAATTGCTCTCGCGTCAATCCCTCCTGGTGTGCCTGGATCGTGTCTATGATCTGAGCACCCACACGCATGACGGGATTGAGGGAGTTCATGACGCCCTGAGGAATCAGCGAGATCCGTGCAAATCGTGCCTGCCGCATCTGCTCATCCGACAGGGACAGCAACTCCAGATCCCCAAGCTGCACCCGACCTGATTCGATGCGCCCTGGGGTGCGGATCAAACGCATGAGGGCCATCGCCGTCGTCGTCTTGCCCGAACCTGATTCGCCAACCAGCCCAAGACGCTCTCCCGCATAGAGCTCAAAACCAACACCTTCGACAGCCCGCACCGGACCTCGCTCGGTGTGGAAGTGCACACGCAGATCCTCGACCCGCAAGGCAATGCGTCCGTCAGCGTGACTCATGGTGTCTTCCACATGCGCGGATTGGCGATTCGGTCGAGGCCCATGGAAACCAGGAAGAGACCCACGAAGATCAGTACGATCATGATGATCGGTGGTGCCCACCACCACCAGACACCACGCAGAAGTGACGTGTAGTACAGCGCCCAATAGATCGTCATGCCCAGGGTCGGCTCGTTCTGTGGTCCAAGTCCAAGCGCTTCCAGGCCGATCGATGCGAGTACGGCGGCCCCCACGGCACTGACGAAGCTCGCAGCCAGGTAGGGCAACAGGTTGGGTAACAGCTCACGCGCGATGATCTCCAGATCGCCAAGACCCGACAGCCGCGCGACCTGCACATAACCCGCTTCACGCATGGACAGGACCTGTGAGCGAATCGTGCGGGTCGGAATCATCCAGGCGAGGGAGGCGACGACGAGGGCCATCATGTTCACTGTCACCGTGGCCTGCAGAGACGTGGCAAGAACCACGAGAAAGAGCAGCCCTGGTATCGTCATCAGTACATCCGCCGCCCCACGGATCAGGGTATCGATCCAGCCACCAAAGAATCCGGCGATGAATCCGAGCAATGTGCCAATGCCAAGTCCCACGGCACCGGCGATGAAACCAATCCTCAGCGTCAGCGGGGTTCCTGCGACCATGACGGCGAGCAGATCGCGGCCGGCGGCGTCGGTGCCCAGTGGATGCTCAGCAGAAGGAGAGGTATTGGCCGCGGCGGAACCAACACGCGATAGATCCGTGTCGACGAAGACAGAACCGACGGGGCCAAAGGCGACGACGAGAAACACGACGACGAGGCCCGCAGTCAATTGCGGATGCTGGCGCGCCAGGGCGCCCAAGGATGGTCGTGTCATCGGGCCGCGGCTCAGCGCTTGTATGCGATGCGTGGATCGAGCAGTGGGTAGACGATATCGAGAATGAGTGTGGCCAAAGCAATGGCGAGGATGACCATCACGACGACGCCATAGATGACGAAATAGTCGAAGGTCTGAATGGCGCGAAACAGGACGGTACCAACACCCGGGTAAGCGAAGACCACTTCTACGAGCACGGCACCGGAGACGACATAACCCATCGCCAGGGCGAGAGAGGTCGTTTGTGGTAGCAGGGCGTTGCGCACAGCATAACGGAGGAAGACGTCACGACTCTTGAGTCCCCGTGCCTCCGCGTAGTTCACATAGTCTTCCCCTTGGACTGTCACCATCATGCCGCGCATCGACAGGGCCCAGAAACCGACAGAGGACAAAACGATGGACAAGGCGGGAACGATGGAGTGGTAGATGACGTCGATGGCAAAGGCTACACTGGGGTTTGGCAGCGTCCCCAGAGTAAAACCGCCGCCGAGAGGGAACACGCGCAGGGTGAAGCCGAGGGCGAAGACGAGCACGAGACCGAGTAGATAGTAGGGGATCGCCGACAAGGCCAGCAAAGGTGCCGACAGGTAGTGCAGAACGGCAGGCGACTTAGGCCAGGCGAGCAAAGCGCCGAGCAGGGTGCCAATGGCAAAGGCGATCAGCGTCGCCATCGTCAGCAGGCCAAGAGTCCACGGTAGAGCGCGCAGAATGATGTCGGAGGCACGCGACGGGAAGTTGGCGATGGAGACGCCAAAGTCGAGGCGCGCGACGTCTCCTATGTACCGCAGATACTGTTTCCACAGGGGCTGATCGAGGCCGAACTTCGCCTCGTATGTGGCGACGACGGCTTCCATGTCCGTCTTGCCAGCGCCACCAAAGGACACGGCTTGCAGCAGTCGTTCACGGATCGGATTGACCGGCGCCAGTCTGGGCATGAAGAAATTGATCGTCGCCCCAGCCCAGACGATGATGAGGAAGACGGCGAAACGTCTGACCAGGTAGTCGGCAGGCATTGCTAATTCAAGCCCTCTGCGGCAATCGCGACACGGGACCGTTCTCCCACGGGGTTGGTTGTAGAATTACCAATGATCAGCAACAGCCAGGGGCTGGCGCAAACGGGTTCAGGCAGGGCCTTCAGCGTGGCAGGTAGGGACTGGGAGTCCGTGTGCTCTCAAAGCTGCCCCCTGGCTCGAAATCCCGAATGACGTCAGGGACCTCACCCTCCCACCAACTCGGTGGCTGGGGGAAAGAGAAGACATCGTGCCAGGCGAGGACCAGTGTGCGCCGCTGGTCGGTCTGATTGGGCCATGCTGCATGCAGTAGGCGGGCATCGGCGATGATCAGGTCACCCGAATTCAATGGCACATCGATACTGTCAGGATGATCAGCAAAAATGGGGTGATCGAGATCGTCGATCGCCTGAATTTCAGGTGTGTGCGCATTGGGTAACACATCATGCAAGTCGATGCGCCTTCGATGTGTCCCGGGAATAACCCGCAGACAACCATTCTCCCGCGTCGTGTCGCTCATGTAGTAGGAGAGGAAGATCTTCGTCGGCCATGGCGCTGCCGCCTCCGGGTGATTCCAGTTCATGAAATCCTGGTGCCAATACAGCGGTGGTCCGAAGGCAGGCTTTGATAGCAGGATGAGGCCGCCCCCAGCAGATCTCACATCTTCGAGACCCAGATCGATGCAGGCCTGCTTCTGCTCAGGTTGATCGAGGAGTTTCTGCACGATGGGATCGGAAAAGTGCTGGTGTGTAGCCTCGCGATCCATCAATTGCCAGCGATCCGGCGTATACACATGGATGTCGCTGCCCTGATAACGATAGCGCGGGTCGACGGGGACCCGCTCGAAAACATCCTGAGACCAGCTTTGCAGCTCAGACAGCAAGGGATCGCCAAGGACACCGGGTACAATGGTGAAACCGTCGGAGACGAGTTGATTACGTTTGCGGCGGGCACTGTCGGGTGTGAAATCTTCGTAGTCCACGGATTGCCTCATGGGTAATACAGCCGGCATGCGTGGCTGTCGGGATCGTGTAGGCCGAATTCGCGATACAGCAGGTCTGCGAAGGCGCGATGCCCATATTCATTCGGGTGGAAAGCATCACTCATCCAGTACGAACGCTTGTCGACGTGTTGTTGCCAGAATGCCGTGTGATCGACGAGGGGCAGGGAGTGATCGGAGGCCGCCTGCCGGATTGCATCCATATAGGCGTCGATGTGAGGTTCGCGATCGGGCGCCAGCCCCGGCAGAATGGGACAGGTTGTCTGCAATACGGGGACCGCGTTGATCTGCTCCAATCGCTGCACCAGCTGTGTCAGATTGTCGCTGAACTCGGCTACAGTGATCTCGTTATTCGCACTGCAGTCATTCATGCCAATCATGATCAGAACTACTTCGGGATCAAACTGGCCCACACGCCAGTCAAAGCTCTGCAGCAGGCCGCGTGTATTGTCGCCACTGATGGCAGAGGTGATGACGATGTCCATCGTGCGAGCCAGTTCAAAGCGCAGACGTTCGGCGAATAGCTCCGCATAGTCGCGTTGACCAAAGGTGTGTAGCGCACCGTGGGTGATGCTGTCGCCGTAGAAGACCCACCTGGCGGGCTTCTTGTCCTCAAGAATTCGTCGGATCCGTTCCAAGGTCCTTCTCCTTTTGCACCAATGTTCATACCTCAGCGGCGCAAAAGCCAGCCCGTGATGCTCAGGCGCTCACGAGATTCCGATCCTATCTCTTCCTGATGAAGGTGCCCTCTTGCAGTTCGCGGAAGGCCGCTTGCAATTCATCCTGAGAATTCATCACGATCGGCCCACGCCAGGCAACGGGTTCTTCGATCGGCTTGCCGGAGACCAGGAGGAAGCGAATCCCTTCGTCGCCTGCTTGTACGGTGATTTCATCTCCAGAGTCGAAGAGGATGAGATTGCGATTACCTGTCATGTCGACACTGGTGGCATCGGGCACACCCTCTTCCATGATTTCTGTCGCTACAGTCTGCGGAGCGGAGGCGTCGCGGAAGCTGCCAGCGCCATCGAAGATGTAGGCGAAACCGTGGCGATCCATCTCGACAGGTAGTGTCTTACGCTTGCCCGGTGGTACGGTAACATCGAGGTAGCGTGGGTCGGCGGCGATTCCGTCGACGGGTCCGCGCTGTCCCCAGAAGTCGCCGCAGATGATGCGCACGGTTGTGCCGTCGTCATCAGTGACTTCCGGGATGTCGGCGCCCGCCACATCCTGGTACCGAGGCGTCGTCATCTTTTCCGCAGCGGGTAGATTGGCCCACAGCTGGAAGCCATGCATGCGGCCCGCGTCATCCCCCTGGGGCATCTCCTGGTGCAGGATGCCCGAACCGGCTGTCATCCACTGGATGTCACCGGCGCCGAGGGCACCCTGATTGCCGAGGCTGTCGCCGTGTTTGACGGTGCCAGCCAATACATAGGTGATCGTCTCGATGCCACGATGCGGATGCCAGGGGAAACCGGCCATGTAGTCCGTTGGCTGGTCGCCACGAAAGTCATCGAAGAGCAGAAAAGGATCGGTCTCTTCTGTATCGCCGAAGCCAAAGGCTCGGCGTAAGCGCACACCGGCGCCCTCAATGTGGGGTTGAGCTTCGACGATGCGTTTGACAGGACGGATAGACACGGTGACCTCATGGAGAAAGTGATCTCGAGTGGAATGGGAGTGTGCTTCGATATGCGAGTCTATCGATGAGGACGGCCAAGTCAAAGATTTGCACGAGACCGACCCAGGTGGTTGAGTTGTTCGACCCCGGACCCGCGATAGCGAGAACCCTTTGCGCCTCGAACCGACTTCACCGATTGCCATGGTGCACCAGATCCACTGGTGTCGGCGTGCAGGCGCTGCGTTCGTGGAGGAGAGCTGACTCTGTACGCCCAATTCGCTCGTTTTCTGGCACCCTTTGCGTTGGCCATGTTCGCGCAGGAGTTGAGCGCGCAGTTTCTCAATGGTGGCATGTCGCGTGTGCCGCAGGCGACACAGACGCTGGCCGCCTTCGGGTTGGCCTACGGATTGATGTCGGTGTTGTCGGCACCGCTGTATCAGTCGCGTCAACTCGGCTTGGCCATGATCGACAGTGTGGCGCAGTTGCGAACGGGGATACGTGTGATCTTCGTCTCCGGCGCTGTTCTGTCGCTGGCGACAGCGGGCCTGGCAGCAGATGGTCCTGGACGTTGGCTGGTGGAAGATCTCCACGAGATCGATGCGACACTTGCCGACCAAGCGCAGACGGCCCTCTGGTGGCTGGTGCCTCTGCCGCTCATCAGCGGACTGGCCCGATACTACTCCGGTTTGCTGGCGCGCGTGCGGCGTACCGAGATCATCAGCGCCAGCAGCCTGGCGGGAATCGGCGTACGAATCCTCTCCGTCTTTCTGCTGATCGACATGGCCTTCGTCGAGGCGACACCGATTCTGTTCCCTGTGGCGGTGACGCTGTTGGGCGCTGTGACGGAGTATCTCGTCTTGATCTGGGGACACCTGCGATATGTGCGTCCAACGTTGGTCTCGGCGCAGGAAGGCCAGGAGTCGGGTGGCGACATTGCGGTGGGGTCTGTCGCTGCCATGCTACGTTTCCTGTGGCCCCTGGCGGTGATCATGATCTTCCAGGGCTTCAGTCGGCCCTTGATCAACATGGTCGTGAGTCGAGGGGAGGACGGCACACAGGCGCTGGCGGTGCTGACCATCGTCTATGCCCTTGGACACCTGCACTATGGTTGGGTCAACGAGATCCGCTCCCTGGCGCCCGCCTTCCGCGACGAAGCCAACAGCCTCTACTACATCCGCCGTTTCGTCGTTGCCTGCCTCGCCATTTCACTCCTGTTGGCATTCATCCTGTTCTGGACACCCCTGCGTGATGTGATCCTCCTCGATCTGATCGGCGTCGAAGCGCCGATCGCCGCTCTCTGCGTAGCGCCGCTGATGGTGTTTTCCCTGTTCCCCTTCGTCGTGACCCTGCGTGGCTACTATCACGGTGTGGGGCTGGTGAACCGGGTGACAGATGCCATGGCCATGAGTGGGCCCTATCGGCTCGTTGCAATTGCCCTGGCGCTGTGGGTGTTGTCGGCAACCGACCTGCATGGCGCGACACTGGGTGTGACGGCTCTATTCTGCGGCTTTGCCGCCGAAGCGGTGGGCGTTAGCTGGGGTGTGCGACGGCGACTGGCTGCTGACTGAGGGAATACGCTGAGTCAGGTTGCCAGATGGGTGTTGTCTCCTATCCCTTTGTGCCTGTGAGGGCGATGCCCTCGATAAAGAATCGCTGCGCCACGAGAAAGAGCAGGATCGCCGGCAGCGTCATGATGAGAGCTGCCGCCATGAGCACTCCCCACTCTGTACTCTGCACACTGTTGAGATGCGCCAGCCCCAGTGCCAGGGTCCGCTTGCTCTCGCTTGTCAGATAAATCAACGGCCCCATAAAGTCATTCCACGCACCCAGAACAGAGAAGATCGTTACCGTCAGCAGCGCTGGTTTTGACAGGGGAAGCACGATCCGTTGAAAGATCTGCCACTCGCCGGCGCCATCGAGTCGAGCCGCTTCGAGCAGTTCTTCGGGCAAGGTGGCGAAGAACTGGCGCAGCAGAAAGATGAAGAAAGCGCTGCCAAAGAAGGAGGGCACCGTCAGGGGCAGAAAGGTGTCGATCCAGTGAATTTCGCTGAAGAGGATGAAGAGTGGAATCGATGTGACTTGCCCTGGAATCATCATCGTGGCGAGCACGAGGCCGAAGAACATGGCGCGGTCGGGCCAATGGAGTCGGCTGAAGGCGTAGGCCGCCATAGAGCAACTGATGAGGGTACCCGTCGTCGATACGACGACGATGATCAGCGTATTGAGCATGTAACGAAAGAAGGGAAGCAGCACGAAAACATTCTGATAGTGCTCGAAGGTCACCGGGTTGGGCCACCACTGTGGAGGTAGCCGGAACATGGCAGCGTCGGTCTTGAAGGACGTGCTCACGAGCCAGAAGAAGGGGCCGAGGAAAACGATAAGCAGCCCGATAAGAACCAGGTGGTAGAGGATCTGCCCCGCCAGATGCCGTTGCCGAGTCGCGGTGCTCATTTCACACCGCCATCGTAATGGACCCAGCGCCGACTGACGACGAATTGCACACCCGTGATGGCGAGGATGATGACAAACAGGACCCAGGCCATGGCCGACGCGCTGCCCATGTTGAGATTCTGGAAGGCTTCGCGGAACAGGTGCAACACGTAGAACAGGGTCGAATTCACAGGGCCGCCATTGGTCATCAGGAAGGCCTGGGCAAAGACCTGCAGAGAGCCGATCAGTCCCATGACGGTCATGAAGAACATGGCGGGAGAGATCATGGGCAGCGTCACATGGCGGAAGGAGGCCCAGCGCCCGGCACCATCGAGCAGGGCCGCTTCCTGCAGTGCACGTGGTACGCCCTGCAGGGCAGCAAGGAAGATGATCATGCCACCCCCCGCATTCCACAGTCCCATGATTACGAGCGCGGGTTTCGACAGGTGCTCACTCGTCAACCAGGGTAGCTGCGGCAGGCCGATGTATCCGAGGGTGACGTTGATCAGGCCGTATTCGCCATTAAAGAGCCACGCCCACAGCAGAGAGCCGGCGACGAGGGGGACGACGGTCGGTAAATAGAAGAGGGCGCGATACAATGCTCGACCCGCGATCTGTCGATTCAGCAGCATCGCCAGACCGAGGGAGATGGTGATACTCACCGGCACGGAGAGGGCGGTGAAATAGAGCGTGTTCCACAAGGCGATGAGGAAATACCGATCCGTCGTGAAGAGACGACGATAGTTGTCGAAGCCTTCCCACGTGGCGGCTGTGAGAATGTCATAACGGGCGAAGCTGTAGATGAAGGTCGTGAGGATCGGCCCGACCGTGAAGATGAGCAGTCCGAGGATGGCAGGCAGGGCGAAGAGATATCCCGCCAAGGCCTGACGGCGGTGGATCGTCATCGTTTGCATGCGTCGCCAGGAGAAGCCGCCGCGTACAACGAGGGTAATTGCCAGCATGCCGCCAAGGATCGAGTAGACGATGGTCCAGTCGACGGGGGTGCCGCGGTTCTTGTCGAGGAAACGATCCAGTTGTGCCTGAGTCTCACGTGTGGCAGCGCCCAGTGCCTCTTCGGGACTGAGCTTGCCGTGTAACACCTGATCGACGGCGATGCCCATCTCCGTACTCAGGGCACCACCGACAGCCGAGACAGGGCGATAGTGAGAGAAACGCATCTGGTCGATGGCCAGTCGCCAGTAGGGACTGGACTGGAAGAAGGGGTCCTCTCCTGCTGAGCGCAGGGCAGGCAGCTTGTTGCTGGAAGTCGCCATGTAGCGCTGCGACTCGTCCTGTAGAATAAAGCGAGCGAATTGCCAGGCGCCCTCAGGTTGACGCCCGCCCTTGGGCATGACCAAGGAGAATCCACCGGACCACGTGGCAGGTACACCATCATCGGCGTAGGGAGGCGGCGCCGCCCCCCAATCAAGATCGGCGCCATAACGCTGGAGCATGGTCAGGGTGCCTACATCGTAGACGATCATCGCCACGCGCCCCGTGATCAACGGGTTCTGGCTCTCTGCACCAAATCCTGTCTGCAGGGTCAGCAATTGCTCGATGCCGTAGTCGCGTACGAAGTCGCGAATCCAGGTGAGGGCCTCGACATTGCGCGGGTCATCGAGGGTGACGCGGCTGCCGTCTTCCGAGAGGAATTCACCCCCCTTCTGCCAGCAATAGAGGTAGAGTCCCGTGTTTCCCCAGCTCGGTACGGCACCGATCTGCTCGAGGCGTCCGTCGGGTCGACGTTTGGTCAGACGCTGCGAGAACTCGCGCAATTCACTCCAGGTCTTCGGTGGTCGATCCGGATCGAGTCCCGCCTCGCGAAACAGTTCACGGTTGTAGTAGAGGAGTCGCACGTCCGTGTCGTACGGGACGGCATATAGTTTGCCATCGTACAAACACTCTTCCCAGGGTGCCTGGAAGAAGTCCTCGCCACGGATGCCGTCGCGGGCGGCATACTCGTCGAGAGGTTCAAAGGCACCGCGGGCGGCATAACTGGCGACAAGAAAGCGGTCGAAAATCGTCAGATCGGGGGCGACGCCCCCGGCGACAGCGGGCAGGATCTTGGACGTAATGTGATTGCCGGGAATATCGACTTGCTCGACGACGTATTCCGTCTGCCGCCGATTGAAACGAGCGACCAGTTCAGTGACGACTTCGTGGCTGGAGCCGCCGGTGAAGAGATTCCAGAAGACGACTCTCTTGCGCGCGTCCTCCTCTGTGGCCGGGACACGCGTGTCCTCTTCTGAAGCCGAGGTCATGGAAGGGGCGAGAAGGGCAAGAACGAGCATCGTGCCGATCGCCAAGAACCGGTTGCTCCACATTCGCCGGGATCGCAGAGCGAGTCTCAACGCTTTGCCACCTTCCGCGCGGTGACCTGACGAACCGTCGGCGTGCAGCCGTCGGGATGCGTCTCATCGTTGATGTGCTGGACTACGGGCACAGAGGCTCCTACAGATTGAAGTGGAAGTCGTCGATCAAGGCGCCGGGGAAACGAGCCGAACTCGTCGCCCGCCGACTGTAGGACCCCGCATCGAGGATCATCTCTCGCTCCTGTGTCAGGCCGATAAGATTTTCGCCGAGGGCGCGGTAGAGGGTTTCATCGAAACGCATGACATTGATCGGCGCCACGATCTGCCCGTCCTCAACCCAGAAACAAGCGAAACGGGTCATGCCCGTGATGCGACAGGCGGGTCGATCGGAGAAGTTGAGATACCAGACATTGTTGATGAAGACGCCGGTGCCGAGTTGTTCGAGGATCTGGGCTTGCGGGATGGTGCCGGCCGCCAGCTCGAGACAGGACGCTGATTCCCAATCGTCGGCGCCATTGGCTGTGACGCCATATTCGCGTGCCGAGCGCGGCGACACAAGCCAGTCCGCGTGGGTGCCGGCCGAGATCAACTCCACGTGGTCGGGTTTCAAGAAACCCTGGGACTGGAAGTTTGCGGTGACACCGTCAGCCGTGTTGTCCCGCAGCGTGACCGATGCATCGAGGGCCGCCTTGTTGGTGATCATGCGCAGCAGACTGGTCTGTTTCGTCTCGTACGACTTCAGACCGAGACTACCCCAATTGAGCATCCCCACCAAGTCAGCGAGGGCGCCGGGGGCAAGGAAGACGCGATAGTTGCCCGGTGGGATCGTGCGGGGTTCACGTTCGAGGACGCTGAGCTGCTCCAGGGCACCGTCAACTTTCGCCTGGAACTGGTCGGCCTTCCACTCGACGCCGGCGTAGGCGCATTTGACGGCCTTGTCCGCCCGCAGGTAGAACGACCAATCGAAGTTGGCGCTGTGGCTGGCGAACCAGTTGCGCTGACCCAGGGAGTTGGCGAAACCGGCGCAGATGCTGCCCATGGCGAGAATGCCAACCAGATCGTGACCGATTCCAGCACGCAGGATCTGATCCACCACCTCGTTAGCGGCGGGCAGGCGATGGTCGCTCTGTGTCTCACTTGAGGTGGATTCGGTGTTGTAGAGCAGGTGCGGATCCTCGGGAAGCTCGGTCAATCGTTGACGCAACTGCTCGATTACGGCGATGGACCGCGGCAGATCGACGGACTCATCCCGCCCGTTGCGGCACTCGCTGCCGCCGCTGAGAGTCAGCGTCGCACTGGTGTGACGCTGACCGTCGATCAGTTCGATTCTGAGATATCGCTGCTGCACGTGTCCCGGCTGACGCACCTGAGACATGTTGAAACGCACGAAGTCCGTCTCTTCACCGTTAAAGTTGAGCAGCAAGACCTCGCTGCCGGTCATCTTGGCGCACAGAGTGTCGGCGAGGCCGTAGAAATCGCTTTTCATGGTCATCTTCATTCGCCTCCGAAGACTTCGACATCAGCGAACAGCGCCGGTGGTGAAGCGTGACCGACGCGAATGACCTGATTTGGTTCGCCTTTACCGCAGAACGGTGTACCGAGCACTTCGAAGAGATCAGGGTTGCCGACGCCCTTGAGTGATCGCCAGAAGGTGGCGGAGATGCCCTTGTAGTTTGGCTTCTTAACGATGCCTCGCAGCTCGCCGTCACGGATCAGATGTCCCATCTCACAGCCGAATTGGAACTTGTTGCGACTGTCGTCGATGGACCACGACGTGTTGCGCTGCATGTAGATGCCATTCTCCACGCCGGAGACCATGTCGTCGAAGCTGTCATCGCCCGGTTCGAGGTTGAGATTCGCCATGCGGTCGATGGGTGGTCGATTCCACGAGCAGGCGCGGGAGTTGGCTACGCCTGGTTGGTCGGCGCGCAACTGCGACGTGATGCCACCAAGAGCGCGTTCGAGAATGCCATCGCGGATGATGTACTGACGATCCGCGGTGACACCGTCATCGTCCCACTGGTATGTGGCAAACTCATCGGCAATCGTGGGATCGAAAGTAATGTTGAGCAGATCGGAGCCGTAGCGATAGCTACCGAGCATATCGAGAGTGACGAAGCTGGTGCCGGCGTAGTTGCGTTCATCACCCAGGATGCGATCCAGTTCGAGGGGGTGTCCGATCGATTCGTGGATTTGCAGATACATCTGATCGGGTGACAGGAGCAGGTCCATCGTCCCCGTAGGACAGTTCGGCGCGGCAAGCAACTGCAGAACCTCTTGCGCCAGACGCGGTGCCTGCTGATCAAAGCCGACCTGGTCGAGAATCTCGAGACCGCCCTGGCGACCGAAGTCAAAGCCACCGTAGCGTCGCGAAACGGTCTCGCTGCCCTCGTTCGCCGTCACCGAAAGACCTGGGATCAGATACTCGAAGCGCTGGTGTGTACGACCACCGTCAGACGTGAGATAGAGTTGCTCGGAGCTGATCCACCACAAGGAGGCGGACCAGTCGACGATGCGATCATCTGTCTTGAGTCGGGCGCATTGGCTTCTGGCCCGGTCGATCCGATCACTCAGTGGTGTCTGGGACCACGGCAGCGCTACGTGAGCTGCATAGTCCCCGACGGGGGCCGGTCGAGTGATCTGGCCGTGATCGACGACGGCATGGCTTGCTGTTTGACGAGCCCAGTTCGTCGCGTGCTCGAGGGCGCCGCGCAGGCCAGAGAGGGTCAAATCAGAGGTGGCGGCATAACCGAGACCGCCCTGATCGACGACGGTGATCATGACACCGACATCGTCGGCCGTGTCCACGGGCTGTAAGACGTCCTGGCGGACCTCAATCTCCTCGTTCTGCTCGGCCATGAAACGCAAAGAGCAGAAATCAACAGCGGGGGCCAGGGCCCTAAAGTGTCGTTCGATGGTTTCGAGCATACTCGGTCTCGTTTTGAAGTTGACTTGAGGGCTTAGGGTAGGTTGAAGTGGCCATTTTCGGCAACCAGCAGAACCCGCTTTGCCCAAGACACACCGGCGACCATATTCCACGTGAGCTTCCGGTTTACCAAGCACCATCTCACCCGATCGAGAGGCGCAGGCCGCGCCATGGCTCGAACATCACGCACTCGAAAAGGCCCTGCCCGGCGTCGATGGACCCACAAGAGGGTACGGACCCTTCTCCTTCGCCTCGCAGCATTGGCGATGACAGGTGGCACCATCGGTACCATCTACCATTTCGTGACGCATCGTAGCGAAGCACGGATGGCGCCTTTCGCCGCCGCGCCGAAGGCGTTGCGTTCAGATCTACTCTATCTCAGCTACCTGGATAGCCTTGCACGTGAGGATCGAGCCACGCCAAGTGTGCTGGAAGGTCGTGATCTGCTACCTCGTATGGTTGCCCAGGTCGCAGGAGTTCCAACCAGTGATATCACAGAATGGGGACTACACCCGCCGGTGGAAGCGGAGTATGATTCACTGAGCAGATTGTTCAGGGAGCTGCATCGGCGTGGTCGGCTCATCCTGCCAATAGATGACGCTGCCCTGTGGACCCACATACGCGAACGACAGCTGCACCCCGGGTATCTCGTGTTTGGCAGAACGCCGGCCGTTACAGAGGGTATTGATTTTTGTGCCATTCTGACGGCTGTCAACATCGCCCAACCCGAATATTCCATCCTTCTCTATCGCGACCCGGTCACTGGTCGTCTGCTGCATGGACGCTTTCAGGACCTGCCACATATTGCTTACCTAGGGGGTGGCCGACTGGGATCAGATCTGTCACGGGTCTATATGGACTGGTTCCGTCTGCAGGACCAACGCGGCAAGAAACCACTGTTCCCACACTGACATTGGAGAGTTTAGCAAACGTGTGCAGACTGAGAGTGCCGCAGATGATGATGAGTAGTGGAAACAGATGGTGGCTTGTGTTGTTGGCCACATTGGGAGGAGTATCGATGACACAGGCACAGGATATCGAGAGACTGCAGTCATCCGTCGCGCCCGTGATGGCTCTAAGTGACAACGAGGTTCTTGCACTGATTCCCGAACGCGCCGGGCTGCGCTTCACGGGTTGTCCGAACTGTACCGGTGGTACGCAGGAGAATCAGCTGTGGTGGACGATCGAAGAGCCGCACTCCGTCTACTGCCAGCACTGTGATCTGCGCTATCCGAATGACATCTACCCAGACGACCAAACGCTCAGCGTCGTCAACAGTCGCGGCGAAACCCACGCGTATCCCTACTGGGACGATGCGGATGGCTATCACCACTTCTTCCAGGCGAAGGGGTGGTATGTGGCGCGAGAGTATTTCCAGGATGTGGCGCGCTGGCTTGCTGAATTGTACGCGGCAACGGGCGAGGAGAGATACGCGCGTCGCTCGGCGCTGATCCTGCGTCGATTTGCCGAAGTATATCCCGGGTATCTCGTGCACTATGACTATCCCTTCCGCCAGAAGATCCTGTGGTCGGGTGATGAAGATTTCCCCTATCCCGTGCCCGACTTTCGCGCCGCGAAGTGGTCGTGGTGGGCCTACATGGACATCAGTGAAGATCTGCTGAAGGCGTACGAAGTCATCCGCGACAGTGGCGCACTGAACGAAGATGAGCAGCGGTTGATCGAGACCGATCTGTTTCATGCCATGGTGGAATTCATCAACAACTATGAGCCGGCATTGACGAATATGGATCCGACGCTGCTGCGTTCGCTGATCTGGGCGGGCCGGGTGCTGCACGAACCCGATTACATCCACGATGCCGTGCGTCGCATCGGCTTGCTGACGCGCCAGCAATTCTTCGCCGATGGCGCCTGGCGTGAAGGCGCTGTGTCGTATCACAACCAGACGACGCGGGGCTTGGGGGCGCTGGTGGATCTGCTCGATGGCTACAGCGACCCACCTGGCTACATGCCTGATGCTGCAAAGCCCTGGGCGGGACCACGATTCGATAATCTCGATGTGGGCGAGCAGTTACCGATTCTGGCACGGGCAAAGGACGTGCCGAATCTGCTGCGTTATCCGAATGGACGCGTCGTCGCTTTTCACGATACCTGGGCGCGTGAGAGCATGGCGCCGACGCAGAGCTCGCAGTCGTCGATTCTCCCGGAGCTGGGTCACGCCTGGCTCGGACGGGGCGAAGGCGACGGTCAGATGCAAACGCATCTGCACTTCTCAGGTGGTTACGGACACCAGCATCGTGATGTGTTAGGAATGACACTCTTTGCGCGTGGACAGGAACGACTTGGCGACATGGGCTACACGCATACGCGGTATCGAGCGTGGACACTGACGACGCTGTCGCACAATACGGTCACCGTCGATGGCATC
>JABJJN010000069.1 GCA_018660835.1 Gemmatimonadota bacterium | reverse complement strand
GGGGCTGCGACTAGTGCACTGGTTCGCTGAGCTCTCCCTGACTCATCCGGGCGCCGGTGAAGTTGGTGTCATCCTGGCCAACTACTCATTCGTAGTAATCTCCGAATTGTTTCTTCTCTCCGTGGCGTTGCTGGTTGCTCGCAGGTATGGGTTGGTCGAGCGCCCCACATTGCCCGGTAGTCAATTGGCCCGAACCGGGATTCAGATCGGGATTCCTTACGGTCTGACTCTTTATTTTCTGTACTGGTGGATTGGCGAGCCAAACTATCTCACCTATCGCGGGATGACCGGGGCACCCTCTCCTTTCGGGGTTCCGCTAATGATCCTCATCATGGGGCTCGCGGCAGTGGGTGAGGAAGCATTCTTTCGTGGCTTTCTGTTCAGGATCGGAAAGCGGCTGATGTCCCCCTTGCTCTCAGGTGCAATTTGCATCGCCGCCTTCGTGGTCTGGCACCCTCAACTCTATCTCGATTGGCATGTACCACGACTGATCGGTCTCCTCTCAGGCGGTGCCCTCTACACCATCCTCACTCACCGAACGAAGTCGGCTGTGCCGGCCGCCTGGGCTCATGTGTGCTTCAACACAACTCAGGCAATCCTTGCCAATCTCTAGCTCTATGGAGAGATGCTCATGGTATTTCCTGGAGATCTCCCTTGAATCTGCTCGAAAAGCCACAGCAGGCAGTCAAGAATCACGGCGAACTGTATCAACATGAACATCTCATGATTGATTCCACTTCGACAGTCATGGGCTCTTGCGGCACCTGCCACGACCTGAGCAATACTCACGGAAGTGACCGTGGTATCGTGAGTGGCGGTGTAGGCATCGGTATTCCTGGCGTCAGCCTTACCGCCACAATTGACGAAAATTTCAATTTAACCGTCGGTGGTCAGGTCGGAAACAATGGGCCAGTTGTTGCAGTCTCGGCTACCCACATCACCAATCCAGGCCCACGTATCATCATCACTTCCAGTGGCAATCGGACTGTGCAAACATCAGGCAGCTCGACGTCCACTGAATCCACTCGCATCGACAATACCAGAGGGGGCTGAGGCGCCCCCACTCGATTCGTACAGCACTGAACACCCGTAGCACCCGGTAACTCCCCAATCACCTCGCCGTGAGCATCTCTCCTCTCCAGGGTTAGGCATCCTCTATGCCCAACATCAAGGTCGCAGTCATTGACAGTGGCGCAGATCCTCTCAGTCTGCGCCATGCCCAACTACATCACTCTCTACGTATCAAGCGTCAATCGGGTCGGTTCGGTTTTGGCCGTTGTCTCACCGATCCGATCGGCCACGGCACGGCCTGCGTTGAGCTGATCGGGCGACTCGCTCCGTCCGCCCAGATCAGCTCCCTCGCCATCACCGATGAGCATGGTTCCTTCGAGCCTGAAGCGCTGATTCAAGCGATTGAGTGGTGTATTGAGAAAGCTATTCACGTCGTGAGTATCAGTCTTGGAACCACTGACTCTTCACAACGGGCCGCGCTCGAAAGGATTTGCACCAAAGCCAACGCCGCAGGGCTGATCATCATTGCGGCGGTGCACAACGACGGGCTTGTCAGTTTCCCGGCGCACTGCGATGCGACGATCGGCGTGTCTGGTGCAAGTCTGGTCGGCGAAGACGAAATCATCTATCGACCCAATCATCCGATTCAGTGTGTCGCCCGCGGCGACCGCCAACGGGTGCGCTGGCGTCAGGGGGAGGATCGTATGATTGCGGGTAGCAGTTTCGCTGCTCCCCGGGTGACGGCGCGAATCACTCGGTTGCTGGCCGAGAGTACATCGCCCATCGTGCCCAACATCCACGAGTTGCTTGGAAGAATTGCCACACAAGTACAACCCGATGCCACAGCGCCAGAACAACCAACCTCTACCAAACCCATCGGCGCGCGGGCGGCTCTCTATCCGTTCACGAAGGAGATGCACTCACTCGTTCGATTCAGAGATCTGCTCGCCTTCGAGATTGTCGGGGTTGCAGATCCACCAGGAAGGCGGTGTGTTGGACAAGATGCAGGTGAGGTTCTGAGACAATCGCCCATGGGTGTAACCATTTCTGCGAGTCTGCCCAACGCTCTCGAAGGGGCGGATGTGCTCGTTCTAGGCTACACGGGGAAACTTGGCGACCTGCAGGGCCGCGACGCTCTGCGCGACGCCGTGACTCATGCATTAGACGCCAAGGCCAGCGTCTTCAGCTTTGAGTCTGTCGATCCCGTTCGTTACCCGGATCTGCACAAGCGGGCCCGTGAACAAGGACTGTCGCTGCATTCGCCGCGGCTGAGCATGGAGGAGGCGAAAAGAGTCTTGCGCATGCCCCAAGCGGCATGCGTTGATCGCCCCGTCCTCGGCGTCTTTGGCACGAGCTCGTCGCAGGGAAAGTTCACACTCCAGTTGGCCCTGCGCCGCAGTCTGATGCAGGAGGGCTACCGCGTCGCTCAAGTGGGCACGGAGCATCACGCCGAGTTGTTTGGCCTCGACGTGTCATTTCCCATGGGATACGGATCACAGGTTGATCTGGCTTTGCAGCATTGGCCTGACTATCTCGATCGGCGCATGCGACGATTGTGTAGTGAAAGCCAACATGATCTCATCATCGCCGGATCCCAGTCGGGGACCGTCCCTTATGATGTCCACGATCCGCGCACACTCACACTTCCCTCGCTCGCTTTCCTGCTGGGTACCAAGCCCGATGCCTGCATCCTCGTCGTGAATGCGACGGACGATGACGACTACGTCCGCGCCACCATAGCAACCCTTGAGTCGCTGGCGCAGACGCGTGTGCTGTCCTTGGCCATCAGCGACCAGCAGAGAAGTGCCGAAATTCGTCACGGGCGATCGTGGCTGAAGACGTCTACCCCCAACAAGGCCAACCAGCAGATGCATCTCGAGCGGCTGGCCCAGACCCATCAACTGCCCGCGTTCTGCATCGGTGAATCTGGTGACATCCTCAGACTGACGAAGCTCGTGGTGTCCGCCTTCTGTCCGAGTCAATCGAAGCGGGCCGCATGAGCCAGGACATAACTGAGAACATTGGTCAGCGAGTCCGGGAGCTCATCGTGGAGCGTTTACGCCTCAGCATCGACCCAGGTGAACTCAGCGACGATGAACCGCTCTTTGCCGAAGATGACTTCGATTCCATCGGTTCTCTCGAAATCATCGACGCCATCGAAAGAACCTTCGACTTCGATATCCCAGATGAGGATCTGACGGAAGAACTGCTTTATTCGGTGGGGAGTCTGAGGTCGTATGTTGAAATGCAGTTGAGCGTCGTCAGGCGCTGAATCTGAAGCGGCCGTGTTTTCAACTCCGCTCGTGCCATTCGTCCTGATCGGCTTCTTCAATACTCAGGTGCTGGCGCACGAGGCGCGCGAAAGTCTGGGTTGGCACGTCACCGACCGGATTGTGCTGATACGTATCCTGGCCACGCATGAGGTAGCTCTTGAAGTGGGGGTTCACGGACAGATCGCACTTCACCTGCGTACCGGAATACCGTACTGTCAGCCCAACGCGTGGCCGACTCGACAGGTTACCCGGCGATCCGTGGATGATACGGTCATCATGAAGGGAGATCTCTCCAGCCTTCAGGGCGATGGGTACCGCCTCGTCGGTGCGGACCGATCCCTTTTCGAGCTCGAGAGTCAACACGGATTCGGTATCTGTCGAGCGCTGATGTTTGATCAATCCTGTCTGGTGCGTGCCCGGGATGACTTCCATTGCGCCATTCGACTCGTCTGAGTCAGTACAGGCGATCCATACGGTGACAGAGTGATGTGGACTCAAGGGCCAGTAGAAGCCGTCCTGATGCCAACCAACGGTGGATGGTGAGTTGGGCTCCTTGGCAAAATAGTTGGATGCCCACAGATAGAAGTCGGGACCAAGGACATCTTCGACATAGTCGAGAATCTGCTCGTGACGACAGATGTCGAAGAGCCACAGACTCGACTCATGCCATTCGCGGATCTCTTTGCTGTCCTCACCCGCATCCAGCAAATCACACAGTTGTGCGAAGCCACTGTTGAGATCTGCCACTTCCGTTTTGGAAAACACGGACGGCAGATCTGTGAGAAAGCCCTGTTCCTGGAACTGGGCTTTCTGCTGCGACGTCAGACGTTGGCGCCCGCTGTTTGCCTGGCCGCTATTCATCTGATGCTCATGGCCTGATCACTCATGGTTCGACGACGACCTTCATCGACCCTTCGCTGCCTGTGATCTGGATGCCTTCTTCCGTCTGCGCCAAGCCGACTCGATGGGTGATGAAATCATCGAGAGGTGCCTGTGTGTTCTTCAGGAAGGACAAAGCCGTCTTGAACTGGATCGCCGGATAAGCCCACATGCCGCGAATGTCGAGATCCTTAAAGCAGATGACATTCGGGTGGATGTCGACACCGCCCGGATCGGTAAAGTGTCCGACCTCAACAACGATGCCGCCACGGCGAACGTAGTCAAGAGATTCCTTGAAGACGATGGGGACGCCTGCCGTTTCTATGACGATGTCAGGTCCCACACCCTCGGTCAGGGCTTTGGCGGCCTCCAGTCGTTCTTCCAGGGGCGCGCCTGCATCCAGTGTGTGGTGGGCCCCCATCTTCTTGGCCATGTCCAGCCGCGATGCAGACAGGTCTGTGGCGATGATGCGGTCGACACCGACGTGGGCGAGGGCGGCGACGACGAGTTGACCAATGGGGCCTGCGCCCAGGACCAGCACAGACTTGTCCATCCCCAGACCTTCACCGATATGGGGGAGACCCGGACCAAAGGCGCGCTCTACGGCACGCGTCGCCACGGCAGCCGGTTCGGTCAGCACAGCGTGTTCGCTCGACAAACCATCGGGGATCTTGAAGATCCACGACCGATTCGCCAGATGCATCACCTCGGCGAAGCCACCGCGCGGGGTCGGAGCGACATCGCTGGAAACAAATCCATGGACGTAGCGATTGGCACACAGGGTAGGCCGTTGCGGCTGATGCAGACAATACCAGCACTTGCCACAGGCTTGCGAACTGGGGGTCGTCGTGATCCGATCACCCTCTGACAGGGGACCGCCGACAATGGCCATTTCCTCGTGGGCGCGGGATCCCAACTCCTCGATGACACCCACAAGTTCGTGCCCCGGAATGATGGGAAACTGTAGCGGCATATGACCGGCATACATGTGTTTGTCACTGCCACAGATGCCGGTGCGTTCAACCCTGAGCAGGATTTCATCATCAGCGATGGTGGGCCGAGGGAATTCACGCATCTCGATCTGGCCTGGTGCCGTCATCACGGCGGCCTGGACTGTGCTGGTCATCAGCGGACCTTTCCACGTGCCGCAATAGGCCAGATCGCCTCAAGGCGGCCATTGCGCACGGCATAGATGTAGTCATGAAGATTCATTGTCGTGCAGCCGTGTCCCGGTATGAATTCGATGAGATCACCGACCTCGAGATGGCAGGGACCATCGACCGATTGCAGACGTCCGTGTTCCTCGGACAGAGCATGGCACTCGAGAAAACGCAGGCCTTTCGGATCCCAGCCCACATCGATTCCCTCTTTGGACGGCAGGCGTACATCGGGCATACCATGCTCGGGTGTCACACTCTTGAGGCCCGCGTCCGTGATCACCTGGTCTTCTGCAGGACGACTCGTGACGGTGGTCAATACAGACAGGGCATGTTGGAAGCCAAGATCAAGACGTCCATAGGCTGCGTCCATGAGGGCGTACGATCCGGCCTGTACTTCTGTCACCGTGTCGTATGTCGTGGAGATGTAGTAGTCGCCCGTGGCGGAGGTGCTGACGATCTCCACTTCAATGCCTGCCTCACGAACTCGGGCGACACAGGAACTAAGGCGTTGCAGGCATTCGTTGGCGCCTGTCTCGCGAGCTTTCTTGTCTTCCAGATCGACAACGTGCCCCTGGTATCCCATGATGCCAGTGAATCGCAGGTGTTTCGCATTCGCCGCCTCACGACACAAATCGACGACGTCGGCCGAGTCGGCATCCACACCACACCGATTGTGGCCAATATTGACTTCCACCAATACGCGTGGTTGCACACCGGCCGCTGCCGCCGCCTGCTCGAGGTCATCGAGGTTATCCGGATGATCGACGGCGACCATGATGTCGCACCTGCGAGCCAGTGCCATCAGACGTTCGATTTTGCGGCGACCGATGACCTCATTGGCAATAAGGATATCATCGATTCCGGCGTCTGCCATTACTTCGGCTTCGCCCAGTTTGGCACAGGTCACACCAATGGCGCCCGCTGCCATCTGCATGTTGGCGATGGCAGGTGTCTTGTGTGATTTCGTATGTGGGCGCAGTCGCTTGCCCGCCTGGGCAAAGTGCTCGGAGAGTTTCTGAATGTTGTGCTCGAGCGCGTCGAGATCGCATAGCAACACGGGTGTGTCGATGTCACTGACGGCAGTGCCGATAGGTTCCTGATCGGAGGTTACCAATTCAGCAAATCTCCTTGTTCGTCAAAGTCCATTTGGGCCGCCTCGGTTACGACGCTCAGATCCTCACGCTTGGCGACTTCCTCGGCGTACGCATCGGATACCCAGAGTTCACCGAGTTGAAGCGTGTTGTGGATACGCAGGACGCGTGCGTTTTCAGGAGCAACAAAGCCAACGGTCTCCAGTGCCTTCTCCATGCAAACGCGATCTGTTAGAAAACTGATGGGGACGGCGGCGCCGGATGGGGCGTTCCCCGTCATGCAATTGATCACCGTCGCCGACACATCCATCTTGTCGACGACGCGCTGATGCACGTACTCGGATGTGCCGATCCCCGCCGCATTGCCATGGGTTTCCGGCGTCAGGTCGCGGACGAGGATCCGAGTCACCTTCGGATATTCCTTCTCTGCGGCACAGTGTTCGTAGAACTTGCGGCCCACGACATTTGAGTCGAGACCGGAGCCGGAGATGTTCTTGCCGATTGCGTCGATGACGAGTAGATCGACGCGATCAAAGGGCAAGCGGGGCATCCACTTCTTGGCCAGGATGAGTAACTCGCGCTCACGCTCGGCGAATTTGTCGGGGGCGACGGCTTCAATCATCGCCGTGTGGTCATACTGATTCTCAACGATGGCCAGGCCGAAGAGAATACCGCATTTGTCGATAACCTCGCCGGCGACGGCACGAATGATCCGGTCGAAGGAATACTGCACGATCGCCTGGTGATAGAGGGCGGCGCCTTTGTGCTTGCCCAGGCCGATAAGCATCATCTTGTGCAAACCAGATTCAATCTCGCCGACAAAACCAGTGTGTGGTTTGATTCGGCCTGCGACGACGACGTGGTCAGCTGCGGCAGCGTATTTGTCAAAGTAAACGGGGACTTCGCCCTCGACGGTGCCAACTTGCACGACCTCCATCGTGGACCGAATCTCGCAGCCGACATACTCCTCGGTTACGCCATAACTCTCGACGATATGCTGCTGCCCCTCGGCGGTGCCACCACCATGACTACCCATGGCGGGCACGATAAAGGGTACGCCTCCGAGTTCCTTCACAGCCTCGACGATAGACTTCGTGATCAGGGCGATTTCGTTGATGCCGCGGCTACCGACGGTGATCGCCACCGAGTCACCCGCCTTTACCTTGTCCTGAAGTTGCAGACCTGCGATCTGCTCTTTCACCGTGCTGGCAATATCATCAACTTCAGGTGCCTCAAAGTGCTGGCGAATGCGGATCATCTTCGGTAGGGCCATTGAATCTCCAGACAGCGTGGTTGGTGATCGTCGATCTATGATCGGGAGGAAGAAAGATGGGACGAAGTGACCTTCCTGTCACCCAGCGAGCCAGCCGCCATCCACGGGAAATAACTGGCCTGTGATATAGGCGGCTGCATCAGAGGCCAGAAACACATACAACCCCGCCATGTCCTGCGGCGTGCCCCAGCGCTTCATGGGTATCCGACTGAGAATCCAATCGTTCTTTTCCTCATCATCCCGCAGCGGTTGTGTCAGGGGGGTCGCAATGTATCCCGGACTGACGCCGTTGACAGTGATCCCCTCGGTTGCCCACTCGACGGCCATCACCTTGATGATCATACCCACGCCGCCTTTGCTGGCCGCATATGCGGAGAGTCCAGGAACACCCATGTGACTGGCGAGAGAAGCGGTGTTGATGATGCGCCCGCCATCACCCTGGGCCAGCATCTGTTTTGCCGCCTGCTGCGACAGATACCAAACGCCACGTAAATTGACGTCGATGATCTTATCGAATTCCTCGATAGGGAAATCGACGGTCGGTGTTCGATGGTTGATCCCTGCATTGTTCACCAGAATATCGAGACGGCCAAATTGATCTACCGTTGTTGATACTGCCGCTTCAATGTCTTCAGGTTTACCGATATCTGCGACGATGGATACGGCTCTGACACCGAGAGCACGGGCCTCTGTTGCGACTTCATCGAGCTGATCTTGAGAGCGACTGACGAGGGCTACATCAGCTCCAGCCTGCGCATAGGCAATCGCCACACCACGACCGATTCCGCGGCCGGCGCCCGTGATCAGCGCTGTTTTTCCCTTCAGATTCATTGTATCGAGAATCAACGTGCTCTCCCTGGCTACATGGCCGTGCGAAACAGCGCCTGCATGTCGGCGAGTGTCGTCTTGCGGGGGTTTACGGCAACATTGCCGCTCTGCATAGCTGTTTTTGCGAGTTGGTTGATGCCACTCGCTTTCACACCTGTCGCCTTCAGGCCATCCGGAATGCCCAGATCATCATTCATCTGGCGGACCGCCTCCACGGCGAGACATGCAGCATCGTATTCCGATAGTCCTTCGGTCTCTTCGCCAAGGGCACTGGCGATCTGGGCGAACTTGCCGAGGCGCGTTTGCAGATTGTAGTCCATCACATGGGGGAGAAGGACTGCATTCGCCAGTCCGTGATGAACACCGAACTGGGCACCCACCGGATGTGACATGGCGTGCACATTCCCCAATCGCGTCTGTGCAAAAGCGACACCCGCCATGCAACTGGCGATCAGCATCTGCTGCGTCGCTTCTATTTCATGATCATTGGCACAGGCGATGCGCAGATTGTCGCCGATCATCTCGATGGCACTAAGTGCGATTCCCTCTGTCAGAGGTGTCGATAGAAGATTCGTGTACGACTCGATGGCGTGGGTCAAGGCGTCCATCCCCGTTGTTCCCCCCAACGCGATCGGTAGGGCCACGGACAGGTCTGGATCGAGGATGGCCACACCCGGTGTGATCCTGTGGCTGATCACGGGGTCTTTGTTCTGAGTTTTGGGATTCGTGAGCACGGCGAAGGGGGTGACTTCGCTGCCTGTTCCATACGTAGTCGGCACGCACACCAGAGGGGGGAGATCAACGGTCACCTTTCCCGCACCCAGATACTGCTCAATGCGCCCACCACCGGTGGCAACGACACCGATCATCTTCGCCACATCCATCGGTGAGCCACCGCCGAGACCAACGAGGGCGTTGCACTTTCCCTTCGCATAGGCGCGCGCGCCGGCACTGACATTCTTGGCGACGGGGTTGCCCACGACATCCGTAAAGAGGGTCCACTTGAGGCCGGCATTGTCGAGGACATCCGTCGCTCGCGCAACAATCCCCGCTTCGACAAGACCGGGATCGGCGACCACGAGTGGGCGTGCTCCGTCGGCCAGCAATTGGGCGAGGCGGGTGATCGAACCAACGCCATGCACAATGTGGGTGGGCATGCGAAAGTCGAAAGTGGATTGAAAGGGCATATAGGGTCCTTGAGCGGCTCAGGTCAGGCGCATAGATCAGAGTTTCTGAAAATACGAGGGTCAGCCAGAGACGTCGAGCAGATCGAGCAATTGCGCGAGGTGGTAGAACGTCTCTTCCTGCTCGGGGATGGTCCGATCGTGGGACAAGTGTACATATCGCACGCCTGCTGCAGCACTCGCGACCCTGTCATAACGACCGTCGCCAACGAACACGGCTTCCTCAGGTGAGATGCAAAAATGCTCGAGGGCCAACAACAACAGATCGGGTGCGGGCTTGAGCAGTGCATCTTCCCGGCTGAGGCACAGATCGAAAGAGAGTCCGTAGCGCTCAACGACATGCAGCATGGCCGCACGATGGTTATTTGTGATCAAGGCGCGCTTGAGGGAGAGCTGATCCAACTGCTCAAACATCGCATCGAGACCGGGATTGGCGGGCGCCTGGCGGGCGGCGTCCATTTCGAACTCACGCACCGTCGCTTCGGCCTTCTCTTGTGAATCAGGCGGCAGGGTGCCAATGAACTCGATGATTCCCAGGCCGTCAGTGGCACCGATCGCAGTCCGGAGCTCTGTCCAGTCAATCCACGGAACGGTGAGAGTTCCGTCCATGTCAAACAGGATCGCTTTGAGGCTCATAGGGGGCTCGGTCTCCGCCATCAGGTGAACAGTCGAGCGACTTCGTCTACGTCAAATTGGGGGAGTGGTTGCCAGCCTTCGCCATGCTGCAAACGAATCCGTGGGATGTCGCCCACTGATTCCTTCGCCGTGCCGATCCTCGCTGCAGCGATTCGGGCATCCGCCAGGGCACTAACTATTGCGGCAACAGAATCTGCAGGGCAGCCGATCAACAGAGCGCCGGAGGAAATCGCCCCGATAGGATCAATGCCGACGTCATTGCAGAGTCGAACAGTCAGGGGGGAGACGGGCAAGGGAGACTTGATGTCGACGTCGACTTGCGAGGCTGTGGCCATCTCCACCAGTGCTGTTGCAACGCCACCTTCGGTTGGATCGTGGAGAGCGTGGACGTCGCCTGCAGCCAGAGCGATTCGCGCATCTGCGACGACGCTGATCCCAGGTTGAGTGAGATAGTCGGCCGCCTCGGCCAGATCTGCCTCTGCCCAACCATCGCTTCGCAGGTGGTCGGCCATGTCACGAGCGATGATACTCGTTGCCTCGATTGCGAGCCCCTTCGTCAGCAGCAGGGCGTCGCCAGCCTGTAGTCCAGAAGACCGAATCACTCGGTCGGCCCTTACCTCGCCCAGCATCTGCCCAACGACGAGAGGACGATCGATGCCAGTCGTGATCTCCGTGTGCCCTCCCGCGACGGTGATGTTCAAGTCGGCACAAGCTTGCTGAATCTGCCCAAGGATCTGATCAAAGAGTGCGGGTGTTGCCATGTGCTGTGGTGCGATGACGGTCGACAGAAACCACTTTGGCGTGGCACCCATGGCGGCGATGTCATTTGCATTGACATGCACAGCATACCAACCGAGTTGATCGGTGGCGAAGGTGATGGGATCTGTCTTGGCGACAAGACACGTGTCGCCGAAATCGATGACGGCAGCATCTTCGCCGAATCCGGGCCCCACCAGTAGGCGTGGATCCGTGCTCTGTGTGTGCTTCTGCAGCAGGCGGGTCAACAGATGCTGAGGAAGTTTCCCAGAAGGAAGGGTCTCAGAGGGAAGGAACTCAGGCATCTCGTCGACCACTCACATCGCTGCCCGACTTCTATCGAAGTCGGCAGAAATGGCTCGTACCAGATCTTCAACACTGCTCGTGTCAGGTTGGATTGCTGCCTGAAGCCCCAGGGCCGTGATGGCTCGGGCGGGGGTGGGTCCGATCACGGCGATGCGTGTCTGCGCAAGAGATTCGAAGGCTTGATCGCGGCCAAGCAATTCAACGAAATGATGCACTGCCGAGGGGCTGGCGAAAACGACGCAGTCCATCTCTCCCGATGACAGGGCCTCAGGTATCTCAACCTCGTCGGGGTTTGGGGGATGATTCTCGTAGGCTGTGACTCTTTGTGTCTTCGCCCCCTGGCGTTCCAGTTCTTCATCGAGGTCAGTGATGCCGATCGCAGAGGACGGTATGAGAATCTGTGCATCTTGCAGATCGATGTCGGCGAAGGCCGCCGCCAGTCCCGCCGAGGAGTGCGACGTCGGTGTCAGATCGGGGGAGATGCCATAGTCGGCAAGATGCGACGCCGTGGCTGAGCCGATGGTCGCTATGCGGCAACTGCCCAAAGCCCGGGCATCCCGACCCGATCGTTGCAATGAGGTGAAAAAGTAGGACACGGCATTCGGACTCGTGAAGATGATCCACTGAAACTTCTGCAACTGCGTCAGTGCTTTGTCCAGTGGCGCGGCATCCTCCGGGTCGCTCAGCTGCAACATGGGGAGCTCAAACACCTCCCCGCCTTCGGCTTCCAGCAGTAGCCGCAGCGGCCTGCACTGCTCCCGACTACGTGTGATCAGGATGCGTCGTCCGAAGAGGGGCCTGCCTTCGAACCATTCCAGTGCCTGGCGCTGGGCGACAACCTCTCCGACAACCAGCAAGACAGGCGCCCGCAGCTGCGCCGTGGCCATTTCCTGCTCGAGTGTGGCCAGGGTCGCCGTGATCGTTCGTTGCTGTGGTCGTGTGCCCCACTGAATGGCAGCGGCCGGCGTCGTCTCCGCACGGCCAGCTTCGATCAATGTGCGCGTGATGGCGCCGACGCGACGACTGCCCATGAAAATGACCAGCGTGCCTCCCGCTCTGGCCAATGATGCCCAGTCCACATTGGCTGAACTGGGGTCCTCATGTCCAGTGACGAGAGTTGCTGTCTGTGCTACACCGCGGTGCGTGAGGGGAATGCCGGCATAGGCTGGTACGGCCATGGCTGCCGATACACCTGACACGACTTCGAAGGGGATCCCGGCGTCGCGCAGGGCAATCGCTTCTTCGCCGCCGCGACCGAAGACATATGGGTCGCCGCCTTTGAGACGCACGACTCGGTGTCCGGCTCGTGCCGCGTCAATCAGTTGCTGATTGAGATCATCCTGGCGACGTGTCGACTCCGTCGGGCGTCCGCCACGATGTCCGGCATAGACGCGTTCGCAGGCTGGGGGAGTCAACTCGAGGACACGTGGGTCAAGCAGGTCATCATAAAACACGATATCCGCTTCGCTGAGGAAACGCCATCCTTTCACCGTGAGCAGACCAGGATCTCCGGGGCCTGCACCGATGATGTAGACACAGCCCTTCATGGCATGGGGTAGATGGTCCATCGAGGTGAGACGCCCGGCCTGCTCGTCAGCCCGCATCGGCCATCAGAGCGAGGGCACCTTCTGCCTTGAGTTGTTCGCCAAGTTGCGCACCCAACCTCGTCGCATCCTCTGAATTACCTGCAAGCGTGCCCCGGCAGACAGTGGCGCCATCGAGGCTCAGCACAGCCCCATCGAGTCGTAGTTGTTCGCCCTCCATGCGGGCCCATGCAGCGATAGGGGCGCGGCATCCTCCACCAAGACTGGCCAGGAAAGCTCGCTCCGCTGTAACACTGGTGTGGGTTGCCGGGTCGTTGAGTGCTGATAGGAGCCGGTGGGCCACGGAATCACTTTTCAGTGTCTGCAATCCGAGCGCGCCCTGACCTGGAGCTGGCAAGATCTGGTTTGGATCAAGGTAGCAGCTGATCCGATCGCCGTGACCCAGTCGATGAAGTCCGGCGGCGGCGAGGACCACTGCATCGAGCTCGCCATGGGTAACCTTCCCCAGGCGTGTGTCCACATTGCCGCGCAGATCGGCAAATTGCAGATCCGGCCTTATGGCCAGCAGTTGAGCCTGACGTCGAGACGAGCCCGTGCCGATACGGGCACCGTCGGGTAGCTGATCGAGTCCACCACCATCAGCGGTGACCAGCACATCTCTTATGTCTTCGCGGACGGGGATCGCCGACAACTGCAGTCGCTCGTCCATATCTGTCGGCAAATCCTTCAGACTGTGAACAGCCAACTGCACACGGCTGTCGAGGAGGGCTCTCTCGATCTCACGGGTGAAAACGCCCTGGCCCCCGATCTGCGACAGGGACGTAGAGTCCACATCACCCTTTGTCGAGATGATTTCCAGACGAGGATCGATCTCGTTCTGCCAGTGCGCGGCCAATTGATCGCGCACCATGCCAGACTGGGTGGTGGCCAATTGGCTGCCACGTGTACCAATAAGGAATTCTGTTGCCACGGCCTCTCATTTTCGCTGAATGGGGAGTGTGTGGAATATGCGTACCTCTCTCACCTATGACAACGAAAGGGCGTGAATCCATACGGATCCACGCCCTTGCCCTTTGGATGCTGATGGCGGCTATGTCGCCAGATCCGCTAAAAGCTCTTGCCGATCACAAGGAAGGTGATCTCTGCATCTGGATTCAGGATGTAGCTGCCAAACCAGTCATCCTTCGACACATCAAGCGAGACGCTGGCAACCATGGGATCTGTGTCAGTTGTGTAGAAGCCGTTGCCGCCGCCCACGGTGAGGCCCACGACCGTATCTCCCGATGAGAGCATCTCCAGGGGCACAGAGGCTTCAACCCAAAACGAATCGTCGCCATCCCCGAGGAGATTGATGGCGCCCATGACACTGGCAGCACCCAGTTCGATTCCGGCGGAAATCTCAATGATGTGAATACCATCGTCGTCGGAATAGTTAAAGAAATCTCCTGGTGAAGCTGTGGGCAGATAGTAGTCGGTGACTGTAATACCTACAGGACCTGCACCAAAGGAGACATAGAGATCGTTCTCGTTCGCAGCCCCGTCATCGATTGCCCAGGACGACCAGGCCCCGACCTCCACCACGTCATTGCTGTAGGAAATCCACGGTTGCACTGAGGCTGCATTGCCGAGATCCGAACCGCGCCAGACATAGCGACTAACAAGGTCAGTGCCGAGGCCTACTTCGGCGCTTGCGGGAACACTGGTGGCAAGAGCGACGAGTGCTCCTGCAAGGATGGTGCGAAGATATTTGCGCATCGTGCTCAATCGCTCCTGTGCCGTGCTGAGACGGCACGTTCGTTGTGGTTGGATTCCTGTATCGGATGCTGCGGCCGAGGCCCAGACAGTGGCACAATACTTACTCGCGTCCCACGGGAGGAGTTCCATCGTGCCTGTGACAAGATGGTCACCCTAATGGGTTTTGCCTGCACTCTCGAGCCCCGGCCGGTTAGCTACAGTGCGCTATCCCCGGTTTCCCCGGTGCGTACGCGCACGGCTTCGTTCACGGGAACGACGAAGACCTTGCCGTCACCGACTTGTCCGGTCTTTGCCGCTTCGACGATGGCGTCGATCGCTTGTTGCTTGACGTCGTCGTTGACGGCGACCTCGACTTTGATTTTCGGGACGAAGTCAACTGTGTATTCGGCACCACGGTAGACTTCACGGTGACCACGCTGACGACCGTAGCCCCGTACTTCGAGGACGGAGAGGCCTGCGATACCAATGCCGGCCAGGGCCTCCTGGACTTGCTCCAACGCCGCCGGGCGGAGGAATGCTTCGATCTTGATCATGTCTATCTCCTAGAGGACGTTTCTGGCTTTAGTTGTTGATGTGTTGGAAGTCGGCGTAAGCGGGCTGGCCATGTTCGCTCATGTCGAGTCCCTCGTCCTCTTCTTCCGCACTGACGCGAAAACCAATCGTTGCCTTCACCAGCGATGCCAGGATCAGCGACGCCACGAAAGCAAAAGCGGCATAACTCAGTGTTCCGATGATCTGAATCGTCACAGTGTGATCGGCGTTCGTGCTGAAGATGCCGACAGCAATGGTGCCCCACATGCCACATATCCCATGTACGGAAATGGCGCCGACGGGATCGTCGATCTGGATGCGATCGATGATGATGATGGCAAAGACGACGATGGTTCCGGCGACCAGGCCGATCAGAATGGCGCCGATCCAGGTGACAGAATCAGCGCCGGCGGTAATGCCGACTAGGCCTGCCAGGATACCGTTGAGCGCCATCGAGACATCCGGCTTTTTCAAATACGCCATGGACGTGAAGATCGAGGCAAGGGCTCCCGCCGCTGCAGCCAGTGATGTCGTGACGAAGACGAGGCTCACGAGACCCGGATCGGCGCTTAGCACGGAGCCACCATTGAAACCAAACCAACCCAGCCAAAGGAGGAATACGCCGATTGTTGCCAGGGGCATACTGTGTCCGAGAATCGGACGTACTTGCCCGTCGACATACTTGCCGCGGCGCGGGCCAAGGATGAGCACGCAGGCCAGGGCTGAGAAGCCGCCGAAGGCATGAACGATGGAGGAGCCGGCAAAGTCATAGAAGCCCATCCCGTCGAGCCACCCGCCGCCCCATTTCCAGGAGCCGGCAATTGGGTAGAGAAAGGCGACCAGGATAGCGGCGTACGCCATGAATCCTGTGAGCTTGACTCGTTCGGCGACGGCACCAGAGACGATGGTCGCAGCCGTGGCAGCGAACATGGCCTGGAAGATGAAGTCGGACCAGTAGGTGTAGGCACCTGGCCCGTAGTTGGCTGTCAGATTCGCGACATCATCCCCGCCAAAGCCAATGGGACCGAGAATCGAGATGAACCCATTGAAATCTCCCGGATACATGGTATTGAAGCCGGTCAACGCGTAGGTCAGGATGCCAACGGAAACGATGAAGATATTCTTGAACAGGATATTGACCGTGTTCTTCTGGCGTGTCAGCCCCGTTTCCAGTGTCGCAAAGCCGAGGTGCATGACGAAGACCAAGGCTGCGGAGATAAGAATCCACAGGTTGTCGACCATGAACTTGGGGTAGACCAGGGGCATGCTCTGGAATTCCTCCATGGAGGTGATCCCTTCGGCAACGGCCTGGGTTGAGTCTCCTAAAATGACAATCGCTGCGGTGATCAGCGAGGCCAGACGAATTCGTGAAATGTGCATCAGGTTTCTGTGCATCAGGCCCGTGCTACTCCTATCGAGATGAAAACTGAATGTGAAGGTGGCGCATGTCGGATTCTGTACTCCAAGGGACCAACTTCACCATGCAAGGGCGGTGCCAAGAGCCAAGATGAACTTTGATGTCTGTTGTAAGGGATGTAAAAACAGTGTGTTGCGTTATACCTCAATGAACAATTAGAGGTGCTCATTAGACAACAAAAGTGTCGTCCTCCCTAAGGAAGACGACATTTATGTAGAAAACTGCTGTCTGATAATTCTGAAATGTCTGGCCCTATGGATCGTCCCCGACTCTACTTATAGTCTTTCGGGGCAAGGCCGAGCCTCTTGGCGCGATATGAGAAGATCCTCGGTGTCGTGCCCAGGATTCTCGACGCTTTCGCCATGTTGCCGCGGGTATTCTTCAGGGCCTCGACAATGATCTCCTTTTCGTAGGCGTCCATCATGGTCTCGAGTGATCCTGACATGGGCGTATTCGAACTATCCCCCGTCTGTAAGCTGGGCGGTAGGTGGTGGCCGTGAACGACCCCGTCCACGGAGAGGATGACGGCGCGTTCCACGCAATTCTCCAATTCGCGCACATTCCCAGGCCAATGATAGGCGGTCATCATGTCGATGGCGGGAGTGGAAATCCGCCGCATCTGTTTGCCATGTTCCCGGCTGTACTTCTCGAGGAAATGATCAGCGAGTAGCATGATATCCGACTTGCGCTCGCGTAGAGGCGGCACAAAGATGGGGAACACATTGAGTCGGTAGAATAGATCCTCGCGGAAGTTGCCATCTGCCACAGCCTGCTCAAGGTCGACATGGGTAGCTGCTACGATTCGCACGTTGATGATGCGGGGTTCCTGGCTTCCGAGGCGCTCTACCTGTCGAGCCTGCAAAACCCGCAGAAGTTTGACCTGTACGGAGGGGGGCAATTCACCGATTTCGTCGAGGAAGATCGTCCCCCCGTCGGCGCGCTCGAATCTGCCGATTCTGGTCTCGGTGGCCCCCGTGAAGGCACCCTTCTCATGGCCAAACAACTCAGACTCCACGAGGCTCTCGGGCAGGGCAGCTACATGGACCTTGACGAAGGGCTTGGGGGCGCGAAGGCTGTGGTAGTGCAACGCATCGGCGACGAGTTCCTTGCCTGTGCCACTCTCGCCTCGCAGCAGCACCGTCGCGTCTGATGGGGCCACCATGCCCACCAGATCTCCCACTTCCTGCATGGGGCGCGAGTTCCCAATGATATTGGTGGGGTGGTGGCGATCCTTCAATTCGCTCTGCAGGCGTTGATTTTCATCCAGCAAACTTGCCCATTGCTCTTGTGCCCGCTGTCGCGACGCGACGTTCTGTGCCACCATGGCAGCGACGATCGACAAGAAGCGGACATTCGCCTGCAGGGTCACGTCGTCTGTGTAGGGGCAGTCCGTGCTCAGTGTGCCGATGACCTGGCCTTTGAGGGGGATTGGCACACAAACGAAGGATGTATGAGTTTTTTCGCTCGTTGTGCGCGAGCCCGTGCGATCGAGAAAGAGTGGCTCGGAGCTGATGCGGGGAACGATGACGGGTTTCCCCGAGGCGACGACGCGACCGGTGATTCCTTCGCCCACCTTGTATCGGCCGCGGTCGATCTCGTCCTGGCTCAATCCATAGGCGATATCAATGACCACTTCGCGTCGCTCCTGGCCCTGTTGAAGAAGACTCATCGTGCCGCGATGCATGTGTAGCCGATCGCTGAGGACACGCAGGATCGCCCGCAAGGAGTCCTCAAACTCCGATCCAGAGCCGAGGAAATCGCCGATCTCCAACAAGGACGAGAGCAACTGCTGGTCGCTAATCTGCGGAGATGCCTGGCTCAATTTCTGGCCTCATTCGAAAATGACGAAAATGTCTTGATATTTTCATAAACTACAAAAATGTCCTATTTGGAATGATCTACTATTCCCAGTGATCCGTCAAGTGAGGATTGGACTCTGATTGACATCCCTCAGGGTGGCGGCTACCATAAACTTATGCCAGCCTTGGCAACCCGATTCGGTGCCACAAACCTCCCAAGGGGGGATTGCCTGACACCTTGCGGCGGAGTCGAATGATGAATCACGATATCAGCCAAATACTCGACGACTGGAAATACGACCCAGATTCGAATGTGCGACGAATCCGGGGCGATGACGGCGTCGCAAAGATCCAGGTCCGCGTCGATCAGGGGGCCTTTCAAGGGATCCTGCAGCTAAATCTGGACGGGCGTCCCGACGGTAAGCGGCCACACGACCGAGACTTTGCTCTCGATCACTATCGCGACACGCTTGTTGAACACGAGCAGCGGGCGGGAAGTGAGGAGGGTTTTGCGCTCAATCACCCATCCTGCGAAGAGTTGTTCGAAGAATCCGCCCAGGTCTACGGCCGTTATGTCTTTCTCCTGCAAGTGAAGGACTATGAGCGAGTCATTCGTGACACGGAGCGGAACATGGGCTGTTTCGAATTCCTCCATCAGTTTGCTGTCCTCGACGAGGATCGCATGAATCTGCAGAAATGGTGGCCCTATATCATCAGGATCCACGCGACGGCCCTGTCTTCGCAGTTAGCAGACGACGAGAAGTTCGATCGCGCCCTCAGGGTACTGAGTGAATCCAGGCAACGAATTGAGGCGCTTGACCATGTGGATGCTGAAGAATTTCATGCCGAGCGCGAACGCTCGGTGGAAGCCCTCGACGAGTTGGCACAAGAGATCCGCGGTCGAAAACCCCTGAGTGAGCGCGAGCGACTTGAGAAGGCGCTCGAAGAGGCGATCACTGACGAGGCTTTTGAGCAGGCGGCGCAACTGCGAGATCAGTTACGAGATCTGCCTGACACCGAGCCCGACACCGAGCCCGACACCGAGTCCGACACCGAGTGATGCGGGGAGACGACGAATGAGCGATCAGCACGAGACGTCAGGGGCCGGACTGGATCGCTGGCAACGAGCCGCCATTCTGATGGTCACGCTGGGGCAGGATCTGGCGGCCGAGTTGCTCGGGCAATTCGAGGATGACGAGGTGGAGTATATCACCCGCGCAATTGCTGATCTCAAGAACATCCCAAGGCAGATCCAGGATGAAGTCGTAGCTGAGTTCGAGGATGATTTGAAGACGGGGCGTTTGCAAGGTGCCCGCGGTGGGCACGACATCGCCCACGATCTGCTGCAGAGTGCTCTTGGACCGGATCGCGCTGCACAGATGATGCAGCGCTTGGGCGGCGCCCCTGTCGGTTCCGGGTTTCAAGCGCTCGACAAGGCAGATCCCTCACAGGTGGCGCCGTATATCAGACGTGAGCATCCGCAGACGATTGCCCTGATGATGACGCAGGTGCGTCCCGAGCAGGCGGCAGCGATCCTTGAGAATCTGCCACACGACTTACAGACGGAGATCGCGCACCGCATTGCGACGCTGGAAAGTGTCTCACCTGAGGTCTTGCAACAGGTCGAAGAGGGGCTCTCGCAGACTCTTGAATCTGTCCTGTCAGGGGGGCAACAGGTTGAAGGGGTGCGTGTTGCCGCTGATATCCTCAATCGCGTTGGCACATCATTGGAGCAGCAGCTGCTGTCGAAGCTTGACGCCGCTGATCCGGAAGTGGCCGACGAAGTGCGTCAGCGCATGTTCACCTTTGACGATATCTCCAGGCTGGCGGATCGAGAGATTCTGGCCCTGCTGGAGAATGTCGAGCTTGAGGTGTTGAAGGCGGCGATGAAAACAGCGGGCAAAGGAGTTCTGGATCGTATCCTGAGCAACATGTCCGAGCGCCGCCGTGCACAATGGATGGAGGATGTGGCCCACTTGCCAAAGATGAGACTGCGCGATGTGGAAGATGCGCAGATGCAGGTGGTGCAAACTCTTCGTCAGCTCGAAAGTCAGGGAGCCGTCGACCTCTCGTCCGCATCCGGCGACGACGATCGCTGGGTCTGAGAAGGTCGCAAGCGACCTTTTTCGGGTTTGGGTTGGCTGTGCCAAACCCATGTCGAAGGCGCCTTCAAGACAGTTGATCCAACAGGGCAACTGGATCGTCGGCGACCTTGATGAGGTCGCGATGGGGCGCGTGTAGGAAGCCTGCTTGCACGCTGCTATCGAGGAACTTGAGCAGGTGATCGTAGTATCCGGCTGTGTTCAGCAGACCCACGGGCTTGGCGTGGATTCCCAACTGTGACCACGCCACCATCTCAAACAACTCCTCCAGCGTGCCATAGCCTCCAGCGAGCGCGACAAAGGCATCTGCCTCTCGGGACATCATGGCTTTGCGTTGATGCATGTCGTCGACGACGACGAGTTCCGTTGCACCCAGGTGGCCAACTTCCATATCCATGAGAGCTCGGGGAATGACGCCGGTTACCTTGCCACCAGCCGAAAGCACCGCATCGGCTACATCACCCATGAGACCCACGCGGCCGCCACCGTAGACCAGGTCGATTCCCCGTGCGGCCATTTCACTTCCCAAAGAAACGGCCGCATCGTGGTGGCGGACGTCTCCGCCTCTCTTGGAACCGCAGTAGACACACAGCCTCATCGTCATCGCCTTTCTGTCTGGCCTGGCAAATGGCTAACCATAGGTCCATACAAAAGAAAAAGCCGGATGACGAATCCCGCGTCATCGACGCTCGTCACCCGGCTCTTGCTTTACTATCGCGAAGCAATCCTGGTTACCTACGGCAACCTTGATCGCACTTGTGAATCCGATCGCGCGCGATTTCGATCACACCCCGAAGGGTGGGATACCATTCGAATGGCGAACGTGCCACTCGAATCCGCGAAGGGTCTTTAAAACACCTCGTTGTCGTCGCAGATGGCCAACAGTGCCTGGTAGCGCTGCGGGTGACGCAACTTACCGAGGGCGCGTTCCTTCAACTGACGGACACGCTCGCGGGTCAGATTCATCGTGCCGCCGATCTCTTCCAGTGTCATCGACTCATTGCCGTCGAGACCGAAGTAGAGGCGGATAATGCGGAATTCGCGTTCGTCAAGACTCTCGAGTACCTCGTCGAGTTGATTGCGGGCGGCCGATTCCATCACGTGCAGATCGGGCGTCGCCTGGTTGTCATCGCGCAGAATGTTCATCAGGCTGCGCTCATCATCCTCTTCAAAGCTCTCATCCAGCGAACGAACTGTGCGTGCATGCATCATGGTGTCGAGTACGTCCTCAGGAGCCATGTCGAGTTCCTTGGCGATCTCGTCGACATGAGGATCCGTCTCACGACCCTGACCGAGCTTACGGCTTGCCTTGGAGATATCCTTCAACAGGCTCAGCTTGTTCAGCGGCAAGCGCACGGTACGAGCGTGCTCAGCGATGGTCTGCAGAATCGACTGCTTGATCCACCACACAGCGTAGGAGATGAACTTGAAGCCCTTCTCACCGTCGAAGCGCGTGGCTGCGGTCATGAGGCCGACATTGCCAGCACTGATCAGATCCGACAAGGACAGGCCACGATTCTGATACTTCTTGGCTACGTCGATGACGAAGCGCAGATTGGCCTGCACCAGTTCGTCGCGTGCCTCCTGGTCGCCAGCGTGAATCTTGGCTGACAATTCAACTTCCTTCTCACGCGACAAAGGCGTTGAGTCGGCAATGTCATCGAAATAGAGGCGCAAAGCGCTCTCTTCGTCCTTCAATACTTCTTGCAGTGTGTACGCCATATCAGTTACTCCCGGGCGTTGTGGGGTCGTGAATCGTAAATGTCATTTTCAGGTTGTCTTCCATGACCCCGGCGGCAACCGCCAGAGGAACCAGTAGGACCGCTCGTTCGAGGACGAAGACGATCACAGGCCGCAGATCTCGAGGCGGTCTGTCAACAACTGGTGCATACGCGTCGCATCCTGCGTCGCGATGATTGTGTCGACGAATTCTGGCTCGCTGAATGCTCGCGCCAGGACGCCGATCAATTTCAGATACAAACCCGGCGCGTCTGCCGGCACGGCAATGAGGCAGATGAGGCCCACTTGATGCCGCTCATCGCCTGAGGGAAAGTCGATCGAGCGCTCAGGGTCTGTGCCGATCGCTATTCCGAGTCGCTTCACCATTCGACCGCGAGCGTGTGGTAGTGCGATGACACCGTCCAGCACTGTGCTCTGCAGGTTCTCTCGCTCCAATACAGCCTGCAAGAAGGCAAGGCTGTCGCCGATCACGCCCTGCTCGTGAAGTCGGTCGATCAAATGCTTGACCGCTTCGATCTTGCCTGACACGTCCAGTCCTGCAATCAGCAAATCAGGATGCAGTAGCGTGGACAGCACACTTGCCTGTCCTTCTGCAATTTCTGCACTGGATTGTGCCTGCTCTGGAGGTTTTGTCGTCAAGTCGTTGTTTTATATTCTGTTACGAGTTGTTTCTAAGCAGTGTGCAATTCTTGCACTGGAACGCAATTCTGAATCAATCTGTGGAACAAATTCGTTCTGCAAGAATCGTCTGAGATCTTAGTAACCTGTTGAAATTATTCAACGTAACACGATTCTATCAAAACACTCGGTGCTGCACGTCCCGTAGAGATGATCCATGCTTCATACACTACAAGGCAAAGGCGGTGCCACGCTGTCTTTATAGTGGTGTAAGATATTGTAAAATAGAGGCATATGATTATTCAACCGTCAACCGTCGACGCATCTCTACCAGCAGAATCAGACGATAGCTGCAGAAATTGCAGCACCAGAAGGCTTGCGGGAATGCTCTGGGTTGATTCTGTCATGGGCGAGAGGCGTTGCAGGGCCGGGATGGCTCGCGGCGGCGAAGGCCCTCGAGACGGGCGAGCCCCTCGTGGCGAGCGGCTTTGGACAAGAGACGACTACAAGTACGTGCTTAGCTGAGTCCGTATTGTTTCAGCTTGTACTGCAGCGTGCGAACGCTGATCCCAAGGATCTGTGCTGCTTCACGTCGATTCGACGTCAGGCGCTCGAGGGTGTGGACGATCAACTCGCGTTCCGCTTCATCGATCGATGTTCCGAGGGTGAGACTAATACGGCTGGACGTGGAGGAGGTGTCTTCGACCTCGAGAATTTCTCCCAATACTTCCCCAACCTGACGCGTCCCTACAAGGGCACCGTCGCTGGTTACGACGAGTCGTTGTATGACATTCCGCAACTCGCGAACATTGCCGGGCCACGGATGACGAGTGAGCAACTCCATGGCCGCCGGATCGGGCCTTTTTCGAGGCTGCTCATAGGCGCGGCAGGTTTCGTCGAAAAACCACTCGACGAGGGTCGGAATGTCCTCGCGCCGATCGCGCAGTGGGGGGATGTCAATGGGGACGACGTTGAGCCGATAGTAGAGATCGTCCCGGAATCTGCCGGATTCTACTGCCGCTTCCAGGTGGCGGTTTGTCGCCGCGATGATACGTACATCCGCTTTGTGGACTCGGGTGTCTCCCAGGGGCTGAAATTCCCGGGACTCCAAAACACGCAGCAAATCGACCTGATTCTTGAGGGGAACCTCGCCGATCTCATCGAGAAACAGGGTGCCACCTTCAGCCAGCGAAAAACGACCGGGGCGATCGGCATGGGCAGACGTAAAGGCGCCTCGTTTGTGGCCGAAGAGTTCGCTGGCGAAGAGATCCTCCGTGAAACCACCACAATTGACGGCGACAAAGGGGCCTTCTGAACGTCGACTGCGTTCGTGCACGGCGCGTGCGATCAATTCCTTGCCGGCACCTGTCTCGCCTCTGAGCAATACAGGTACATCTGATTGGGCGACCTGTTTGACGAGTCGTGTTGCTCGTTGCATCGCCGCGCTGCGTCGCACGATTCGACGAAAGGCGTCGTCCGTCTCCTGCCGGGCTTCGAGCTTTGACTGCAGTTCGCGATTCTCTCGCAAGAGCTCAGCGCGATCGATGGCCCTTTTGACGACGAGTCGCAGGTGAGCCAGATCGACGGGTTTCGTCAGGAAGTCGTGGGCGCCCTTCTTCATCGCCTCCACGGCGGTGCTGACATTGCCATGGGCAGTGAGCAGGATCGCTTGCGTATCTGGATACTGCTGGCCTACATGTTCCAGCAGATCCATGCCAGACGAACCGGGCATGCGCAGATCCAGAATAACGAGGTCGTAGTGCGCTTGCCGGAGGCGGTCTCGTACTGCATCGCCATCCGGGACGGTTTCCACCGCATAGCCGGGCAGCTCAAGTGCTTCCTTGAGTCCTTCGCGGATGTAGACTTCATCGTCAGCGACGAGAATCCGGGCAGGCGGTTCCGCCATGGAGTGGTCTTACCGATTGGAGGAGTGGGTGGTGGAGGCTGGAATTCAGGATTCGATGGTGGGCATCTCGAGATCAACTGTCGTGCCGGCACCGGGGCGACTTTGCAGGTGAAGCACGCCACCGTGCTGCTGTAGAATACCTTGAGCAATCGACAATCCCAAGCCGCTCCCTGTGTCTTTGGTAGTATAGTAGTACTCCAAAACGCGCTCCAGATCCTGATCTGGAATCCCGCAGCCGTCATCCTCAACACGAAATCGCAAGAAACTCTCGCCAAGTCGTTCAGCACTCAGAACGACATGCCCGCCGTCATCCACGGCCTGCAGGGCATTGATGATGACGTTGAGCAGTGCCTGACTCAGGACATTGTCGTCGGCCTTCAGCATCGGCAGATCAGCGGCAGCTAGTAGCGTGCATTCCACGCCGCGCTGACGCGCCTCGGGTTCCACCAGTGAATGCAGTCGCTCCAGGAGGCTCTGCGGCGCAATGGGGGCCAGGTGCAAAGCGGGAGGCCGTGAGAAGCGCAGGAAATTCTGCACGATACCATCGAGTCGACGCATCTCGGCTCGAGCAATGTCGAGGCGCTCGACGAATCGCCCACCAACATCCGGATCGAGTTCAATCGCCGTCTCTCGCATCAACTGAAGCTGAATGTCGACGGCACCAAGGGGATTGCGAATTTCATGTGCAACCGACGCGGCAAGTCGCCCCAGGGCAGCCATCTTTTCAGATTGCCAGAGTTCATGTTCGTCGCGCGGTGAATTCATCTCAGATCACGGCTCACTGGGTGGGATGCTGTGATTGACACTCTTGGAGGGAACCGGTAGACTCGCCGCGCAACTGCCGACAGCCCAGTCAGCGGCCAGAACAATCAACAGCCAAGATGGATCATTTTCGTGCCTCAAGAGGATAGCGCGACCAAGGACGAACGCAAGCGCGAGGTGGCTGCACGCAAAAAAGACGTGCAGACCATGTTCAACGCCATCGCTCGACGTTACGATCTGCTAAATCATCTGTTGAGCGCCGGCATAGACGTCTACTGGCGTCGTCGAGCTCTCTCCCGCTATCGTGGCCAGGCGCCGGCCCGTGTCCTGGATCTGGCGACGGGGACAGGAGATTTTGCCCTTGCCGCGCGCCGCCTGGGTCCGGGACGGATCATCGGCGCCGATGTCGCCATCGAGATGGTTCGACTTGGCGTGCCCAAGGTGGCACAGGTCGCGACGCCAGAGAGTCTGCGATTGATGGGGGGAGATGCTGAACGACTGCCCTTCAAGGATGGTTGTTTCGATCTGATCACGGTTGCTTTCGGCGTCCGCAACTTCGGTGATATTCCCACAGGTCTGGCTGAGGCCGCTCGCGTGCTGCGGCCTGGTGGCGAGTTGATCGTCCTCGACTTCACCGAACCGACACTGCCGGGCTTTCGCCAGCTCTATCAATTCTATTTCAAGTATGTTCTGCCGACTCTCGGGGGCTGGATCTCCGGCAACCGCGCCGCTTACAGCTATCTGCCGCGCTCAGTGGGAACTTTCCCGCAAGGCGACGCCTTCCTGCAACTGCTGCAAGACGCTGGTTTTCACAACAACCAGGGCCTGTCCATGAGTCTGGGCATCTGTGCCGTGTATCAGGGACTCAAGCAATAGTCCGGCGGATGCCCCAAACGCCCAGCGTGCAACGTGTTGACGCTCTGTGAGAGCACAGATATACTCGGACTCAACCTACCTCTGTTGTGCTAACCTCTGCCTGAGTTGCCTGTGATTCATCAACAGCAGATCGAACGTGCTGGTCTAGCGGATATCCACGCCAAAGTCGTCGATGGTCAGCGACTGTCGGCTGACGATGGGATCCGTCTGTATGAAAGTGCAGACCTGCCGATCCTCGGATATCTGGCAAACCTCGGGCGCGAAGCGCGTCATGGGGATACGACCTACTACGTGCGCAATCAGCACATCAACTACACCAACATCTGCAACAAGCTGTGCAAATTCTGCTCGTTCTATGTGAAGCCGAAGGATGAGCGGGGGTATGTCCTCGACCCGGAGCAGGTCGCGAAGCGCGTGACTGATTATGCTGAGGTGCCGATTACTGAGATCCACATGGTGGGTGGCGTGAATCCCAAGCTGCCCTACAAGTACTATCTGGATGTGTTGCAAGCGATGAAGCAGGCGCGACCAGAGGCCCACCTCAAAGCATTCACCATGATCGAGGTGGCACAGATTCAACGAATCGCCAAGAAGCCACTCGCTGAAGTCTTCGCCGACATGCGACGTGTGGGACTGGAATCTCTTCCGGGGGGTGGCGCCGAAGTGTTTTCCGAGCGTGTGCACGAGGATCTGTTCTGGACCAAAGCTGATTCAGACGATTGGCTCGCAATTGCCGCCGAAGCGCACAGGGCGGGCCTGCCGTCGAATGCGACCATGCTCTACGGGCACGTGGAGAACACGGAGGAAAAGGTCTATCACCTGTGTCGTCTGCGCGAAGTTCAGGATGAGACAAATGGTTTCCTCGCTTACATCCCGCTGTCTTTCCACCCGGAACGCACGGAGATTGACCATCTACCCGGGCCCACGGGGCAATTGGATCTGAAAGAGATCGCAGTGGGGCGATTGATGCTGGATAACTTCCCCCATGTGAAGACCTTCTGGATCATGAACACCATCGAGATATCGCAAGTTGCCCTGTGGTATGGTGCCAATGACATCGATGGGACCATCATGGACTACGAGATTACGCGCACCAGCTTTGAGGATACCCAGCAGCGACTGACGCAGAAGAACCTGCTGGATCGGATCGTCGAAGCAGGCAGGCAGCCTGTCGAGCGAGACTCGCTTTACAACATCGTCGAGGCAGAAAATGTGCCTGCCGCGGCGCCTGAATATGCGGCACAGCATGCCAACGCGGGTAGTCTGGCATGACAGCAGATATCACAGATATCGCTAGCAAGGTCGGCGATGGTGAACGCATCACAGATGAAGATGCAGCAAGACTCTTCGCGCATCCGAATGTCGCCGAACTCGGTCTGCTGGCGAATGCCGTCAGGATGCGGAAGTATCCTGACTCAACGGTCACGTTCAACGTTGGGCGCAATATCAACTACACCAATGTCTGTTGGGTGAAGTGTGACTTCTGTGCGTTCTATCGTGCCCCAGGTTCGGACGAGGGCTACACGTTGTCGAAGGAGCAGATCTTCGCCAAGATCGATGAACTCGTCGCTTTTGGGGGGGACGAGCCCAAATCGAATGAAATCCTCATGCAGGGCGGGCTCAATCCAAAACTGCGCCTCGATTACTATGAGGATCTGCTCAGCGAGATCAGAGACCGATATCCCTCTGTGCAACTGCATTGCTTGTCTGCGACAGAGATTATCTACATTGCACATCTGTCGAAATTGCCTCTGGACGAGACCATCTCGCGGCTGCGCGCTGCGGGTCTCGACTCGATTCCCGGAGCGGGTGCGGAGATTCTCAATGATGATGTGCGCGACATCATTGGCTTCCGCAAGGACCGCACACAGGAGTGGTTGGAGGTCCATCGAATCGCCCATGGCCTTGGCATGCGCACGACGGCTACCATGATGTATGGTCACGTTGAGTCCACGGATCATCGCATCGAGCACCTGCGATTGCTGCGTGATTTACAGGATGAGACCGGTGGTTTTACAGCGTTCATCTCGTGGAATTTTCAGCCCGATGATACAGACCTGGGCGCTGACAGCGAGCGCTGGAATGGTATGAAGGCGACGGGTTTTGATCATCTGCGCACGGTCGCAGTGGCGCGTATGTATCTGGATAACATCTCATCCTTCCAGGCGTCGTGGGTTACACAGGGGCCGAGAATCGCACAAGTGAGCCTGAAGTACGGGGTGAACGACTTCGGCAGCACCATGCTCGAGGAGAACGTGGTCTCTGCGGCGGGAACGAGTCATACCCAGGAGATGGGGCTCGACAACATGGAGCGACTCATCCGTGACGCCGGCTATGATCCCCAGCGTCGTAACACCGCCTATGCGACGGTCGCTACCCGCCCGCGGTTGGAGGCCCTGGCGGCGGCCTCATGAGCGCGAGCGGTGACCCCGACTGTTCATCCTCGCAGGTGCTGACACCCAAGATTCGCTTGGGTGCCGTCAGTTATCTCAATACACGATCCCTCACGGTGGGGCTCGACGGCGCTGACAGCCCCTTCGAACTGCACCACGATCTGCCCGCTCGCTGCGCCGCAGATCTGGAAGCTGGATCGATCGATGTCGGACTGATTCCCGTCATCGAATACGCCCGACAGGATCCGCACTACTGGATCGTGCCCGGCATCTCGATCGCCTCGCAGGGTGAGGTCCTCACGGTTCGACTCTTCTATCGCGGTGAACTCGCCAAAATCAAACGTATCGCTGTCGATACAAGCTCCCGTACATCGGTGGCGCTCATGACGGTGTTGCTGCGCGAGCAATTTGGTCTGGATCCTGAGCATGTGGCTGCGGCGCCCGATTTGGATGCGATGCTGCATCACGCAGATGCGGCCCTGCTGATTGGCGACCCCGTCCTGCCACTTGTTGCTGAGGACGCGGCGGTGGACAACGCGGACCCGCGTCAGAGTCTGGATCTTGGCAAACAGTGGACGATGATGACGGGGAAGCCCTTTGTCTTCGCTTTTTGGGCGGGGAGACAGGGCGCCATTGGTCCAGGGCATGTGGCTCGCCTGCAGCAAGCTCGGCTCGCAGGCTCTGCTTGCCTGCCTCAGATCGCGGCGACATTCCAGCGGGAGCGTGCAGGTGATGCGGCCCTGTATGAGCGCTATCTGCGAGACCACATCCGCCACGATCTAGGCGCCGAAGAACTTGATGGTCTGCGAGAATTCTATCGACTCGCTGCAGTGCATGGCGTTATTGATGCGGAACCAGGTCTCAGATTCTACCCCGCTGGTTCCCACAGATCTGGCTCGGACACATCTGGCTCCGCTTCTAACGGCACTGACCAGGCATGAGCCCTTCCTCACCGATCGTGACCTACGGGCGCATGATTCGGTTTTCACACTCGATCTTCGCCCTCCCCTTCGCTTTCAGCGGTGCGGCATTGGCAGCTGCCGTTGCAGGGATCACGGCAGCGCAGGTGGGCTGGATCATCCTTGCCATGGTCGCAGCTCGATCTGCCGCAATGGGCTTCAATCGACTCGTGGACCGTCACATAGATGCGGCCAATCCACGCACGGCGCAGCGCGAGCTACCTCAAGGGGTGGTGTCTCCACTGGCCGTATGGATTCTGGTCGTGCTTTCTGCTTTGGCACTGATCGGTGCCGCATGGAAGCTGAATCCTCTGTGTCTGGCACTGTCGCCGGTAGCGTTGTTCGTGGTCGGGGGATACTCCTTCACGAAACGATTCACCTGGGGATCACACCTCGTGCTCGGGCTTGGCCTGGGCCTGGCCCCATTGGGTGCCTGGATCGCCGTCGCAGGCCAGTTCAATCCTGCGCCTGTCCTGCTCGGGCTTGCCGTCATGAGTTGGGTCGCCGGCTTCGACATCCTCTACAGTTGCCAGGATCATGAATACGACAAGGGCGTTGGGCTGCATTCGATCCCCGTTCGTTTTGGCCTCGTCGGCGCCTTGCGACTGGCACGCATCTTACATGTGATGACGATCGTCTTCATGTTGTGTGTGGGCACGGTGGCGGGATTGCGTTGGATCTATTTCGCCGGCGTGGGTGCGATCACGCTGCTGTTGTGCTGGGAGCATCGACTTGTGCGACCTGACGATCTGACCAAAGTAAATACGGCCTTCATGACGGCGAACAGTATCATCAGCGTCGCCTATTTTGCTTTCACTCTCACCGACTTGCTCTTGCTGGGTGATCAGCCCCTGTGGGCCGTGTCGGTTCCCTGACGGATCAATCCATATGGCAAATCTCGACGACATCCTCCATTCGGATGATTCGATCTATCAGGTTCACACCCGGGTTGCGGGCCCAACGGGCGCCCTGCCACTGACAGAGGAGACAGTGCTCTCTTCGCCGAGTGGCGACATCTTCGGTTTCAGTCAGAATGCGGGAATGGGTTGGAATCCGGCAGAACTTGGGCGTAGAGAATTCCTGATCCTCAGCACGATGGGTGGTATTCGGGCACCGGATGGAAAACCGATTGCCCTGGGGTATCACACGGGTCACTGGGAAGTGGGCCTGTTGATGGAAGCAGCAGCGAAGGAGATCACGCGTCTGGGAGGCATCCCCTTTGCCGCGTATTGCTCGGATCCGTGTGACGGGCGTTCGCAAGGCACGTCAGGCATGTTCGACAGTCTGCCGTATCGAAACGACGCAGCCATCGTGCTCGGCCGTCTCATACGTTCGTTGCCAACCAGACGCGGTGTGTTAGGTATTGGCACCTGCGACAAGGGCCTGCCGGCGATCCTGATGGCCTTGGCTGCGGCGCGGAAACTACCTGTCGTCGTCGTGCCTGGGGGGGTGACACTTCCTCCCGAGTCAGGCGAGGATGCGGGGAAGATCCAATCTGTCGGGTCGCGTCTTGCCCACGGCGAGATCACGATCCACGAGATCAATGACCTCGGTTGTCGCGCCTGTGCTTCGCCTGGCGGCGGGTGCCAATTCCTTGGTACCGCAGCGACGTCCCAGGTTGTCGGTGAAGCGCTGGGCTTGAGTCTGCCGCATTCGGCACTGGCCCCTTCTGGTCAGCCCGTATGGACTGACCTTGCTGTGCGCTCGGGACGAGCTCTGGTCGCACTCGAGCAAGAGGGAATCTGCAGCAACGACATCGTGACAGATGCAGCGATCCACAATGCGATGGTTGTTCATGCGGCCTTCGGTGGCTCGACGAATCTACTTCTTCACGTGCCGGCGATTGCCTATGCCGCCGGTCGTCGCCGCCCCGTGGTCGATGACTGGGATCGCATCAATCGTCAGACCCCGCGTTTGGTAGATGTCTTGCCGAATGGGCCGGAATTCCACCCGACGGTCCGCGCCTTTCTCGCCGGCGGTGTTCCGGAAGTGATGTTGCATCTACGCGAGATGGGGCTGCTGAAGCTCGATGCGCTCACCGTCAGCGGACGAACAGTGGGTGAGAATCTGGACTGGTGGCAGGCGAGTGAACGGCGGACGCGTTTCCGTGAGGGACTCAAGGTGAGCGATGGCGTTGAGGCGGATGAGGTGATCATGGATCCGCAACGTGCCGCTGATCGGGGACTCACGAGCACGGTCTGTTTTCCCAAGGGCAATCTGGCCCCGGAAGGCTCCGTCGTAAAGAGTACGGCGATTGCACCGAGCATGCTGGACGAGGCCGGAGTGTATCGTCTCAGCGGACCGGCTCGCATTTTCACGACAGAGCGGTCGCTGATGGCGGCGATCAAGGCCGACCAGATTCGAGCGGGTGATGTGATCGTCCTGCTGTCGTCGGGACCCATGGGCAGTGGGATGGAAGAGATTGCCCAGGTAACGATCGCGCTGAAGTATCTCGACTATGGTAAAGACGTCGCCCTACTGACAGATGCTCGTTTCTCGGGCTTCAGTTCGGGACCTTGCATTGGCCATCTTGGGCCGGAGGCGTTGGCGGGAGGGCCCGTGGGGCGACTCGTTGAGGGTGACGTGCTTGAGGTCATGGTGGATACGCGCAATCTGCAAGGCTCGATCAATCTCATCGGTCATGGGGGCGAGGTCTTCGGCGCCGAGCGGGGCAGGGCCGTCCTTGAGGACAGACCACCTCGCGATGATCTTGCTGCCGAAGCGGAGCTACCCGATGACACGAGACTATGGGCAGCTCTGCAGAACGCCGGAGGTGGTACGTGGGGTGGGTGTGTCTATGACGTAGACGCCATCCTTGCACTACTTGACGCCGGCAAGGCGGCCCAGGCGGAGACGACGGGCTAATGTCGGGGGCATCAAGCAAGACCTTCGCCGTCGCCATCACCGGTGCGTCGGGAGCGATTTACGCTGTGCGGACGTTGCGTGCACTTCTGGCCGATGGCCACCACGTACATCTGATCATGTCGAAGTATGGCCGCTACGTCATGCACGAGGAGCAGGGCTGGCAGGCTGACTCTGAGTCGATCCTGGATTTCCTGACGCGAGTCGGTGGCGACGAGATCAGAAATGGCACGATGGACGAGCACAATGTGAACGATCTGACGCGCGCCATCTCCTCAGGGTCGGCACCTTGTGATGGAATGGTCGTGGTACCCTGCTCAGCCAAGAGTCTGTCGTCGATCGCCCATGGCAGCTCATCGAATCTGATCGAACGTACGGCAGATGTAACGCTGAAAGAGCGACGGCCTCTGGTGCTGGTCGTGCGCGAAACGCCGATGAATCTGATTCAGTTGCGCAATATGGTCACCGTTGCTGAGGCGGGGGCAGCCGTCGTGCCGGCGATGCCTGCGTTCTATCAGAAGCCAGTCACCTTCGAGGATCTTGGGGACTTCATCGCCGGTCGGATTCTGGGACTGTTAGGTCTCGATCACGAACTATTCACACGTTGGACCGGTGGCGGCGGCGATGGCACCTGAATAAGCGCGACAGACTGGAAAAACAACAAGGGGACCCCGGATCCATCCGGGGTCCCCTTGTGTTTAGACCGAGCATGCCGGGGAGTGGCTGCCCGACCCGGTTTCCTGCAAGCCTGCTATCGCGCTTAGGCGCAGCGACGATAGCGACCGTTGAGTTCCTGTTGCACTGTCAGCGCCCAGGCGCGCCGTGTCGGGGGAGACCCGGCACGAACCGATCGCCGCAGTTGACTGGATAGGCGGCGGCGGCTGTCCGGGGGGAGCCCTTCAAGCAACTGCACGTGCCATCGCGTACTCATGAGCTTTCTCCGATGTAGTTAGTGCCGGTCATTGACTGCCTCGCCGACTTCTGTTCGCACTGACTCATGTACTGCCGCTTCCAACTGCAGCTCGGCGTAGTTCTTGAACTGCGACGCGCCGGAGAGCATGAACTGCAGCAGTAAAGCGGACATGCCGCACATCAACGTGACGATCGCATACATGCGCGGTCTGGTTCTCAAGTGAAATCCACTCGTCATCATTTTCTTTGCTCCTGTATCCGCGAACTGGCGAGGGGCGAGCCCGGGGCCCAGCATCTGCGCGAGGAGCAGCAGACGCCGGTGGGAGAGAAAAGTGGAATGCTCCCGGGCCCGTCACCCATTCCAGCCAAGTAGAATCCCGGGACAAACGGGAATCGCGGAGGATGTTCGGACGCACCACCTATTGCAACGCCTGTGCCATAGATCGGAGGTATGTTCTTAACATGTTGTTATTATATGAAGTTACAAATGTCTAGTTACTTCGCAATCACATGTAATACCACATGTTTTCGTGTAAGACCGAACACAGTATGTAGCGGTTGGGTAACACTGCACGACGATATCTGGAGGGAGCCCCGAAACCGCCAGGAAGGGCGGGGGAGGAAGTACCTGCCGTGTGCGGGAAGGAACTTCCCTATGGGCGGGGGGCGGGCCGAGAGAACCAGTCGGTGATGACTTGCTCGGCCGGTTTGCCACGCGGTGTGAAGCCATTGTTGCGGGCGCCACCACGATCCATGGCAGCGTGCCACTTCCACCAGTAAAGCCCGTAGAACCAGTCCCGTGACCAGAAGCTCTCAAGGACGGCCTGGTACGCACGCTGCTGCAAATGCAGATCGATCGCTCCGTCGTCGCGACGGGGCCATTCCCATGGACGCACTGTCGATCCGCGCACCGAACGAAACCCGATCTCTGTCAGCAAGACAGGTTTTCCTGTTCGACGTTGGACTACTTCAATCTGATCGGCAATGCGCGTGCTGCCCACTCGCAGGGCGGTGAGGTTCGTTTCGGCTCCTTCGGCGGTGACAGGGAAGAAGGCATTGACGCCGATGTAGTCGAGTTCACGCCAGAAGCTTACCACGTCATAGTCCTGCCACCAGTTGGCGGCATAGGTCAGTGGACCGGGGTAAATCTCACGAATCCTGGCGATGAGCTGCCGCCACTCGTCCGGACGTTCTGTCACGGTGCGAGACAATTCGACACCGATGCAGAAGATCTCGACGTCCGTTTCTGCTGCGACACGAGCGTAGTGCAGGATAAATCGCTCATAGTTCGCAAACCATTGGGCCCAGTCTGCCTCCGTGGCAAAACCGATGGTCCCGCGCCAATCATCATTTCCCTGCTGGCGCAGCCAGATATGCGGTTTGAGCATCACTTTCAGGCCGAGATCATGGGCCTGCGAAATTCCATCGGCGAGGTGCTCGTCTGGAGGATCGGAGCGGAAGCTGATGTCCGTGGACGTGACGCTGTGCTGATAGCCAAAGGGATTGAGCGCGATCCACTCAACACCAAGAGTTCCGCGTAGATAGCGCAGAGATGTCTGTGTTGTTGGCGAGCGCATGTCATCCCCGCCGCGATAGCCGTGGGTGAAGGTGATGCCCTTCTGGAATTGCGGTGTCATCTCGGCATGGGCAGCCGTGAAACAGAGGTCAAACAGGAAAACCAGGAGTAAGAAGCTGGCCCCTCGGGCTACGGGTCGCCGAGGGGGCCCCTGATGCCCCTGCGACTGCATGTCGCCCTCAAGCCCCATCATCAAGGGATGAGACGTCCGATTCGTTCGTGGCGAAGGCCCCGGGGGATAAATCCGGTCAAGTGATCGCCTTCGCGTGAAATCACACCACGGCAAATCTGCCATGGGCCATAGCCACAGATGACTTCGCCTCGTATCTGCCTGTCCGGACTCTGACAATCTGCTGGCAGGTCGACATGATTGTGGGCGAACAACTGTTGAACCTGCGTCCAGGTCAGCTCGATACGTCGGTCCGACACGGAATCTCCCCACAAGCCGACAGACTGCTGGCTCAGAAACAGATGGTCTTTGTGCAGGCCGCCGATACGCATCCCGGCGCGCACAAAGGCCGGCAACGATGCTGCGATGACCTCGCTGACGGCGGGGCGAAGTGTGAGGTCTCGATGCCCACGAACCAATTGCTGCCCCCTGGGAATGTCGAGCGCAATACCCCATTTCTGCTGCACGTAGTCACCCATCTGATCTGCATCGGTGGCATAGTCCTCTGCCACCAGTTTGAGATCTGCTTCCACGGTGTGTCCCTGCGTAGCCGCTTGCTTGCCCACACGGGCGACAAAACAACCCTCCGTTTGATGCTCATGCGGCCAGATTCGGATACAACGGCGGAAACTCTCAGGGTAACAGGTGGCAATGTCCTCCCGTAGAGGCCCTGTGGACGATTCGATTCCCGGTATGCCATCGATACCCAGGATCTGAGCATTTTCCCCTGTGCGGCGCAACAGTCCCAGAAGCACATCCTCGTTTTCTTCCGTCGACAGGGAGCACGTTGAATAGACAAGGATTCCACCCGGGCGAAGCATGTGAAACGCAGCCCTCAGCAGACCGACCTGTTGGTAGCTCTTGCGGACGGCATCTTCTGGCGACCAATAGGCCAGCTGACCTCGACTCTTGCCGATGATGCCGTCCCCCGAGCAGGGCGCATCGAGGAGGATACGGTCAAAGGCATTGTGAAAGGAACGTGCCAACTGTGCTCCATCCACGCCCGTCAGCAAGCAGTGGTGAACACCACAGCGTTCCAGGTTGCCTACCAACGACGCCATCCGTTTCTGCTTGGGCTCGTTGCAGACCAGCAAGCCTTGATTGTTCATCAGACTGGCGATGTGTGTTGCCTTGCCCCCCGGTGCTGCTGCCAGGTCGAGGACACATTCTCCTGGCTGTGGATCGAGGACTCTTGCTGCGAGTGTCGTCGCTTTCGCCTGCACGTAGACGGCCCCCAGGGCCACTTCAAGGGTGTTTCCGAGAGGGGCATCGGGGGCACGATCACCCAACGTGAAGGTGTCCTCGCACCAGGCGACGGGGCGTCCGACTGATTCCAGCAGCGAACGCACGGCCTGTGCGTGAGAGGGGAGTAGGCCGTTGACCCGAACGCACACCGGGGGCGTCGCCACAATCGCCTCGCGGAATCGCTGCCGGTCTGCTGTATCAGCGGGCAGCAGACGCTCGAGATGACACAGAAGTGCCTCGAGGCGTTCTGCCTCCTGAGCCGGACTCATCGCTGCTTTGCGGTTTCGTGGGGATGTGGCGTTATTCGACATGCCTTAAGGACCTTACCTCTGCCCTCAATGCCTGTCAAAGAGACGCCTGTCAAACAGACGCCCGAAAATGGGGTAACTCCGTCCGCCCTGGATACGTATATCGTCAGTGACGTCCATCTGGGAAATCGTCACTGCCATCGTGAGAATTTCCTGCGTTTTATCGACCAGTTGCCCGATGCAGTTCGTCTGGTGCTCAATGGTGACATCGTTGACGAACCCGACGATCCACTGGCGGCCGAGGATGAGCAGATCGTCGCGCGGCTCGTCGAGGAGTCGCGTAGGCGTCCCGTGGTCTGGGTCTATGGGAATCACGACGAGAAAGTGGCCATCAAGGATCCAGGCAACATTCAGTTTGTCGAGCGCTGGGCCATCGATGGTCGGTTGCTCGTGATGCATGGCGATGAACATGATGGTGTGATGCCAAGACATGGTCTGTTCAAGAAGGTCTTCAAATCACTACATCGACTTCGCGTCGCGCTGGGTTTTGCTGATGTGCACGTGGCTGACTATGCAAAACGATGGGGGTTTCTCTACCGCGTGTTGACGAAGCATGTCGCAGACAAGGCTCTGCGTACGGCGGCGGCAGAAGGATTTGGCGCCATCACGTGTGGTCACACGCACGCACCGGTGGATCTGACCGTTGACGGTCGACGCTATCTGAACACCGGATGCTGGACTGAATCGCCTTCGTACTATGTCGGTGTGTCTCCTGATCACATCGAGTATCACCCGTTTCCTGATGAATCTGGTCGCCGGGACTCCACACATTGATCGTCCTTCTCGTTCTACTGGTTGTGGCCAGCACTGCCCCAGCCAATTCACAGGATCAGGATCTACGCTGGCCATTGGCGATGGCTCCCGCCCTCTCTTCCACTTTCGGCGAAACTCGGGCGACGGCGTTTCATGCGGGTCTCGATCTAAAGACCTGGGGGAAGACCGGATACGCCGTCCATGCTGCCGCAGATGGCTGGATCGAACGTGCCAGGATGTCACCCTGGGGAAATGGTCGAGTCATCTATTTACGGATGAATGACGGGCGCATTGCTGTCTATGCGCACCTCGATTCGTTCTTCACACCTGTGCAGCAAAAGATTCGCGCCGAACAACAGCGCCTCGGACACTACAGTGTGCAGTTGTGGTTTGAAAAAGGTAAAGTCCCCGTTCAGCGCGGCGAGGTGATCGGCTTTACGGGTGAGACCGGCGGGGGACCGCCGCATCTGCATTTTGAGCTGAGAGATGCGGCGAATGTGCCGCTGAATCCGCTCCTCCATGCTTTCAAAGTGGCCGATACGGAAGCACCGACGCTGCGTCGTCTCCTCATTGTGCCCCGGGGAGCCGGGTCACTGGCAGACGGCGACCATGCACCGGTGGTCGTCCCCGTGCGCTGGCATGCTGCGACGCAGCGCTTTGTTGCAGCCAGATCCGTCACTGTCTTTGGGCGATTTGGGATCGGCGTCGAACTCTTCGATACAGCCAATGCGGCGGACAACAAGATGGCCGCACTGCGTCAGGCACTGATCGTCGATGGACGCGAGGTCTTCAGTAGTCGTCTGCACCGGGTACCGTTCGGCGACGGGCATCAGGTCGCTTTGGATCGCTGGAGGCAGGGTGATTTCATCTTCTCCAATCTGTTTCAGCGTCCGGGCAATCGCCTGGCATTCTACGAATCGGATGGCAACGCAGGTTGGCTCTTCGCCGGCGGCCAGGATCTTGGACCCGGGGAGCACGAGATCGAAGTTGTCGCGTCCGATGTGAGTGGGAATGAGAGTCGCGCCACGTTGACGCTGCAGGTGGCTTCATCCTATGCCCAGGCGCTGGCAGGTTCGGCCGTTGTAGAAAAGGCACCTGCCGTCGAGTTGGTCGCATACGAACGTTTTGCTGTTCTGAAAGTCAATCGCGCCGGGAACTCACAACTCGGCGAACCGCAGGTGACCGCTGGCGGCGTGCCGCTTGCACTGCAGCCTCGGCCCGGGGGGCACACAGGACTCATCTCCTATGCAACCCTCCGCGCTGAAGATTCTCAGTATCTACAGGTGGATGTCAGATTCGGTGCCGGTAGCGATGCAGACACGACACTGACTCTGACGACCCAGTCGATTGGCCCGGGTCAGTCGCAAGACCTGACCTATGACCAAGGAAGAATGATTCTCCATCTCGAGGCCGGATCGGCCTACGAGCAACTGGTGCCCCAGGTTTCATCTGCGCCACCTGAGGCAGCGTCGGGCGTGAGAGCGACGGGTCCAGGATATACGGTCGAGCCCCAGACGATCAGTTTCGACAAATGGGCGCGCGTCTCTTTTGCCATGCCCGATGGCAAGGATGCGAGCAAGCTTGGCGTGTACGTCAGCGACGGTGAGGGTGGGTGGGTATTCATCGGTAACCAGTTCGAAGAGCAACGGATCAGTGCCCGCATCAGAGCCTTCGGAACCTTTGCTTTGCTCGAGGATGTCGCACGACCCACGATATCGACCTTGCTGCCAAGATCCCAGACATGGATCGATGAACGCCGTCCCCTCTTGCGGGCGCGCGTTGTGGATCGGGGCAGTGGTTTCGGCAAAGAACTCGACCTGGAGATCGAGTTGGATGGTCGCAAACTCATCCACATTTACGATCCGGAGGCAGATGTGGTCGAAGCGCGTCCAGATCGCCCTCTGGCAGATGGCGAGCATGTGTGGACGGTGAGGGCTCGCGATCAGGCGGGGAATTCGACCGAAGTGAGTGACGTCTTCGGTCTCCGCTGAGGGCTCAGAACTTAAGTCAGCTACCCAGCTCGAGTTGTTGCTGTAGGTAGGCGAGGGCCTCGTGTGGGTCATCGCAGACGTGAAACAGATCAAGATCTTCCTGGCTGATCGTCCCCCAGCGCGCCAGCGCTTCGAAGTCGACGGTCTCCTCCCAGAACTGCTTGCCATACACAACGACGGGCATGGGGGAGCTACGCCCTGTCTGGATCAGGGTCAGAACTTCGGCCAATTCGTCGAGGGTGCCAAAGCCACCGGGGAAGACGACAACACCGATGGCGAGTTGAACGAACCACAATTTCCGCATAAAGAAATAGTGGAATTCGAGACTGAGTTCCGGCGTGATGTAGGGATTCGGGGCCTGCTCGAAAGGCAAGGAGATGTTGAGGCCGACAGATCGGCCACCTGCTTCGTGCGCACCTCGATTGCAGGCTTCCATCATGCCGGGACCGCCACCTGAGGCCACGACGAAGCCTTCCCGATCCTCGCGGCACAACTGCTGCGCCCATTCGGTCAGGAGTTTCGACAGGACTCTGGCATCTTCGTAGTAGCGAGCCAGGCGCAGGGCGTTCTCGAGGGGGCCGATCTGATCTGCTGGTGCCTGGCGCTGACGTGCCGCATCCAGATCGGCCTGTACTTCCTCCAAAGGCCGTGAACGAGCGGAGCCAAAGAATACGAGGGTGTTGCTTACATCCTGGCTCTCGAACCGCGCCTCCGGTTCCAGGTATTCGGCAAGGATGCGGAGTGTGCGTGCCTGCGGACTCGTGAGAAAATCGATGTCACGGTAGGATTTCGTCGGCAGATGCGGTGTCATCGCCTCAGCAACCACTTCGTCTGTTGAGCGACGCCCCGTACCACGACGATCGAGGTCTCGTCGTTCCTCTATGCTGCGCCGATCAGAAGAACGATTTGGGCCCCCCTGATCTGAGCGGCGGCTAGAAATGCGTCGCTCGTCATCAATATGTACACCGTCTCCTTCGCGGCGTTCACTACCGCGTCGCTCTGTCGTGCGCCGTTCATCAGCGCGGCGTTCCAGGTCGCGCCGTTCAACATTGCGTCGCTCGTCACTACCGGTGTGCTCGTCAGAGAAAGAGGACATGATGCTAGCCGGCACTCGTGATCTGTTGTTGGACCTGACGGGCGATCTGCGCAACCGCCTTGGAGGCGGCCGTGTCCGGGTGAGCGAGAATCGCCGGCGTGCCTTCGTCGGCGCCGGCGCGCACAGCTGGCTCCAGGGGCACGCTGCCCAAAAAGGGCATCTCGAAGCCGCTGGCAGCGGCCGCGCCGCCACCCTGGCCGAAGGGATGTGACTCGCCGTCGCAGGAGGGGCACACAAAGCTGGCCATATTCTCGATCAAGCCCAGAAGGGGAACTTCCGTCTGTTGGAACATCTTAACCCCCCGTGCGACATCTTCCAGGGCCAGTTGCGATGGGGTCGTGACGATCAAGGCCCCCGTCAGCGGCGCTGTCTGCGTGAGGCTGATCTGCACGTCGCCTGTGCCGGGAGGTAAGTCCAACAGCAGCACATCGAGCTCTCCCCAGTCTACCTGGAAGAGGAATTGCGAGATCATCTTGGCCAACATGGGGCCACGCCAGATGACGGGAACCCCCGCATCGACGAGCATTCCCATAGAGATGATGTGCACACCGTGAGCCTCGGCGGGCCCGATCTTACCTGTTGCCGGATCGACCTGTGGTTTCGTGTCCACGCCCAACATTCCGGGAACGTTGGGCCCGTAGATGTCTGTATCCATCAGCCCCACGCGCAGCCCGTTGGCAGCCAGAGCGACAGCGAGATTCACACTAATCGTCGACTTGCCTACTCCTCCCTTGCCGGAGGAGATAGCGAGCATATTTTCTACTCCCGGAACTGGTTGCCGCTCATGGGTCTGTACTTGTGTCACGGTGACGGACTCTCTTCAAGATGGGGACGATACGAACATGACAATATCCTCGTGCGTTCGTAGGGCGGCAAGGGTAAGCTCCTCGGCTACGATGGTCCTGGTCGCTGTGACGGTGTCGGCGTTGACAGGCTGCACATCCGTTGACCAGATGTATGCAGCCTATCAGAAAGGGGACGAGTCGCAGTATGTGCGTCTCCTCGAGATTGCCAGTCGTCAAGACATTCCCTATGCGACGCGCAAGACGGCCGTGAAGGCCCTCGGAGAGATTGGCTCGAGCCAGGCGCTACCGGTGTTGCTGGGGATCCTGCACGAATTCGACCGACGCAGTTCGCTGAAGGAAGAAACGCTCATCTCTTTGGGCCGGATTGGCGATCCGAATGCGGTGCCCCCCATCGGCCATTTGCTGGACCGCTCCCTCACCGAACCGAATGCTGACCTGCGCATGACAGCGATGCCCGTCCTGTCGCAATTGGGCGGTGCTGATGCTGCAGAAATTCTGGTCAATGCCCTCATGTACTACGATGTGCTCACGACACGCTCAGAAACGACGACATATCGTGGTGTTTTTTCTGGAGATGAACAGGAAATCAGCGCTTTGCGGGACTCGATGCTTCAACCCGCAGGCGGTCGCGCAAGTGGGCTGGGAGGTGGTTCTGGGGTTAATGATCTGACGGGGCAGGCACCCAGAGATATCGGTTTTTTCGGCAGCAATGTCGAGTTCATGTCGGACGCTCTGTCTGACACGACACCGAAGGAGCGCGACATGGCCCGCGAGTCCCTCGTAGGTGTGGGGCTCGTCGCTGTGCCTGTGATTGAGCACTTTCTCCTGAACCATGACACGACGACCACCCTGCAGCAAGAACTGGCGGCCGTCATCGGCCGAATTCGCGAGGTGGACATTGAGGTGGGCGCCGGCGAAGGCTGAGGCCTGGGCACAGCTCAATTTCAGGTCGCGTTGACATTCCGCAGGGCCCCGGCTATACTACGCCTCCATTTTTTAAGCCGACATCTTCTGCCCACGGTCGCTGACCATGACACAAGACATTACGCGCCTTCTCGCCGACTGGGACTATGAGCCCGGAGAGCTACGTGTGCGCAAGATTGATGGTGACGACGGTGAGCCGAAGATCCAGATCCGAATGGACCTGGGGCTCATGCAGTTGGCGTGGCAGGGACGGCCCGATGGCACCCGTCCCCATGACACCGATTCGTTGTTGACCTACTTCCGTGCGCAGCAGACAGAGCACGAGGCCGAATCGACGGACCCCTATCAGATGTCCCGCGAACAATGCTGGGCATTGGGGCAGGAGGCGCTGCAGTATTATTGGCGTCGCATCAGCTTCTTCGAGTTGCAGGAATACGCCGCCGCCGAGGCAGATGCCGATCACAATCTCGAGATCCTCGATATTTGTGAACATCACGCCGAGCACGAGGAAGATCGGCAGTTGGCCGATCAGTATCGGGTCTTCGTCACGTCGCATCGGATTCAGGCGCGAGCTCTGTCCATGCTGGACAAGGAATCGCACACGGATGCCCTGGTTGAGATTCGTGAGGGAATCGAGACAGTTGAGGGGCTCCTGCGGGATCTGGGTGACCCGGAGGCCCTCGATAGCTCACCGGAATTGCAGTATTTGCGCCAATGGGCCGATGAAGTGGAGGGGAAGCAGCCCCTGACGAAGGTTGAGCAGCTGCGGGTAGATCTGAAACAAGCAGTGGAACGGGAACAATTCGAGCGCGCCGCGAGTCTGCGCGACGAACTCAAAGAGTTTGATAATCAGGACCAAGGGACGAGAAACTGATGGCAAAGCGAGTCGCAATAACCAAACGAGATCGAGACAAGATGAAAAAGCAGTTGCTCGACCGACGGGCCGAGCTGCTGGCTGATCTCGATGGCAATGAGAGCGATATCGACACGCTCCAGGAACCGAAGGCCGATGATCTCGATCGCGCCGTCGAGGCAGGGGCGATGGAATTGCTGGTCGCCCTCGGAGACACGGAAAGACGGGAGTTGGAGGAGATTACTCTGGCTCTCGAGAAGATCGACCTGGGCGAATATGGGCGATGTGAGGCCTGTCGCGATGAACCGCTGAATCTGTGTCCCACCTGCCCGTTCATCCCCAGGCCGCGGCTCGATGCGTTGCCTACAGCGCGCTTGTGCGTTGCCTGCCAGGAGGCGGAGGAGCAGAACAAGATTCCAAATTACACGCGCCTGCGACCACGGAAGACAATTTTCCAGGAGGGCGAGGAGTTTTCGCACCCACTGATGGAGAACAACGACAACGACTGACGTCGTCGTTTTGCTGAGTTTCGGGGTCGGCCTCCTTTGGGAGGGCGGCCCCATTTTTTTTGAACATACCCGTTCGAGCGCAAATCCAATACCTACCCCTATCTTAGCTATGCAAGCTAGTCGGTTGCCGCGACATTTCGCATGTACCCTTTCCAAGGGCATTTCTTGGCACAGGATGTTACCACCGAGGCGGTGATGATCGTCTCCGGACTGCCACGTTCTGGCACGTCTATGATGATGCAGATGCTGGAGGCCGGTGGTATCCAGATTCTGAGCGATGGTGAGCGCCAGGCGGACGATGACAATCCGAAGGGCTATTACGAACTCGAGGCCGTGAAGAAAACGAAGGACGATGCGTCCTGGCTCGAGACTGCACCCGGCAAAGCCGTCAAGATGATCTCGCAGCTATTGCTTGATCTGCCAGTGGGTCGAGAGTATCGAGTCATCTTCATGCGCCGCGATCTCACGGAAATTCTTGCTTCGCAAGCCAAGATGCTGGCGCGGCGTGGTGGTGGGAAGTCTGCAGATATCGATGATGAGCAGATGGAAATGCTCTTCGCCAAACATCTCACCCAGGTCATGGAGTGGCTGACCTCTCAGCCTCAGATGAGTGTGATCGAGGTGTGGCACGCGGATGCTGTGACCAAGCCAGACCAGGTGGCGGCCAAGGTCGCCGATTTCCTTGGGTTGGATCTTGATCGCTCCCACATGGTGGCTGCCGTCGACGGTGGTCTGCATCGAAATCGTGGCACTGGGGCAACACCGTGAGCATTGGGAAGCTTGTTGTCACCGGTGGTTATGGCTTTGTCGGCACCAATCTGATTCTTGCAGCGGCGGCACGGGGGACAGATATCGTCGTCCTCGACGATCTGTCTGTGGGTGATGGTCAATACGTGAAAAACGTCTCGCATCGCCTCGTTGAGGGTGATATCCGTGACAGAGACGTCGTCAGTCAGGCGCTGGATGGTGCGGATGCCGTCGTGCATCTGGCGGCGCACACGAGTGTCGTTGATTCCCAGACCGATCCAGAGCACGATTGCGACGTGAATGTGCGTGGAACGATGACGGTGCTGCGAGGATGCGTAGACGCCGGCGTCAAAAGATTCGTTCTCGCCTCCTCCAATGCCCCTCTCGGCGAGCAGATCCCTCCCGTAGACGAAGAGCGCGTACCCAAGCCTATGTCTCCCTATGGCGCCAGCAAGTTGGCAGGCGAGGGATACTGCTCATCCTTTGCTGCCTCCTATGGTCTGGGAACGACGGTGCTGCGTTTCGCCAACGTCTACGGCATGTATTCGACCCATAAGAGCAGCGTTGTTGCGAAATTCCTGCGCCGGATCCAGGCGGGAGAGGGACTCGTCATCTACGGTGATGGAGAGCAGACACGTGACTTTGTCCACGTGGAGGATCTCGCCCAGGGGATTCTGGCTGCCCTGCAGACACCTGACGCGGCAGGAGAGACCTTTCAGCTCGGTTCAGGAACTGAAACCAGTGTTCTTACCCTGGTAGATCTTCTTCGCCAGGTCGCCGGCGGTGACGTGCAGATCACGCACGAACCGGAGCGTCCAGGCGAGATCCGACGCAACTGGACTGACATCGGCAAGGCCCAGCGGATCCTTGGATATCAACCCTCGAAACAGTTGGCTCCATCTCTGGCTCAGATGCATGAGTGGTTCCAGGGGCAACGTGCCGAGGTGACTGAGTCAGCGATCGTGTCACCCACTGTGTCGCCCACGGTGTCGGCGGATGACTTCATGGATGCCGACGAGGAAGAAGCTGTGGCCAAGCGACTGCGTGATCTGGGGTACCTGTAAGGGCATGGGACGTACGGTCTTTTTTGGCATTGACGGACTCAGTCACACCATGTGGCGCGATCTGGCCGATTCGGGTGTGATGCCGCAAAGTGCCCAGCTCATCAAGGAATCGCAGTTGGTACCGATGCGATCGGCGATTCCAGAGGTCTCCTCCGTCGCGTGGACGTCGATGGTTACGGGGAGGAATCCCGGTGGGCACAATGTCTTTGGATTCACCGACATTCCGGATAACAGCTACACACTGGCCTTCACCAGCGCACGAACCGTAAAGGCGCCGCCTTTCTGGCAAATGGAAGGATGGGGGCCCTCGTTGGTGATGAATGTGCCACAGACCTATCCGGCTCAACCGTTGGATGGCACGCTTGTCGCTGGATACGTCGCACTTGATCTGGCGAAGGCTGTGTATCCGGCGGCCAGGCTCCCAGTGTTTGAAGAAGTGGGCTATGACATCGATGTCGAGATGGCGTTGGCGTGGACATCCCCGGATCGATTTTTTGCCGAGTTGACGCGCATCCTGGAGGCGCGTTCGGCAGCTCTCGACATTCTGTGGTCACAGGCTGAGTGGCAGACGATCGCTTTCATCATCACGGGGACGGATCGCCTCAATCATTATTTTCTTGACCACTACGAGCAAGAGGGTGCTCTGCGGGAGCGATTTCTCGACTTCTACAGCAGCGTCGATGCCGCCCTCGGCGACATGGTCGCTCGCTTGGCTGACGATGACGTTCTCGTCGTCGTCAGCGATCATGGTTTCGAATTGCAGGAAAAGGTCGTCAACGTCAATCATGTATTGAAGGAGGCAGGTCTCCTCGTCCTCGATGATGGGCCCCGCGTCACGCCTGCGAGTATGCAACCTGAGTCGAAGGTCTTTGCCATGGATCCTGGCAGACTCTACCTGCATCGATCAGATCGCTACCCCAAGGGCCAGGTTGGGCCCGGAGACGAGAGCCTTCTGGCGAAAATCTCAGAGCTCTTCACCGGGTTTCGACACGAAGGCAAGCCGATTGTCGAGCGTATCGAGTTGGGGAAGGATCTCTACGACGGTCCCTTTTCCTATCGAGCACCCGAGCTTGTGCTTATGCCGGCTCAGGGCGTGTCCTTCAGCGGTAGACTCAAGAGCGATGGTCTCCTGGAAGATTCCTACATCGTTGGCAAGCACACGCTTGAGGATGCCGTCTTCCTGTGTCGATCCCCCAATGCTGTGGACCTGCCAGAGGCCATGACCGTCTTCGATGTTCTGCCTGCCATGAATGCCGCAAGAGAAGGAATCGTGGAGTGACAGATCCTGCACAGCACAATGCCGGCAAGACCTGCTGGAACTGCCCTGCCGTCGAATTCAAGGGACATGTCGATTTTCGCGCCTGTGGACAAGCGGCCTTCAGTCGTGCTGCTGAGGGCCAGCTTGTGGTGGAATGCAAACGCCGCGAAGAGATCGGTTATTTCGATCCCATGAGTATCACCTACGATGCCTGTCCCGAGTACGAGGCAACGGAGTTTGGTTATCTGCTGCGCGGTATGCGGGTCATGATCCTTGGGATGGATGGATATCTGGGTTGGCCCCTGGCGCTGAAACTGGCGAAGCTGGGATGTCAGGTCTTTGGCATCGACAACATGTTGCGGCGAGAATTGGTTGCTGAGCGCGGCGCGCAGTCGGTGTTGCCCATCGGCTCGATGCAAGAGCGCATCGAATCGGCGCGTGAGCTACTGGGTGTTGAGATCGATTTTCGCCCCATCGACCTGTGTGATCGCGAGGAGTTTTTCGCCTACGTAGAGGAGGTCAAGCCGGAGGCCTTCGTGCAGTATGCGGAGATCCCCAGTGCACCCTACAGCATGGCAAGTGTGGAGACGGCAACGAAGACGATCTACAACAACAACATCGGTACCCTGAATCTCATGTTCGCCATGCGCGACTACGCACCCGAAGCGTCCATGATCAAGCTGGGAACGATGGGGGAGTATGGGAGTCCCCTCACAGGACGGCCCTTGTTTGAAGGTCTATTCCCCGGGGATGCGGTCCTGCAGCATGGCGACGACGAATGGAGTCTCGGTGGAGAATTGGTACCAAGGGATCCCGTCAGCTTCTACCATGTGAGCAAGGTACAGGGCACCTTTACGATGTATGAGTCCTGCAAATACTGGTGGCTGCGGGGCATTGATGTGATGCAGGGCGTCGTCTACGGATTGCACACACCTGAGCTTATGACGGATCCATCGCTGAACACGCGATTCGATATCGATGAGTGGTGGGGAACGGTGATCAATCGTTTCGTGGCGCAGGCTGTCGTCGGCGCACCGTTAACGATCTTCGGCTCCGGCAATCAAATTCGAGGATATATCACCGTCGCTGACGCGATGCAGTGCATGATCAGGCTTTTGGCCAGTCCACCTGAACCGGGTCAATATGAGGTGGTGAATCAGGTGACCGATGTGCTGTCGGTGCGCGAGCTTGCGCAAACCGTCGCTCGGATAGGCCGCGATGAGTTCGATCTGACGCCGACGATCCAACGGATCGAAAACCCGCGCGTCGAAGCCGAGGAGCATCCCTATGAAGTCATTCACGAGAAACTCGAAAAGGACTTCGGCTTCAGCTCACAGAGCAATGTGGAAGATGAGATTCGCTACATGTTCAAGCGACTGATGGAACCATCTAGCCGCGAACTGATCGAAGCCTCACGGGATACGCTGTTTCCCAAGACCCTGTGGTCTGGAGGCGAGAAGACGTTGGAAGTCGTTGAGGCTGATCTTGACTACTGAGACGAGCATTGAGGTAACCGACGCCAGCTTTGATACGGAGGTGCTCATGCACCATCGGCCCGTGTTCGTCGATTTCTGGGCTTCCTGGTGTCCACCCTGTAAGATGATGGAACCTATCGTCGACAGGCTGGCCGTGGAGTATGAAGGGCGTATTCGCGTGGCGAAGGTGAATGTCGATCGCAATCGAGGGCTGGCAGATCGTCTCAATATCAAGGGTCTGCCCACATACATGATGTTTGCAGGGGGCGCTTCGACGGGTTCTCTGACGGCAGCACAGACCGAACGAAAGTTGCGTGGTCTTATTGACGAGGCCCTGATTGCAGGTGGCCCGGAAGGTGACACAGATGGCTGAGAACCCCTGGGCAGGCAAGAAGGTGATGATTACCGGTGCCTGCGGAACAGTTGGTAAGGAGCTTCTGCACCAGATTCTGGCGCTTGGTCCCGCTGAAATCGTCGGGATCGATAACAACGAAGCAGGGATTTTCTATCTGCGTCAGGAGGTGCCCGACAATGTCCATCTCTATATCTGTGATGTGCGTGATAGAGATCGATTGTTTCTTCGGGCTCATGGCGTGGACATTGTCATGCACGCTGCAGCCTACAAGAATGCACCGGTATGCGAAGATTCACCGATGGAGGCGGTGCAGAACAACATCCTCGGTACGCAGAATGTGATTGATGCTGGGATTGCCGCCAATGCAGAGAGAGTTCTGTTCAACTCAACGGACAAGGCGGTGAATCCAACCAGTGTGATGGGGACGACGAAGCTCATGTGTGAGCGCCTCATTACGGCCGCTAATGCGCAAAGACGGGGAAAGAGGCCCATCCTCGCGTCTTCGCGTTTTGGGAATGTCCTGGGTTCACGGGGGTCTGTGATTCCCGTATTTGCCAACCAGATCCGTGCTGGTGGTCCCGTCACACTGACAGACCCAGACATGACGCGGTTCATCATGACCCTGAGTCAGGCCGTCCAGCTGGTTGTGGATGCCGTCTTTTGGGCTCAGGGTGGTGAGGTTTTTGTCACAAAAATGCCGGTGATCCGGATCGAGGATCTGGCCATAGCTATGGTGGAGGAGCTGGCTCCCGAATTTGGCCACGATGCCGCATCCATCGAGGTGCGCGTCACGGGGCATCGTCCTGCTGAGAAGATCTACGAAGAGTTGGTGAACGAGGAAGAGGTGCGACGCACGATTGAGCTTGAGAAGCACTTCGTCGTGCTGCCGGCGTTGGAGGCGGTGTATCAGGAAACGATCCACGAATACGCTGGTCAGGTTCCTGCTAAGGCATCCGCTGCGTACAACTCGTCGCTGCAAACGCCGATGTCACGAGAGGAACTGCGGGGGTATCTGAGAGACAATGGGTTGTTGGACGGGTTGTAGTCTGATTTGAGCGACCGCAAAATCCGCGTTCTGCAGGTCATCACCCGCCTGGTCACACGGGGGGCGTCACGCCACGTGATCGACCTGGCCCGCAGTCTTGACCCAACGACATTCGAAGTTGAAATCGCAGCAGGCCAGAGTGAGGCCCACGAACGCAGCGTCTGGGACGATGCGGCTGCCACAGGACTGCGGTGTCATCGGATCGAGCATCTACAGAGAGAGATCTCCCCGTGGGCAGATGTTCGGGCTTTCCGTGAGCTCTCCCAGGTTATTCGTCGCCGCCAGTATGACATTGTCCATACTCACATTTCCAAATCGGGCCTACTGGGGCGATACGCCGCCCGGCGTGCCGGCGTGCCGGCCATCGCGCATACCTACCACGGGATGGCAAGCGAGATCACGGGACGAGGCGTGCGACCAGCGATTCTACGTAGGTGTGAGCGTGCTTGCGCCCGATTCACCGACGCGAGGATCAGTATCAGTGAGAGGATCGTTGAGCAGGTGGCCGAGGCGGGCATCAGTGAAGCGGACCAAATCCACGTCATCCACAATGGCATCGACCTGACACACTTCTGTCCTGCATCGGACACTGAGCGTCCGGATGCTCTGCCACCAGGTCCCGTAATTGGAACGGTAGGCAGTCTCACCCCGGAAAAAAGCACGATCGATCTTCTTCGCGCGGCTGCCAAGGTGGCACCTCAGATCGATGATGTGCAGATCTGCATTGTCGGCGATGGTGCTCTCCGGCAAGATCTTGAACAGCAGGCTCAGATCCTGAAAATTGCAGATCGAACGCTATTTACCGGGGCTGTCGACGACGTACGACCCTGGCTTGCGGCGTTTGACGTTTTCGTATTGCCAAGTCGCAGTGAAGGGTTGCCGGGGGCACTGATAGAGGCCATGGCCATGGGGTGCCCCGTCGTCGCTACTGACGTGGGAGGGGTGGCAGAGGTCGTGGGGGAAGCGGGGATGTTGGCAGAGGCTGGTGACGTCGACGGTATCGCCGTTCACATTCGACGCCTTCTGTCGGACTCTACGGGCAGCAAGGGACTTGTGGCAATAGGTCAGCGGCAGGTGCAGAAGTTCTCTCTCGCCGGGATGGCGGCGAAGACTGGCGCGCTCTATGAAGCGTTGCATACTCGACGCAGTGCTACTGCGGTCGGATAGAGTCCAAACCCGCGTAGGTTAGCCCTAGTCGCAGTCAGTCAACCGGGTCAGCAGTTCGTCGAGACAAGGCGCGCAGGATTTCACGGCGAACGAGATGGCGACTTAATCCTGAGGCCAGTGCCCCGCGTAGCGGCGGCTGAATGCTCATTCGCAGGCTCGCCAAAGCCTTTCTTCTGCGTATCTGACCCGCTCTCAGTACGACGAACCACCCGACGCGCGGTCTTGACCTGACGAGACCCTCCGCCGCGAGTGCACGGTAGGCGGCCTGAACGGTGGCTGGGCCAACGGAATGTCTGCGTGCCAGTGTACGGACACTTGGCAAAGGGACGTCTTCGGGCATGTCGCCCGCAAGAAGCTGTTGACGCAGTCGGCTTGCGATACACTCGACAGAATTCTCCAATTCAGATAACACCTTTCCCGATCTGACCTGGTGGCGAACGTAGTGACGTTCTTCCTTTGCTTCCGTGCCCTATGATCATGTTAGAAATTCTGGCCTCCAGCGAATGCGCCCTACGTGCTTTGTGTCTGGCCATGCAAGGGCTGTGTGTCGTATAGAGCGTTTCCCTCTCGTGCATCAAGCTAGTCGCACATTGGGACTCTGTCGGCCTGATGCAGGACTTGAGATGGTAAGCTGAGACTCTCTGTAATCAAGCCTGAGTACAGCCAATCCCGCCAAGTCGCCGTAAGGGCACCAAGGCACCTGCATGTTGTCCTATTACCTTCTCAAACGCGTCAGTCCCACGCAAAAGATCTGCCAGTCCATCACAGCGCGATCCAGGGTCTGACGAGCAACGGCGGTTGGAGTGTCGGGATTTCGATCAGCGGCGTAGGCAAGGCGTCGGATCAGCAAGTCAATATTGCCGCACAAAGGCCAGCATCAAGTGGGTCCAAATGTCTCGGAAGTGGTTCAAAGAGGTGACAGAGTGTTCTGAGTTCCTCACCGGCAGCACGTACGTGGCACGGTGATCGCTACTGATCTTCTGTCTATCCCACTATTCGCGAATCTGCCTCAAGAAAATGCGGTGGCGAATCCTGGGTGCTACCAGTTGAAGACACTTCGGAGGATCTTCTGTGAAGCAGCCAACACTAGATGTCGCCGCGCTCGGTCGGACACTGCAGGCCTTCATCTATCCACCCCACTGCATTCTGTGTGATCAATTGATCGACACCGCGGCTCAGTGTGTCGAGTCGGCAGTCCCCCGCTGTGGGACCTGCGAGGTATGCATCGCGACGATTCTTGAACAGTCAGTGGCTCGTTGTCCACGGTGTATGGCACCGAGCAGACGGAAGGAATCTGCGGACGATGTGGCCGGTGCCAGAGATCGACATGGTGCAGAGGCCCGAGTCAAAGCAGAAGCCGGTGGTGGAGCAGAGGTCACGGACGCAGCCCAGGTCATTGACGGAGCCGGCGGTTGTCCAACCTGCTCGTCCTGGCCGCCTGACTGTGCGTTCCGCAGGGGGGTGGCTTTGGGTGCGTTCGAGGGCCCCCTGCGTGAAGCAGTCCATGCTCTCAAGTTCAATGGGAACAGAAAACTGGGACGCCAGGTTGGTAACTGGATCGGATCTGATTCGATGATGCCATCTCTCGATGCGCTCGTCGCTGTTCCCCTGCACCCGTCGCGTCAGCGGGAGCGCGGTTACAACCAGGCGGAGTTGATCGCTCGAGGGGTAGCAGATACGACGAACACGACGCTCATTCCAAGAGCCTCAACACGCACCCGGGCAACAACACAGCAGGCGCTCGCCGTTAGTGCAGAGGAACGCACAGCCAATTTGCGAGGTGCATTCGCTGTCCGAGCGTTGGAACTTGAGGTGATTCCGCAATCTGGCGTGGTCGGCCTCGTCGATGACGTTCTGACGACGGGGGCAACTCTCGACGCATGTGGTCGAGCGATCTTGCATGTGAGGCCGGACCTGCAGCTGGTCGCCGTCGTGGCAGCCATCGCACTGCGTGATGTCGATCCGGACGGGCCCGGCTGGCCTCTAACGCCAGCTGATCCGGTTTACTCCTCGAAGTCGATCACCTCGTAAGGCTCCGCCATCGTCGCCAAACGCAAATCCTGCAGCGATCGCTGGTAAGAGATGATTGCATTCAATGCGTCTGTGCGGGCCTGAGTCAGATCGGTCTGTGCATCGAGCAACTGCTGACTGTCGGCGAGGCCAAGCTCGAAGCGGCTGTTTTCCACATCGAAGGTTCGTTCGGCCACATCCTGGGCCTTTTCGCGCAGGCCGATCTGGCGTTCTGCCTCCTGCACAGAACGAACAGCCTGGCGGACCTCGCGGATGACCTGGCGTCGAATCTGCTCCTCTGACAGTTTGCTGCGTTCTAGACCGATTTCCGCTTGTCGCATGGTGCCGCGCCGATCGCCGCCATCCAACAGTGGCAACTGCACATCGATGCGGGCAGAGACCAGGTTACGCTCAAAGGTCGATCCTACCTCTCCCGGATCCTCGCCGCGGCCACGCAGGCTCACCGAGGTGTTCAGCGTGGCCGAGGGCCCGACACGCTTCTTCGTCAACTCGACGTCGAGTTCACTGATGCGGTTGCGGATCAGTGCCTCTGCCATGTCCGTGCGTCGCGTCAAGCCGATGCCGACGGCCGTGGTCTCGTCGACGGGATACAGTGTATAGCTCACATCCGTAGCGATCTCGAGAGGGTCGGACATCTCCATGCCCAGCATCTGTCGCAAGGCATCGCGTTGCCCTTCGATCGATGTCGCTGCCTGAGCATAGGCCGCTTCGGCGCGAAGTTTCTCGACCTCAAGGCGCAATGCCTGTACTTCGGCGATCAGGCCGATCTCGAATTTGCGCTTCGCCAGATCCAGAGCGGCCGTCGATTGCTCAAGGCGCTGTTTCTGGATATCAAGCTGTCGGACACCCTGTACGAGATCGTAAAAGCTGTTTGTCGTTCGTGCTTCGAGGTTCAGTATCAAGAACTCGACATTCGTACGGCCAATGTCATAGTTCAGTTCTGCCCGCCGCAGCTGAATCTCCTCATCGGCACGGTTGAGGATTTCGTGTCTGTAGCCGAATTGCACGTCACCGAAGTATTCCAGAAAGTCCTGGCTGCGATTTGATGAAAAATCGTTGCGTAAGGTGTTGCTGGTGATTGATACGCGACCGGCGTGTGGTATACGCTGAGACAACTGCAGCTGGCCCGAATAGATGAAGCGCGTGTTCTCGGCTCGAAAGCGACTGGTCAGCGCCTCGCTTTCAAAGGTGTCGCGCTCATCCCGGTAGTTGGGCAGTGTCAGATTGGCGTCAGCGTTCAGTTCGAAAGGGGCCTTGGCTCGCCGTAGTTGCTCCCGTGTGGACTCGAACTGCCGGAGGTTGCTCTGATGCTGGAGGTTGTGCGCCAGTGCGAGGGTTACACAGTCCTCCAGGGACAAGACACCTAACGCGGACGTGTCAATTGTGTCAGCCGTGTCAGTCGAAACGCTGACTACTGAGTCCGCCGTGACGCTGGAGTCGACTGCGGTGACCACAGAATCGGTTCGGGCCTGCAACGGATCCGTTGTGTCTGCGGTCAGTGTTGAATCAGGGCCCGCCCATGCGGAGAGGGGAGTCATCGCCAATGTCAGAAGAATGGCGAAGCGACAGACACGTACGAGCCGATATGTGAGGTAGATCATAGCCAGCCAGAAATAAGGGTGTTAGTTTCCAAGCCGACCAAAGGAAGCGATTTCTCATTGATCAGCCGATAAGAGAGATCTAGCGAAAGAGTCGGACATTATCAAGGATGAGCGACGACGGGCACGGGGATTCGTCCTTGACGAGTCAGGGATTTGCTGATTATTTTCTATCTATTACAGTCACCTCACTGGCCAACCATACACGTGGCCAATCATACACGGGCAAGCCTCTGCCTCAATAGCTACAGCGTTCCGAAGTATACGAAAATCGAGTCTCGCTGGATCACCAGCGGGTGCGATCTCGCCGACCTGAGTGGGTCCCCCTGCAATACCAAGACCCCTTAGATCATCCCCCTTCGGAGTAAGATCTGTGGCTATTTCCATTTCTACACCGTTTGGAAACACATGGCTCTCTACGTAGTCACCGGTGGTGCCGGATTCATCGGCTCCCATCTCGTGGAAGCGTTGCTTGAGCGCGGTGAGCAGGTCCGCGTCTTCGACGACTTTTCTACGGGGAAGCAAGTGCATCTCGCTCCCTTTGCAGATCGCATAGAAGTCATCGAGGGGGATCTGTGCCATCTCGAGCAAGTGCGTCGAGCTGTTGCTGGGGCCGACTATGTCCTGCATCAAGGAGCGCTGCGCTCAGTGCCCCGGTCTGTGGACAATCCGGTTGCGTCGAATGACGTAAATGTCGGCGGGACGCTGAACGTGCTTCATGCGGCGAAGGAAGCCGGCGTTCGACGCGTTGTAAGTGCGTCATCCTCCTCGGTCTATGGGAAGAGAGAGGACTTTCCGCTCGTGGAAGACGTGGGGGAACTGGAACCGATGTCGCCCTATGCGGTTTCCAAGCTGGCTGGCGAGAAGTATTGCAAAGTATTTACGGAGCTCTACGGACTGGAGACGGTCTCCTTGCGCTATTTCAATGTGTTCGGACCGAGGATGGATCCGAACTCCGCCTACGCCGCATTCATCGCGATTTTCGCTGCAGGATTGTTGGAGGGACGAAAGCTCACTATCCACGGAGATGGGACGATCTCGAGGGACTGGACGTATATCGATAATGTGGTGGACGCGAATCTGAGGGCGGCATCGGCTCCTGATGCTTCCGGAGAGGCGTTCAATATTGCCTGCGGAGATTCGTGGGATCTGAACCGTGTGATCGACAAGCTGCGTGAACTGATTGGCGTCGATGGTGAGGTTGAGTATGGCCCACCAAGAGCAGGCGACATGCCCAAGTCACAAGCGTCCATCGAGAAAGCAAAGAAGCTCCTGGGTTATGAACCGTTGGTGCAGGCAACGGAGGGTCTGGAAAGGACCGTCGATTGGTATCGCCAGCAGGGGACTCTTTCGACGTGAATGGAGAACCGGGGTCGAATCAGTCAACCGCTACGCCCGAGCTGCTTCTAGGCAGATCGCAAGTTCAATTCGACCTCTCCGAGGCGATGGATTACCTCCGCGGCAAGAAGATTCTCATTACAGGCGCCGGAGGGTCAATTGGTTCCAAACTGTGCGAGGCAGTCCTTCCCGGCTTGCCTGCGCAGATCATCGCTGTTGATCGCTCGGAGCAGGGCATCTACGACCTGGACGAGCGTCTTGGGCGCAAGCATGGGCCGACGGAGATTGTTCTGTCCATGACCGACGTGGCTGAACGTCCGAGAATGGCGCGCCTGTTCGATACTCACAGCCCTGACGTTGTCTTCCACGCAGCAGCATACAAGCATGTTCGATACGTCGAAGAGAATCCTGAAGCGGGAGTGATCAACAATGTTCTCGGCACGCGTACTGTTGCCGAACTGGCGCTGCAAGCGGGCTGTGCGAAGTTCGTCCTGATTTCGAGTGACAAGGCCGTTGAACCGGCGAGCATCATGGGAGCCACCAAGCGACTATGCGAAATGATCACCCTCAATCTGCCTTCAAGAGGCGAGACGGAGTCCATCGCTGTTCGTTTTGGGAATGTCGTACGAAGTCGCGGTAGTGTCATCCCCAAGTTCGAGACGCAGATTGCAGTGGGAAGACCGGTGACAGTTCATCCCCAGGCCAAGCGCTATTTCATGAGCATGCACGAAGCGGTGGGGCTGGTTCTGCGAAGTATGATCGTCGGCCAGCGGGGAGACATCTGCATTCAGAAGATGGGGGACGCAGTTCGAATGCTGGACATTGCCAAGAGATTGCTTGCGGCAAACAACCTTCCTGCGACAGATGCGTCATTCTGTGACACCGAGCTGCTTCCTGGAGAGAAGCTTTGCGAAAAGCTGACCACAGAGAAGGAGCAAGCGGCCGGCATCGATATGGGTCACATGTTGCTGTGCAGGTTGCCGACATCGGATCTCAATTTCAGCATGCTGGATGAGCTACTCGAGTTGGCCAACAAGGGTGAGCGCGAATCTCTGTGCCGGTTGTTGTGGCAGATCGTCGGTGACTCACGTACCACTGCAATTGCATAAAGCAATGTTCGCTACAAATCACAAACACCAGTCCGTAAACAAGTC
>JABJJN010000026.1 GCA_018660835.1 Gemmatimonadota bacterium | reverse complement strand
TGCCAGCTGTTGATAGGCGGCAGAGCCCGTGAGACCATCCTGTCGCAATTCGCGGTAGCGGAGATTCACGCGGGCCTCCTCCATCGCTGGATTATTTGCAAGGGCACGCTCAAGCCACCTGCTGCCCTCTGCCTGCTCTCCCAGCTCAATCAGCAGCATGCCCAGATTGTTCGCCGCCGCAGCATGGGTTGGGTCAAGACGCAAAGTCTCCTCATAGGAGGCTCGAGCAGCCGTTGGATCACCGACGGCTTGATGCCAGCGTCCGGTCAGCAGGTGCAGCTCGGCGTCCGTTGCATTCAAGCCGCGTGCTGTATCGAGTTCTGCTCTGGCTTTGTCGGGCAGTCCATTCTCCAGATAGAGTCGCGCCAACTGTAGTCGCGGGCCCGACCAACGATGCTGTGCTGCCAGCAGATATGCTGCTTCTGCCTCAGGCCAGCGACCGGCTTGCTCCAACCAGACGCCAAGGTTGACGCGTGTCCGTGGTGAGTCAGGTGCCATGGCCAGGGCGTGCTCATAGGCCGAAAATGCCTCGCTACCATCTGGCCCGTGATGCAAAGCAAGTGCGTAATTTGACCAGGCACGGACACTGCCTGGCGCTTTCTTGACGGCATCAGACCAAAGCGATAACTCACTCTCCCACAATTTATTACGACCAACACTGAGAAGACAGAACAGAGTGACAATGAACGCTAGGATTCTCCTCATCCAGCCATGTCTGAGCAGCAGTCTCCCACTCTCGCGTGGTCCTGTCTCGCACAGCCAGACCACGGCAATCAGAAGACCCGCTGTAGACAAGTAGAGTCGTTGCTCACTGGCGATGACCGTGAGGGGCACCAGAATTGTTACAGACAGACCGATGAAAAACCATATCGACCCAACTCCCATCCACTGACTGCGTTGGTCGAATCCGGCTCGCATAGACCAGGTCACGAGACTGGCCAGAAACAGAATCGCAGCGACCAATCCAGGACCAAGTGCAACGGCTGGAACAATTCCGTGCTCGATACTTAGGGCCATGGGCATGACAAGCAGGTGGAGATAGCGCACAACGACCAGTGCCTGTGTCGTCAACTGCAGGGATATGGGTCGTATCTGCTGCGCAAGCGAATGTGGCAGGAAGCCATCCACCGTGATCAGCGCGACATACCCCACAGCAATCAGCAGGAAGGGCAGCACACCACGCCAGCGGTTCGGCAAGTGCCCCCGCCAGGCTAACAACACTGCCAGTGGTAGCCCCTGGAGTGCCACTGACTTGCTCAGCAGCGCCATGATGAAGGCGGCCCCCGCAAACCATCGTCTACCCACTACGGCCGCCCACAATGACCAGATCACGCCACACCCTGCCATCAATTCGGAACGACTGGAAATGTAATTGACCGCTTGTGTGTGGATTGGATGCGCCGCGTAGAGCAGGCAGATCGCGACAGCGGCGTGAGCGGGAAGAAGCCGCGACAACAGCAACCAGAGACCGATACAGGAGAGCACATGAAAAAGGATGCTGACAACGTGGTAGCCGCGTACCTCATAGGCCCCTGAGGCATAGTTGAATGCCAACGTCGTCTGTAACAAAGGCCGATACATCCCTTTTCCAGGTTCGGCGGAAAATGTCCCCGAATCGGCAAAATAGGATGGGATATTGGCGAGGTCTCGCAGATGATGGTTGCGCACGATCGAGTGCTCGTCATCATCGTGAAAACTGTTGTTGAGAGAGTTGTAGTATGGCAGGGCCGCCACCATGCAGATCAACAGCCAGATCCACCGATGCGCAAACACATCCTGACGTATGATCGTCATGGCTGCTGTATATCGGATAACGGTTGCTTGTCGGACGCCACCAGCTTGCCGAGGTGCTCGTCGACGATGGAATGCATCAAGCCCCTCCGACGGTGTCGAGCATGTCGGACACGAGGCGTAGTATTTGAGGGGCTTCAGTACGCTGTGCTGGATTGATCACGAGAGACTGTTGCACGAGACGTCGAGCCTCAGCCAACAGCTCCGTTTTTTCTTTGGAGCTTTCTGATTGTTGTGCTCGCCTCAGCAACAGGGCGGCTAAATTGGTCAGCGATCCAAAATGTCGTGGATTGAGAAAAAGGGCCTGTCGGTATGCTCTCTCTGCCGGCGCAAGTTGCCCCAGTTCCTGCATGGCGACGCCCAGATTTCCAAAACCGAAGTAGTTGTTCGGTTCCGCATTCAGGCCCCGCTTGTAGTACAAAATCGACTCGGCAATCCACTGAGCTCGCCGAGGATCACTCGATGACTGCTTAGCCCTCGTCAGAAGGGCATTGCCAAGATTGATCAGTGCATCGGCATAATGGGGATCGATTAGAATGGCTTGTCTGAATGCAGGCTCCGCCTGATCGACATCCCTCAACTCCAGGTAGACTCCGCCCTGGTTATTCAAAGCACGCAGACGTAGATCATCGTCACTTGGCATCGAACGAGCGATCTCATATTCACGTGTCGCTGCCAGCCAGAATCTATTCCTCTGCTGTTCGTTGCGAGTCTGCAGGGCACGATCCTTGTGGGCATTGCCGAGATACAAGTGCGGTCGTGGCATTTGCGGTGCTCTCATGACCGCATCAGCCCAGAGAGTGTCATCGTCTTGCCAGACCTGGTTGCGATCATGGCTCAAGGAAGCTGCAATACCGAGACACGCCAGCGCCACCCATGATGCACGCAAGGGCCGGCGAAGGTGCGCCCCCAGTGCGACGATGCCCATGCAAGCCAGAGCGAGGGGCAAATAGGCTCGTCGGTCATTGACGTAGACGTTCAGTGGCATCACGAAGGTTGGAATCATGTGGAGGATTCCTGTTCCCAACAGCACCAAGGCGCGTCCATGGCGGCCGCGCCACAACCAAAGAAGAAGGCCAGCAAGCGTGATCGCCAGAAGGCCGCCACCGAGAACAGCAGCACTGACAACGCCCTGCTCCTGAAACTGTGGCTCAACACTCAGATTCGTTGGCAGTACCAGAAGGTGGACGTAGTATCCGACCGCCTTGGACTGCGTAAGCAATTGATGCCAACCATCCCGTACGGGCGCCCCAAGCGAACGGCCAAGAAATCCATTCTGTATGATCAGCGTCAGATATCCTGTCGCCAGCAACCAGGAAGGCATGTGCCAACGAAGCAATCGCGCCTGCAGTCGGCGAAAATCGAAACGGCTGATCACGGCGATATCGAGCAATAGTAGCGAAGCAGGAAGAGTGATACCCGTTGATTTGGTCAGGAGTCCGGCTCCCATCGCCAGCCAGCAAGCCCAATACATGCGCCGACTTTGACCTGTTTGAGCAGCTACATACAATGCCATCGTCAGCAGATAGAACAGTGCCGCCAGAGATTCACTTCGACTACTGATGTAATTCACCGGCTCACTACCCAGTGGCCAGGCGATGAACACCAGCCCCGCCACCAGTCCAATCTGCTTGCGGCCTGGCCACAGCAGGCGTGCGAACCAACAGACAAGCAACCCATTGAGCGCGTGGATCAGGATATTGATCACGTGAAAGCCACGCACATCATAGCCATCTAAACCAAAGGCAAGATTTGCGGCATGATTGAGAGCGAAGCTCGATACCAACAGCGGTCGATACATCCCCTTCTTTGCGTCCCGGGAGAAGGTCGAGGGGTCTGAGAAATAGGCTTGGATCCCATCCTTCACATCTCCCAGGTCCGGCGCAAGACGCAGATGAATGTTCAACTGAATCGAGTGCTCATCGTCGTAGTGGAAGCCATTGTCCAGACTCCCCCACCAGATGACGACGGTTGCGGCGAGCAGGCAGACCACGGTGGGTCGCCAACTGCGCAGATCAATAACACCCAGCTTCATCGTTGCCTCTGAGCGGCGGCCAAGGAATCGTCGACGGCGCGGATGCCTGCGGCTGCGGCCGCATTGCCAGCCGCTGCGGCATCGACGAAAACTGCCCTTGCAGAACGGAGCAGATCAACGCGTTGTTCAGAATCCGTCGAAAGCCGGGCTCGCATCATATACAACCCGGCGAGATTCATGGCCGCCTGAGATGCAGGCGACGTCAGTCTCAATGACGATCGATAGGCGACCTCTGCCTCAACCAGATGCCCTGTCACCTGCAGAATGGCTCCCCGCCCCACGTGCGCGTTGGCATGAGTTGGATTGAGTTGCAGTGCCCTCTCATACGCCTTGAGAGCTTTCGGCAAAGCCAGACTGTCCCCAGTCAATGCCGCAGCATACCAGGCATTGCCGAGATTCGCCCACGCATCGGCATAGCTCGGTGCTATCGCCACAAGATCCTGGAGACGCTGCAGTTCCTGCTGTGTCTTGCCCTCTGCTCGATCGAGCAGAGCAAGTCCGTTGGTCGCTTGAAATGCCAGCAATCGCTGTTCCGGCTCCAGAGACAGAACCCGTTCATAAGCCACACGTGCTGCCCGATTTTGCACAGGCGATGTCGCCTGTCTGGACAAGGCGTCGCCAAGGTAAAGCTGGGGTCTCGGCATCATGGGCGCCTTCGCCGTTGCATCCGACCATAGCCGAATGTCTGAGGCCCATACCTGCGAGCGCTCAATACTCAAGACAGCGAGAATCGCCAGTCCGGCCATAGCCAACGTGCGTCTCCAGAATGGACGCTCCACCAATGCACCGGTGCAAGCGAAGGCGATGGCTGCACCAGCGAGGGGCAGATACAGACGGCGGTCATTCACCAGAACATTCAATGGCGCCAGACTCACAGGTACGAGGGTGAAACCGAACCACAGCATCAGAGCCCAAGGGGCCCGTAGGTGCCGCCGACACAGAACGAAGGCGACACACACCATCGATATCGTCATCACCATCGAACCGACGACGGCGGCCGAAGCGTGCGTCGCCAGCGAGAACGCCGGTTCCGGACTCAAGCCCGTCGGCATGACGAGGGTCAGTAAGTAGTGAGCGGGCGCCTTCGCCTGTGTCAGCAAGCGCTCAGCAAGCGGCATGGTCTGACGCGACAATGAGTGCGGCAGAAACCCATTCGCCCAGATCATCGCCAGATAGAGACCGCTCACAACCAGCACACGCCACTGCTTTCTAAAGCTCTCCTGCCACCTGTGTGTGTGTAGCCAGTGTGTCAGGATCAACACGGCCCCAGCGGCAATCGCCGTCGATTTGGCCAGCAGTGCAAGAGCCACCGCACCCACCTGACCCCAGACGCGTTGCTGCCGGCGCACACCGACAATCCCCCACGTGATGGCCAGCAAGAGAAAGAACGCAACAAGAGAGTCAGAACGGGCGCTGACATAGTTCACAGGTTCCGTGACAACGGGGTGGAGCCCAAACAGGAGCCCAGCCAAGGCTGACCCATGGGCGGACAGCCACCGCCTGGCAACCACACAAATCAGCGTCGCATTTGCCGCATGCAGCAGAAGATTGACGAGGAGAAAGGCCAGGGCGTCGTCGCCGATCAGCACACGATTCAGGACAAAGCTGGTCAACAGCACAGGCCGATACATCCCCCGACCTGGATCAGCAGAAAACAGCTCGGGCTGAAGGAAATAGGATGGCACGAAACTCACGTCACGAAGAGCTGTATTGCGCACCACACTATGGTCGTCGTCGTAGTGAAAGACGCCATCGAGAGATCCTGTGTGCACGAGGGCCGTCACCAAGGCAACCAACAGCCACGGTTTTCCCCTGAAAGCACTGCCGATCACTTCGACTCAACTTTCAATCGGCGCCGTGCTTCGTCTGCGAAGTGGCCTTCTGGTTGCCGCAGCAATTGCTGCTCGTAGACTCGGTGAGCCTCTGTGCGGCGCCCGAGGGTCTCCAACAGATTCCCTAGTTGCAGATAGCCGAGAATAAAATCAGGATGTTCACGCAGTAGTCTCTCATTCGGTGCGAGGCTCTCTTTGAAATGCCCCTGAGAGAACAGACTGATGGCGAGATAGAACAACGCCTCCGGTGCGGGATCCTCGACTTGCGCCAACTGCTCACATAGCGTCTGCAATTGAACCAACTGCTTGGCATCAATCAGATCGCCTGCATAGACGTCCAACTGACGCGACAATCTGCGCAAGTTGTTGTGCGGATCGACTGAAACGCCACCATACTCTGCCGCCTGCCGATAGTAGACGGCGGCACTATCGATCCGCCCGAGTAGCTCGAAGGTCGTGCCAACATTGTTCAGAGCCAGATCGTAGTGATAGCTCGTATCAGCTACGTGCTCATACGCGTGTCGAGCCTGCAGGAGAAATTCCTGCGCTCTACGTTGTTGCGGGTCACGGGCAGCCTCCCGACCGAGGGCCTGCAGAGCATGCCCCAGGTTGTACCACCCCTCCGCCAGAGCGGGATGATCTCGTGTTAGGGCCGCAAAGGTGTCCGCCGCTGCCGAGACCTCCCCCATGGCCTCCAAGACCAGTCCAAGATTGTTCCTCGCTGCCACGTGCTGAGGCGCAATCTCGAGGGCCCGCTGATAGTAGCCCCGCGCTTCCGACAGCGCGCCATGCTCCTTGGCATAATTTCCCAGATGGACGTAGGCAACGGGCACTAGTGGATGCGGTGATTTAGCTGCCGCGTCAGACCACAAGCTGTATTCGTTTGCCCAGACAGGATTCCTGTTCTGCGTCAGCACCCCGACAATCAGCAGTGTAGCCATGGCAAGTCCCGATACCCATCGCGAAGGCCAGCGACATCGTGCAGGCCGTGTCCAAAGACACGTAAGAGCGACCAGCAGTCCTGCGACCGGCAGATACAGGCGATGATCGTTGACAAGGATGTGCAGAGGAACCAACAGTGTCGGGGACAGAACAATGATGCACCATCCCAGTCCGAAGCGGACGTCCTCCCGGGCGCGGCGAGCGATCAACGCCAGCGACGACAATGCCAGAAGGCTCGCCCCAACGACCGACGCAAGGCCACCTTCAAAGAACTGATGTTGCACATTCAGGCCGTGCGGCATGACCAGCAATCTAGCGTAGTAGATCAATGCTTTGATCTGAGTCGCCAATTGGGTCGAGCGCTCGCGCACGGGCGCATCAACGACGGCCACATTGATATGTCCGAACTGAACCACCAAATAGACCACGGCAATGACTGCATAAACCGCATGCACGGGGTGCAGAGACTTGTGAGCGGATCGCCACGTACCTGAGCCTCTTGTGAGATCATAGGCGACAACCAGTCCCAGAGCGGTGATACCCGTTTCCTTGCTCATCATAGCGGCGGCAAAACACAGAAGCGAGGCAAATCGCCACGCGATCTTCCGAGGTTCGAGAATCTGTTCTCGAGCAACCAGATGGGTCACCATCGTCGCAAGTACAAACAGCGCCGATAGACTCTCAGATCGTGCACTGATATAGTTCACCGGCTCCGTTGCCAGCGGATGCAGGCCAAAGAGCATCGCCCCGAACAAAGCGAGCCCTGCCCCGCGCCCGAGCTGGCGCAACAAGACCCACAGAAGCATGGTGCAGCCAAGGTGAATACAGAGATTCACAAACAGATACGTGCTGGTGTCGAGTTGGGACCACCAGTAGTTGATGGCGAGACTCAGCACCAGCATCGGGCGGAACATGGCCATCTCAGCATCGCGAGAGAAGCGCGTTCGATCCGTGAAAAACCCGACAGGATCCTCAAGGGATCGAATGTGAGGATTCTCCGTGATGGTGTGGATATCATCATAGTGCCAGCCATTGCCGAAGCTGTTGGCATAGGCCATTGCCACCACGAGCAGAATGAGACCAAGAGCCGTTGACGGCCGCTGCCACTGCAAACCCGACACTAACGACCTCCCGCGTCTAGCTGCTCAAGGCGCTGATTCACAAGACGGTAGGTCCCGTGACGAGTCTTCAACTCATTGAAAACTCGCCGCGCTTCTGTGGCGTACTGGATACTGCTGGAGGATGACTGCTGTGAGAGAGCGAACAAGACCTCTCCAAGATTGTAGCAGGAAGACGAGTCCGTCGGGTCGAGCTGACATGCCTGTCGATAAGCGGCAGCAGCCTGCGGAAAAAGAGCCGCCCGGAAATACGTGTTACCCAGATCATAGAACGCCCGGCCATTGGATGGTTCCAATCTGGTGACCTCAAACATCAGGGGAATCGCCGCCGCAAAGCGGCCCGCATCGAAATAGAGCTGGGCAAGATTTACGTAGGCATCCGCATAGTTCGGATGTGCCGCGATTGCTCTTTCATACATCGCGATCGCACCTCTATTGTCGTTCGCTTTTTGATACACATTCCCAAGCATTACGAGTGCTTCACGATGGGCCCCATCATATTCCAGGACCGACTCATATTGGCGCCTAGCTCGATCGAGAAGCTCCCCGTTGATGGGTGTGGCTTCGATCGCCTGCTCGTAGTAGATACTCGCCAGATTGGCCCGGGCCGAGAGTAGACTCTGATCGAGTGAGATGGCTTGCTCAAATTGCACCTGCGCCGCCAGCAGCTGTCCGTCATCGCGCAGGGCCTTGCCAAGGTGGACACGGCCTCGTGAACTGAATGGTGCAAGTCGCACAGCATCCGACCAGAGAGTCTGTTCTGTTGCCCACACTTGATTGCGTTGAATGGTCAGGGCGATCAAGCAAACAAACAATAGCAGAATCGGCCGCTGCAGACGCGGCTGTCGCATGACGAGAGCTGCGAACGCAGCAAAAAGCCCCGCGCCGGCCAGATAGATTCTATGCTCATTCACCAAGACATTTAGTGGCACAGCACTCGCGGGTAGCGCGACCAATAAGGGCCACAACAACCACCAGGTCAGCTTCCCCCGACATCTCAACACCAAGACAACCAGAGAGATAGCAAAGATCATCGCCGCCCATACGGCCCCCTGCGACCACACGCCTTCGTTGAAAGCCGGATCGACACTCTGGTGAACGGGCATCAGCAGCAATTGCAGGTAGTAGGCTACGGCCTTCCACTGGGTAGCCAACTGTGCCCACGTGTCGCGCACCGGCACCGCTCGCGACGTCGGCAGAAGCTCAGCAAATGCCAGAATCGCCATGTATCCCACCAGCAAGACCATATAGGGC
>JABJJN010000025.1 GCA_018660835.1 Gemmatimonadota bacterium | reverse complement strand
TATCACGCGTCACGGCGTGCAACTGCGTCTTGAGGCCTATGACAAGCAGTTGACGAGTCGTCGTCCGGCGTATCGCAATTGGCGCGATGACATCGAAATTTTCTCAGAGCTCGCTGATGATCGCCTGCGCCTCGATCTGGCCGGTGGCCACTCCAGAGGCATTGAACTGTATGCCAAACGCGATACGGGAACCCGCCTGACGTGGTGGGCCAGCTATTCTCTGGCACAGGTTCGGGACGAGATCACTTCCTTTGGTGTCCAGGGCAGGACCTTTCCCTTCGTCGATGAGATTGCGGGACGATACGATCAACGGCATACGATGTACGCCGATGTCAATATTCGGCCCACGCCGCGATGGAAACTCAACCTCGCCTGGCAATATCGAACGGGGTGGCCCTATACCCAGCGACTCTTGCACCTGCGCACTGCCGAGGACGGCAGTCGGTATCTCACGATTGATCTGGGTAACCCACTCGCCGTCGACTACCCTGTTGTGCATCGACTCGATGCCCGGTTGAATCGGACATTCCATGTAGTTGGCGGTCAACTGCAGACCTTCTTTGAGGTCACCAATCTGTACAACCACGACAATGTGAGCAGCTACTTCTACGAAGTAGACTGTGGTGGTAGTTCGGATGTAGCAGACTGTTCTCTGCGCCGGGAAGCTGACACCTGGTTCGGCCTGCTGCCCTCCCTGGGGTTGAGCCTCACCTGGGATCTATAGCTCTCTCTAACTGGGTCCTCCAAGCGAGGCCGTCCGGTGTCACTGGCGAATTTCTGGAATTTGCCGATGTACCGAAACGAGCCCTAATGGAGGAACTATGTCAGCAGATCCAACACAGCACTATGGCCACGCCCGTCCAGAGGTGCAAGCCCTCGTATCGCCACAGGCCGAGCGCATACTCGATATCGGGTGTGGTGCCGGTATCCTGGGTGCCGCCCTCAAGCAGCAACAAGACTGTGAGGTATGGGGCGTGGAAGTCGCCCCTGCCCTTGGCGAACAAGCGCAGACCAGACTCGATCGCACGCTGACAGGTGATGTCGAAGACGCTGCGATCCTTGCGCAGCTCCCAGAGGATTATTTCGACGTCATCGTCTGTGCCAATGTCCTGGAATACCTCCACAGCCCTGAGATCGTGCTGCAGCAACTGCAATTGTGCCTGCGCGAGGGTGGGACGATTGTTGCCTGTGTGCCGAATGTGCGCCACTGGTCGATCATCAAGAATCTTCTTGAAGGTCGCTGGAATACGGGCGAGGCAGGGACCATCGACGGCAGTCAACGTCATCTGTTCACCGGCAGTGGCCTTGTGACGCTCTTTGCCGATGCGGGATACGAGATCGGCGAGGCCCAGGCGGTAAGACAGCTGAATGAGACACAGATCCCTAAAGGTCTGGCTGCATCCATCGCCGAATTTGGACTCGACACGGGCAATCTGGAACAAGAGAGCCAGGCTCTACAATTTCTACTGGTCTGTCGCCCTTTGAGTGTTGTGGCAGACGCGGGGTCCCCTGTCGAGGACCAGGCAAGCAGCGTCGTCCAGGACAACGTCGCCAGCGTCGAAATGCCGCAAGCCGAAGCACCTGCGCAGATTGACTCAGTTCCCGTTGCCAGTCTGGTCATGCTCGCGCGCAATCAACTCGACTTCACGCGTTCATGTATCGACAGCATCTTCGCCAATACAAAGACGAGTTTTGAACTGATCGTCGTCGACAATGGCTCGACCGATGGCACGCAGCAGTATCTGGAGACCCTCGTCGCCGCCAACAAGCCGGTGCGTGTGATCGCCAATCCGGTCAATCTCGGTTTCGGCGCGGGCAACAATCAGGGCATGGCCATCGCCCGTGGGCAGTTCATCGTACTGCTCAACAATGATCTCGTCGTCACTCAGGGTTGGCTTGAACGCATGATCGGCCACGCCGAACGGCAGGAGCACATCGGTATTGTCGGCCCCGTTTCCAACAATGTGTCCGGCCCACAGCATCTTCCGAATCTGGACTTCACCGACTACCAGCAAATGCACGCCCACGCAACCCACGTGGCCGAGACCCAGGCGGGCAAGGGGTTCATGTTACCGCGCGTCGTTGGTTTCTGTATGGTGATCAAGCGAGCTGTCATCGATGCCGTTGGTGGCTTTGATGAAGACTTTGGCTTGGGGAATTTTGAGGACGATGATCTGTGTTGGCGTGCCATCACGGCAGGTTATGGTTGTTTTGTCGCCAGCGACACATACATCCACCACTATGGATCTCGCACTTTTGTCGGTGAGAAGATCGATCATTCACAGTGCATGCAGGTTGCCTGGACCCATTTCAAGAAGAAGTGGGATCTCGCTGAGGATCTACAACTTGGCGAAGACTTCAAGATCCCAAAGATTCCCTTCGACGCCCAGATACATCGAGCGGATCTCCCCGATCAGGGGATCGTGCCTGTCGGCACATCGGGTGAATCTCCGGCTGATCTGGCCGAACGTTACAACGGCTGGGGGCAGCGACTCTACGGACTCGACAAGCCTCAGGACGCACGAGCATTCTTCCAGCAGGCATTGGATGTGGACTCCACCTGCGCCAATGCTCTGAACAATCTCGGTGTGATGGCGATCAATGAAAACGAGGTGGCCCAGGCAGCCGGATTCCTTGAACGCTCCGTCGAGAATGACCAGGAAAATGCCGACACCCTGTGGAATCTGATCGCTCTCTATGTGCACCTCGGCAAGGATGCGCAGGCCAAGCCCCTGGTGCAGGACTATCTGCGACTGAATCCAGAGGACGAAAAAGCCCTTTCTTTGCTCCAGGAGCTAGAGGTCGTCACAGCGGCAGGTACTTCCGCGTCGAACTAGTTCACCCCAGCAGAGCGCTGTTCAGCTATCACCCACGCGCTCAGTCAACAATTGGCTGCAGTGATCGTCGCCGATGGATGCGGGTTCCTGCTGCGCACATAATGACTCGAGTCGCGCGTCGAAGGCATGCAGCAATGCCTGGCCCATTGGCGCACCTTGCTCGACTTCCCAAGTCCGCAACTGCTCATTCAAGCCGCTCAGATATCTGAAATTTCGTCCGAGAAAAACCTCTTCCCCGCCGTTGCCCAATTCTTCGAAGAGCGCGACGGATGTGGTGGTGATGCTGGCGTGATCATCTGGCTGCAAACGTATCAGCGCCCGCACATAGTTCACACCCCACTGAAAACGAGTCGCTGTCCCCGTGGATGCCTCGTATGCCATGCGTCGCCATTTCAGTGCTTCTTCCGTCTTGCCTTCCGACTCCGAAAGCGATGCAAGGCTACTCATGAAGTAGTAGGGCGACGCCGATCGTTCGAGTTCCGCTAGCAAGAGCTGACGAGCATCGTCATTGAGCTTGGCGGAACTGTACAGATAACGGATCATGTTGACGACACTCTGACGCGCATGAGCATTACGCGTCTGATCATCTGCCGACTTCGCATCCGTCCGAATCGCCTCGATCACAGTTTCCGGCAGTGCCTTCTCGCCGTCCTCATCATCCTCGAGATAGAACGTCAGATAGGGAAACCATCCTCCCAGCTGTTCAGCGACGGACAGAGTCGGGTGGTGCATGGCACTCAGGACCGCGTCCTGCCAATTGCTATGCAGAGCCGATCTTGCGTCACCTTCGAGGTTCAGTACACGATCGATCTCCTCAGGCCAATAAGCCAGATAATCCCAGCAGGCGAGCACCAGTTCTGGTGTCTCAAGAATCTGGTGTAGCTGCTCGGGACCTGCCTGCGTGCCATCATCCTGCGTGGAGGACTCCAACAGAGAGGACTCTGATTGCAGAACCAGGCCCTGCAGATAGAGCCTCGCACTCGCCTCTGGATCGGCGTCTCTGACGCGGGCCGCCAATTGATGAAACAGTTCCGGTGAACTGCCCTCTGGCAATGCCTTGTGATCCTGGCCCCACGAGTAGTATGCCAGCTGTTGATAGTCTGATGCCTGCAGCTGATTCGGGTCATTCAACGCCAATTCCACGAGCATCGCCGTTGGCCGCATGTGATCGAGACTTAGTGCCAGAACGCGGTTGTAGCGATCGATGTCGATGCCCCCGGGGATGCGGGTAATTTCGTCTCCCGCCGGATTGAAGACGATCATCGTCGGATACCCCTTCACCCCGAAGGTCTCACCCCAGGTTTGCGCCTGCTGCGTGTCACCATCCAGATACACGGGGATGAATTGCTCAGTCTGGGCGATGAACTGTTTGCTCTTGAAGACCGTGTTCTTGATCTCCTGACACGGCGGACACCAGACGGCTCCCCAGTAGAGGTAAACGGGGCGCTGCTGCGTCTGTGCCTCAGCAAAGGCTTGCTCAACAGTGCCCTCGAACCACGCGATGTCGGCAACCTCTACCTCAGACTGGCGTGTCGGCAGTTCGGCTGGCGAGCTGGAATCCTGGCATGCTGTCAGCAGGAAACTGGCACTGGCGAGGACAATTGCTGGCGTGTGGCGAAGGTATCTGACCATGATCGGCTCCGGGTAGGATTTGAAGGCAAGCTTACGGATCATGCCCGCCTGCGGAAACCCTGGAGGAGTGATCTGCGCCTGCAGCGCGCCTCGCGCATTTGCGCGCAACGACCTTCGTTCCCTAACTGAATAGAATAGCACCCACTCCCCTGGCAAAAAGCGGAAGAGATCCACAATGAGCGACTTCAGTATCGACGTAGGGCAATATCAGGATGTGGGCTACACCGTCGTCCCGGGACTTATCCCGATACAGCAGATCACTGCGGTGCGCGAGCGTGTTGAGCAAATCGTGGCGACTCGACCCGCATGGGATCCGCGACGTTTTCAGGATCTTGATCCATCCCGCTGTCCCGATGACACACCCGTTGCCGCCGGCATTCAGCGGCCGGGACTGGAAGAGGATGTCTTCGCCCAGGTCGCCGAGCACAGCCACCTCGCCGCAGCTATGGCGACCCTTCTGGACGGACCGAGCGAACTATTCACCGACCAGGTCGGGGTGAAACACGCATGGATTGACAATGAGCAGGGCGGACGCAGCTACTTCCATCAGGATTCCTGGTACTGGAAAGTTGCCCCGGAACTAGGCTGCAACTGCTGGATCCCCTTACACCAGGTCGGCGTAGATGCGATTGCGTTGGCCGTCATGCCCG
>JABJJN010000079.1 GCA_018660835.1 Gemmatimonadota bacterium | reverse complement strand
CGGAATTCGCCCTGTCGCAGAACCATCCGAATCCATTCAACCCGGAAACGATGATCCATTTCGATCTGCCCACGCCAGGAGAAACAGAATTGAGTCTCTTCAATCTGATGGGTCAGCGAGTTGCGACACTTGTGAGTGGCAGCAGAGACGCTGGCAGCTACATGCTACGGTGGGATGGCCGTGATGATACGGGCAGAGAGCTGGCGTCTGGCGTGTATCTCTTTCGGCTGATCGCCGGAGACCAGATCGAGACGCGAAAGCTGACGCTGTTGAGATAGCAGCATATTCGGAGGGGTGACGAACAGGCGCGAGGCTTGCTGGTGCTTGCAGCTGCACGACGGCAAGCCCGTGTCGACGGTCCCGCCTGATCCCGGCAGGCGTCCATCAGCGCCGCCCATACCCCGCATCAGATCACTAAAGGACCCAGAGCCCAAAGGGCTCGACAACCCGCCGACTCACAATCGCCGCAGCTCAACCAGGAACCGAAGGCGTCAGGACGCCGAAGGGATCCGGCGGGACTGGCGGGACCGGCGAAATGGTGGAGACTCAGCCACTGTGCCCAACGCCTCACCCGGAGCCGACTCCCCCACCAGTCATCGAACCCCGAAGAGCGACGGACAGTCCCCTAGGCGGCGTCGCTCGGGGCATTCTCCAACCGACCCATCCAGTAACTCACATCAAACTTTTCATTGCCTGTCAGATGCCGCCACTGACGGATGCGGTTGACGACTTCGATTCGTGACTCATTGCCATACCACTCGTGATTCTTGCCGAGCAGACCACCGATCTCGGGTGCATCGATATCGTCGGTGTTCCACAGTTGTTCCTGCTTCTCGGTGGGATTGAGACGCAGCTTGAACATGTAGCGCGTGTCTTCGGTGAGATTTGGCTGCGCACAATGCCAGATTCCGTGATGGCAGACCATGACGGTGCCCGCCTTGCAGACCATCGGAATCTGACCGAGGAAATTCTGATAGCGACCGATGTCCGACTCAGAGACACGACGATATTGTGATCCAGGCAGAATCATGGTTCCCCCCATCTCACGCGGTGTATCATGACAGAAGTAGAAGAATTGGATATCAAAATCCAGGCGCAGATCGATGATCGCATCGGCGTGCCACACCTGGCCATGCTTCTGACTGGGCGGAACGATGTGCACTGCGTGGTGATCGTAGAGTGGATCGGCGCCGACGAGACTCGCCATAGCTCCCTGGATCTGCGGCAGACGGATGACCTGTCCGAGGGCTGAATCTTCCCACATGCCGCCCAGTTTCGTACCGGCACCAGGGCGCTCGATGTCACCGGCTTCCATCTGCTTGTAGGCAGCTTTGTTGAGTTCGTCAGGCACGATCTCGTCGAAACGCAGGTACCCATCGGCGACAAACTGCGCCATCTGTTTGCTGTCAAGCAGGTTCTCACGTGCAACCATTAGTCGGTCTCCTCAAGTTGTTCCAGGATGTATTCGTAGCGCAGATAGGAGGTGTGGTATTCCATGCCGGGATGGGACATGGACTGCTGCGGAAACTGGATCACGCGCCAACCATCTTCCATGGCGGCGACAACGCTGCCATAAGGCGGTTTGTCTTCATCACCTGACGTGGGCGATGACTTGCCCGTCCCATCGTAGGTAGCCCAACTGACGACGCGGCTCTTCAAATCAGGTGAGTGGGCATAAAGAACGAGAAGCTTTTGTCGCAGAGACATGGGCGTGGTGGCCTGTGGAAGTGAGGCAGTTGTTGGATCGCGTGAATATATCGAGCTACGTGTCTGCTGACACCCCCGCGTCGAAATGGAACCCCATCAGCGCAGGAGCAGCAGTTTCCCTGTGCGAATCGCGCCGAGCGCTTCGAGACGATAGACGTAGACACCCGTCGCCAGCGATCGCCCCGCGTCTGTTCGAGCATGCCAGCGATGGGTATGGTGTCCCGCATCGAGTGTTCGGTCGAGGAGAGTCGCCACACGCTGACCGGCAAGATTGTAGACACCCAGTTTGGCGACGCCAGACTGGGGCAGGTCAAAGGAGATGACCGTCTCGGCATTAAAGGGATTAGGGGCATTTGCGTACAGACGAAACGCCGAGGCTTCGATTGTGGATGATTCCTCAATCACCGTCTCCGTATTACCGACGACGAGGCGCACGTCATCTAGGAGAAAAGCGCCACTGAGCTTTCCATCAAAACGCAGAGCTTCCAGAAAAGGGTAGCGGAAGTCGATCTCTTCCAGTGGGATCTCGAGGGTTTGCCATTCACGCAGGGTGAAGTCGAGACCGCGTTGACTCACGCCTCTTATGAGCAGTGGAATCGACTGACCCCAGATAACCAGATTGAGTCGGTGAAAGTCTGTGACGCGCAGCTCGTGCGGATGAATACGCAGACGCAGCGCATCGTAGCCAAGTATCTGTGGCGGTACTTCTGGCACCAGATCCAGAAGTGCGAAGAACGAGGACGATGGCACAACACGCAGGACCCGGGTTCCTTCGAATGCGTCCTCGCGCGTCTGCACAAGTGCCTCGCCATCAGCAGGTGTCACTGCTGCCCACGTCAGTTCGTCGGCGAAGATGGACAGATCCTCTGTCGCTGTGACCAATGATGGTGCAGGTTCGGAGAATCTTGCGAGCAGGGTGATCCCTGGCCACATGACTTCGATCCCGTGATGTATCGTCGCCGAAAATGTGGAGAAGCTGTTGGTGCCGGCGCGCAACAGATCCAACGGGACGTCGATCCTGTTGTGTGAATAGTTGTGATCCCTGCCGGTTTTGGGGGCGATCATCGTGTTGTTCAGGGTGATCGCGTCCGCATGCAAGCCACTCCACGTCGTGATCTCGGCGCGGGCGTCGACAAGGTGAGACAAGGTCGGCATGAAAATGTTCGCACCCATTGCGCGACCCGCTCGTGAGATCCAACCAGGTGGCACGTTGTAGGGTTTGTACATACGAACGGAGTGCTGGCGTCGATCGAGTACGAGTCCTTCCACCGCCTCGGTCATGTGGTAGACGCCCGTTTCATCCTGAATCCTGGCCATGATGGCCATCGGCTCTTGCTGGTCGGGTATCCAGCTTGTGGACCACGTGACTTCGTAGGGAGATGCATCTGCCCGCCCGAGATGACGCCGCAGGTGCCCCTTCGGATAGGTGCGTTGCCACTCCCGCCAGACACCATCGCCGTCGTGATCGTAGTCCTCATAGTGCCCGATGAAGTCTACCGATGAAATCGCCCCATTCGGGCTCGAAGCAACCGCCGCCACACGCAGCGAGTCACCCACGACAGCACCTGGCGCAGGTGAAGTGATCGTTGCCGTTGGGTGTGGCTTGGTATCGTCGTAGTAGATCCGAAAAATGGCGCTGTATGCACCCCACTGTCCCCATCCGAAAGACTGGCATCCCTGGTCGCCGGAGGTGAACTCGAAGCGATTTTCGCCTGTCGTCAGAATCTCGAGAGGTAGTGAAACGGTCGAGTACGTGAAGTATTGATAACACTCGGGTCGCGGCGCCAAACCTTTCCCACGATCTCCAGGAATGGCCTGTGGGTGGGCGATGGTCATCCACTCTGAATCGTTGAGGCGAATCGCCTTGTCCGTCGTGCCCGTGTGGCCTCCCCACTGTTCGATCACTACTTCCGCCGCAATGGCCCCTTCGAGATCTGCAATCGTGATACGATTCTTCGGGTTGGGCAGAAATTCTTTGGCACGAGAAACTGCCGTTCCAGGGTCTGTGACGCGCTGCCATCCGGAGGCATTGTGGTAAGGTCCCCTCCACGCGTATTCGACATAGGTGTCGCCTGGCAGTGGTTCCCCAGCAAGGGGTAAGCAGAGCGCCAACACAATGCACCCGCCCACCATAGCCAGATGGATTCTATTGCACAGGGTCAGATGATTGTGCATGGTCAGCCTATCGATCGTCGAGGCGACGATGAACGACGCCCTGCAGTTCGAGGCGTGTTAGCTGAAAAGGCAGGCGAGCGACGAAGTTGCTCAGATCCTTATCTGACGGGGCGGTCCACGCTGTCTCCGCCATGGCCAGCAAACGTGGGAAGAGCATGTATTCAAGCTCTGCAGGTTCACGCACAAGCTCGCTCCACAGCACGGCTTGCATGCCAATCATCCGATGCGCGCCGTCATGTGTTAGTTCCGGTGTCGTGGGTTCATAGCCATAACATGTCGCCAGATCGCAGGTGCCGGCCCAGTAGTAGCCAGGCTCAAAGGCATTCTCATCCCACGCCAGATCGAGATAGGCGAAGGGGGCAGCACAAGCGACGACACCATAGCCGGCGTTGGCCAGTTCCGTGCCGATCGGAATCCCCCCCCACGCATTCACCGTCGCCGTGTGATCGAGCTTGTCACCGTGCACCGCCTCTTCCCACCCCATCAGCTTCTTGCCCTTACTCGCCAGATAGGCCTGCAGATCGCGCAGCAGATGACCCTGCAGCTCGTGCGCGCTTTCGTACCCGTGTTCAGCCATGAATTCACTGCAAGCGGGTGATTGTTGCCATACACCATCCGGCACTTCATCGGCACCTAAATGGACGTATTCACCAGGAAACAGATCACAGACCTCGTCGAGCACCGTGTGCAGAAACTGGTAGGTCGCGGGCAACGCCGGATTCAGCACGTTGTCCGTGTAAAGCTGCGCACCGCAATACTGCGACGCGTCCGCTTCTTCGACGAGGAGCTCGGGACAGGACTTGAGCGCTGCGCGTGAATGCCCCGGAATATCGATCTCAGGGATCACCTCGATCTGTCTCGCCGCTGCGTAGCTGACGACCTCCTGTACATCATCGCGAGAGTAGAAACCACCGTAGCGACCGGGACCGGTGCCGAATTGTGCTTCCAGCACCTCGCCCTCGCCACGCCATGCGCCACGTTCGGTCAACTGCGGAAAAGCCTGGATCTCGAGACGCCAACCTTCGTCATCTGTCAGGTGCCAGTGAAACCGATTGAGTTTGAATTGTGCCATCAGATCCAACGTGCGCAGAACCGTGTCTTTGCTGTGGAAGTGCCTGGCGCAATCGAGCATCAGGCCGCGAAAATTGAATCGCGGTCGGTCTTCGATGACACCACAAGGCCAACGAACAGCATTGTTCACCGCATCGCTCGCCTGTAGCAAGGTTGCGGCGGCATTGAAAAAACCCGCTGCGTCTGCTGCTTGGATGCTGATGAGCTGGGGTTCGATCCGCAGTAGATACGCCTCCTCTACCAAATCTGGATTGATAGCAAAGTCCATCGCTGCGGCGGAGGTCTCACTCGCTTGGCACTCTAGAGGGAGCATGTCCGTCAGCCACACGATGGCCAACCTTGCTTCGGCACAGCCGTGGTAAGTGAGCAGATTGGCTACAGAGAAAACGCCAGCGGACACCTGAGTTGATGTTGGGCGGGGCACAATGGCCTGCAGACCCGTGACGGAATCTGCCGCGGCTCCAGCACCGGCAGAGCCAATCTCGGTGCTTGCAGCAACATGGGGATTCGTGCTCCCACCAGAAGAAGGAATGACACGACCCGTGGCGATGGTCTCCAGATTGTGGCTACCCAACTCGGCGCGAAGATGAGCCAGCGGCTCGCCATGGCTGACATAGAGACCACGAGGTAGGTCGCTCAAACGCTGGATCATACTCACAGCGCCGGAGAAAACGAGTTCCACCTGCTCCCCAGAGGGCAAAGCGGTCTGTTGAGACGAGCCGAGGGTTACATGGCTGCCAATGTGTGAGATCAACCGCGTTCCTTCATGTGGCCGGATCGCCTTTGGCAGATCAAACTTCAGTGTCCAGTCGTCGAGATCGACTTGCGAGTGATTGTTGATGGTGACACGCACAACGAGCTCGTCATCTTCCCGCTGTAAATCGAAGTCTACTACCAGTTGCCGATTGTTCATCGATTCCGTTTGCCGAGAGCGAGGTTCAAGAAAAACACGGATGGAGACTGATTGTCGAACAACGGGTACGGTCCGGCAACCTGCAACAGACAGAAAAGACCGGTCCGGTCTTTTGAGACTGGATATCTTCTCCGTCGACTGGATGCGATAGAGACCGATGCAGGTGAACGACATCTGGCGTTTGATTTCAGGTGCGTGGCGATGACCTGTGCCAGATAGACCGTCGAAAGCTAAATTCTGTCTCCTGTTTGATGTATACCTAACCAAAGGAGCCTAGGTGGCTACCGACACGGGATTCGAAGTAGCCGAACTGAAGGCGTTTCACCTATCGCTGTCGGATCAGCCCGGCTACTGGGAGGACTATCGAGGCGGCGGCAGCAAGTCCCAACGACAGGATCGACTGGAGTTTCGAAAAGGGTGGCAGACCGTCTACCCAACCACGGTCGAGGCAGTCCTCGTACGAGTCACCTTCACGGATGGTTCCATTGGCTGGGGCGAATCGAATTCACCGATCGGACCCGAAGTGACCGCCCTGATCTGCGAACGCCTGCTGGCGCCGATGGTCAAGGGCAGATCCTTCGACACACCTGCAGCACTGTGGGACTTTCTCTATGATGCCCAACGGGGTCGGGGATACGCTGCCGGCTACTATCTGGACGCACTCGCCGCATTGGACATTGCCGCCTGGGATGCCATTGGCTGCCGTGCGGGTCTGCCCGTGGCCCAGCTTCTCACGCAGACGCCGCGTACCCACCTCCCTGTTTATCTGTCCGGACTGCGACAGGCAACGGTGGAAGAGCGCATAGACGCCATGCGCCGCTGGGTCGACACAGGCTTGAAAGGAATCAAGATTTTCGTCGATGGTGATCTCGATGCAGCGGGCCGAGAACTGGAAACACTGCAGCAAGCAGCCGGGGGGGACGTGGAACAGTGGATGATCGACACCCTGTGGATGTGCCGGGGGGACGACGGTCGGCGGGCAAAGGCGATGTTCGGAGATCTCGGCACACGGTGGCTGGAGTGCCCACTACAACCTGAAGACCTGCAGGGCCACCGAGCCTTGTCACGGGAGCCGGGTGCGCCGATTGCGTTGGGCGAACACTTCCGCACACACTACCAGACACAAGCCTGGTTTGAGACACCCCCCGCCCTGGATGTTTATCAGCCAGATATCGGCCGCACAGGACTCAGCGACGGACTACGGCAGATCGCGCAAGCCCGTGACGCGGGTGTGCCATCCACACCACATATGGGTAGCGGACTGCATGTGTTCCAGGCGGCGACGCTGCATTTCGCCACAGCCTGTGGTGACGAATACCTGCAGGAGTATCAAGCAGGACTGGCGGAACGTGGAGATCTGTTGGGCACAACGAGTTGGAAATACGCCGATGGCGCCTTCACTCTACCGGACGCACCGGGCCTCGGCGTACAGATCGACGAAGAGGCCCTGGCGCGCTACACGGTGACATAGGTACAGCCACGTAGGCCGCGGCCGTGTGGACTACAGTTCTGCGACGATCTTGCCGCGTACGTGCCGGGTCTCCAGTTGCGCCAGACCAGCGGGCACGTCTGCCAGACCGATGCGCTGCTCCACGAGCGGATCGACAGAGCCATCGGCGACGAGACGGATCATCTCTTCTGCCATGCGCGCCAGATCAAGTTGTGCATCGCGATTCGTCGAATGATGTGCTGCACCGAGGGAGATCTTGTGCAGAGAAATCGCCTTGGCGAAGGTGTCGTCACTTAGTGAGGGCAAGCCAGCGATACACGAGATAGCACCACCGAAGGCGAGCGCTTCGATACCCTGATTGGCTGTGTCGACATCGACGGCTGCCTGCACGGCGTCGACGCCGCGCCCCTCGGTCAACGCGAGGATCCGAGCAACGACATCTTCTTCTCTGTAGTCGATCACGTGGTCGGCGCCGAGACCACGAACGTAGTCGGCATTGCCCGCAGAGGCGGTGGTTATCACAGTGGCTCCGATGCTGCGGCAGATCTGGATGCCGAATCCACCGACACCGCCGGCACCGCCCTGCACCCACACGGTTTGCCCTGCCTGCACATTGAGGCGACGAACGATTCCCTGATACGCCGTCAGACCCGCACACGGAAGCGCCGCTGCGGCGACGAAGTCAACACCATCAGGAATCGCCGCCGTCGTGTGCGCCGTCGTGATTGCCCACTCGGCGTAGCCTCCGGGCTTGGCGAGGTCACCGTGATAGTAGACGCGGTCACCGATCTGCCATTGATCGACTTGCGCACCTACAGCATCTACGGTGCCTGCCACATCGAGACCGAGGATGTGCGGATAGGACCATGCTGCATTGCCCCGACCGGCGAGTTTGTAGTCGACGGGGTTGAGACCAATCGCCGCTAGTTTGACGCGAATCTCCCCCGGCCCTGGTTCAGGTCGCTCTATGTCACCAATCGACAGATCGGCTACCGGTCCAGGTTGGGATAGTAGAAGTGCTTTCATTTTTCAGGCTCCAAGACGAACTCTCCCGTTCGTTGCGTTTCGATGTCGTCGTCATCCATCCACAGCGGATGCCACTGCCCCTCGGGCCACAGCGATAGTTGATCGGTGTAGTGCCGGTGTCCCGGTTGGGCGCTCTGACCTGCTAAGAGACAGCCTGTTGCGTGTTTTGTCGACAGGTCTGCGACGAATCGATAACTCGGCCCGCCTGTCACTTCAAGTCCCTGCGATGTCTCCTTCGCCGATCGGTTGTTGATGACGCCGCCGCCGCCATCACAGGGAATCGTCGGCGGATCGAAAACGCGCCGTGCCGCTGCATGCGTCGACAAGGGATGTTGCAGGCGCATGCACTGGGCGCCTTCCCAGGTCCAGGTTTCCATCGACTCACCCAGAATGGGGGTCAGATACGTGATCGTGGAGCGAACGGCTTGCGCCAAAGATGCTGACAGATCGACTGGCGGCAGGGGCAAGTCAGTAGCGAGCAATAGGTGGCGCACAATTCGACCCGCATTCGCCGCATTCAGCTCGGCGACAAAAGATGGAAGCAGATCGTTGCCAACATTCGCCACGAGTCGTGGCCACAGAATGGCCCAGATCGTCGCCCCCACCTGATCCGCATCGTAACAATGATTCCACGATCGTAGATGACCAGCGAGTGCCTTGCCCGCACCGGCCTCGGCAGACTCGATCAGCGTCGCCACAGCAGCACTCAAGTCCTCTGCACGCAGAGATAAGTTGTCCGCCTGCAGCTGTCCGACCTGCGCCGCCGTATGGGTTGTGCCGTCGAGAAATCGCGCGATCCGATCAGACCGATAGGCGTCAGCGTATGTGCCGTAGAGGGGCCGGGTCTTACCTGGCAGGATGGGTGGGTTGTTCGCACTGGCAACCCAATCCCGGTCGGGATCCATCTGCCCCGGCAGATCGGGCGTATTCCAATAGCCATCCCACGCGTGCCCAGCATCATTCGCAGGGCGTGTACCCCGCGTCGGAATCGCACGGCGAGGCACACTGCCACACATCTGATAAGCCAGATGACCTTGCGAATCTGCGACGACAGAATTCCATACGGACAGACGCCAGCGGCCGAAGACATCGATCGCCTGGTCGACGGTCTGCGTCCGGCCGAGATCGAGCAGAACCTGCACGTCGCCGATGCACTCCTGGCCAACCCAACGCAGACTGATCGGCCCGTCTCCCTCTGCATCAACGGGTGGAATCAGATCGTTGACCAGCGGCTGGCCATCGACGGTCAGGCGAATCTCGTGGTCGACACTGTCCGCACCGGCGACGTCGATCCGCTCCTGAAGTTCGACCAACTCCACCCACTCTTCTCCAGCTCGATAGCGCGACGAATCCTCTGGATGAAGGGTGTGGTGATAGAGATCTCGCGTGGAACTGACATTGTTCGTCCGCCCCCAGGCCATCCCGAGCGTGCGACCGAAGACCACGGGCGGCGCCCCCGGATACGCAGGACCGATCACATCGATTCCTGCACCGGTGAGATGCTGCTCGTACCACATGTCCGGGAATGACAGCGGCCAATGGGGGTCAGCGGCCAATACAGGCCCCTCTCCTGGCTCGAGTCTGCCGCGACCTGCAACCCAGTTGTTCGATCCCGGTGTCTGCGCCGGATCATCGGCGGCGGCACTGCCTCCCACATGCAACCCATCCGCCCATTGGTCGTCGCCATCCCCGGGACCTGGCACGATGCAGGACACCGTTTCGGGCGTGAGAAACCAGGCGGCCAGATCTGCGGGTGCCCCACGCAGGAGTCGCTCTGCCGCCACCAACTGGGTCAGACGCCCCGTCAGGGTCCACCAGAAATAGCGTAGAATTGCGAGGCTATCCGTCGGCGTCCACGGCTCTGGTTCATAGTCGAGAATCTCGAACTCCAGCGGCAGATTGTCGGCGACGACGTCGGTCCAGGCATTGACTCCCGCCGCAAAACCGGTCAGCGCCTCTTGTGCCTCTGTGCCCAGAGTGGGCAGCTCGTGGGTTTCGACGATGCGCCGAAAACCAAGCGTGCGATTCTCACGGTCCGTCGGCACATGGCCTGCACCCAGAATTTGCGCCAGACGGCCACTGGCAAGGCGGCGGCGATAGTCGAGTTGCCACAGTCTGTCCTGGGCCTGTGCCACCCCGGCAGCAAAGCACAGGTCGGCGACACTGTCACCTCGGCAGTGGGCCACGCCCCACCGATCTCGCACGATGGAAGCGCGATCGTGCAGAGCGGCACTGGCAAGATGCCCACCGTCGGGCGTGAGCTTGCCGAGCAACAGCGACTGTTCCCACGATCGATACTGAGCCGCATCGATGTCGAAATGAGCACAGACCTGCTCTTGCGTCTGTACGTCGCGTAAGACATCGAGTACGGCGCTGCGCTGCGCTGGGTTCAACACCATGACTCCTTCGATGAGGCAGTGGACGCCATTTGACGTAGTTGCTGGGTCGGATGGTACGAAGCGCGACGCCTGGCCAACAGTGACGACTGGTTTCACGCTTGCCAGCCGCGACCCGTTGTACCACCCTTTGCCGTGTCACTTGAGCCCAGAAGAGGTCTACCGTGTCCAAACGCCCAAACATTATTCTCATCCTCATCGACGACATGGGTTGGCGAGATCTCGGCTGTTATGGCAGCACCTTCTACGAGACACCCAACATCGATCGGCTGTGCGCAGCAGGAATGCGATTCTCTGATGCCTACGCCGCCTGCCCCGTCTGCTCGCCGACACGTGCCAGTCTTCTGACGGGGAAATATCCGGCCACAGTGGGTATCACCGACTGGATCGACTGGCAGGGCAAGCTTCACCCTGCGCGCGGTGCGATGATCGATGTGCCCTATCTGAAGGAACTGCCCACGTCTGAGCAATCCCTGGCGACGGCACTGCGCAATGGCGGCTACCAGACCTGGCATGTGGGCAAATGGCATCTGGGCGGTGAGGGGCATTCGCCTCAGGATCACGGCTTCGATGTGAACATCGGCGGCTACCACATGGGGTCTCCGGGACACGGGGGCTATTTCAGCCCATGGTCAATTGATCCCCTCGCCGATGCAGATGTTCCGGAGGGCACGTATCTGACGGACCACCTCACAGATCACGTGGTGGATCTGATTCAGGACGCGGAGGATGAACAGCCGTTTTTCCTGAATCTGTGGTATTACTCCGTGCACACACCGATCCAGGCGAAGGCGGATCGCATCGCGCGGTATGAGCAGAAAGCGCGCGATTTGGGACTCGATCAGCTCGAGACATTCAGCGAAGACGAGTTTCATCCTTGCGAACACAAGAAGGACCAGCACGTGCGGCGCCGTCTGCTGCAATCGGATCCGGTGTATGCTGCCATGATTGATAGTCTGGACGAGAACATCGGACGAGTTCTCGACACACTCGACGCAACCGGCAAGAGTGATGACACGCTCATTCTGTTCACCTCGGACAATGGTGGACTGGCCACGTCAGAGGGTTCACCTACGTGCAATGCGCCTCTGGCCGAGGGTAAAGGATGGATGTACGAGGGCGGCACGCGCGAACCACTGTTTGTGCGTTGGCCCGGTGCCGTGGCCCAGGGCAGTGAGTGCGACACACCGATCTCCAGTCCGGACATCTACCCGACGCTGTTGGAAGCGGCAGGTCTGCCTCTTATCCCCGATCAGCATGTCGATGGTGAGAGCATCCTGCCCCTGCTGCAACAGCAGGGAGAGCTCGAGCGTGCATCCATCTTCTGGCACTACCCGCATTATGGCAATCAAGGCGGCACACCGGGTTCGTCGATTCGCTGCGGTGACTGGAAGCTGATCGAATTCTTCGACGATGGTCGCCGCGAACTCTACAACCTGCGACAGGATATCGGCGAGGATGACAATCAGATCGACGCCGAACCGGCGATTGCCACCAACCTGCACAACCAACTCGCAGCCTGGCGTGAGTCAGTGGCGGCGAAGATCCCTGCACCAAATCCCGACTGGGAGCCACCCCCTATTGTTACCTGAGCGCCCATGTTGTTGAGCGCCTGAGCGAATAGATCGGCAGATGATGAGCGAGAGTACGACAGCACAACGCACAGTAGCCGTGATTGGCTGTGGCGGTCGCGGCCGGGCACATGCAGAAGGTTGGCAGCACGACGCACGCAGCCAACTCGTTGCCTGCGCCGATCCTGTGGAAGCGTCAAGAGATGACTTCTGCGAGCACTTTGGCGACATGCATCGCTATGCCGACTACACGGAGATGCTCAAAGCCGAGTCGCCGGACATTGTCAGCGTCTGCACATGGACGGGTATGCATCGGGAGATGATCGAGGCGGCAGCCGCAGCAGGTGTGACTGCCATCCATTCAGAAAAGCCCATGGCGCCCACCTGGGGTGACGCCTACGCGATCCATTCTGTCTGCCAGGAAGCCGGTGTGGTGCTGACCTTCTGCCATCAACGCCGTTTCGGTGACACCTTCTCCACAGCACGGGATCTGCTGCGCAATGGCGCGATCGGTGAACTGCGTCGTATTGAATCAACGTGCCCGAATCTATTCGACTGGGGAACGCACTGGTTCGACATCAGCTTCTTCTACAACGACGAGACCCCCGTCGAGTGGGTCATGGGGCAGATCGAAGTCGCAGAAGAACGCAAGGTCTTCGATGTGCAGCTGGAGTCGAGTGGTCTGAGTTGGTTCCACTTTGCCAATGGTGTCGAAGGTCTGATGACGACGGGCGACGCCTCCGACGGGGGCCTGCACATTCACCTGATCGGCAGTGAAGGAACCATCGAGCTGCAATTGCGTGACCGCGACAATCCCTTGCGCTTGTGGCGCGGTTCAGGTTGCGAATCCCCCGCCTTTACAAGTGGCGTTCCCGATGCACAGCACACGGTCGCCAGTTGCAGCGATCTGCTCACGTGCCTCGACAGTGGCACAGAGCCTGAACTGAGCAGCCGCAAGGCGCTGCAGGCGACGGAGCTGATCTTCGCCACCTACGAATCCTCACGTCGGCGGGCACGTGTACAACTACCACTCACAGCACCAGACTCGGCCTTGCTGACCATGCTTGCCGATGGCTCGATCGAAATTCCCGCGTGACGCGGCTCTTACGTGCCAACGACGTCGAGGTCCCATGCGGTGAGCGCAAGATCAACGCGAAACATGCTCTGAACGCCTTGTGAAAGGATCGGAATGACAATCTCGAGAGCGATCGTACGGAACTGGCGCGACGCGGATCCCTACATTGGCCACGACAACGCCATCGTCTGGGCAATCTTCACGCCACCCAAAGAGGGCGAGACACCGGCTCCCCATCAGTGTTTGCAGCATATGAATGGTTTTGCCCGGCACAATCTGCAGGGTGGCAAGGACGGTGACCGCCACGCGCATGCCAATGCGGAGCAGTACTACTACATCATCTCAGGTGAAGCGGACGTCGATATCGGTGATGACACCTACACGGTGCGCGAGGGCAGCGTCTGCTACTTCCCGCCCGATGTGGAGCATCAACTGCGTGCGGCGGATCGAACCGAATGGGTGGAGTATCTGATCATCACTTGCGGCACCGAGGCCAGTGGCTCCGAACCGTATGTGGCGAATTGGCGTGGCTCAAAGCCAGCGATCGGCAGCCACGGTTTTGCCACGACGTGGCCCATTCTTGAGCGCCTCGACGAGGAAGAGCCGAAGACATCACAACCGTGCCTGATGGACTTCCATTATCTGGTGCGCCAGGCCGTCTCCCGTGGACGTGCGTCCGACATGCATCAGCACGATGACAAGGAGCAGATCTACTACGTCCTCGAAGGGGAGGGCACCGTGGTGACAGGTTTCGACGCACATCCTTTGCGCGAGGGGGACACAGTGTATCTGCCACAGGGCGTGCCGCACATGATTCTGAACGATCGTGGCGATGACTGGCTCTCCTACCTCGTCGTCAGCTGAGAGATCCCATGGCTAGTTTCGACACTCTCATTCACGGTGGCCGCATCATCGATGGCAGTGGCAATCCCTGGTTCGAAGGGGATGTTGCCCTGGCGGGTGACAGGATCGCCGCGATTGCCCCACCTGGTCAGATCCCGCACTCGGCGGCAGTGCGGCGTGTCGACGCGACCGGATCCATCGTCTGCCCTGGATTCATCGATATCCAGAGCCACTCGATCTATCCCCTCATGATCGATGGCCGCTGTGTCTCCAAGATCACCCAGGGCATCACGACGGAGATTATGGGCGAGGCGTTCACGCCAGCACCCATCGTCGGCCGCAATGCCGGTGGTCTGCGCACATCCGTTTACGGTGAGCCCGTCGCGCAGTGGGAAGAACGAGCGAGCCAGTGGACGCGCTTCGCCCATTGGCTGGAGGCCTTTGAGAAATCGGGCGTGTCACCGAATGTCGGCTCCTATCTGGGTGGCGGCACGCTGCGTCGCTGTGGCCTGGATATGGACATGCGACGTGCCAGCGAGTCGGAACGGTCACTCATGCGGCGGGTGATGAGTGAAGCCATGGAGGATGGCGCTTTCGGCGTTTCGTATGCCTTGATCTATCCACCCGATTGTTATGCCGATGTGGATGAGATCGTCGACATATGTGAGATCGTCGGGCAATACGATGGCACCTACATCACCCATCTGCGCTCCGAAGCGGGTGAGATCTTCGATGCCCTCGATGAGGCCTTTGAGATCGGTCTGCGTGCGAACGTGCCCGTGGAGATCTACCACCTGAAGGCCGCAGGCAGAGGCAACTGGGATAAGATGCCCGGTGTCATCGAACGCATAGAGGCGGCTCGGGCCAGTGGTCTGGATGTGACGGCGGACATGTATCCCTATGCCGCATCCGGCACCGGACTCACGTCCGTATTGCCCCCATGGGCGGCGGCAGGCGGCAACCTTTACGACAATCTTGCCGACCCGGTGATACGCGAGAAGATCCGTGCGGCCGTGACAGATCCCGACGGACGTTGGGAAGCGATGGTCTCGCAGAATGGCGACAATGCCGTGATGCCGATCGGCTTTCGTCAGCCTGAGAACCAGAAGTATGTAGGACGTCGACTATCCGAGATCGCCATCGAACGCGACCAACACTGGTTTGATACAGTCTGCGATCTGATTCTCGCAGAACGACAGTCGATCGCGACGATCTACTTTTCCATGTTGGAGGACAACCTCCATCTGCAATTGCAGCAATCGTGGATCAAGATCTCCACCGACGCTGGAGGGTATGATCCGCAATGGGGCAGGAAATTTGGCCCTGTGCATCCGCGGGGCTATGGCACATTCCCGCGCGTCCTGGGTCACTACGTCCGTGAGCAGGGAACACTGAAACTGGAAGATGCGGTACGCAAGATGACGAGTGCCGTCGCCGATCGCCTCGGCCTGCGTCAGCGTGGAACCCTACGCGACGGGATGTTCGCGGATGTCGTCGTCTTCGACCCGGACACGGTGACAGATCGAGCCACATTCCGGAATCCACACCAGCTGTCCGTCGGCGTCGAACATGTCTGGGTCAATGGCACCTGCGTCGTCGCCGACGGTGATCATACAGGTGCGACGCCAGGTCGTTTCGTTCGTCCCTGGGATTAACCTTCGCCCTGGGACTGGCGCGTTTCAGCCGAAGTATCTCTGCATGACCTGCAGGTGTCCCTCCTCGAGACTTCCCTGGGAGAACAGGCTGACACCGGCGGCACCGGCCTGCATGGAGACATCGATCGCCTGCTGCAACTGCTCAGGCGGCACATCCGGTAGGTAGAGACCACTGTAAAGTGGTTTGCTGACACCTACATCCTGCATGCGCGCATTACCGGACGCACAGTGCTCGCCGATCCATTGGAGATCCTCGTTGTAGAAGCCGTTGTAGAGCATGGGCAACACAGCATCCACTTCCCACTTGTGCCACTCCTGCCGCACGTGGCGCCAATTGGGAAACACAGCGGCCGTCATCTGTTTGCCCGCGGCGCGACCGATCGGGGTGAGATCTTCGTTGACGAGGCGACTGATCAGATCACAGCGATACTGAAACCAGGCGTCACTTGCGGGCGCGTCCTCCAGGTCGGTGAGCGGATCAATCCCGTGCTGCTCACGGAATCCCTCCCGACACAGATCGCAGTAGCAGAAGTCGTACTCGGGAAATTCACTGTCCTGTACCAGGTCATACTTCGGCTGCAGAGCCTCTGCCAGGATCACGTCAGGAAAGCGGATGTAGTCGAGATGGATGCCATCGAGACCCTCGATGCGGGCCAGTTCCTTCATCCGTGTCTGCAGAAACTGCTGCACGCCGGGCCTGGAGGGACACATGAATCTGTAGTAACCGACATAGGGCGGCTTATCACGCGTCGACTCGCCCTTGCGACTCACGTCATACCATTCTGGGTGAGCCTCCATGACGTCGGGAATGTTACAGGTCATGATATGGCTCCAGGCGTGAACTTCGATCCCTGCTGCATGCGCCAGAGGAATCAGACGCTCCAGCACGGGGGCGACAACAGGCAGATGCTCGCTCGCCCAGAAGGCCTTGCTGTTGTTGAAGACCTCCGGCAGAATGGCATCGAATCCGGCATTCTTCAACTGGCCCAAGCGACGGCGCCAGTCATCGTCTGACAGTTCAGGATCGGGCCCCAGCCAGAGCCAGTTTTTTGCTTTCATCGTTCCTCCACCTGCGCCTGTCCTCTCCACTGCTGCATTTGCCCACGGCTCGAACCCGGAAGGGCGCATGAGTGCTTGTGCTGGCGCTGCCGCCAAGCCGGCCGTGACGAGGCCAATAAACTCCCGACGTCTCATCTTACTTGGCGCGCAACTCGATGTCACCGCTGAATGTTGTGATCTCCACCCGACTGTCTCCTGATCCCATGATCAGATCGAGTTCCCGTCGACCATCACCACCCGTCTGCAGAGCACCCACACGATTTCGCATGCTTCCCGAGTACGCCTCCAGGTCGATCTCGGCACTCGTGTCAGCGGGCAGTGTCAGATCGACGTCGCCACTGTGGGACTCGATGTCGAGACGGCATCCTTTGGTAAGGGTCACATTGAAATCGAGATCACCACTGACCGACTGTGCATCGCCACCGGTCAGCTTGCTCGACACGACGGCAATGTCGCCACTGACGGTCTCCACATCAACATTGCCTTCCTGCACGTGAATCTCGACATCACCGCTGACGGCCTCTGCCTGGATCTCCGCTTTCGTCGCGCGCAGTTCAATGTCACCACTGACACTCTCGACGTCGACATCCTTCGATTGAATGTCCAGCTCAACTCCCCCACTTACACTTTCCACCTGGACGGGACCACTGATCGAGCTGGCCTCTACATCGGCACTCACCGTCTCGATACTGACCTCGCTGGCAACGGGTAGTCGAACCACGATGTCAGCGTGCTGATACCGCGAATCACGACGCTCCGGATATTTCACGATCACCATGGTGCGGCGGCCACTGTTCTCCAACTGCAGTTCCAGATTTTCACCGAGCGTGCCCTTCACCTCTACAGCATCCTCTGACCAGCCCTCAACACGGACGGAACCGGCAATGTTCTCGATCTCTACTTCCCCATTGCGAGGGGCGTTGACGCGCTCATCTACATCTTTCTCCGCTTGCACGGCGACAGCGCAGAGGAGGGCCAAGTAACTCAAGTTTCTGATCAATTTCATCTCTGAATCTCCTGTATGGCTCGCATCGAGTTCGCCAGCCTGTATCAGCTGCGAGCGAGTTCCTGAACGTGTTCGGTCAAGCGCAGTCGCACGCGACACAGACGTGCGAGGGACGCCATCATTCTGGGTTCTTCGCCATCCCGCTCTATGGCGAGACGGGTGTCCGCAATGGCCAGTTCCACCTCAAGTGCTTCAGCTTCGAGTGCCAAGGTCCGGGGATCGACGACGTCGCCCCCCTGCTTCAAGCTCAGTTCACGCATCGCCCCACGACATTCCTGCTCGATCGCTGCTGCCAACTGGCTTTCCACGTTCGGCTCATCGAAAGAGGCCATCGATTCTGTTGCCACAGGTGCGACGCTCGACCGGATCACGACAGCAAGGAAGACGATCGCCGCCACAGCGGTGATGATACTGGCAGTTTGTTGCCAGTCGCGGCCGGGGCGTGTCGAGGCGGCGAAGGTGGGACGCAGCACCCGCTGCGCCTGAATCCTGGCCTCGATCGGTGCCCACAGGTCGGCAGGTGGCGTGATCTCATCCGGAAGAGACGTTGCAGACTGAGAAGTGACAGGGTCTGACATCGCGGCGAATGCCTGGCACTCGGCACAACTTTCCAGATGCTCGCCGACGCGAAGAGCGTCGGTTTCGTCGGCATCATCGGCTTCGAGCCAGCTGCGGACGCTTTCACAGTTCATTGACTCAGTGCCTCGCGTAAGAGTTTTCTCGCCCTGTGCAGGTGGGCTTTGCTGGTTCCAGGTCGGGTAGAGGTCATCTCGGCAATCTCGTCGTGGCGATATCCATGGATGTCGTGCAACAGAAGCACAGTTCTGGCGCCATCAGGCAGTGCCGCAATCGCTCGTTCCAGGGCGATGCGATCGACGGGATCGGTTGCATTCGGCGCCATCATCGCCTCGAGTTCCTCGCTCTCCATGCCATCTTCTCGTCTACGACGTTGAGTGCGCAAAGCCACCAGACAAGCATTGGTTGCAATCGTGTGCAGCCAGGTGGTGAAAGCACTCTCCCCTCGGTAGGTCTTGAGATTCTGCCATGCCCGCACAAATGTGTCCTGCATCATCTCACCAGCACGGGTCTCATCCTTCATCATCCGTATGCACAAAGCATACACACGACCTGACGTCTGCTCGTAGACAGAGCGGAAGGCAACCTCGTCGCCACAGCGGGCTTTCTCAATCAGTTCGTCCACATCCTACCTGGTACTGGGCGATGTCGGTTTAAGACCGCTCACTGGTTTGTCTGCACATGAGATACCGGTCAGAGGGGGAGGGTTTAGAGGCAGGCAGAAAAAGGTAGCGTCTTGTGGCCCAACCCGCTGCCGGTATACTATGTCACGGCCTGCCAAGCACTCCAACCCCGTTGAATTTCAGGAGTTTACCATGCATCGAACACTTCTCACTGTTGCCGGTGTCCTGCTTGTGGCCGCCGCTGCCTATGCGGCAGTCGCTATCGAGAAAAAGGCACCTGACTTCCATCTGCAGGGAGCGGACGGCAAGACCTATCGGCTCGCAGACTACGCTGGGAAGACGGTCGTTCTCGAGTGGGTCAACTTCGGTTGCCCCTTCGTGCGCAAGCACTACGACAGCAAGAACATGCAGACCCTGCAGCAGACATACACGGACAGCGGTGTTGTGTGGCTGTCGATCTCTTCCTCGGCACCCGGCAAGCAGGGACACTATGAAAGTGGCGATCCTCTGAATGCGCAGCTGAAGAAGGAAGGTGCCGTTCCAACAGCCTATCTCGTGGATGCAGATGGCACCGTGGGTAGAGCCTTCGGTGCGCGCACGACACCTCACATGTTTGTCATCAACCCTGAGGGCAACATTGTCTACGCCGGTGGGATCGATGATATCCGTTCGGCGAATGTGGCGGACGTGCCCAAAGCGACGAATTATGTCGCCGCTGCCCTCGACGCATTGTTCGCCGGCGATCAGATCGCCCAGAGTTCCTCTGCCCCCTACGGCTGCTCAGTGAAGTACGCAGATTAGGGATTACACGGAGCAGGGATAACATGGCGACGCCATACGAATTTCTCATCGACACCTTTGAGACTGAACGCCTCAAGACGCTGAGCGTGTGGGCGCAGTTCGGCGACGACGATTTGCGTATCCGGCCGCATGAAACCGATGATCGTGGACGCAATCTTCACGAGCAGATGGTGCACCAGTGCATGAGCGAGAATCTCTGGTTCTGCAAGATCCTCGGCATCGACGTGGGTGCCCCGCCACTGCCTGAGCAGGAAACGCGGGCCGGTTTTGTAGAGCGCTACGCGGCGGATGCAGGCGCTCGTGTCGAGGCACTGCGCCAGCAATCGGCGGCCTGGTGGGAGGAACCGGTCGCCTTTTTTGAGGTGGGACGCTCACGTGCCTGGGTGATGACACGCAGAATCGCCCATTCGGCTCATCATCGTGGCCAACTCACGTATATGCTGCGTCAATTGGGCCGCACGCTGCACAGCACGTACGGACCCACAGCTGACACGGGGGGGCTGCCGGCAGATGACGCGCCCACCATTTACGCCTACCCTGATGTAGATGCTGTACTGGAGGCAACGGCACAGGGACTCACACCGGCCAACCTGCCAGGGCCGCCCTCGAAGCCGGTGACTGAACGCCCTGCCAAATAAAAACACGCAGAGAGGATTGATCAGATGAGTTCGTCGAAATCGGCTGCAGCAAAACCTGTCGACGCCGCCCGCGTCGATGCAGCCATGGCGGCCAGCCCTGTGGACGAGCAGGGCCTTCGTTGGCTTGATCCGCAACAAGCGCCCCTCGAACTATCGGGTTTCGCCTGGTTTGACGGTGATCACACCTATCGTCGTCTCCCCCTGCAGCCACCACAGCCCCTGCCCCCATCTGTCGATTCGCTGGCCAATTGCACCGCCGGCGGCACCATCCGCCTGCGCACCGACAGTCCCAGCCTGATGTTGCGTGTCGAACTCCCCGGGCCGGCGCGAATGGTTCACATGGCACCCACAGGCGAAGCGGGCTTCGACGTCTACATTGGCGAACCAGGAACCGAGCGTTTCGCCGGTGTCACCAAATTCGATGCCGCTGCAGACTCCTACGAGGTCACCCTCGTGAATGGCTCTTCGCAGTTGCGCGATGTGACCTTCAACTTCCCGCTGTATCAGGCAGTGCGGCGCGTAGAAGTGGGAATCCAAGGTGACGCCGAGGTGTTGGCACCCACACCGAGAATCGACGAACCACCGTTGCTCTTCTACGGGACCTCCATTACGCAGGGTGGTTGCGCTTCTCGACCCGGCATGGCTTATCCCGCCATCCTTTCGCGAAAACTCAGACGCGTCTGTCTGAATCTTGGCTTCTCGGGCAATGGCCGCGGCGAACCTGAGGTGGCTGAAGCATTGGCCACTATCGACCGCTGTCGAATGTTTGTCCTCGACTACGATGCCAACTGTCCCAGTGCCGAACATCTGCGCCAGACGATCCCGGTTTTCGTCGAGATCCTGCGTCGGCGGCACAAGCAGGTCCCGATCCTCGTCATCTCCAGGATCCCGACAGCAGGTGAATACGGCAGCCCCGCGTCCCTGGCCAAGCGGCTGGAGCGCATGGTGGCGCAGAAAGAAGCCGTCGAAGCATTGCAGCAGAGCGGCGATCCAGCAATTCGCTTCCTCGACGGATCCCTGCTCATGGGGGAAGATCACGACGAGTGCACCGTCGACGGCTCACATCCGACGGACCTCGGATTCTCGCGCATGGCCGAGGGCATCCTCCCCATCGTACAGCAGATGCTGGGCGATTGACTTTGGGCAGCTGAGTCGAGACCCGGAGCCCAGAACGAGAAAGACCCCGCCAGCATGCGCCAACGAGGCTCTCCAATTCTTACTTGAGGATGCGCTACAGACTAACTAGCGTTCCTCGCGATACGTGACGTGCTTACGCACTGTGGGGTCATATTTCTTGACCTCCAGCCGCGCCTGCTGATTTCGGCGATTCTTGCTCGTATAGTAGCAGTGGTGGCTTTCGGTGCTCTTAAGCGTAATCTGATTGCGCGGGCCTGTCTTGGCCATGATGCTTCTCCAATATCTATTTCAGCAGTTGGTTATCTCAAACTGAAGAATATGAAGATAAGGCGCCGAAGCCTACTCGGCCAATACTCCGGGGTCTACTCCACTTGACGTCGCCTGAATCCACGTCAAATCGGCGTTCTTATCTACTGGCCCTGGCTGCCGTCGCCCTCTGGTCGACGGTGGCTTCTGCCTTCAAGCTGACCCTCGCCCACATGGCACCGTCGCTGCTGTTATTGGGCGCCAGCGTCGTATCCTGCCTGACCCTGGGCCTGCTTGTCATCGCCCGAGGCCAGGTCTCGATCCTTCTTGGGTTATCAGCCCGTCAGTGCCTGCGCTCGGCGTGGCTCGGGCTGTTGAACCCCGCCCTGTACTACTGGATTCTGCTGGAGGCCTACAACAGACTGCCCGCACAGGAGGCACAGGCCCTCAACTATACGTGGGCCCTCGTGCTGACCTATCTGGCCGTCCCGCTGTTGGGTCAGCGCTTGCGCAAGACGGACATCGCCGCCGGTTTTGTCTGTTATGGAGGTGTTCTCGTCGTCGCCACCCATGGGCGCCCCTGGGCGCTGGAGTTTTCAGATCCCCTCGGCACGACTCTGGCCCTTGGCAGCACGATCATCTGGGCCCTCTACTGGATCTACAATACACGCGACGATGTCGACCCTGTCGTCCGTCTCTTTCTGAATTTCCTCTGCAGCCTGCCGTGGATCGTCGTGCTTGTGTTGATCACAGGCCCCACGTGGCCCATCTCCTGGCCGGGATGGGCAGGCGCTGCCTACGTGGGTCTCTTCGAAATGGGGATCACCTTTGTCCTGTGGTTGACCGCCCTGCGCGCGGCGAGCAATGCGTCGCGCGTGAGCAATCTCATTTTCTTGTCGCCCTTTGTTTCGCTGCTGTTGATCGGCCATTTCCTGGGCGAAGTCATCCTTGCCTCCACCTGGCTTGGACTCATGCTCATCATCGCCGGCCTTGCCGTACAACGTTGGGGCGCCAGAGCCCAGACCTGATCAGGCGTCAGCGACGTCGACGACGGTGATCTTGAAGGTCAGCACGCGCCCTGCAAGAGGATGATTGGCATCGAGAGTCACCGTATCGCCCTCAATGGCGCTGACAACGACGTCTACCATTCCCCCCTCAGGCTGATTCAACTGCAACTGGTCACCAACACTTGGCACGATCCCCTCTGGAAATCGCGCCTTGTCTACCTGGAACAGCAGTTCCTCGAGTCTCTCGCCGTAGGCCTCCGGTGCCTCAATCGTCGTCGTCGTGGAATCTCCAGTGTTCAGTCCTTCAATCGCCTCTTCGAAGCCACGAATCACCTGGCCCGTGCCGACGGTGAATTCGAGGGGATCCTTGCCCTGGGATGTGTCGAAAACAGAGCCATCTTCAAATTGCCCTGTGTAGTGCACCTTCACCGTATCGCCCGTCTTGGCGCCGGACATGGGAACATCCTTTCGTTGTAGTCATCAGGACCCGCAAGATACCCGCCCCGGAACCACTCGCCAAACGGATCATCATGACGACCCAACGCACTTTTGGTATCACCGTCCTCGGAGATTTCATCCTCAACGAGGGCGTCGATGGCGTGCTCGACACGCTGACTCAGCGTGCCGGTGTCACAGCGGTTGCGCTGAATCCCACCGTCACGGCGCCGAGCAAAGAAGGCGAAGGTAGTTTCCAGCCACCCACCGATGCGGGAGCAAGTCCACGGATCTTCGATCGTCCTCTGTGGGGGGAAACATCCTTGTGGGTGCGCTCGGGTCCGAGCTACGAGCCGGATGAGAGCCTTTTCGTGGATACCCCCTATCGTCCGCGACCAGCCAATGACCTGACCGCAGCAAATGGCCACATCATCGGCGACTTCATCGACGCTGCCGTCGATCGGGGCCTGGAGGTCTACCTGCAGGTGAGTGGTCAGTCTGCCCCTGGCATGAACGACGACGATCGTCCCCTGCTGCCAGGCGGCGGCACGCCACAGCGAATGGCCGATACTGGATGTTTGGCAAGCGAGCCGATCCGTGGCTATCTGCGCGGCCAGGTGGCGAATCTGCTGCGCGAGTATCCGAATGTAACCGGCTTCCGCCCTGACTGGCCGGAGTATCCCTGCTACATGCTCGACGAAGCGTTCCAGGATTTCAGCCCCCACGTCGCGCGTTGGGCGACGCAGCGCGGCTTTGCCTTCGCCGAAATCGAGGCGCAGGTGGCGGCATTCTACCAGTATCTGCACGGCTCGCTGACGAATGATGATCTCGCCGATTTCGCCGCTGCTGACTCAGGCCGCGTCACGCAGTTGGCTCTGCTGCGTCAATACCCCGCTGTCTTCGACTGGTTCCGCTTGAAAGCAGATCTGTCCGTCGACATGGTCCGCCACTGGCGCCAGATTATCGACGACGCCAACGACTCTGACACGCCCAAGAAGTTGTCTGCCAATGCCTTTATGCCGCCACTGACCCTGTTCACGGGCTTCGACTTCGGCCGGGCTGCTCAGTATTGTGACGCCGTCTCACCCAAGCTGTACACCATGCATTGGACCGTTATGGTTGAATTCTGGGGCCGGCGTCTGCTCGAGCACAATCCGGGCCTCGATGAGACCCTCCTGGTCCACGCGTTGGCGAATCTCTTCGACCTGGCAGATGAGCCACCGGGCGATCACCTCGCAGACTTTCACTACCCAGAGCCGCACGAGGCGCATCCAGTGAGTGCCGACGCCCAGCGTCGACGCATCGGCCAGGCCATCTCGCAGGGGGGTGGTGAAATCTCGGTCACACCGCTGGTGCATGGCTACGGCCCCCTCGAAGACGTCGCTGGACGCTTCGAGCTTGTCGCCGGCAGTCGCGCCGATGGCGTCTGGATCAATCGCTATGGATATCTCAGTGACGCCAAGCTGGATGCCGTAGGCGACATCTGGCGCCGCGAGAATCAGTAAACTGGCCCGCTGTCGGTCGTTCAAATACCGGGCGTAAATCGGACGACAAAGTGATCGATCGCTGGCAGCGACATGAGATACGTGTAGATCGCGCCGAGATCTTGCTCGGTCATCTTGCCATAGTCCGTCCACGGCATGACCGTGTTGAAGGCCCCCGGTGCCACCGACTCACGGGCGCCATTCATGGCACGAAAGCGCGCGATGAATTGCTCGCGTGACCACGAGCCGATGCCAGACGCCTCGTGCGGTGTGATGTTCGCAGCCCGAACGATCCCACCCGTGGGCAACGGATACTCGTGACCACCGGCATACCCCATCTCTACCACAGGCTGGCCATCAGTGGTCAGCGGCGTGTGACAGGCAGAGCAGGCAGCAATGGTGGTGACGTATTCACCGTAGGTCAACTCGTCGGAGGTTGAGGGCACCGGTTGTGGGTCAGCCTGTTGCGGCATCAGGCGCACCACAAGATTGAGCGGTGGATCAAGGGAGCGATCCGGTACATCATGTTCGATCGCGGGGATCTGCCGCAGATAAGCAACAATCGCCTCTGCATCTGCCACATCCATGCGACCGTAGGCGTGATAGGGCATCAGCGGAAACAGCGCCGTCCCATCGCGCGAGACCCCACTGGTAAAGGCCCGTAAAATCTCTCCATCCGTCCATTCACCGAGTGCCGCCGGTGTGATATTGTCGGCGTAGAGCACACCGGGCAATCCCATGGACTGGTCCCACCGTTCACCACCGGCACCGAGACGATCCTGCTTAATCGGTCCTGCGAACATGGAATAGTCGCGCGGCGTGTGGCAGGTCTGACAGACGGTGACCTGCTCAGCCAGATACTGACCGCGCTCGATCTGCGCCGGTGTACGTGCAACATCGATCTGCGGCGCCGGGGCTACATCCGGATAGCTGGTGAGAATAAACACGAAACCCCCGACGACCATAAGGCCGACGAGGGCAACGAGAAGACCAAGTATCTTGGCGATCCGCAAGGGTGTAGCCCTGGCTATTAGTCGGCGAGGACGCCAGCGATTGTCGAGTACTGGCCCTGTGTGTCCTTGTGCCAGGCTTCAAGGAAAATTTCGAAACGATCTTCGTCCCATGTCTCCTGGGAACCATGCCTCGCACATGAGATCACCATCTGAATCGATATAGAATCTGGAAGCCGTCGCGTTGAGACTCAGCTTGTTGTTCAGCTTGCGAATCGAGCGCTCGCTGACATCCATATCGCTCGTTGTGAAGTAGGCCTGCAATAGAATGCCGTCCTTGTACCCTTTGACGAAAATGTTCAGATAATCATCGTGAGTGGCCTGAACCCAGTCATCCATCTTCTCGACCTCATAGTCGAAGTCTTTCAGAAGGCCTCTGATCTTCTTCCAATCGTCGGGTACTTCAGCTGAACTCATCGTGGCCGCTATCAGAATCAGCGCCAGGGCAGAACGGTACATGGAATTGCTCCGGAAGTAGGAGTAAGATCCGCATCGACAATTCGACAGATGGATCACGTGAAAGTTGTCAGTATTATAGCCCGAAATCACAGTGAGACCAAACCATCAGAAAAGAGACAAAAGTTGAGATCTCATCAGGGCCGGGTAGATCACCCACCGGCGCGGCCCATTTTCTTTTTCTGTCGCGGGATTGACGCTATCGGTATCCCATGGGTAGACTGAACAGGTGATCTCGAGGCGGTGACTGCTCCCCAGAAGCTGCCATCCATTGGTTCGTTGATCATCTCCCCCTGAAAGGACGTCCGTGTCCTCGACGACTCGGAGCGGCAAGACATTCGTACTAGACACCAACGTAATTCTCCATGACAGCAGTTGTATCACACAGTTTGAAGAGCACGACGTCGTCATACCCATCACTGTCCTCGAAGAACTCGACCAGTTCAAGAAGGGCAACGACGCCGTCAATTTCCACGCTCGCCAGTTCGCCCGCTCTCTCGATGAGCTGAGCGGCGATACGATCTTTAACGGAGGGCTCCCCCTCGGCCCGAATAAGGGCAAGATCCGTATCAGCATGGAGAAGTCTTTCCATAGCGATCTGGCTCTGTCATTTCCACCGAACAAGCCCGATCATCACATCCTCAATGCGGCGTATCTGATCGCCCATGAGGTCTCGAAGGACTCTGCCGGGACACCTACAACGCAGGTCATCCTTGTAACCAAGGATGTCAATCTGCGCATGAAGGCGAAGGCGATCGGCCTGCTCGCCCAAGACTACACCACGGATCGGGTGAAGGATGTGGAGACCCTGTATACGGGCCATCGTCTGCAGGAGCACATTCCCAGTGACGTGATCGAACCGTTCTTTCATGCACCCTTTGAAGTCGATGCGGATCAGCTCGAGATAGATCCTGCGCCCGCGCCGCACGAATATTTCATTTTGCGCAACGGCACTGAATCAGCTCTCGCTCGTTTTGAGGGTGAGTCGATGAAGATGCGCCGCGTCGACAGCGTCTCAGCCTATGGCATCGTGCCACGCAATGCAGAGCAGACCTTTGCCCTGCACGCACTCCTGGACAGCGAGATTCCCCTCGTGACGGTCTCAGGTAAGGCGGGCACAGGCAAGACCCTGCTCGCGCTGGCAGCCGCCCTCGAACGGCGCCGCCACTATCACCAGATCTTGCTCGCCCGGCCGATCATGCCGCTGAGCAACAAGGACATCGGTTTCCTGCCAGGTGACATCAACTCCAAGTTGACGCCCTACATGCAGCCCCTCTACGACAACCTCGCCGTGATTCAGAATCAGTATGCCGCGACGGATGCCAAGCACCAGCGCATTGCCAAGCTGCTGGAGGACGAAAAGCTCGTCATCGAGGCGCTGTCCTACATCCGCGGTCGCTCCCTGGTCAAGACGTTCTTCATCATCGACGAGGCGCAGAATCTGACACCCCACGAGGTGAAGACGATCATCACCCGCGCCGGGGAGGGCACAAAAGTCGTGTTGACAGGCGACATCTTTCAGATTGATCATCCCTACCTTGATACTGAGTCGAATGGACTGAGCTATCTGATAGAAAAAATGCGCGGCCAGAGCCTCTACGCCCATGTGAATCTGGAAAAAGGCGAGCGATCTGAGTTGGCCGAGTTGGCCAGTAACGTGCTGTAGGTCACACTCTGATCTGTGTGCAAGCAGTACCCTAGGCATCTTGCTAATCGCATCCATGCGATCCGCATTCGTGCGAACCGCATCATCCACTTGTCCTGTTCGAGAGACTGCGTGTGAATTCCATCAGCATGAGCACCCAGGATCTACGCGCGCTTCTACGTGAGGCGGAAAGCACCCGGCAACCCGTCGTCATCCGCTTCGCTCAGGATGTGCCCGGCCCTGGGGGGTCGAGTTTCGTCGCCGCCAATGCGCGCCTCACCGAACGCCATCTGAACTGGCTCGAGCAGAGAAATCCTGCGTCCGCGTCGCGACCCACGTACGTGGACGTCATCATCAGCCACGAAACGCGGCAGGCGCGCCAGCGACCTGTCCGCAGTGAGCCCGAAGACAGCGCTGCTCAGCGCCAGCGGCGGGCAACGGACGTATCTCGAGACGTAGCGCAGAAAGCGGACGCCGTCACCCGCCAGGCAGCCGATGTCTATCGCATTGTCGGTAGCGACGCCTTTACGCCAAAGGCGCTGCGCAATAAAGATGTGCAGGAGACGCTACAGACCCTGAATGAGCGTATCGGACAATTGCACGCATCCGTGCACGATGCGATTGACGAATACCTCGTCGGCAACACCTTGATCATGGATCTGATCGCCCGCCACGATCTGGCGACAAAAACGGTCCAACACGGATTGAGTGTCGCTGTCTTTTCGACGGAGATCGCCTCGCAGGTTCTGCTCAAAGGTCACCACATTGAGGGTTCGGAGGATGAAGATTCCGAAGCCGCCGACGAGCGCCGCCTGCAATTGCTGCGCAAGGATCTTGCTGAGATTTTCCTTGGCGGTTTCATGCACGATTGTGGCCTATGGTCACCGGAGACACCGGGCGAGAGCCATGAATCATGTGGCGCTAGGCTGCTGTGGAACATCCCGGAGATTCAGACCTTCCTGCCATCGCTGACGAAAATCGTACTCTTTCATTCGGACATCGTCCGCATCGCCGCCAAGCCGGCGTTGGTGCAGATCATCGAGTATCCGGACGATCCGGCAAAAGTGGATTTTCGCGCGGAATTCTATCGCACACCGGAGGACGCCCGCACGTCTGTGCGTTTTCAGGGAGACCACAATCGCGCCGAGATTCTGGGCGAAGCCGACCTGCACAAGGTTCTGCCCGTGGCACTGGCCGAGTATTGCATCAGCCAGTCTGAAGGCTTCAATGCCCGTTCCATGCCGGAGATCGTCAGTCGCCTCGCGGGGCATGCGAATTCAGGTCTCTATCTGCGCTACATCGTCGCCTTGTGCAATGCGCAGGTCGAAGTCATCGCCCCCCGTCGTGCCTACGTGCAACTGCAGGGACAACTGGCCTTTGGACAACGATTCGTTGATATCGATGGTTGCGAAGGGGGATCTCTGGGGCATGCAGACGACATGTATTCACCCCATCTCGTGCTGCTCTTCGGACCCGACCAGGGCGCCGGCAAACAGCGCCTGCCCTTTGCTTCACCTCACGATGAGAATTTCTGGCGCCCCACCAGTGACGCCAATCGCCGCGCCTATGTGGCAGCAGGACGACACCGCGAGCAACTGGCCCTGCGTGTGACGGGATTCATGAGCGAGGACATCTTCAACAACATCCTCGGCGAATACGAGATGGAATTGCGACGACACAAGTCGTCCTGACGTCCCCTGCCAAGCGGTGCGGGCGAACTACTCGTCAGAAGGTCCCGCAGCCTGCCGCGTCTTGCGCAGCGCCGCCAGCAGATCTTCGGCGGCCTCTCCCTCTTCACCCGGTGCCAGATGCCGGTAGCTCGACAGGGCGTCGATGGCGGCATCGTAGTCGCCCTGTAGAGCCAGAGCCAACCCCAGATTGAAAAAGATATTGCGGGATTCAGGCGAGATCTCGGCAGCCACGCCGTAGTGCACGTGCGCCGGATCATACTGCCCCGAATCAAAATACAGATTCGCCAGATTGTAGTGTGATTCCCAGTGGCGCGGATCGTGCTTCAATGCCGTGCGAAAGCAGTCGAAGGCCTCCTCCACATTGCCACTCTGGTAGTCGATGATGCCCAGATTGCAGCACGCATCGGCGACGCGATCCCCAGCGGCAATCGCCGTCTCGTACAGATCACGGGCAACGTCTACATGACCTTCCTCGTCACGCAACAAGCCTTCTTCAAATGGCTCCAGCGCCGGTGCTGGAAAGGCGAGCACCTTGCCAACGGGAAACAGATCGAGCTGGTGTTCCTTCGCCTTGTCTTTCTTGCGACTGCGCCGTACCCGCGTGAAACCAAACTTCGGCGGCGGCAACACCCGTTCCTCGTCGTGCGGAGCGGCTTCTTCAGCAGGGGCGGCCTCTTGGCGAAAAGGCACCTCAGCACTCGGTTCCTGCCCAGCGATCGTCAGCTCCGGATCGATGGTGATCACATCGTCGAGATCACCGAAGTCCGCACGCTCAAGCGCCTGCGCCACGTCTTCCGCGGCGGAATCAGCAGACGCATCGACCGACTGCTCAGCGGGCTGTTCAACCAACTCACCCTCAGACAAACCAGCCGACACACGTTCTAACTCTTCAGCCGACAGATCCAACTCATCAGCTGACACACCATCATCCCCGGAAGCCGGTTCCCCACCAGGAAATTGCAGAATCTTCGACATACTCTCCGTCTACCTACGCAGCCTTTGACTTCGACTTGGCTTTTGCAGCCTTCTTCTTTGGCGCCGCCTTCTTCTTAGCAGCTGAAACGGCTTTAGCCGTCGCTTTCTTCTTCGCCTTCGGCGCCACAGCCTCGTCCGCCTCGTCGACTTCCTCTACATCCGCGTCCTCTACCTCGGCCTCTTCTGATTCACCCGTGGCGCGCTCCATCGGCTTCGCCTCACCTGAGGCGGCAGCGATGCTCTCCTTCAGCGCCGTCATAATATCGACAACAGGCTTCACCTCGTCCTCGGCGGCCATGACTACTTCCTTGCCATCCACCTTGGCCTGGATCATCTCCTGCACAGCCTCGTGATACGTGTCCTTGATCTCAATGTCGGCCAGATCCTTCGACATCGAATCGATCAGCGACTGCGCCAGCTTCAATTCGTCTGCACTCACCTCACTATCGGCGAGACCCGGCACGTCATCCATCTTCCGCACAAACTGCGGGTAACGGACCTTGTAGATGACGATGCCATTGCCCTGCGCACCGATCAGCACCATGTCTTCGCGGTCACGCAGCACGACCTTGCCCACACCCAGCTTGCCGCTCTGTGTCAGCGACTGCGACAGCAGCGCAAAGACCTTCACCGCCACGTCGCCATCCGGTCCGGCGTAGTACGGTGTGTCGTACATACTCACGTCGACATCGTTTACATCCACGAAGCCTTCGATCTCGATGATCTTCGTGCTCTTCAGCTTCACCTTCTCAAAATCTTCGTCATCTACCACGACGTATTCATCGGGCGCGTATTCGTAGCCCTTGATGATCTCGTCGCCCGACAAAGTCTCAGAACAACTGCGGCACACCTTGTCGTATTTGATGCGGCCGTGGTCTTCCTTGTGCAATTGGTTAAAACGGATACTCGACCCAGAGTCGACGGCATTGTAAAGCCGCACAGGGATCGTCACCATCGAAAACCGAATGTGGCCCTTCCACAGCGATCGCATATTCATTGTCGTTAACCTCGCTCAAGCATTCTCGGGGGAGAGATCGGGGCGCATGCGCAAGAACACGGGCTCACGCAGCGTACCATTGTTCGTGTAGGACGCATACTGCACTTCGCAGAACAACGTCGGATCGACCCAGACAGAGTGCGCATCATCTACAGGTTTCTGCTTGATAGGGCGCGCAATCTGTTCCAGCGCCTCCACCTCGGCAAAGACCTTCGTCAGCGTCTTGTCGTCGAACCCACCACCCACCTTACCCAGATACTGCAACTCGCCGGCAATCTGGTCACCATCGACGGCAATATGCAGCGCCCCAAAGGCCTGAGCACGGTCACCCTTACCCTCAGTGTAGCCGATAATGCGGCACTCCAACGTCTGCCGCACCTTCACTTTGACCCAGTTCGAACTGCGTCGTCCGGGAAGATAGCCAGCGCCCCGCTCCTTCGCCACAATTCCTTCCAGCCCAAGCGTTTTCGCCGCATCGAACAGTGCCGCACCGTCTTCCACGGCCTCACTCAGCCGATACGATCCACCCGGTTTGATCGCATCGGCAAGCCACTCACGCCGTCGCTCCACCGGATCATTCGTCAGATTGCGCCCATCCAGATACAGGCAGTCGAACAGATAACACACCGCCGGACGCCGCGACCTGGCCCGTTCGATGCCCTTCTCGCCGCGCGCGTGCAGCCGCCCCATCACATCCGTGAAGATCGGTTTGCCCTGCTCATCGAGGCAGACGATCTCGCCATCAAACAGCGCCGCACTGGCGCGGAAGGACTCGTCCGCCAGCTGCAGCTCAGGGAAATGCTCCGTCACATCCCGCTGTGAACGCGTGCGGATGCGGATCTCCCCCTCTTCGACGCTGACCATTGCTCGTATGCCATCCCACTTCAACTCGTAGATCCACTCACTGCCACCCGGCACATCCGGACGCGACTCGGCGAGCATCGGTTCGATCTTGTCCTGCAACCAGTCGATCTGCGGCGCCTCGAGCCGTTCGATGATCCAGTCCTTGCCACGCGTATTGAACATCCGATACTCCGCCGTCAGCGCCTTCGACTGCAGACGGAAGTAGAAGGAGCCATCCTTCTTATCCTTCGTGATCTCGTATTTTCCGATCGCGTAGACCCACATCGGCCCGGCGCCGTATTCACCTTTGGGGATTTCGCCTTCGAAGGTCAGATACTCCAGCGGATGATCCTCCACATTCACCGCCAGACGTTTCACCCCCGGACGCGGTGGCAGCCCCTTCGGGATTGCCCACGAACGCAGAGCACCGTCTTTCTCCAGACGCAGATCGTAGTGCAGCCGTGATGCATGGTGCCGGTGCACGACAAAGGCATTGCCCTCCCCATCCAACAGCTCGGCCCCGGGCTCCGGCGTCTTGTCGAAGGCACGTTTCTTCTCGTAGTCCTCCAACTGTTCGGGGGTCTTGTACGTCCGCGACTTGCCGACGGCCTTCTTCTTCTTTGCCGGTGCCTTGCGATCCGTGTGTAGACGCACGGCAAAGGCGGGCATCGCCTCCCACGGATCCCCATCCACCTTCAACGCCTCCGGTGCCGAGCGGATGTTGTACTCCACCGGATTTTCCAGCACCTCGAGCTGCTCCCAAGTGAGCGGCATCGACACCGGCGCCCCGACGGAACCACGCAGAGAATAGGGCGACACGATCGTCTGCGACGGCCGATTGCGATAGACATCGACGAGCACCTTGTCCGTCCGTTTCTCCTTGCGGATCTCCAGCGTCGTATTCGTCTTGCGCGCCCGCACGAAGGGCTGCGCCAGCGTCTTGGCTGTATTGAAGACCTCGTCGAAGGAGTAGCGTGGCTCCAGGGGCACCACCACGTGCACTCCCTTGCGACCCGTCGTCTTCACGAAGCAGTGATAGTCGTGCCCTTCGAGATATTCTCTCAGCTCAAAGGCCAGGGCCACCACGTCAGGGAAGGGATACCCCTCCGGCGGATCGAGGTCGAACACCACATAGTCAGGTTTGTCGAAGTGCGGCCGCCGCGCATGGATCTGATGCAGCTCGATGCAGGCATGATTGGCAAACCACACCATCGACGCATCATCCGTCGCCAGCAGGTAGTCGATCTTGCGACCCCCCTCCTCGCCATCGTCACCGCCGCCCATCTTCTCGTGGTCGAGCCAGTCGGGGGAGTAGCGCGGCCGATTCTTCTGGAAGAAATTCTCGCCGTAGATCCCATCCGGAAACCGCACGAACGACAGGGGCCGCCCCTTGATGTGGGTGATCATCGTCGGCGCCACGGTCAGGTAATACTGAATCAGCTCCGCCTTGACGAAGCCATCGTCCGGCCACAAAACCTTCTCGAGGTTCGTCAGATCGATCTTGTGTTTGCCGACCTGCGTCGTCTGCTTCGTCTTTGCCATGAATCGAAGGTATGAACCGTCAGCCAGCGGCGCGGTCCGTCTCTTCCTCGCGCTCGGCCATCTCGCCGAGAATCTGGCTGACCTGGACCAGACTCTGTTGCAACTCATCAAGACCGCTGGGGAGATCGACGGGCTCTTCGTTCTTGATCGCCTTCTCCAGCGCCTCCGAACGGGACGCGAGATCCGTGGCCCCGACTTCACGACCGGCCCCCTTGATCGTGTGCACCTCACGATGCAATGATTCGGTATCACCTGACGCCATTGCTTCCCGGGCGCGCGCCAGACAAGCGGGCGTCTCGTCGAGGAAGAGGCGAATGCAGCTGGCGATCGAAAACTCTTCGTCCAATTCCGCCAGTTCACGCAGACCTTCCAGCACCTGCTCGTCAAGAATCGTCGCAGAAGGATCGGCCTGTGGGACAGGCGCGCCATCCACCGCAGCTGCCGCACCGACTACCCGTGAGAGGACCGTGCGCAGCTGTTGCCGACGCACAGGCTTGGGGATGAAGTCGATCATACCCGCTGCCAGACAACGATCCCTGTCCGCCTTCATCGCGTTCGCCGTGAGAGCGATGATCGGCGTCGGCGCCGCACCGGCGTCGGCGCCGCACCGGCGTCGGCCTGCAGACGACGGATCTGCGCCGTCGCCGTCAGCCCATCCATCACCGGCATCTGCATGTCCATGAGAATCACATCGAAGGCGGGACTCGTGCGCACGACATCGACGGCGATCTGACCATTCTCCGCGTCTGTGATGTCGTGAGAGTCCATGCGCAGCAGGGCGCGGGCGACCTTGCGATTGAGGGGGTTGTCCTCCGCCAGAAGGATGCGCAGCGGCCGGATCGGCTCCTCCTTGTCCTGGATCGTCGGCGCGGCACGACCCGTACCAGCATTCACAAGCACGTCAAAGTGAAAGGTGCTTCCCTCGCCGGGCCGGCTGTCGACGGAGATCTCTCCCTCCATCATGTTCACGAGGCGTTTACTAATCGACAGTCCAAGACCCGTGCCGCCGTGTGTGCGCGTGATCGACGGGTCCGCCTGCGTGAAGGGATCAAAAATGACGGCCTGGCGGTCGACGTCGATGCCGATACCACTGTCCTGGACCGCCACACGAAGGCGCACCCTGCCCTGCTCGGGCACGGAGGAGAGACGCACATCGACGCTGCCTTGTTCGGTGAATTTCAAACCATTACCGATGAGATTCATCAGAATCTGTCGCAGCCGCACGACATCCCCCTCGACGTCCCGAGCGGTGTCCGGATCGATCGTCACCGTCAGCGAGGTTCCCTTGTCATCTGCCCGCAACGCCAGAGTACGACGCACCCGTTCGACGACTTCGACCGGATCAAAAGGCACGGTCTCCGCCTCCAACTGTCCCGCCTCGATCTTCGACAGATCGAGCAGATCGTCGATGATTTCGGCCAGTGCCTCTGATGCCTGCAGGATGGTGTCTACCTGATCTGCCGTCCCTGGGGGGAGATCTTCGGATTGCAGGGCCTGTGCCATTCCCATGACGGCATTGATCGGCGTGCGGATCTCGTGGCTCGTGTTGGCGAGGAAGGCACTTTTCGCCAGGCTCGCGTCCTCGGCTGCATCCCTTGCTCGCAGTAAGTCCTGCTCCGCCTTCTTGCGTTCCGTGTGATCCTGCGCCACACAGACGAATCCGGTCGGTTGTCCATCTTCCCCGCGCAAGACCGCGCCGACGAGCGATACGGGAATGGCGAGACCTTGCTTGGTGAGATACTGCTCTTCCACGAGATCTTCGACGGAGCTGAATTCGCGCGCCATCACGTCACGGAAGGGACGCCCGCTAAGCTCCCCATCGTCATATCCCAACAATCTGGACGTGGCGGGATTGACCATCACGACGCGAAAATTGGCGTCGAGGACGATGAGTGAATCGCCCATGGAGTCGATGATGTTGTCCACAAAGTCACGTGACACCGTCGTCTCTTGCAGACGCATGCTCATCAGACGGAACGACTCGACCAGGTCACCCACCTCGTCGCGGCTCGTGGAAACTGAAATCGTCTCATCCAGATTGCCCCTGGCGACCTCGGCTGTGGCCAGCGACAGGGCCCTGATCGGCGCCACGATTCTGCCCGTGAGGAACAGCAGAATCGACAGGCCACAAAGCAGCGACACGACCCCCACGACGAGGGTCAGCATGGCGCGATCGGTGACCTCTTTCTCTGTGGATCTCAACTCCGCATTCAGATCCTGACTCGCCCTTGCCGACAGACTGTCCAACTGCAACGCGAGATCCTCTCTCAGCGTGCGCACCTCACGTCCAAGGGTGGCTACCTGAGACAGCTCAGACAGTTCATCCGAGTCTTCGAGGGTCAGCAGTTTCTCAGCCAGTTCGCGAGCCAGGGAGTGGAAATCAAGGGCCTGCTGCCTGATTCGCTGCAGATCGGTCTTGTCTGTCTCCGGTGAGAGCGAGATCAGTCGATCCAGATCCGCCGACAGCAGTTGGTTCGCCTCGTCACTATCGTCCAGGAAGCTCGATTCGCCATAGACTGCGGCGTCTTCCAGGAGCAGGGACATGTCCTTGAAACGCTCGCGAATAGAATTCGTGACGACGAGCCGCGGCAGCAATTGCTCGCGTGTCTCATCAAGTCGCGAAGCCACTGTACTGGAGGTGCCGAAGTTGGTCGTAACGATGACGCCGATCGCAACTCCGAACCCCCCGAACAACAGAGCAAATTTGTTTCTGAGCGAGAGGGGAGCCATGTCAATCGGTGATCGATATCACTCGCACCGCGGACTCCCCCAACTCAACCGATTCGGCGACGATGCCGATCGCCCCCGGCGTCCGGGCGACGTAGTCCAGCATGTCCGCCGACGACCTCATCGTCCTGGGCAACACACCACCGCCGGAGAACAGCCGGCGCTTCCAGTAGGCACGATACTGACTGGTCGATTTGCGCAGCGCCTCATGCAGGAAGGCCTGCGTCAGGGAGTCACCTTCTGCGGGCAGGGCGGGAACGATCAGGTCACCCGACGCCCAGGATGATTTTCGCCCGAGGTAGATGGCGGCCAGATCCGCCACCTTGAGCCGCTCAACACTGATCTCAGCGTTGGCGATGATCTTCGCCGCCACGACAGGGGCTGCGTCCTCGGCATTCGCCACCTGCAGCAGTATGATCACGGCGAGCAGGATAGACAGGGCGTTGACTCTCATATCAGAATCCCAGCACCACAGCGGCTTTGATCTCGCTGTAGTCGTTACCAGGCAGTCCTGAAAGTCCCGCGCTCTGATCCCCACCCTTGAGATAGTTCTCCTCCACCTTGAAGGTGAGTCCTCCCTCTGTCTCGAAGTTGAAACCGAAGGTCAACCCGAACCCCCGATCGTCGTCGCGCTCACGGTCGGGATCGACGAAATCCAGACGTACATACGGTGTCAGACCGGAGGCCAGCCGATACGACGGTTGGACGAACCAGCCGAGTTGTTTTGTTGCGGAACCAGAACCCGGACTCATCGAACCCAGCACCGCCTCTGCAATAATCCGCAGCGTGCCCGTATCATACTGCAACTGAATTCCTTCGCTCATCAGATCGTCGTAGTCCGGATCGGAGAGCTTGTCGTAGTAGAAGGACACACCCGCCTGCAGTTGATCAGAGATATCGTAGCGCACCCGCGCCGTCCACGATTTCGCCTGGTTGTTGTCCTGCTCGTAAGGATTTGACTCCTCCTGGTCACCATTGGCGATCAGCAGGTCATAGTCGAGATAGCGCTCAGATAGATAGAGGCCGCCATTGATGGCCACACCCGTTCCCCATCGCGGGAAGAACCGGTAGGCGCCATCGACGATCCGTTCCGCCTTGTTCGTACTGGCCGCTTCCTTGACCGAGAGGATGGCCGGTTTCGCCGTGTGGATTTCATTGAAGATGCCGAAGGGCGTAAACATCTTGCCAAAGCGGACCTTCACCGCGTCACTGAATTTGTACTCCACGAAACCATACTCGAGGGCCACATTGCCCCTGTCGTCTTCCGACGCGACGCCATGCTCCCAGGTCATGTCGGCTGCCGCTCGAATGCGATCATCGACCTGAACATTCAGCACCAGATCGAACAGATCGGCATCGAAGGACGCATTCGGGTCGCCCAGACCGTCTGCCTCGTCCCCGAACTGTTTCTCGAGCTCGAAACTCGTGTAGCCATTCAGCGAGATGCGATCGCTGTCGATCGCAGCAGCAGAGCCGACCATCACCGACGCCGACAACACGGCGACCAGCCAGAATCTGTGGGAACCACGCGCCAGGGCCGCCCTCACGATCTTGTCCTGCTCTGGCGATGACCGCAGAAGCACTGCATCTGTTCGGACAGTATCATCATCAACTTTTTCTGTAGGTGTCTTTTTGCCATGGATCGAAAGTAACAAAGTGGTCGAGGGACGGGCAAAAGAAGAGGCCTCATCATCGCGCCGATGATGAGGCCTCAGGATCCAGATTCGATGCCGGGTGACGAGCGCCCTTTCGGCGTGTCGCTCCGGGATGGATTGGATTGACGTGTCGTAGGCGGAACGCCTTCCGGTGTCCCGCCTACGATCTATCCGTCAACCTCCCGGCGGTGCGTGTTGTTCGGCGCACTGATCGGCTTCGGTTGCGTCGATCATGCCGTCGCCATTGAAGTCACACTCCGGCGGTGGCCCGCACTGCTCGGCCTCGGTCTCGTCGACCATGCCATCGCCGTTGGTGTCGCAATGCGGTGGTGGCCCGCACTGCTCGGCTTCGAACTCGTCGACCATGCCATCGCCATTGGTGTCACAATGTGGTGGCGGCCCCATCTGTTCGGCGCATTGCTGGGCCTCGGTCTCATCGATCATGCCATCGCCATTGAAGTCACACTCCGGCGGCGGCCCCATCTGTTCGGCGCATTGCTGCGCCTCGGTCTCATCGATCATACCATCGCCGTTGAAGTCACACTCCGGCGGTGGCCCGCACTGCTCGGCTTCGAACTCGTCGACCATGCCATCGCCATTGGTGTCGCAATGCGGCGGCGGCCCCATCGGGTCGCCATCATGATGCATCGGCGGCGGCATATGGAACTGGTGAATCCACGCCTTGAACTCGTCGCGATCGACCACTCCATCCTGCCCGGCCATGAAATCGAAGAACATGTCGAGCATGATTTGCTCGGCCTGCATCGGATCTTCCGGCATGGCGGGAGGAGGACCTGGCGGCTCAAAGCCTTCCGGCGGTCCGAGGATCACGACAGGATGATCCGGTGGCGGCATATCGTCCTGAGCCAGGATGGGACAGGCGCAAAGAATCACGACGCCTGCGACGGTCATCAGTCTACCAATCATACAAGCCCTCCTGAGGGTGAGTATGGCACGTTGGCAACGCACCGTGGCGCGGCTGTGCAGAAATCGCACATCCCGGTGTCGAATCGCTCAGCCGGTATCGTGCAGCAAGTGACTTGCAGCACGTGGGTTGCAGACCTGTTTCACCGGAACTGGGCAGTGACAAGGAAAGCTCGCAGGCTCAGGAGCGTCAATGAGGGCTCCGCGGATCCTTGGGGCCAAGGCACGCCAGACGCGCTCTGTCGATTCTATGGATGAGGATGATGGCACCCGAAATAAATTGACCGTCGCCACCCGCTGATCCTTTCTCATCGCCAGATCAGCTCCGAGGTTCTCTTGACGGGGTAACTGGCGGCGATGGCGAGCTCTTTCTCAGGCTGCCTGCGGCGTAACCTGAATGTCGATCTGCATACCCCCTCGCGTCAGCATGAGGATCAGTTTGTCCACACTGAAACGTGCAATCTCCCCTCTCATCAGGTTACTGATTCGAGGTTGCGTTTCCTCGAAAAACACGGCCGCCTCACTTTGCATGGGCTGTAAGCACCCCTTCGCTCAGATGTGATCTCCTTGCAACAATGTAGCTTTCCGGCTACACTTGTTCCATGTCGGAGGCAGAACCACAGGAGCTTGAGGTATTCCAAACACCCGAGGGGCGCTCGCCCTTCTCAGAGTGGATTCAGAAACTGAAAGACCGCGCTGTTGCTGTGTGGCGGTTCAAAGAAGACCCAGTCACGTGATATCGAACGAGCACGAAATTATTGGCTCGACTACAGGAGGATTTCGTCATGAGCAAATTGTCTCGTCCGTACAAGGAAAGTCTGCTCGAGGATCTCAAGGACACTGATGAAGCTGCGGCGTATCTGACTGCCGCTCTCGAGGATGGCTCCCCTGATGTGTTCCTCCTGGCATTGCGTGATGTAGCGGAGGCTCACGGTATCAAGCGACTCGCTGAGAGCACTCAACTAAACCGTGAGTCAATGTATCGGATGCTGTCCGATCATGGGAATCCAAAACTCTCCAGCTTGACCGCCGTCTTGAACCAACTGGGGATGCGGCTTGCAATTGAAGTCAACGAGCCGGTTGCCGTCTAGGGATAGCTCGAGCGCCTGGCGCTCTTCGGGTCCTATGCACGTGGCGACCAGACTGAGACCAGCGACGTGGACATCCTCGTTGAAGTCGATCCATCAATTGGTCTCGAGTTTGTCACACTCGCCGACGAGTTGGAAGATCATCTCGGCGAGCGCGTAGAGCTCGTTTCGCATCGATCGTTGAAACCGCGGGCCCTCGAGCACATTCAACTCGATCTCATCGACGTCTGAAGCATCCGCGGCGCTTAGGAAGCCCCACCGCAGAACCAATCCCCCCGCCCAGCGTATACCTTGGTATGACGCCAAGCCCCAAAACCCCAGGCAACCCGCTCCATGCCCCGCCCCCTGATCGCCACCCTGATCTTGATCGTCACCCTCACGCACGTAAGCGTGCCCCTCGCCGCCCAGACCCAGACCGGCTGGGCCCTGACACCCTACAGCTCGTGGACCGACAGCCCCTTCACGAACATCCTCTTTAGCTACTTCCACCTCGAAGACTTCGAAGAAGGACGGATCATCGTCCCCGGTGTGCGCATGCACCGAGGCCCGCAGATCCTTGGGGACAAGGCACGCCAGACACGCTTCGTCGACTCCGTCGATGAGGATGATGGAGCCGTCGACGGCTCCGGATCGACAGGCCATTCGGTGTGGTCCGCAGACCACGCCACGATTCGATTCTCCTTCGACGCAGATCTGTTGTGTGGCCTTCCCACCCACGTGGGCGTCGTGTGGACCGATGCTGCCGCCGCCCGCAACGCCGTCGTCACCCTGAGCGCCTTCGATACCAGCGGCGTCCGCCTCGCCGAGGTGCACACGGTCTTGCAAGCCGACTCAGTGATCACGGGAACCGTGTCGGAAGACACCTTTCTCGGTGTCCACGCACCCGAAGGGATCGCCGAGGTGAGACTCTCCAATCGTCTATTCAACTTTGAGATCGATCATCTGCAGTTTGGCCGGGACTGCGGCGGCCAGCCATGCGAGGCCTGCGAGTAGAGGCACAGGTACTTGGAGGGTAATGTTGACCGTCGCCACCCGATGATCTTGTCTCAAACGGTGAATCGGCTCCGAGATATCTCAAGCCCTCCTGCCCTGGTCAGCCCCCCCATGCCTGAGAATCCCCCAGACGAAGAACCAGACAGCCAGTACCACAGCCTCAGAGAACAACTCGAGGGACTCCTCACAGAGGGCAGCCAGTTCGGACGGCGCGCCGCAGAATGGGAGAAAGTCGAGACCTACTGGCACATGGGCGACGCATTGTTGCGCTTTCTCGGACGGAATGGCGGCACCACCCATGGCGACCAAACCATACATAACCTCAGTAAATACTTGCAGTTAGGTGTCGTTACCCTGTACGACATCCTGCGCTTTCGGCGCCGAATCTCGACTTTACACGCGCGTGTAAATTTGGGCTGGTCCCACTATCGGGCACTGCTGGGCATGTCCCCGGAGAAGGTCCGCTACTACGAAGAGATGGCCGATGCACAGGCCTGGACCACGCGCCAGCTCAAGCAGGCCATCGAGGCGGGCGAGGGTGCCGAAGCGCTCACCTCAGAAGGGCCGGTTGCCAGTCCCCTGCGGCCCTACTTTGGCGAGCCGTACACCTACCGCGTCGTCGTGGATGAGTTTCGGCCGTCAGGGCCACCAGCGATCGACTTCGGCTTCCACAGCGTCTGGGCGCCGGGTGATCAACTGGCTGGCTTTGGAGAGGCCGAGGTTGGGCAGAGCGTGGTCGTGGATTCGGCGCGTGCCACCGCGACACTGCGTACTGACAAGCCGCGCCTCTGGACCTACGTCGCGAGCGTGCGCCGCATCATCGACGGGGATACAATCGATGTCGTCGTCGAACTGGGACGCGGGTATCGAGCCTTTCCGCGACTACGACTCAGAGGCATCGACACGCCCGAGCTGTATACCGAAGCGGGGCGCCACGCGAAGGCCTTCGTCGAAGAGGCGCTGAGTGACGTCGGGTTCATCGTCATCACCACGAAGCGCACCGATACGTATGGAAGGTATCTGGCGGATGTGAAGTATCTGGCCGGGGCGACAGACCCGAAGCAGGTCGTTGCGAAGGGGGTGTTTCTGAATCGGCAGCTGCTGGACGAGGGGCTGGCGACGCGGTATGTGGGGTGATTTGGTGCCACCACAAAAAAACTCTACCTGCAGACTTTTGGCCTCGCAATCTGGATCCATGTCAGCCAACTCTCGATCCGGTTTAAAGATTAGGATCGGGAAATTCTGAACCTGTGGCCGTGGTGACTTCACCTTCGTGGGTGTTGGGCAGACTGCTCTTCCGACTTGGCCATCCCGCGAACACCGCTCGATGAACGTGCTGGACTGAGACTGCCAAGATGGCCAAGCCAGCGAGGAAGAAATACCAGTTCGTCTCTTGAATCACCGCTCTGATCTGGTCGACGAAGATCGAAGCTACTGCGATCAGCCCGGCCGAGATCCCGAGCCCGTGCATGCACAGAGTGAACATCACTCCCAGGTCAAAATCCGTACCACTTCGACTGCATCTGAGCCAATACGTGGCAACAAACACGAGCGACATCACCACAGCAGGATAGAGGAGCAATGGATGCACTACTCGCCCCCTCTCCTGTGCGACTCATTTACTTTCTCAGACAGCAGGAGACCGGCCAAGGCCCCGGCAAGCGCACCTGCTGGGCCGAAAAGGGAACCTCCCAGGATTGCCCCCCCGATAGCCGAACCTGTAGACCTGGAATTCTCATTCTCCGTCCTCGTGCTGTTGAGCGGGGGACTCAGACTTTGAACCAGCCGTCTCTCGATTGTGTGCACCTCATCTGGATTTAGCTGGTCGGCCCAATGGACAAATACGAGAAGTCTCTTGTAGTTCTCGAGACTCTCCGTTATTCGGCTGTCGGATAAGTGCTGCCTAATACGCTCATGCGTATTGCTAGCGTACCCAACATACAGAGCCCTTGTCGACCCGTCAGAGAGCCCCGCAGCAATCAGGTAGACCGATGCCCGCGCAGGCAGTGACTCTCGCCTTGCGTCGAAAGGTCCTTGGAACTCAAGCTCGTTGATCTTCATATAGTCTGCGGTCCTATTGTGACTGGCTTGGCCCGATACCCGTGACCACCAAGCTCCGCGATTCCAATCATGAGTCGACCGCAACGAGTCATTCGGACTCAGGCCTCTGCCACTTTCTCTTGCTTAGGAGCCTTGATAGTCATCCACTTGCCGATGGCAAGAAGGAACGCACTGAGCACAATAAGGACGTGGTGAAGCTTGCTCATCCAAGCCATCTGCCCGTCCCTACCCTCTGCCTGCCGTGATTCCGTCTCTTTCATCAGGCGTCTCGTACTCCGGGACACGCGGTCGTGTATCCGATCTGCGATAGCTACCTGCACTTCACTCCGTCCCTCCTGTGTGAGCAGAGAAATGTCTCGTTGATTCTCCAGAATTGCGAGGTAGACTTCCTGGCTTTCCAGTTCCTCCCAGAATCCGAACTCTCTATCCCACCTGCTAACGATCTGTGCATTCCACATAGCGGCGATCACAAGCAGTAAAAGTCCGGCACTCTCTACACTTGCTCCGCGAAGTCTCAAGTTCATTTGTAACCGCTTCACCTGATGTCGGCGTGAGCGCCTGGCTGATGCCGGTCGACTTGTAGGTCAAACACTTCGCTGTATCGAACACTCTTCGGTGTCGCTTGACAAGCTTAAGAGTCCGCTCCACCCATGTACTATCTACCTGCTGGCGAGACCGCGAACAAGACATCATCACAAATTGTTGTTGAGACATTCCCTTGATTAACGCGGCGTTCTATTCTTCGCATCGCTCACACAATCGCCAGATCGTAGCCGGGAAAGATCCTTGGAGGTCAGCAGATAATTACAGCTCTTCGATTACCTCACTGATGTGCCTTGGTCCTCCCCCATACTTCAGCAGTCCAAGGTCCTCCATCCTGATCCGGACAACTGACTTTGAGACTTGGTACAGCGAGGAAAGCCTCCGGCTCACCAAGTGAAATGCTTGGACGTTGCATGGCTGGTGATCGAGAAAGAGAGCGCCAAAACCCTTGTTCGCGATTCCGAAATCTCCGGTAGTACTGAGAAAGTCTTCCAGAAAGCGTTGCCTTGGTAGTAGTAGACATGACGCCACGTAGTTGGCCTGCCACTCTAGTCGAGCGACGTCTGTGAGCTGAGGGCCAGTGCTCTCGTTCCTCTCGAAATCGCTCTCTTGGCATAGCTCTGCTCTCATGTACTCACCATGCTCGAGAAGATGGTGAGAAAGCTCGTGAGCCAAAGTGAACCGTTGGCGCTGCGGCAAGTCCGGATGGGAATAGATAGTGATCTCCGGCGGGTCAAACGTGATCCTCCCGAGGATCTCTTCGGAAAAGACGGTCTCTTTGGTGGGAGCTTGCTCAACGATGCGTAGCCCAGTGCGTTCGCGTTCGCCCATGCAGATCTGCTCGAATGAAGTCGGACCATCAGCTGTGGCGTCGGAGCCGAGCGCCATCGAGGCAACATCTTCGAGCGAGCTCTTGTCAATGAACGGGACAACACGCCTCCGCCTGCGTCTCCGGTTCGTGATACGTCCCAGGTCCGTGGTGTCGATGTCGCTCGCCGCTACGAAATCCTCAAGGACTGCGCCGAGTGAGTTGGTATAGCGCGACGCAGATACGCAATACATGTCGAAGAAGTGACTAGAGAAATCGCGCTGCGTCATCCCTAAGCGTATCCGATCGTCACTCTCACTCGCGGTGGGGTCAGCGCTATATGAAGCTGAGCGGCGCAACTCCCATTTGAATCGTTCACCATTCAAGTCCCTGATTAGGCCGAGGCCCATGGAACGTGCCAAGTTCAGAGCACCGGACTGCAGTTCACTTCTTGAGGCCACGATCCCTTTGACGTTCGCCCCTGATACTTGCTGGATCTGGCTGTGAAAAGTTTCTATCTCCCCCACAGGTACTGCGTCCGCATAGTTCTTGCACTCAACGAGAACAAGCATCGACAGGCTGTCATTGCCCGGCGCTCTAATCTCGATCGCAATATCAAAAGTGATGTCTGCCTGTCTCTTTGGGGAGTAGTAGGCCTTCTTCCTGAAGAGCGTGCAGCAGTCCGATCGGGCCCAGAAGGCATTGTTGTCCAGCTCATCCTGGAGAAACGAGGCGATCTTCTCCTCGAGTTCGTTACCAACGGCAGTGGTGTTCAAGGCACTCCCCTCAGAGCCGAGTATCATCTGTGTGCTTGCAACCGTCGACCACGGACAGATTCACCGATTGTTCTGATCAAGTGGCCGAGTAAGGCGATACAAGGCCAACTTAGGGTGACCGGTCCGACAGCACAGTGCACGGCGACGAGTTAGGAGGAAGGTCACCACTGCCACAAGCGCACCTCCAACAGACAGTGATTCCTTCCGTGCTTCTGTAGCACCTCAGCTGGCGGGCCAAGTATTAAGACAAGAATCCCTCTAGCTAGGCTTGGTAGGAAGGCGTATAGAACATGATTCTTCACTTCGTATCTCCAATCAGGTGGTAAATTCCCCCATTTGCATAACACTATTTGTTGATCGGGTGCTTGTGCCGATTCCGCCGAGATGCCGCTGCTCCCCTTCAGGAGGAACTCCGAGAACCGATGTTCCTCATAATCTCGACTATTTTGTTCTGGGGAACTGGTGGAGCTTCCCGTTGAAAGAACCCAGAACTTTGAGATCCAAAGATCGAGTGTGTCGCCTCCAGCAGGACGGCGTTCTTTGTCTGCGTGTCGTCGCCTGCTGCCTTGGCGAATGTCTCAAACGTCCCCAGTGAATTAACCCGATGCCTGTTTACCACCTCATTGTGACAGTGCGCGGAGAAGTTTCTGGCGCACCAATGAACTGCATAGTACAGTGAACCAAGGAGTACGATGCGAGGGATCGCGGAGGCTACAACGTTAACCGTCCCTCCTGCACTGACGAAGGGCCGGTAGAGCAGCAGCCCACCATAAAGAAGAAGCCCGGCAACTGAGCCTATTGTGGCGAGATACCAACGTCTGGCCCTCGTCTTGTGCGTCTTCGCTTCTGTCTCAAATAGCCTCGCATACTGGGCGATTCCCGTCTGCTGCGCAGCTTGTCTGGCTTTCTCTAGAACATCTGAAATCTCGCCTACTTGGCTCTGGGCCTTCGCCACGACCTCGTCCATGACTCTTGAATGTTGAGCTTGAATAGCCGGTTCAAGCGCCTGTCTGGCTTGCTCATAGGCCAGCAGCGGTAGAGCAAACTTAAAGAACTCGGCCGCACGCTTTGTGACCTCGTCAGCCTTCTGGTCCCGCCAGGCCATGGGTGTTGTGTCATGACCTACCTGAAATCCCAGTATCTCTTCGAAGTGTTTGTTCAGTTGGGCCGCATGGGTCTGAATTGGCTTGAGGAATTCCGCGGGCCATTCTGAAATCGGTGCCGCTGAAAGAACCGCCGCTGATTCAACGACCCTTTCAATGAGGCCACGATAGGGCAGAAAATCGGACGAAGTCCCCAGCTCGGATTTCATCAGGGAATCGATATCTGTTCCGCGGAGCTGCTCGAGAGTCTTGGTGAAGCTATCCCGGGCCTGCTCCCATGCCTCAATCGTTGCCATTAGTGACTCCTGTTAGGTACATAAGAACTCTCTCTCATGTCGCATTACGTGGCGATCACCTGTGGGCGACGTCACCGACTACCACGGCACCACTGGCAGTTGGTCGCCTGGCACCCCACTGATCCGACCAGCTTTGCCTCATCAGAGACCCACCAGGTGCATCGACTGTTATGCGTTTCCTCAAATCGACTTGCGTGGAACTGTGCAACCCATCAACCCGATATAGTCTGCATACCATCAGCCCGGTTACTTCACGCCCCGGGCGGCATCGACTCCGACCCTTCGGTCGTCTTGGCAGCGTGAATGACAGCGTTGCGCAACCTTCGGATAGCATCTGCGTATGGTTGCTCTAGGTCAGCATACGAAATCGACCTCATTGAATCGGGAACCGCGGCTTCCTTCGTCTTGACAGGCAAGATCGGGAGCCCTGCCTCCCTCGCCCTATGGATTTCCTCCTCGGCCCAGCCTGACGATAGGTTGGGATCTGAGGGTAAGATGAGGAGGAAGACCGACGACGCCCGCAGTCCTGCATCAATCCCATCTGAGATGCTGTCGCCAACCTTTATGTCATTCTCATCAAACCAAACGTGTTTGGACACCTTCCTGAGGTCGCCGGCAATCTGACGGGCGATCTCCCTATCTGCTTGATGGTAAGCGATGAACAGCGCTGGGCCCCTTCGCCGCTCAAGCCTGCGAACGACAAAGAGGGAGATTACCGCGCCTACAATGGCCCCAATAAAACCGATGCTCGTTTCTTGGAGCCAAGCGAAGATGCTCTCTATCTCAAGGAGGCTGAATTGATAGTAGCCGAGTGAAAGGATCGAAGCCACAACGCCGACAACACTGGCCACGAGGCCTAGCACCTGGCTCTTTGTGTGACTGACTTTGAGTGGACTCATGGCTTGATCCATCTCACGACAAAGAGGAGGACGGCAACCCCGAACAGATCTGGAACCACGATGCCCCACCCAACATGAAGTCGACCGTTCGTATCCCAACCAAGTTTTCGAACGACGGTTGAAGTAGCCCAAAGCCCAATGAAGACGGACAGGAGAATCCAAGGTATTGCAGCGGCCTTCTCTACCACGGCTTGAGGGGCACCCGGGATAATTGACCTACTCACTAACCCAGAGCTACTGACAATGAAGAGCAGGAGAGCTGTAATCGACAGATCGAGCCCGAACGCCAAATCTTCTCGCTCAAATGTGGCCAAGTGATCGTTTCGCGTGACGACCTTGAGAAAGATCGAGAGTGCGACGGCGAGCAGGGGAACGCCGAAGTCGATGAAGAGTGGACTTCCTATGATGGTCACCTGAGCATCTCTTCTCTCATTCCTCTTCCCCCTATTTCGCTTCGGGGCTTGGAGAGGATCTTCAGTTTCCATGGCATAACGCAATGTTCAGCCGTGCACAGATTCACCGATTGCCTTGAACAAGCGGCGGAGGAGGGCGAAACACCTTCAACTCAGCAACACCGACAGTCCATCGGCTGCACACACGTTATGGCCGGCACGGGCTCGCTCCCACTGGCCTCTCCTTCCGGCACGATCAAGTCATCGCTGCACTTCGCGTACTCTGAACAGTCTATGTCAGCCATGTCGGCGCTCTGCCCAGAAGCCTAGTCCAACCCGCGGTGATTCCGGAACAGAGAGACAATCCCGCAGTCGTACATCATATCTGTCCTAATTTTCTCATCGACCGACCGGCTGATCGCTCCACGCTCTCGCAGAGTCAATCCGTAGGCCGTCCCGATAAGTTGCTCAGGCGAGCGAAATTCCCGAACACGCAGTCTTTCCATGTTGGTTTGACCGTAGCCAAACCCAAGAAAGAACACAGTCTCAGCCGAGTGAACGACGCTAAGCGCTGCCTTCAATCGTGCTTCTGGAATCTCCTCGTGAATCACGGCAATGTCCTTCGAGGCCCTGACTAGCGCTGCTTGCTTCGCTGCATCAGCCTTGTAGTCTCGCGTGCTTGCCACATCAGCTTCGCGCTGCCAGTCGAGGTACCCGAGTTGGCCGTGCATATGGACGATGTTCAACTTCTCGAGTTGCTTCGCAGCCTCCACGGGCGAGCGATCGAATTTGTTGCACAATGCGGTGTGCAAGTACTGTTCGAGAGATCGATCATAGTTGAAGGTCACGATCCCAAGTTGGTTCAAACCAAAGTCTTCGAAGTCTGAACTCATTTTCTGGAATAGGTACTCATACCAGTGCTCTTCTGCGTCGAGATCGACGTTGAACAGATTGCCGTGCACCTCCTTTGGCATGAGTGCAGTTGCAATCGCGAACTTGCCAAGTTCATTGAGGTCGGTTCGACTCTGAAGAAACTCGTCTATAGAGATGCAGCCTGATTGGCGAAAGGCCGCACCGAACGCGCGCGCTTCCTCCAGGCTAACAATCCCTGCCGAACTGAGACTCTCGATTCGGTCAAGAATGTCTCTCCGTAGCCGTCTGCCCGTTGGGAATCCGTAGGCAACTCCTGCTCCTGCACCTACGACGAGTGCGGTCGACCTCTCAATCATGCCAAATTCCCGTCTTTTCGCTCGCTGGCCATAACGCACCGTTCAGCAGTAGGCAGCGACAGCAATCGATAGGTCGAACCGATCCGACCCAGCGAGTCACCAGTTCATATAGCAGAACTGCCAATAGGGGCCATCTGCTGCAACGGATGTTATGCACGCGCAATGCCTTCTGCACTCCCCGAGATAACTCTCGAAGGTGGACGAATCAGGGTGAGGACTCTTCTGCTGCTTGCTCGGTAAGCTCGTCAGTTATCCGGGACAGTTCCGTTGCCCTGATTGCCATCTGAACAAGCATCTCGAGGCTAACCGGCTGTCTCGCCAGCCTCTGAGTCCACTGTTTGCTGTGAGCATTTTCCTCGTAGTCAATCTTAGGTATAGAGCAAGTGGCTTCAATAGAGCCTGTGGCGCTGGCGCTGATCTGCCATATCCCATGCACGAAGGCGTTGCGCTCCTGACGCAGCGAATTCACAGCAGATGTCAATTCATACAGGCGAGCGGTGTCGTGCAACCGTATACGACCGACTTTCTTGATTAGTTCAACCGTCCTAGAGAGATCGAGGCCCTGCGTGAGAGTTGCTGTCATCAACTCATCCTCCGAATGTATCAGAGTGGACAGGAGGTCTCTCAGGCGTGCCTCGAGATGTGCGAATTTGACCGCGACAATCCCCAGTAACCCATAGAACTCCCTTTCGGATTCTTGAGCTTCCCGATCTAGGAGAATATCCAATTGGCTCCACATCTTCTTTCGCTCGCCTATGATTCGCTCAGGTCATCGAGAACACCCTGTGCTGTCTCCTTCTGATCGGCCAGCCACATGTCAATTCCGCAAAGATGGAAGTGAACAGTCTCCATTCTGTTGAGGAGAGCTTCGATTCCTACGCGTGACTCATCTGGGAGAGATTGCGAGCCATCATTCTTGATGTGATAGCGAAATGCCTGACCGTCAGCATCGTACCGGTCGAATTCGAGGATGGCACGTCTCACATCTTTGTCCATTCGTTCGTCGGAGAAGACCTCGAGTGCCTTCTCGGTCCACTGAAGGAGGCAGATGAGGCTGTGCCTCTTCATCATCCTACGAGGCTTACTCGGGAGATCGCTCGCTTCCTCTAGGCTCACAAGCACTCTGTGGAGACTGTCGATCTCGTAGACCAGAGCCTTCAGGTGTAGCTCAATGCAGTGTCGGAAGTTGAAGCATATCGGATAAAACAAAAGGTCTGGCGGCTCGCCGTCGATGACACATTTGCCCAAGACGACTGCGGCATGGTAGTAGCCGTTGACGTAGGCGTAACGATCTGCCCAGAGACCACCGATGTAGGCGTTGACTTTCGGGGCCGGCGCCGGCGAGAATAGCCGTCCTGGTTCACTTGCCTTCACACGTCTTCTCCGAGTCGTATAACAATACAGTATGTGGAAGTCACGTTCCCGGCCTACTAAGGCGCCAAGCACTCCACACTCACCGAAAAACCGGCGAGAGCCGTCCTAACAGACAAATAGGGGCCACGTGTTTTCCGCATAACACGGCGAATACTTGGATATGCGAAATTCCTCATTCTGCGAAGCCCGTGATATTCGTGTCTCGAAAAGCCCGGCATTGCTAGGATATCACACGTTCCTCGTATCCAGTTTTTCGACCAAGCAGCAGCCAAAGTCTCAAACATCCCAGTTACGCACACTGATTGGGTGATCCTCGTCAAACGAGAGTATGCGCAGCGCACATATTCCTCGCCCCAATCAGCGGCTACCACTCGCTTACCTGTTGACATGATAGCCACCCCGCCCCTAACCTCCAGACAACGTGCCTATGGGGCGCGTCCTGTCCGCGGAAAGGGTCGAACCCACCCAGCCTGATGTTTCGGAGTATACAAGCGCCCTTCTTTCAGCCCGCGCGTGCGGACCCGGGCAAGCTCTCTTTGAAAGGAGGACGTCCATGTCGGCGCCCACCCGTACCCTTCCTACAGATCCCAACCTCGAGCACCTTCGTCGTCAGGCCCGTGACCTGCAGCGCGATCACCGTGATGCCGTCCCGCAGGCCCTCGAACGCATCCGCGCCCAGATGTCCGGGCTCGGCAGTGCATCCGACGCCGAAGTCGCTGCCGCCCCCATTCCACGCACCGCCGCTCAGCTTGTCATTGCCCGCGAATACGGCTTCGCCAACTGGCCAGACCTGGTTGCCGCTGTCGAAGCCGTGACCGACAAAGCCGTCGCCAGCGCCTCACAAGACAGTCCCGTGAAGGCCGCCATCGACTCAGGCGACGCTACCGCCCTCGGCCAGCTACTTGAACAACAACCCGACTTGCTCGACGCATCCTTCGAGTGGATCGATCGCAAGAAGCGTGTTCGCTCGATCACGCCCATCCGTTACGCCCACGGCCAGGGGGCGCAGACTTGTATCGACGCCCTTCTCGCTGCTGGCGCCAGCCTCGACTTCCTCGGCACCGAACTGTGGAACAACATCCATAACGCCAACCTGCCGCAGGTGAAGCGCCTCCTCGCTGTCGGTGTCTCCCCGGGAGGTCTTCGCACGGCCTGCGGCCACATCGGCCCCGTGCGTCACGACCTGGTGAACACGCTCATTGAGGCCGGTGTAGAGTGGGAGGACGGTCCCGTCATGGACATGCACCGCGGCGACCTGGCAGCCCTCGAGCGACGTCTGGACAAAGACTCGACACTGGTGCGGGAAACCTTCGAGGACACCACCGGCGGCATGCGCCTCGCGTGCACACTCCTGCACATCGCCGCCTCCCGCAACGACGTCGCCGCCATCGAGCTGCTGCTGCGTCACGGTGCCGACGTCAACGCCCACGCACCGGAGGACTGGAAAGGGCTCACACCGATCTTCCTGACCCTGGTACGCGGCATCACGCCGACCCCCACGCAAGAGGTCTGCGCCGATGCCTGCCGCGACGCCTTCGAGGCCCTGATTGCTGCGGGTGCCGACTTGTCCCTGTCTGCCAAGTGCCGCATCGCCCACTTCGAAGTGTGGTGCACACCACTGGCCTACGCCCTGACCTGCCAGGAGGCGGTGCAGAGGGGCAAGGTGTTGGGATCCACCTGTTACGCCGATGGCACCTATCAGATTGAGAGGTTGCGAGAGTTAGGCGCGCCCGAATGACACGCGTCCATGGGCCGCAAGACCGGAGCTCAATCAGCATGGCCGTTTGTCCATGCTGAGAAACTATCTCGCCGTCGCTGTCCGCAATCTGCTGCGCCACAAGCTCTATTCCCTCATCAATCTCGTCGGTCTCGCCGTCGGCCTGGCGGGAACTCTGCTCAAGGAAACTTTGTCGCCAGCAGTGCGCTTGTCAGATGTGTGCCGACGCAATCAGTCCGGCAGTATCCTCAAGACTTCACCGATCGCCTTCTGGTACTTCCCTAGGGCCCTGCGTCCCTTTGTCGTGAGCGAATAGGTGGTCCGAGTTTGACCGTTCATCTTGCGCCGACACTTGCAGATGTTCACTCAACCGATGTTGTTGAGGGCCCTCAAACGGCTCCACGCGACTCGCTCCACCCAATCCGACGGAATAGACCATGGCCTACGTCTCTGTCAACTACGAGAACAAGCGCTACATGCCGGAGCCATTGCGCCGGTTTGCAACCGAATCCTTCGAGCAGGCCGGCCTGCCGGCAGAGGCTGCAGCGGAGCTGGCCGGCTACCTGGTGGCGACGGACCTGCGCGGCGTGCTCAGCCACGGCACGTACAACGTGCCGGACTACGTCGACTATTTTCAATCACACAGGTACAATCCCAAACCCCAGATCCGCGTCGTGCACGAAGCCGGCGCAACCATCCAGTACGATGGCGATGGCGGCATCGGCTACTTCTGCTCGGCACGGTCGGTGGAAGCGGCGGTAGACAAGGCTCGGCAGTTCGGTGTGGGCCTCGCCTTCGGAAGGAACTGCGGTCACACGGGATCGATCGGCAACTGGACACGCATCGCCACATCGGCGGGCATGATCTGCCTGTTTACCAGCACAGCCGTCAGCCCATCGGACCTCGTTACGCCACAGACGGTGACCAGCGCGTTGATGGATCACCCTTTCAGCATGGGATTTCCCGCAGCACCCGGCCAACCAACCGTGGTAATCGACATGGGCACGCTGCTGGCGCCACCGGCAGTGCAGGAGCAGCTTGCCCTCGTCAGTACGCTGCCCCTCATCAAGGGGCTCGCGCTGCAGACCATCAGCCACATGGTGACCTTGCCCATCGCCGCCATGCAACCCGCCGATCCCGGGCCCTTTTCGGGCGCCACGTGCAGTCTGATAGCCGTCGTCATCGATCCATCCTTCCTCGGGAGTGTCGATGACTATCACACCGAAGGACAACGGATTGCCGACGGCATGGGTCAGATGCACCCCATGCCGGGCCTGGATCGCGTCGTGCTGCCGGGCCAACTCGAGGCAGAGCGAGAGGTAGACTTCCGACAGAACGGCATCGCCCTGGATCCCCGCCACATCGACAAGCTCACCGAGTTCGGTCGCGCCGTGGGAATCCCGTTGTATTGGGAACGGTAGGAGGCGTTGTAGTTGCCCGCACGCTTTCATCCCGAACGACCTTGCTGTTGCCTGCTTTGGCCTGATAGGATCCGATGTAATGCCGTTTCAGTCTGCGTCGAAGCTCAGGACCCACGTCGTCGGTCTCGGAGCGATGTATACCTCCCTGAACCGCCCCTCATCGGAATAAATCGCCGGCACCAGAAACTCGTCGGTTTGCGGCGCGCCCAGTTGATCCACGATCACGTAGTCAATGCCATCTCGTTCCAGCTGCGCCAGCAGCACTTCGGGCTTGTCGAAAGCAAACGCCATGGATCGGCGACCCGACACGACGTACATCCAGAACGGCTTGCGGCAGCTGACAATCTTGTCCTCCGGTGTCGTCGCGCGTAGCCACAGCGCTGCCTCGTAGTAGGTCCGCCATCGCGGCACGTAGTCGGCGGAGCTCTGCGACCAGAGACCGATCATCGCGTAGGCGTTGAAGAGGACGACAACAGCGACGGCAGCGCCGCCAAGGTACCTGAACAGATGGGAGCCGCGAGCCTTGATTCGAGACGCAATCTCCGTGGCGACGTCAACCGTGAGCAGACAACAGATCGGGATGATGGGTACAAGGAAGCGCGGCCCGGACCAGGGCCATAACAGGAGGGTGATCGTCACAAGAGCGCAGTAGAGCCACAACAGCAAATGGCGACGCCGCCAGAGACAGTAGACGGAGATCACGATCGACGCTGACGCCAACACGACCGCCAGGACACTGATGATGGCGGGCACATCGAGGAACATCGGCAGAGTCGCCTCGACGAGGTGCCCATCCAGATAATTTCCAAGGTGAATCTTCATTCGCAGCAAGAGACGGGGTAGATCAAGACGACCAAGCTCAGGGCGGTAAGGGTTTCCCAGAGTCAGCACATCCATGTAGAGACTCCCCCCCACCAGGTAGTTGCGGATCGACCAGGGCGCCATCGTTGCCGCGCAGACGACGGTTGCGAACAAGGCGCGAGACCAGTCTCTGCGCATGATCATCAGGCCGATGACCGCCGCGATGAGGCAGATACCCACGCTGCGCGTATAGTACGCCATCAAGGCCGCTGCCAGACCGGCCCAAAGCCAGCGATTGTCTCGCCATCCTGGTTGTGCGAGTCCACGGTGTAGCAGCCACAGCGCCAGCAGCGACCACATCGTGTACGGTATCTCGGACATCACCTGACTGGCAAACGACAGCATCAGGGGATTCGTGATCCCCACAAGGCTGATGGCGATCGCGCCTGTTTCGCCGACCAGGTCTCTTGCCAGCAGGAAAAGACAAGCTCCGGCTCCGGCGAATGTGAGAACCACGAGCATCTTCATGATGACGTAGTCAGGAATCGCACGGTCTCCCCAGACCGAGTCTCCGAACAGGGCGGAGATGGGCGCAAGGGCGAGGGGAAATCCTGGTGGATATTTGGTGGAGACCGTTGGCTCGGGGAGGTTGATGTAGGACATCCCCTCGCCCTTCGCGAGACTACGCGACAGCGTGATGAACTCTGCGTTGTCGCCACTGATGCTGAGCTTGAAGTCGAAGGTCCACGCCCCGAGCGACAGGGCCAGGAGCGCCGCGGCCACAGGCGCCGCCCAGTGCGTGGTTCGGAGACGAATCATCATTGTCGACATAGTGATCAATGATACACTCCCGCACGGGACATCGATAGATGGCCTGCGCGACGTCAGCGCCACGCCTCGGGACCTGTTTCAACCAATTGTTGCAACATTACGCTGCAACGAAACGTTCATATCGATCCCTATGGCACTCCTTCAGACGCTCTCCTGAGAGGGAATCTCGACTCTTCAGCTCGTCGAAGATGGCTCTCTGCCACTGGCACGCTGCTTGCAACCTCTGCTCTACACATCCGGCACACCTGCCCGATTGACAAGGAAGAGTGACGATGAGCGACGTGATCAACCTCACTTCGACCAACTTTGATGAGGTCCTTGACGACTCAAGCAAGCCATTGCTGGTGGATCTCTGGGCGACATGGTGCGCCCCATGTCGCCAACTCGCGCCACGACTCGAAGAGCTATCCCGTCAGTACGCGGGACGGCTTCGCATTGCCAAGGTCGACGTCGATGCCGAGCCGATGCTGGCGCAGAAGTTCGCCGTCCGTAGCATACCGACCCTCGTTTTCGTTCACAATGAGGAGATCATCGAGACGATCGTCGGTGCGCTCCCATTGGCACAGTTGGCAGAGGCTGCGGAGCGAGTGCTCGCTGCAGTTTCTGCAACGATGGCAAACCCGAGATGACCCTTTGTCGTCGGTCACGGGCCATCATCGTCGTCGCCCTCGCCTGGATGCTGGCTGCTGGTAGCGAGTCTGCCGACGCCGAGGTGCTACCACTGAGTCTCGAGCAAGCGCAGCGTCAGGCAGCCAACCAGGCACACGCCGTCCTCACCGCGGCGCAGGAGCTTGAAGTCGCCCGCAGTAGTCGCCGACAGAGCTTGGCCACGGTGCTACCAAGTGTGCGAGTAGGCCAGCAGTGGATGCGCACCGATGATGCCGTCGGCGTCTTCGGCTCCCGCTTGCGCCAGGAACGATTCACGCAGGCGGACTTCGCCCTTTCCGCCCTCAACGAACCGGCAGCGCTCACCAACGTCCGCACGATGATCGAGATACAACAGCCACTCTTCAGTGGCGGCGGCGCCCTGTCTCAGCGACGCGCCGCAGCCGAGCAGGTAGAGGCTGCGAGCGCACGCCTGGTGCGAACCCGACAGCACATGCAGTTCGCTGCAGCAGAAGCGTATTGGCGACTCGTGCTGTCCTTTGAGGCACTGTCGGTCGTTGAAGCTGGTGTGGCCGCAGCGATGAGTCATGCACTGCAAGCCGAAAAGGCCTGGCGCGCCGGCAGCGTCTCGCGTTCCCAGATGTTAGCCGCACGCCTCCGCGTCGCCGAACTGGAAGCGAACCTCATTGACGCCCATCACCAACGCGACGTCGCCAACGACGGCTTGACGCACCTGCTGAATCTGCCGCTCGCTACGCTGCTTGAACCGGCGGACGAACTCGACCTGCCCAGCATCGATCCGCTGGCAAAGATCGATTCATCGACGTCGGAATCGCCGCATCGTGCAGATGTACGCGCCCTCGATGCGCAACTTCGTGCATCGCGTCACATGGTCCGCCGTGAAGGTGCCGCGTATCTACCCGAAATCCACGCCTTCGCACGTTTCGCCTGGGACGGGCAAAAGCCACTGCGTGCAGATGGCGAGACCTGGTCCGCGGGCGCCTCACTGTCATGGTCGATTTTCGACGGCTTTCTCACGCAGGGCAGAGTGCAGCAAGCGCGCGCACGAGCGACCCAGATCGACCTGGCCCTTGTCGATCTACACAATCGCGTTGATCGCCAGGTGCGTGACGCGGCCCGTCAGCTTGATGCGGCTCAGCAGCGGGCCGAAGTCGCTGCCACCGCCATTGCCAGCGCCCAGGAGCATCTGCGCGTCACACGAATCGAATACGACCATGGTATCGTCACGACGACCGAGCTATTGGATGCCGAGGTTGTGCGGCGTAGTGCTCAACTCCGCCTGTTGCAGGCGATACACGACGTCCGCATCAGCAAAGCCCGCCAGCAATTCGCTCTCGGCACTTCTCTCAACCTGTGAGATCCATCATGTCCCTTGAACGTGTTATCCGCATGCTTGCTGGAACCTTCGTCCTCGTCAGCCTCGCTCTGGGCTGGTGGGTGTCACCGTACTGGTTCCTCTTCACCGCCTTCGTCGGCTTCAATCTGTTCCAGTCGTCCCTCACCGGCTTCTGCCCTCTTGGGATCGTCCTCACTCATTTGGGTGTCGGTTGCCAAACCAAGGCGACATCCAGGTCCCAATGAGATCCAACCATACGATCTGGCTCGGCGTCTTACTTGGCATTGTCGTGTCTGCATGTGACGACGGCGAGAGCGATCAAGCTGCCGTATCCGCAAATGCCCCTGTGCGCGTCGCGACGGTGAGCGTCGTCGAATCTCGCTCTGCGGACGTGGGATTCCAGGCTGTCGGTACGGTAGGCGCCATCGCTCAAGCCACACCGTCCACGCGGGTCTCCGGCCGCATCACGGCCATGGCCGCCGACCGCGGCGATCGGGTAACGACCGGTCAACTCCTGGTTCGAGTGGACAGCCAGGACCTGCAACAAGGCCTGGAGAAAGCGCGTGCCATGCGCGCGCAGCACAACGCCACCTTGCAGATGGCCGTCGCCGACTTCAATCGGGCTGGCTCCCTCTTCGCTGAGGATGCGATTTCGCAACAGGCGATGGATCGTGCCCGGACGGCGCGCGCTCAGGCGGTAGCGGCCGTGACCATAGCCGATCGCGCCGTCGACGAGGCGCAGGCACACCTCACCTACTGCGAGGTGCGCGCCCCCTTCGACGGGGTCGTCACCGACCGCTTCGTGGAAGTCGGTGACCTGGCCGTGCCGGGGCACCCGCTGGTCACACTCGAGCGCACAGATTCGATGACGGTGACCATCGCTGTCTCCGAGACAGATGCCGACTTGATCCGCCCGGGGAGTGACGCCAATATCGAGGTCGGCGCCAGAATGTGGCTCGGTAAGGTTCAGTCCATCGTGCCTGCATCCGTCCGACAGACACGCACCTACGACGTGAGAATTGTCGTGGACAACGCCGATGGACAACTGCGTTCAGGTCGATTCGCCCGTGCTGGTTTCCGTGTGGGAGAGCGTCCAGCACTGTTCGTCGAACGGGATTTCGTCGTTCGACAGGGCCAACTGCGTGGGGTATACGTACTGACGGAAGGACGCGCCTTGCTACGCTGGCTGCGCCTGGGAGATCAACCGTACGGCGATATCGAGGTCGTGTCAGGTTTGCGTGCAGGGGAAACGCTCGTAGCACCTGCGGCGGGTATTCATGACGGTGTAGCCATCGCCATCGCGCGGGAGCAGTAGCGATGACTGCCCACGGCATCTCCGGACGTCTCGCTGCCTACTTCATCGACTCCAAGCTGACCCCGCTGCTGATCATCGCGTCTCTCTTGCTGGGTGTCGTCGCCATCATCAAGACGCCGCGCGAGGAAGAGCCGCAGATCGTGGTGCCGATGATTGACATCTTCGTCGCCGCACCAGGCATGACCGCCCGCGAGGTCGAACGCCGGGTAACAACACCGATGGAGGGACTCCTGTGGGAGATCCTGGGCGTGGAGTATGTCTACTCCACTTCCAGTCCAGGTGGCAGTATGGCTGTTGTGCGTTTCAAGGTCGGGGAGGATGAGGAGCGTTCGATCCTCAAGACCTACAACAAGATGTACGCCAATTTCGACGTGATTCCACCCGGTGTCTCGCAGCCACTGATCAAGCCACGCTCCATCGATGATGTGCCGATTCTGTCGGTCACTCTCTACGCGGACCCCGACATTGCCCCACCAGCCTATGACGGGTTGTCTCTTCGGCGCGTCGCTGCGGAGGTCGAAATCGCCGTCAAACGTATCACCGACGTGGCCCAGACTCAGCTCATCGGTGGCCAGCGGCGACAGATCCGCGTCGAACTGGATGCGGAACGTCTGCGGCACTACGGACTGGCACCCAGTACCGTCCTTCGCTCCCTGCAGGCGTCGAACCGCCATGTCGAAGCCGGCCGGGTGCCCATCCAGAATCTTGACGTCATCGTCGAAACCGGACGTTTCCTGCGAGACGCTGCCGATGTCGAGGCCGTCGTTGTCGGCGTCCTGGACTACCGGCCCGTCTACTTACGCGATGTCGCCGTCGTCGAAGACGGTGGCGAGGAACCCGCGTCCTATGTGCGCTTTGGCCTTGGACCTGCCGCCTTCGATCGCGCCGATTCCGCACCCTCACTTGCCAAGGCCACCTATCCCGCCGTGACACTGACCATTGCCAAACGCGGTGGAACCAATGCTGCGGATGTTGCAGATGCTGTCATCGCTCGGCTTGCGTCACTACAGGGTCGTGTCATCCCCAGCGGCATCGAAGTGGCCATCACGCGAAACTACGGCGAGACGGCGACGGAGAAATCTGACGAACTGCTGTTCCACATGGGCCTGGCAACGGCCTCCGTCATTCTGTTGATGATGTTCGCTCTCGGTCGTCGCGAGTCGGCTGTTGTCGGCATCGCCATTCCGGTGACGTTGGGGTTGACCCTCTTCGTCTTCTACCTCTACGGCTACACCCTCAATCGCATCACCCTCTTTGCCCTGATCTTTTCCATCGGCATCCTCGTCGACGACGCGATCGTCGTCGTCGAAAACATCGTCCGTCACTACCGCCTGCCGGACAACCGCAATCGGCCCCTGACCCAGGTCACGATCGAGGCCGTCGAGGAAGTCGGCAATCCGACGATTCTGGCAACACTCACCGTCATTGCCGCCATCCTGCCGATGGCCTTCGTCGGCGGCCTGATGGGGCCTTATATGCGGCCCATTCCTGTGGGCGCATCAGCGGCGATGATTTTCTCGCTGCTCGTGGCATTCATCGTCACGCCCTGGGCAGCACGACATCTGCTCAAGCGCGAGGGCAGTCACGACCAGCACAGCAGTGAGGACTGGACAACGCGATTGTATCGCCGGGGAGTGATGCCGCTGGTGCAGCGCCCCCGGCGGCGTGCCGTCTTCCTGACGGTCATGGTTGGCCTGTTGCTGATGGCGATGGCCCTCGTAGGGCTCAATTTCGTCGTTGTGAAGATGCTGCCCTTCGACAACAAGTCAGAATTCCAGATCATCGTGAACACGCCGGAAGGCACGACACTGGAAACAACAGCCGGCGTCGCCCGCGAACTCGGAGAGTTGCTGCGGACAGTGCCGGAGGTAACGGACTTTCAGATCTACGCGGGCACATCAGGCCCCTTCAATTTCAATGGCCTCGTCCGGCACTACTATCTGCGGCGTGGTCCGCATGTCGCTGATATTCAAGTCAACCTCACGCCAAAACACGAGCGTGACACGCAGAGCCACGACATCGCCAAGCGACTGCGCCCGGCGCTGACCCGGATCGCCACCCGTCACGGCGCCCGGATCGAAGTCGCCGAGGTCCCGCCAGGACCGCCGGTACTTCAGACGCTGGTCGCTGAAGTGTATGGCCCGGACCATGATCGACAGGTTCAGTTGGCTCAACGACTGGTCGAGGTGTTCGAACAGACCGAGGGTGTTGTCGACGTCGACGCCTACATCGAAGAGCTGCAACCCCGTGAGCGCTACGTCGTCGACACCGAGAAGGCCGCCGTTCACGGTGTGCGTATCGAAGACATCACACAGGCACTGGCCATCGCCGTCGGCGGTGCGTCGGCCGGTCTCGTACATCAGCCCAATGAGGCGGAGGATCTCAACCTCGTCGTGCAATTACCTCTGGCTTCCCGGAGTTCGCGAGAGACACTGCGACAACTGCAGATCCCTTCGCCAAAGGGACCGATCCCACTGGGAGAGCTGGTGACCGTCGAGACATCGCTGGGTGAGCGAAATATTTACCACAAGAATCTGCTACCCGTGGTCTACGTGACAGCAGATGTCGGCGGCCAGTATGAGAGCCCTGTCTATGCGATCCTCAGCCTCTCAAGCGCCCTCGAGGAACTGGAGATCCCCGAGGGTTATCAGATCGAGCAGCATACAGCGCAACTCCCGGCCGACGATTCACGGCTGTCCGTCAAGTGGGACGGTGAGTGGCACATCACCTACGAGGTCTTCCGCGACCTGGGTCTTGCCTTCGCTGCCGTCCTGATTCTGATCTATGTCCTCGTTGTCGCTTGGTTCAAGTCTTTCCTGACGCCCCTGGTCATCATGTCGGCGATTCCCTTCTCCCTCGTTGGGATCATGCCGGGTCACATGCTGCTTGGCGCCTTTTTCACCGCCACGAGCATGATCGGATTCATCGCCGGCGCTGGCATCGTCGTACGCAACTCGATCATCCTCGTCGACTTCATCGAATTGCGCCTGCGGGAGGGCATGCCCTTGGAGGAAGCTGTCATCGACGCCGGTGCGGTACGCTTCCGACCGATGCTGCTTACAGCGGCCGCCGTGTTCGTCGGTGCCTCTGTCATCCTCTTTGATCCGATTTTTCAGGGTCTCGCCGTGTCGCTGATGGCTGGCGAAGTCGCGTCGCTGCTACTTAGTCGGATCGCCGTTCCTGTGCTCTACTACGTGATGGCATCGCGAGGTGCCCAATAGAATCGCCGTTGGCGCAGATCCAGGCATTTCTCCATCATGTATGGACCCACTCCGCCTCGACATGGGCGGCATCGCCTCTTCGTTGGATTGTCGGTTCCTTCATGATGGAGACAGGATCGTGAGAGTACAGGAGACGGTCACGGACCAGCTGCGTGACCAGATTCAGACCTGCATGGTCCAGCGTCAGAACCTGGAAGCCATCTTCGATTCAGTCACCGACGGAATCCTCGCCGCCGATCTGCAGTTGCGCATCATCAATCTCAATCGTGCAGCCTCCGAGCTGGTGGGAATCGGCCGCCTCCGTGCAGTCGGTTCCTCGTGCCTGGATGTCCTGCAACTGAACGCCGAGGCCGACACCCTTGGCCGCGCCCTCAGTGAGCACCGCGAAGTCAGCGGTCTGTCATTCACTTTGGATATCAGAGACGACGATCCTCGACAGCTGCTGGCAACGACACGCGTCCTGCGCGACGACGATGGCCAGTCTCATGGCATCGTATTGGTACTGCGCGACGTAACCGAATTGGAGGCGATGCGTGACCAGTTGGTGAGTCGGCGCGGCATCCAGGGAATCATCGGCCGCAACCGCGGTATGCAGGAGATTTACGACCTCGTCGAACAGTTGGCCGACTCCGACGCCACAGTACTCGTGCTCGGCGAGAGTGGCACCGGCAAGGAACTCGTTGCCGCTGCCGTCCACCATGGCAGCGAGCGTCGCGACGGACCCTTCGTGAAGGTAAACTGTGCGGCCCTGTCGGAGTCCCTGCTGGAGTCGGAACTCTTCGGTCACGTCAAAGGGTCCTTCACCGGTGCCGTGCGCGACAAGGTCGGTCGCTTTGAGCTTGCCGACGGCGGTACCGTCTTTCTCGATGAGATCGGCGACCTGAGTCCGCAAGTACAGGTGAAGCTTCTACGGGTCCTTCAGGAGCGCGAGATCGAACGCGTCGGCGGCACAGAGACGATCGCCGTCGATTGCCGTATCATCGCCGCCACAAACCAGGATCTGCTGCAGGCGATCGCCGCCGGGGGCTTCCGCGAAGACCTTTACTACCGCCTCAATGTCATGCCCATCGAGGTACCGCCGTTGCGGCAGCGGCGCGACGATATCCCTCTGCTCGTCGATCACTTCGTCGATCTTTTCCGGACGCGAACAGGGCGCCCGATCCGGTATGTCGATGACGAAGCACTGCAACTGCTCACCAACTACTCATGGCCCGGCAACGTGCGCGAGCTTGAGAATGCCATCGAGCACGCCTTCATCCGTTGCCGCGGCGAGGTCATCCTGGCGCGGTGCCTGCCTCCCCAGTTGAGCTTGCCCGCGACACCGGCCGCCGAGACGCTGGAGACGCCTACCACAGAACCTGACCGAGATGAAAAGGCTGCAGTCTTGCGCGCACTGGAGGAGACCCGCTGGAATCGTCGAGAAGCGGCGCTGCGACTGGATATGCACCGCACGACACTATGGAGAAAAATGAGGGAATTCGGGCTGGGATGAACTTCATGTTAACACGGTCAGAATGGGGTCTGGTCGTCGTCGCCACGGCGGCGATGATCGTCACAGGGTGTGGGAGTGATAGTACCGTGCAGAGCACGGCCGACATCACACAGCAAGTGGAATTTCTGAATCTACGCGTCGAGGAGATTTCCTCGGGACGTGCCGTTGCCCGTTTCACGACAAGTCTGCCAACGACCTGTGAAGTCGAGTACGGGTTGGCCTCATCGGACCTCAATCTGGTCGCGCAGGATCCAACCATGGGGCCAGTGGAGTATTCTCTCGACCACGACGTGCCCTTGGAGGGTCTTGTCGCCGACACCACCTACTTCTGGCGTGCTCGCGGCACAACCGAGGATGCCATGACGTTCTTTTCCGACACCTTGTCCTTCCGCACCGAGGCGAGCAGCACGACCATGGATGCGGCCCTCGTCAATGTCGCCCATCTCGATCAGGGTACCATCGTCATGTCCGTGAGCAGCAACTTTGGTGGCGCCCGCAATGATCAGACGTGGGGCGCCAGCAAAGCCGTCGACGGCGAAATGAGCAGTGAATGGGCGACCAATGGCGACGGGGATGCGGCGTCCCTGACACTCGACCTGGGCAGCGACCGTTCTCTCAGCAGTTTTGGTTTCCGCAGTCGCAGGATGCCGGACGGCAGCTCCATCATCACTCGCGTCCGTCTGGTGATCAATGAGGGCGCCGTGGAAGGTGCGACGATCATCGGCCCCTTTGACACACCCGACCCCGATGTGTTGTACCGCTTCGATCTCGAACCCCCAGTGTCGACACGGGTGATCACGATTGAGGCGGTCACGACGACGGGTGGCAATACCGGCGCCCGGGAGATCCAGTTGTTTTCGACAGACGGTTGATCGGGCAATGTGCTGATCACCCGATCCAGATGCGGTCAGCCAACATAGAGTCGACACTTGCCTCCGGCTGGCGTGTCGATGTCAACGACCCATTTAGAGAACGGCGGCGACGTCGTCACCGTCGCCTCACCGACGCCGCTGACAATGTGCACGCCCCAATCCCCCACGCCGCAGTCCCCCACCGCCTCGATACGTGTCGGCGGCACGCCGGCCCGTCGCGCCACAAGTGCCGCAAAGTATGGCTGCCCCGCGTCTGCATGAGCTCGTAGCGTCAGTGCCTGCTCCGCCATGTTCGTCATGGTCGTGCCTGGCGCCGCCGTCCAGCGGGCCGATCGCCACCAGCTCTTGTTGCCCCGTGGTTCGTCGAAGCCAAGATGGTCGAAGGCGCTGACCTCGATAGCAGGCGCGCCGGGCTGCAGCATACACACATCCAGATCCACACCGAAGTGACCGGCGCAGTGCACACTTGAACCGTCAACAGCAGCGCTCGCAGCGTGCACCTGCAGGTTCCAATCTGTCGGTAGTGTGCCGTCGATCTCATCCAGCAGCACCACCGCCTCCAGCGCATGTACGTAGATCACGTGCCGGCGCCAACGCTGCGGTGTGTCCAGTATCCACGGATCACCGGCCTGCCGGAAGTCATAGTTCGGGTCGCGATCCGGCCACTCGCCATGGAAAAATTGTGCCGACACGGTGACTTCGCCGCACAGATAGTCCACGCCTTGATCCAGTTGGTGTGCCAGCATGCCTCCCTGACGCGGCGCGGCGTCGGCCTTGTGATCGAAGCTGACGCGATTATGCAGCCACGGATGGGCGTGAAAGTTGGGATCGTACTGCGTGCCAAAATCGGCCAGTATCGGTTGCCCCCAGGCATACCAGAATAGACTGCCCTCGTCCTGGTCGAAGTGACCCTGAGCCGGTCCCATCTTCGCCAGCAGATACCCCTCACTGCCGTCGTCATGGTGTGCCCGCAGCACCGCGCCGAGGCCGTCGAAGATCTGACTGTGGGCCAGGTCATCGTCATCTGGCAGGGAGGGCAATTTTCCATCCAGCAGCAGCAAGGGCGGCGCCCAGACCAGATTCTGCTGATAGTCGTGCAGGGAGATCACGTGCCCGCCCCCTCTCTGCCAGGCGCGCATCATGCGTCGACTGAAGGCGGTACCCTGTGTTGCGCGTGCCGCCCAGCCGAACAGAGCCTGCAGCGTCTGACACCACGCATAGACTGTGACGTGACCCACCGTGGGCAGCATGCGATAACCGCAGCGCCCATCCACGGGGGTCTGCGTCGCCGCCAGAAATTCGAAGGCCCGCCGCAGCACCGGCAGATCTGCCAGCCCGTCGTGGCCTCGCCGCGCCGCAGCCGTGTGCAGTTGCAGAGCGTATCCGAGGGACACAAGCTGGTACGTTGCAGCTTCCTGACACGCACCCGAGGCGAAGTGGTAGCCCTGCAGAAATGCTGCCATCTCAGCCACCGCAGTATCCAGCCATTCTTGCTGGCGTGGGTGACCATCGAGCAGGGCCGCCGCCATGCCGCGAGCGCTGATCACGTCTGGATGGAAATTCTGGTTGCCCCGGGCAATGCCCCTATCATCGGCAGGCCACGCATCTTCCAACCATTGCACGTGGGTTACGAAGGCCAGTTGCCGCAGAATGCGCTGACGTACCTCCCTCGACACCGTACTGGCACCGAGCACCAGGTCGAGCTCGATCACCAGGGCGCGCAGACGCCGCGACATGCCGATGCCGACCGCTGCATCGACACTCGGGCCATAGTCGAGTAACAGTTCGACCATCTCGTCCAGCTCTGCAACGAGTTGCGAGATCGCCGTCGTCGCCCACACATCGTTGCCCGTCGCCAGAAACATGCCCGCAGCGTCCTCCCCGGGCGCGCGAGGCGAGCCGTCAACGTCGGGCTTGGTATCGGTGACTGGAACCACGGCATGTGTCCGTGTGTGCACGTGGTCACCCAGCCAGGCATATCCCGCCAGCCTGTCCCGCGCTGCGGCGACCTCTTGCGGACCTAGCCAAAGCCGTGGAAACTCCCCATCCTGCGTCGCCGCCTGCAGATCCATGCGCATCAGATCGTCCAGACTGGGGCCATTCCAGCTGGCATGCAGCCGGTCGATGTCACCGCCGGCACCCCGCAAAGGCATGTGCAACCCGGTACGATCGATCACGGCAAGGACCAGTCGCCGCTTGCCCCGTTGCAACGGGATACGAAGATCGATACGCCCCTCGCCTGGGTGCGCTTGCACAGTCAGTCGCTGCACAGGGCCATCAAGCCGGGTCCGGGACGGCCGCACCCAGCCGACATAGAGCAGATCGGGTGTCTCATCGCCCCAGCAGGTCCAGAAAGACGCCGCATCGCGGGCCCAATTGTAGAATGGCCCGATCTCTACTTCGTCTCCCCCCGGCCCGTCGGCCCCGTCAGGCCCGGCCTCCCGAGGGATCCTGTACAGTTGCCGCTTGTGACTGCCTTGTTCACCTCTCCAGGAACGCGGCGAGTGCGGTCGCCAATACGCCTGCTCGGGCACACACACGTCACCCAGCTGCAGCGTGAGACTTCCACCTGTCGTGCCTCGAACTTCTACATCCAGACGTACAGCAGCCGACGCCGTGTCGACCTCCCAGGTCAGTTCGACGACCGCACCGTCTCCCAGGTGAAAGCGCTGACACACACGCGTCAAAACCGGACCACGAGTCAGCACCTCGTCATCTCGAGCCTCGACGGCCACACCCTCCCAGCGGGTATCTACAACGGCCCAGCTGCCATCCACACGACCCAGGCCCATCAGACTCTGTCGCGCGGCGACCTGCCCCCGGGCAAGGTGCAAGCCGGCGACAGCTGACGCCTCAGTGATCACGGTTGCATCGTCATTGGGCAAAGTGGGTGGTGGCGCCGCCGCAGCGGCTGCATCGACGATCTCAAACTGACGGCTGCTGTGGGCAGGCAGATCGGTGACGAAGGCGAGGCAATCCCCATCGACCTGAGCAGGCAGAATGGGGCCACCGTCGATTCGTATAACCGCTGTTGTCAGTGGCTCTGTCAGTCGTCGCCAGACAACCTCTGGGCCCCAGTCTCGTCCGAAAGGTTCCTGTATCGTCCAAGGTTCGCGCATGGGCATAGTAAAAGGCAGATGCCTGGATAGCGATACGGCACGGCGCACCTGATGTCATGTCAAAGAGATGAACTGGATGGCCCCCGGCGGGCAGGTGTGTCTACCCACCGGGAGAACGGCTAGCCTGACGAATGACCGCACACACACCGAGCGGCCTAGTCAGGTCCAACCATCGTTGACCATCGCTCAATCCTCTTTGTTGGCCTCCAGCACATGAGCGATCAAATGCTGGAAAACGTCGCAACACCTCCGTGTCGGCTCTCATGCCCGTCTTCCTCGTCTACGTCTATTCCGGCGTCATTGTCCGGGTCCGGGGCGAATCGAACACATTTGACGGAAAACAACTCCACGACATGACGCGTGCGGCATCTACCGCCTACGGGCTCTCAGTACCCGCTATGATTGCGGTGTACTTGCTATGCCGGGGGGAGATCCTGCACGGCCTTGTATGGTTCCCGATCTACATCTGCTTCACAATTGCCGCGTATTCCGTCTGCACTCTAGCCTACTTCAAACGAGGCTGATTGTGCATGTTCGGACTGAGTATCCGAAGGCGAGTCGAGAGCACTCAACGACAGCACACTCATCATGCTTGCAGATGTTCACCTTGTCAGCCAATTTGCGGACAGATAGTCCGACAGCATCTATAAAAGGTGAGTTGATGCCCGCACGACATTTGCCTGGGTTTCTTCCGGGACATCTATACGGTCTCTGGCTGGGCTGGATATCTCAGAACAATGCGCGGGCACTTCAGAGGACAGTTAGTCCGAATGCAGGTCCCAGCCAATTGGGGCCATCACCTGAACCAGCAGAATCCGAAGGGTCGAATAGGAGATGAAACCTGACTCCACCGACATCCGCGCCTGTCTCTTCGATCTGGGCGGTGTGGTTATCGAGATCGATTTTCAGCGCGCCTTCAATGAATGGGCCTCAGCCGCTGGAATGGATTCGAGGGCAATTGCAGATCGCTTTCGCTTCGATGATGCCTATTCGTGTCACGAAAGAGGAGAGATCGAAGCTTCCGTGTATTTCAATCATCTGAGGACCTCCCTTGGCATCGACCTGTCTGACTCGGAGTTCGCCCGTGGCTGGTGTGCTATCTACGTCGGCGAGATGCCGGGCATCCGGGAGACACTGTCTATGTTGGCGACCAAACTACCTCTGTACGCATTCACGAACTCGAACCCAACCCACGAGCAGTTCTGGGAAGTCTCCTATCGGGATCTGCTACAACCGTTTCAGCAGGTCTTCAACTCCTCGTCCCTCGGATGCAGAAAGCCAGAGTTGGCTGCCTTCCAGGCGGTTTCCCTTGAGATTGACATACCACTCGTCAACATCATGTTCTTCGACGATCTGCAGGAGAACGTGGATGGAGCGGTCGCTGCCGGCCTGCACGCTGTCCGAGTGGCGTCCGCAGAGGACGTACGAGACGCGACGACCTACCTCTGGCCTTCGTGACCGGGTGTCGGAATGATACAACGATGAAACTCTTTCGCCCTTTGCCCGCTGCTTCACTCCTCGCCTTGCTGCTCGCCTGCTCCTCTGCCCCAAGGCATCCTTCGGCCTCCGACGGCAAATACGACCTTGCGTACCCCGCCTACGGCAGTTCGGAGTCCCTCGGACCGATGTTGCAGGCGGTGCAGTTGCTGAGTTCCTCCGCCAAGTACACTGACTACCACTTCGCGCTGGGTGACTCAGTTCAATTACACGACATCTCAGACGAGGTCCTCGGACAACGGCAGAAGGCAGCAACGGTCTCCGCCCACTCCGTCGTCGGCACGGCCACCGTGATCTACCGACAGGTGGATCGGATCGCAGTGCTCACCTGTGCGCACGTCGTCGACTTCCCTGACACGATGGTGCGCTACCAGATCTCTGAGAGTGGTCGTTATGTCCGGACCTTCTCGGTTCTGCTACAGCAGACTCACGTCCTCCCATCACTCCCCCCAGGGGATGGCCTTGAGGTGTTGGCCATGGATCGTGATGCCGACATCGCCATACTGGGAATGAAGCTGCCACCAGGAAGCGATCCGCTGTTGCCGGTGTTCTCCGGTCCCTTGGGTCGGGCCGCCGATCTGGACTGGGGCACCTTTGTATTCGTCGCCGGTTTTCCCACTGCCAAGAAAATGATCACGACCGCCGCCGTCAGCGCTCCCCGTCGAGATCGACGCAACTCGTTCCTCCTGGATATGGTTTTCAATCGTGGTTTCAGTGGTGGTGTGGTCTTCGCTGTCCGCGACGGACTTCCGAATCTCGAGCTCGTGGGCATGGTCAACGCCGGCGCTGCAGAATCCGAGATCATCGTGACACCAGGCTTCGAGGAGGTCGACGGATTTCTCGACGCGAGCATCCCCTATCCAAGAGAAGTCTACCTGGAACGGCGCAAGCGCCTCACCTACGGGATCTCATTCGGAATCTCTACCGAGCACATCCTGCTTCTGCTTGATCGTGAGCAGGCGTCGATTGAAAGCAAGGGTTACTCGCGAGAGAAATTCTTCTCCGCCCAGGATGACGGAGGGGGCTAGTGCTGGCCAACGAACCTTGGGCTTGCTGATGTTCACCCCAGCGACCACTGTTGTCGGACAGATAATTCCTAACGCCGAGAGTTCAGATCATGGGAGATAACCGGAGGTGCAGGGCCTTTGCTGCCTTTGTTGAGGACACATTCCCTCAGGCGCACTGTGTCGCCGACATCGCCGGCGGCACGGGCCAACTCTCCTTCTGGTTGCACGAACTCGGCAAGGAATCGACCATCGTCGATCCCCGCGAAACCCGGCTGCCCAGCTGGCTCCGTAGAAAGCTGAGGAAGCAGTCTCGGAGTGAGGGACGCCTCATAGAGGTACCGCGGTTACGTGCGTCCGTCGAAGAGGCAGACCTCGACAGCTTCGACTTGCTGGTAGCGATGCACCCGGACGAAGCCACCGAACCGGCACTGCGGCAGGCGCTGGACAATGACATGGATTTTGCCATTGTCCCCTGTTGTGTGTTCCCCATGGACGGCGTCAGAAGATCACAGGAAGAGTGGCCTCTTTATCTGGCCTCCCTGGCGCCGGGAATCGAAACAACCACCCTGCCGATGACAGGCGCCAACACTGTGCTGTGGCGGCGACGTGGGCATGCGGCGGGCAGACACGCTGTCCCGTGAGCTGTCCGTCGATGGCTGTACGTACCTGCTGCACGAAGGCGCGCAGCATCCTGTAGCTACATCGACAGATGCGAACTGTTCAAGCGCACGTAGACTCCGCATGCTGCGACGAGTTCTTCATGCGTACCCTGTTCGGCAATTCCGTCCTTCGTCAGGACGATGATTCTTTGAGCATCCCGAACGGTGGACAGACGATGGGCGATGACGATGGTTGTGCGATTTTCTCTGAGATTTTCCAGTGAGCTGCGAACAGCCATCTCACTCTCGTTGTCGAGAGCGCTCGTCGCCTCATCAAAAATGATGATTCGTGGATTCTTCAGAAAACGCGGGCAATGCTCAACCTCTGTCTTTGTCCGCCTGACAGTTTCACCCCCCTCTGGCCGACATCTGTCGCATAGCCATCCTGCAGCGCCATGATGAAGTCGTGGGCATGCGCTCTACGGGACGCCTCGATCACCTCATTGTGGGTCGCATCAGGCCGACCATAGCGGATATTGTCCGCAATGGTCCCAGCAAACAGATATGTGTCCTGCTGAACGATGCCGATGTTTCTTCTCAGGGAGCTCTGACGGATGTCTCTGACATCGTGTCCATCGATCGCTATGCTGCCATTGCTGACTTCATAGAAACGAGGAATCAGGGAACAGAGCGTCGTCTTGCCGACGCCAGATGAGCCTACGAGGGCAACGAACTCGCCTGCTTCGATCTCTAGTGAGAGATCACGAAAGACATGAGTGTCGTCGTCTTTGTAGCCAAATGTGATATTTCTGAACGCCACGTTTCCCCGCACATGCTGAAGCTCGAGCGCTTGCTTCGAGTCCTCGATATCAGGCTCTATCTCAAGAACCTCCACCAGCCTGTCGAATCCGGTCGTGCCTTCCTGATAGAGTCTGGCGAAGTTGAGAGCCGTGCGGATGGGCTCGACGAGAAGACCGATGTACAACACGAAGGTTACCAGATCGACCAGGTCCAGAGATCCGCCCGCGATGCTGGCCCCGCCAAAGACGACAATGACGATCGTGAACACCTGTGTGAAAGCAACGACACCGTTGTACAAATACGACTCACTTCTGTAGCCCTCACCCTTGGCTTCGACGAAACGGTCGTTCTCAATGGCGAACTTCGCTCTCTCGATGGCGGCGTTGGTAAATGACTTGACCACACGAACACCTGCAAGAGAGTCCTCAGCCTGGGCGTTGATGTCACCGATCCTGTCCTTGCTTGCTCTGAGAGCAACATTCATCTGCCGATTGAAGTAGAAGGCGTAGGCAGCCATGGGCGGGAAGAAAGCGAAGACAATCAGAGTGAGCTGCACGTCGATGGTCAGCAGGACAATGAACGTCCCGAAAAACTTGATCGATGTGATGACAATGTCCTCGGGACCATGATGGCATAATTCGCCCAGCCAGAACGTGTCATTCGTCATCCGGTTCATCAATTCACCGGTCTGACGATCATCATAGAACCCGAATGACATTTTTTGATAGTGGTCGAACAACTCGGCCCGCATATCACGTTCCATCAACGCACCCATCATGTGACCTTGGTAACTGACGAACATGTGGAAGAGGCCGTGGAGGATAACGAGTACGAGCATGACCAGGCCCATCGTGTAGATCTGCTCTGTGGCGACCGACTCTGTGACGTCCAGCAAGTCTTTTGTGATGTGCCTGACACACAACGGCAGAATCAGAGCGATGACCGCTGCCCCGAGTGCGCAGGCCAGATCCGCCACGAGCAAACCCGTGTAGGGTTTGTAGTAAGAGAGAAACTTTCTGCGTCGAGAATTCACGATACCCATTTGGTGATATGTATTGGAGAGCCCAGATTTCGATGCGTGAGCTACTTACCCATAAGTGGATGCAGGAGTGAGAACTTTGTCGACGACTCCGTATGATTCGATCAACTTCGCACAGACCCGCATCCTCGATACCTGGCAGCGATATGCTGACCAGCTAACGTGGGGACGGGGGCAGTGTCTGGCGATTTTGGATGATGGTTGCGACCTGTCTGTGCCGCAGTGGCAGGTCGAGATGCCCTGGGGCCGAAAGGTCATCGCTTCGTACAACAGTATAGATGACAATGCCGACCCCACGCCCGTACCACCAGGATACCATGGCACATCGGTCGGTTATCCCTCTTCTCTCAATCATGAGGGCGTCCTCGGCGTCGCCTATAACAACTTCGTTGCCCAGATACGTGCGGTCTCGATTGTCCACCTTTCGGGACGGGGCGAAGCCGATACCATGGCGGCGGGACTGCAGTGGGTGCTTGAACACCACCAGGAGTACAACATTACCGCCGTCAACCTGTCCCCCCTGGATGATGAGCGCCACCAAAGCCCGCTGCCCACTCTCATCGACGGCCCCCTGGGGGCGCTTCGAGAGCAAGGAATCTGGGTGAGCGCGCCCTGCGGCAACAATGGCTACACAGACGGAATCTCATGGCCCGCCTGCCAACCAGACTGCTTCAGCATCGGTGCGACGATTCCGGGAGAGCACGCTGCCCATCTGGATCGCTTTACCAACACGGACCTGTTGGTTGCCGCTCAAGCGACCTCTTCCTCCAACGCCTACGCCGCCGCCTGTTCGATGATCCTGCGCGAAGCGATCGACGTCGGCGCCTATCCCTGGCAGGACCACGGCCCGACCATCGCCGATGCGATGCTGGCCATCTTCCAGCAGACCGGTGTCAGCATCGAAGATCCATTTGTGCCGTCAACATTCCACGAACTCGATCTGCTCGCCGCCGTGGATCTCGTGTTAGGCCGTTGATCTTGATTTCTGTGCGCGCGCTCGCGCCCGTGGCGGCACGATCGCTAAAGATCCGACTCTTCCCGTGCACAATTGGCAGCTGATGGCCCGCTTTGGCCCTCGACCGAAGGCCGTTCGATAGTATGCGATCAAGCCTGCCCTCGCTACACAGTGCAGTCAACGCAACATCCAGCTATACACTCATCGGACCAAAACCAACCTGCGCGTCTTCACCTGTTGTCCGCCTTCCGTCTGCAAACGATACAGATACACCCCGCTCGCCAGGCTCCGTCCGTAGTCATCACTACCATCCCAGGACACGGTGTAGGTGCCAGGTAGCCTGTGACCGCTGACCAATGTAGTCACCTGCTGGCCGACTTGGTTGTAGATGGCTAGTTCCACCTGCTGCGGCCGCGCCAGGGCGAAACGGATCACCGTGCCGCTGTTGAAGGGGTTGGGGTAGTTCGGATCGAGCACGAAAGCGTCCGGTCTAGAATATTGACGTGTCTCCAGCACAGCAGTCTCGAGAGGTGGTTTCAGAGCAACCAGCCTGAAGTCGGCCAGGTGGAATGTGCCTTCCAGATTTCCCCATAGCTCGATCTTCTGAATCGCCTCCTCTACCTCAAACTCCACCAGGGGTAACTCTACCACCTGCCAGTCTTTCCTATCGAGATCCACCTGCTCCAGTAGGTCGACACCCTCGCGCTCCAGAACGATCACGAATCGAGGACGGCTTGGCACAACGGCATCGCCCGGATGAAAGGCGAATTGCAGGGACGAATAGCCCACCGGATCCACTGCCACGTCAGGTAGCAGCTCTACGCTCCACCGGGAACCGTCAGGGACGACCTGGAAGGCGGTCACCGGGCTCCCCTCAAAAACCAATTCCGTTTCCGCATTCAGGACGACGGTCTCACGAGTGACGTCCGGCTGCCAGCCCGAGGCCAGCCCCCCATTCAAAACCACTAGATCGTCAGCAGGGAAAACGTCAACCTGGAGGGTGTGTGCCACGTAGGCGTCTCCCCCGCCGGTATCCAGAACCAGGGGCAGAAAAAACCGGCCGTATTGCTCAGGAGTAATCGACGCGCTCCCCACGTATTCGGCATCAGCCACGTGACGCAGGGCAATCGAAGCCCCTTTTTCCCCCAACGCCGACACATCCAGCATCAAGCGCGCCGCCGGGCCCATCGTCTCCAGTGGCGCCGCCAATCGCACCCGAAGATCCAAGCGGCGCGGCTGCCCGGCGATCGCCACCCAGGAATCGCGGTCTACCGAAGCGACGGTGGGTGCCTCTGGCGGCAGCGTATGCAGATGGGCGGATATCAAGACGAAGGCCTGGTCGACATTGGCCACATGCCCGCCGTCGTGCTCTAGGTAGGTGTGCTCGACGTCGAGGTCGTTCAGCTTGCGATCGAGCTCGCGGGCCGCCTCGACATTCGCTTGGGCGTCGTTGCGGCCATGGATGAAGCCGATAAAGCGCAGTCGCCCCGGGCTCGCCAGGTAGCCGTCGACGTCATGGATCACGCTGTGTTCGGCCACCCCGTCCCAGGCCCGCTCCCAGGCACCGGGGGTGGGCTCCTGAATTGTGCCGTCCACCTCGACGAAGGGCAGGTCCACGAAGAACGGCGGATTATCGGGGTTTGGGATGGTAGCCGCCGCCCAGGACAGGACGAAGGTTGCCTCTTTGGTGAATCGCTCCAGAAGCGCGGCGTAACTGTCCCAATCGTGGGCCAGGGCAGCGACCATGGTGTTGGCTACTGTGTTTCGTACCGAACTTGTGCCCAGGTCGTAGGGGCCAGCGCTACCGACAGCGATGCTCCAAACTTCGGGATAGGTGAACGCCAGGTGCAGGGCGCCGTGGGCGCCCATGGAAAAGCCGTAAATGGCGCGGTTCTCGCGGTGTGGGATGGTCCGGTAGGCGGAGTCCACGAAGGCAACGATATCACGAGCGATGTAAGTCTCGTAGTCACCGATGGTTTGTGAACTCAGATACTTGCTGCCCCCGAACCGATTGTATCCGTCCACATAGACGACAATGCTCTCTGGCATCTGGCCGCTGGCCACCAGGTCGTCGTTGCCCTTCACCCTGGCGAAGGTCGTCGAGTTCTGCGTGAAACCGTGCAGCACAAAGATCACAGGGTAGCGCCTTTGCCCGCTGTCGTAACTCGGGGGCAGGTAGACGCGCATCTCCCTCGTTGCGGGATCTCCGATCAGGTTGTCCTCAAGGGCCGGACTGTAGATCTCAACAACCTCGAGCCTGCCCTCCTGCGCCAGAACGCCGGAAGAGGTGAGGCCCGTAACAAACAGAACACTCGTCATAGCAATAAGTAAGCGCATGACGTCCTCCCTGGAATGGCCTGAAGGGATCTTCGGCGGCGATCCCCATACGCGGAGCCATACGAGCCTCCCGTATTTAGGCCGATATGTAAAGTGCTCATGAGTTCAGCGAATCAGTAGCATCTTGGTCGCCTGGATCTCGTCGCCAGCTCTCAGGCGGCCCACATACAGTCCGCTCGCTACAGGATGGTCTTCGTCGTTCACCCCATTCCACACCACACGATACGTTCCGGCCGCCTGCGGTTCCCTGACCAGGACCCGGACGCGCTGGCCTGTCAGGTCGTAGATCTCCAGTCGGACCTCAGCCGCGTCAGGCAGCACGTATTCGATGGTTGTGCTGGGATTGAATGGATTCGGGTAATTCTGAGACAGCTCAACCTGGGTCGGCACGGTGCCCTGCGTCTCCTCCTCCACCCATGTCGCGGCGCGTTCTGTGCTTGTTCGATAGAGGCCCCAGGGCGTGGCGGCATACAAGATATCAGGATTCGATCGGTCCACGGCGACATCGTTGAACCACGCTCGACCGGCGAGGGTTTCGCCGATGGACTGCCAGGTCGCACCGGCATCGGACGTAGTCAGCAAAACATCACTGCTGAACACATACAAGCGTCGGTCGTCCCACGGATGGAAGCGAAGACGGTAGGGCGTCCATGCCCGCGGTTCGACGGGGCGCTCCAGCTGAACGAGCAGAGACCACGTCCGACCTCCATCGCGTGATTCGTGAATTTCCTGGCCGGCGATCGCATACAGTTTCGTGGCGGACGGATTGAAGGACAGTTCGGTGATCCTTTCCTGGAAGTAGCCTGTGACCAGGATATCCCAACTACTGCCACCATCAGCGCTCAGCCACAGTGAGTCGTCCTGTGCGGCGTACATCCGATCCGCATTGGCCGGATGCAGCGCAAACGTTGTGACGCTCGGGCGAGAGGAACCGGACCGCTGCGGCAGTCCCTCGTGCCTGGGCTCCCAGGTGATTCCATCGTTGCTCGCGAGGATGCCCATCCAGCCTCCCATGACGTAGCTGCCGGCTACCGAAACGAGCTTGGTCGGGCTGTCGGTGTACCCCCCGATGTATCTGCTAAAGCCGGCGGGGGACCAGGAACGCCCGGCGTCCACGCTTCGCCACAGGTCCCCGTCTACGATGCCAGCCCCACCTCCTCCTGCTGTCTGCACTTCATACGGGATGGTTGCCAGTCGAACCCCGCTGTGGCTGTCAATCAACAGTGACCGGAACACGGGAACGTACTCGTAGCGTGGTATCGTTTCGGGGACAGAAGCGGCTGCCCATCGCCAGCTCATGCCGCCATTGTCGCTCGTGTAGACACCGGGATGCGCATCGGCGCCGGCCGTTCTGCCCGAGACATGCAACCCGCCTCCTGCGTCGAAAGCGATAGCTCCCGCTGGCGAATCGACGACTGGGAACGTCACTTCCTCCCAACTCTGTCCACCGTTCTGCGTCCTCATGAAGACGGGCAGTCGACCGTCCGTCCCCATCATGAGGAACATCCTGCGCGCGTCACGGGGATCGACAAAAGGAGCCAGTGTGTGGTTGAAAGGAACAGGAGCAGCTGACAGAGGTGGCAACATCAGTTCCGACCAGGTCACGCCGAGGTCGCCTGATACAAGTACGGATCTCTCTGCGACACTCCAGAGCAGGATGCTGTGGGCATATGTCCTGAACTGCCAGTAGGGCCAGGTAGCGGGGAAGCTTCGTAGAGAGCGCCAAGAATCTCCGGCATCCGAACTGTAAGAGAGCTCGCCATCGGTAATCCCGAACAGACCCCGTTCATCGGCTGGGTCGGGCTGAATTCGCACAAAATCTGCCGGCAGATTCACAGAGTTCCAGGTGCGCCCCCTGTCAGGACTTCGATAGACCTCGGCGCCAGGCCAACCTCCATAGAGGAAGTAGAGGATGGCCGTGTTGGCCGGGTGGATGGCGACGGAACTGACCCAGGGCGAAAGTCGCTCTGTTATGTTGGCGATGTCGAGGGTCCGCCATGTGTCCCCCCAATTGTCTGACGCCTCCAGCCGTTCGACGGTCGACGGGGCGTGCCAGAAGGTGAGCCTGTAGACCTGACCTGGCTGGATTGGATCGACAGCCTTGGTGGCCCCCTCGTATCCGAACCAGGACCGCCCCCCATCCCAACTTCGCATGTTGCCGGCGTAGATGGTCAGCGGATCGATGGCGTCCATGTGCAGGGCGTTCAGGGGAAACATGTGATGGCCGTTCATGTATCCAGCACGGACCCAGTTCATACCCCGATCGGTACTGCGCCACAGAGCGTTCTGCGTGAGGGCGTAGACGATACTGGAGTCACTGGGAGCGAAGGCCATGTCCAGCACCACGGGCCTCAGCGCCTCATCACTGAGACGCAGGTGCTCCCATTGTGGCCCGACCGGCGGGCTATACGATGGGAGCGGCGGGTTCCAGGCCCGCACGACGATCCGCTGGAAGGAGCCCATCCCCATATTGCCACTCACATCTACCAAGGTGGTACGAAGGAGGAACTCACCCTCCGTATCGGTGATCCACAGACCGTCGTAGAACCCATCCTGCAGGTTCATCTCCACGATGGCGACCTGCGTTGAATCCTCCACACTGTAGATCACGGCAGTGGCAGAGCGGAGTTGATCAGCTTCGAAGTATTGCCCAGTGGTCAGCACGATGCGGACACCGGTCTCTGCTGGCACGATCATGGTGGACCGCACGAGTGGCGCCGTCTGATCATCACCGGCAGCAATGGCGACCGACAGTGTATCGTACTGGCTGCCGAAGGGGCTGATGATTCTCAGTTCGAAAAGAAGCTCGGTCCCGGGGTCGAGGCCTTTCGGCGCCATGAAGGTCGGTGCCAAATCCGTAGAGGGACGGCGATCTGGTCCGAGCAACATCCGCGTGCCGCCGATTACAGTGACATCTTCGGCAGTTCGGGATGGGAGACCTCCAGATCGGGCAACAGCTGGAAGATCTCAGCCACTTGTACACGGCTGTCGCCGTTGCCGAGATCATCCGACACTGCCACCTCCCGGGCTCGCACTGCGGAGATTCCCGTGAGCGTGAATGGACGCTGAGTGACCAGTTCGCCTTGGGCATACACTTCCTGGACGACGTGGGCGGCGTGGGTGCCATGGAAACCGGACCGGAATCGGACGGTGCTCTGACCGGATGCCTTGTCGCCCAGTTCTAGATCGCCGAGAGTTACTTCAGGGGTGCGCACCTCCAGGAACGGATCCGACGTGCGCAGGACGACACGAACATCACGTGCCGTGACGCCTCCGAGGTTGGCCACCGAGAATCCCACGGTCGAATGTTCTCCAACCATCACCACACCATCCCCATCTGTGTCGGCCGTGCTCAGATCGATGATGTCCAGCCGCATTGGGGTGGTCTCGATGTGCGCCATCATCACACCGTTTTCGAAGCGAATCTCTTCTACTAGGACAACAACAGCACTGCTGTCACTCGTTGAGGATGGATTCGAGTCGGGCGTAAATCGATCGGTTCGCATGCCGTCGAAGGGATCAGTCTCATCACCCAGGTTTCCCCGCCGGGCGCGTCGGTCATCTGCGTCGTGAGACCAGAAATCAAGATTGTCTCCGCCACGGACTGGATCGGCAACCGTACCCACGGGATAGCCGGCATCCAGCCACCGCCCGTCTGCACACTCGAGGTCCAAACCAGGTTCTACCCGCCACCAGCTCTCGTCTGGTTCGTGGTCGACATGCCAAATCAGCAAACCTTCGCCAGGCAGATGCCGATCGTAGTAGCTGCTGTCCCGCCTCCGGTATTCAAGCAGGAAGTACTCGCTGCGTGTCAGCGGTACTTTGAACGCGGCACCCGAGCCCACGTCCCGCATCTGTAGATCTATATCCGAGGTACGGAGTTCGTCAACCGACAGCCAGCCAAGCTTCTGGCGACTCCACGCTGACAGGCTCGTGGGACCGTCGTCATCGTTCCAGCCAAGCGCACCGTGCCCCATCAGTCCCCATTTGCCGATGCCCGCAGACTCGTCTGCCGGTGTCGCCTCCGAGTAGAGGAACCCCGTGTCGAACAGATCCGGGAGTCCGAGGAGGTGGCCATATTCGTGGCACATATGGCCCACGGCCCCTGCGAAACTGCTCCCCTCCTGGATGACTCCCTGAAACGCCGGTATATGGATATTGGAGCCGCTGCGCCTCGAATCGTCGCTCACGAAGTTCTGTCCCAGGGCGGCCACACCCGTCGCCGCACCGAGGAGGAATCCCCTGGGCACTTCTGGCATGATGATGAAGACCGCATCCACGAGACCATCATCATCACCCGAATTCGGGATGCCGTCGGGGCCGTCATTGTCGAAGCTCGCAAAGTCGATGTCGGCATCCGCCTGGCGCAGGATCTCCTGACTGAATCGACCGTAATCGCCCGACCCGGTCGCGGTGTCCGATAGGTAGGCTGCCGCGGGCTGAGCAGATTCATAGTACCGATCTGCTATGTCGCCGGTGATGTGCAGCTTGCCGAAGGACATCGTGTCGTAGAAGTGACTGAAGCTGCCCGGTAGGTCAGGGTCGAAAATGTCCGCAGACCATGTGGGTGGCGCTGTCTGATCTGGCGCCTGGCCTCGAAACTTTGCGAACAGCACAAGAGCAGTACCGCCGATATGGCTCGGTTGGGCGATCTTGGCCGCAGGTATAGCCTCGATGCCGTTTCGCCCCGGGTGCTGAGGCAGAGCCGCACAGACGAAGCGATCCGCTTGGATAGGAAGCGGACCGGCTCCAAGGGTGATGACAGAGCCGAGGACAGTAATACATAGAAAGAGCCGCAAAAGGCAGTCCCCTCCGTAGAGGGCTGACACTCTGATCAGCCGAAGGCGCCGATGCTGGGCTAATGGGGGATCGACGAGCTGCGGTGAAGCTCAAAACTTCCTAGTGAGTCAAACTACCCCAATGTCCGATTTGAAGTCAATCGGCGCAGGGTCTCTCGCTCCTCAAAACTCTCACGACTCAAGACAGACTCACCAGGTCACGCGGATCGCCTGCGACGCACGTAGGGTGTCTCGAGCCCATGCTGGCGGCACAGACGGCTCAGTGATCGAGCAGTGATACCCAGAGCGTTCGCTGCATCGGCGTTGGTGTGGTAAAGCCGGGCAGCCCGCTTTAGTCGCTCAATTGGAATACCGGCTCTACCGAATGTTCTGTCATCTGAAGCCATGACGGTGAAATAACCCAAGAAGGCGAGGTGTCTGCCATTCAGTATTAGTACGGACATGGCAGAACGCGAAGAGGCGAGAGCCTGAACCCTCGCCCCTTCAGTCAGCCCAGCGCGTATACCCGCAACCCTTGGACCAAGCTGCCAGGCTGCGCAGGGGTATTCCCCCCTGCGCCATGCCCGCGGGGTATACCGCAGGCCACCTCGCAGCAAAGGGCAGGGCTCCACTCCTCAAGACCCGGAAGAGCCGTCGGCGTGACAGATCGAGGATGTCGTTGACGGTTGAGCCGCAGGTCAGCGGGCCCAGGCCGGACACTGTGGACGGTTCGTTCCTTCTAACACGATGGGTCCGCGCCTTTTGGAAGCCGGATCACATGTCGGTCCACCTCCCACGAACTTCGCACAAGCACCACCGTTGGGATCTTTGTCGTTCATGCACGGGTGCCACATGACGTAGGTGTGCGACCAGATGGTTGCCATGTCCGAACTGAAGGGTGTCTGGGGCGCCGAGGAGAGCACGTCCATATCGTACCCATAGAGGTTGAGAAACTCGGCCCGCACGTCAGGGCGGCCATCATTCATACCAGGTCCCATCTCGACGTGCAAGGTTCGTTCGGAAACAGTGAACGGATTTGAGCTACAGGGAGGACCGAGGGTGTCCACGACGTACGCGCCGTAGTCGCGAAGAGCTTTCGCGATGATGAGTCCCGGTGCGCTCCGTAGGGACGCCATGTCGAAGTTGGGATCAAGGACGTACTGAGAACCCGAGTAGATATATCTGTTCGTGCCAGCACGCCCATCCGGATCGCCGCAATACCCGCCACCATTGACGTCTGCGTAGCTGTCGATCCCGTTGGCGGGCCAGACAAACCCGGCGGGATTCAGTTTCCTGTTTCGGCCATAGAGTTCACCCACCGGTATGCTCAACTTCAGTGCATGGCGGATCTCCCCCGCAGAAAACTCGCCGCGCCGTATCAGACCACCAGAAGCTGGCAGGCCCGTCGCCCCCTGGGACCCGGTTGGGCAGGTTGCGGTTCGAAGGCCCACACCGCCTCCACTTGAAGTCCCGCAGCGACCATCCCCACGTTCGTCGATGGGAAACTCGCGAGCGTAGTCTACGGCAGCCACAACCTTGCCGTCCGGACACACCTCAAGGGGCTGAGTTTCGCGGACCGAGAGCCCCTCAAAGGCGTTGGCAGGATTGAGAATCGCAGTCGGGAGATCGGGTGTGGCCCCCAGGCCTGGTAGATCTGTGATCGTCGAGAACCCATCCGGGATGAGGGCCTTGGGACCGGGGAGAGTGTCCACTGCCGTGTCACAGCGAACCTTGATCCGGTTTTGCGTTGCACCAAGGCCGGTGTAGTCCCACGCGGACGAGAGAGGCGTGCGAAAGATCTGTCGTTCCGGTGCGGACGGATCGAGAAACAGCAGGTCGTTATGCGCCGATGATGTGCGGAAAGTGAGTGGTTGGAGGTGTGCGGGCTTGTAATAGCCCTTGCTCCATGCATCCACGTGCACGGGGAGATTCCAGAAGGAGTAACTGTTGAACGGCTGTGCAAGATAGTTGCGAACCGATTCCGGCTGCGATGCCCCTTCAGCGGTTCTCGCCGTGCTGGCTTCGTCGTCGGAACCACTGACCTCGAAGGGCATCATGAGACCGAGGCCGAGAACGTAGATGCTGATACGTCTCCTCACCCCGCTACCTTCACCACCACACACGTCATGTCATCCTCCTGGGACCTTTCCCCGGCGAACTCACGTGCCTTGCTCATCAGCCGTTCCACCAGCTTCTCCGAGCTGACCCCCTCTGCACAGGCTGCTCTCACCGTCTCGATGGTCCGCTCGTAGCCGAACATCTCGTCTGCCGGGTTGATCGTCTCCGGAATCCCGTCGGAATAAAGGACGAGATAGTCACCCTCATGGAGTTGAGCTTCGATGACGCTGTATTGGGTGTCATCGCGCACTCCGAGGGGATAGCCGTCCACCTTGAGTTCGGTGACCTCACCGTTGTGAAAATGCAATGGATAAGGATTGCCGCAGGAGGCGAGCCTGAGAGTCTTGTCCTCGATCTGGGCCATCGTGAAGCAGATGAACTTGTGGTCGCCGAGGGAACGGCAGAGAGAACGGTTGAGGCTCTGAAATAGATCGGTCAGCGACTTAGGTTGCTCCATCTGATTGTCGAGGATGCCGCTGAACATCACCACAGGGATCGCCGCTTCCATCCTGTGGCCGGTGACATCAGCAGTAGCGATGGAAATGGCGTCAGTGCCCACGAAATACTGAAACAGATCGCCGCCTACATGGTTAGCAGGACGGCAGTCGCCGGCAACGGAAACGCCGGAGATGCTTGGTGGGGACGACGGCATCAGCCCCATCTGCATCTGTCGTGCTTCCTGCAACTCTTCTTCCAATTCTTGCAGCAGTGCCTGTTCAGCACGCCGCTGATCGCGGCGGCGCCGCATAGCGTAGAGACTCATCAGGACAAGCCCCGCAAGAGAGACAGCAAGCCCACCCCGTACAGCCATCGTGCCATAGGGTGGCCGTACGGTGATCGTTGCAGTGGCTGGTTCTGAGTAGTTAAGGTCCTGATCGACAGCCTGCACCTCGAAGACATAGTCACCGGATGGCAGATCGCTGTACGTGACCACACGCTCTTCAGTCTGCTGCCAGTCCTGCTCGAGACCGGCGAGTCGATAGAGATAGGTGAATCGGCCGGACTGAGTTCTGAGGCTGATCCCATTGAAGTCAAAGCGCAGGAATTTCTGATCCGTCGTCAGTTCGACATGACGCTGTGTCCGATACTCACGATCGGCCGAGATGCTGCGGATGACAACGCGAGGCGCTGTAGTGGCTGAGTTGTAGCCCATCACACCACGCTCAGTAGCAATCCATATGGTGCCACTCTTCGCAAGTGACATATCCTGTATCAGGTTGTCGGGCAGCCCTTCAGGTCTGAGAAGGGTCTTCACGACACGTCCGTCTGTCTGACGAACACCCTCTCCCCAGTCACCGATCCACATGATGCCACGCGCATCGCGCAGCAAGCTGATGGGTCTGCCCGATGCCAGGGGATGATCAGACTCTACAGCGAAGACACTCTCGCCATCGGTGTAGTGGAGCCCATCATCCCACGTTCCGAGCCAGTGATGGTTCCCATACCCCTTCGCAATAGACACAATTGGAGAACTGGCACCTGCAATCATTGACCAATTCATGCCGTCGAGCATATGAAGATTGCTACCGCCAAACCACAGGCGTCCATCGATGTCCTCGTGGATACCTGCGATTCGATCTGGCTCCTGCATCTGATCTGTTACATCAGTCCAATGGTCGTTGTCGAAGTAGGCGAGGCCGCCCCCGCTTCCTGCCCAGATCCGTCCACGGGAATCCTCTAGGATGTCTCCCCAGAAGTCGAATCCTCCAGCGGAAAGTCCGTCCTCCTGTGTGAAACGACGCCACTGATCACCGCGCTTGCGCACAATGTCATCATGTCTGAGACCAAACCAGAGATTGCCCTGACGATCCTCGAAGATATCCACCACGTTTTGTGCTGGGCCCGGCAGATCGATGGTCTGCCAACGTGTCCCATCAAAGCGACACAGCCCGCGATTGGTGCCACACCACAGTACTCCCTCAGAGTCCTCCAATACCGAAAACACGAGATCACCCGCCAAACCGTCTTTTTGGCTGTAAGCCACAAACCCATGAGGATCAAATCGACTGAGCCCACCACCTACGGTTCCCACCCACAGAACTCGATCACGACCCTCAGCGAGGGAATAGATCTGGGTGTTTGCCAGACCATGAGTCGTCGTGAACGTATCGACCCGAGTGTCATCGAGGCGGACGAGACCCCGGCCACCGGCATGCCCAAACCAGATGGCCCCACTTCGATCGGCTAGTACCGTCGGGCGATAATCATCAGATTCCGAGTGCGACGAACGCCACTCACGATCTTTGAGCGAGATGTGTGGCTCGCCTGCTCTGGTGACCCAGACGGTCCCGTCCGGATGAACAGACATATCCGTGAGAGGTGCCTCCGTATGCGGGAAAATCTCTAGTCTGCCGTCGTGTAGTCGCCGAAGATCGGTCTCTGAGAGCACCCACATATCACCACCGACGCCATCTGCGATTGCCCGTATCTCGCCGACGAACTCGCCAAACTCAGTGATCGACGACCACCTGTCACCGACAAGTTTGCGCAGCCCATTCTCCGTACCCAACCAGAGCGTGCCCGCCGGGTCCTCATGAATTGCCAGAACGTGGTCGGCGCCAAGACCATCACGTCTTGAAAAGCTGTCGAAGGTCTCGCCGTCGTATTTGGCGACCCCTCGATCCGTACCGATCCACAGGTCACCCGCCCGATCCTGCCGCACACAGTAGACCCAGTCGCTGGGTAGGCCATCCTCTGTGGCGAAACGTTGGACGTGCACTCCGTCGTAACGCGTGATGCCGCCGCCGCCGAGGAAGGCAGCGTGGGACAACCAGATGGCACCTGCTGCATCCTGGAAGATGTCAGCGATCGTCTTTTGGGGAAAACCATCGCCCACATCGTACGTTGTCCAGGAGCCCCTACGACGCCCTTCTCCGGCTTTCGTCCTTCGGCCCACACCAGATGAAATGCTGCGTCCGCGAGATACCTTGACCGGTAGGTCGACGAGAGTCGTACCGGTCTTCGAAATCTCGGCGTTGACTGTCGGCGGCTCTGTGCCAACGTCAGCTCGCACATTGTAGGATCCAACGGGGAGACGGGCCTGAAAGCGTCCGAGGGTGTCCGTATGAAGGGAGACGCTGAAGGATGGATCGGCATCTGACGCCACGACAACCTCATAGTCAGAATGACTGGACGCACCCTCCCAGATGAATCTCCCTTCGAGGCGCCCCGCACTCTGGGCGAGGACAACATCTCCGCTCGGGGCGGAGCTATTGCCTGGATGGTATGCCCGTTCATGCCAGGCAACCTGTGAGAACGATCGGTCAAAATCCCCGTCACTTACGAGCACTGAGAAGCCGTACGTCTCGCCGGTACGCCATTCTTCGCCTGCAGCCCGAGCGGCAAATCTCCACTCATATCTCCAAGTATTTTCTTTTCTCTGACGGGCGACAGTAACGCCGCGTCCACCTGTCGTTTTCTTGCCGTAGGCGAAGGCTTCACGAGACAATGGAGCGTGGCTGGCCTCCAGGAACACTTCCATGAAGTCCTTGAAATAAACAGGTTCATCGTCGGCAGCCTGCAATACCACCGATTCATCGTCGACCTCCACGGCGAGGAAGAGGGCGTCTCCTTCTGTGTAGCCGACAGCAAATCGGACGTGCAGATCTGCCTGATCCGTCGGCCATGCGAAGTAGGAGAGCGGCCGCCCAAGGGTGTACCATGGGGCTTCTTCCGGCCAGTCACTCAGATCCCCATCCACCACGATCCCCTCGGCAGGCACAGCGATGGCCACGGCGCCGTTGTGGGCGTAGCTGGGGGCAACGAGCAGGAGCAGGGTGACGACTAGGTATTTCATGATGCAGAACGATAGTCCCTGCGTTGCGGTGACGCGACATGGATCTTTCTGAATCTTGGCTGCCAGACGTTCAGCCGGGCTCAAGGCGCTGACCACCGGTAAACGTGCACTTCCAGAGGCTCAAACAGGTCGGTGAAGGTCTCCACCGGGCCTTCCGATACGCGGTCCTCGAAGAGCATCAACAAAGGCACCGGCTCCTGGAACTCCCACGTGGCGAGCACGTGCTGGGGCTCGGCGTTGACGGCGATCAGCGTATGCTCGTCGTCATGGACGAGCTCGATGAAGTGAATCGCCGGCGCGCCCTGCGCCAGCTGCCCCATCGCCGCCACCTTTCCCGCCGCCAGCGTCGGCGCCAGGTAACGCACCTGCGTGGCAATCTTCAGCATCTCCGTCCACTGCCGCGGGAACAGGGAGACGTCCTCCACGTAGTCCGTGCCCGGAATCTCGCCGCTCGGCGCGTAAAAGCACAGCCCCTTCACCCCCTTCGTCAGGGCGAAGTAATTCATGCTGCGGATCTCTGCGCGCGTGGGACGGAAGCCTCCCTCGAGGGTGATGACCTTGCCACGGTTGCTGTCGAGACGGTAGTCGAAAGCCTGTGAGCCGAACCACACTTGTTTGCCCTCCCCCTCTTCGCGCACCGCGTCGAAGGCGGGCTGCAGGACGAGTTCGTCCATGGACAGAATCGAGTCGTCCGGCAACAGCGGGTTCAAGATGGGATAGGCGTACACGAAGTAGGCATCTGAGAGTTCACCGGCCCAGGCGAGCATGTAGAGGACGGGATGGTCGGCGTCGAGTCGCCGGATGATCTCGTACGTATCCGTCGCCAGGGCGGTCTCGTTCACGCTGGAGTACTCGTTCCACCAGCCAAGGTTTGCTGGATGAGAACGCACGGACTCCACCAACTGCGTCAGCGGCTCGGGATCACCCTGACGCAGGTCCTGAGAGGCCCAGTACACCTGCACGAGGCCCTTCATGCCGACCTGCTGCAGTTCATCGAGGAGGGGGACGATGTTTCGTTCACCGGCGAGCTTGTAGTTGATCCCAGCCGCCGCGGCGTGCTCGATAATGGGGAGATGGTACCACGGCGAGACGCTCGAAGAATAGATGCCCACGGGGAAATACGGCTCGCCATCGACGCGGAACACACCGTCCTCAAAACCCGAGGTGGTCTTCACCGGTGTGTCGATCCCGAAGCGCCAGCGCAGCGCATTGCCGAGGTTGCCCGCCTCGTCGGCGACGACGACGCTCACCTCATGCACGCCGCGACGCAGTTCTGGGAGGGCCAGCCGGACCCCTTGCGAGTCGATCTGGGCGCGGCCCGTATAGTCGACACCGTCCACTTCGATGACAGCGGAGGAAACATCGATCCCCGCGCCATGCTCCTCGAAGATGGCCGTCAGTACCACGGGCCCGCTCTGCTGCGTATCCGGCGCGGGCCTTGGACTGTGTAGCGAGGGCGGCGTCGTATCACGTGACTCGGAGGGACTGACTTGCGCCAGCAGGCGATCCAGCGTGGAGACGCGCAGGTCCTTCTCCGCCTCGTAGCGGGCGTGGATTTCGTCCTCAGACAGGGCACGACTGTAGATGCGCACGTCGTCGATCTGACCCGTGTAGAGGCCATTCAGTCCCGGCCCATAGAAGCTGCCGCCAATGTAGAGCGGCGCCTCCAGTGTGCCCGTATCGAAGGCGTCCTCAAGCTGTTCGCCGCGCAGTGCGCCGTCTACGTACATGCGGATCTTGCCGGCTTCGAAGGTGCCCGCCACGTGAAACCAGCTGCCGGACTTGACCCCGTCCCCCGTGACCTCCTTGCCGTGCTCTGGACACTCGACAACGGTGAGCCCTGCCTGCGTCCGCGACAGGTTGAGACGATAGTTCTGACGCAAGACGCTGCAACCGTTCTTGCCCAGCACGTTCTGCGTCGACTCGGCTGGCGTGTTCAGCCACACCATCACCGTCACCGCCTCCGCCAGCTGCAGATGCGGTGAATCCGGCACGATCACGTGGTCGTCGACACCGTCGAACTCCAGGGCATAGCCCTCGTCCAGGGCACGATACGTAGCGCCGTGGATCGTGCCATTCAACCCGTGCGGCCCGGCGTCGCGCACGACAGAGCCGGAGCCCTCATCGAACCGATAGTGAGCGACGAGGCCTTCCTCCGAGACTGCCGCCGACGCCAGGAGCAGGAGGGCGATCGAAGGCAACCTCCACCTGCCGCGACCGGGCGCTGCTCGAAGAACTGTGCTCGCGGTTTGTTTGGAATCGATTTGCATGGGATCGCTCCTGTGCCGAAGGGTCGCTGACGAGTTCACCACGCGACCGCAGCCGCTTCTCGTTCACATGGCCTGAGTGGCAGGAGCTTAGTTAGGGCAAATACTCAAGAGATGTCCATGAACAGTTGCTTGCTCACGTACGTCCTTTCCTCTCTGAATGCGTCGCGTCATCTCACAGCATGGATCAGCTCGGGTGAGGGGTTGTCGCAAAAAGAAGAGGCCCCATCATCGCGTCGATGATGAGGCCTCAGAGTCCGAATTCTATGCCGGGTGACGAGAGCCTTTTCGGCCCTGCGTCAATCGGTGGGGCGGTTGCATCCGCCGCCGGTCTGGCCCCCTCCTCCACTCCGACCCCGTGTGGGGGGGGAAAGGGCTCAAGTTCGGCGGGACGAGTGCCGCAACAGAGTCTCACTGTCCTCGTATCAGGATTTTCGGCATGAGAGCCGAAGGTCCCCTACAATCAAGCGGGAACGATTTCCTGTGCCGAGGTCCCGTGGCGGCTGGATCGACCGATCAGGCAGCATGCCTGCACGGATGTCGCCGAAGTGGGCGGTTTCGTCAAGACGATGGTCCGGTGCTTCTCGACGGGGTGCTCATCAGACGAAACCGCTCGGTTTCCTCCAAACGCAGCCTCCTTGAAAAACGCGCGAAACGAAACATCTCGAACTGCGCTTCAACGGCGATCCTGCGACATCGACTCGATCACCGCCATCGACCGCGTGGTTGCGGCCTCTTCGCCTCTGACCCGAGGCGGTGAACCCACTAACTTGGTTCTGGTACAGATCTTACCAAAGTGATCGAACAAGTCAAGCGCGAACGTACGTCCTTGCAAGTACCTCCTTGGTGGGTCAAGCTAACTGTAAGTCAGAATCACAAGAGGAAGAGGATTGATGAACAAGCGGGTGACCCTTCTCATTGGAGCTTGTATCATGTTGGCCGCGATCTCTCAGTTCGCTGCGTGCAAGACACCGGAACCTGTGCGCGTGATCGGTTACCTGCCCGCCTGGAAGGACCTGCGACAGAGTGTCGATCGCACCGACCTGAGCCAGGTGACCCACATCAATATCGCTTTCCTCAATCCTGATGCATCTGGTGTTGTGGATGGACCCGACGGTCCTCCGTGTATGAGCGGTGCCACTGCCGATGACCTGCACTACGTCGTGGCGAAAGCTCACCAGGCACGCGTGAAGGTTTTGATATCACTGGCAGGCGGTGTCATCCCCCCCTGTTCCGGCGATTGGGAGGTCCTGCTACAGCCGGCGTCCCAACAGCAACTGGTCGACGATTTGGTGGCCTTCGTCGCCGATTTCGATCTGGACGGCATCGACGTCGATCTCGAGGGTGTTCTGTTGACGGCGATCCATGCAGCTGGGAACTACACCCCGTTCGTGACGGCCTTGTCCGAGAGACTGCACCCCCAGGGAAAGCTCGTTACCTGCGCCACCGCCTCTTACGAGGGAGGCATGATCCCTGTTGAATCGATCCCTCTGTTCGATTTCGTCAACATCATGTCCTACGATACGATCGGGCCGAGCTGGGGCCAGGCGGGCTCGGAGCACTCAAGCCTGGAGCAGTCACTGGCCCATCTGGAGACCTGGCGCAGTCGCGGCCTGCCGAAGGAGAAACTCGTCCTCGGTTTGCCCTTTTACGGTTATGGCTTCGGCGACCAGCGTGGTGGCTACAGCTACCAGGAGATCCTCGATGAGCACGGCATGTCGGCGGCGTCAACCGATCTGATCGGCACCGCCTGTGCCGATTGCAGCTACGTCACCTACAACGGCCGTCAAACCATTCGTCGAAAGACGCAACTGGCCCTGCGAGAGGGATCCGGTGTCATGATCTGGGAGCTATCCCAGGATGCTCTCTCGCCCGATGATCTGCTGGGCGTCATCCATGAGGTCGTCGACGCGGCGCGGTAGCGCCACCCACAAGGCCTGCAAATGGGACTTTGGTCATGTGATCTGCGACAGGTGGGCCGCAACCTCTTCATCGATCGCGATGCCATGGTTTTCGAGGGCTATCATGGCGGCGCCAATCTCCGGAGCGAAGGCTGGCTCTACCACGGCGAACTGCCGATCCCCGATCTCTGCTAGCGTCTTCGAAATCGCCTGCGCCACATATCTGCTTCTGATCACACCACCAATCAGCACCACGTCGATCGCGGGATGGGCGAAACGTAGGGCGACGATCCGGATTCCCACACAGATAGCGGCCACACCGACATCACAGACCGAACGGGCCAACGGTGACCCCCTGTCCGCCGCGTCGGTCACAAGATTCGCCATCGCACCGAAACGGTAGTCCCTGTCGGTCCGATCTTCGATAAATCCTGCGGCACCGAGTTCGCGCAGCCCCGCCAGATCTGCCACGTCCCAGAACGCGTAGACCTGCCGCGCAAACTCCTCATCTACCTGCATCGCATCTCCCACCATCAACCTGTGGACCGCATCGTAGGCGAAGTTGGCTGCACTGACCCCCGTCCAGTGACGGGCATCGTAGTTGCGCACGTGCTCTCCCGCTTCGTTCACACCAAAGGCGACGCTGCCTGTGCCACCGATTGCGATAATCCCCGGTCGCGAACGCAGTGCGCCTGCGTGTGCCACCACCGCATCATTGACCACTACGCGATCACACGCCAACCCGTCCACTGTCACGAAGCGCTCGCCGCGCGCCTGGCTTTCACTGTTGTTGACACCCGCAAGACCAGCCACCAGCCCTACCACATCACTGAGTGAGCCCTGAGCGATCCACAGCAAGTGCCCGCGTATGGGTGCCACCACCGTCGATGCCGATGAAGATCTCGCTCAAATGCTTCCTTCTTCAATATCGATACTGTGCGATGCGATCCGTGCGTTGCGACTACTCCGCCGCGCCGTCGCTGAATTCATACGCCCCCATGTCCGGCCCCCCACCCCTATAGGACAGACTCACCCCCTGGCCATCGTGCCACACGACATCTCGGTCGAGCCGCAGCGTGTCCTGATCGTAGTCGACCTCCAGCACCTGCGCCCAGTTGGTCATGCCTTCCAGTTGGACTCGATCACCGTCGATGATCCCCCACCCATCGGTGAAGTAACCCGCATCCACAACGCGGATCTCACGCCCCTGCCCATCGCCGATGGTCTGTGTCAGAAACACCCCCGCATCGATACACGGACTGCCAGACGTCAGATGAAAGTCCTGCTGATCGAGATCGGGCAGGCGTACGTCGGGACTCTCTTCCGGAAGCGCATCGCCCGAAGGCTCTGCCACAAACAACGGATCACCGGCATTCTTCCAATTTCCCGCCAGTGTCTGTTCCTCGAGCTGAACATTGCCGCCGACGGCAAACACCCCTTGCTGATGGAATCGGTCATCAGGTGTGTGATCACGATAGAACAGATTGTTCTTGATCACATTCGCCCGCGGCGCCACACCTGCATAGTTCTGGATCGAGATCCCCCCTTTGTGAAAGCCCTCGATCGTCTCGTCCGCACCATTACCATAGAACGTGTTTCCATAGACATGGTTTCCGCTCGCTTCACCATGCCACTTCGAATGCAGCCCGACACCGGCCGTCCCATTGCGATCGAACACATTGTGTCGGTAGATATTCTGCGGACTCGCCAACTCGATGCCATACGCACCATCGTCATCAGGCGGCCGGCCAGCGAAGGCGATCCGGTTCCCCTCGATCAGATTGCGTCCCGCATTGCCACCACCACCACCGATATTGCGATTGCCGAAGAGTCGGCCAGGTTCGGTCGGATCGGGCATCCACGGCTCGTTGTGGAAGGTGTTGTTCCGCACCACGTTGAAGCTGCTCGCCAACAGCAGCACGTGATGCCCGCCATAGGCGAGGTGGTTGTCCTCAATGAGGTTGTAGTGGCTGTCATCGGTTGTCTCCACATCATTGCCGATGTTGATCAGACCACCCATGTCTTCTAGACCGGTCTTCGACGCTGCATCGATGCGAACGTATCCCGCCCGACCGATCTGGCAGCGCTGGATCCGATTGTGGTGCGAGTCGTTGATAATCAGGATGCCCTTGGGCCCGCCCTGTCGCAGCGTCGATTCGTCGAAGACGCCATCACGTATCCAGATGTCGTGGCTGTTGTCGAGCAAGACATACATCTGCGTACCGCGAATGTCGATCCCGTCGATCGTCACATACGCACGATCCCGCATCACGATGCCGCGATCCACACCGGTTAGCGTCACCTCCTCGCCAGGGAGAGCTTTGTAGGTGATCCGCTGATGCGCCAACCCACTGCGTGCGGGTGAGATCGTCTCCGAGTAGAGACCACCACCGATGAAGACCGTATCTCCTGGCGCCACCGATTCATTCGCCTTGGGGATCGTCCGCCACGCAGTTTTCAGGGATGTTCCGGCGACCGTGTCAGATCCCGTTGTCGACACGTAGTAGTCGACAGCCCAGGCACGGCCAACCAGAGCGCTCAGAACCAGCGCCGCCGCGATCAAAGTCCAGGGCGAACAAACCTTGGCGAGATAGACCGAGGGACACCTTGCCACGGCAAGTTCACCCACCAACTTCGATCAGGCCGCGTGGCTGCAACGAATCCAGCACACGCTCGATTGCGGGTACAAGAGGCAGCAGAGCTGCCAACTCGTTTGATGGTGCAACCACGACAACAACGGAGACGGGCAGCGTAGAGAGGTTCTGCTGATATCTCAGATTCCGGTCGGGGGTGATGAAGGCGTCAAAGTTCAATCCGGCGAGACGTAGAAGCTCGCCGTTCTTCACGCCCAGCCAACCCATGTCACCCACGGTCGATACGTCGTGGCTTGCGAAGTGAGTCCGGAGTCGACGAGGAAGTGACTCATCGAGGAGCAGGCGCATCAGACCTGTGCGTCAGCGAATAGACTACCCTTGGCGGCCTCAAGTACGGCCACCGCTGTCTCCCTGGACACAGATGGAAAATCCTCGAGGAAGTCATCGAGAGTTGAGCTCCCCTCGAGATAGTCGAACAGGTTCTGCACTGGGACTCTCGTACCGATGAAGCAGAGAGCACCGCTCATGATCTCGGGGTTGCGACTGACGTGAACGGCTTCCATTTCAGGCCTCCGAAGGGCAATTACCTGCGTTCCAACCGATAATACGACGACAAGGATACTATGGCGAGAAATCATCCTAAATCGAGATGGTTGATGATGCCGTCGCCATCCGCGTCGACGAATTCTGCCGGGCCCATGTGGTTGCCATGGCCCCGGCCGGGTCGGACGAAGACATCGTCGTTCTGATTTACATAGAGCGCAGTCTGACTCGTTCATCTGCCAGATATAACATTCGACTGACACGCCAGAATCTCCTCGTATATGCGCACCGACCGGGCATTCCTCGCCCAGCGCGCCCCACCCGGTCCCGGGTTCAGATTGCCACCGGCATTCGGATGGCACTTCGGCCGGCTCTCAAGATCGATCTGCGCACTCAGCACACCATCAACAGTCGAGCGCGCCAGTGTTTCCCCCAGCGTGTTGGTCACGGCCGCAGGTGAATACAGTGACGCCGTCAGGATGTAGACATTGTTGTCGATCGCTCGGGCAGGGAGAATGAGCGGTTCGTATCCCGCATTTGGAAACAGCACCAGCTCAGCGCCCTTGAGTGCCAGCAGTCGCGCCGACTCCGGCCACCAGCTGTCGTAACAGATCATGAACCCCACGACACCGAAGTCGGTACGGAACGTATCAAAGGATTCACCAGGCACGACACCCGCCGGCTCCTCCGGCCAGTAGGGATGCACCTTGCGTTGCACCCCGACCAACTCACCCTGGCGATCCACCAGCACGGCGCTGTTGTAGACGATGTCGCCATCGCGCTCCAGCACACCCGCCGCCATATAGCAATTCGCCTGCCGTGCCCGCTTCGCGAGCATGTCACAGAACGCACCGGGCAACTCTTCGGCACGATCCAACAGATCGGCGCCCGCTGCCGCTGACATGGAAGCAGTGTTGGCGAATTCGGGCAGCAAAATCAGATCGGGCTCGTCCGTGATCAGGCGATCGATCTGGCGACCATACCACGCCAGATGATCTGCAGCACTCGCTGGCAACGTCGGACATCCGCGTACCGTTCCAAGGCGCACCGGCCGCGCCGGGGGCAGTTCACCCGTCGTCCACGTGACCTCATCAAACCACACCGTGGCGCCTGCAGCATATCGCAATAACAGGCGGACCTCCGCCTCCTCGCAGCCCATGGGTGCGACGAAAACGGCTTCGCCCACCAGACGGTCTCCTTCCAGACGAAAGGACTCGATAGTATCCGCCGCACACTGACCATCCAGCTGTGAACCTCGACGCCACAACACGTGTGGCGTCACATGCAGTCCCGGATCACTCACGCCGGTAACCCGCATCGACACGGCAAGTCGGTAGACGCCGCCCTCATCAACCTGAATCATCCGGCACCAGGCGCCAAAGCAATGGGCATTGTCATCACCCGACAGGCCCAGCACCCCATCACCGGTAAGGAACTCCGGTGCCAGACTGTCCATGGGGGCCCAGGAGTGCCAGGCGTCATCTGCGGCGCTGCTCGGTAGCAGCTGCGCGTCAACCATAAGTCACCTCAAACCAGCCATTGTGAGGAGGTAATTCTCGATATCCAACTGGACACTGCCTACCCAATCAGGCACTCAACTCACTCGTAGCGCAGCGCATCCACCGGATTCTGCCGTGCCGCCTTCAGCACATGGCCACCCACTGTGAACCACGCCACCAGCAGAGCCATGATCCCGCCAAGCACAAGAACACCGGGGCCGACGCTGACAGGGTAGGGAAACTCCGACAGCCAGGACCGCGTTGCCCAATAGACCACGGGGAAGGCCACCACATTGGCTGCCACCACGAGCCACGTAAACTCCCTCGACAGCAGCAGGGCAATCTGCGCTGCTGTTGCGCCCAACACCTTGCGCACACCGATCTCTTTGGTGCGCTGCTGCGCGGCGGAAGCGGCCAGAGCGAAAATCCCGCCGCAGCCCACGACGATGACCAGCAGAGAGAATACGCCGAGCATCCGCCCCAGGCGTTCCTCCTTGTGGTAGAGCTCGCCGTATTGTTCGTCGAGGAAGTGATAGACGAACCGCTGTTCCGGCTCGAATTGGCGCCACGTCTCCTCGATCCGGGCGAGGGTAGCACGCATGTCCCCTGCTTCGGTCCGGACACCGATGTAGCCCTGGGGTCTCTGCTCATTGTAGAGTGCGACGGGACCAATGGCATGATGCAGGGACTCAAAGTGAAAGTCCACCACCACGCCACGCACCGTGGCCCCCTGCGGCCCCATCATGTGGCCCTTGAGGTGAATACGTTGTCCCAACGCGTCTCGAGGATTCTCGAAGCCGAGGCGACGAGCCGCTGTCTCGTTGAGGATAATGTTGTCCTTCAGGGCTTCCTCAACGAAGCCGCCACCGGCAAGCAACTTCAGCTGCATGACCTCGAGATAGCCTCCATCCACACCCAGGATCGTGCCGCCCACGCCGGTACCTCGCTTCTGGCCGAAGAGTCGAATGTCCCACGCGGTCCAACGCCAGAGACGTTCCGATGGCATGTTGCGGAACCGTGCCACTGCCGCCACACCCGGCACGCGGGCAATCTGTTCCATGAGCGCCTGCCGTCGCTCTCCCTCAATCCGACTCACCGTCAAGGTGATGACCTGCTCCTTGTTGAGACCCAGGTCAATGCTGTGCATGTACTCCAGTTGCTGACGCACGACGGCGGTGACACCGATGAAGAGGATCGACACAGCGAACTGGAAGACGACGAGAACTCTCCAGAAGCCGGCGCCTCGACCAGCCGTACCCGGCTTGCCGGTCAACGCCTGTGCCGGCCGAAAAGCTGACACCAGCAGCGCGGGATAAAGCCCGGCCAGCGCCCCCGTCATCAGGGCGGCACCACCAAGCAGTGGCAGAGTGATCCACACCGCACTCCCATCAAAGGACAGGTCGGTACCGGCGTAGGCGTTGAAGGATGGCAGTGCTATCCTGGCCAGGAGCCAGGCGGGTGCCAGTGCCAGCAGCGACTGTACCATCGACTCCCCAAGAAACTGCCCCGTCAGCTGTCGCCGCGTTCCCCCGACGGCTCGGCGCACCCCTACTTCGCGCGCCCGCGTCCGTGCCCGCGCCGTGACCAGATTGGCGTAGTTGATACAGGCGATAGCCAGCACCATGAGAGCGACCATCGCGAGCATGGCCACCTGCCGTCGATCGCCACCCGCTTCGAGTTCAACGTAGAAGTCCGAGTCGAGATGAATGCTTGCCAGCGGTTGCAGATAGGGAACCTGTCCCTCTCCCTTCAGCCAGTTGCGCAGTGCGCTGGGCGGAGCGTGCTCTTCGATCAGAGCATTCACCTTGTCGCCGAATCCGGCCGTGTCATAGCCGTCCGATAACAGCAGATACGTGTACCACTCCCCTCCTCGCTGGCTCCACAACTTTTGCTTGATCACCAGGTCGCTTCCCGCCGCAAAAGCGTTGATGATGAAGTGGAAGGGGAAGTGCGTGTTGCGTGGCAACTCGAACACGCCAGTAACCTCGAAATGCAGGTCATCGGACATCCAGACCAGCGTCTCACCGACGGGATCCCTGTCACCAAAGAAACGCTGTGCCATTTGGGTGGAGATGACCATGGAATTCGGCCTGACCAGGGCCGCCTGCCCAGTTCCCCGGACGAAGGGAAAGTCGAAGAGGTCGAAGAAACCCTCATCTACCGTGTAGACCTGAGTCTGAAACTCGATATCGCCAGACTTGAGCCATTGCTCTCCCCAGTAATAGCCCACACGGACCGCCTTCTCCACCTCCGGCAGTTCCGCCTCCAGCAACGGCGCCAGCGGCGCCAACTGCCTTGGTTCGGTCGGGTAGACGAGGCGATAGATGCGGTCGGCCTTTGTGTGGAAGCGATCGTAGCTCAGCTCGTGCCAGACGTAGAAGCCGACGAGGATGCAGACCGCCATGCCAATGCTCATGCCAGAAATCGCGATGAGCGAGTTCACCCTGTGCCTGCGCAGATTGCGCAGTGAGATCTTCAGCAGGTTTCTGAGCAACTAGCTTACCTCCTGGTCAGCAGGTTCGGCATCTACTCCGGGATTTCCGATTCAGGGTCTGCAGAGGATGACACCAGCAATCGTCCTTGCCCTGAATGCTCCCTCTGCTTCTATGATCTCACCAATTCGACGTGCCGCGATCGACATGACGTCTTTCCAGTCAACACCGGCGGATAGAGCCTTCTCCATGACACTCCGCGTACTCTCCAGGTAGTCGATGACCGGTTGGGCATCCGGAACAACGATGTTTCCAGAGTGCTCTCGTACTTCGACATGACCGAACGTCGCAGATGCAAGCTCACATCCCCTTTCGAGGCGGAATCGTCGACTCCAGTGCGGAACCGCCTTCAGAGATCTCCCCTCCGCTTCCTCGTGGGCCTCATGGAAAAGGTCGCGTAGCTCGGCCAGGTGCGCCTCGCCATTGGTACCTGCCATCAGCAGACCATCCGAAACCAGCAAATCTCGCAGTCCTTTCAAGGTCATGCCGATGTCGGGCACATGGTATAACATGTGCATCGCAAGAATTCGGTCACATGAAGCGGGTCGCAGGGGGATCGATTGCGCATCACAGGCAGCCAGCAGTGGCCGCCTGGCAGAATCCCAACTGTCTCTCACCTCCCTGAGCATGCCAGTTGAAAGATCCATTCCCACGAGACGCATCTGGCCGCTCTTGCCAAGTCCCCTCAGATAACCTCCCGCCCCACACCCAACATCCAGTACCGTCTCATCCCCAGACCACGGGACCTGTGCGAGTGCCCATGGAACAATGTCCAACGCCGGCCGGCGATATTTATAGATGCTGGCTCGGGCACGGAGCTTTCCACTGTCAGCGTATGAATTGCGAGACAGATGTGCCCGATCTGTCGCAGCCTCGAGGGCGCCCTGCTGCCTACCCACTCTCACTGCTTTCCGGAGGTTCTACCAATGATGCGTTTGAACCATCCCCAGCCAGTGTGAGGTACTACCGTTGAGTCAGCCGGTTCCATACTCAGGCCTCGCGCCTGGTAGTAGGAGATCTGCGCGATAAGCCAGACTGTCTCGAGCTCCTCCAGATTCCGCGCACCGTAGATCATGACATAGGTCGAGGTCTCTCCAGAGATCGTGTCATCAATCGGGTGGATGACGCCCCAACCTTTCTCCAGAGCAATGGTGGCGAGCTCCGATGGCAGCAACAGATGCATGCTGCCATCTTCCACTCTGTGCTGATGGCCAAACTCCAGCGTGCCCCGGATAAACCCTTCATCCGGTCCCTGGGCGAGGTCCGGCTCGAGTCTCCATCCCAGAGATCCCGCGAGAGAGAACGGTGTGGGGGCAAACTTGATACCCGGCAGAGGGATAGCCGATGCCGTCAACGCCTGGATCATCGCCAACGGCGCATTCTGGTTCAGTTGCTGATGTGGCACACCATCCGGCGTTGCAGGTGCGGGCCCCTCCCTCTCCGGGGCTGCATTGAGGGCAGTCGCGATTTCATCCGCCGGCGTAATCGGCAGAGAATTTTCAGATGTCTGTGTCCGGCCCTCTGTGCACATGACCAACATGCAAGCCAGCGCAGCGATACACATTCGCAGCGTCATCTATGTATGCAACCTCCTATGAGCCCGGCAGCCGGGCGCGTCTCTTGAGACGAGGCGGGATGTGCCTCAGATGCAAAGCTACATTGTGTCGCGTCAGCTACAACCTGTAGGGATCGAGTCATTACTGAGCGTGGCGCTCCCAGAGTCGCCAAGCCACTTGTGTCAACCGAAGGTGACTTCGGCACCCGGCTTTGCCATCGTGTTCTTCACAACGCGTACCGTGAATGCCCCCGTGTGCTGCGCCTGCACCTGCACCTGCAGTCGTAGATCAGCAATCGATGCCAGACCTGTTGCAACGACCTTGAGGCCAGGGTTTACGCGAATGCCAAATGGCATGCCACACACGATCGAGAGATGGTGTTCGGCTGCCACAGACAGGAGCCATCTGCAGACCGACGCACTGCCAAGTAGATCAGTGCCATCGTGATCAGCGGATTGAATGGCGAGAACAGACGGTTTTTCGAGGACAGCAGCGGAGACGAGACCGTCGATCCCTTCTCGCGTAGCACCTGACGCCAGCCGAAGGATCGCGGTGGTCTCCGGCTTCATGCTGCTGCGCAGATCGCTAAGGAAGAGCGTCAGGTCTGCATCCATGAGTCCACTGACTTCCACCAGCCTCCCCAGCGGCAGGCCCCCAGTTCCGAGAGCAGCATCAAAGCGGCTGTTTCCTGTTGAAATGGCCGAATCCATGTCCTATTCCTCTCAAAGCTTGGGGTAGCCTGGCAGCTTGCGGTGCAGGGTCAGAAAATTGCGGGATCACCATTTCACAGTGACGCCAAATAATCCCGCGACGTAGGCAGCTTGATGCGGTGCAAGCACAACGCCCTGAAGTGCCTCTTGATTCACACGCACACCTTCGATGTTGCAGGATGCGAGGTCGGTGCCCGTCAAGGTCGCCTGAGACAACTCTGCATTGCGTAAATCACACCCAGAAAAGACAACCCCTGCAAGATCGGCACCTTGGAAATTTGCCTCACGGAGATCGCAGTCTTCAAAGGAGCAGGACTTGAATTTGGAGAATCGAAACTGCGACATCTGACCGATGCAGTTAACAAGTTGCACGTCCTGCAGGAAGCTCTCTCCAAGTTGCAATCCAGTGAGGCGACACTTGGTCATGGTAACTCGCACGACTCGAGCGTCCGGAAATTGAGCGTTCGCCAGGTCACAGTCCGTCAGCATCACATCCTGCAATTCGAGACGTTGGAGACAGGTTTGGCGTAAGATGGTTCTGGAAAAGCAGCCGCCCTGAAATGAGACGCCTTCCGCGTTGGCGCTTTCGAGGTCAGCGTCTGCTACCTCAAAGTTGATGAAAGCAGCCTCGTCGAGAAGGGGTATCAATGAACTGCTCTGATTTTCGAGGCGAGATGGAATTCGCGGCGATTGAGAGGATGTCATTTTGTCGCGCCGCCCCTCTTCGATTCGCATGTAGCTCCGGGTGGTCTGAGATTTACGTCGCACGATACCGGACAGGGTGGATCACTGTCAATCTTGCTGTGTTGAATAAGGAGAGCGAAAAGTGACGAGCCTCGGCCTGCGCAAGGGTGAGATCAGGATCTGCCAGCACGATCCGGCCTGGCTACTCGAGGCAGATCAAGTGTGTGGGGAGATCAGGAAACTCGCTGGATGTTATCTCGTCGACGTGCAGCACGTAGGCAGCACCTCTGTCCCTGGTCTGCCAGCAAAGCCCATTCTCGACTTCGCCATCGGTGTCGATGACACAGAAGATCTGGGCGAACTCAGATCTTGCCTGACCGCGATGGGCTACCTGGATCGAGGCTTGGGAGCCGGCAGCATCGGCCATCTGCTCGTCCGCGAAATCGAAAAAGACGTGCGAACGCAACACGTCCACATCCTGGAACACGGATCCGAACACTGGTTTCACTACACGCTGATGCGCGATCATCTGATCAGTGACGATGAGAATAGAGCAAGACTGCGAGACCTCAAGCAGGAACTTGTGAGATCAGAGGTCACTCGGGCCGAATACCAGCGTCAGAAGTCGCTGCTGGTTCAGGAACTCTTGCTCAGGATCGTCGGCAAGCATGCATGAGCCCTGCAGAGCGAACCCAGAGACCCTGCCTCGCGCGTGAGAAGCGAGCATGCCGCCCGAGACGACACGCCGTCTGCCCACGGCATACGTGTATCTTTGCTGAAAAGCTCTGAACCGGCCCTTTCACTTGCGTTCAGGGCTCCAGTTGCCTCCGCTTGGCCGGTCTCGCAGCTTGGTGATATTCATCACTGGTGAAAACACCGATATTGGCTATGATTTGACTGGATCCTCTGCCTGCAAAGGGCAGGACACTGGCCAGCCCGCGGCCGACTCTTCGACACCAATGGAAAAACCCGCAATGTCTCTACGACACATACCACTTCTGTTCGCCCTCGCCCTTCTCTTTGCGCCGGCCGCTCACGCCCAGGGCGATCCCTGTGACCTGAACGGTGATGGCGTCGTAGATCAGTTCGAGATCGATAATTGCGGCACGCCTCCTCCAGGTGATCCCTGTGACCTGAACGGTGATGGCGTCGTTGATCAATTCGAGATCGATAATTGCGGTGCACCACCACCTGATGGCGGCGATCCACCTCCGGGCGATCCGTGTGATCTGAACGGCGACGGTGTCGTTGATCAATTCGAGATCGATAATTGCGGTGCACCACCACCTGATGGCGGCGACCCACCTCCCGGTGATCCCTGTGACTTGAATGGCGACGGTGTCGTTGATCAATTCGAGTTCGATTCATGCGGCACACCACCTCCGGGCGGTGATCCCTGTGACCTGAACGGCGACGGTGTCGTTGATCAATTCGAGTTCGATTCATGTGGCACACCACCTCCGGGCGGTGATCCCTGCGACCTGAACGGCGACGGTGTCGTTGATCAATTCGAGTTCGATTCATGTGGCACACCACCTCCGGGCGGTGATCCCTGCGACTTGAACGGCGACGGTGTCGTTGATCAATTCGAGTTCGATTCATGTGG